>DAOTZE010000010.1:0-189268 GCA_034434495.1 Anaerolineales bacterium
ATGATTTTAGAGTACATGAGCACAATCCTTTCTACTAGTAGGTCATCATGCTCTCTCAAACTTTTTCCGATAGGCGGATTGGGTTAAAACTTACGAAACCGATTATACAACCTCACTTCATCTATGGTCAACAAAGCCTTGCTGAATGGCATAAGACTATCCCGCATAAACCAAAAAGCCTCCCCGTAAGGGAAGGCTTAGGTAGATGAATCAACTTGCCTGTAAGAAAGAAGCGACTTAAAAAGATTAAAACCTATATGGAATTTCAATTTTGCGCAAACGTATCAATCAACAACTTAAAATTCCCGCCCACTGGATATAAAATCGGGCAGGTGCATCCGCGTTTTTTATATTCTTCCACTTTGGCTTTGGCTTCGGCAGGCGTGCCAGAAGCGGTGATTTTATGAACCAAATCGTCAGGCACTAAATCTTTGGCTTTCATAATTTGCTCTTTCGTGGCGGGCCAACCGAGAATCGATTGAATCTTTTGAATCACATCGTCCGAAACATTTGAGGCTTTGGCAATGTGCGGCTGTTGCGCCAAATATTGGCAAAGCAACATCTTTGTATAATCAATCGCTTTATCATGGTCTTCGTCCACCGAGCAAACGATTAATTGAGGGCGGTCAAAGTCTTCCATTTTCCTGCCCGATTTTTTCAAGCCCTTCTCTAACAATTCCATCGCTCTATCGTTGTATTCAGGCGCAACGCAATAATTCAAAACCACGCCGTCGGCAATTTCGCCGGTCATTTCCATCATTTGGTCGCCCGTTGCGCCAATCATAATCGGCACATGGCGCGGTTCGCGTCTTCCGTACACCACGTCTAATTCAATGCCGTTCACATGAATAAACTCGCCGTTAAACGTCACGCGCTCCATGTTCAATAACTTTTTCATCACAATCACCGTTTCTTTCATAGCGGTTAGCGGCTTTTTTCGGTCAATGCCCACGTTTTTCGCCAGCGGGTCCCACCAAGCGCCAAGCCCGCAAATGACTCTGTTGGGGGCTAAATCGTCAAGCGTAAGGAAGGTCGAAGCGAGTAGCCCAATGTTGCGCGTCCAGTTATTAATCACGCCTGAGCCAACTTTAATGCGTTGAGTCACAGCGGCGTACCCTGCCATTGGCACAATTGCATCGCGCACCAAGCGCGACTCCGCTTGCCAAACCGCTTCAAAGCCCTTTTCTTCGGCGTATTTGGCGTATTCTAAACCGTCTCGTAAGTCGTGCGAATCTTGCAAATAGAGGGCAACGCGTTCTTTTGTCATGGCATTCTCCTTATGAATAAATTCTTAGGTCTTCATCGCTTCTATTTTTTTTACCAATTCTAAATCTTCCGGCACATCCACATCCAAAGCCAGCGAAGGCAGTTCGACAATTTTCAAATGCGCGCCAACTTGTTTTGCGCGTTCGCAATGTTTATCGAAAGAATCTTCGCCAAATTCGTAATCAATCAAACCGGGCGGCGTCATCAATAAGGCGTTTGTCCCTTTTTTATGCCTATCGGGCGCAATCACCACCACTGGCGGTTTGGCGGCGCTATCAATTAAAGTAAGCACGTCTTCTTTGGTCAGCAGGGGTAAATCGGCTGGCAAAATTAAAACGCCGTGTATTGCCTGCACCTTCGCTAACACAGTGGCGCGGGTGAGCGCCGTATTTAATTGCGGCTGACCGTCTTCCTGAATCGTTTTCGCGCCATGATTGCGCGCAATGGTTAATGCTTGCGGGTCTCGGCTGACGACTAAAACTTGGTCTAATTCTTTCAAACTAGATAAGGTTCTCAGCGTTTGTTCTAAAAGTTTTTGATTTAACTCCGCTCGTTCAGCGTCTGTCAATGCGCCAGATAAACGAGACTTTCCGCGTCGTAATGGTTTTACAGGCACAATTGCCCAAAGCGTCATGTGGATAAACTCCCGATGAAGTGTAGCGTATCGTTGGCGAGGCGGGCGCGGTCTAAACTATCATTCATCAATGTATTTGTTTTCCATGTCTTAATATTTAATTGTTTTATCTCATCTTCCAAGTTTGAATCTACATCATCTAACACAAAACCGTCAAGGATGTTGCGATAGTGTTTCGCCACCGCCAACGCCGAAGGCGCAATGCCCAATTCGGCAAACATTTTTGCGGCGGGTCCTTTAATGGCTTTTCCGCCGATGATTGGAGAAACCGCAATAATGATTCTGCCCGTTTTTTTGATTGAAAGCGCAGGGGCGATTGTTTTGAGGATAGGGTCAATGCTTACCCAAGGGTTTGATGGACAAATGATAATCGCGTCGGCGGATTCAATCGCTTCTTTCACGGGGAGAGTGGGTTCTGCCGCCTCAACATTCTCTAGCCTAAACCCTAAGACTCTCGGCTCGCATCGCCTGTGAACAAAGTATTCTTGAAACGCCAACTCCCCTTCATCGGTATTGACCATTGTCCTCACAGGCGTATCGCTCATTGGCAAAATGTTATGTTCAATACCCCAGGCTTTACAAAAATCTTTGGTAATTTGCGTTAAGGATTGCCCTTCTCTTAATCTTCTCGTTCTTTCAATATGAGTGGCAAAATCTTGGTCGCCAAGCCGAAACCAACTCGGTCCGCCAAGTCTTTCAATATTTGCAATTGCGTTCCATGTTTCGTTTTTGCGTCCCCAGCCGGTTTCTGGGTTGGCAAGCCCAGCTAAGGTGTAACAAACTGTATCTAAATCGGGGCAAATGGATAACCCCAAATGTTCAAAGTCATCGCCTGTGTTGACGATGACGGTTAAGTCCTGCGGCGGCAACGCCTGAGCAAGCCCATGCGCGAGTTTGGCGCCGCCCACGCCGCCCGCTAGGGCAACAATTCGGCGGCGGATGGGGGACGATTGATGGTTGACAGCGTTGTTTATTGGTTTTTGGTTCATAAGATGAAGCGCTCTCTCGCCGTTTCGTGTCAAAAAAATTTCACAATTTCTTCTATTTTTTTTCTTTCTTTCGTTTTTGGGGTTTCCGCTGGATACCCAATCAAAAACATTGCCTGAGGCTCCCATGTTGTGGGGAGTTCTAAAGCGCGTTGTACGGTTTCTTGCGCGAAGATGGGGCTGCACACCCAAACGCCGCCTAGCCCTTCTGCATGGGCGGCAAGCAGTAACTGCATGCCCGCATTAGCCACAGATTGCACAGCGGTTAAAAACTCGGCTCGTTTTCTTTTTTTATCTTGATATGGATTCATATCCGTCATGTCGAGGCACAGCAGAATGACGACGGGCGCATTGTTGATTCTGGATTTTGACCGAGCGATTAATTTCTGAATTTCTTCTTGCGCGAGGTTGTCTTGTCGCAAATCGTTTTCAAAGGCGTTTGCCATTTCATCGGCTAAATGTTTTTTGGTAGAAGAATCTTTTATGACTGCGAATCGCCAAGGTTGACGGTGATGGGCAGACGGGGCGAATGTGGCGGTGTAGAGAATGTCGCTTAAAACAGAATCAGGCGCCACGTCGGGTTTGAAGCGGCGGATGGAGCGTCTGGAACGTAAAAAGTCTTTTAAGTTAGTGTTCGTCAAAGCGAATGGGTTCTATTTTGAAAATAATTCTTTTTTGACCTTCACGATATTTCCACGGTTGGTTGTCGTATCGTAAAGAAAGCAGGTTGATGTGTTCGTCTGCGTTTTCGCGCGTGTATGAAACCACTTTGCCTTTAATGCCAAGATACCGATAAGGGTCTTTTGGGTCTTGAATCACCATAGCGATTTGATGAGGGCGCGCTTTCATGTTTTTGTCTTTTAGCCGCCCTTCATTGGTGTTGATAAGGATATATTTGCCGTCTGTATCAAACCAAACGGGCGAAAGCTGTGGGTCGCCGTTTGCGTTGACGGTTGCCAAGTATAAAAGCGCTTTAGTTTCTGGTTGGAATAAGTCGAGATATTTTTCGGGGAAGTTCATGTGTGGTTGGCTCTCCATTTTTTTGGAGTGTATCAAACTCACATAAGAGTTTTGTTAGCGTAAAAACGGCTGACTGCAGACGAAAAAATAAATTCTATTGTTTTCCGTTAGTCCTAACGAAACATATCCATTTCTTTGGGGCGAATGAGTTCTTGCAAACTTCCTTCGCCAAGCGGGTAAGGGAAGCCGCGCACATGCACAACGGGAGTTCCTTCGGCGGCTTGCCCCATGACGAGCGATGCGGCGGCGGCGAGTTCGTCCGCTACGCCGACGATGGTGGCTTGCAGGGTGTAGCCGAATAAATCTTTCCAGCCGCGTTCATCAATGATGGCGGGGATGCCGCTTAAGCCGATGCACACGCCCACCGTTCCGTTGCGCCATGCGCGCCCATGCGAATCGATAATCATGACGCCGATATTTTTATTTGTCCTTTGTTTAATTTCGTCTCGAATTTGTTTGGCAGATTGGTCGGGGCGCTGTGGAAGCAGTAAAACTTTATCTTTATGTTCGCCGTCTCCTAAAACGTTCGAGTGGTCAATGCCTGCGTTGGCGCAAATGAAGCCGAGTTTATGTTCAACTACGATGACGTTTTTTCGATACCGCACTACTTCGTTGCTTTCTTGCAGCATTAATTCCACTAAGCGGGGGTCTTTTTCGGTTTTGCGGGCAAGGTCAAGCGCGGGTTGGCTGGGTTGCACATCCGCCAAATTTACTATGCGCCCTTCGGCTTTGCTGACAATTTTTTGGGCTAAGACAAAAATATCGTTATCAAGCAAGGTGAAGTTTGTTGCATTAAGAATAATATCCGCCAAGTTGTCGCCTCGGCGGATGAGGGGAATATGTTGAAGCGCGGTGAGAATTAATGACATGGTAATTTATAAGCCGTACTTCTCGTTTATGAATTACGCATGTTGCGCGCCTGTAATTCTAATGCCCGCATGGGTAGAGCCGTATTTTTTGTTAATGCCAATTAAAACGCTTGTCAGCCCTTCCACAACAACGGAGTTTTCGATGGGTCCAGCGTCCCAGCCGATTAACTCTGCCGCTTGCACAAGTTTCAAGGTTTCTTCGCGCGCTTCTTTGCTTGTGCCTGTCACCAGCACGTCGCAATCTATTTCTTCTTCGCTGGTTAATAGTTCGTATGAAATATTTTGAAACGCGGCGCACACTTGCGCGCCTTCGCCGAGGATTTCTTGCGCTTCTTGCGCGGCAGACCCTGCGGGCGGCATTTGCACTTTTGATACTTTGGGCGGCACAAGCGGAACCGTCACGTCTATCAAAATTTTTCCTTGCAAATGCTCTTTGACTGATTCTAATGTGGAACGATGCGCAGAATACGGCACAGATAAAACAACCATATCCGCTTCTTTTGCGGCTTGCGCGTTGCTCATGCCAAAGATAGAGACTCCTTCGCCAAGCATTGTTTTTAATTCATTTGCCGTGTTTTTGGCGCTTTCTTCGTCTCGTGAGCCAATCAAAATGTGATAGCCCGCGCGCGCCCAGCGGTAGGCAAGCCCTTTGCCTTGTTTGCCTGTTCCGCCTAGTATGGCGATGGATAGTAAAAGATGATTTTCTTTCATGCGCTCTCCAAATTTATATAATGACGTTTTAGCCGCCGTTTGCGGCGGCGTTGAATGTAACCTGATTTTGGGGTAAGCCCTATTAACTTGCCTTCGCTACTTCTTCTTCGTAGCGTTTCCAAATTTTGGGGGCAACTTCTCTGGCGCGGGCGGCAATTTCTTCTTCGTCTAAGGTTAATAGCTTTCTATCTTTCATCAAAAACTTGCCTTCTACCATAGTGGATGTGACCATGCTTTGTTGAAAACCAAAAATAATATGCCACGGTAAATTGCCGTCCGTTAATGGCGTATATGGTTTGTAATCCACAAAAATCAAGTCGGCAATTGCGCCGACGGTTATTTTGCCGATGGAAGTGTTTGGGAAAAACGCTTCGGCTAATTCGGCGTTGTGATAAGCCGCCATTTGTTGCACATCGTATCCGCCCATGCGGCGCGGGTCGCGGTGGTGAACTTTATGCAGGAGATAAACGGCTTTCCAATCGTCCCACATGGAATTGGTAAAGCCATCGTTGCCTAAGCAAACTTTGATTCCCATTCGCATCATAGATTCAATTTGCGCTACGCCAACGCCATTGTTCATGTTAGAACGGGGCTGATGGGTGAGCCATGTTTCTGTTTCTTTCAATATTTCCATTTCGCGCACATCCAAATGCACGCCATGCGCTGTGATGGTTTTCGGTCCGAGAATGTTGTGTTTTTGCAAACGTTCAATGACGCGCATTTGCGATTTGTGTAAACTATCGTATTCGTCTTCTTCATGCTCGGCGACGTGAATATGAAAGCCAACTTCATCATTTGCCGCGGCGCGGCACGCTTGAAGCGTAGCGCCAGATAAAGTTAGGCTGGCATGTAACCCGAAGGTTGCGGCGAGGCGGGGATGTGGGTTATGTTGGAGGCGGCGGATGAATCTCAAATTTTCTTGAATGCCTGCGTTGGCTTTTTCCATGCCGTCGCGGTCGGTCACTTCGTAGCATAAAACGGCGCGTAATCCGCTTTTATCCACTGCGTCGGCTATCACGTCTAGCGAGCCGTCAATAAAATTGGGCGAGGCGTGATGGTCAATTAATGTTGTAGTGCCATGTTTGATTGCGTCTATTAAACAAACTAAAGCGGAATAACGCACGCCTTCCGCGTCGAGCGAACGGTCGAGTGGCCACCAAAGTTTTTGTAAAATTTCGGGGAAGTCTTTAGCGGGTTTGCCGGGGATTGCCATGCCGCGCGCAAACGCTCCGTAAAAATGGGTGTGGGCGCATATTCCGCCGGGCATCACATATTGCCCGTTTGCGTCAAACGGTTTGGTTTTGGGGTGTTTGGCGGTTAATGATTTTGTAGAGCCTATTTCGCGGATGTATCCGCCTTCAATGTAAATGGCGTGATTTGTCAGCACGCGGTTTGGTTTTTCCCAAGTAATGATATTTGCATTTGTAATTAACATGATTCAAAAACCTTTTGCCGTGAATTGCGCTTATTTGTTTTAACTAAGATACATATTTCATTGTTTATCACCGCCAACCATACACCGAGGCTAGCCGTCGGCGGTCAGGTTAATTCACCTTTGTTTCCTTCGCGGTTAATTTCTTAACCCAACCCATACTGACTCGGATGGGGGAGTTTTACCCCGCTTATGCCCATTTCCCAAAGCGTAAGAAACGCGGCTTCGCGTAATTCGGGGTCGTCTTTATACATGGCGTTATAAATTTGCGAAATGACGCCTTCATTGGCGTGATATTTCAAATAGGGCAATGCGGCAAGGCGGGCATCGGGGTCTTCGTCTTTGAGGGCGAGTAAGAAGATATCGGTTGCGGGAGCGCCGGGCGAAACGCCTAAGCCTTTTTTGGCGGCAAATTCAATCAGCCAAGGGGTTTCATGCGGGGGGCTTAATCGCGTGGGCGCCAGCGTGTTGGCGGCGAGTTTTGAGTCTAACACTTCGGTGGCGGCGTTGCGCACAACCCATTGCTCGTCTTCAATTTGAATCTTTTTCAATAACTCAATCGCCCAATCTTCATGAATGCGCCCTAAGCCATAAACCACTGCGCGGCGCAATAAAATATCGTTGATGGTGATGCCGTCTTTCAACATGGCGTAGCCTTCTTTTGTGTCGTTGGCTAGCGCTTCGCCGGCGGCGCGGCGGATGTCTTCATCGCCGCCGAGTAACGTTTGCGCCACAATTTCCAGCGCTTCGTTTGTATTAATCGCCACCAGCGCCATACAAGCCGCGCGCCGCACCGATAAACTCGGCGCTTGCAAAGACATTTCTAAAATTTTGAGGGCTTTCACATCGCGCATGGCGCCTGCGCCCAACACCGCTAAATGCACTAATTCAAACGACGGCGAATTAATGAATTGGCGGAACAATGTGGCGGCGCTAGGGTCGTGGCTATAAACAAACGCCGCCATTGCCTGCCCGCGCAAACTGAGCGGTAAACCTTCCGATTGTAAAATTGCCGCAAGCGTGCCGAACATTTTTCCGCGCCAAGGCGCATTTTTGGGGGCGTCGCGCAGCCAACGCGCCGCCGCAAATAATGGGCGGTGCATGGGCAGGCGCGAAAACTCTAATAGCGATTGCACAATATGGCTGGCGTCGCCATGCGCGGCGAAATAGCGCAAGGTTAAATATTTTCCAGACCAATCGGGCTGATTCAAAATTGTATCTTCGGCGTTGTAGGTCGTCATCGCATGACCCGCCAAATAGCCTAAGAATACGGCGTGCGCAAAACGCATTTTATGATTTGGATATGAAACTAACAACCCGCTCTGCGCCATTTTGTCTAACAAACTAGCGGAAGGCGTGGATACTTTTTCTATCTTCTTCATTTTCTGCGTATTCGACTTTGCCTCTTCCGCTTCGGGGCTTCCCGTTTGACCTGTTTCGCCTGTGGATTCATGCTCTGCCACTTCAAACGATTTCACCCAGCCGCGCGCTTGGCGTGGGTCGAAGATGGGTTGAGCAGAGAGAACGACTTGCATTGCCAACGTCTCTAACGCGGCGACGGGCGTATTCTCTGGCGCAATGCGGCGGATGTGCGTGGCGATGACTTCTAAGACGTGCGGACCTAAACTATCGCCCGCATACGCGCCCCAAGCGGTTAAAGTCAATTCAAGGGGAGATAAATGCGTAAGGTCATTGCCCAGCCAGGCGTTAAGGAGAAGCGGGTCTACGGGTTGCATCATTTCCGTTTGCGCCCAAGATTCTTTGGCAACGGTTTGATTCCACAAGCGCCCCCATTGTTCTAAGAATTTTTGATTTTGGCGCTCCGACCATGCGGTAATGGCTAGGGGAGTAAAGCCTAATGCAATTAAACCGTCTAAATATTCTGGCGCGCCTGCGACTACGATGCGCGTTTCGGGGTAGTTTTGTAAAATCAGTTTGAAAAAATCTGAAACGAGCGTTTGCTCATCGGGGGTAATTTCATCGTAGCCGTCCACCAGCAGTAAACTATTTCCGCTTCTAAAGGCTGTGTTGATAAACGCCGAAAGTTTATTGTAATCGAACAAGGAGGCGTGTTCCGCCGCCGCTTCGATGATAGGGTCTAAAATATTTTTAGCGTCTTTTTGAGGGAGGTTCAAATCGGCTACATGAATTAAGAATGGAACGAGGTTTTGTAATTCTCCTAGTTTTTCACTGCGGTTAGCGGCAAGCGAGGCAAGATGCGCCAAGGCAACCGTTTTGCCAGCGCCAGGCTGACCGATAATTGCAATGTTTACGTTGCCTGAAATGGCTTGCGGCAACGTGAGCGTTTGCGGTTGATACACGGCGGCGATTTCGGGCCAAGTGGGTAAATAGGGGAGCGTTTGCGTGACAACGTCTTCAAACTTAGGGGGGATGCCCGGCTCTACGCGTTGCGGCGGAGCAAGCAATAACGGCTCTTGTAAAATCTCATCTAATGCAAATAATTGCGCGGCGAGGTGCATACCTTGCGCGCGTCTTAATGTGGCGCGGCGGTGATTTTCTTCAATTGAGCTTGTCTTACGCGCTTGCGCTTCTTCGCGGCGCGCTTTCATAGTCTCGCGCAGTTCTTCTATGGCTGGGCGCGCGCGGCTCACAATAAACCAAAAGATAGTGGCGGAGATAAAGCCGATGAGAAATGAAATAGGGTCAAGCGCGAAAAGAAATGGCATAGCGATTTATTTAGCGAATAAAATTCGTCCGCAGGATGGACAATACACGATTTGTTTGCGCGCGTTTTGCTGCGCGGCGGCGTTGATGTCTGTTCCGCAGGCGGCGCAGGCGTTATCTTCAATTTCTGAGACGGCGATTCCGCGTTTGTGTTTGCGGAGTTCTTCGTAACTTTGCAAAAGCGCCGCGTCCATTGGCGCGAGAGACGCTTCTCTTTCTTCGGTTAGGCTTTGTAGCTGCTTCGTCAGCGACTTTTGCTCTTCGAGCAGTTTCTTGTGCTCGTTGCCGCGTTTGGCTTGCAGTAGTTCTAATTCGGTTTTTGCTTTTTCATACTCGGCGCTGGCGGTTTCCGCTTTTAGCATGGCTTCCAGTTCGCGCTCTTCTAGTGTAACTAAATGTTTTTTGAGCGAGGCGACATCCATTTGTAAATCTTGCAGTTCTTTTGGGTTCTTAACGCCCCCGCCATAGAGGCTGGCTTCGGCGTGTTCAATTTTTAGTTTTTGCGCTTGCCTTTCGGCTTCGGCGTTTTTCATCTCATGCGAAGCGAGAAGATGATTTTTTTGCGCGCTTTCCGCTTTTTGTAGCGCTTGTTTTAGTTCGGTGTCATTCTCAAGGGTTTTTTGAATAACGTCTAATTGAGAACGGACACGGTCAATTTGTCGGTCAACTTGTTGTAGGCGAAAAAGTCCCAGCGTGGCGCTCATAGCTTAATTATACCCGTCACTTTGGTAAATTGCATTTTTTCATGGGGTTGCAATTTATGCGTTCATAAAAAAAGCCGCCGAGAACGGCGGCTTAGGTAATTATTGAGTTGTGATGTTGAAGTAGTTATAAACGGCTTGAGTTAAATTTACAAAGAGCGGGTTGGTCACATCCCAAATATTTTGCACGGGGTGATATGTGTAAATAGATAGCGCAAAATTTCCGCCTGGCGAATAGACAATGCCCACATCGCTGATGTCATGCACATAGCCGTCGCGCGGAGAGGTGACGTAGCCGTGTTTATGCGGCACGAGCGTGCCATCTGGCACGCCGCCTTGAATGAGCGAGCCGAGTTTATCTTGCGCCATAAAGTCAATTAACAATTGGCATGTGGCTGGGGTCACCTTATCGGGGAAAGCCGCCATAAGCGCGCCGCCTGAATTTTGGGCGCAGTTGTAAATATCTGCCAGTAGAACGCCCATTTCAGAGGGCGTGGTTTGCGAGTAGGCGTCGCGTTCCATGAAAATATCGGTGCGAGAGTTGCCGGGGGTAACTCGGTTTGGCAGTAAATTGGGCGCGCCTAAGTAAAACATTCCGCCTAAGTAGGTGCTTTCTAAGCCCAGCGTTTCCATATCACGGGTGACAATTAAAGGTCCGTTGGTTTCGTCAATTCGTTGTAATACTAAATCGGTTGCAGAATTATCCGACCTGCCTAATGTGCGCGAGATGACATCGGCAGTGGCGGCGTCTAAATCGCTCCCTCGATTGATTAAGTAAGAGGCGACAATTGGAACTTTAATCGTGCTAGAGGCGGTGAAGGCAATATCAGGCTCAACGGAAATTTCTTGCTTGTTATTCATTGCAAAATGAATCTCTTGCCCAGTTTGTAAGTCCATCATATAAAAGCCGATGATTCCGTCAAAGTCTGAAGTAGTGACGATTTGTTTGAGCAGGATTTCTAAATTGTCAATGGTGGGTCTGGCGGCGGAACTTTGGGTAAAAGAAAGAGCCACACGACGATTGGTAGGAGACTTTAACGCGTCGGTAATCAGTAGGACGGCGCGGTCGAGGTCAAGAGTCTGTCCAGGCGCGCCGGGCAAGAAGGTGGCGCTGCCGGGAATCGGTTGGGCGGGCGCGGGCGGCTTATCGTAGCGAGAGGCAATTTCATTTTGTAAAAATTCGCGCAGGCGCTCTTCTGAAATATTGGCGCTAAGCGGAATTTGCGTGGCGGGCGGGGTGCGATTCCACAGGTAATCCCAAAAGCCGCCCCAGAACGAAACGCCCGTGCGAGATAAATCTGCTGCGGCGAGCATCGTTTCCATATCTATTTGAAAGCCAACGGCGCTTGGGTCAATATAAAAACTTGCTTCGCCATATTGCGCTAAGATGGGAGTTGTGTAAACTTCTAGCAAGCGCTGTGAGGCTTCTGCAGGCGAGAGACCATCTACAGGCACGCCGGCAATGGTCATGCCTTTGGGGTAATTATTTCTTTGGCGGCTGTATGCAATTAATGAGGTAATGGTCAGCACGAGCGCGCCCGTTAAGAATAAAATGGACACGCCGCGTAATAAGATGTTGGTATTGCGATTTCTCAAACGAACCTCCAATAGTAAAAAAAGTATAACATACCAAAATCATGCGCTTGTGCTAGAATAAGCGTAGAATTAATACGTCCCGCAAGTTGGTTTATACGCTTGCGGGGCGGTTTTGTGAGGCTTGTTAAAAAACTTTTCAAAGGATGGACGATGCTTCGTTCAATTTTGATTTATTTTTCTAAAGCGAGTTGGGCGCAAAACTTGGTAATGAATTGGGGATACGCGTGGAAGATTGCCTCGCGGTTTGTGCCAGGCACAAAATTAGAAGACGCGTTACAAGTGGCGCGCGATTTGAACGCAAACGGTTATGTCGTTTCATTAAATCAATTGGGAGAGCATACGCATACCCCAGAGGACGCGCAAGCCGTGGCGGATGAAATTTATAAAATTTTAGACGCGCTCGGGCAAGAACCAGCGCTTAAGGCGAACGTTTCGATTAAGTTAACGCAAATTGGCTTAGGGTTAGATGAAACTTTATGCGCCGAAATTTTAGAACGCATTTTGGCGCGCGCTAAAAAGAATAACGCTTTCATTCGCATTGACATGGAAGATACGCCCTACACCGATAAAACCATTAACTTGATTTATGCCATGAAAGCCAAAGGCTATGATAATGTTGGGGTGGCGATTCAGGCTTATTTGTATCGTTCGGAGGCGGATGTAAAACGTTTGGCGGCTGACGATGTGAAAATCAGAATCGTTAAAGGGGCATATAAAGAACCTGCTGATAAGGCTTATCCTAAAAAAGCGGATGTGGACGCGAATTATGATTTGCTTGCCAAAATTCTTTTTGACGCTTCTTTAGATAAACGCTCGAGCCTGAGCGGCGATGGACGCATTCCCTCGCTCCCCGCCTTAGCCACGCACGACGAGAGACGGATTGCTTTTGCAAAAGGTTACGCGGAAAAAATCGGTTTGCCGAAAAACGCCTTTGAGTTTCAAATGTTATACGGCATTCGGCGCGATTTACAAGAGCAGTTAATGAAAGATGGCTATACCGTGCGCGTGTATATTCCGTTTGGTCCGCAGTGGTATCCTTATTTTATGCGCCGTTTGGCGGAACGCCCGGCGAATCTTTGGTTTTTTGTTTCAAACTTTTTCAGAAAATAATTGCGTTAGAGCCGCCGCGGCGGCGGTAAAACATTTTGCGCCAAAACGGCGCACAGGAGCGAACAAGGAAATAAAATGTACGAACTCACATTACTTCTTCACAGTTACACCCGCTGGATTGTCTTAATCGTTTCGCTTTATACATTGTTCATCGTTTGGCGCGGATTTCTCCAAAAGCGCGAGTGGACGAAAACCGAAACATTTGCTTCACGCTTATTTGTGTGGGTATTTACTTTGCAATTTGTTTTGGGAGTAATTTTATTCTTCACCCCTAGCGGGCTTGCTCAAACTGCTATAGATATTATGAGTCAAGATTTTGCTTCTGCTATGAAAACTCGCGACATTCGATTTTTCGGCATGGAGCATCCATTACAAATGACAATTGCAATGGCAGTCGTTCATATTGGCGCATCGCGCGCTAAAAAAGCCACGCCATCTGCAAAGCAATTCCGCTGGGCGGTGATTTCCTTTACTTTAGGATTATTACTAATCCTTGTGGGCATTCCGTGGTGGCGACCATTATTGAGAATGTAACATTAGAATGCGGAGGTTTGCAAAGCCTCCGCATTTTTTATTGCATGCCTAGAGCCGCATCTAACCCGACCAAAACGCCTTTTATTTTTTGCGCATATCGAATGGCGACCAAAGCGCCATTGGCAAAGGATTCATAAGAAGTACTTCTGTGGCTAATGGAAAAAGTCTCCCCTGCATTGCTAAATGCAACTTCTTGGTCTGATAGTAAACCTTTCATTCTCAACGAGTGAACGCGGATGCCAGAAGTCAAGCCGCCTCTTGCGCCTTTTACAATTTCATTACTTTTTTCTTCCGCTTCTTTTCTATATTTCCCCATCCGCATAGCGGTTGCTAATGCCGTGCCAGATGGGGCGTCGGGTTTTGTATCTTCATGGCGTTCAATAATCTCTGCAGACTCAAAATACGCCGCGGCGATTTCGGCAAAGCGCATCATCAAAACAGCGCCGATTGAAAAGTTTGGAACGATTAAGCACCCCGCCTCATTTTCACCCCAAAACGATTTGACTTCTTGAATTCTCTCGTTTGTAAAACCAGACGTGCCAACGACGGCGCTCATCTCTTTTGAGCGCCATCTCTTGAGATTTTCCATCACTATGTTTGGATGTGCGCATTCAACAACCACATCCGCCGCGATATTTTCTGGGTCGCCTTCAATGGTTATTCCTTCAAAAGTTTTCCCCGCGTGTGATGGGCTATAAATTCCACTTAATCGCATATCGCTTGCGTTTGAAACCGCTTTTACAATCACACTGCCTAAGCGCCCCATTCCACCTGAAACGGCTACGTTTATCATAAAGTTTCTCCTTTGAACGAATAGATGGGAGTTCTACCCCCCGACGCCATAAAATATAAGGCGACTCCTTTACCAGCCAGCGCCATTGTCAGCAAAGCCGCCCCATACCTGCCGACTTTTCACAACCGCTCCATCCGCCAGCCCCCCCTCTTGGTCTTCCCCAAATCCGACCGTGAAATTACGGTATTTATAAAGCGCCTATATGTCGGATTTGGGGGAGATGTCCGAAGGACAGAGGGGGTGGCTTTATTTCCCTTCCACAATTTTTATCTCTTCTTCCGTTATCATCCCCGCAAAAGCAGACAGAATGACAAAAGCAAACTTACGCATTTCTATCCCTTTCCTTCAACGATGGCAATTTCATCAGGGGACAACCCATACAACTGATACACCAACTCGTCAATCTCTTTTTCCAGCGGACTTGTATCCGCCTGCGGATTCTTCGCCTTTGCTGTCAGTATCCGCTCGACAAGTTTGATGATGGGCATTTGCTCATCTGGTGTTACCTTTATTAGAGGTATATTCAGTAAAGGCTCTTTGTCAATTTGAAACAAGTATCCTTGCATTTTTCCTTTATGGCGTAGCCAAAATTTCACAAGAGTAGAGTTTAGCAACCCTACCAGATATTTTTGACTTATTCTTTGAGTTTTTATAACGTAAAAAGTCTGCGATACATAACAGTCAAAGTCTGTGTAGGTAAAAGTAGGCTCAGCACTTTTTCTAATTGAAATGATTTTCTCACCCTTGAAAAATTTTTCGTCTCGGCTTCTGTGTAAGCCGTAAGGGCGATTATCTGATGTAATAATTTCGTAGAACTTGTCCAAGTGCTTTTTCAAATTTGGGTATGGAGCAATTCTTCTCTTATTCTTAAATGAAGAGTCTGTGTAAATAATCCAGAATTTGTTCTGCTTATTCCCATAATATTTATTTAATTGGTCAGATGTATAGTAAGGCTTAATTATTTCAAGTTCAGGCGCGGATAGAGACAAGGCTTTCTTTTCTTTCTCGGTGATTACGAATATACCATCACCAACCTGAAATTTTTCACCTAATACATCTCTTGACGCATTGTTTATAAAATCTTGTGGCGCAACAATTCCTTGTGCAACTTCAGAATTTTCATCTAATTTGAAATTCTGTGCATTCGCTATTTTGGCAAGGACGCTTTCGTATTTATTTTCTGAAAAAACTAATGGCTTGTCAAGGAAAATTGAGCGTTCGAGAGTTGGTTGTAAAAATAAAGTATTCTCATTGTTTATTCTTTGTAAAAGATTTAACACGGTCTCGAATGATTCTGGTTTATCGACAATTTTCCCTAAATCAAAGTTGTAACTCTGCGCCCTGTTATCTTTTTGGCAAATTAATATCATAGTTTGAACGTCGGCGTTTTCAAATATCATAAAATCGCCAAAATCTAGCCAATTCAAAATCGTTACGTCCTTAATGATTTTGTTCCTGAACTTTGAAGCACCTGAGTTTGTGTTCCAGTTATTTGTTGCGATAAAAGACAGCACTCCAGTATTTTGTTTTAATAAATCAATTCCGATACATGCAAAAAGATACCATATATCCATTTTGCCTTGATAGTACGGTGAGTGCCTAACACCGTTAAATGCTTCTCTGTGGGTGTATTCTTTGATGTAGGGTGGATTCCCGATTAGTACGTCAAAGCCGCCGTTGTCATGGAAAACTTCAGAAAAATGAGTATGGAAATCAAAGTTTACATTTTCTAAAGTTGGGTTATATTGTTTTGCACTTTTTACAAGTTGCGAGAATAAATTACTGATTTCTTCTCGCAGAGTTAATTTTAGCGTTGGGTTTGTGACGTAGAAGTATTCTTTCTTTTGCTCTTCAATTTTCTGTTTTACTTCTATGTCTAAGAAAATTCCGTCAGGAAGTCCGAGTAAAGAATTACCTGCCATAATCTTGTAATCTAAATTGGGCAAAGGTTTTATATTTTGAATATCGTCTTCATCCACCACCAACGAGAGCCACAAGCGCAATTTGGCAATTTCCACCGCGCCTGCGTCAATATCCACGCCGTAGAGCGAGTTTTCAATACAGGCGCGCTTGAAGGCGTAGACCCCCGCCCCCCTGCCCGCTTCGCGGGCTTCCCTCCATTTTCCTTGAAAATGGGGGGACTGAGGGGGGTAGTAACTTCTCAGCACATCGCGGGCGCGTACAATTTCGCTCATCATCCCCACAGGAAACGCCCCGCTTCCCACCGCAGGGTCGCAGACTTTGATATTGGCAAGTTTTTCGTCAATCAGCGCGGCATGGATGCGGATGGATTCGGGCATTTGAAAAGAATATGTCTCGGTCTCGCGTCCTTTGGCAGCCACGCGCTCATCATGTTCTTTTATCTGTTCGCCTTTCAGAATCAAAGTTGCAATATCATCTTTCGTCGGGTAATTCTTAATCCCTAATTCCTGATTACCTAATCCCTCATCGCCTGACACTTCCGAAAACAAATAATTGATAAGACTCTGCTGGCACATATAATGCACAATTTCACGCGGGGTGTAATACACGCCATACTGCTTGTTGAACTTACTTTCATCGCCCTTCTTACCGCTTTTCAACGCCTTCAGAAACTCATCGTAATTATCAGGGCGAATGGCATTGAACTTTTCATACGCCTTGCCGAGCAATTCAGGGTCAATCGCCACTTCTTTTTCAAACGGCTCATCTTCCTTCACCGTAAAGTTGTAACGGTCAAAGATGTCTAAAATGCCGTCGCCTTCATCGCCTTCTTTGGTCTTGGTCTGATTGTGGAATAACTCGTTCGGGAGCAGAATATCGATATTCACCCAATCGTAATTATTCATCGGGTCGAACAATCCGCCGTTCAAAAAGGGGATTTTGCAATTGAACTTGAGGTAATAATGGTCGTCTTTGCTTCTGTCCCTGCGCAACACTTTATAAAACAACGGTTCAAGAATATCGTTGAAGAAGTTTTTATAGTCGCCGTGTTTTTTATCAAACAACTCGCGCAGAAAAGTCCGTGAGCCTTCGCCCCAAGCCGCGTCCCTTGCCACGCCAAACCAACCCTTCTTTTGCAGATAATACAGGAAGATGATTTGCCCAAGCAGTTTTTTCGAAAAATTGACCGTATCAATGCCTTTGGACTCGAACTCGCGTCTTAACTTCGGGTCGGCGGATACTGCTTCGTCGAGCGCTTCCTTCGTCCGAATAAACAACCCGCGATACTTCTCAAAAAACTCCTTCGTCACCTTCTCAATGTTGAAAGCGTCTTCCAAATCTGCCAGTGTCGGGTTATGTTCATCATCCGCCATCAGCGGCACAAGTTTGCGCTGCGCCGTGTGGCTGGCTTCATTTACTCCCACCAAAAAAGACCAGCGTTTGGCAGGCGTAAACTCTTCGCGTATTTTGTTCTTCTCTTCATCATACCGATATTCCATCTTGATAAACGAAAAACGCCAGTCTGCGCGGTCTTTAGATACAAACGCCGCGAGCGCGGCATCCTTCATGTCCATTTGTAAATAATGGGCAATGAAATTCCTTTGCATGGTGCGGGCGCGCTCAATCGAAGTATCGTTTTTCAAATACACAATGAACAGCAATACTTCGCCGTCATCCGCTTTGTATTTGCCCACGCGTTCCAGTTTCTCCACATAGTTCTGGAACTTGTCAGGAATCCGCGCCCCCTGATTGCTCCGCGCGCCTTCGTCGTCAAATTCATTCAACAGGTTTTTGAGGAAGTGAATATACCCGCTTCGGTCAAAAGCGGATTTGAACGTTTTTTGCACAAGGGCGATGGCTTGTTGTTCGTTCATTGAATTACTCTCCCAAAATGACAATCATCTTAAAGATGACCGTTTCTTGATTTTATTTTAGCCAACTATTCCCAATCTCTTTTGCCTGTTTACGAAACCAATCTTTTACTATTTCCCATTCTACAACCTTAATTAATGGCACAGGGGTTTCTTGCTCGGCTCGCTCAAAATAAACCATGTGGCGCACAACCTGCGCTTCAAAATCCCGTGTGTGAGGGTATTTACGCGGCGCAAGGTCAAGCAAATCGCGCAAACGAATCTGCTGGCAAATTTGATATAGGTCATGAAAATCTTTCCGACTGGCGCGGGCAAGCAGGGCGTCCATCTTCATCAAACCAATATCTTCGACGCTTGCGAGAGAGATACTATCCACTTTTACAAGTGGTCGCACGAGTTCGTATCCGTATCCATAAAAACCAACGCGTACATTATTTGCCACAAAAACAAGGCTGCCCCATGAAGTATCTGCAAGTATGGGCGCGTGATTTATTAATGCGCGGCGCAGAGGCTCCGTCAGCGCGGGAATATCGCTCTGGGTCGGGGAAAAAAAATCCAGGTCAACCGAGACGCGATGTCCTATTTGCAAGGCAAGCGCCGTTCCACCCGCAAGGTAAAACTCGCTGGCAATCGGGCTTTTTGAAAAACCATCCAAAACGGCTCGTAAGGCTGGGCTAACCGTGTTCCAATAAAGGTTGCTCATCTAATTAACCTCCAACAACAGCCGCCAAAAAGCAAGGTGCGGCGGGGGCAGGGCAAAGCTTCCCCACTTTTTTAGCCAGTCGCAAATCACCGCGCGTGGAAATTCTTGAAACAGCCATTTTAATTCCGCGCGCGAACCATATCGCAGAGTACGCTCAATAATGGTCGCGGCGTCTTTCTGCGGCGTCAGAAGCGTAATGTCGTACTCCTGAAAAAATGGGGCAAGGGTGGTTGGGATGGCTTGCATCTTCACTCGGATAAGTACATGGATAAAATGACTTCACGCTTTCCCGCTGAACGCGGATTTTCTTCCGCGTAATGGCTTTCCAGCAATCGGGCAGGGATGTGCGTTTGCAAAACAGCCAAAACCTTCAAAGGATTCAACTGCTCATTGCCCAACTCTCGCAAGGCTTTGTATGCGTTCTTGGTGGTTTGTTTAGGCAAACCGCCTTCGTCCAGCTGAGCCATGACTTTTTTCAAATATTCTTCCTGGTCTTCGGTCAATTGCCTGGTGTTCTTGAAGGTCATTTTCAGAAGTTTCATCATCTTTACGCCGCTATCCTGACCTTTGCGGGTTTGGGTTTCAACGCCGTCTTCGGTGGTGGCATACAAAAAAGCATCCTTGTTCTTATCGAGCAGGTCAAAATACGTTTGGGGTAACTTCTGCTTCTTCTCGTCCGCTTCGCTTTCGAGCAATTGCGCCGCTGAAACAAAATCCAATTCCTCGGCTTGCCCTGAGTCGCCCGCCTTGAAAAACTTTTGCACTTTATCTTTGCGGAAGTAGGTGACAAGCGAACCTGAAAGTTCAGCGTTTGATTTTGCGGAACGCGCCTTCTTTGGGAGTCTTTTTATCTTCTCGAATAAATCCGCGTGATTATCGCGGATATTCTTAATCAACGCCAAATATTTCAATTCGCTGGTTTCGCCTTCGTCTTCGCCTGTAATTGTCTTTTTTGAAACCAAGCGGTTGAAAAGTTCGTGAGAACCAATCGGTTCGCCGTCCGTCAATAAAGCCGCATCTCCGCCGAGCAGCGTTAAGAACGCGTTGATTTTCGCTTCCGCCGCTTCCTTCAATTTGATTTCATTATTCGCTTGGATGGTGGGGAAGAAGTTGAAGGTGTAAATCATGTCAAACTTTGTATCTACGCGGTTAATGCGTCCTACCCGTTGCATCATGCGCGTGGGATTCCAGGGAATGTCATAATTAATCACGATGTTTGCGCGGTGCAAGTTCACGCCTTCCGATAAAACGTCGGTGGCGACCAAAATGCGATAATCGTCCTTCGGCTTCTTGGCTTTTGCGTCGAAATTTTTGATAACCACTTCGCGCACGCCTTCGCCAGAATCGCCCGAAAAGCACAAAGCCTGATTTTTATAAGCCCTGTTGATGTGTTCTGTAATATATTCGGCGGTTTCCTTCGATTCGCTAAACAGAATAATTTTGTTGTTTTTCAAAAGTTGGTTGGTAGATAGCGCTTCTAATAGGGCATTTAATTTCGGGTCGCGGTTTACTTTTGCCCAAAGCTTCTGAATGTTTTCGAGAATCGCAAGGTCGCTTTTCAGCGTTTCAAGGAATTCAGACTTGAAGTCGCTGCTTTTGAATTGTTCTGCTTTGCCTGAGTCTATTAACTGCTGAACCGCTTCATCGTTATCATTTTCCAAGTATTCAAAAATCTTGTTGATATGCTTTTTGCTGGTGTAAACATTGCCTTTTTCAAATTCCCGAATAAACAATTCGTAAGAATGAATAAACCTGCCAATCGAATTCTTGAACGCAAAGAAACTGCTTTCTAATCTTTTGATAAGCAAAATCTTCATAAACTTGCCCATGTTCTTTTGGGCTTGTTCTTCCAACTGGTCTAAATCTTTTTTCAGATACAGCAAGGGCGTATAGCGCGCGTATTTGAAATCCCGCGCCAACATTTCCATTGTTGTGGTGAATATCTTGTCTTCTTCATCGTTCAATTCGTAATACAAAGGCGCGGGCGCGGCGACATCGGGAAAGCGTAGTTTTTGTTTGGTCAGGTCGTTCCCAAAATATTTGATAATCTCGGTTCTAGTTCTGCGTACCATTAAATACTTTAGAACTTTTTCCCGTATCTCTTTTGAATTCTCTTTTACAACCCGCAAATATTCTTCGTTATCTTTTTGCCTGTCCAAGCCCTTCAGGTTCTTCGCCAAGCCGTTAAAAAATCCTTCAATGTCTGGCAAATTGGGAATGGCGCTTTTCTTTGCGTTCTGGAAAAGTTTTATCTCGCTCAAAATATCTTTTGGAGAATTGTTGTAAGGCGTGGCGGTTACAAGAATCACCCGTTTGCCGCGACAAATTTCCGCAAGTTTTTCATAGGTCATATTGGTTTCGGTTCTAAAACGGTGCGCTTCATCAATAATGATGTTTTTGAACTTCTCAACGCCTTTGTCTAAAATGTCGTCCAGTTTTCCAATGGATTCAAAACTCGCGGAAACGCCAAAATCCGCAAAGGCGTTTTTCCACGAACCTGGGTTATCTTCATCCAGCAATACGGGCGGGGCAATGACCAAAGTTCGCCCGTCTAATTGACCTGCCAGCAATGTGGCAATATAGGTTTTTCCCAAGCCGACCACGTCCGCAACAAATACGCCGCCGTATTCTTCCAAAATTTTCTTGGCATTCAATACCGCCTGTTCCTGATATTCAAGGCGCATAAAGTTTTCGGGCATGTAGTTTGCAAAAACTTCATCGGCTTGATTCAATTCATCCTTGAAATATTCATAGAGCAATTTCAAGTAAAGTTCGTAGGGCGTAATATCATAATTGAGCCACGTCTTTGTATTGATGGTTTCAATATATTTTTCGCTAATATCAACGGCGTTAAGCCAGAGTTCTTCAAACTTGTCTTTTGCAAAACGATAATCTGCGCTGTTTTTGAGCTCAACATTGAATTCGAGATTATCCACCAAACCCGATTGAGTCAAATTGCTTGACCCTGTAATCACTCTGCCTGTATCTCTGTCGCCTTCTTTGAAAGTGACAATGTAAACTTTTGCATGAATGTTTTGAGACGGATAAACTTTGATTTCAAGTTTTCCGTTTTTTATCCATTCAATGAATTTGAGTACCCCTTGTTCAACGGTCTGGCTGTCTTGTGAATTTTCAAGTTCGCTTGCCACTTGTTGAACAAAAATGTCTTTCGCTTCTTTATGCGATGGGTCTGCAAGTTCCAATTGAACTTCTTCTTTTGCGGTAGTGAATAAATCAAAGGCTTTTTTATCCGTGCTGATTCCCACCAAAATTCTGACCTTCTCGGTATTTTCAAGCGATTTATAAATGGCATAAAACCCGCTTGTGTAAAAATACCCCGATAAAACATCAAAGAAACGCGAATCTTTGATTAAGACATTGAACCTGTCTTTTAGGCTTTGTCCATTTTCATTGGTAATAAAGGTAAGGTCAGTTGTCATGGGGTTAATCCTAACTTACTTTATTCGATGAAACAAGCGCAACTGACCTATTCTAAAGCCTGCGTGCTATGTTCTCTCCCCACTTTTGGAGGACGTTGAAAATCTAACAGAGAGCGAGATTTATTTTTTTACGCTAATTCTGCAAGGGGCGTGCCAACTATGGTATATACAGCGCGCCGTATAATCCTTTATATATTGCGTAACCGCATTATATTCCAGACATAAAAGCGGGTTTTTTCTGTGGGCAACAAACGATTAAAGTAAACTTTCCCTACGCATTAAATTCTTGATTGGCTCTCTTCAAACCGCTTTCCGTCAAAGTGAGCAAGCCCTCTTTTTGTTGAATCAGATTCATGCGTTCGGCAATGCCCACGATTTGCATGGCAAACTGCGGCGACCATTTGAGATGTTCGTTCAAATGAATCACTTCGTTTTCAATTTCGGCTTCATGCGCGGCGGTGTGATTGGCAATGTGCATGGTGAGCATGGTTAGCGCAAACTCAATGCGTTGGTTTTGGCGGCGTTTGGCTTGGGCGAAGAGTCCGCGCTCGGGGGCAAACAGGTAAACGATTAAGAATGAAACGCCCGTCATGGTTGCCATCGAGCCGGCAATCGAAGCGTCTAAAATATTGGCGAGCCAGTAACCGCTAATCGCCGAAAAAATTCCAATCAATGCCGAATACAAAATCATGCGTGAAAGTTTATCGGTTAATAAATAAGCGGCGGCGGGCGGCGCCACCATAAAAGCGACCACCAAAATGGAACCGACTGCATTAAATGAGCCGACTGCGGTTAATGAAACCAACGTCATCAAGGCATAATGAATCAACGTGGGAGCAAAACCTAACGTGGCGGCGAGCGCGGGGTCGAATGTGGCGAGTTTTAATTCTTTATAAAAAAGAATCACAAACAACAAATTCAAAATCAAAATGCCGCCAGAAGAATAATACGCCTCGGGACCAAAATCTAAACCGAACAACTTCACGCGATTGAACGGCGCAAAGGCAAGTTCGCCCAGCAACACGGCGTCGTTATCAATATGCACATCGCCCGCGAAGCGCGAAATCAAAATGACGGCAATACTAAATAACGCGGGGAACACCAAACCGATAGACGTATCTTCTCTTACCAATTGCGTGCGGTTTAATAACTCCACCAAACTCACGGTCAGCACGCCCATCAACGCCGCGCCGATTAACAACAAAGGCGATGTGATACTTTTGGTTACAAAAAACGCCAACACGATGCCAAGCAAAACCGTATGACTGATAGCATCGCTCATCATTGCCATGCGCCGCAACACTAAAAACACTCCCACTAACGAACAAGCGACAGCCACCAACGAAGCGATGATTTGAATTTCAAGTTGTGCGAGCGACATATCTACGCCTCTTTCTTAAACGTTTGTTCTGCTTCCGCTAACCCAGCCTGAGTCAACGCCCAAGCGTTTTTCGATAACTCCTGAACCAAGCCCTGCTCTTTGAGTTGACTTAATATCAGCGCCACAAATTCAGGGTGGGCATTCATAGACCGTAACGTGGCAATCGGGTGCCCGCGTTGCTCGTTGGGGTGTTGCAGCGCCAGCGTATATAAATCTGCCAGCACCGCTTGAATCCGCAATAACTTGCGGTTGCGCCGCGTGCGAAACCAATTCCAAACCAGCCCGCGATTTGGCGCAACCAGCATGGAGAAAAAGACAATCACGCTCATACACAACACAATGACGGGACCCGTCGGCAATTTTTCCGCCGAACTGCTGATGAGCGTTCCGATTACGCCCGCAATTGCTCCAAACAAACCGCCGAGCAAAACCATTTTATTCAAATGATTCGTCCACTGCCGAGCCGCGGCGGCGGGCGCCACAATCATCGCCGACATTAACACCACGCCCACCGTTTGCAATCCCAGCACAATGGCAATGACCAATAACGTGGTCAGCGTCACATCCAAAAAACGGACAGGGAAACCCAACGTGCCGGCGTATTCAGGGTCAAAGGTAATCAGTTTGAACTCTTTCCAAAAGGCAAATAACAAGAGCAAGGCAAGCGCTCCGATGACGCCCATTGTGACGACATCACGTTGCAGCAAAGTCGCCGCCTGACCAAACAAAAATTTATCCAAGCCTGCTTGTGTGGCGTCGGGTAATTTTTGGGTGAAGGTCAATAGCATTAAGCCGAAACCGAAGAATACCGAAAGCGCCAAACCCAGCGCGCTATCGTCTTTGATTCTCGTGGTGCGGATAACGCTAAGCATGAACAAAGTCGCCGCCCAGCCTGCAATCAACGCGCCGAGGATTAACGCAATCGGCTCGCGGCTTCTGGTGATTAAGAACGCCAGCACAATGCCGGGTAGCGCCGCATGAGAAATAGCATCGCCCAGCAAACTTTGTTTTCGCAGCACGGCAAACGAGCCCAGCGCCCCGCTGACCATTCCCAAAATAGCAGAGCCTAGCGCCACTGTGCGCAGGGTGTAATCAAAAAATAAATCGTAAAGTAATTGTTGAATTTCCATAATGTTATAGATTCTTTTTGACCGCAGACGACTGACCGCCGTTCACAGCCTGCGGTCTATCGTCCATTCTTTCCGTTTTCATCCGCGCTTAAAAACGCCACCTTACCGCCGTAGGCTTTTCTCAAATTTTGCTCGTTGAAAACTTCCCGAACGGGTCCGCAAGCGATGCGGCGGACGTTGAGCATCATCACCCAATCAAAATATTCTGGCACGGTTTGCAAATCGTGATGAACGCACACCACCGTTTTCCCTTTCGAGCGTAACTCTTGAAGCAAAGTCACAATCGCGCGTTCGGTCGTCGCGTCCACGCCTTGAAAAGGCTCATCCATAAAATAAAGCTGAGCGTCTTGCACTAAGGCTCGCGCAAGAAAGACGCGTTGTTGTTGTCCGCCGGAGAGTTGACTAATTTGCCGGTCGGCATACGCGCTCATGCCCACTTTTTCTAAAGCGTCCATCGCGGCGTGTTTTTCTGCGGCGCCGGGGCGTTTGAACCAACCCAACGCGCTATATCTTCCCATCATCACCACATCCAAAACGCTGGTGGGGAAGTCCCAATCCACGCTTCCGCGCTGCGGCACATAGCCAACCAAATGACGCTGTTCGGGATATGGCTTCCCATACACCAATATCTGCCCCGCCGCAGGTTTAATCAAACCCAAAATAGATTTAATCATGGTGGTTTTGCCCGCGCCGTTCGGTCCGACAATCGCCATGAGGATGCCCGAAGGCACGCTCATATCTACATCCCATAAAACAGGTTTATCTTTATAAGCAATCGTTAAATCTGTAATATCAATCGCGTTTGTCATATTTATTCCCCGTTCAAAGCGTTGACAATCGTATCAATGTTATGCGTCACCATGCCAATGTAAGTTCCTTCGGGCGTGCCTGCCGTTCCCATCGCGTCTGAAAATAACGAACCGCCGATAACGACATTGAAGCCTTTGTCTTGCACGGCGGCTTGCACGGCTTCGATATTTCTTTGCGGAACGGAGGATTCAACAAAGATGGCGGGAATTTGCCGTTCCACAATAAAATCTGCCAACGCTTGCACATCGGCTGTGCCTGCTTGCGCTTCGGTGCTAATGCCTTGCAAGCCGCGCACTTCAAAGCCATACGCCCTGCCAAAATAATTGAACGCATCGTGCGCTGTGATTAAGACTCTTTTTTCAGCGGGAATCGATTCCGCTTGACTCAATACATATTGATGTAACTCTTTTAACTGATTGAGATACGCCTCGGCATTCGCTTCATACTCCGACGCGTGGGCTGAGTCAACTTCGGTCAGCGTTTTTCTCACTTGTTCAACCGCTTTCATCCAAAGCGTTACGTCAAACCAAACATGCGGGTCGTATTGGTCGGGGTATGTTGGCGAAGCGAGCAACACCGAACGGTCAATCAAATCGGTCACCGCGACAGTTTTGATTCCAAACTCGTTCATTTTTTCAATCACTTCGCCCATTTGCGCTTCGAGATGTAAGCCGTTGTAAAAAATCAAATTTGCCGATTGCAACCTTTGCACATCGCCCTCGCTGGCTTTGTATAAATGTGGGTCAACTCCTGGACCCATCAATGAAATAACTTCCACATAGTCACCGCCTACATTTTTGACAATATCCCCAATCATGCCCGTGGTTGTGACCACATTCAACTTGCCCGATGGATTGTTGTTTGTTTCTGTTGCGCAAGCGCTGAGCAATAGCGCCAATACGATTGTAAATACAAGCATTTTTTTCATAGCGAATTCCTTGTTGTTAGTATTTTAGGGCGCAGACTTTAGTCTGCCGTTTTCAGTTTGCGAACGGAAGTTCGCGTTCTATTTGTTAAAAAAGTTTCGGAAAAAGTTTGCCGGTCTGTTTCATGTAGTTGGCATATTCATCGCCAAATTGTTCAATTAATAATTTTTCTTCTTCTGGAACACGAATTGCAATGACCGAGATGATGATGGCTAATCCGCAGAAGCCGATGAACCAGTTTGAAGTCAATAAGAGAACCGAGATTTGCATCAATAAAAAAGCCAGGTAGATGGGATGTCTCATTTTTTTATATGGACCTTCCGTAACCAACGCCGGGACTTTCAATAAACGCAAGGCGGGGTCGAAATCTTCTCCAAGTTTTTGGCTTAATGTTCTGTGGCTCCAGGCGTTAATGAAAACAGAAATTAGACCAAGCCCAAGCCCTGCCCACCGTACCCAAATTGGAAATGCGATTGCAGACCATTCCATGAACTTTGGAGCGAACGTCCACGCTAAAACGCCGATATAAAATGGGATGCCGAAGATTTGGCGAAGTTTTAATAAAAGCGGAACTTCATGCTCGTTGTGCATCTTCAGGCGGGTTGAGGCTTCTTCTTTGCGCGCTTTTGATTTTTTTGTATATGCGGTCATTACATAGGCGAAGCTAAAAAAGATAACGAAGAAAGTAATTTTGAAAAAGATTTCGAGCGTCATCATGATTCCTTTCTAAAAAAGTTTGGGCAAAAATCTACCCGTGCGTTTCATATACTCGCGATACTCGTCGCTAAATTTTTAGCGTTATTATTTTTTAATTGTTGACGGTAGTCTGCTGACCGTAAATAACAGTCTGCGGTCTATGGTCTGCGGTCAAGTATTTCAATAAAAATTTTGCTCGTCACGCTTAATCCAAGCACGTGCGTTTTCTTTTCAACTTTAATGGTCAGGTTATGGTCAAAGGGCGAGTAGTCCACCACTTCGATAAAAATATTTGGGGTTAATCCAAGCCCTTCCAAATATCGGAGCAATTCCGAATCCGCGCCTTTGATGCACAAAATTTTGCCCGATTGGTTTTTTCGCAGCGCCGAAAGCGGAGTCGAATCGTCAGGCGGCATTTTCAAGTCGGCGGTGGGAATCAGCTCTCCATGCGGGTCGCGAAGTGGATGCCCTAACGCGGCGGCGATGCGGCGCTCAAAATCTTCTGAAATCACATGCTCGAGCCGCTCGGCTTCTTCATGCACTTCATCCCAAGAATAGCCAAGCGTTTGCACAAGCCATGTTTCCAGCAAGCGATGATGCCGAATCACTTCGAGCGCGGCTTTTTTCCCTGCTGAAGTTAAAGTCACGCCCTGATGTTTTTGATATTCAATCAGCGCGGGTTTTTCGCTGGCAAGTTTTTGAATCATGCCTGTCACCGAAGCGGGCTTGATGTTTAACTCGCGCGCCAAATCATTGGTGCTGGCGGGTGAGCCGTTTTCGGTTAACTCGTAAATTCTTTTTAGATAATCTTGAATCGAAGCGGATGATTTCATGTAAAATTTAGTCTCACCTAAATTATTTTATACCCTATACCTAAAATTTGTCAAGCGATTGGCGCTTGACTCTTCGGCGGGAAATCTGTACAATCAACTTTGTTAGTCCATTGAATTTACAAAGTCGGTCATAAGAGTAAGTCAGAGAATATTTTCGCATAGGCAAAGGATGCGGCTGTGAAGAAGGCTACTCATCAACAAACCAAGCAACATAATCGAGATTTAGTCCTGCGGACTCTTTTTTCGCATGAAGCGATTAGTCGGGCTGAAATTGCCCGAATCACGAATCTCACAAGAACTACGGTTTCAGACGTAGTAAATGGTTTGTTGCATGAGGGGTTAGTAGAAGAAGTCGGGCGTGGAGAATCTATTGGCGGAAAGACGCCTATTTTGTTAAGTATTATTGCCGATTCGCGGTATCTGATTGGTTTGAATCTGGCGCAGGATAAATTTATTGGCGCGATTGTTAACCTAAGGGGAGAGATAAAAGAAACAGTCGAAATTAAAGTGGATGACCATGACGGGGATAAAGCGCTTGAACTTGTTTATCAAATTTTAGATCAACTTATTCGTAAAAAGATAAAACCGATTGTAGGTATTGGAGTCGGTACGCCAGGTTTGGTGAATACGCGTGAGGGATTAATTGTCAATGCGGTAAATTTGGCATGGAAGGATTTACCGTTGGGAGCGCTGCTGGAAAAGAAGTACAAAGTCCCCGTTTCGGTGTTGAATGATAGCCAGGCGACCGCAATCGGCGAGTATGTGTACGGCAGAAACCATGAACTTGACGAAAACTTAATTGTCGTAAACGCTAAGCATGGCATTGGCGCGGGCATATTAATCAATGGACGTTTATTTCAAGGCGACGGCGGCGGCGCGGGGGAGATTGGTCATGTTGTGGTGCAAGAAAATGGAATTCAATGCCGTTGCGGAAAATCAGGTTGTTTGGAGACGGTCGCTAGCGCCAGAGCGGTGATAAATCAATTGGGCGTTTCTTCTTTTGAGCAGGCATTAACTCAGATTTCTTCCGATCAAGATAATGCGAAACAAGTTGTTATGAACGCAGGTAAATATTTAGGGATTTCGTTGGCGAATTTAATCGGCACGCTCCATATTCAAAAGATTGTCTTAACAGGCGATATGACTCAACTTGGCGAAATTTGGCTTAACTCCATTAAAGCGTCTATGCAAAAAGCCTCATTAGAAAAAATGTATGAAGGCACAAAAATTGAAATTGGCAAGTTAGATTACCGCGCTTGCATTCTTGGAGCGTCTGCGTTTTTATTGCTCGACGATTATTCTCTTTTGTTTCGGGAGGAAAATTAAGTGGCTTTTCAATTCGTCAAACCAAAAATTCTGCCGCCGTTGGATGAGAATTTCCGCCCGGCCGTGTTGGCGAATCAAAACTTTCGACGTGAGGTAAACGCCGAAGGAACAACGCTCATGCTCGGCTTAGAAAGAGGCGGCGAGTTTTCCCGTTTTG
The DNA here is from genome assembly GCA_034434495.1 of Anaerolineales bacterium. Taxonomy (GTDB): domain Bacteria; phylum Chloroflexota; class Anaerolineae; order Anaerolineales; family Villigracilaceae; genus Villigracilis. The sequence continues at coordinate 29,534 of DAOTZE010000010.1, forward strand.
AAATCAAAATATATCCTGAAGGTCATGCGAAGTTTGAGGCGAATTATCAATACGTTGAGCGCATTGTGAAGTTTTTGTTGTGGCAGCGCGGCGGGCATGCGATTTATCTTGCGGGCTGCGAAAAAATTGCCGACTATATTCGCCAAATTTATTCTGTAAACGGCGCGCGAAAATTTGATTTTGATTTTATGGGCAGGCAAGTGTATGAAACAGAATTGCGTGTGATTTCTTGCGCGGTGGATGAAATGCCCGCTTCATTGGAGACGGGCAAGCGGCTCGGCAGGAATTTGCAGGGTTATCGCATTGGTTTTGATTTAGGCGCTTCGGATAGAAAAGTGAGCGCGGTGATTAATGGCGAGGTGATTTTTAGCGAAGAGGTGATTTGGGAGCCGAAAAAGCACTCCGACCCAAGTTATCACTACAATGAAATTATGCAAGCCCTGAAAACTGCGGCAAGTAAACTTGAGCGGGTAGATGCGGTTGGCGGTAGTTCGGCGGGAATTTATATTGATAATCGTCCGATGGTGGCTTCGCTGTTTCGCGGTGTTCCGCAAGAGAAATTTGACGAAATTAAAAATATGTTTTTGCGAATCAAAGATGAATTGGGCGTGCCGCTTGAAGTGATTAACGATGGAGATGTGACCGCTTTAGCGGGCTCGATGGCTATTGAGGATAATGGGATTTTGGGCATTGCTTTGGGTTCAAGCGAGGCGGCGGGTTATGTCAACGCTGAAGGGAACATTATGGGCTGGTTAAATGAATTGGCGTTTGCGCCAATTGATTACAACCCAAACGCGCCTATTGAAGAATGGTCTGGAGACCAAGGTTGCGGCGCTTCGTATTTTTCTCAGCAATGCGTGTTTCGTTTAGCGCCAAAAGCTGGCATTGATATTCCTAATGATATACCCGACGCTGAAAAATTAAAGATTGCGCAAAAGAAGTTGGAGGAGGGACACAATGGCGCGCTTAAAATTTGGCAAAGCATGGGCGTTTATTTGGGCTATGGCATTGCTCATTACGCCGAGTTTTATGAAATTAAGCATGTTTTGATTTTGGGGCGTTGCACTTCCGGCAGAGGCGGCGATTTATTGGTGGAAGGCGCGAAGAAGGTACTGGAAACGGAATTTCCGCATCTTGCGTCGAAAATTGAGTTACATTTGCCGAATGAAAAATTAAGACGCGTGGGTCAATCTATTGCGGCGGCAAGTTTGCCGGTGATTGCCGAGGAGCGGATATGAAATTTCATTTAGATACAGCGGAAATTTATATCCCTGATCATGTTTCGGTTGAAGAGGCGTTATCGCGCACGACGCATTTGTGTATTGCCGCGCATCAGGACGATATTGAAATTATGGCGGCGCAACCCATTTTAGAATGTTTTCAAAAAGAAGACGCTTGGTTTACGGGCGTTGTCGTCACCGATGGGCGCGGTTCTCCGCGTAATAGTATTTATCAACATTATTCGGATGATGAAATGCGCGCGGTGCGTTTTCGCGAACAATATCGGGCGGCGGCGATTGGGGAATATTCCGCACAGATTATGTTAGATATTCCGAGTAAAGTCATTAAGGATTCTTCAAAACGCGAGCCTATTGAAGATATTGTCAAAATTTTGAGGGCGACAAAACCAAAATTTGTTTATACCCACAATTTAGCCGATAAGCATGATACGCATATCGGAGTCGCTTTACGAACGATAGAAGCTTTACGCCAGCTGAATCAGGATGAACGTCCGGAAAGATGCGTGGGGTGCGAGGTGTGGCGAGGGTTAGATTGGATGGTCGATTCGGATAAGGTGGTGATGAATCTATCGAATCATGAAAATTTGCAATTGGCTTTATTAGGCGTGTTCGATTCCCAAATTGTAGGCGGTAAACGCTACGATTTGGCTTCGATGGGACGCCGCCGCGCAAATGCGACTTATTTTGAATCGCATGAAGTGGACGCCGCGACGGGCTTGTCTTATGCAATGGATATGACCCCCTTGATGCACGATGTTAATTTGAAGCCAGCGGAGTTTGTTCAAGGATTTATCCGTCGCTTTGCAGAGGATGTGCAAGATAGAGTGAGCAGGATGATTTAAATTGAATCGCCTTGCAGAAAGGAGATATTGCAAAAAATAAGATTTTGTTTTGATGTATATCGTTTGTTTGAAACAACTAATTAAGGAGAAGAAAAATGAAAAAGAAACTGTTTGCTTTGTTATCGTTGTTGGTTGTGGTTAGCATGGCGCTATCGGCTTGCGGCGCGCCTGCCGCCACCGAAGTCCCAGTGGAAGAACCTGTCGCTACGGAGGCGACTGACGAAGCCCCCGCTGAAGGCGAAACCACTACTTTAAGAATCTACTTGCTTGATTACACCCCCGATACGATTGCTTGGTTGAAAGAAGAAATCAATCCCGCTTTTGAGGCGGCTCACCCCGGTGTAAAAGTTGAAATTACAGAAGGCTCATGGTCTGGTTGGGATACAACGTTTGCTGGTTTCTTTGCCGCAGGCGAAGGTCCAGATATTATCAATCTCGGCTCTGAAATGAATACGTTGTATGGCGAACATCTTGCGGATATGGAAGCGTATCTTGGCGAAGGCGCTTGGGATGAAATCAGCAACTTTGGTCCTGCATTAGAAAACGCAAAGTATGAAGGGAAACTGCGCGGTTTACCTATCTTCACTGCGCCTCGTTATGTGTTCTGTCGCACAGACTTAATGGAAGCCGCTGGTTGGACAACAGGCGCTCCAAAGAACTTTGCAGAATGGGAAGCGTTTGCATCCCAAGCGACTGTGATTGATTCTGCCACTAATTCGCTAACTCAACAAGCATTAATCCCTGTGGATGCCGGCTCGATGGCAGACTGGCAATTTTGGTTGTTAGTGTTCTATTCTTTAGGCGGCGAATTATATAAAGCCGATGGTTCGCCAAACTTTGATTCACCCGAAGCGCTCGCCACCACTCAATTTATTCTCAATATGCGCCAAGCCACTTATGGACCTGCCGTAAACGCAGTAGGTTCATTGCCAACTGGTCAAGGTTCTGTGATTGATGTGGACGACGCGACTGGAAAAAACAATGGCGGCGTGTGTTTGGCTCATTCAGGTTGGGCGGCGCCCGCTTTTGATAGACCCGTTTGGGAAAATATTTCTATTGAACCTTTCTACGGCGACCCAGAAAACTTCCCCAATAGCCGACCTGTCGTGTTAGCCTTCAATGACTGGTTGGCTGTTGCCGATTACAGCCCCAACAAAGAACTTGCCGCAGAGTGGTTGAAACTTGCGTTTAGTAAGGAAGGCAACCACAAGTGGAATGAAACGATGGGCTTGATTCCCGCTCGCAATGACGCGCAATATGGCTATGTGACCGAATCTCCACAGTTACAACGCGAAGCCGAGTTAGCGGCGCAATATGGCGTTGGCTTTGCGGGAATTAAAGAAGCCGCAAAACTTTCTACCATTATGCAAGAAGCGCTTGGTAAACTCATCACCGAAGAGTTGACCCCAGAAGAAGTAGTCGCTAGTATTCAGGAACAATATACCGCCGCGTTGAGCGAATAGTTCCCTGAAGTTTCAATGAGTTGGGCAAGGGGTTTTCTCTATCTTGCCCAACTCGCCTCTATTGAACGGAGAAGCCCTATGCCTGAAAACCCATATCTCAATGTAGCGCTCATGGCGTTGTTTACGGCGGTTTTTATCGTCGCGTGTAGTTATGGTTTGGGGGGAGTTGCCCGTTGGATTGTCCGAAAAAGAGGCGGAACGCCCAAATTTCAACAAAATACATTTGCTGGGTATTTTTTTGCCGCGCCGTGGATTATCGGCTTTTTTATTTTTGTGCTTGTGCCGCTGGGTTTTTCATTTTATTGGAGTTTGACCGATTACAGCATCGCCTCAAAAGAACCGCCCAATTGGAAAGGCTTTGAAAATTATCGCACCATTTTATTTGAAGACGACGGCTTTCGGGCTTCGATACTCAACACCTTATATTTGACCGTCATTGGCTTGCCGTTACAAATGGCGGCGGCGTTGTTTTTGGCGGTTTTATTGAATCAAAAAATGAAGGGCGAAAAAATTTTTCGCATGGCTTTTTATTTGCCCGTCATTTTAGGGTTTAATACAGCTGTGTTATTGTGCTGGCGTTTGATGTTAAACGCTGGCACAGGCATTATTAATCAAATAATCCGCGCATTGTCGGGCGCATTTTTGCCGTTTCAATATCTCAATCGCGGTTTTATTTATATTCAAGAAATTATCGCCGCGTTTTTTCTGGGGCTGAACACTGGCAAATATAATTTACTGTTGAATGTTTTAGAAGCGGGGTTTCCAGCCGATAATCGCGTGCCGCTATGGGTGCAAAGCCCATTGTGGACGAAGATGTCGGTCATTTTATTAATGGTGTGGGGGTGCGGCGCGATGATGTTAATTTTCTTGGCAGGCTTGAATAACATTCCTAAAGAATTACATGAAGCGGCGGAAGTGGACGGCGCGACGGGATGGCAAAAGTTTTGGAAGATTTCGTTTCCGCTTCTGACTCCCTACGTCTTTTACAACCTCGTCGTCGGCTTGATTGCCTCCTTGCAAATTTTTGAGCCTATCTTCGTCTTATACCGCGATAATCAGCCAATAGTCTCGTCAACCATTTCAATGGTGTATTACCTTTGGCAAAAAACGTTCAGTCACTTTGAAATTGGCTACGGCTCTGCGCTTTCATGGGTGATTCTTATCATTATTCTAATCGTCACTCTGATTCAATTCCGCTTGCAAGATCGCTGGGTGACGTATGACGTTTACTAGGAAACTCTAATGAAACGATATTTCCCTTTTATCAAAAGCGTCGTTCTTTACGTTTTGCTAACAGGCGCAACGGTGTTAATGAGTTTCCCGTTATTTTGGATGATTTCATCCTCTTTGAAGACCATTGAAGAAACAAACTCGCCTGGCATCGTGTGGATTCCTAAACAACCCACTTTAGACGCCTATATTCAAATTTTCAATAACTCCGATTTTTTGCGCTCTTATTTCAACTCTGTTTTTTATGTTACTTTGGCAATGGCTGGCACATTGATTTCGATTGCCGCAGTGGCTTATGCTTTTAGCCGTATTGAATGGCCCGGTCGAAATTTTGTCTTCTTTCTCATGCTCTCAACTATGATGATACCCGCGCAAGCGTTAATTGTGCCGCAATATGTATTCTTTAACAAAATTGATTGGATTGGCACGTTCAACCCTATCGTCATCCCCGGCTATTTTGCGGGCGGCGCGGCGATGATATTTTTGCTTCGTCAAGCTATGGCGCAAATCCCAAAAGAATTGGATGAATCCGCTTTTGTGGACGGCGCGACGCACCTGCAAGTGTGGTGGGAGATTGTTTTACCGTTGGTCAAAGCCCCCTTAGCGACAATCGCTACATTTTTGTTTGTAGGTTTGTGGAATAACTTGCTCACTCCGTTGATGTATTTGCAAACGATAGATTTATACACTTTGCCCGTATATGTTTCCACTTTATACAATATCAATCAAACTGTGCAGCCTTGGCCCACCATTATGACTGCCGCCGTTTTAACAACCGCGCCATTAATCGTAGTGTTTTTTATCGCTCAGCGATACATTCTCGAGAGCGTCATAGTTTCAGGGTTAAAAGGGTAGCGTGAAAAGGTTCATGTGGATATAAAAAACTTAATTGGTCAAAAATTGCTCTTTGCGTTTAAGGGGAAACAAAGTTTATCGCCAGAAGCCATCGCCGCCTTTCAAAAATATCGCCCCAGCGGAGTTACCTTATTTCGTCCATTCAACGTCGGCGCTTTGGAAGAATTAAGAAGCCTAAACGAATCCTTGCAAGCGTTGGCGCGCGAACTGAATTTACCTTGGCTACTCATTGCCGCAGACCAAGAAGGCGGGCAACTGATGGCAGTGGGCGATTGCACGCCTTTGCCCGGCAACATGGCTTTGGGCGCTACGCGCTCAAAAGAACTGGCGCGCAAGGCAGGCGAAGTATTGGGGCGCGAACTTGCCGCGCTTGGTATTAATGTTAACTATGCGCCGTGCGCCGATGTCAATATCAACCCTAAAAACCCAGTGGTTGGCGTGCGTTCATTTGGCGAAGACCCGCAACTTGTCGCCGACTTATCTTCCGCAATGGTTGAAGGAATTCAATCACAAGGCGTAGCGGCGACTGTTAAACATTTTCCGGGTCACGGCGATACCGATAGCGATTCGCATCATACGCTTGGCGCGGTTTCGCATTCCCTCGAAAGACTCCGCGCTGTTGAACTGATTCCATTTTCCGCCGCTATTCATGCCAACGTAAAAATGATGATGACCGCGCATATAGGCGTCACGTCTATAGATGGAGAAAACCCTCCGCCCGCCACCTTATCCCGAAATGTTCTAACTCGATTGTTGCGCGAGGAACTTGGTTATCAAGGCGTGGTCGTCACCGACGCAATGGATATGAAAGCCATTCGGCAGGGGGAATTTTTAGGCGAAGACGCAGTCTTAGCGGCGCAAGCCGGCGCCGATATGCTGCTCGTCACCGCGAACCCGCAAGACCAAGCCCATATTGCCGAAAGCCTCTTCCACGCCGCCGCAAACGGAAAGATAAAGATTGATGAATTGAAAAAATCTTACGAGCGTATCGCCAATCTCAAACGCTGGCTTCTTGAAAACAATATCAAGCCAGATTTAAGCGTAATACGCTGCGCCGAACATATCGCTATTGCCGATGAAATTGCCGAAAAATCCATCACCCTAGTTCGCGATGAGAAAAAACTTTTACCTCTTCGCCTTCAGCCAAGTAAGAAAATCGCTGTAATAGTTCCAAAACCAGCCGATTTAACGCCCGCCGACACTTCCTCTTATATTACGCCGCAATTAGCCAATTCAATTCGCCTATATCACGCGCTTACAGACGAGTTCATCGTTTCGTATGCCCCAGAAGAAAAAGAAAGAAACGATTTGCTTGAAAAAGTTAAACATTATGATTTGATTATTGTTGGCACAATGAACGCTTATGCGGAGCGAAAACAAGCCGAAGTTGTAAAGCGGATGTTGAAATGGAACGTCCCTGTTATTGTGATTGCCATGCGCCTCCCTTATGACCTTACAGCGTTTCCGCAAGTTTCGACCTTTCTTTGCACCTATAGCATTTTAGAACCGTCTATGCGCGCGGCGGCGCGGGCGCTGTTTGGTCGAAGCGAGATAACAGGCAGACTTCCAGTGACCATGCCCAAGCAGGCGTGAAGCGGAGAATTGAATCATGTCTCTTTTTTCAGAAATATCCGAACAACCAGAACGAATCAAAAACCTGCTGTTAAATCAGAGAAAACATATTGAGCGCATTACAAACCAGATTCAAAAATATGAAATTGATTATGTTTTTCTTGCGGCGCGCGGCACATCGGATAACGCGGGGCGATATGCAAATTATTTATTAGGCGCAATGAACGGTTTGCCATTAGCGTTAGCCGCGCCGTCTTTGTTTACATATTACAAACGACCGCCAAAGTTGAAAAACGCTTTAGTGATTGGGATTTCACAATCGGGAAAATCGCCCGATATTGTTAGCGTGTTGGAAGAAGGCAAAAAACAACATTGCCTAACGCTCGCAATTACAAACGAGCCAAACTCCCCATTAGGTAAAACGGCTGATTTTGTGTTTGATATTCAAGCCGGAAAAGAAAAAGCGGTGGCGGCTACAAAAACCTACACAACCCAATTAATGACAATTGCCATGTTTTCCGCCGCTTTGAGTAAAAATAAAACGCATTGGAACGAGTTGAGTAAAGTTTCAGGTTGGATGAAACAAGTTTTGAAACAAAACGATTTTATTGAAGAAGCGGTTCAACGATATAGATACATCGAACAAACGGTAGCCCTTGGGCGCGGATTTAATTACGCGACTGCCTTTGAATGGGCGTTGAAATTAAAAGAATTGACGTACATTATTGCCGAGCCGTATTCCTCCGCCGATTTTGCGCATGGACCAATCGCCATGATTGAAAGCGGCTACCCCATTTTGGCGGTTGCCCCGAAAGGAAAGGTTTTTAATTCTATGCTTGCCATGTTGAAGCGATTGCGCTCCGATATTTCTGCCGAGTTGGCGGTGATTTCAAACGATAAAAAAGCGCTATCGCTTGCCCACGTTCCATTGACGATTCCAAACGATGTGCCTGAATGGCTCTCGCCATTAGTGAGTATTTTGCCCGCTCAATTGTTTGCTTATCGCCTTACCTTAGCAAAGGGATATAACGCCGAACAACCGCGCAGCATTCGCAAAGTGACGGAGACGAAATGAACGCAGGCTGAATATTTTAAGCCAACGCACCTTGTCGCTGCATGGATTTATGGAATAATAGATTCGACGCGACGATTCGAAGTGCGTCGCACTGAACAGGTTAGAAAAATCTTTACCCGTTTGGCGCAACGCACCCTTTGCGCTATTCTATTTTTTGGAGGCATTTCCTATGCGCGTGTGTGTTCTCTCCGACGAAGAAATATCCGATTTCAACCCTGCCCAATTTCTAAAAGACTATGAGTGGGAAATGGTCACCATGACGGCGCCCGTGAAAGAAAAAATAAAAGAGCTAGTCGAAAGCAAAAAATACGACATCTTCCTGAATATATGCGAAGGCTACGAAATGGAAGACGCCGAAGATGAACATTGGGGCTACCACGCTATTGAGGTGGTGCAAGCGCTAGAAGAATTTAACGCCGCCTTCACTGGCGCAGGCTCAAATTGCTTTGACCCCACCCGCGAAGAAATGCAAGCCAAAGCCGAAGCCAACGGAGTGGGCTTTGCAAAAGGCTATCGCGTTCACAGCATAGAAGAAGCCAAAGAACTGCTTCACACTTTGCGTTTTCCGGTCATGGTCAAACACCCAAAGAGTTACGGCAGTACAGGCATGATTAAAGAATCGCGTTGCGACACGATGGAACAGGTTCTCACTCAAGTGGAAAGAGTTTGCTCGCTTTATGGCGCGGCGCGCATGGAAGAATTTATCGTTGGAAAAGAATTCAATGTCTTAATGGTAGAAAACCCAGACGATTTTGATAACCCAATCGCTTACCCGCCGACTGAATTGGTCTTCCCCCCTGGCGAAGAATTTTGGCATACGGTGGTGAAGTGGGACACCTCGCTTCCTTTCAACTTTCGGCAGGTTACCGACCCTCAACTGATTCCTCGCTTACAAGATATTGGCGTGCGTATGTTTAAGGCAATGGGTATTCAAGGCTATGGGCGCTGCGATGTGCGTATGAATGAACAAGGCGAACTATTTATTTTGGAAATCAACCCAAACCCCGCCATTATGCTCCGCCCCGAAGAGTTCGGTCCTGCCGATTATATGATTTTGTACGATAAAGACGGCTATAAAGGATTCTTCGATAGAATTTTCAAAACCGCATTAATCCGCCAAAAAATGCGGGCAACGCAATAAATAACAGGCGGGCAACCTGCTTTAGCAGGTTTTGTATAAAAAACGCGGGCGTTTACGTCCGCGCGGGGCGGCGGCAAACAGGTATCCGCTTGGTCTGAAGCGAAAAAAAACTAGGATGCAATTTTGCATCCTAGTTTCATCTAAAAATATTTATGGCGCAGTCACCACCAAATTATCAAAATGACCTTCTGCAATCGGTTCTCCGTTCTGCGTTTCGTATGAGGTGACTGTGAAACCAATGTTTCCAGAGGTCGGTCCGCCGGCGGGCGTGGTGGCGGTGGCTACCACTTCACCGTTTACTTCTAATGTTAAGTCGCTGCCTGAGCAAGTGGCTTTAACGCGGTTAACCTCTCTCCCTTGATTAATAGCGTTTGAAGTCGTCCATTCTACAAGCGGGTTGATGCTTCCTGCTGTAATATTGCCAATGTAATAATATCCATCGGCGCTAATTGCCAATAGGTAACCGTCAATATCGCCGTTGGCGTTTTCCGCTAAGCGGCAAATCACGCCCAGCCCAGCGTTATGATTTGCCGGACCTTCAGCCAAACGAATATCTACTTCAATTGAGACGTCCGCAAAATCACTGGCAGACCTCCCCCATTCCCAAGGGTCGCTTTCAGAGCGTACGAAATAAACCCCGTCTTTATAACCAGCGCTGCCAGTGTCGCCGGTATAACTTTCAAATTCGCCTGTATCGGCGCTAAAATCGTCTGTCAATAGCGCTTCAGCGGAAGGCGGGGGAACAACTTCTTCTGTCTGTAAAGGCGGAATGGTGCTAATAGGCGCAAAGGTGGCTGGGGCGGGCGGCTCGTTTGTGCTGGGAACGCTCATTCCTGGGCAAGCGCATGCTAGCGCAATTATTGCCGCGGCGGCAAAAAAAACGGAACGACTTCTTTTATTCATTTTATTCTCCTTTGTTTTTACATTCTAACAAACGAATCCTAATTCTCAAAGAACCCCTCGGCGTTAAAAATTCCATCAAACGCTTCGCGCGCATCGGCTTGCGCTTTTTCGCGCCATTTTTTTTCGGCGGGTAAAAATAATTCGTCGTATTCTTTTTGAATCCAATTTTTTATCGAGGCGTTTCCGCCGAACCAACGAAAGGCATGTTCTAATACCGTGATTCGCAAACTGCGAATGGCTTGCCATAACGAATCGCCATACGTTCCAAATTCAAACGCGCCAGCGTAGAATGGTTTGTTTGGATATTTCGAGCGCATCATTTGACTTAACCATTCGGACATATCGCCATGAATAGTATAAAACTCCTCTGGGTTGACTCCCGCCGCTTTTTTAACCTTGAACCTGCGCGCCGTTTCTTCGGCAGTTTCTTTGCGCGAGGGCGGGTTGATTAACGTCATCTGATAGCGTGGCCCGTACCCTGTGTGAATATCTAACGCGAGGATTTGCGAATAGTCTTTGACGACAGTTTCATACAGGTTCATCATAAATTTGGTTTCTTCTTGCAGCTCAAATCCGCCAAATTGCATTCCGTTGTGTATGCGATATTGCCCCATCAGCGCCGTTTCTCGAATTAACTTCACGCCGCGCGGCAAGGCTTTAAAGACGTTCCATAAAAAAAATACCTTTTCGTATAATTCGCCTTTGAGCGGGCGGCTTGGGTTGAGTAAAAAGCCAAACGATTCGTAATGCGCATTGATTTCTTTCAATTGTTCAAAGCTTATATTGTTGAAGTTACGGTTGAGGTCAACGCTGTTTTTGTTGACGCGCTGATGATGTTTCATCCCGTGCGGATTAATCGGGTGTACGATGATAATTCCTGTGGTGTCAGGATTAAATTTTGGCAGATATTCTTCTATAAAAAGTTGAATAATCCCTGAGCCGACATAACCTTCAATGCCATGTAAGCCTGTCGTCAAAATAAACAATTTTTCTTTTTGTTTATTTGCATGAGCGATGATGACATCAATGGTGAGCGATGAGTCGAACGATAGGGGATATGTCTCCACCCGCGAATCGAGCCAGCCCGTAGAAAATGAAGCGAGCGAGGCGCGGAACTGCTCTCTCGAAGAGTTGTAAGTTGAAGGTAGGCGAATCATAATGATTTGATTAAGACCGCAGTCGGCGGTCTTAACTCCCGTTGCGTTAGAAAGGTCCGTAATTTATCATCACAGCGATAGTAAGGAAAATTAACGAAGCGAGAATCACCCAAACCCATAACCCCATGACCCAACGCAACCATTTTGGGTAAGTAACCGCCGTGAGACCCAAGCAAACCAAAAGCACGGCGCTCGTGGGATATGCAAGATTTGAAAAGCCATCGCCGAAAACATAAGCAAGTACTGCGGTTTGACGCGTAACGCCGACCAAATCTGCCAGCGGAATCATAATGGGCATAATAAGAAAGGCTTTGGCTGAACCGCTGGATACAAAAAATTCGATGACAAGCGTAAGGAAATAAATCAATAACGCGGCGCTGACAGGGGTTGCCCCTTGCAATGCGTTTGAAGCGTTATACAAAATCGTATCGAGGATGCCGCCCGAAGCGATAATATATTTCACACTTGCCGCCATCAGAATTAATGGAATGGCAGGCGCAATGCCCGCTAACCCTTCGCCAGCGGCTTTCCATGCTTCTTTGCCAACCCCGGCGATTAACCCTGAGCCAATTCCTGCAATCAAAAACAATAGCCCCACCAGGGGCAGCGCGAAGTCGCTTATGGCGGGGACGAATGGACTTGCAAATAATGTTGCAAAAATTAATACGACGCAAATTAATAAGAAGACCATCGCTGGCGTGGTGCGCGAGTTTTCTGCGGCAAGCGCTTCGGCGGTAAAGGCGCTATATTTTTGACGGGTGACTTGTTCTTCTTCATACACCGGCGAGGCTTTGGCATTCGCTTCTACTTTTTTTGCGTGCCGCACGAGAAAAACCCCCAACAAAATATACATGAAGATAAAAACGATAATGCGATAGCCCGCGCCAGAAAAGGCGGGTAAGTCGGCAATGCCTTGCGCTACGCCAATGGTGAATGGGTTTGTAATTGCCGCAGAAAAGCCCATATTGGTAGCGAGGATGGACATTCCCAAGCCGGTCAACGTATCCCATTTGAGCGAATACGCTAAAGCAATCATTAATGGCACAAGCGGCACAATTTCTTCAAAAATGCCGAAGAACGCGCCCAACGCCATGAAGAAAAATGAAATGATTAATAGCAAGGCGTATTTTTGTTTTTCAAATCTTCTTACAATTCTGGCTAAGGCGGCTTTTAATATGCCGCTCTTGTCCATGACGGCAAACGCTACGCCGACCATTAAGATAAAAACTGTAATCACAATTACGGTTAATCCATCGGCTCCTGTCAAGACTTCCAACGGGGCGATAAACCAACGCCAAAATGGGTAATCGGGTCTTTCAGTAAATGTAAATGAATCGGGGACAATCGTTTCGCGCCCGTCTAATTCTGTTCTCTCATATTGACCTGCAGGAATGACTAAAGTCAGAATGCCTGCTATCATCATCAAAGCAAATAAAATGACGACCGACTGTATAAATGCTTTTTGGCTAATTTGCGCGCCTGATTTTTGTTCCATGCTATTCTCCTGTTATAAACGTCCCGCAGGTTTTTATAATAAATTAAATCATCTATCAAACCTGCGGGACGTTTTTATTTACAAAGATTTCAAATATTCCAAAACTGCTTGTGCGTCATTGCCGCCCGCTTCGGCATGGGCAATTAATGGAATGCCGTGCGGTCCTAAAACGTCTTTGGCATTGGGATATTCCTTCAACGCGGCTTTGACAATTTCTAATTTGCCTAGCATCGCCGCCGCAAAAATATCTAAGCGCGCGCCATGTTCTAATAAATAATTGGCAATCTCTTTTGCGCCCATGTGAGCCGCCGCGCCGAGCGCGCTTTCAAAATCTCCGCCGCCCCAATCCCATGTTGCGTTTACTAAATTCGGTTCTTGGTTTAATAATTCTTTTACGCGCTCAAAATTCCCATGCGCATTGCCGACAAATTCTTGTACAAGATTGGCTTCAAGCGGCGGTTGTTTATCCATGTGGGGTTCTCCTTGCTGGATTTTAACGCCTCATTCTTAACCTGTATATGGTCGCCGACCCGATACATCGTCTATGTTTATAATTGGTTCATGCGAATCTGTTTGCTTTCCGATGAAAAGATTGAGGATTACAACCCAGCCAAATATTTATGGAAATACGATTGGGATTTTGTCACCGTGCAACCCCCCGTGTTTGAATTTATGCAAGACCTTTCCGCTCGAAAGCCATACGATGTGTACTTAAATCTCTTTGAAGGCGCAGAGGACGATAACTCTGGCGCAGACTTGGTTCAGGCGTTAGAAACGCTCAACCTACCGTTCACAGGCGCGGATAGTAGATTTTACAACCCCACGCGCGAGCAAATGCAAGCCGTTGCCGAGGCGAACGGAATCAAGTTTGCAAAAGGCTTCCGCGCGAGTCAAGAAGCGGATTTGCATCAAGCCGAAATGTTGAAGTATCCATTAATCGTCAAACATCCAAATAGTTATGCCAGCGTGGGGCTAACGCCAGCATCAAAAGTGAATTCATTTGAAGAATTAAAAACACAATTTCAACGCGTAATACAAGATTTTGGTTCAGCGCGTATTGAAGAATTTATTGAAGGCGGCGAAGTAAGTTGCTTGGTTGCAGATAACCCTGATGATTTTTCTTCGCCGTATGCTTATATGCCCGCCGAAGTTGTTTTTCCGCAAGGCGAAAGTTTTATGCACGAAGAAGTGAAATGGTTTAATTGGGATACGTTGATTATTCCATTACAAAATCAAGATTTGCTCAAGCCGATTCAGGACATCAGTAAAAAAATGTATCTCGCTATGAATGGGCGCGGTTATGCCCGCCTCGATATGCGCGTGAGACCAAATGGCGAAATAGCGGTTTTAGAAATAAACCCGAATTGCGGAATTTTATATTATGGTGAAGATGACCGTAGTGCAACCGATTTGCCCATCTCATGGGATAAAGACGGACATGATGGCTTTTTAGATAGAATTTTTCGTTCGGCGCTTCTGCGGCATAAGCGATAATTTTATTTCCTTCTTGGGCGCATCCAACGCCCGCCGAGGATGAGCGAAAGCAAAACAAAAACAATAGATATCCAAGTGTAAAGCGTATTATCGGCGCTTAAGCCAAAAACCAGAAACAGCAAACCAAGCGCTAAGAAAATTGTTGACCATCTTTTTTTGTTCATTGGTTATTTCTTTGACTCACTTCTTCAAAATCTGAAAAATTATTATCAAACAAATCAGAGGGGGCGTTTCTTAATGTCAATTCAAAGAAATCAATTAAATATGAATTGACGATTTCAGTCACGCGCTTACCGTTCAACGGACCTTTCAGACCAAGTTGCGGCGCAATGGGAGAAAGCAAAGGCAAATCGCTAAAATCATAATGCTTTGTGCCTGCAATTGTAATTACGCCTAGCCCTTGATTGACCTTAGGGTAAAAAGAATTAAACAATTGATTATTTTTACTTTCTGTTAAATCCGTCCACGCTTGGCTGAACATAAAAAACGCTGGTTGTGAAATTCCGCTTTGAATAATTTCAGCGGAAACGGGGCGCATAAATGGGTCCATGCCTAACACGGCTTTACAACGTGAATCCATTCCGCAGAATTGAATCGCCGCGCCCCCGCCTGTGGAATGACCATAAACACCAACGCGATTAATATCTACATATTGACTAAAAAATTCCCCCGCTTCACCTTCCTGACTTTCTAACTGATTCAGCACATAAGCCATATCTTCCGCCCACTGACTCACCAACACGTTTGCTTTTTCTTCATAATTTGGGTCTTCGGCATCTTCAGGTAAAGCGCTTGGGTTATTCGGCGCGATTGTTCCATTAGGAAAAACTGTAACAACCGCTCCATAAGTATGTTGAACGCCAATGACAACATACCCTCTACTGGCGAGTTCTAAGGCTTGACCGGCGTTTTGAGCGTTGAAGCCATTCCAGCCGTGTGAAAATAAAATGACGGGAAATTTTTCGTCAGATTGCGCAAGCGCTGAATCTTTATAAGCAGGGATATTCACCAATGCCAAATGATTCAAAAAATAGGATGGCATATTGATATATGTTGCAATTGTGGGCGCGAAAATCTCGGCATTTTCCATCCAGGGCGCTTGTTCGTCTGAATTTTTCACATCCGCTGGGTACCAAACTTGAATCATGAATCTACGCGATTCATCTTTGCCTGAAAATAATTCTTTGCGAGACGTATCGTTGAATTCAAATATTTTTGTGCCAACTTGATACAAGCCGCTGGGGGTTGGGATTTGCGGAACAGGCAACAGGATAGGAATCAGCGCCGCGAGCAGAAGCAAGCCGAAGGTTAGATAAGAAGCGAGCGGTTTCCAATCAAAAACAAAAGAGATGATAGTTAATAGAAGAGTCAAAACATACAATGGAATCATCTGCCAGCGATACCCCTCGACGGTGAAATGAGTCAAAGTGAGGATGAAGGCTAAGGCAGGCAAATATCGAATCGCCTGCGGGCGCGGATGACTCCACAATAAATACGCGCTTAATAAAATTGGAATTAAGATTTCAAGCGGGCGCATTGGATGATTCTGATGTTTGCGCTAATTTTGCTTTGCCGTCTTTATAAGCGACTGCTCCTGTGGCATACATGATGATGGTGATGTAAAAGGTGATAGCAGGCAATAGAACGATGAGTAAACAAGATAAGATGATGGTTGCAAAAATAATTTGCACTGCAAAAGTTAAGATAAAAGTTGCAAGATAATAAATTCCGAAAGCGGCAATAAAACCGCCGAGGTTTGCGCGAAAAACTTGCCACCATTCTTTGAAGCGAAAGAGCGCGGAGAAGTCGTCTGTTTCAATGACTTTCATTTCAGCCGCTGGGATAATAACCGCCATGACCAAAGAAATCGGAAAGATTAAACAGATACCGCCAAAGATGACGAGAAAATAGATAGGGAATATGGCTTCCGCTTCTCTGGGGCTTGCGTTTTCTAAAATAAATGGAAAAATAAAAGATGCAAGAAAAATTGGAACGGCAAAAATTAAGATGGGTATGCCCACAATAAATCTGGCGGCGAAAACTTTTAAGCCGTCTTTGAAAAGTTTGCCCCAGTCGTCCCATGCGATTAAGTGGGGCGTTTCGCCGTTGAGAATTTGTTTGGCAATTTGAGCGCCATAACCAAATAAAACAATGTAAGGCGCAATGGGGATAATAAACGCCAAGAGCGAAACCGCAATGCCAATATATAAATGTTTGCGATTTTCTTCTTTCAAAGGAAACATCAATATTTCATTTAAGTTAAATCCGAAAAACATAAGTTATCTCCAAAAATAAAATGACTATAGACGGCGGACAATGGACGGTCTATCGTCTATTAAATTGCAACGCCCATCACAGCCACAAAATGCGCGGCGGCGGCGAGCAACACAAAGATATGCCAAACTTCATGAAAGCCAAACACGCCAGGCTTGAAGTTAAATATTTTTGTGGCATATACAATTGCGCCGAGCGTATAAATAATTCCGCCAGCCAATAGCCAAGCAAAAACCCATGTCGGCAAAGCGGATAACATTTCACCAGCGGCGGAGACGCTCAGCCAACCCATGACGACGTAAATGCCGGCGTTCAACCAACGCGGGGCTTTGATGTAAAAAATTTTTACAACAATGCCAATAATGGCAAGCGACCAGATAACGCTCAACATGCCCCACTTCCAAAAACCTTCAAAGGCATTGACGCAAAATGGCGTGTAGGTGCCGGCAATCAAAACATAAATGGCGGCGTGGTCAATTTTGCGGAAAATTTCTAAAGCCTTATCTTTCACTTTCACCATGTGATATGTGGCGCTGGCTGAAAAAAGAAAAATCAAACTCACGCCATAAATGGCGAGTGAAATAATTTTTGCAGGCGTGCTCCAACCGACGATGAGTAATGCAATTAAACCTGCCAAAGCAAGTATCGCTCCGCCCCAATGGGTGAGGCTATTTACGGGTTCACGAAAAATTTTTAACATATTATCTCTTTTCTGCTATTACAACGAATAGTCGGCTTGATTTTACATCAAGAATTTGCGTTTCGGTATGCAAGCCTGCCTTTACAAAAGGTTCTTTCATTTTTGATTTGATAGATTCATCCAACGCTTCGGGACTTTCGCCTGTGACTTTATACAGCCATTTGAGGAATCCATTTGATGGAAACGCCGCAAGCAAAACAATCAGCCTGCCGCCGCTTTGGAGACACCGCCTAATCTCCGACAGGGTTTCGCTGTCAAAAATATATTCGGTTGGGAAAGTAGAAATAACGGACGAAAACGACTCGTCTGTAAAAGGCAAATGTTGGGCAAGCCCGCGGGTGAGTTTTTGTTTTTTTCCAATCCGTTTTTTGGCAAGGCGAATCATCTGAGTCGATTCATCTAACCCAAACAGAATCAAGCCGAAGTCGGATAAGAAGCGTTGTAAATGTCCAGGTCCATGACCAAGTTCGAGGATGCGAGTCCCGCTGATAAACGGCAGAATGCTTCGTCCCCAATTTTTCCATTGACCGAATGATACAAACGCGGCGACGAAATCATAGGCAAAGGCGAACGGGTGATAGAGGAGATAAAAGAAAACCCGCATGAAGCGGCGCATGAGGTTCATATCAAAAAAATGAGGATTTGACATTTGTCAAACCCTTTTGTTTCATTTGCAATTAAGCGGGCGTTGCATCGTCTTTTTTGGTTGATTTACGAACCGCCTCTAGCGCGCCTTTGCCGCGTTCACGAACTTCGTTAGCGAGTTCGGCGGTTTTTTCGCGCGCCATTTTGGTCAATTCATCGGCGCGGGCGCGATATTCTGCGGCGGTGGCTTCGGCGCGGGCGATTAAGTCCTCGGCAGAGTGAGCCGCTCGGTCGCGCAATTCAATGGATTTATCTTTAATCAAAGCGCGGGTTTCTTCACCAGATTGTGGGGCGAATAACAAAGCGACCACTGCGCCCGTTAAACCGCCGACTACAAATCCTACAAGAAAGGCTCCAAATTCATCACGGTCAGACATGGTATTTCTCCTTTTTTTGTTAGACCTGACAGGTTTTCAAGGCAGGTCTTTTTTATTTGGGTTTGATACCCAACAATTCTAACATACGCTTAACCCCCGCTAAATAGCCGTTTAGTTTAATGACAGGCTCAACTACATTTTCGCCTAAAAACTCAGCCGTGCCGCGCAATGTGTTTACAGTTTCAGAAGCGGCTTCTAAAATTGGTTTCACTTCATTTTGTAGTAAATTAATCAAACTGGCTAATTGAATTATCAGCACAATTAACGCCGCGCCTATCACTAACGTTTCAAGCGCCACAACAATAATAAACACATCTCTAATTTTATCTGTGGGAGTGTCAGGTTGTAAGAGAAAGTAAACCGCAACGCCGAGCAAACCCAAAATCAAAACAACAGCGGCGATAACGCTGGCAATAATTATTTTTTGCTTGCGTTCGGCTTCCTTAATTGCCGCAACCTGTTCAGGGGTAAGAGGCGCTGGGGAGGGCTGTTCGGGTTGTTGTGAAAACGTCATATCTTAATTATAAAGGATAAAAAGGAAAATGAATCTACAAATTTAGTTCTTTTGTTTATCCTAAAATTTTGGCGTTTTCTTGCTTTAAAAACAATAGAGCGGATGGGAAATCCGCTCTATTGTTTTTAACCGCCGGTGGGCAGTCGTTTTTCCAGCGTGCTGTTGAGGATTTGTTCCTGCGCTTCGGAAGCGGCTTTGAACGATTTGGCTTGAATTTTATTTTTGCCTTTGGCTCTTTCTAGCGCTTCTTGCCAAGCGATTTGCATGGCTGTAAATTGAGGTTCAGAAGGGGCTTCTTCTTCCGCTTGGTGCATTTCTTCTTCTTTCTTTCCTTTATGCTTGCCTTTTCCTTTGCGCTCTTCGCGTTCAGGTTTTTCTTCAATAACAGGTTCCGCTAATAAAGCCTTCATGCTCAAGCGAATTTGTTTCTTGCGTCGGTCCACTTCAATTACTTTGGCTTCCACTTCTTCGCCTTCTTTTAGCGCTTCTGCCGCCGTTTTGACGTAGCCATGCGTAATTTCGCTGACATGCACTAAGCCCGGTCGTTCGGCGCCAAATTCAACAAACGCTCCATACGGCTCAAGGCGCACAACTTTACCTTTGACAATCGTTTCTGGTTTCAGGTCTTTCCAATCGTACATTAAAGGTTCAATCATGGTCAATTCAATGCGGTCTTTACGAACGCGCTTGACCCACGCCGTTACTTCTTGACCTTCTTTGACGATATCTTCCACTTTATTAACTTCTTTATCGCTTAATTGGGAGATGTGAATAACGCCTGGAATGCTTTGACCAATATCTACTAGCGCGCCTGCGAGGGTGGTCTTCAACACTTTGCCGTTTAATTTCATTTTTGGTTCGAGCGCTACGGCGGGCGCGGTATTTGTATCTGGTGTTGCCATAATTTAACTCCTGCTGTTTTGAAATAATGCCGAAGAGCGATTATACCTACCTAGCAAAAAATGGTCAATGTGCAATTCGTCACAGGTTATGAAACGATTCTCCCTCTTGCGGATTAATTTTTTCGTATGTATAATCTCCCTATCAAAAAACGATGATGGGGACGAGTAAACTGTTGAGGTCGTGCAGCGAGTCCGAAGTTAGGTGTGAGGCGGATACGAATCGGCAGTTGAAAATCACCCCGTAGTTGAAATCTGAAATTGGCCGGTTAGCGTTTCGTTGAATGGTTTATCTAGCCGCTAAGAGTAAGAAATCCGAAGTAGTGAGTCTTCGTTATCAAAACAAATGAGCGTCTATTCTTTTTAGAATAGAAATCAGAGTGGTACCGCGTGAGCCATGCTCTCGTCTCTGTGTGTGAGATGAGAGTTTTTATTTTAATTGACGTCATTGTAAGGAGCGAAAATGTTCAAACCTGTGAACCCAAAATTAGACGTTGTGGCGATGGAAAACGCCGTGTTGAAATTTTGGAAGAAGCAAGAGATTTTCAAAAAAACAACCGAGCAACGGCAAGGCAAACCTGAATATGTGTTTTATGAAGGTCCGCCGACAGCGAATGGACGACCGGGCGTGCATCATGTGTTGGCGCGCGCGTTCAAAGATATGTTCCCGCGTTATAAAATTATGCGCGGGTATCACGTCTCGCGGCGCGGCGGGTGGGATACGCACGGCTTGCCCGTTGAAATTGAAGTGGAAAAGCAATTAGGCTTTAAGAACAAGCAACAGATTGAAGAATACGGTATTGATAAGTTTAATGAATTGTGTAAAAAATCCGTTTTCAATTACATTCAAGAATGGGAAAAGTTAACCGACCGCATCGCTTTTTGGGTTGACCTAGACGAAGCCTATGTGACTTACACCAACGATTACATTGAATCGGTTTGGTGGATTTTGAAACGTTTTTGGGAAAAAGATTTGCTTTTTAAGGGCTACAAAATTGTGCCATATTGCCCGCGTTGCGGCACGCCTCTTTCTGACCATGAAGTGGCGTTGGGATACGATGAGACGGTTGACCCTTCGGTGTTTGTGCGTTTTCCGCTTGTAGATAAGCCCGACACTTCGTTATTGGTTTGGACGACGACGCCGTGGACGTTGCCCGCCAATGTAGCGGTGGCGGCGCACCCCGATGTGGATTACGTCACAGTGGAAAGAGAAAATAAAGAGAAAATTATCTTAGCCAAAAGTTTGGTTGAAAAAGCGTTTAGAGGCGAAGAAGTTAAAACGATTGATTCGTTTAAGGGGAAAAAGTTGAAAGGCATGAAATATCAACCTTTGTTTAAGTTTGTCACGTTGGATAAGCCTGCGCATTATGTTGTGTTAGGCGATTTTGTAACCACCGAAGACGGCACGGGGTTGGTGCATCAAGCCCCAGCCTTTGGCGCGGAAGATATGGAGATGGCAAAGCAACACGATTTGCCTGTGTTGCTAACCGTGCAACCAGACGGCACGTTTATTTCTGAAGTTACGCCATGGCGAGGTATGTTCGTCAAAGACGCCGACCCGCACATCATCAAAGATTTAGAGGCGCGCGGGTTGTTATTCCGTTCGGAAAAATACACGCATACTTATCCGTTTTGTTGGCGATGTTCTACGCCGCTTTTGTATTATGCGCGCGAGTCTTGGTACATTCGCACCAGCGCGAAAAAAGATAGATTGGTCAGTTTGAATAAAACTATCAATTGGGTGCCTGAGCATATCAAGAATGGGCGCTTTGGCAATTGGCTTGAAAATAATATTGACTGGTCGCTTTCGCGCGAACGCTATTGGGGCACGCCTTTGCCCGTTTGGGAATGCGACGGTTGTAAACATCGTGAATGTGTCGGTTCGGTGAAAGAATTATCTGAAAAAGCGGAAAAAGATTTGAGCGAACTTGATTTGCATCGCCCGTATGTGGATGAAATTTCTTGGAAGTGCGAAAAATGCGGCGGCAAAATGAATCGCGTTAAAGATTTGATTGACGTTTGGTTCGACTCGGGCGCGATGCCTTACGCGCAATGGCATTACCCATTTGAAAACAAAGATAAATTCGAGGCGCAGTATCCTGCCGACTACATCTGTGAAGCGGTGGACCAAACGCGCGGGTGGTTCTATTCGCTTCATGCTATCTCCACATTGCTCAACGACCAAGTCGCTTTCAAAAATGTGATTTGCTTAGGTCACATTCAAGACGCTGAAGGTAGAAAGATGTCTAAGTCTTTGGGCAACATTGTGCAACCTTGGGATGTGATTAATTTGCACGGCGCGGATGCGTTGCGTTGGTATCTTTTCACCGCTACGCCGCCCGGACAAGAAAGACGCTTCTCTTCCGATTTGGTTGGGGAGGTGGTGCGTAGTTTTACGCTTACCTTGTGGAATGTGTATTCGTTTTTTGTGACCTACGCCAACTTAGACAAACCGCAAGCCCTCACCGTGACTGCCCCAACCAATGAATTAGACCGTTGGCTGCTTTCGGAATTAAATGTGTTGGTGCGCGATGTAACCAAAGCCTACGATGAATATGACGTGACCAACGCCACCCGCCCAGTGGAAAAATTTGTGGAGACTCTTTCTACTTGGTATGTGCGCCGTTCGCGCAGGCGTTTCTGGAAAAACGATTCGTCAGCCGATAAGCAAGCTGCATATTCCACTTTATACACCGCATTAGTAACGGTTGCAAAATTAATTGCGCCTGCTATGCCGTTCATTGCCGAAGAGTTGTATCAAAACCTAGTTCGGTCTATAGACGAGACGCAACCCGAATCCGTTCATATTGCCGAATGGCCCCAAGTGATGGAAGAATTCATTGACGAATCGCTAAACAAAGAAATGCAATTGGTGATGAAACTGGTTTCGTTAGGGCATTCTGCCCGGCAAAAAGCGAATCGCAAAGTTCGTCAACCGTTGGCAGAAGCGGCGTTTTCGGTGGGCAACCTCAATGAACGAAACGTTTTGATGAAAAACGCGGATGTGATTCAAGATGAGTTAAACGTAAAACGCGTGCGCCTGTTAGACGCGGCGACAGAGGCGGTATCGCACACTGTTAAGCCGCTGCCCAAACAACTGGGGCAAAAATATGGCAATAAATTCCCCGCTTTGCAAAAAGCGATTTTGGCGATGAACCCAGAAGAAGTCGCCGCCAAATTACAAGCCAACCAGCCCGTGGAGGTGAAACTCGACGGCGAAACGTACGCCATCCTTGCCGATGAAGTGGAAGTGAAAGCGCTTGCCAAAGAAGGGTTTGCCGTGGCGGAAGAAGGCGCGTATGTCGCCGCGCTCGTCACCGACTTGACGCCCGAACTCATTGCCGAGGGCTTGGCGCGCGAGTTTGTGCGCCGCGTGCAAGATTTGCGAAAGACCGCCGATTTAGACGTTGCTGACCGAATCGAATTATTCGTTGAAGCCAGCGCGGGGTTAAAATCTGCAATCGAAGCGCATAAAGATTACATCACTGCCGAAACACTGACTACAAAATTATCTTTCGCAACTCCACCAGCGAATGCTTTTGTGGTTGAGGATGAGTTTGAAAATGAAAAAGTGAAAGTTGGGTTAGTGAAGGCTTAGCGATTGAAGGTTAGCGATTAGCGTTTAGGCTTCGGAATAAAAATTCCGAAGCCTTTTCATTTATAATTATTACCAACTATTTGAAATAAACAAAGGAATTGCTCATGAATAACAAACCAAACCTAATCCGAGTCATTCTTGCATGGGGCGTGCATCTTTTTACTGCCACAGGAGCCATCTGGGGGTTACTTGCCATCCTCGCCATTTTTGAAAATAATTATCGCATGTTAATTCTTTGGATGGTCTTGGCGGTTTTAGTAGATGGCTTCGACGGCATGTTAGCCCGTTGGGCAGATGTCAAGAAGTATGCCAACGGCATTGACGGCGCACTGCTCGATAACATTTTAGATTATCTCAATTATGTGCTTGTGCCTGTTATTTTTATCGTCAAAGCCGAGGCGCTCCCCGAACCTGTGCGCTTCCTCACCGCTTGTTTAATCTTGCTCACCTCAGCCTATCAATTCACCCAAACCGACGCAAAAACAGAAGACCATCACTTCAAAGGTTTTCCATCGTATTGGAACGTGGCCGCCTTGTATATGCTGGTGATGAATTTGCCGCCATGGGTCAACTTTGCGTTTCTCATGTTATTCAACGTCATGGTTTTTATTCCCATCAAATACATTTACCCCAGCCGCAACACCTACCTGCGAAACGTCACGCTTGCATTTACTTATTTATATGGCGCAATCGGCATTTGGGCGTTACTGCAATATCCAAACCATCCGCAATGGGTGGCATGGGCTTCATTGATTTATGTAGTCTATTATATTGGCTTGAGTTTGATTCCGAAAAATAAAAAAGAATCTCCTCTCTCAATGGGAGAGGGTTAGGGTGAGGGATGCGCATTGAAATCGCCACCCAAGCCGATGATGAACTGTACGAAGCCTTTCAACGCCTGATTCCGCAACTGACTCAAAACAACCCGCCTCCATCTCTTGACCTGTTACATGCCTTGCTCGCGGATACATCATCTACGCTTCTACTTGCGCGTGACGGCTCAAACAAAATCGTTGGCGCATTAACTTTGATTGTTTACAAAGTCCCCACAGGAATACGTTCTATCATTGAAGATGTCGTCGTAGATGAATCCGCTCGCGGAAAAGGTGTAGGTGAAAAATTAATGCTGAAAGCAATCCAAATTGCAAAACAGAAAGAAGCGAAAAACATTTCACTCACTTCAAATCCGCAACGAGTCGCCGCGAACAAGCTATATCTAAAATTAGGATTTCAAAAACGAGAGACGAATTCTTATCAAATGAAATTATGACTTGCGACCTTTGACCTTCAACCTGCAACTTGCAACCTTTGACCTTCAACCTGTAACTTGCGACCTTTGACCTTCAACCAATAAACCGCCTTGTCGCCTTGCTCAAATCGCTATACGCCCCGCGATATTCTTCAGGCAACAACTTCGCAATTTCATACATCATCTCATCCGCAATTTGCTGTCGAATTTCGCCTGTCATCCTCACGCCTTCAACATTCAATTTGAACGGCTTTCCAACGCGAATATGAAAATCCGTTCGTTTGAAGCGCTTCAAATTTTTCAAATAATTCTCGCCGCCCCAATGCGCAATGGGAATAATCGGCGCGCCAGAATGCAGCGCCAGCAACACCGCGCCAGATTGCGCGCGCAACAATTTTCCAGTCTTATTTCTTGTCCCTTCTGGCGCAATGCCAAAAATATACCCCTCCTTAATCATATTCACGGCGGTCTTCAAAGATTTAATATCCGCCTCGCCGCGCCGCACGGGAATCACATTCCATAAAGTAAAAATAAATTTCAAAAACCAATGCTCAAACGCCTCGGCTTTTGCCCAAGCGGTTATCTTACGCGGCTGTAAATGCGCGAACATCATCGGCACTTCAATTTGCCCGGTGTGATTGGTAATCGCAATCAAAGGTCCCGTTGCCGGAAAAGCGTGCAAATCGGGCGCGTCAATTCTGCAGGTCAGCCGCGTCCACAGTTTGAGAAGAATAACAGTGAGTTGATAGAAAAGCTTTTTCATAGGCATCGCCGCGCGAGTGTATCATACGTTGGGTTTGTATTTCAAGTAATCTTCGGGGGTGTCCAAATCTTGCAAAATCGTGGGCGTATCCACATTCACATAGGTAATATCCGCCGCATGAGCGTTCAAAAAATCTCGCGGGGTTTGATTTTCCTTCATGTTCAAAATTTCACCCCAAAGCGGTTTTGCCGCCAACCAAGGATGCCCGCGCCGATTTTGATAACTTGGCGCCACCAGATTTGATTTACTTTTCTGATACGCCTCGCAAACCGCCCTCACGCTTCTCGACTCAATTTGCGGTTGGTCGCCAAGACATATCAGCGCCGCCTCGCTTTCGGCTTTTTGAACTTGCAACCCCAATTGAATAGACGAAAGCATTTCGTGATTAGTTTTATTGACTGTAATGCGTAAATCGTAATGCGTAAATCGTAACTTGTCGCCTGTTTCTCTTAACTCATTACTCGTAACCAAAACAATATCTTCAATCCCCGAGTCTTGAATCGTGTAAATCACTTTTTCTATTACCGTCATCTTTCCCCATTTCATCAATAATTTATTTTGCCCCATTCTGGCAGATTTCCCCGCCGCAAGGATAATGGCGGAAATCATATCTCCAAGCCTTTCAATCTTTCGTAGTCTTCCCTTGTATCCACGTCAAACATCAAAATATCGTCGTGCCAAGGCAAATAATCCACTTTGTGTTTATCAAAAATCGCCCGCCCGCCCACATCGCCTGTTAATTGCAGTAAATCGGAAAAAGTCGCTTTATCAAACAACACTGGGTTTGCTCTTCTTTCTCCCAACACAAGCGGAGCAATAATGGGCGACAAAGTCTCCGAATGTCTTTCTTTCAGCGCTTTTATCACTGCGGCTGGAATTTGGGGTTGGTCTGCAAGTAAAAATATACTTGCCCCAATATTATCAGGCAAACTCTTAATCCCAAGTTTAATAGACTCGCTTTGACCATTTTTATAATTTTGATTTTGAATCGCCGTCACAGGCAAATCTTGTAAACAGGATTTTATCTCGGCGTGGTGAATGCCCGTGACGACCACCACAGGCTGAAGGTCAGCCTGAAGCGCAGTTTCCGCAATATGACGAATAAACGGTTTGCCTTTCCACTCTAATAATTGTTTAGGCGAGCCAAAGCGAGTCGAATCGCCCGCCGCTAAGATAACCCCAGCCGTTTTTTCAAAAGTTTGGAAATTGCCTTGTTGTAACGAGCCAACGAGAACAGAATCAAAATGATTCAATAATTGTTTTGCCATGCTCCCGCCAACAGATTGCAACTCGGACGTATCGGCTTGATTAAGCAATGCGATTTTTTTTGCATGTCGCGGAATATTTTTTAGCCCGCCTTGTGAGTGGGTAAGCGCTTTGATGATTGACTCAGATGTGATTGATTCATTGATTTCAAGATTGGTAAGTTGAGAAAAAATTTCTGGGCGATGAACATGCTCATCGTTTAATGGCTTTCCGATTGCATTCAAACCAACAACATAAATTATCGTATCGGTAAATTCTGGAATCGGCGGCTCATGTTCTGCGGGCGCTTTGAGCGGCTTCTGGCGCGAGCCGTCCGCTTCAATGAGCAATGGAATATTTTGTTTATTGGAATATTCATATAACCAAGTTAAAACGCTTTCAGCAATCGGTTGGGTTCTTTCTCCGTCCGTTGCGCCTGTCAATAAAACAACGCCTTCATTTGGGACGCCTTGTAAATCTTTTCTATCTTTAACCGCGATATGACGGTCTGCAAATTTTGTTTGCCAAGCGCCCAAATGCGTTGTAGCGGTTGCAAAAACGTAATCTGTAATTCGCAATTGGTAAATTTGCTTTGCCAATTGAAATAACGCCGTCGTTTTCCCGCCTGACCCAACAAAACTAATTACTCCATTTTTATTTTGTTTATCAAACCGCAATGACTGCAGAAGATTCATGTCGCCTTATTCTCTAATTCTCCAAAGACTGAACGCTGATGACTGACCGCTGAAATCTCAGCTTGCAAACCCTTCCGGCATTTTTGTTTCGCCGTCTAAACCATAATTCAAAATATCTTCTTTTCTATCGGGGTACAACTTCAATAATTCCGCCTTGCTTCCGCCTGTAAAAATATCGTCGGTAAAGCCTGGCGCCAGTGTGCAACCAAATAAAGAATATTCGCCCAACGTATGCCCCGCCTGCCAAACCCCTGCGGGAATCACAAATTGCACAAATTGATTTTGCCCGATGTCGCCGCCTAAAATAACGTCTTGACTTGAACCGTCTGGATAGAACAATATTAAACGCAAAGGGTCGCCCGAATAAAAATGCCACATTTCATCAACCGATAATTGATGAAAATAAGAAACGCTTTTTGGTTCATGACAATACAAGCCAATCATGCCTGTTCCATAGGGTTTTCCGTTTGGCAAACTTTCTGGAGACCGATATGTGCTTGTAAATAAAGTCCCTTCAACGGGAAGGGGTTGAAGGTTGTAATGCTTGATGAGAGATTGGATTTTATTCATAATGCGTTATTCATTTCTCACAGTCAAATTAACTACAATGGCATTGCTTGCCTTAATTAAATTTTCAGGCGTAATCATAATTTCCTCGCCCCACACGCCGGCGCCTGTTCCAAGAATCGGTTCGTTCAGTAAAGTCGCTTCAAGGAAAGAGCGAAACCCTGCGGGCTGCCAGCCAAAGGCGGGAATCGAACCGATGACGTATCCTGTCGTTTTTTTTACTGTTTCAGGGTCAGCCATTTTGATATTGCGCGAGCCAATCGCTTTTTTCAAATTTCCCGAAATCGCATTTTGGTCTGCGCCGAGCATCACCAGCGCGCACTCTCCCGAATCAACCGCTTGAAAAATCAACGTCTTCACGGCTTGCCTTTCAGAAATCCCCAAAACGCGGGCGACATTCGCTGCCCCTTTTTCCGTTTCGGGCGAAAAGCTTCGCGCTTCATACGGAATATGGTTTTTTTCAAGATACAAGTGCGGGGGTAATTTCATATCTTTAATCCTTTACGAATAGTTTGAATAATTTCTTGCGGCGTGCGCGATATATCAACGGCTAAAACGTTAGTTGGCTCTTCCAACGCCTCAAATTGACTTTGCAATAATTGTACTGGCATGTAATGATTTTTTCTTTGATTTAACCTCGCCTCAATTTGCTGAAACGTTCCTTTCAAATAAACAAACCGAACTTGGTCATTGACCCTCAAGGACTCTCGATACGCTTCTTTCAACGCCGAACATGCCAGCGCTGCCCCAGCCTTTTCTTCGCCGAGGGTTTTTATTAAGTCTCGTAAGCGATTTAGCCAATCGATTCGGTCTTCGTCCGTCAGCGGCGTCCCTTGCGACATTTTCTCCCTATTCGCCGCGCTATGAAAGTCGTCTGCGTCGTAAAAAAACCAACCTAACTCTTTGGCAAGTAAAGAACCAATGGTGGTTTTTCCGGCGCCCGAAACGCCCATAATAATCACAATCATTTTGTTGAAACGGTAATCGCGCCTTCAATATCAATTTCAATTCGGTCGTCGGTTTTGATTTGCCCAAAATCATTTTCGCTTACGGCAATTAAGGGAATAGGCAAGTGATATAACTCGTCTGCGGCCACTGAGGCAAGCGCAAAGAAAAAATCGGCGGCGGTGGTGATAATCGCCTTTGGGGCGGTGCGTGCGCGAATCGCTTCTAGTAACACCGCCGTTGTGGTGGAAGACCCGCGCGTAAACGGAACGACTAAAATTTTATCTTTTGCAATCATGCCCGAAAGCGGATGCCTTCTATCAATAATCTCGCCGGTTTTCCAGTCATAGCCGCCCCAAAACGAAAGCGGCTCGCTTGTGGCAAGCGCCGTTCCGCTGGCTGTGCCGGGAATAAATGGTTTCCCTTGAAGTCTTACTTGCTTCTTTGCGCTCATTTTCGTTTATCTCTGGTTTATGCCCACAAACTTTCATCTCGAACCACTTTGCCCGCCACCGCCGACTCAACGCAATCTTTCAAACTTCCAAATGTAATGTGTTTTCCTAATAAGCCAGGCGTGTAATAGGCAAACTTAGCGGAATTGGTCATGAGATATTTGATTTCCTTTGGCAGCATGGGCGAGGTGAGAATGCAAGTGTCCACCGTCAGTTGTGCGCCGAAGCGTAGTAAATCGTCTAATACGCCGGCTTGTTTGGCAAGTTGGGTCATGGCGCGAGAGGAAGTGACTAAAAATTTTACGCGCTCGTGTTTTCTTTTTCCTTGTATCAAAGGCGCAAGTTGTTTGAACTCCGCCAGAGAAAAATGCGGGCTTCCTAATACCACTAAATCTAATTGTTCATTATCGGCGTGGGTTAATGCCTTGCGCGATTCTCTCAGCAAGTCCATGCTTACTTCAATGGTTTTTTCTGGTTGTTTATTTTGAAACGCCTCTGCAAACGTTTGCGCTTCGGGCGTAACGCCAATCATATGAAACAGCGCCACGCCGCCAGAAGAAGCCGCCGCCGCTCCGAGCGCTTTCAATTGGTCCTCGTTGGGGAGATAATCTAACCCCTGAATTACGGGGATTTTATCTAAAGCAATTTTGCCCATTAAGTGACCTAGCACAGGGTAAAAGTCGTCGCTTTGTTGCAATTGAAGCGGAATATTTTTTAATTGCAATAAAATTTTCCCCGCCCGATTTTCTGTGAGGTGTAGCCCAATGGTGGGGGCGCGCCCTGTAATGGCGCAGCATACATCGAACAAATCGGGGTATCGTTCGGTTCGTGCGCCAATCACCGAATTGGCAAAGACAATCGCATTCGATTCGCCCCATGCAATTTGGTCGCCGAATTTGGGTTTGAACTCGGTTTGATACGGCGCGCACGTCCACGTTGGAATTGTGCCCATGCTTTGGTAGGCAATCATCTGGCGATGCGCTTGCCGCGCCCATTCATGGGTCACTGCCCACTCTTGCCAGTGGCGTTCGTCTAACCCGCTGACGTTTAATGTTGTTGGCACAGCAACTTTTGCGCCTAAACTTGCCAGCCTTTCTGCAAATTCTAGCCCTGCGTCGCCGATATACACCGTGCTATCAATATGCGCGCCGACAATATCTAATAATTCTTTTGCGCCAGAAACTTCTGCCATGCGCGCGAGAATTTTCATCGCCATTTGCGTCGCTTTGCCAAACTCGCCGTTGAGCATGGCTTTGTCTTTTTGAGTGAATGAAAGGGTCATATTGTTTTGTGGGCGAGCCCGCTTGGCGGGCTTGGTATGTTTGCGCGTGGGGTTTAGCCCACGCGCGGCGCCGAAGTTAAAATAAAAGCCGAAAGAGCGGAATCAATCTTCCCGTAAGAATGAGGCGGGTAAATTTGTCAACTTGTTTATAACAAGGTACAATCGAATTATATCTAAATTCATTTTACTAAAGGAGAAATCTCATGGCTTTTGAATTACCCAAATTGGCTTATGCGTATAACGCGCTTGAACCTCATATTGACGCGCGCACGATGGAAATTCATCATACCAAGCATCATCAAACTTATATTACCAATTTGAATAACGCGGTGGAGAAAACTCCTGAATTGGCGGGCAAAACGCTTGAACAAATGCTTAGCGATTTGAACGCCGTGCCTGAAGCTGTGCGGAATGTGGTTCGCAATCACGGCGGCGGCGCTTATAACCACAATTTATTTTGGGAAATTATGGCGCCCAACGCCGGCGGCGCGCCGAAAGGCGAACTTGCCAAAGCGATTGACGCGGCATTTGGTTCGTTTGATAATTTTAAAGCTGAATTTACCAATTCGGCGACCACGCGCTTTGGTTCGGGCTGGGCTTGGTTGGTGAAAAAGGGCAACGGCTTGGCTGTGGTTTCAACGGCAAATCAAGATACGCCGCTTTCAGACGGGCTGACCCCAATTTTGGGCATTGATGTTTGGGAACACGCCTACTATCTCAATTATCAAAACCGCCGACCCGATTACATTGCCGCATTTTGGAATGTGATTAATTGGGATGCAGTTGCAGAAAAATGGGCAAAGTAGTTTGTTAGGCTTGTTTGGCGTATTAAAAAAAGTTATAATCGCATCGTTGAAAATTTCACTCGTTTAGGAGTTTGATATGACTCATATTATCACCAGTTTATGCGTGCGCGACCGAGGCTGCATTGACGTTTGCCCCGTTGAATGCATGATTCCCGGTCAACCAGTGAATGAATGGCCCTGGATTTATATTGACCCCGACACCTGTATTGACTGCGGCGCCTGCGTGCCAGAATGCCCGTTCAATGCCATTTTCCCAGAAGATGAAGTGCCATCTGCTTACACTGCCAAAGGCGGCGAAGTGATTAGCAAAGTTGGGCTTACGGGTCATTGGGAAGGCACAAACCATCATGGCAATAAAATCGTTTTAGAAACCACACGCACGCTTGAAGCCGGTGAGGTGATTGACCTAACTCCCGACATCAAACTCAATTACGATTTCTTCAAAACCGGTCCTGGTTATTCTGCTAAAGATACCGACGACGGCATGTAGGCTATAAAAATCGTCCGTGCAACGGACGATTTTTTTTATTTCAGCCAAGCGTTTCGTTTTATTCCGACATTAAAGCGCGCCCAATAAATTCTGCCAGCGGAATATTATTTTCCTCCAACACAATCGCTAACGCAATCGGCACGCCTTGCCAATCGGGAGATGTGCCGGCAATAAACCACGTCACGATTGTTTCACCTAAACTCGCTTGGCTGACATGACTCCAATATGGGTTTCCATTTTCTGTGAACGATAAAACCGCCTCATTCGCCGCAGATGCCTGAAGCGCCCGCGCCGGCTGACTCAACGCTGGAAGCACAACCCAACCTTGCTCTAGTGTGTTTACGGCGGCGGCAATGCGCGGAGCGGGAATGACGCCATCGTTGCTTAATGCCGAAGCCGCTAAAGTAATTTGCAATGGGCTTACTCTTAGAGCGCTCGCTTGCTGATTGTTTTCGTCAAATGCTACGGGCATATTAATAAGCGGCGCTTGATACAAACCCAGCGACTGATAAAACGATTTTAGCGGTTCATCGTCTGGAAACTCTTCGCCGAATTGAGCGCGAATTAATGGTAGTAACGTATTGCCAATAGGGTATAAGCCTTGCGTAGCGCGGTTTAATAAAGGCGCATTGGGGTCTTGCGAAAGCGCTTCGCCTTCTTCGGTTAGTTGGTTTGGGTCGTAGGTGGGGTGCGAAGCCATAACTAAAATTTCGCCTGTTTCGGCGTTTATAAGAAGAATAGAACCACGATGCGCGCCAAGTAATTGGTCGGCTTTTGTTTGTAAGGATATATCTATGCTCAGTCGTATATCTAAACCTGCTGGGGGAGTTCCATACAATAATTGATTCCACAAGATTAAGCTGGTTGGGTTGCCTTGTAGCCCGCGAAGGTAACTGTCGAGAGCGGCTTCTAATCCAGCCTGCCCGTAGATAGGATGCGTGTAGCCGACGACAGGGGCTAAATTTGGGTAAAGATATTGGCGGACATAAATTCCATCTATTTGCTGAGTGACATTAATGGGGTGATTATTTGTATCTAAAATGTCGCCGCGTGGGACGAACCTATCCGCTATGGCGCGGCGGGGGTTATCGGTGCGGGTGAGTAAATCAGGTCCGCGCACAAGCGACCAATAGGAGGTAACCGCGGCGCAGGCGAGTAAGCCTAGCGCCAACCCTCCCGTTAAGAAGGAATATGGTTGTGGGGTTTCTAAAGAGGCGGGTTCTTCATCTTCTGTATTGCTGATGTTGATTAAGAGAAACAAGGCAAGGAATGATGTAAGCAGAGACGAGCCGCCATACGAAACAAACGGTAAGGTAACGCCTGTGAGCGGCAGTAAACGAATGTTGCCGCCGATAATTAAAATGCTTTGAATGCCAAGGTACATCACCACGCCAGCGGCAAGGTAACGCCGAAATTTATCTGAGGCGCGCAGGGCGGCGATCATGCCGCGCGCAAGAATCAGCCAAATGAGCAGAATCAAGCCGAACGTTCCGACCAGACCCGCTTCTTCGGCAATCGCCGCATAAATAAAATCGGAAATCGCCACAGGCACCAAGAGCGGATTGCCAATCCCTAAGCCTCTGCCAATCGTTCCGCCATTGGCAACCGCTAATAATGATTGAATGATTTGATATGAATTCCCAGTTGGGTCAGCCCAAGGGTTTAACCACCCCACTACGCGCACGCGGATAATGTCAATAAAAAAATAGCCGATAACCAACGTTAGGGCTAAGGCAAGCGCCGCACCGATTAAGATTCTGCGTTTGCCTATGGCAATGTAAATAAAAATTGTAAAAATCAAAATAAAAATAGACGCTGTGCCTAAATCTCTTTGCACAAGTAATAACAAAAGCGCTAATCCTGTGACGAATAACGTTGGCGCCAGTAATGGAAATGAAAATAATTGCAGGCTGGCGCGGTCGGCGAGGTAAGCCGAAAGGTAAATAACTAATAAAATTTTGAGCGGTTCAGACGGCTGAAAATATACATTGTTAGAAAGCCCCAACCACAAACGCGGTCCAAAGCCGAGCGGGTTTGTGCCGAAAATTAAAGTGAATGCGGTGATGATTAACCCGCTAGTGAGAAATAGGTATTTATACTTTCTTAGGAATATTAGGTTTGCGGCGAAGCGTAAGGCGATAACAAAAACAAAAACGCCGACGCTTAACCATGCTAATTGACGAAGCCCAAAGGTTTGGTCTAAACGCCATATCGTCAACAAACTCCAACCGCTGAGAGTCGCCGCGGCTGGGAAGATGTATGGGTCCGCTTCGGGGGCATATTGCACGATGGCGCGATGCGCCAGAACAACCAACCCTACCCAGACGATGAACCCAACCCAGTGTAAAAGCCTGTAATCTACATCCCATGTGCGCTCACGCACTGCAGGCGATAAGGTGAGGATGAGAGACTGTGTAAAAAGAAATACGCCCGCATATTGCAGGAGGCGGCTTTGGATGCGATGATTCATGCGTTAATGTTACTTGATTTTAAGGAATTGGAGTTGAAAGCATTCTCTAGGTCGCATAGCGTAAGCGGCGCGTGTGTGTATTATGCCTAAGAATGGGGCTGAAGCGCTAGAGACTTTTGCAAAAAGTCTCTAGTATTTCGAGTAAAATATGCTCGTTCTAATTATTATGTTTACGAGGTTATTATCATGAAAAAAAGAGTTGTTCATTCGGAAAAAGCGCCCAAAGCCATCGGACCTTACTCGCAAGCCGTTCGCACCGATTCGATGATTTACACGGCGGGTCAAATTGGGCTTGACCCTGCCACGATGGAAATTGTTTCAGGCGGTATAGAAGCCGAAACCCGCCAAGCCCTCACAAACTTAAAAAACATTTTAGAAGCGGCAGGCTCCAGCCTTGAGCATGTCGTCAAAACGCTGGTGTTTTTACAAGATATGGCAGACTTCCCTAAAATGAACGCTATTTACGCCGAATACTTTCCAGAAAACCCGCCCGCCCGCAGCACTGTGCAAGTAGCGGCTCTTCCAAAAGGGGCATTGGTTGAAATTGAAGCAATTGCCTTAATTGCATAAAATTGATTCGGTGCGTCGCGCCTTGCAAATTTAATTTGCCTCTCATGCGCGGCGCACTCATTGCGTAAAATGCCAGAACTTCCTTTCGTCTCTATTATCGTCCCTTGTTATAACGAAGAAAAAACCATTCAACATTTATTGAATGGCATCCTCGCGCAAACTTACCCCCGCGAGAAAATCGAAGTGGTCATTTCAGACGGTCTATCAACCGATAGAACGCTTCAAATCATTGAGGCGTTTCAAAAAGAACACCCCGATTTACAAATGCGCGTGACCATGAATCAAGCCAAGACCATACCCTCAGGTTTGAATCAAGCCATTGCCGAGTCAAGAGGCGATATTATCGTCCGTTTAGACGCTCACTCTATGCCGATTCCTGAATATGTGCAAAGATGCGTTTCCGCGCTTCAATCGAACAAAGGAACAAATGTGGGCGGCGTGTGGGAGATTCGACCAGGGGCAAACACTTGGGTTGCAGAAGCAATCTCGCTTGCGGCGGCGCACCCGCTTGGCGTAGGCGACGCCATGTATCGTTTGAACGCCAAAGCGGGCGCAGTAGATACCGTGCCGTTTGGCTCGTTTTATAAACACCTAATCCAACGCATTGGCGGATTCGATGAAACCTTATTAGCCAATGAAGATTACGAATTTAATACGCGCGTACGCGAATCGGGCGGCATAGTATATTTAGACCCTTCTATTCGTTCCGTTTATTTCTCGCGCGGCACATTCAAACAATTAGCCGTTCAATATTTTCGTTATGGTTTTTGGAAATTCAAAATGCTCCAACGCTACCCGCGCACATTACGTTGGCGGCAGGCATTGCCGCCCCTTTTTGTGTTAAGCCTATTGGCGTGGGTTGTGTTATCCTTATGGCAGCCAATTGCATTATACGTCTTGAGTGCGCAATTATTTCTTTATTTTTTTGTCTTGGGGGGCGCTGGTTTTAGGCTAGCGCTTGCTAAAAAGAAAGGATACTTCATCTTCGGAGTTCCGCTTGCAATTGCCGTCATGCACATCACATGGGGAGCCGGTTTTTTATTCAGCGGAATTTTAAGTTTGTTCGCAAAAAATGGCTGATATTTATAAACCCTCATTGCGTTTACGCCCCGGCGAACAACGCGCAATTTTATTGCTTGGCGATTTTATCGCCTCAGTGGGCGCTATGCTTGGCGCAATTTATTTTTGGTATGAATATTCGCTATTTCGCTTAATCGAAAGCGGTCTGTCGCAAGGCAGAGCAGAGCGGTTGCTTCAAATTGACGTGCCGTTTTGGTTTTACATCCTGCCGCTCATTTGGTTATTATTGATGATTGAATCTTATGATGTGCATACCGCAGGCGATTGGCGCAAAACGCTGCGCGGCATTGCCGTCGCTCCGATTGTGGGGTTGTTAGGCTATTCGTTAATATTTACATTTAACACCGACCCTAATTCTCTGCCGCGGATTGCTGTGGGCGCGTTTCTTGTCCTCGCTTCTTTCTTAACCTTAGCATGGCGCGCCGCCTTCATCAGAATCTACACTTCATCAGGGTTAATGCGCCGCGTGTTAATCATCGGCGCAGGCAAGGCTGGGCGCTCTCTGGTGGACGTTTACAGAAAACTTTCGCCCGCCCCGTTTCAGTTGGTTGGTTTCATTGACGACGACCCTGCTAAAAAAAATTACGCCTACCAAAATTATGCGGTGATTGGCGATAGCGAACATTTATTAGGCATTGTCGAGAGCTATCGAATATCCGATGTGGTGGTCGCCATTAATGGCGAAATTAAAGGCGAGACGTTTCAAACCATTTTAGACGTGCAAGAACACGGCGTAGAAGTGATTCGGATGCCCATTATGTACGAAGAATTAACCCAGCGTGTGCCAATTGAGCATTTAGAATCCGATTGGGTGATTCGCTCGTTTGTTGACCAAGTGCGCGTGAGCGGGTTATATGAATTTATCAAGCGCGTTATGGATATTGTTGGCGGTTTTATAGGCACTATTATTTTTCTAATCATTTTTCCATTTATTGGGCTTGCTATTTTAGTGGAAACAGGCTTTCCCATTTTATACTCTCAACCTCGCTTAGGCAAAGGCGCAAGCGTTTTTCGAATTTATAAATTTCGCACAATGCGCCAAGACGCAGAGGCGGAAGGTAAAGCCATGTTAGCGTCTGAAAACGACCCGCGTGTTACCCGCGTAGGCAACTTTCTCCGTAAAACGCGGCTAGACGAAGTTCCCCAATTTTGGAATGTGCTACGCGGCGAAATGAGTTTGGTTGGACCAAGAGCCGAAAGACCAGAATTGGTGGCGGAATATCAAAAACAAATTCCATTTTATCGCGCCCGATTGTTAGTGAAGCCTGGTCTCACGGGTTGGGCGCAGATTAATTACGGCTATTTTGCCACCGTAAAAGAAATGGTCGTTAAACTTGAGTATGACTTATATTACATCAAGCACCGCACCCTCGCT
Source organism: Anaerolineales bacterium (assembly GCA_034434495.1). GTDB lineage: Bacteria > Chloroflexota > Anaerolineae > Anaerolineales > Villigracilaceae > Villigracilis. Next base: position 66,998 of record DAOTZE010000010.1, read on the forward strand.
ATGGATTTTGCCATTGTGCTTCGGACAATTGGAACCGTGTTGAGAAGGACTGGAAGATAATAAAAATATGCAGAGGGCGGCAGGCTCTCTGAAAACAAAAAAAGGAAATCATTAAATGAAATACCTAATTACAGGCGGCGCGGGCTTTATTGGCTCGCATATTGCCGATACGCTAGTAAAAAATGGAAAAACGGTTCGCGTTTTTGATAACTTCTCTTCAGGCAAACGCGAAAACTTACAAGGCTTAGACGTTGAAATTGTCGAAGGCGATTTAAGAAACGACGACGAACTCGCCAAAGCCGTAAAAGGCATTGACATCATCTTTCACGAAGCGGCGTTTGTTTCCGTTCCAGAATCAATGCAAAAGCCGCAAGAATGCTTCGATGTGAACGTAACGGGAACGTCGAAGTTGTTTGAAGCCGCTAGAAGGTCGGGCGTGAAGCGTGTGGTAGTCGCTTCTAGCGCCGCCGTGTACGGCGATTCCGAAGCGTATCCATTATCGGAAGAAACGCCATTAAGACCACTATCGCCTTACGCCGTATCAAAACGAATTGACGAAATGTACGCCGAGTTGTTTACCAACCAATTTGGTTTAGAGGTTGTGGCTTTAAGATATTTCAATGTGTATGGTCCGCGTCAGAGACCGGACTCCATGTACGCCGCCGCCGTGCCGATTTTTATCCGTAGAATGTTGGATAACAAACCAATCACCATTTTTGGCGACGGCGGACAAACGCGCGATTTGGTGAATGTAAAAGACGTTGTGCAAGCCAATTTATTAGCCGCCGAGCGCCCCGCCGCGCCAGGACAAGTTTTTAACGTTTGCACAGGCGTTGAAACCAAATTGCTAGACTTGGTTGATATTCTTTATACAATTTTTCCAAACGCGCCAAAACATATTCATGCCGAACCGCGCCCAGGCGATATTTATCGTTCTATTGGCACGCCGAAAAAAATTATGGATACGCTCGGCTTCAAGCCCCAAGTTTCTTTGGCAAACGGCTTGGCAGAAGCGGTAGAAGCCATGCGGAATTTGTAAAACATAGAAATATTTACGCATTTCGCGCCGCGCATTGCTTTTTTTTTTCAATCTTCATGTCCGCTAGAATTCGCATTCGCAATCGCTTCGTCTTAATTGGCGACCTTGCCCTTATCATCGTTTCGGTGTTGGGCAGTTTTGCTTTACGGCTCGATGTGAGCGAATTGCCGTTTTACTTCCCAGCCACGTTGCTCATGTGCGCTGTGGCTTTGGCGATAAAAATTCCCACCTATTATTTTTTTGGTCTCTATCGCCGTTTGTGGATGTATGCCAGCACAAATGAATTACGCCTCATTACCGTTGCCGTCACCACCGCTTCTGTTTTAACTTCTGGCGTGATGTTGACGCTCATTAGTTTTGACCTCGTCAAGCCCGGAATGCCGCGCTCTGCCTTAGGCATTGATTGGCTCATTTCATTAATTCTCATCGGCGGCTCGCGCTTTGCTTTGCGAATCCTTGCCGAGCAAAACAAAACCTTACCCAAAGATAAAACCCGCCATGCTTTAATTCTTGGCGCGGGCGATGCAGGCGCGTTGGTGGCGCGTGAATTGCAAAAATCGGCTCAATTAAATTTAATACCAATCGGTTTTTTAGACGACGACCCTGCAAAGCAAGGTCATCAAATTTACGGCGTTTCTGTGCTGGGCAAAATTGACCAATTAGAAAAAGTTCTTGAAACAAAACAAGCCGACGAAGTCATCATTGCCATTCCTTCTGCGCCGGGCAGAATCATTCGCCTTGTGAATGACGTATGCCGAAAAAAGGGAATTGCCTCTCGCATTATTCCAAGCATTTATGAATTGCTCGGCGGAAAAGTCAGCGTCAACCGCTTGCGCGAAGTGGATATTACCGATTTACTTCGGCGAGAACCTGTGAAAATTGATAATCAATTAATCGGTTCAATTCTCACCAACAAAAGAGTGTTAGTCACCGGCGCGGGCGGCTCCATTGGCAGTGAAATTTGCCGGCAAGTCGCCAGATGGAATCCGCATCAATTAATTTTATTAGGGCATGGCGAAAACAGCATTTTCGAGTCGCTTATGGACTTGAAAGAAAATTTCCCAGCGCTCGATATTCACCCCATCATTGCCGATGTGCGCGATAAAAGCCGCATAGAAGAAATTTTCAAAACATACCGACCGCACGTTGTGTTTCATGCCGCCGCCCATAAACACGTTCCGCTTATGGAAATGAACGTAGAAGAAGCGGTCACAAACAATGTGTTAGGCACAAGAAATGTCGCTGAAACGGCAAGCAGGCATACCGTAGAAAGAGTCGTATTTATATCCACAGATAAAGCGGTGAACCCCGTCAGCGTGATGGGCGCTACCAAACGTTTGGCTGAAATGATTATTCTCGACATTGCCAATAAAAACCGCCTTGCGTATTCGGTGGTTCGTTTTGGAAACGTGCTAGGAAGCCGTGGCAGCGTGGTGCCGATTTTCAAAAGTCAAATTGCGCGCGGCGGTCCCGTTTTGGTTACGCATCCTGAAATGCAACGATATTTTATGACCATCCCCGAAGCCGTGCATTTGGTTTTACAAGCCGCGTCTATGGGCAAGGGCGGCGAAGTGTTTATGCTCAACATGGGCGAGCAAATTCGCATTTTAGATTTGGCTGAAGATTTAATTCGTTTATCTGGGCTGGAGCCGCATCGTGATATTGAAATTCAATTTACAGGCGTGCGCCCCGGCGAAAAATTGCGCGAAGAACTTTTTGAAGACGGCATGAATTTTGAAAAGACCGCGCACGCCGAAATTTTTAGAATGAAAGACGAAGAACAAGTGGATAGCGAAGCGCTTGTGAATGTTTTGAATCGCTTAGAAGAACTGTCGCTTCATTCTCAACGGGCAGAGTTGATTCGCACCCTCAACAGTTTTCTCCCGTCTGGCTCGGTGCGCCCTCACCCTAGCCCTCTCCCAAATGGAGAGGAGACTCTATAACAATGGCTGAAGTGAATATTTCCGAATGGAATCAATTTATAGCGCAGCAGCCAAACGCGCATTTGTTGCAGATGGGCGAGTGGGGCGAGTTAAAAAAAGATTTTGGCTGGAAGCCCGTTCGCCTTATTTCCAAAAATATCGGCGCGCAGATTTTGTTTCGCAAATTGCCGCTGGGGTGGACGATTGGTTATATGCCAAAACCAATTGATAATGGACAATGGATAATGGATAATAAATCCTTTTGGGATGAAGTGGATTTGATTTGCAAAAAGAATAAAGCGATATTTCTCAAAATTGAACCAGACGCTTGGAAAGAAGATTTTCAACCTTCAAACCTTTCAGCCTTCAAACTTTCAACTCATAATATCCAACCGCCTAACACCATAATTGTTTCTATTAAAGAGGATGAAGAACAAATTTTAGCGAGGATGAAACCAAAATGTAGATACAATATCCGCTTGGCTGAGAAAAAGGGTATCGCTATCCGCGCTTGGGATGATATTGAAGCGTTTCATCGAATGATGTTAATCACAGGCGAGCGCGACCGTTTTGGCGTGCATTCTAAAGAATATTATCAGCGCGCTTATGATTTATTTCACCCCAAAGGAATTTGCGAATTATTCGTCGCTGAATATGAAGGAAAACCTTTAGCGTCCTTAATGGCGTTTGCAAATGGCAAACGCGCTTGGTATGTGTATGGCGCATCGAATAATGAAGAACGAAACCGAATGCCGACGTATCTCTTGCAGTGGGAAGCGATTCGCTGGGCTAAGTCTAAGGGCTGTGAAGAATATGATTTATGGGGCGTGCCTGATGAAGACGAAGAGACTCTCGAAGCAAAATTTGAATCACGAAATGACGGCTTGTGGGGAGTCTATCGCTTCAAGCGCGGTTTTGGCGGCGAACTCAAACGCGCTGCGCAAGCCTTAGACAAAGTTTATAATCCATTGTTGTATTGGGCATATTTGAAGTTCATCAGGAATAGGGAATAGGGAATAGTGAATAGTAATAATTGGAATCAAATTATTTCAAAACTGCCCAACCCGCATTTTTTGCAAACATACGAATGGGGTCAGGTCAAAGCGAAATATGGCTGGGAGCCGATTTATTTAATTTGGACGGAAGATGGAAAGTTGAAAGTAGAAAGTACTGTTGATTCGCTTTCTACTTTCCGCTCGCCAATTGTCGCCGCTTGTTTAGTTTTGAAACGAACTCTTTTGCGAAACGCCTTTGCCGCGCGCGTGTCTATTTTGTATGCGCCAAAAGGACCGTTATTAGATTGGTTAAATGAACCTTTGCGAAACCGCGCGTTTGACGATTTACAGTCTTTTGCAAAGCGGCAAGGCGCTATCTTTTTGAAAATTGACCCAGACGTCGTGTTGGGGCGTGGAGTGGATGTGGAAAACAGCGACTTAACTATCCCGTTAGAAATGAAGCGCAGGGGGTGGGTGGAGTCGCAGGAGCAAATCCAATTCAAAAATACGATTATTGTTGATTTATCTGAATCGGAAGAAAGACTGTTGGCGCGCATGAAACAAAAGACGCGATACAACATTCGCTTGGCTGAGAAGAAAGGCGTAACGATTCGCAAAGGCAAGTTAGAAGACTTAGAGAATTTGTATCGCATGTACGCGGAGACATCAGTGCGCGATGGCTTTGTGATTCGCGATAAAAATTATTACATGACCGTTTGGAAAACGTTTATGCAATCAACCGTCAGCAATCAGCCGTCAGCGCTTCCATTAATTGCAGAAGTTGATAACGAACCTGTGGCGGCAATATTTTTATTTATGTTTGCAGGGCGGGCTTATTATGTGTATGGTATGTCTCGAAGTTTGCACCGTGAAAAAATGCCGACTTATTTACTGCAATGGGAAGCCATGAAAATCGCCAAAGCCAATGGATGTTTAACGTATGATTTATGGGGCGCGCCAAATGCGTTTGACGAAAGCGATTCGATGTGGGGGGTGTATCGCTTCAAAGAAGGATTAGGCGGGGAAGCGCTTCGCACATTGGGCGCTTACGATTTTGCGCCGAATAAAATTTTGTATAAGTTATATACAGATATTATGCCAAGAGTTTTGGGGGTGATGAGGTCGAGAGGGAAAGAAAAAACAAGACAAAGTTTGGATTAGAATCCACTAAGAACACGAAGAAACACGAAGAACACGAAGAAACACGAAGAAGCACGAAGGAACACGAAGAAGCACGAAGAAACACGAAGAAACACGAAGAAGCGCGAAGAAACACGAAGAAGCGCGAAGAAACACGAAGTAGCGCGAAGAAACACGAAGAAGCACGAAGAAGCACGAAGAAGCACGAAGAAGCACGAAGAAGCACGAAGAAGCACGAAGAAACACGAAGAAGCACGAAGAAGCACGAAGAAACACGAAGAAACACGAAGAAACACGAAGAAACACGAAGAAGCGCGAAGACGAATTTTGGAGGGCTGAATGTCTGAATTAATATACAAAGATGAGGTGTTTGCAATCGTAGGCGCAGCCATAGAAGTTCATAGTCTTTTGGGCTCGGGATTTCTTGAGGCGGTTTATCAAGAGGCTATGGAAATTGAGTCTTCTTCAAGGAAAATTCCGTTTGTATCACAACAAGTTTTACAAATCCAATATAAACAACACGTATTAAAAAAAAGAATATATTGCAGATATGATTTGTTTTGATAAGATTATTGTCGAATTCAAGGCTTTGGATAAGTTAACAGGTAGAGAAGAATCGCAGATTATTAATTATCTGAAAGCGACGGGATATAAAGTGGGTGTATTGATAAATTTTGGAAGTCATCCCAAACTCGATGGAAGCGTTTTGTCTATTAATTTTCGTGTCCCTTCGTGGATAAAAGAATGGAAAATCAATGAAACCGCCTCGTTTACATTTTGCTCATCTTCCAACTCCAATAGAAGAATTATCAACTTTATCCGCAGTTTTAGGCGGACCGCGTTTATTAATCAAGCGCGACGACCAAACAGGCTTGGCGTTTGGCGGGAATAAAACGCGCAAACTAGAATTTTTGATTGCCGAAGCGAAAGAATTCGGCGCCGATACGTTAATTTCAGGCGGAGCGATTCAATCGAATCACTGCCGCCAAACTGCGGCTGCCGCGGCGAGATATGGATTCAAATGTAAATTAGTTTTATCGGGTGAAAAGCCGAAACAACTCTCTGCTAATATTTTGTTGGATAATTTATTTGGCGCGGAAGTGATTTATGTGGAAGACCGCGCTTATCGCGACCAAACTTTGCAAGCAATTTTTGATAAAACAAAAGCCGAAGGCGGAAAACCTTATTTAGTTCCGTATGGCGGCTCAAGCCCAACGGGCGCTTTGGGGTATGCCTTTGCGCTGGAAGAACTCATGAATCAAAACATTCATGCAGATTGGATTCTTTTTGGCTCATCCTCTGGCGGCACACATGCTGGTTTGGCGTTAGGTCAGAGATTGTTTAACTTCAAAGGCAAAATATTGGGGATTAGTATTGATGAACCCGAAGAACGTTTGAAAAATCATGTTTCGCAATTAGCGGCGCAAGCCAGCGAAAAACTTGGCGAGCGCATTAACTTTACAAAAGACGATATTCTCGCCGATGAAAATTATTGCAAATCGGGCTATGGCGTTTTTGGGGCAGGCGAACGCGAAGCGATTCATTTGTTTGCGCGTCACGAAGGTATCTTGCTAGACCCCGTTTATACCGCTCGCGCCGCGGCAGGGATGATTGATTTAATTCGCAAGGGGTTTTTCAAAAAAGAAGAGACGCTTCTTTTTTGGCATACGGGCGGTCAGCCTGCTTTGTTTGCGGATAAATATTCGCAGATGCTTATTTCGTAAGGGCGACCCTCCAATTGGAATGAAAATACCTTGATGAATCAATACGGGGCGCCCCTACGATTTAACAATATATTTTTTTCCCAATGTCGCCACTGCAACTAAAAGCCAGGCGATATTTAATCCAGCAGATGGATAGGCTTGCAAATACAAAGTATTAATCGTCAAAAATATTCCAGCAATTAAATTCATGCCTTGATATGACCATGAGTCTGCTTCAACTTTTTTGGCAGACACTAATGCATAAGCGACTAAAAATAAAATTGTCCCAACCCAGCCGATGATGTCAATGATAGTTTTTTCCATTATTCCAAAATCTCCACGCTTCCGCCTACGGTCAACTTGCCGCTGTTTAGTGGAATGACGTTTACCCCGAAGATGGCGCCAAGTTTGTGTTTGCGGTATTTTCCTAACGTTTTCAGCGGTTCTTTGCTTCGTTCTAGCGTTTCTTTATCAATCGTTGTCACTTCGCATCTGGCGCATGGTTTTACGAGAGCAAGCTCCACGTCGCCGATGCGAATGCGCTTCCAAGAATCTTCTTCAAATGGTTTGCAACCTTTCACCACAAGGTTGGGGCGGAAGCGATTCATGGGGATTGGCGAATCAAGCCTCCCGTTAAGGTCTTGAAGCGATTCTTCAGAAAGAATCAAAATCGGGTAGCCGTCTGCAAATCCAGTATGGTCGTCTTCGTTAACGGCATATTCCGCGCTGACTTTTCTTTTATAGCCTTCGGCAATATGAACCAAGCGCACGGGGGTATTCAGCCAATTCGAAAACCACTCGGCGGCTTCATCGCCTTGGTCAACCGCTTGCACGCCCGCGCTCTTCCAAATTTGCACGGGAAACGTAAACCCCGATTTTTTTATTGGAAATTGCAGCGAATCGAAATTTGGCGCAGATAAGACGACAGAGCCGTTTTGCAATGCAGGCGTAACCAACGCCAATTTTGGATGTTCGCGTTGCGTTATAAATTTATTTTCAAGCGTAATCACCATCATGCGGCGGTCATGCTCTAGCCCCATGCGTTCGACATTGGCTTCGCTTACGTCAAACCCTTTACAGGATTTGATAGGATAATATATTAAATTTGAAAGCGTAATCATTGACCAATTGTATCAAACGCCGTCCACCACAATGGCTTGCGACTTGGCATGCTGATTGCGTAAGGCTCGGGCTGGCGCATATTCTGAAGAATTCACCCACGCTTTGGCGCGTTCAGCGTTTTCAAATTCTAAAACCACCAACCGTTTTGGCGACCATGTTCCTTCAAGCGTTTCCGTTTTTTCCTCCGCGCACAATATACTTCCCGCCATATTGAGCCACCGTTGGCGCGGCAAGTTTTTTATACTCTTCATATTCCACAGGGTTTGTTACTTCAATATCAAAAATCACATAAGCGCTCATACCATCTCCAATTACCAAATTACAAATTACAAATTACTAATTACAAATTACTAATTACCCAAATTACCACCTCTCCCAATGCACAATATCTTCCAACTTTGCGCGCCCGCCTTTCTTCGGCGGAGCGGATAATTTTCCTTCATCCAGCGGGTAGCCAAACGATAAGGCGATTCGCAAATGCCATTCGCTAGGATATTGCAAAATCTTGCGCGACTGCTCGAAATCGTATAACGAAGCGGGCACAGAACCAATGCCCAATTCCCATGCCATCAACTGCATGTATGCCGCGGCTTGACCTGCGTCAAACATAATTTGAAATTTACTGAGCGGGTCGGGCGTTAAAATTGCAACGCACAACGCCGCGCCTGCAATATGCCCTGCCCATTCGCCGCATTTCGATAATTCTTTCAGAATCGCTTTATCCTGAATGGCAATAAACTGCCACGCCTGATGATTTTTAGAAGACTGCGCCCGCCGCCCTGCGTTCAAAATTGCCAGCGTTGCGTCTTTTGGCAAAGGCTTATCCTGAAATTTTCTTACCGCTCGTTTGAGCCGAATCGCATCAGAAACATTCATCAAGCGCTCCATGAGAAAACATTTATATAATTATAGGTCAAATTCTCATCTTCATCTAAAATAAAAGCCTTATAGTGTCTCAAAGGATGGCGCATGAACGAATCGTCTGAGATTCAAAAACCGACATGGAGAGCAACAATGGGGAAACTCGCTTCGCGCCTACGGGGCGGCTTGCCTTTTGCCGCGGGAATTTTAACCTCGTTTGTGGCTTTTCTGCTTTATCACTTAATTTTCATCCAACCCAATCAATTGACGATAAACGACGTCAACGAATCGGTTGCAATGGCTATGGCGTCTGCTACGCCCAAACCCGCCAACTCGGCTTTAGTCTATCAGACCATTCGACCGTCGTTGGTTTTGATTGAAGTGGAATCGAAAAATGAAGACGCAGAATCAGATTTCGGCTTAGGAAGCGGCGTCATCGTAGATAGTTTCGGCAATATCCTCACCAGTTTACACGTCATTGACGGGGCGGATATTATCAACGTCACTTTTGCGGATGGAACAAAAACTCAGGGTGAAGTTGTTTTGGAAATGCCCGCATTAGATTTGGCTGTGCTTCAAGCGTTAGACACGCCCTTGATGGTAACGCCTGCTACTTTAGCAAGCCCCGGTAATATTGGCGATGAGGCTTTTGTAGTTGGTAATCCATTCGGTTTGTATAGTTCAATAAGCGCGGGTGTCATCTCTGGTTTTGATAGAGTTTTTTATGTACCGAATAGTAATTTGGCTATCCCGGGCATGATTCAATTTGACGCGCCCGCCAACCCCGGTAACTCTGGCGGACCTTTGTTGAATCGCAATGGTCATGTAATTGGCATTGTCACGGGCATTCTCAACCCAACCGACGAAAGTTTTTTTATTGGCATTGGTTTTGCCGTCCCCATTATGACGGCGATGGGCGGCATGGGCGCGCCGCCATACTGATATATTCTGAACGAAGCGAAGAATCTCCGACATATATAAGAGGCTCTTCGCGGCGGTCTCAATGCGTTGCTTCGCCATTACTCGACCATCGGCTCAGAGCGGCACAAACGAAAAGGAGAAACATGGATAACGAAAATAAACTCCCAATGGAACGTGTTTTATATGAAGTTAAAAAAATAATAGTCGGGCAAGACCATTTGCTTGAAAGCATGATTGTCGCTTTGTTGGCGCGCGGACATATTCTTGTAGAAGGCGTGCCGGGGCTTGCCAAAACAATGGCGATTAAGACATTGGCAGAAGCAATCGGCGGCGAATTTAAGCGCATTCAATTCACACCCGATTTAGTGCCTGCCGATTTAATCGGCACGCGCATTTACAATCAAAAAACAGGCGAGTTCAACACTTCATTAGGACCTGTGTTTACAAACTTACTGCTTGCCGATGAAATTAACCGCGCCCCGGCTAAAGTGCAAAGCGCTTTGCTAGAAGTAATGCAAGAAAAACAAGTGACCATTGGGCGCGAAACGTTCAAAACGCCCAATCCATTTTTAGTGTTAGCCACTCAAAACCCAATTGAAACCGAAGGAACTTACGCCCTTCCCGAAGCGCAAGTTGACCGCTTCATGCTTAAAGTGTTAGTGGGTTACCCAACTTCAACAGAAGAATTTGTCATCGTCGAACGAATGACGGGCGCAGTTCAAGCGGTGCAAAAAGTATTAACCACCGACCAACTGCTTGAATTACAAAAGAAAGCCGATGAAGTGTATGTAGACCCGTCTCTCATTGAATACGCGGTGAAACTAGTGAATGCAACCCGCAGTCCCAAAGCGGCGGGCTTGCCAGAATTGGAAAAATACATTGCCTTCGGCGCCAGCCCGCGCGCCTCTATCAATTTAATTCTCACCGCCAAAGCCTTAGCCTTTGTGCGCGGACGCGCCTATGTGTTGCCGCAAGACGTGCTAGATATGTCCTTAGACGTTATTCGCCACAGACTTGTGCTTTCGTATGAAGCCCTATCGGATAACGTCCGCAGCGACGATTTGCTGACCAAAATTTTAGACCGTATTCCAATACCCGTCGTCCCGTTAAATGAACACATTCAACTCCGCTCAAACTCCTGAGCATATTCTGCATCGCCTCGATTGGAAAGTAATCCGTCGCCTTGACGGATATTTGCAAGGCGATTATCGCAGTCTGTTTCGCGGCTTCGGCGTAGATTTTGCCGACCTGCGCGAATATCAACCCGAAGACGATATTCGATATATTGATTGGAACGTCAGCGCGCGCATGGATGCGCCTTATGTCCGCCAATATATGGAAGACCGCGAAATCATCGCTTGGTTTTTGTTAGATTTAAGCCCCTCGGTTGATTTTGGCGCATTGAATAATCAAAAACGAAATGTGTTAATTGATTTTGTCGGAACGCTTTCGCGTTTATTAACTCGGCATGGAAACCGCGTGGGGGCGATAATGCTTGGCGCAGGAATTCAGCATACCCTTCCAGCCCGAAGCGGAAAAATGCACGTGCTACGATTGCTCAACGACTTATTAAAACAACCGCGCCTCAAACAAACGCCATTAACCGATTTATCTATTTTAATCAAAGGCGCGCTGCATTCCATCAAAAAACGTTCATTGATTTTTCTCTTGTCAGACTTTATTAGCGCCCCCGGTTGGGAACGTTCGTTAACTTTATTAAGCCAAAAACACGAAGTGATTGCCATTCGATTATTTGACCCGCGCGAAATTTCTTTACCCGATGTCGGTCCCATAATTTTAGAAGACGCTGAAACGGGCGAGCAAATCTATGTGGATACGCATGATAAAAAATTTCGCGAAAGATTTTTAACCGCCGCCAAACAACGCGAAAAAACTTTACAAGAGACGTTCAAACGCGCAGGCGTGGATGTTTTACAACTTTCTACCGAAGCCGACTTGATTCATGAAATTGCAAATTTTGTCACGGCGCGCCGCCAGCGGAAAAAATAAAATGTTATTCATTTGTTCGCAAACGCTTTTATTACACTCTCGGCGGCGGGAGCATATTTAACATGACATTTATTTGGTCGCAAATGCTTTGGTCTTTGATTTTGATTCCGCCGTTGGTTTTGCTTTACCTGCGGATGCAAAAACGACGCTCTCAACTTGCGCTTCGTTACGGCAGTTTGGGCTTGATTCAACAAACCTCAACCGCAAACTCACGCCGACATCTCCCCGCTATGTTGTTTTTGCTTGGCATAATTATTTTATTGATTGCCTTAGCGCGCCCGCAAATGGTATTAGGTTTGCCAAACAGAGAGGGCATTGTCATTTTAGCGTTTGACGTTTCGGGCAGCATGGCGGCGGAAGATTTTGAACCCAATCGGCTAGAAGCCGCAAAACAAGTCGCTATGGATTTTGTCGAACGCCAACCCTCTACCGTGCGAATTGGCGTGGTGGCCTTTAGCGAAAGCGGATTCTCCGTTCAAATTCCATCCAACGACCAAGCCGCTATTCTTGAATCCATTCAACGATTGACCCCGCAACGCGGAACGTCTTTGGCAAGCGGTATTATCGTATCGCTCAACGCCATTGCCAATGCCACAGGTCAAGAACCAATTATGGGGTTTGAAGAAGCGCAAGTCCCCGCTCCGCTTGTGCCTGTTGAACCAATCGAAAATCAATCCGCTGTGATTGTTTTATTAACCGACGGCGAAAACAACATGAACCCAGACCCAGTGGAAGCGGCGCGTTTTGCTTACGAACGCGGCGTGCGTATTCATACAATTGCCGTGGGCAGCGTAGAAGGCGCAACTGTCACCGTGAATGGCGTAACGGTTTTCACCCAAGTGAACGAAGCGGCGTTGAAACAACTTTCTGAACTGACAGGCGGTTTGTATTTCAGCGCTCAAAATGAAGAAGAACTCGCCGAAGTGTATCAAAGCATTGAACCGAACTTTATCCTCGACGCTGAAGAAACCGAAGTGACGGCTATATTTGCAGGCATAAGTATTTTAATTTTATTAGTTGGCGGCATGTTATCTTTATTGTGGTTTAGTCGGGCGCCTTAATCTTCGCCCTAGCCCTATCCGTTTTAGGAGAGGGCTAGGGATGAAGGCGGTTTTTAGGAGTGCATCATGGAATATCTTTGGTCTCCGCTTTTATATTTATTAATCTTGATTCCAATATTGATTGGAGTTTACATTTTCATTTTGCGCCGCCGTAAACCTATGGCTGTGCGTTTTTCAAGTTTATCTCTAATAAAAACCGCATTGCCCAAACAATCGCAATGGAAACGACACCTGCCGTTTGCATTATTTTTATTCGCCCTCACCAGTTTGATTTTGGCGCTGGCGCGCCCGACATCCACCGTTACTCTTCCTTCAAACAGCGCTACCATTATTTTAGCCCTCGATGTCTCGCGGAGTATGTGTTCGACAGATATTCCCCCCAATCGGTTAGAAGCCGCCAAAGCCGCCGCCTTGCAATTTGTCGAATCGCAAGACGCCAATACACAAATAGGCGTGGTTGCTTTTGCAGGGTTTGCCGTAGTGGCTCAACCGCCGACAACCGATAGAGATTTGCTTGAAACGGCAATTACAAACTTAACCACCGCCCGCCGCACTGCCATTGGCGAAGGGATTTTAATGTCTTTAGACTTAATTTCAGAATTTGACGACTCCGTTGTCAGCCCATATTCACAAATGGAATTTACGCCTCTGCCTGAAGGTCAATATGTGCCGGCAATTATCGTTTTGCTTACGGATGGAGTGAGCACTACAGGCATTCATCCCCTTGAAGCGGCAATCATGGCGCAACAGCGCGGCGTACGAGTCTATACCATTGGGTTTGGCACAACCAACAATACTTCTCCAATGGATTGCAGTTTTTCGTCTCCGTATAGTTTCGACCAATTTGGCGGCTCGCAATTCTTTGGCGGCGGAGGCGGGGGGCAATTCCGCCGAGAAATTGACGAAGAGACCCTCAGAATGGTCTCTGGTATGACAGGCGGCGAATATCACTTAGCCGAAAGCGCCGCCGAATTACAAAAAATATTTGATAGCTTACCCACGCAAATTTTCACCGTCACAGAAACAACCGAAATCAGCGTATTCTTCGTCCTTTTTGCGGCAGCGTTCATTTTGTTGGCAATTGCGCTGGCGCTAATTTGGAACCCGTTGCTGTGACTCATTCTCCAAAAGAGAAGAAGACGCCGCGACTTGGTTTAATAAAGATGAAGAGAAATTTTCTTAATAGCTTGAAAATTGCGATTAAGACAATAATATAATTCAGAATGAGCCGCGTCATACACCAGCGAAACCTCAGTTGTCCACACGGGTCCGTTTTGTTGTAATTCATGTAAGATAGAAAACCCGGTTTTCACTGTCATTTTATTTTTTACGTTTTTCAACAAAGACAATCCCTTCAAATATCGGTCGCTTCCGCTGCCAGCCACTTTTTGCGGAACTACGTCTCCATAATCTGAAATGGGAAAATTCGTCAGAATAACCCAATCCGTCTCTTCCGCTTTTGAAACGATATACCGTTTGCCTGGCTCCACAATACACACGTTGCCGCGCGTATCCACAATTAAATTATGAGCGCTCAAATAAGGATTATTAACAATCTCAACTTGCCCTAAGGTTGCGAGAACTTCTGAAAAACTAAGATTTTCTCTCAAAATGGTATCCACCAATTTTGACGTAACCCATCTTTTTTCATTTTGTCGCTTATAAACGCCTTGTTCGTTTGCATCTACCATTTGGTCGTTTACGAATACTCCGTTCCTATTAACCCCAATAGACGGGAAAAAAGCGTTTCTTACCTTAATCAAAATTGAAAACCCGCCCTTGCTTGCATCAGAGATTTTAAACTCTTTGCCATCGTTGTCAAAATTCATGCCAACAAACACTTTATTGTTTTTACGAAAGACAAAACTTGTGCACATAATATTCAAAACCTACTTCGCATAAGATGTGAAAAGAAGATTTTCAAACTATACCTATCAAACAAACTTTTGGCAACCCACAATTCTCTAATCCTCCAATGCTCCAGCCTCCAACGAGTATAATTCTCCTAATGGAAGAACAACTCGAATTCAAATCATTTGGCATATCGGCGCTTGCGTTAACCGTCATCGGTTTTGGCGGTTTATATTTCATCGTCACCCAAACATTACCGTTTGTCCCAGCGCGCTGGGCGTTTTTTGTTTTCATGTTCATGGGCTTAACGGGCGTATCCTTGCCCATCGTTTATTTTTTCCACAAACGCTTTCCTAGCGAACCTCCCGCCGAATCCAGCGTCATCATGCGCCAATCATTTTGGGTAGGCGTGTATGGCTCAACGTTGGCATGGCTTCAACTGGGTCGCCTTGTCACATTAAATGTGATGCTTGTTTTAGCCGGCGGATTAATCGCCGCAGAATATTTCATCCGCCTGCGCGAAAAAGCAAACCGCCGCCTTCCCACCATCTCCGATGACGACGCTTCGTAACCTCCCATCTATTGATGCGCTTCTGCAAACCGAAACTGCCGCGCATTTGATTGCCCGCTTTGGCAGACCATTAACCTTAGAAGCCTTTCGTTTGGTTTTAGAAGAGATAAGAACCCGCCTCAAAACTTCGGGCAAGCCTGATTCCCCCGCGACAGATTTCATCCTCGCCCAAGCCGAATCCACGCTTACCGCATGGACACGGCAAACCTTAATCCCCGTCATTAACGCCACAGGCGTCATTCTGCATACCAATTTAGGGCGCGCCCCATTAAGCGACTCCACCATTCGCGCAATGGACGCCGTCTCGCGCGGCTATTCCAATTTAGAATTTAACCTAGAAACAGGCAAACGCGGCTCGCGCTTAATTCATGCCGAATCATTATTACAAAAACTAACAGGCGCAGAATCAGCGTTGATAGTCAATAACAACGCCTCGGCGATTTTATTAATTCTTTCAGTCTTAGCGAACAAAAAACAAGTAATCATTGCCCGTTCGCAACTTGTCGAAATTGGCGGCGGCTTTCGTATGCCCGATGTAATGAAACAATCGGGCGCAAAACTTATAGAAGTAGGCACAACCAACAAAGTCCATATTTCAGATTACGAAGAAACATTAAGTGAAATCAATTCGCTCAAGTCGCCTTCAGCGGCGGGGTTAGTCCTAAGAGCCCATCGGTCTAATTTCAAACTTGTTGGTTTTACCGAAGAACCCGAATTAAAAGATATTGTCAAAACCGCGCATAAATTCAACGCCCCCGTTGTGGACGACTTAGGCTCCGGCGCCTTATACGACACAGCCAAATATGGTTTAGCCCATGAACCCACGGTGCAAGAATCTATACAAGCGGGCGTAGATATTGTTTGCTTTTCGGGAGATAAATTGCTAGGCGGTCCGCAAGCGGGGATTATCATTGGTAAAAAAGCCTTGATAGATAAAATCAAAAAACACCCCTTAGCAAGAGCCGTCCGCGCAGATAAAACATGTTTAGCGGGTTTATCTGCCACATTAACTCATTACCTCAAAGATGAAGCCGAGCGCGAAGTGCCGATTTTAAGAATGATGTCGCTGACGTTGAAGCAACTACAGGGGCGCGTAGAAGCGTGGAGGCGTGAACTAGGTCAGGGAGAAATTCAATCGGGGTTATCTACTGTCGGCGGCGGCTCGCTGCCCGAAGAATCTATCCCAACTTTTTTATTATCATTGAAAGTAAAATCTGCCGAAAAATTTTTGAAGGCATTAAGAAATAATAACCCGCCCATTATTGCCCGAACAGAAGGAGACAAAATTTTATTAGACCCACGCACCGTATTGCCCGAGCAAGAGGGCGCGTTATTGGTGGGGTTAAAGAATTTATTAAAGGCTTAAAGCGAATATTCAAGAAATCGCGCTTCAAAATTTTATGATTATCTCAATCCCCAACTTGAAAAACCCTCCAACTCTCCAATTTCCTAATCGGTGCGTCAACTGCGGCAAACCGAAAGAGGAAACTTTAAGCTTGAGTTTTGATATGGGCGTGCAAAAGAAAAATCAACCAGCGCTGATGAAAATTTCTGTGCCGATGTGTAAAGCTTGCGCGGAAAAGGAAAGAAGCGTTGCCAAAGCGACCTTGATTCCGTTTTTGATTGGCGGCGCAATATTTGGCGCAATTGCCTTTGTGCCAGCCTTCATCTTCTCTCCCGAAGGAACAACGCCAGATACAGCCGCTTTCCCTTATGCATTTGGCGGCTTTGTCGGTTTAGCGGTCGGAACTATCTTTGGCACGCTCATCGAAGCCGTTGTTAAGACTATTTCAATTCCCACTTACGGAAAACTCCTCACAAAAAGACCATTAACTATTTTATCTTTTTTCTCCAACTCCGATGATTTGATTGGCGTTTCTGCAAAATTTATCAAAGATAAAAAACAAATTCAGTTACAATTTGAAAACCAAGAAATTGAAAAAGAATTCACCCAACTCAACAATTCTCTAATTCTCTAATTCTCTAATTCTCTAATTACCAATTACCAATCACCAACCACCCCAAAGGAAACTTATGAAATCAGACCTCGACTCTCTCATGCAAGCCCGTAATTTAGACGCTTTTATCATTTTTGGGAACGCCGAACACAACCCGCCTATGTATTACATGACAGGCGGCGGGCACGTTAGCCATGCCGCTATTATCAAAAAACGCGGCGTCGAAGCCGTTTATTTTTATAACGACATGGAACGGGACGAAGCCGCCAAAAGCGGGTTGAAATTAATTCCCTATAGTAAATATGATTACAACGAACTTTTGAAGCAAGCCAACGGAAATCTTTTGTTAGCCAGCGCCATGCGTTATAAACTTATGTTTGAAGAAGCAGGCGTGACCAAAGGCGCCGTTGGCGTGTATGGGACGTATGACGTGAGCGCCGTGTTTGGGGCTTTGACTCATTTACAGGAATTGCAACCAAGCCTACGCTTCGTCGGCGAAGCGCGCGAAGATTCTCTCTTCCTCCGCGCTATGGAAACGAAAGACGAATCCGAAGTGGCGCGAATCCGCAAGATGGGAAAAATCACAACAGCCGTTGTAGATAAAGTCCGCGAATATTTAACCTCATGCGATGTGAATCAAGATGAAGTTTTGTTGAAAGAAGACGGCTCCCCGCTAACGGTAGGAGACGTTCATGCCAAAATTCGTTTGTGGGTTTCAGAGCAAGGCGCCGAACTGCCCTCTGGTTTTATCTTTGCCATTGGGCGCGACGCTGGCGTGCCGCATTCGGCAGGCAACCCAAGCGATTTGATGAAACTGGGTCAAACGATTGTGTTTGATATTTACCCAGCCGAAGCGGGCGGCGGGTATTATTACGACTTCACACGCACATGGAGTTTGGGATACGCTACGCCTGAAGCGCAAGCGTTGTTTGACCAAGTAAAAGAAATTTACGACAGATTGAACGAAAATTTTGATTTGAATGTCCCGTTCAAAGAATATAACAAAATGACTTGCGAATATTTTGAATCGAAAGGACATGCCACGCCGTTAAACTCTAAAGCGCCGATAGAGGGCTATGTGCATTCGTTGGGGCATGGCGTAGGGTTGAATATTCACGAACGACCGTTTAGCGGATTAACCGCCAGCGACGACCAGCGCCTTGCGCCCGGCGTGGTGATTACCTCTGAGCCAGGTTTATATTATCCCGAAAAAGGCATGGGCTTCCGCATTGAAGATACGCTTTGGGTTCGCCCTGACGGCGTGATGGAAAAACTGGCTGAATACCCCTATGACTTTGTTTTGCCGATGAAGAAATGGAAGAAAAAATAGACGACAGACCGCAGGCTAAGATTTACCCGTCGTCTTTATCAAACATGCCGCATCTTCAATCTGTCACGCTTCGCCCGTTTCTCGAAAGCGACACAAGCGATTTTCCTTTTACTGTTCCAATCGTTAAATCGCTTCAAGAAATAAAATTCACTTCTCCTGTCACATTTTTTGTTGGTGAAAATGGGTCTGGAAAATCCACCGTTATGGAAGCGTTGGCTTGCGCGGTTGAATCGATTACAGTGGGGAGTGAAAGCGTCAAAACGGATAAAACGCTCGCGCCCATTCGTAAGTTGGCAAAATATTTCAAACTTGTATGGACGAAGCGAACTCGCAAAGGATTCTTTCTACGCGCCGAAGATTTTTTTGGCTACGCTCGCTCTATGCGCCTCACCCGCGAAGAGATGGAGCGAGAAATTGAAAATGTAGAAAGGGAGTACAAAGGTCGTTCTAAATTAGCGATAGATTTAGCGAAATCCGCTTATATCGGTCAACTCTCTGCTATGCAAAACCGCTACGGCAAAGATTTAGATAATTACTCACATGGCGAAGCCTTTCTAACTTTATTTCAAGCGCGTTTTGCGCCTGGCGGTTTATATCTACTAGACGAACCCGAAGCGGCATTATCGCCAACTCGTCAATTAACTTTTATCTCTGCCCTCAAACAAATGATTGAACAAGAAGCGCAATTTATTATTGCAACGCACTCGCCAATTATTCTCGCGTTTCCAAACGCTCAAATTCTGCAATTCAAAAATGGTGAAATAAAAGAAGTACAATATAATGAATTGGAACATGTAAACTTAACCAGAGATTTCTTATCTAACCCTGAAAACTATTTACGACATTTATAATCTCTAATCTTCTAATTACTAATTACTAATTACTAATTACAAACCATGCCCTCCTCTCTCCCTCCTGCCCGTATCCTCGCTATCGAAACCTCTTGCGATGAAACCGCTTGCGCCATCCTCGAAAATGGACGCGCTCTACTTTCATCTGTTGTCGCATCTCAAATGGAAATCCATGCCCGTTATGGCGGCGTATTTCCAGAGGTGGCTTCGCGCCAGCATGTCTTGAGCATTATCCCTGTGGTGCAGCAAGCGTTATCGCAAGCGCATCTCACATTAAATGATATTGACGCCATTGCCGTTACGCAAGGACCTGGTCTTGCAGGCTCGCTCATCGTCGGCGTTAATATGGCAAAGGGATTATCGCTGGCATTGGGCAAGCCCTTAATTGCCGTGAATCATCTCGAAGGGCATATCTACTCCGCTTGGGTGCACAACGCAGGCGAAACCGTTCCCCCCGAGCCGCAATTTCCACTTATGGCATTGCTTGTATCAGGCGGGCATACCGAATTAAATCTGATGACCGCTCACCTTACCTATCAACGACTTGGCTCAACATTAGACGATGCCGCAGGCGAAGCCTTTGATAAAGTGGCGCGCATGTTAGATTTACCTTTCCCCGGCGGACCTTCGATTCAAAAAGCCGCCGAAGAAGGCGACCCCGCTCGCTTCCACTTCCCTCGCGCTTGGTTAGATGGAACTTATAACTTTTCTTTCAGCGGAGTAAAAACCGCAGTACTCTATGAATTACAAGAACTAAAAAAGAAAAGCGCCGCCATCCCAACTTTTGACTTAGCCGCTTCCTTTCAGCAAGCCGTAATAGATGTGTTATTCAAGAAAACAATCAACGCCGCGCGCGAATTTGGCGCAAAAGAAATTTTAGTGGCGGGCGGCGTTTCAGCGAATCGTTTATTGCGCCAAACATTCAAATCGCAAACAGAATTTACCGTTCACATTCCGCCTTTGTCTTTATGCACCGATAACGCCGCGATGATTGCTTCCGCTGGATATTTTCGGTACGCGCTTGGGCATGAATCAAATTTAGAAATGGATGTGCTGGCAACCTATCCATTAAGTTAATCGCGGGGGCGCCTCTCCATTATGTTAAAAGCGCCAACCCCCAGCCGACTTGCCCAAGTTGACTGAGGGTTGACATCAGGAGAATGCAATTTTTATTATACGCGCCTAGTTAAATAAATCCTGAACGTGAACTAAAAATAAAATAAGAATAACCATTCAAGAATGTTAGCCAACCTAAATGTAGTATAAAATTTTGAACCGCCCCGCTGGTTTTGAGCAATTAACCACGAACGGCTCAAGACTGTTTGTTACGTTTTCGCCTAACTGTTTATCTTAAAACCGATAACAACTGCTCCAGCGAAATCGGTCCCTCTCGTAAAATCACAGGGCTTTCTGTTGTGCAATCTACAAGCGTAGAAGGAATTCCGCCGGGCGTTTTTCCGCCGTCCAAAATTAACGGAATTCTTCCGTTCAATTGCTCATACACTTCCTGCGCCGTCACGGGGCTTTCCTGCCCCGAAATATTCGCCGAAGTAACCGCCATTGCCCCTGCCGCTTTCAACAGATTCAACGCATCGGGGTGATTTGGGATTCGCACTGCTACTGTATTTGTTGACGAAATCGCGGGCGGCAAGGCGCTTTTTTTGGGAACGACGCAAGTAAGCGGACCGGGTAAAAATTTTTTTGCAAACCGCTTCGCCATATCGGGGATGCTTGCCGCTACAACCTCAAAATCTTTCACATCCCCAACCAACACGGGAATCGCCTTTTCAATCGGGCGGTTCTTTGCAACATAAATACTTTCGATGGCAGAATTATCAAATGCCAATGCGCCCAGCCCATAAACAGTATCGGTAGGGAAGGCGACAATGCCGCCATTTTGTAAAATATCTAATGCTTTTTGAACTTCACTTGCAGGAAGTATTTCTGTTTTCATAAAATACCATATTGTGTCATTCTGAGCCGCGCTCTTGTTCTTTACGGCGAAGAATCTCTATGATTATTTCAGAGACCCTTCGCTGTCGCTCAGGGTGACATTATAAAATTATTTCAACAATTCTATCTTTCCCTGCTAAATCTTGATACACATTCACAATTGCATCATCAAAATATTCACGCACAAGCTTTGGCGCAGACATTCCTTGAGTCTCTTCGATTTCGCATAGCCAAACTAGCTGACTGAGAGAACGGCGGTTGTTTGAAACAATAGAAAATAACTTTCGATATAAATCCAAACCGTCTTCGCCGCCATCTAATGCTAGAGTTGGCTCTTTGCCATATATTTTTAATTCGCGTAGAGTTTGAGTTGGAATATATGGCAAGTTTGCACAAATCAAATCAATTGACCACTGACCGCTGATGGCTGACGAATTTTCTATGGCGTCTGCGGTCTGCGGTCTGCGGTCTGGTATTAAGTCGCATTCTACAAATTCAATTTGATTTTGAACATTATGCTTAACAGCGTTTCTTTTTGCAATCTCTAACGCTTTTGGAGAAATATCCGTTGCAATAATTTTCGCATCAGGAATATGTTTTGCAATGGAGATGGCGATAATCCCTGAGCCTGTGCCAACATCAATCACATTTCTTTTATCAGGATTATTTTTCAAAAATGAAATTGATTTTTCAACGAGCAGTTCTGTTTCGGGGCGTGGAATTAAGACATGCTGATTAATTCTAAACTCCAAACCAAAAAATTCCCAGCGACCGAGAATGTAGGGAAGAGGAGTCCCCGCTTGAAGTTGAGTAAAAAGTTCGGTTGCAGAGTCAAGTTGAATTAAGTCCAGAGGCGTGTTGAGGCGGGCAATCAGTTGCGGGCGTGAAATTCCTAAAACATGCGCCAACAAAACTTGCGCGTCAAAATCATCTACAAGATTTTTTTGCAAAGCAAGAAATTCTTTAATACGAATTGCCAATTACTAATCCCTTATTTTTTACTCATCGTCATCTGCCATGCCAGCCGAGGCAAGTTTGCCGGCTTCGTCGCGCGTGGTGAGTTCGTCAATAAATTCGTCAATGTCGCCGTCCATCACGGCGGGCAGATTGTAATTGGATAACCCAATGCGATGGTCGGTGACGCGGTTTTGCGGGTAATTGTAGGTGCGAATTTTTTCGGAGCGTTCGCCTGTGCCGACTTGTGAGCGGCGATTGGCTTCGAGTTCGGCTTGGCGTTTTTGTTCTTCCATTTCGTAAAGTTTGGCGCGTAAGATGCTCATGGCGCGTAACCGATTTTGTAATTGTGAACGTTCGTCTTGACAGGTGACGACGATGCCAGTGGGTTTGTGATACAAGCGCACGGCAGTTGAGTTTTTTTGCACATTTTGCCCGCCTGCGCCTGATGAGCGAAAGACTTCAATTTCAATATCGCTTTCGGGAATTTCAATTTCAACGTCGTCCACTTCGGCGAGTACCGCTACCGTTGCGGTGGAGGTGTGAATGCGCCCTTGCGCTTCGGTGGCTGGCACGCGCTGCACGCGGTGCACGCCCGATTCGTATTTGAGGCGCGAGAATGCGCCTTTGCCTTTTACTTCAAAAATAATTTCTTTGTAGCCGCCTACGCCGATTGCGTTTTCGGAGAGGATTTCCGTTTTCCATTTTCTGCTTTCGGCGTAGCGTGTGTACATGCGGAATAAATCGGCGGCGAAGATGGCGGCTTCGTCTCCGCCGGCGCCTGCCCGAATTTCTACGATGACGTTTTTCTCATCGCGTGGGTCTTTGGGGACGAGCAAGCTTTTGATTTCTTTTTCAAGGGTTTCGATTTTTGGCGTTAGGTCTTCGATATCGGCTTTGGCAAGGGCGATGAGTTCCGCGTCATGCTCGGAGGTGAGAATGGCTTTTGCTTCGTCGAGGCTTTTCATCGCCTGACGATATTCCCGCGCTTTTTTAATCAGCGGTTCTAGACTCACTAACTCTTTGTTGATTTCGGCGGCGCGTTTATAGTCGTTGCTTACTTCGAGCAGTTCTTGGTTGAGTTTTTCAAATTTATCTTCAACGGCTTGTAAAGTGTCTAGCATGATTCCTCAGGTTACGGTTAAACTTTTGCGTTTTTGGCGGTTGCAGACCGCACAGCAAGCCTATGAGTTTGCGCGGCTCGCTGTGCGGTTTTATATTTTGCACAATAAAACGCGGCGTATGTTTCAGCCGCGCGGAACGCGATTATACCATTCAGGCGCTTAGTAAGCGGCAAAGGCGGAGAGCACCATAGAGAGAATTAAGATAATCGCCAGACCTGCAAAAATATAATCGGCGATTTTCTTGCGCATTTCGGCTTCGTTCTTTTCGGTTTTGCTTTGGGGTAGTTTTTTATTTTTACTCGCCATCTGACTTTCCGTTTTCATCCGATGTTTGTTTATTGGGTTGCGGGCTGAAGCCCCGCTTTTTTCAAAAACGTCGGGTTTGAGGTTTGCCTTTCTGAAGGTTTACTTTTTTATGTGTTTATAAAACGCTTGCGACATGGCTTTTTCTAGCTCTTCAATGAGGACGGGTTTGATGACGTAAGCGTCGGCGCCGAGTTGCATGGCTTTTTCAATCATGACATCCGCCGCTTCTGAAGAAAGCATCACAATAGGCAGGTCTTTCCACTCTTGCCTGCGGCGCAGAAATTCTAGCATATCTAAGCCTGTCACTTCGGGCATGTTAATATCTAAAATGAGCAATTCGGGTTTTTTGCCAGCCAATAAAGCCTGCGCGGCTGGGCGCGGGTTCAAAAAGCGCTTGGGCGCGTAGTCTAGCAGTTGGAGCATTAAGCCAACCGCTTTGCCCATTTCTTCATCGTCGTCAACGACCCAAACTTCTTTCATTCTAAATTTGCCTTTACGTTTTTTGCGGCGGTTTCGTTCATGCCTTGCACCGTTAGCAGTTCTTCTATGCTGGCTTCTTTTATTTTATCAATAGAACCAAAATGTTTTAAGAGGGCTTTTCGGCGGGCGGGACCAATTTCAGGAATAGAATCGAGTTGAGAGGCAAGCCCTAACTTAGAGCGTTTGTTGCGATGCGCCGTAATTCCAAAACGGTGGGCTTCATCTCGGATGCGTTGAATCAAATATAGCCCTTGCGAATGGCGCGGCAAAAGCAACGCTTGGCTATTGTGCGGAAAGAAAATTTCTTCTTCTTGTTTTGCCAAACCAATTACTGGAACTTTTCCCATCAAATCAAATTGTTCCATCACCTTTACCACGCGGCTCAATTGACCTTTTCCGCCGTCAATGATGATTAAATCTGGCAGGAAAGAAAACGCTTCATCTTTTTTTGACCCGACGCCCGCTTCTGTTTCCTGCGAGCCTTTCCAACGCCTGAAGCGACGTGTGAGCATTTCTTCCATAGAGGCAAAGTCGTCGGGCGCGCCAATGCTTGCGCTTTCGATATTGAATTTTCTGTATAGTCTTTTGGCAGGCACGCCTTGTTCAAAGACCACCATCGCGCCAACGGTGGCTACGCCTTGCGTATGACTCACGTCGTAACATTCAATGCGGTTGGGCGGGGCTTTTAATTTCAGCGCATTTTGCAAATCGCTTAGAGCTTGTTCTTGTTTGTGCGCGTCTGCTTGCCATTGCGCCCGCAGAGACTTTAAGGTTTCGGAGGCGTTTTCTGCCGCCATTTTGACTAACTCTTGCGGCTGCCCTTCGTTCGGCACAAAGAGTTCCACTTTTTTGCCGCCGCGTTTTGACCTAAGCCATTGAGAAATGATGATGCGCTCTTCAATTTCTTGTGGGAGCATCACTTGTTCGGGAATGTTAGCGGCTTCGGTATAAAACTGTTTGACAAATTCAGACATGACTTCATGGTCGGCTGTGTCTTCTGTGCCTTCGAGGATGAAGTACTCGCGCCCAATTAACTTGCCGCCGCGAATGAAGAAGATTTGAACGCACGCTTCGCCGTCTGCGCGCGCCATGGCGATGACATCGGAATCTTTATAATCTGCGCCGAAAACGATTTTTTGCCGCTCAATAATTGATTGAATAGCTTTGAGTTGGTCGCGTAAGGCGGCGGCTTTTTCAAAACGCATTTCGTCAGACGCTTTTTGCATATCGTTCTGCAAACGCGCGACAATGTGTTCGCTATGCCCGCTGAGAAAATCCATTAAATCTGAAATCATTTGGCGATAGCCCGCTTGTGAAACCGCTCCGATGCACGGGGCGGCGCATAATTTAATATCGTAATATAAACAAGCGCGCGGGTCTTTGCCTGTAATTTCACGGTCGCAGGTGAGGTACGGAAAGATTTTTCGCAACGCTTCTAATGTTTGGTGCACAGCCCATGCCGAAGTGTATGGACCAAAATAGCGCGAGCCGTCTTCTGTCATGTTTCTGGTGACGGTTACTTTAGGAAACGGCTCGTTCCAATGAATTTTAATGTAGGGGTATTTTTTATCGTCTTTGAGGCGAACGTTATATTTGGGGCGGTGTTTCTTGATTAAGTTCATTTCAAGAATCAACGCTTCAAGTTCGGAGCCGACGACAATCCATTCAATATCGGCAATCTCTCTTACCAAGCGGCGGGTTTTATTATCATGGCTTGAATCGGCATGGAAATAGGAGCGCACGCGATTTTTTAGGTTAATCGCTTTGCCAACGTAAATAATATTCCCTTCGGCGTTGCGATAGAGATAGCAACCCGTCTTTGTGGGTAATGTGGCAAGAATGCTCTGTATCTTTTCGGAGAGTTCCATTAGCGATAATTCTACAACAAAAAAGAATTGGGCGCAGATGAACGCAATTGGCGAAACGGCGTTCATTTGCGCTCAAAAACAAAAATCACTTTAAAAGCGCGCCCTACAAATTGGGCGGCAAATCAATCGTAAAGGTTGTTCCTTTTCTAACTTCGCTTTCAACTTTTATTGCGCCATTATGCGCTTCGATTAATTGTTTTGCAATGGCAAGCCCCAGCCCGCTGTTCATCCTTCCGCTGCGCGATTTATCGCCGCGCCAGAATCTATCGAAGATGAAGGGTAGATCTTCGGGCGAAATTCCTGAACCCGTATCTTGGACAAGTATCCGCACGCTTCGTTCTTGACTTGTAATTGATTCTGTTTCTATCAATATTTTTCCGCCTTTAGGCGTGTGACGTAGTGCGTTTGAAATCAAATTGGATAACACTTGATTGAGTCTGTCATAATCGGCAGTGATTTCTAAAGATGAATCTTTGATATTCGATTCGAGATGAATCTCAAGCGACTTGGCTTGAGAGGAAAAACTTGAAGTGAGGTCGTGGATGAGGTCGGCGAGCAGGAAGCGGGTAGGGTGAAGCGGAAGTTGTCCCGCTTCGGCTAGCGAGAGAGTTTGTAAATCATTCACTAAGCGTACAAGAATTTTTGTCTCATCCAATGTGTTGTTGATGTGTTCATTGGTTGGTTGATAAACGCCGTCAATTACGCCTTCGAGATTGCCTTGAATAATGTGAAGCGGCGTGCGAAGTTCGTGAGCAATATCAGCCGTGAGATTGCGACGTTGTTTATCGGCGCGTTCTAATTCGCCAACCATTTTATTAAAGCGTTTGATTAACTCGCTGAACATATCTGATTTGCTATCTGGCACACGCGCTGTTAAATTCCCTTCGGCAACCGAGTCGATTGTGTTGAAAAGATTTTCAAGCGGTTTACCGAAGCGCATATATAAATTAAAAATTGTAATGATGATGATAATAAAAACGACAAACGGCGCGCCGCAAACCAAAAGCCAAATATTTCTTACGCCTACATATTCTGAAAATAATAAATAAAAAAGCGCGGCTGTGCCGCCAATAAAAAATATTGTGACAAAAAAGAAAATTGGGAAGAACGGAAAAAATCTTCGTCTCCCGCGAAAGCGTTTATGCAGGCCTGGAGTTGGATGGTCAGACATTTTTATTCGATGAGCCTATAGCCAATTCCATACACTGTTTCAATCATATTTTGATTAGAGACTTGTTCAATCTTTTTTCTGAGGTTTTTAATATGCGAATCAATGCTTCTGTCGAAACTAGAGGCGGCGCCGTGTAAATTTTCTAAAATTTGCTCGCGGGTGAGCGTTTGCCCGGCATGGCTGGCAAGGAATTGTAGCAATCGGAATTCATTTGGCGTGAGTTTGATGGGAGTATCTTGATAGGTAACGGAGTATTTTTCCGAGTCAATTTCAAGGTTGTTGATACGAATGATGCGTGGCGTTTTTATGTCGCCGTTGGCGCGCCGCAATAAGGCGCGAACTCTAGCGACTAATGCGCGCGGTGAAAATGGTTTGGCGATGTAGTCGTCTGCGCCGATTTCAAGCCCTGTCACCTGATCAATTTCTTCTGAAAGAGCGGTGAGCATAATAATCGGCACATCGCTTTCTTTGCGAAGTATTTTACAAACTTCCCGTCCGTCCATTTGCGGGAGCATTAAGTCTAAGATGATGAGGTTGGGCTTTTCGCGGCGCGCCATACTTAATGCCGATTGACCGTCGCCTGCGGTGATGACGCGGAAATTGTTTTTTTCTAAATAATCGCGCGCGAGGCGAACGATTTTTGGTTCATCATCTACTACGAGGATAAGTTGAGTCATTGGGAATGATTATAAATGAGTTATGAGGTATGCGAACAAGAATACGAGTAACAAGTTTTATTATTCTTGTTACTCGTATTCTTAATTACTTATCTACTGGCGAACTTTCTTCGCCATGCGCGCGTTTGTGCCATTCGTCAAACTTTGGCGGCACGCCGTGTTCCCAGCCTTTGCCCCAGCCTCCATGTTTGCCCCAAGCCCAAGGTCGGAAGGCGAAGCGGAGTAAGCCGAAGAACAAGAAGAGAAACAAAATTGAGAAGCAGAATCCGAATGGAAAAAATCCAAAGTGTGGACCAAATCCGAAACCGTGATGATATGGGTAACCATAGCCATATCCGCGATTGAACATTGGCATTGGGTTTCCATTTTCAGCGGCTTGTTGAATTGCTTCTGCAACTTCCGGCGCTTGCGAAATTCCTTGCGCTACGCCAGCGCGATATATAAACGTTCCTCCTGCCGCTAACAGCGCGATGAGGAGCGCCGCCCCTATGAGACGAAATACGATACTACGATTCATTTTTTACCTCCAGCGGTAATTTGGTTTGTAAGTCAACTGTATCAAGCGATTATGTAAAGAGTGTGGATAAGATTGATAGACATTATGGAGACTATATAAAAGAAATATTAGATTTATTGCATTATGATGACGATCTTCCCTTGAATATGCCCTTGACCAAAGCGACTCATCGCCTCTTTGATTTGACGGAGCGGATATGTTTTTTCAACAAACGGTTTGATTTTTCCCGCTTCAAGAAGTTTTTTAAGTAAATGCATATCTTCTTTATTGAATTTTGCGATAAAGAATGAAACTTTTTGACTCGCCCGCCGCGACCCCGCTTTAATTCTGATAACATGCCCAAGCGGACCGATAGGGCTGTTGCTTTTGGGCGCGCCCACAATGACAAAATTTGCATTTGTATTCAAGACGCGTTTATATTCAGACCATGAATGAGTTCCTGAAACATCAAGCAATAAATCATATTTTTGATTATTTTTTGTGAAATTTTCTTTGGTGTAATCAATAACATGGTCGGCGCCAAAAGAACGAGCGCGTTCTACATTTTTTGCGCTACAAACGGCTGTCACCTCTGTGTCGAGCGCTTTTGCAATTTGAATTGCGAAATGACCCACTCCGCCAGAAGCGCCGTTGATTAATACTTTTTGCCCCGCTTGAATGTTTCCGAAATCTCTTAAACCTTGTAAGGCTGTAATTGCCGCTGTAGGAACAGAAGCCGCTTGTTCAAACGTAATATTTTTCGGCTTTGGAACGACGATATTCTTAACGCAAATATATTCGGCATACGCGCCAGTTTTTGCGCCAAAGACTTCGTCGCCAACTTTGAAATCGGTTCTGTTTTTGCCAACCGCCTCAACCACGCCTGAATAATCAGCCCCAATCCGAATATCTTTTGGCTTGAATAACCCGCCAGCAAGCCGAGCGATTGGTATGCCGACCATCCCATACCAATCTGCCGCATTGATAGACGAAGCGCGGACTTTAATCAACACCTCGTCATCTTGCGGAATAGGTTTCTCCATCTCTACTAATTCAAGTACATCGGGCAAGCCATATTCTTGATGAACAATTGCTTTCATGATTTTCTCCTGTTAATTTTGTAAACTGTATCAATGAATTTTGGAGAAATTGTGGATGAGGAGGTCAGAGATTATGGAAGTTATTAAAGAAATGCAAACATTCTGCAACTTCCGAAAGCCTCTATCATCTGATAAAATGCTGGGCGGTAAGCGATAGGCTTGAGAAAGCGTCTTTATGCATAGAAATGCTTATTGACCGCGGTTTGCCGTTAGCGGTTAATGAATTGAATATCACAAGGAAATAAAATGCCTCAACATGTTAAAGTATTAATTCTGGGTTCAGGTCCGGCTGGGTTATCTGCCGCGTTGTATGCCGCGCGCGCAGAACTTGCGCCTGTGGTTTTAACTGGAATGCAATTGGGTGGTCAAGCCGCATTAACTCACACCATCGAAAATTACCCGGGTTTTCCGGAAGGCGTGGGCGGCGCACAATTGGGTGAATTATTCCAAAAACAAGCAGAACATTTCGGCGCCAAAGTTGAATTTGACATGGCTCATGAAGTTGATTTTTCACAACGCCCCTATAAAGTGACCACTGATAGCGGCGAATACCTTGCCGATTCAATTATCATTGCCACAGGCGCCAGCCCCAATAAATTAGAAATCCCCGGCGAATACGAATTAACAGGGCGCGGCGTTTCTTATTGCGCCACTTGCGACGGCTGGTTTTTCAAAGACAAAAAGGTCGTTATTGTAGGCGGCGGCGATAGCGCCTTTGAAGAAGCCCTGTTCATCACGCGTTACGCTTCATCGGTCACCTTAATTCATCGGCGCGATGAATTTCGCGCGGGCGCTATTTTGCAAAAACGCGCCAAAGACCACCCCAAAATGAACTTTATTTTGAATACCATCGTTACTGAAGCGATTGGTACAGAAAAATTAACCGCGCTCAAATTAAAAAACGTCCTCACTCATGAAGAATCTACCTTGGATACCGACGGCTTATTTATTTTCATCGGTCACACGCCTAATTCGCAAATGTTCAAAGGTAAATTAGAAATGGACTCGCTGGGCTATCTCAAAGTCAATGATAAAATGGAAACCAATGTGCCGGGCATATTTGCGGCGGGCGAAATTGCCGACCCAACCTTTCGACAAGTCGTCACCTCGGCTGGCATGGGCGCGGCGGCGGCGATTCAAGCCACGCGCTATCTTGAACGTCAAGAATCTGCCTCCGCAGGCGAATCAGTTCGCCCTTAAGAGTCGAAGCGATTATAAAAACGCTTCAAACTTAAGTGGACGTTTGAATCTCGCGCTTCGGCAGAATCTTAACTTGATACATTTTCAAAACGGACTCGCATCGCCGAGTCCGTTTTGCGCGTGATAAAATATAAACGTTTTGATTAAACCATTAACAGTTGCAAACTGTGAATGAGCATAAAATTTTGGAGGAATGAACGGATGAAAAAAATCTCAATTATTGGCGCGGGAATGACGGGCTCTACCGCCGCGCATTGGATAGCGGAACGCGAACTTGCCGATGTTGTTTTGCTAGACGTCGTAGAAGGAATGCCGCAAGGCAAAGGGTTAGATTTAGCGCAAGCCATGCCGATTATCGGCAAAGATTCAAAAGTGATAGGCACGAACGATTATGCCGACACAAAAAGTTCAGACATCATTATTATTACAGCAGGTTTACCGCGCAAGCCCGGCATGAGCCGTGATGATTTGTTAAAGACCAATGCGGAAATTGTGGGAAAAGCCGCCGCTGAAACTTTGAAACATTCGCCGAATGCAATTTACATTATTTTGACCAATCCATTAGATACAATGGCTTATTTGGCAATGAAGAAAACAGGCTTACCGCGCGAACGTGTGATTGGGCAAGCAGGCATTTTAGATTCCGCTCGTATGCGCGCCTTTGTGGCGATGGAAACTGGCGTGAGCGTTGAAAATATTAATTGCTATGTGTTAGGCGGGCATGGCGATGAAATGGTGCCGCTCACTCGTCATTCTAACATTGCGGGCATTCCATTAAAAGAATATTTACCCGCCGATAAATTAAATGCAATTGTAGAACGAACGCGCAAAGGCGGCGGCGAAATTGTGAACTTGTTAAAAACCGGCTCGGCTTATTATGCGCCCTCTCTGGCGTGCGTGCAAATGGCAGACGCAATCTTGAAAGATAAAAAGTTAATCGTCCCATGCGCCGCCTATATGAACGGCGAATACGGCTTGAACGATATGTACTTTGGCGTGCCGGTGATGCTCGGCGCGGGCGGCATGGAAAAAATTATCGAATACAAATTTGACGATGAAGAAAAAGCCATGTTTGAAAAATCCGCCGCCTCAGTGCGCGAAACGCATGAAGCGTTAAAGAAATTAGTAAGTTTGTAAACGTGAGATTGAAGCCGCGAGCCAAAAACAAATTTGAGACTCGCGACTAAAAAGTAAATATGGAAAAGGAAAACATTCGATGATTCTGCAGGAGAAAATATCAGCAATCTTGCCCGCCTGGCGCGAGCGCATAAAGACTTTAGCCAAAGAACACGCCGACGTTGTCGTAGATACCGTCACGATTGAAGAAGTATTGCACGGAATGCGCGACATCAAATCGCTCCATACCGATATTTCATCGGTGGACCCAAGCGAGGGCATTCGCTTTCGCGGGCTTTCTATCAATGAAACGTTGAAAAAACTGCCCAAAGCCAAAGGCGGAAAAATGCCTATGGTGGGCGGTTTATATTATCTTTTATTAGTGGGCGAAGTTCCGACCAAAGAAGAAGCCTTAGAAGTGGAATATGAGTGGGGCAAACGCGCCACTGTGCCAGATTATGTGTATAAAGTGTTGAAAGCCATGCCCAAAGAAACCCACCCGATGATTTTGCTATCGCAAGCGGTGCTGGCTTTGGGCAATGAATCGGTATTTGCCAAGCGATATCACGAAGGCATGAAGAAAGATATGTATTGGGAAGCCGCGCTGGAAGATAGTTTGAATCTTACCGCCAAACTACCAGTAATTGCCTCGTTTATTTATCGCATGAAGTATTTTGGCGAAACCAGCAAACCAAAATACAACCCTAAGTTAGATTTTGGCGCGAACTTTGCGCGGATGATGAAGGTGGCGGATAAAAAAGGCTACGCCGATTTAGCTCGATTGTATTTCATTATTCATTCCGACCATGAATCTGGAAACGCTTCGGCTCACGCTATGCACCTCACGGGTTCAACCCTTTCAGACGCTTATTTCGCCTTTTCCTCTTCTTTGAACGCCTTAGCGGGTCCGTTGCATGGGTTAGCCAATCAAGAGAGTTTGGCATGGTTGCTAGATGTGAAAAAGAAATTCGGCGGCGTGCCGTCGCGCGATGAGTTATACAAATACGCTTGGGATACTTTGAATAGCGGAAAGGTGATTCCGGGGTATGGTCATGGCATTTTGCGCGTGATTGACCCGCGTTTTGTCACCCAACTTGAATTTGCCAAAAAACATTTCCCCGACGATGAATTGTTAAAACTCGCCGAACTAACCCTAGAGGTTGTGCCAACCGTGTTAAAAGAGCAAGGCAAAGCCAAAAGCCCCGCCCCCAATGTGGATGCCATCTCCGGCACACTTCAATACTATTACGGCGTGCGCGAGTTTGACTTTTACACTGTCTTATTTGGGGTAGGGCGCGCGTTAGGCGTAACTGCCAATTATGTTTGGGCCCGCGCGCTGGGCATGCCCATTGAACGTCCGAAATCGCTGACGACTGCCATGCTCGAAGCGGAAGCGGTAAAAGCAAAACAATCACAACCTGCATAAACAAACGCAAAACTCCCGAAATTTTATTCGGGAGTTTTTTTCTTTTTGCTAAAACTTTCAATGCGCTTAAAGTTAGGTAAGCCTATCTAGCAAAAATGCAAAATCTAAAGCGTTTTCTTTCAAAAAGTCATACCGCCCGCTGGCGCCTGCATGACCTGCGCTGAAGTTAGTTTGTAACAATGCCAGTTTGTCGCCTTTCTTTTTCTCTCGCAGGCGGGCTAAAAATTTAGCGGGCTCCCAATACGCCACGCGCGGGTCGTTGAAGCCTGTGGTTAACAACAAGTTTGGATATTCCGCTTCTCTCAAATTATCATACGGCGAATACGAGAGCATGTATTCAAAGGCTTCTTGGCTTGCTTGGGGGTTGCCCCATTGGTCATATTCCAAAGTGGTTAGTGGAATAGTGGGGTCGCTCATGCTGGTCACTACATCTACAAACGGAACTTTGCAAATCACGGCGTTGAATAAATCGGGACGCATCGTCATACTGGCGGCGACTAATAACCCGCCAGCCGAACCGCCGGTAATTGCAAGTTTTTCAGGCGAGGTGAATTTGTCTTTTATCAAACGCTCGGCGCAGGCGATTAAATCGGTAAAAGAATTTTTTTTATTCAATAACCTGCCCTCGTCATACCAAGCGCGTCCCATCTCCGAGCCGCCGCGCACATGCGCAATGGCAAACACAAATCCTCTATCTAATATGCTGATGAGATTGGAATTGAAACTTGCCTCGCTAGACGCGCCATACGCGCCATAGCCGTACATCAATGTTGGATTCTTTCCGCTTCTTTCTAATCCCTTTTTATAAGCGATAGACATGGGAATTTTTTTTCCGTCCGACGCTTCGGCGAAGATAAATTCGCACATATAGTTTGATGTATCAAAGCCTGCAATTTCATCTGCTTTTAGCGTTGACCATGCCCCAGTGTCGAGATGTATATTTGCAATGGTGGTAGGCGTAATCAGCGAAGAATAGCGAATCCGACATTCATTCGTTTTGTATTCTAAATTTCGTTCTACGCTCGCTTCGTAGGTTGGGTCTGGAAATTGAACATAAACCGCTTTGTGAATATCGTCTATGCGGCTAAGGCGTAATTGCTTTCGCCCGCCTTTGCGCTCTTGCAAAACGAGATGATTTTCAAATACGTCCACATGCTCTAATAAAACGTCTTCGCGGTGAGGGATAACGTCTTCCCAATTTTCTATGCTTGGCGCGGCGACAGGCGCTTTGACAAGTTTGTAGTTGTAAGCGTCTTTATTGGTGACGATGTAGAACGAATCGCCATGATGCGCGGCGTAGTATTCGAGCCCATGCCGACGGGATTGCAAAACTTGAAGCGCAGAATCAGGTTTATGGGCAGGTATGAAGCGCATTTCTTGCGAAAGCGTATTGTAATGATACGTCATAATGTACGCTTCGCTGCGCGTCTTAAATATCGAAAGCGCGTAGGTTTCATCGGTTTCGTGAAAAATTAACACATCTTCTTTGGGGTCTGAGCCAATTTTGTGACGGTACACTTTGCTGGCGCGATGGATTTCATCAAGGGTGACGTAAAAAATGGTTTGGCTATCGTTTGCCCACTCCACGCCGGTAGAATAATATACGCTTCCGTTTACGTTTTCAATTTTTTCAGGGTAAAGTTCTCCCGTCGTTAAATCTTTGATGTAAATGGTATAAACTTCCGAGCCTTCTACATCCAGCGAATAAGCGAGTTTGTTTTGGTCGGGGCTGATGCTGAACGCGCTGACGCTGCAAAACTTGCGACCTTTCGCTAGTTCGTTTTGGTCAAGCAAAATTTCTTCTGGCGCATTCGCTTCGTTTTTTTTGCGGCAATAGATGGGGTATTGTTTCCCCACTTCGGCGCGCGTGTAATACAAATAATCTTTATATTTTTCAGGAACGGAACTATCCTCTTCTTTTATTCTACTTTTCATTTCTTGAAATAAAGTCTCTTGCAACGGTTTGACGCGGCTTAATACTTTATCAAGATATTCATTTTCGGCTTCTAAATATTTTTTTACTTCAGGGTTGTCGCGTTCGCGCATCCAATAATATTCGTCATTGCGCGTGACGCCGTGTTGAACAATAAAAAAATCTTTTTTTGGCGGGGTGGGGGGATTCATCATGAGGCAAACGGTAAATATTTTTCATGCAAACTCGCCATGTGATGCTCCACATGACCGACTAACATATAAATTAATGCGCGCGCGCTGACAGGCGCGTTGCTGGCAATTCCCATTCGTTTTGTCGCTTCTTCGCTCATGCCTTTGACCGCGAGTATATTGGCGCGGCGCAGATATTCAAACTCGGATAGCAAATCTTCAAGCGGAAGTTCATCTGCGCCCGACATTTTGACGTAATCGTTTTGTTCAAAGCCTGGCAAAGGCGTTTGGTCGTTGCGGGAGATGCGTAACATGCGATAGGAAAATACACGTTCGCTGTCTATCAGATGGCTGATGATTTCTTTGATAGACCATTCTTCAGGCGCGTTGCGGAAGCGAGCTTGTTTATCAGATAATTTTCCAAGCGCAGATTTCATTTCGTCAATTTGTTGCGTCATAGCGGCGAATACATCTCCGCGCTTGGCGGCAAATTCTATGTAGCCCGCATAAAATGGGGCAAATTCTTCTGGCGTTGGCAAAGCGATTTTCATCATATTTAATGACTTTGTAGCGCAAAATTACTTAACTTCCATTGAATCGCCCCGCCTGCTGTTTGCGACGAAATAATTTTTATCACTACTTTTGTGCAAATGCGCGAAACGGAAATGCGGCTAGTAAATAAACTGCCGCGCCAACCCAACCGCCGAGCGTAAATGAGTCTGGAAAATAAAATCCAATCCCTGTTCCAAGCGCCACCAAAGCGACGGCTACTATTACAAATTGCCACATGCCATACAAGAAAATGAACGGAAGATAATGCGCGCCTACCACAACCAAAAAGGCTGGAAAGAACCAGTTGATGTTGTTGCTTGCGGCGGCGGCGATTAATGGGTATGTGGCGGGAATCGTAAATGCAATTTGCATCGCCAATAGGCTAAATGGATTTTCTTTTCTGAGCGTGGCGGGCTTGCCCATGATTTTTAATAACAGTTGCGTTAATGGAAAAATAAATGTGCCGCCTAATATCAACGCCATAATGGATAAATTTTTCGAACTCCATGTTCCTAATGCGGCTGAAATTGCCCAAATTAAACCTGTGACGATGAAGCCCGCAAACGCCCCCATGTAAACGGTGCGAACCTCTTTTTGCGCTTCGCTGATTTGCATATTTTCTCCTGTTTTTTAAATATATAAAATTAAGTATAACATTTATTTTAAGTCGGCTATTCACTGTATAATAATTACATGAAAGAAATTATTCAAAAAGCAACTTCAAATTGCTAAAACAGGCTTTTATAAAATTGACCGACTTCAAGCCTCGTTCGAGACTATAATTGACTTAAATCTTTTCCTAATTTTTATCATTCCTGGTAGAAACGTAAAAAGAAAAGACGCTGAAAAAATTCGTTGGTTTATTAATTAAAAAATACAAGCAAACCGCCATTGATGAATCATGGCTTTTGTAGTTTGGAGAAATATGGTTACAACTTCTATATCAACAAATATTCAAACGTCTCATGTAGATAGAACGCCGATTCTTCCTTTCGATTTATCTGCGGTGGAAGAGGTGAAAGTGAATCGTTCGGCTGTGGAACGAAGAGCCGCCACGCTGAACACCCGCCGAACGGTGAAAAAAGAATGGCAAGCGGCATGGTTGCTTCACGCAGTGCGCACGATTGACCTGACTACGCTTTCAGGCGACGACACGCCTGGCACAGTGCGAAGATTATGCGCCAAAGCGCGTCAACCCATACGCTCTGACTTGCTTGCTAAACTGGGGCTTAATCATTCACTGACGACGGGCGCTGTATGTGTGTATCACGAAATGGTATCCACTGCGGTTGAAGCGTTAGAAGGTTCAAACATTCCTGTGGCGGCAGTATCTACGGGTTTCCCCGCTGGATTAAATCCATTCAAGCAGAAGATTCAAGAAATTGAAGCGTCTGTTAAGGCGGGCGCGAGTGAAATTGATATTGTGATTTCTCGTCAGCATGTGTTGACGCAAAATTGGCGCGCTTTGTACGATGAGGTGAAAGCGTTTCGTGAAGCCTGCGGACCCGCTCACATGAAATCTATTTTAGCCACAGGCGAATTAGGCACATTGAAAAATGTGATGCGCGCTAGTTATGTGTGTATGCAAGCAGGCTCTGATTTTATAAAAACTTCCACAGGCAAAGAGCCTGTCAATGCAACGCTTCAAGTCAGTTTGGTGATGGTGCGCGCTATTCGAGATTTTTACGAGCAAACGGGGTATAAAGTTGGCTTTAAACCTGCGGGCGGAATTCGCACGGCAAAGCAGGCATTAGATTGGTTAATCTTGATGAAAGAAGAACTTGGCGAAGAATGGATGCAGCCGCATTTATTCAGAATCGGCGCATCCGCTTTATTGAATGATATTGAACGTCAGCTCGAACATTTTGCTTATGGACGATACGCTTCGATGCAGTATCAGGCGTTGGGATAGTTTTTAACCGCGAAGGACGCGAAGAGCACATATGAAAAATCAAAAGGCTTATGGTTGAAAATCGCCAAGAAAGATTCTGGCATCTCATAAAGATTTATTGAAAAGCGCAATTTTAACTAACTTAATGCTTATAGTTATAGGAAGTTATATTTTATTCTTATTATTGCATGGGTTAGTTGCTTTATTTAGAATAAAGAATGAAGGATTAAATCTATGACAATCCCCGAAATACTCAAAACCC
Source organism: Anaerolineales bacterium (assembly GCA_034434495.1). Classification (GTDB taxonomy): domain Bacteria; phylum Chloroflexota; class Anaerolineae; order Anaerolineales; family Villigracilaceae; genus Villigracilis. The sequence goes on from DAOTZE010000010.1 coordinate 105,012, forward strand.
TCGAATATGGACTCGCTCCCGAAGCCGCGAAGCCAGCCGAAGAATGGTTGGAAGCGCGTCATCGCAAATTTGGACTGTTTATTAACAACGAATGGCGCGAACCGACCCCAAAAGAATACTTCGATTCGATTAACCCTGCCAACAAGAAGAAATTGGCTGAGGTGGCGCAAGCAAGCGAAACCGACGTCCATGAAGCGGTGAAGGCGGCGAGAAAAACCTATCCAAAATGGAGTCGGTTATCAGGTCATGCTCGCGCGCGTTATTTGTATGCCATTGCGCGTCAAATTCAAAAACATTCGCGTTTGTTTGCCGTCCTCGAAACGATGGATAACGGCAAGCCTATTCGTGAAACGCGCGATATTGATATTCCGTTGGTTGCGCGTCATTTTTATTATCATGCGGGTTGGGCGCAACTTATGTCTAGTGAGATGAAAGGTTACGAATCGCTTGGCGTGGTTGGGCAAATCATCCCGTGGAATTTCCCCTTGCTTATGTTGGCGTGGAAAATCGCCCCCGCGCTTGCGATGGGCAACACCGTTGTATTAAAGCCTGCCGAATTTACGCCGCTGACCGCGTTATTGTTTGCGGAAATTTGCGAAAAGATTCTTCCGCCCGGCGTTGTAAATATTATTACGGGCGATGGAAGAACGGGCGCGGCATTAGTAAACGCCGATGTGGATAAGATTGCCTTTACAGGTTCGACAGAGGTCGGACGCATCATTCGCAAGGCGACGGCTGGCACGCCCAAGAAGCTTTCTCTTGAGTTAGGCGGAAAATCGCCTTTCATCGTCTTCGACGATGCAGATTTAGATTCTGCAGTTGAAGGCGTGGTGGATGCGATTTGGTTTAATCAAGGTCAGGTATGTTGTGCGGGTTCGCGTTTGTTGGTGCAAGAAGGCGTGGCTGAAAAAATGTATAAGAAGTTAAGAGCGCGGATGGAAAAATTGCGCGTCGGCGACCCGCTGGATAAAGCCGTTGACATTGGCGCAATCGTTGCGCCTGTGCAATTGCAAAGAATTGAAGAACTTGTAAAACAAGGTCAAGACGAAGGCGCAGATATGTGGCAGCCGTCTTGGTCTTGCCCAACAGACGGATATTTTTACCCGCCGACATTATTTACAAACGTCGCGCCTGCATCCACCATTGCGCAAGTGGAAATATTTGGTCCTGTGCTTGCCGCAATGACGTTTAGAACTCCCGAAGAAGCGGTCAAGTTAGCCAATAACACACGCTTTGGTCTCGCCGCTTGTATTTGGAGCGAAGATATTAACTTGGCTTTGGATATTGCTACGCAAATCAAAGCAGGCACAATTTGGATTAACTCCACAAATTTATTCGATGCCGCATCTGGATTCGGTGGCTATCGTGAATCGGGATTCGGGAGAGAAGGCGGGAAGGAAGGACTCTTCGAGTATGTTAAGAAGTCAAAAGTCGAAGGTCACAAGTCGGAAGTGACTAAGTCTAAAAAAGTTAAATCAAAGTCAAACGGCTCTCGACCTTCGACCTTTGACCTGCAACCAAATATTGACCGAACCGCTAAACTTTTCATCAACGGTAAGCAAGCCCGCCCTGATAGCGGATATAGTTTGCCTGTGTATGACGCGCATGGGAATCAAATCGCCGAAGTTGGCGCAGGCAATCGCAAAGATATTCGTAATGCGGTCGAAGCCGCGCGCGGTGTGGCAGAAAAATGGTTTAAGACCACAGGTCACAACAAGGCGCAGATTTTATATTATCTCGGCGAAAACCTCTCGGCTCGGAGCGATGAATTTGCAAAAAGAATCGTTCAGCAAACAGGCGTTGACCTTGAATCAGCCAATCAAGAAGTGGAGCAATCTATCGAAGCCTTGTTCACCGCCGCCGCTTGGGCAGATAAATACGATGGCGCGATTCACAACACGCCGATTCGTAATGTCACATTGGCTGTGCCCGAAGCAATTGGCGTGATGGCAATCTTGTTGCCTGATGACAAACCTTTGCTGGCATTATGTCAATTAGCAGGAACGGCGCTTGCAATGGGAAATGCTTTGGTCGTTGTGCCTTCGCCTGTTTCCCCATTAAGCGCTACAGATTTTTATCAAGTCCTCGAAACATCCGATGTTCCCGCTGGGACAATCAACATCGTCACAGGCAATCGTGATGAATTAGCCAAAACCCTCGCTGAGCATGACGATGTGGATGTCGTTTGGTATGCTGGCTCAGCGGAAGGCGCAAAGTTTGTGCAAGCCGCATCCGCTGGAAATATGAAGCAGACTTGGGTGATGCCCGCAAACGGAGAGTTGCCCGAAATGGATGAAATTTTGCGCCATGCAACTCAAGTGAAAAATATTTGGGTGCCGTATGGGGCATAGAAATTAAATTTACAGGTCACGCTTCAAGCGTGACCTGCTTTATTTTATAATACTCCTATGTCGCTCTATCTTGGTTGCCCTGTGTGGTCGTTCAAAGGTTGGGTCGGGAATTTTTATCCCAAAGGCACAAAGTCGAATCAATTTTTATTTGAATATGCCAAGCGATTAAACACAATCGAAGGCAATACAACTTTCTATGCAATTCCTGCGGTCAAAACGATTGCAAATTGGATTGAGCAAACGCCTGAGACATTTAAATTTTGCGCCAAGATTCCAAAGGCGATTAGTCATAACGGAAAACTTGTAGATTACATTGACCGCGCGATTGAATTTACAAATGTGATGAAACCCCTCGCTTCACGTCTTGGACCGATGTTTTTGCAATTGCCTCCCAGTTATTCGCCTAAACTGATAGATGACCTTGCTAAGTTTTTAGAATCTTTTCCAAAAGATGTTCGCTTGGGCGTGGAAGTTCGTCATTTAGATTGGTTTGATGAACCAAATCGAACATCGTTGAATCAATTACTGGCAGAAAATAAAATGGCGCGCGTGGCGATTGATACACGCCCAATAAGAAATATGGCGGGCGACGAATCTGTCAAAGGCGGCGCTTATGAAAGTTTGCTAGAAGCCAGAGAACGAAAACCAAACGTGCCTGTCTTTGAAGAACAAACCGCAGACTTTACTTTTTTGAGATACATCGGTCATCCTGAAATGAGTCAAAACAATGTGTGGGTGGAAGAATGGGTTGAACGAATCGTGAATCAACTTTCCACGAAGAATGAGGCGTTTGTCTTTTGTCACACGCCAGATAATTTTCTAGCCCCGTATCTGTGCAAAGAAATTCATCAACGCGTTTCAAATCGGATAAAAATAAATCCATTGCCATGGAATGAACATGAGCCAAATACTCCAAAACAAGCAAATTTGTTTTGAGGTTATAATTTCTTAATGCCAGCCGCAACTTTTTCAAAGGAACGTTTATGAACATTGCAATTGCTCTTGTGCTTGGTTTGTTAATTGGTTGGTTAGTAGAGTGGGTGATTGATTGGTTCTATTGGCGCCGACCACGCGAAGATAAAAAAGATTTATCATCCAGCACACCCGTTAAGACTCAAAAAGTGAGATATAAAACTGCGCCTGCTCATGCCGATGATTTGAAAAAAATTAAAGGCATTGGACCCGTCATTGCTAAACGTTTGAACACCGCAGGTATTTACACTTACGAACAACTTGCCGATTTAACGCTCGATGAATTTGAAGAAGCCCTGGGCGATTTGTTACAACGTTTTATTAACGAGCGCGCCATCTTAAGACACGCACGCGAATTAGCCGAACAAAAAGCGCGCGGGGAATTGAAGTGAATTCTCGTTTTGTGCCGTGGTACGACCTATTCAAATTAATCGTTGCCATTATCTTAACGATTATTTTGATTTTTCTTTTGCTAGAAGAACGCGACAGAAGATATGCATTGTTAGACGTTTCTCCCGCGCCGACCGCGACTCAGCCTGCGATTCTTTCTACCGCGACACAACCGCCTCTTGACCCTACGCCCAGCCCGACTCAGCAACCGCCAACCGTTACTTTAACTTTATCATCCCCGCAGGGGGCAACGCCTACACCCGAAGCCACTGCTACAGACATCACTGCGCCTGAACCTCCGCCCACTGAAACAGCTGTTGTAGAGTCTCAGCCTGCGCCTGTTGAATCCGCTCAAACTTCTGACCCAAATGAATGCCCATCAAACCCTACCCGCATTCAAGTTGGTATGAATGTAAAAGTGTTAGATTGGTTAAACTTCCGCACAGGACCTGGTTTACATTATGAAATTCAACGCACTAATAAACCCGGCACAGAATTGGAAGTGATTGGCGGACCCGTTTGCACCGTGAGAGGCGGCAACCCACCCCGCGCTTATTTGTGGTGGAATGTGAAAATGGAGTCTGGTCAAGAAGGCTGGAGCGCCGAAGCGCCGTTAAATTTCCCGAATTACTTTTTAGAGCCAACAGAGTGAGTAAATAGTAATCTGTAAATAAGTAAGCGGTTACTTATTGCGTATTTTACTCATGGCATATTCGGCAATTGCCGTAATTGTCAAGGATGGATTGACTCCAGGGTTGGCAGGCATCACTGAGCCGTCAATGATATATAAGCCTTCGTAATTATGAATTTGAAAATTTTCGTCAATTACGCCTTCATCGGCGTTTCGTCCCATCGGCGCGCCGCCTAAAATGTGAGCGGTGGTTGGCAAGCCCAATAAATTTTCACCAAGCGAACCCAACGCCACACCATTCACTCGTTTGGCAAATTCGCGGGTCACTTCGTGCGAGCCTTTCACTTGCGCGTTAATTTCATAACCAGGCTCTTCTTCTGCCACTAAGCCCTTGCGAAACAAAGTAAATAAGCTTCTTCCTATCTTAAATCTCATTCGGTTGTCGGCATGTTGCATCACCAACAAAATGGTGACATTATGCGCCCAGCCCGGTAAAAACATGGCTTTGGCAAAATCTATGGGGTGGGTAATCATCCACCATAAAAATTTCAAAATGCGAATCGGAATGCCGACGTTGGTTTCAATCAATGGCGCGGCGAGAAAGCGCATCAATGACGACCCATCGGGATAGCGAACAGGCTCAATACGAGTCATTTCATCATGGTTATAAATGGATGAAATTGCGACTCCTTGCGAATAATTAACGTCCGATTTGCGCGCCACGCTTCCCAACAGACCTTCAGAATTGGTTCTCACCATCGTACCTAACTTGGCGGATAGTTTTGGCAAGGATTTTTTCACATCGCGTAAATTCAGCAGTAACTTCATTGTTCCCATCACGCCTGCGGAGAAGATTACATTTTTGGCATAGATGGTTTGCCTTTGCTTGAACAACTTTGTAGAAGTTTGATAAGTAATTGCGTAGCGTACATCTGACCTGTGACTTGCGACTTGTGACTTATTTTTGTCAAAGGTCACAGGTCGAAGGTCGATTACTTCTGCTTCCGAAATAATTTTTGCGCCACTTTTTTCTGCAAAATACAAATAATTTTTTGGCAATGTGTTTTTAGCGTTATGTCTGCACCCCACCATACATCCGCCGCAATGTTGACATCCTGCTCTATCGGGACCTTCTCCGCCAAAATAGGGGTCGGGGACGGTTACGCCTGCTTCTCCAAAGTATGAACCGACGTCTGTCGCGCGGAAGGTATGCCCCATGCCGCGTTCTTCCGCCATTTGTTTGAGAATCAAATCCGCTTTCCATAACTTTGGGTTTCTTGCCACGCCTAACATTTTTTTCGCAGTTTCATAATGCGGTTTCAGCGCTTCGCCCCATTTGATATTTTGATTCCATGCTGGGGTGGCAAACGTTTCATCGGTTGGAACTTCGAGAACATTGGCGTATCCCAAACTGCCCCCGCCGACTCCTGCTCCATGCAAAACCATTACGCCTTTGAGGATGCTAATTTGCAAAATGCCATGCGCGCGAATGGCGGGCATCCATAAATATTTCCAATATTGCCAATTTGTCTTTGCAAAATCTTTATCCTCAAATCGCTTTCCCTTTTCTAAAACTAAAACGGAATAACCTTTTTCGGTCAGCCGCATAGCGGAGACGCTTCCGCCGAAGCCGCTTCCAATAATCACATAATCATAAGTTGTTTTAGTCATCACGTGAATTATACTTTAGCAAGTTTATTACTTTAAGTGAGGCATTATGACAAATCCAAATTTCAATTCACGCCGTTCTCCCGTTTATAGCAAGCGTGGAATTGTGGCAACATCTCAACCATTGGCAACTGCGGCTGGGATTGAGATTCTTTCTAAAGGTGGCAATGCGGCGGATGCGGCTGTTGCGGCAGCAGCGGCATTGAATGTGACTGAGCCAACCTCCACTGGAATTGGCGGCGATATGTTTGCTTTGTATTATGACGCTAAGACCAAACAGGTGACGGCGCTCAACGGTTCTGGTCGCGCCCCTGCCGCGCTGACGCTTGAACTGCTAAAGAAAGAAAATTTACTCGCTAACGAATTGCCTTACTATCATCCGCATACGATTACTGTGCCTGGGGCATGTGCAGGGTGGTGTGACTTAATCGAAAGACATGGTTCGCTCTCGTTGACGGAGATTTTGTCGCCTGCTATTAGGCTTGCAGACGAGGGGTTTCCTGTGGCGCCAGTCACCGCTTATTTTTGGGCGCGGGGCGCTGAACGGCAATTGAAGTTTGCGTTGAATGGGCATGAATTAACGATTAACGGGCGAGCGCCGAATGCGGGTGAAATTTTTTATAACAAAGGTTTGGCAAAGACATTTCGTTTGATTGCGGAGAAAAAAGCAGAGGGGTTTTATCAAGGTCCAATTGCAGAAGCAATTATCAGTGTGATTAAAGAGGCGGGTGGAGTTATGTCAGATGTTGATTTGGCAGAACATGTCTCCACTTGGGAAAATCCGATTTCGGTTAATTATCATGGATTGAACGTGTATGAATGTCCGCCCAATGGACAAGGCATTACGGCATTAATCGCGTTGAATATTTTAGAAGGCTTTGAATTGACCGCGTTAGATTTGTTATCGCCAGAAAAAATGCACTTGATGATTGAAGCCATGCGCCTCGCATTTGCAGATGCGCGTTGGTATGTGGCAGACCCTGCTTTTGTGAAAATTCCAATGAACGAATTGTTGTCTAAAGAATATGCGAGCGAACGGCGAAAATTAATTAATTTGAAACGCGCCACAATTGACCAAAAACGCGGCGCGCCTGTGGCTTCGTCGAACACGGTGTATTTGAGCGTGGTGGATGGATTAGGCAATGCGTGTTCGTTTATCAATAGCAATTACATGGGATTTGGCACGGGTATTGTGCCAAAGGGTTGGGGATTTACTTTACAAAACCGCGGGCATAACTTTAGCCTTGACCCAAATCATCCGAATGCGCTGGCGCCGAAGAAACGACCATATCATACGATTATCCCTGCTATGGCGACTCGTGAAAGCGATAATTCTTTATATGCATCGTATGGCGTGATGGGTGGATTTATGCAACCGCAGGGTCATGTGCAGGTGTTATCTGCTTTGAAAGATGGCGGTCTTGACCCACAATCTGCATTAGATTTGCCAAGGTTTTGTATTGATGTAGATGAAGCAGGCGGTAAAGTTGCGATTGAAGAAGGTATGCCAAAAGAAACAATTGAGGCTTTGCAAAAGATGGGACATCCGATTTATGAAGTAAGCGGTTATAACCGCGCTTTGTTTGGTAGAGGGCAGGTTATCTTGCAAGATGAAAACAAAGTATTAATTGGTGGAAGCGACCCAAGAGCGGATGGGTATGCGGGAAGTATTTAGCTATCAGCTATCAGCAGTCAGCAGTCGGCTATCAGCTATCAGCAGTCGGCAGTCAGCAGTCGGCAGTCGGCGTTCAATCTTTTGTTCGTAAAGTTTTAAGTAATGAAGCCAGCATGCGTTTTATTTCTTCGACTTGCGGTTGAAGTTTTTCATATTGTTCGTTTGCAATAAAACCTAAATCACGAGCAAGAAGAATTTGATATTCAGATTCACTGGCTGAGCCCATTGCGATTTGTAAAAACCGAGCGAATTCCGCATCTGTATTTCTGCCGCATCCCTCAGCGATGTTTGTAGGAATTGACGTACTGGAACGCCGAATTTGAGAAGTTAAACCGTAAAGTTCTTCTTTTGGAAAACCTTTTGTTTCTTTATAAATTTCCAACGCAAATTGATGCGCTTTTTCCCAAACCTTAAGTTGACGAAAATCTTTCATCTTACCTCTTTATTAAATAATCAGCCGTCAAGAATTTCTGATGGCTGAAAGCTGACTGCTAGTCGCTAATAACTATAAAACCCTCTCCCTGATTTCCTTCCCAAATACCCCGCATCCACCATCTTTCGTAACAACGGCGCGGGGCGATACTTATCTTCACCCAAATCGCGTTGCAACACTTCCATAATAAATAGCACCACATCCAAGCCGATTAAATCTGCCAACGCCAGCGGACCCATCGGGTGATTCATGCCCAACTTCATCACAGCATCAATCGCTTCAGGCGAGCCAACTCCTTCTTGCAAAGCAAAAATCGCTTCGTTAATCATCGGGCATAAAATTCGGTTAGAGATAAAGCCAGGCGAATCATTCGCTTGCCACGCTTCTTTATTCATCGCTTTGCATAAGTCCAGTGTGGTTTGTAGCGTCTCGTCGCTGGTTGCCAAGCCTTTAATCACTTCCACCAGTTTCATCACAGGCACAGGATTCATAAAATGCATCCCGATCACTTTGTCAGGTCGTTTGGTTTGTGATGCAATTTTTGTGATTGAAATCGATGATGTATTGCTGGCTAAAATCACGTCTGCGCGGGCGGCGCGGTCTAACTCTTTGAAAATTTTGAATTTCAATTCTGGGTTTTCAGTTGCGGCTTCGATGACGAAATCGGCTTCATGCGCGCTATCGTAAGACGAAGCGTATCGAATATGGTCCGCATTCGATTTTTGCTCTTGATTAATTACCCCTTTCGATAACAGTTTTTCGGTTGATTTCTTAATCGTCTCTTTGGCTTTTTCTAACGCCTCAGGATTCACATCCATACAGGTTACCTGATACCCAGCCGTCGCCGCCACCTGAGCGATTCCATTCCCCATTGTCCCTGCGCCAATGACAAAAATATGTTTTATCATTTAATCTCCTAGTTTTTTAGTTTCTAGTTTTCTAGTTCTTTCGTCTAAACTATCAGACTAGCGAACGAGTTAACTAGCAATCTAACCGACCTTATCTCTCCAAATTTTATAATTATTCTTGATTTGTTCAATATGTCCTGGAATATGACCCGAATAAATACTCAACCATTTCTCAAACGTATAAGGCTCATCATATTCAGGGTGTGTGACAGAATTTTCAAAAACTTCGTCAGGTTGTTGTTTTAGTAATTTATATGTCGTCTTACGAACAAGATTCACGGTTTCTAACGCATCTTCCCAACTTTGGTCGTGGTAATTTAATTCAATAGCCCACTTATCTTGGTCATAGCCCATTAATAATCCACCGGGCTCGACGATTAATTTTCTCGCCCGCAACGCCGCATTGGATTCTGAATCCGCAAGGTGCACAAGAATCTCATGCACACTCCACTCTTTTGGTTCAGGCTTAAATTTCCACATCTCTTGTGGAATATCTTTCAATGTTTGCATTAGCAAGTCATAGCCTTTGCCATACAACTCAATTTTTTCATCGCGTTCTTTCTTATCCATGACGCAATCTCCAATTACTATTTACTGTTCTCTGCTCTCTGTTCTCTTACTCTAATTCAACCGCCATCGCCACCGCCTCGCCGCCGCCCAAACATAACGAAGCGATTCCTTTTTTCAACCCGCGATTCTTCAAGGCATAAATCAACGTTGTCAACACACGCGCGCCGCTTGCCCCAAGCGGGTGTCCTAACGCGATTGCGCCGCCGTTTACGTTCACTTTATTCCAATCCCAACCTTGGTCTGCTAATGCGTACCCATCCGCCAACACTTGCGCAGCGAAGGCTTCGTTCAATTCAATTAAATCTACGTCTTTCAACGTCCAATTTATTTTTTTCAACAATTTTGGAATCGCATGGGCAGGCGCGGCAAATAAATATTTCGGCTCTAATGCCGCCTGAGCATACCCTACCACTTTTGCCATTGGCTTGAGATTATTTTTTTCAGCATAACTGCGTGATGCAATCACAACCGCCGCCGCGCCATCGTTCATGGGAGATGAATTTCCTGCGGTCACTTTCCCATCAGATTTGAACGCGGGCTTCAATTTGGATAATGCCTCCAAACTCGCATCTTTTCGCGGACCTTCATCCTGCTTCACCAGCGTAGATTCGCCTTTACGCCCGGCAATTTCAACTGGCACAATTTCGTCGGCGAAGTATCCTGCTTCCGAAGCAGAAACAGCCTTCTGGTGAGAGCGAAGCGCGAACTCATCCATCGCTTCACGAGTCACTTCATATTCATCGCCGATAAATTCAGCCGCCATGCCCATTCCCCAATGCTCAAACGGATCCCATAAGCCATCGTTCAATAATGCGTCGGTCATTTGAGTATTGCCGAACTTTAATTCTCCCATTCTTCCATTGATCAAATACGGCGCGCGGCTCATAGACTCAAACCCGCCTGTAATAAATAAGTCGCCGTCGCCCGCGCGAATCGCTTGCGCCGCCATCATCGCCGCCTTAAGACCCGAACCGCACACTTTGTTAATCGTTGTCGCGCCGACTGTTTCAGGCACGCTTCCATAAATTCCCGCTTGGCGGGCTGGGGCTTGCCCCAAACCTGCAGAGACAACGTTCCCCATAATCACCTCTTCAATTTCTTGCGGATTAATGCCCGCACGCTTGACCGCTTCTTGCACGGCAATGGCGCCAAGTTTTGGGGCGGGCACACTGCTTAATGCGCCTTGAAATTTTCCAATCGGCGTGCGTGCCGCGCTTAAGATAACCGCTTCGTGTTCTTTGCTCATTGATTCTCCTTAATGGGCGTATTATAAAGCGCTGTCTCGCAGGTTTGGTGAAATTGCTTAATCTTTCCATAAAAACTTACGGAGCGTTTTGATGTGAGGTAAAATTTTGATTATGAATGAATCAAAATCACTGTATGAATTAATGGGCGAAGAAGCGGGCATAAAAAAACTGATTACTCGCTTCTATGATTTAATGGAAACCGCGCCTGAAGCGAAAGACGTACGCGCTTTGCACCCGAAAAATCTGAAACACTCGCGCGAAAAATTTTTCTTATTCCTTATGGGCTGGGCTGGCGGACCGCAAACTTATATCGAAACACGCGGGCATCCCGCTTTGCGAATGCGCCATCGCCCGTTTGCTATTGGTCCCAAAGAGCGCGACCAATGGTATTGGTGCATGGAAAAGGCTTTAGATGAAAGCGGCTATGACCCCGAAGTGATTGCGTATCTCAAAAATCATTTCAAAGATGCAACAGAGTTTTTGAGGAATAGACCGTAGATGCCTGTCTGCCCGCCGACCGTTTTTTGTTGTCAGCCGTCGGCGGTTAGCGGACGTTAAAGATTTTTCAACGCTTCTCTTTTACTTATGGGATGCAATTCTTTTGTCGCATTTACAAATTCCTTAACAGGCGCAGGGTTGGTATGGGCGTATTGTCTTAGCGCCCAGCCAATGGCTTTGTTGATAAAGAATTCGTCAGAACCTAAATTTTCTTTAATGATTTCACATAACAAGTCAAAATCGGTTTCTTTTTTATACCCAAGTTGAAATAACAAAGCGGCGCGCCGTAGCCAAATATTTTCTGACTTGCGCCATTTTTTCAAATATTTTTCTTTCGCTTTTGGATATTTCTTAAACATTGCGCCCACAGGATGACCCGCCAATAAATCCACAGTATCCCACCAAGATTTTGTGACGATTAAATGCTCTAGCGTTTCTATAAATTCAGGCTCTAATTTCTTTTCATATTTTTCAATCAAATTCATAGCAATATATTGGAATTCACGCTGTTTCAAACCCCATAGTTCGCGCGAAATTAAATCAAGTTTTTCAAAGGGAGGCAAACCGTTTGATTTGATAAATTCTCTCCACAAAGCGGTCGCTTGCGGCGCTTTGATTCCCAAAAACTCAAATTGATTACGCATATATTTTTTCATCGGCGCGGCATTGAGTGGATTGGCGTGTTTTTCGAAGAATGACTTAAGAGATTTTGTGTATGGGTGCATAAATTTTATTTCTCTAAACTGCGCGTAGAAAAATTAGCGCTTAACTAAACAACTATCGAACTATACTAACTATCTAACTAATAAACTATTTCGCTCCTTCAGGTTGCGCAAATTCTAATAGCCATTCGCCAGCGCGTTTTTCTTCAACCGAAGTTTTTGGGGTGACAACAAGAATCCAAGTTCGCCCAGGTTTTAATGGAAACAGCGCCGACTCGTCGTTTGTCATAAATTGAATCGGTTTTTGTTGCTCGCTTTTGAGTTCATCGCCGTCTAGCCGCGTTGACCATTTGATTTCATACATCAAGCCGTCTCGAAACAATAAAGCGTCGCCTGTTAAATTTTCTTCTAAATGAATATCTAAATTCGTAGGCGACACTACATCATGCCGCGTAAATAAAACAATTACGTTTTCAAATTGCAATTGACGATTTGTTAACCTGTCAATTTCAGGATGTAAAACGCCTGCTGTGTCAAAATCTGCGCTATCTACATAGCGCCAATAACTTTGCGAAGCGGCGTCGTACTTCCATGCCGATTGATTCAAATAAGCGATATACACATGCAATTGATTTGCCGCCGCGCCGCCGCTTGGCGGGTTGGCGGCGAAAATATTGCTGGCGTAATCAATTTCGCCCGTTTTGTTTTTTTGCGCTAAGCGCGGCAATTCGTCAATCTCTAACATATAGCCGCCGCCGTCAATATCGTGCGTTACAAAAAAGCATTGCGGCAATTCGTCTAACACTTCGGGTGAGGCAAACGCATAAATCAAGCACGCGTCTTTGAAGAAGGCGTGTATATCGGCGTAGATTAATCGTCCTGAGCGTATCGGTCCAATTTTTGGGAGGGGAAGTTCGGATGAAGATTCAAAATTGGGATGTAGAACCAAGCCGGCGTCTAAGCCAAGAAGCGAAGAAGAAGTTAAAGCGACCGCTTCGCTCTGCCCGTTTGCCTGTTCGGCGTCGCTGTCTTTTGATTCATCCCCAACATTTTTTTGAGCAAATTCCATGCCTGCTGGTTTTTCAAATTGTAAAATGTAATTTCCAGCGTTCACGTTGAAAGCGTAATAGCCGTTGCTATCGGTGGAGGTGGCTTGTAAAAAGTTTCCGTTTGCATCAAAAAGGTTGACGCACACTCCGCCTATGCCGCGCTCCCAATCGTCTTGCATGTGGTTTTGATTCTCATCTAGCCAAACGCGATTTCCAATCATATTCGATGTTTGTTGAAATGGCTGTGTGCGAATTTCGCAACTCCCTTGCAAAACTGGTTGAGGGCTTGGAAACTCGCCATAAAAAACGGAAAGAAATCTTGTTGCGCCTTCGGTGATATAAATTTCAAAAACCCAGGGCGCAAACGATAAACCCGCTTGTGGGCGCGCTGTGGCTGGAAAATGTGAAATTGAAACCAGCAAGGCGGGCAGGTTTAATAAACTTGGTTCTTGTACTTTTTTATTGGTTAATGGGTTGACTTCGAGAATAGGGGGCGGTTCGGCGGTTGCGGTAACCGTTGGGGTAGAGAAAACCGTTTCGCTTGGAGTTTCGTTCACGTTGCCGCTTTTTCCGCAAGATGAAATGATGAATATAAAAAGCAAAGATGCGAAAAAGACTTTTTTGGCGGCGCGATTCATTTTGTGTTTTGAAAAAATCGGCTTACTTTTTTGTATGTGTCTTCCAGCGCTTCGGGTAGCACGCGCGTTTCGCCAACGGTGGACATAAAATTCGTATCCCCAACCCAGCGCGGCACAATGTGAATATGCACATGACCCAACACACCCGCCCCAGCCGCTTCGCCAATATTTACGCCAATGTTGAACGATTCGGTTTTATAAATAATTTTCAAAGCGGTTGTGCATTGGCTGGTTAATTCCATCATTTCAGCCCGCGTTTTAGAATCTAAACTTTCTAAATTTGAGGCGTGGGCGAAGGGAATGACCATTAAATGCCCGCTGGTGTAGGGGTAGCGGTTCAAAATCACATACGAAAACGTTCCGCGAAAGGCAATTAAGTTTTCAACGCTATCTTGTTGTTTGGCTTGCGCGTTACAAAACACACAGCCTTTTTCGTTTTTTGCATGTTCAATGTATGTCATGCGCCAAGGCGACCAGAGACGTTTCATGCTTGGATTTTAACCGAAAAATTACGGCGCAATTGGCGGAAAAAGAGCGGTTAAATTAGCGCGATTTGAAGAAGGATAGACGAAAAAATAAAATAATAGGTCTGAAACCAGTATGAGCGCGAGAAAGGCGTAAGCCCATTTTTGTTGATTATTTTCAAATAGTTTATTTAGCGGCGTTGCAATTACCCAGCAAATGGCTGGAATCACGCCGATAAAATGAGTCGAAGCGGGCGTTCCATCTAGCAGAACGCCGCCCAAGACGGTGACGATGAATATCCAAACGAGCGGAAAAAAATGCTTTTGCCGAAAGGCAACCCAAACTCCAATCAGAAACAAGATAGAAGCAAAGCCAATTAAGAAAGGAGCGTTCGGCGCGTAAAAACCAGTGACTTCAGGGTAAAAATTATATGCCCCAAAAGATTTTTGTATCTGTGAGAAAAGATATTCATGGAAAGAAGGTTGAATTAAATTTGCTTTCCACCCATTTACCAATGAAGCCCGGTCGAAGAAAAATTCAGGCACATAGATTGCAAACATGACGAGCGGCGCGGCGACTGCAAAGGCGAGCGCCAGCGTTTTTGCGGCATATTTGATTAAACCAAGCCGATTGTCCGTTTGCGCCCATAGCTTAATAAAAAGAATGGTTAACAAAAAGACGACAAAATACCCGCCGCTATAGAGATAAGCGGAAAGCCCCAGCGTTAGCCCCGCAAATAGGGCTCCTTTATCGTTATGTTTTCGCCAGCCGATTAAAAATAAACCAAGCGTAAGCGGAACAAGAAAGGTAACCCAAATATTACTTAAAGCAAGGCGCGACCAATGCACATGATAATGATAGGTTGCCATTAAAAGGGATGTAATCCATGCCGTTCTTTGCCCACTCAGTTCGTTTACAATTAAGAAAACGCCGGCGATTGCAAGCGAGCCAATCGCTACGCTTGAAATTCTGCTGGCGGGTATGTTCATACCGAAAAGAAACGTATTGAAGCGTAAAACATATTTATATAAAACAGGTTGCGAATCTAACCCCGTGCGAAAGGGATTAATGGTTAGATAAGGGTCGTCTTCTTTTGGAATGTGTAAAATTGCAAATTCTACATAGCCTGCTTCGTCGGGGTGAAAGCCTGCGGGTAAATTTGGCAAATTGACAATGCGAATGACAAACGCGGCGGTAATCAGGGCGAATATCCCTACCCAAGCGCGGTTAAACTTTATTTGAAACAAGGCTGGTTGTTTTTCTGGGTATAGCGCCGCAAAACATAGAAAAACAAAAAAAACCCATAGCAAAATTGGCAAATACCCAATGAACGCTTCTGTGGCATACCGAAAGCCAATCCATGCTGAGGCGAAAATAGAAATGCATGTAAAGATAGATTGCCTCAAGATAGGGCGGTCTTTCCAGAGCGTTTTTAGGGAAGCCATATCAAAAATTAACCCAATGAATTGTAACAAAATATTTTCCTTCACTAATCTCGATTTTTAGATTATCCTCTTACAATGCAACCTAACCTTTTTTCGCCCACGCTCACTGTATCTCAACTGACATTTCACATCCGCAGGCTATTAGAGGAGAACGCCCAATTGCAAGATGTGTGGGTTAGCGGGGAAATATCGAATGTGTCCAAACCTAATTCGGGGCATATTTATTTCACGCTTAAAGATAAGAACGCCTCGCTACGCTGTGTAATGTGGCGAACAGAAGCCGCTCGGTTAAGAATGAATCTGCAAGACGGCATAGCGATTGAGGCGCACGGCAGAATCGCCGTCTATGAACCGCAGGGGCAATATCAATTGGTTGTTAATCAAATTCAATCTAAAGGCGAGGGCGCGTTATATCAAGAATTTTTACGGCTCAAATCTACGCTGGAAGCCGAAGGGTTATTTACTGCGGAAAATAAGCGCGAAATTCCGCAACTCCCGAAAAAGATAGGCATTGTCACTTCGCAAACGGGCGCGGCATTGCGCGATATGTTAAATACCATTCGCCGCCGTTTACCCATTGTGCAAGTCATCCTTGCGCCGTCATTGGTGCAAGGCGTAGAAGCGCCGCCGGCGATTGTAGCCGCGCTTGAATCATTAAATAAACAATCGCCTGATGTAATTATTATTGCACGCGGCGGCGGTTCGATAGAAGATTTATGGGCGTTCAATGATGAAAGAGTGGTTCGCGCTGTTGCCAATTCTAAAACGCCTATCATTTCAGGGATTGGTCACGAAACGGATTTTACGCTGACAGATTTTGCCGCCGATTTACGCGCCGCTACCCCAACCGCCGCGGCGGAATTAGCGACTCAAACAACGTTAAGCGATATTCAATTGCAAATTGCCGATTATCAAACCCGCCTCCAAAATCAAACCTTGAGTTTGGTCGCTGACCATGAAGCCTTTCTCTCCTCCCTTGCCGCGCGTCTCCAATATAATTCTCCCAAGCGGCGCATTGAATCTGAATATCAAAAATTGGATGAACTTGCCCGCCGCGCGCTTTCTTCTTTGATTCATCGTATCCAATTGAATAAATCCAACGTAGATGGAATAGCAAAACGCTTACAATCGCTTAGCCCGGAAGGGGTTCTGTCGCGCGGGTATGCGATTATCACCCGAAAAGCCGACGGCGCGGTCGTCTCGAAGGTTTCGCACGCCAAAGGCGAGTTGAACGTTCGCGTGAGCGATGGAGAATTTGAAGTAAGACGTAATTTGTAAAATATAACCAGATATTGGTAAGATTTAATGACTCATTATATGCGAAACGTTTCAAAGCCTCTCGCAAATGAAGACTGTTTCAACATTGAACCTGCGGAACGATGCGTAACCTCGGTTAATGAATTTTTTGCGCTGTACGAATCGCGCATGAGGAGATTTTATGGCAAAACAAAAATCAGCGACACAGAAACCTATTGAAGACTTGACATACGAAGAAGCGTTGGCTGAATTGGAGACGATTGTTGAGGCTTTAGAGGCAGGTCAAAATCAGTTAGAAGAAGCGATGAGGTTGTTTGAGCGCGGTCAGGCATTAATCAAAAAATGCGGCGCTGAGTTAGAGTCGGCTCAATTAAAAATTCAAAAACTCGCAGGCGATACGTTGACGACATTTGAGGAAGAATTGGAATGAACGTTTTAGATATTTTTCAAAATAAAGTTTTTGTCGCTTGTATGCTGGGTTGGTTTTTTGCGCAAGCGTTGAAAGTTCCTACCGAATATTTGCGCTCACGCCGCTGGTTGTGGACGATGTTTTTTGCGCCAGGCGGAATGCCTTCTTCTCACTCGGCTATGATGGTGGCAGGCACCTTGGCGGTGGGGTTATATCACGGGTTTGATAACCCTTTGTTTGGCATTGCGGTAGCAATTACGATGATTGTGACGTATGATGCCGCAGGCGTGCGCCGACAAGCAGGGATGCACGCCGAAAGAATCAATGTGCTGTTTGGCGAATTGTTAAAAGGGCATATTTGGGATGAAGAAGAATTGAAAGAAGTAATTGGGCATACTCCGCTTGAAGTGGCAGGCGGAATTATTTTAGGGTTGTTGGTTTCTATTGTGTTGTGGATATACTGGACGTAAATTTATTTACTAGGCTGCCTTTTTCAAACTTCTTATCCTTCTTAGCGCCTCATTGACGATATAACTTAATTCAGGCGTTCGCAAAATAAACAAAATAGAAAAGTAAACCAGCCCGCCTAGCCCAACCCCCGCAAGGGCGAGAACCCACACGCTAAAGTTTTTTGCAAAAGCAAGAAAAGCGAATAAAGCGAGCGCCATGCCGCCGGCGGCGCAAAAAGCCGCAAACGCTCCGCGCAGAATGTGATTGCCTTCAATTCCATTTAATCGTTTCCGTATAACGATGAAAAGCGCGGCGGCTTCTATAGCCGTCGCTAGTGAATTCGCTAAGGCAAGCCCGCCTAAAGAAAGCCAGCCTGCCGACTCAAATAATGTTGAAAATAAAACGCTGAAAGCAACGTTTAACCCCATTGCTATTACGCCAATGAAAACGGGCGTTTTTGTATCTTGCTGGGCGTAAAAAGCGCGCGTTAAAACTTCCATAATCGAATGACCAACCAGCCCAGCCGCATACCAAAGCAGCGCCCATGAAACTAGTTCCACCGAATTGGAGTCGAACTCGCCGCGTTGATATAACAGAGAGATAATCGGCTTGCGGAGCGTCATTAAGCCCACGCTGGCGGGCAGCGCTAATAAAATGATTCCTCGTAAGGATGAAGCCAATGATGAACGCATTTCATCTTGTTTGCCTAGCGCATACTGCGCCGAAAATGTCGGCATTGCCGCAATTGCCACCGATTGCGCAATTGCCGCTTGCGCCATGAGCATTAAGGAAAAACCGTAATACAAGCCAGTTACGCTTCCGCTTTGCATGTGAGAGGCAAGCCAAGTGTTGACCCAGAAATTTAATTGCACCACCGCCACGCCAAGTAAGCGGGGACCCATTAATAAGACGACTTGCTTAAAGTTAGAATCTTTGAAATCAAAATAAAACGACAGCGAAGGGCGGGCGGCGGACTGCCTTCGAAAATTGAGTAATATTCTTAACAGACTCGGTAATTGAATAACTAAATAAAACGCCGCGCCAATCACAACGCCCCACGCTAAACCATAAATTCCCATAGAAGGCGATAAAAATAAAACGCCGAAAATAATGCCCAGTTGATATAGCGCGGGCGTTAAAGCGGGAACGAAAAAAATTTGATGCGCGTTCAATATGCCCACAATCAACCCGCCTAAACCAAATAAGACGGCGGAAATTAATTGAATGCGTAACAAATTAATGGTTAAAGAAAAAAGTTCAGGGTCGGCAGCCAAGCCGGGCGCAAGCGCGAAGCGAATGACCTGCGGGGCAAATATCGCAATCAATGTCGCCAGCGCCGTCAATGTTAATGTCGCCGCATTGGCAATTGAACTTGCGAGTTTCCATGCCGAATCTTTTTCTTCTTTGGCAAGCAACCCCGTAAACGTGGGGATGAACGCCGAGCCAAGCGCGCCGCCCGCCACTAATAAAAATAACGTTTCGCTTACGCGATTTGCCGCGAAGAATGAATCAAGCTGAGGCGATGCGCCAAAAGTTTGCGCCACCAGCACGCCGCGAACTAAGCCTGCAATTTGACCCAATAACATGGCGGACATTACAGCGCCAGCCGCGCGCGCAATTTGTTGATTTGAGTTTGTCATAAAGCCTTGCGATTATAATCATTTTATGAAAAAAATTTTAACGTTCATTTTTTTGATTTTATTAACCGCTTGCGAGAGCGTCTCTACGCCTCTACCTTCGGTGACGCCTGATTCTGCAACTCAACCTATATTTACGCTGACGGAGATTCCCGTACCCGCAGGTTATGGGTATGCGGGCGGCTGGCTTGAAATATATTTTACGAATCCAAATAGCTCGCTTGCTTCTCAGCAAACAGGCGGCATTGACCTTCCGCTTGCGGCGGCGATTGACTCCGCAAGGTTAAGCGTTGACGTCGCAATTTATAGATTAAGTTTGAATAGCGTGCGCGATGCGTTGATTCGCGCGCACGAGCGCGGCGTGCAAGTGCGAATGGTGATGGAAAGCGATAATTTAGAAAGAGCAGACCCTCAAAGAATTAAAGAAGCGGGCATTTCTATTTTAGGAGATAGGCGCGAAGGTTTAATGCACCACAAATTCGTTGTCATTGACAAATCTGAAGTGTGGCTCGGCTCAATGAATTTTACCGATTCTGGGGCGTATCAAGATAACAATGTGATGATGCGGATTCGTTCTGTGAAAATTGCAGAGAACTTTACAAAAGAGTTTGAAGAAATGTATCTTGAAGATAAATTTGGCGATACGATTGCGCCTGAAACGCCTAACCCACAAGTGACGCTGGACGGGATAGCGATTGAAACGTATTTTTCGCCCGATGACGGTGTGCAACCCAAAATCATAGAGGCGATTAACGCCGCCAACGAAAGCGTTTATTTTATGGCGTTTTCATTTACCGCCGATTCCATTGGCGATGCGGTTCGCAAACGGGCAGCCGATGGGGTGACGGTGGCAGGGGTAATGGACGAAGAACAAGTGGCAAGCAATATTGGCACAGAGTTTGAGGCGTTCCGTCAGGCAGGTTTAGATGTGTATCAGGATGGGGGGGCGGGTCAGATGCACCATAAAACTATCGTCATTGATGAAAGCGTTGTAGTGACTGGCTCTTATAATTTCACGAACAGCGCCGAATTACGAAATGATGAATATGCGCTTGTGATTTATAGCGAAGAAATTGCCGCTTTGTTTATTGCCGAATTTCAGCGAGTGTATGAGCAGGCGAGGTGAGTTGCGCGTAGTCAAGACTATGAAACTAAATCAAGGCTGAAGATGGCGCAGATTAGCGCCATTTTTGTTTCATCTTGCCCGTAACTTTTTTCCGTTCAGTTCGACTGATAGGATGTAGTAAGTCAAATTAACCGAAAAGAGGTGCAAAATGAAAGGAATTTCTCGATATGTTTTTTTCGCCATGCTGACAGTGGGTATGTTGTTGGTCAGCGCGTGCGGCGCCACAACTCAGTTTTCTGAAGATAGCGGCTCCGCAAAACCTTTACCGTCTTTGGTTTCTGTAAGCGGTATTATTGAAGCCATCAACGGCAATCAGTGGACGGTGGATGGTCAGGTTATCACAGTGGACGCATCTATGTTAGACGACGACGATGACCTTGCAGATTATAAAGTTGGGGATTTTGTGGAACTTGAAGTTGAAACGCTTGCAGATGGCTCGGTTGTTGCGCGCAGCGTTGATTCGGGCGATGATAAGTCTAATGAAAATGACGACGACTCGTCTAACACGAACGACGACTCATCGAACGCGAATGATGACGACGCAAATGAAAACGACGACGATGCGTCTGATAGCGACGATGACGATTCAAACGAGAACGACGACGCCTCAAACGATAATGAAGATGACTCAAATGAAAACGACGACTCAAACGATAATGATGACGACTCGTCTGATAGCTCTGGCGGCAATGAGAATGACGATGACGACGACCAAGACGATGATGATGGCGATGATAGCAATGAGAATGACGATTAATTTGTGATTTGATGTGAAATGCGCTAGGTCGTCTGATGCAGGTCAGGCGACCTAGTTTTATAAAACGTTTTGGAAACCGCTCATGTTTACGAAAAAAACGCTCTCTCTCTTCTTATTATTCCTTATATTTTTTAGCGTAATGGCGATTATTCAATTCGCCACGCCCGATATGCCCGATAACGACGGTTTTTATCATATCAAACTGGCATGGCTGATGCGAACGGAAAGCCTAAAACCTGAGTTTTATTGGCTGCCTTTAACAATCCTCAACGCTGAAGAGTTTTACGACCATCATTTTCTTTTTCATGTGGCGCTGATTCCGTTTACCTTTGGCGATTTGCGACTCGGCGCAAAATGGGCGGCGGTTCTTTTTTCTTCGCTGGCATTCTTAAGCGTTTGGTATTTGTTTCATCGTCAGCGCGTTCCTCATGCTTGGGCGTGGTCTCTGCTTTTGCTGGGAATTTCTGAAGCGTTTTTATATCGCATGTCTATTACGCGCGCGCAATCGTTATCTTTGGCTATGTTGGCGTTAGGCTTTGCCTGGCTATTAGAAGGACGACATAAACGCATTGCCGTTTTGTCTTTTTTATATGTTTGGACGTATAACGCATTTCCGTTAATGCCTGCCATAGCGTTTTTATATTGCCTTGCCGGTTGGATTGTGGAACATAAACTTGACTTTAAGCCTTTTCTCTGGTCGAGCGCCGGCGTTTTGGCGGGGTTAATCATTAACCCATATTTCCCCGATAACTTAATTTTTACCTATCATCACTTTTTACCGAAATTGTTAAACGCCGCTTCTGCCCGCGTTGGCAATGAGTGGTATCCATACCAAACGGACACTTTATTACAGAATTCAGCATTGGCATTATTTTTATTTGTTGGCGCCGTTTTTGGTATTGGGTTAACGAACCGTAAAATGGATATTCGCACAGCCGCTTCTTTCCTCATTGCTGTGCTGTTTGGCGTTATGCTTTTCAAAGCGCGCAGGTTTGTTGAGTATTTTCCGCCTTTTGCTTTAATATTC
Organism: Anaerolineales bacterium; assembly: GCA_034434495.1. Lineage (GTDB taxonomy): Bacteria > Chloroflexota > Anaerolineae > Anaerolineales > Villigracilaceae > Villigracilis. The sequence continues at coordinate 127,277 of DAOTZE010000010.1, forward strand.
GCCGCTTTTGCATGGGCGCCGATTTTCAGAAAAGAATATCAACGTTTTACATGGCTTTCGCTATTAAACGAAGCCGACCGACACGCGGCGCATCGCCCTGTTGCGCTTAGGTTTTTGCAAACCAATATACCCTTAATGGTCTTACTGGCTATGTTTATTGTCGGCGGCGTTAGGAGCGTTCCCGCCGCGCAAAGTCAAATTTCAAAATCGAAGCCGTACGATTTATATCAAAACGCTTCGCTTTGGCTTCAAGAGCATACGCCTGCGGGCGCGCGCGTCTTCCAAACCGATTGGGATGATTTTCCTCGTTTGTTTTTTTACAACACAAGCAATACTTACCTTATCGGCTTAGACCCAACCTATATGCAGTTTTATGATGAAGAGTTATACCAAACATGGGCGCGGATTACGCGCGGCGACGTGGCGGAGCCTTCAAAACTTATTTTTGAAAAATTTGCCGCCGTTTATATTCATACAGACTTGAATCACAAAGAGTTTATACGGCAAGCTGAACAAGACCGCAACCTCAAAGTAGTGTACCGCGACGACCAAGCCGTGATTTTCCAAATTATGCAACCGTGATAATATTATGAACGCTTTTACGCATACACTTTACCTTAAGAATTGGGCGCTGTTCTCTATAATGTCTGACAATCCTGCACAAAGCGAATTTAATCAACTGAACGACTTAAATGCCCAAACCGTCGGCGCGGTATATGATGAATACTTTCACGAAATTTATCGTTATGTTTTATACCGCATTAACGACCCCGATTTAGCCGCCGATATTGCCAGCGACGTGTTTATTCGCTTGCTTGAAGCCGTTCATGCCAAGCGCGGACCGACCACAAACCTCAAGGGGTGGTTGATTGCCACCGCTTCGCACATTGTGACAGACCACCTGCGAAAAAAATATCGCCACCCAGAAGATGAAATACCCGCCTCTTTACCCGACCCTGAACCAGATATAACCGCTCAACTGGATTTTCGAGAGCAGAATCGCAATGTCAAAGAAGCCCTGCTCAAACTCACCGCCGAGCAGCAACATGTTTTATCGCTGCGGTTTGGTCAAGGTTATTCATTAGAAGAAACCGCTTACCTTATGAATAAAAATGTGAACGCAGTGAAAGCCCTGCAATTTCGCGCGCTTGCCGCTTTACAGCGAGAAATCGGCGAGGTGGACTTATGACGACTTTATTTGAGGCTCTTCAAGAGTGCTTGCAAGAAATTGAAAACGGCGCAGATATTAACGCGGCGCTGAAACGTTTCCCCGAACATGCGGCGGAATTGCGCCCGCTTCTAAAAGCGGCGGTGGCGGCGCAACGCAACCAAGCGGCAGACCCTTCGCCCGAAGCGTTTCGACGCGGCCGCGCCAAAGTGTTGCAACGCGCCGCCGAACTGCGAGAATTAAAATCTGCCCCGCAAAAAAGAAGGCTGCCTATCTTTTCACGTTTGGCGCTTTCATTCGCTTTAGCGTTGATGTTTTTATTAAGCGGCACAGGTTTACTAAGCGCTTCCGCCTCCGCTTTGCCAGGCGATAGACTGTACCCCGTTAAGCGTGGCTGGGAAAATATTCGGCTATCTTTAATCTTTGATTCGGAAGCCCGCAGCTTATTGAAAAGCGAATTTGAAAACGAGCGCTTGCGCGAAGTGAATGAATTACTCACGCAAGGTAGAAGTGAAACCGTTCAATTTGCGGGCATCTTTTTACAAGTCAATGGCGCTACCTATGTGTCGGGCGTAAGAGTGAGCGTCCCTGCAAATATCAACTTGCCCGAAAATGGCGAAGCGGTCCTTGTCGCGGGGCGCACCAATCCGCAAGGCTTTATTGAAGTCGTAAGTTTTGAAATCCTCCCCGCTGGAACTGTTGCGCCAATTGGCAACCCAATTCAAATCGAAATTCAGCCCACCTTGCCCGCTCCTCAAGCCGATGTAACTTATTTTGAAATTCAAGGTATTTTGCAATCTGTCTCTACAACGTCAATCAATGTAAATGGGCAAACGGTGTATATTGACGCCGCTCAAATTACCGGGCAATTATGTATTGGGCTAGACGTGAAAGCAAGAGGATATTACACTACCGATAACAGATTTATCGCTATTGAAGTTTTCGGTAAAGAGGCTTGCCCTGTTGCGCCGCCGGCGCTAAATAACAATTCAAACGATGATAACGCAGGCGGCATTGAAAATAGCCCTTCAAATAATGATAACAATAGCGACGAAGAGGACGATGAAGATGACGATAATGATAACGACGACGATTAATATCAACTGCGAGGCGTCCCCTCGCAGTTTTTTTTTTCTAAGCGGCGACTCTTAAGTAACTGCAATGCGCCAAGTCTCGCAAATCTAAAGTTTTTTGCGCCTTTGTGATGTCTGCAAAATTGAGCGTCTCACAATAAGTATTGCTTTTTAGCATAAAATAGATTAAATTTAGGCGCATAGCACGTTCGTTCTATTACGCATTCATCGCCCCGCAATGATAATTCGCCTCGACTTGCGGGGCGTTCAAATACAGGAGACTTTCATGGCAGACTCTACTTTTTATCTTGGCAGATTATACGACCCCAAAACCTCAACGCTCACCAACAAACCGCTTGAATATGATTCGGCAGATTTAACCACTCACGCTGTTGTTACTGGTATGACCGGCTCCGGCAAAACAGGCTTATGTATTGCCATGCTTGAAGAAGCCGCCCTTAACGGCGTCCCCGCTATCATCATTGACCCTAAAGGCGATTTAACCAATTTGCTCTTGCATTTTCCTGAATTATTGCCATCCGATTTTCAACCATGGATTGACCCCGAAGTTGTGCGCCGCGCAGGCACAACGCCCGAAAAAGCCGCCGAAGAAGCCGCAGACGCTTGGAAAAAAGGCATTGAAGAATGGGGCATGGACCAAGCCCGCATAATGGATTTGAAAAACGCCGTTGAGTTTGCCATTTACACGCCAGGCTCCGACGCTGGAATTTCCGTCAGCGTTTTATCGTCTCTTGCCGCGCCCGATTTAGATTGGGAAGAAAACCGCGAAGTGTTGCGCGAAAGAATTTCAAGCACTGTCACGGCTTTGCTTGGTTTAGTCGGCATGAACGATTTAGACCCCATTCGCTCGCGCGAACATATTTTACTTTCCAATATTTTTGAAGCGCATTGGAGCAACAAACAAGACATCAGCCTGGAAGAATTAATCTTACAAATTCAAACGCCGCCGTTTGATAAACTCGGCGCATTTCCTGTGGATACATTCTTCCCGCAAAAAGACCGCATGGAATTGGCGATGATTGTTAACAACATCCTCGCCGCGCCCGCGTTTGAAGCCTGGCGCGAAGGTCAATCATTAGATATTCAATCCTTATTATTTACCCCGCAAGGCGCGCCGCGCCATAGCATTTTCTATCTCGCCCATCTTTCTGACGGCGAAAGAATGTTTTTCACCACATTGCTCTTATCAGCCGTAGAAACATGGATGAGAACGCAAAAAGGTTCAACATCATTACGCGCTTTGTTATACATGGATGAAATTTACGGTTATCTTCCGCCAACCGCAAACCCGCCATCCAAACAACCTTTGCTTCGCATGTTAAAGCAAGCCCGCGCGTTTGGTTTAGGTTTATTACTCGCCACACAAAACCCAGTGGATATGGATTACAAAGCCCTTTCCAACACAGGCACATGGTTCATTGGCAAACTCCAAACCGAACGCGATAAGAATCGTCTGCTCGATGGGCTTGAAAGTTTAGCGGGCGGCATCCCGCGCGCGCAAATGGATAAATTAATTTCCGCGCTCGGCAAGCGCGTGTTTGTAATGAACAATGTAAACGAAAAAGCGCCGATTTTATTTCAAACGCGCTGGGTGATGAACTTCTTAGCGGGACCGATGACGCGCCAACAAATTCCCGATTTGAACGCTTTGGTTGGAGCAAAACCTGCGCCTCAATACAAGGGGAAGTCTGTTTCTAAACCTGTAACCGATTCTTCTCCCAAACAAGCGCCCCCGCCGGTGGATTATGTCCAACCTGTTGCAATTCCCACCTCCGAGTCGAATCGACAAATCGCAGGCGGAAATCAAAAACCAAACGGAACATCCACCAAGCCGCCTGTGCCAAACGGCGTGCGTGAATATTTCCTGCCGCAAAACTACAGCCTGTCTGAAGCGTTGCGAGCCACCAACCGCCCGCAATCGTTTGGCGGCTCGATTCAAGGCGTGGTGTATTATCCCGTTTTATTGGCTTCTGCCCAAGTGCGAATCTTAGACAGAAAATATAACGTGGACGCTGAAATCACAAAATCAGCCTTAGTGGAAAATTTAGATAGGCGAGGCATTGTGCGCTGGGAAGAATTCCCGTACGCGGGACCATCGTTAGATAATATCGAAACTGCCCCCGCCGATTCTGCTCGCTTTGCTTCTATTGAACCGCCATTAAATGACGCAAAATTGATGAATGCCTTGCTCAAAGATTTTACCGATTGGGTTTTTCGTAACGTCTCAGTCAAAGCGCGTGAAAACAAAGCCCTAAAAATTTTTGCAGGACCAGACATCACCGCCGCTGATTTTATGAAACAATGCGCCGAAGCCGCCCGCGAAGCCTGCGACGCAGAGATTGCTAAAAAGACCTCCGCTTTAGATAAAAAGATACGCGCTTTGGAAGAAAAACTTGGCAGAGAAGAACGCGAACTTCAAGAAGACGAAGCCGAATTACAAAATCGAAATATCGAATCTGCCGCAAATTTAGCGGAATTGGGCGCCAGTTTATTCGGGCTGACAAGAAAGAAAAGCGTGACGACGCAATTTACAAAACACCGTCTAGCCCAAAGCGCCAAAGCCGAAGTGCAAGAGTCGAAGGAAACTATCGCCCGCCTAACCAAAGAGTTAGAAGCGTTATATAAAGAACGAGATTCCATTGAGGATGAAATCAATCATCGTTGGGGCAACGTTGTTTCTGATTTTGCTGAAATTGAAGTGCGCCCGAAGAAGACTGATGTTTTTGTGAACTTGTTTGGCGTGGCGTGGAAACCGTATTACATTGTCCAAGCCGCTGGCGAAACGTTTGAATTGCCAGCCTTTGGCGCGGAATAGAACTGTGCTATTGCTGGGAAGAAAGCAAAGCCTTCTTCGGAGTGGATAATTTTGTAAGTTAAACGCAAAGAAGAAAAATTACCGAGCCGCTAAAAGATTTGAGTCTTTGAGGCTTAGCGGCTTAGCGGTTACTCAAACCCCGCTTTTTATCCCTTCTTACCTCCCTCGCGCTGACATAAAAATCTTGACATCAATTCCCAAAAATGATAACCTTGTAATAAGTATGCCCGATTCGCCTTTGAAAGCGTGAAGGTGGACGGGCGTCAAATTTTTTATGCAGGAGTAATAAAATGTCCGAACGTATTGTTGGAACCGTCAAGTGGTTCAATGCGACCAAAGGCTACGGCTTTATTGGTCACGAAGGCGGCGAAGATGTATTTGTGCACTTCTCCGCGATTCAAACAGAAGGCTATCGTAAGTTAGAAGCCGAACAAAAAGTGGAGTTTTCTATCGAAGAAGGTCCCAAGGGCAAGCAAGCCGCCAATGTGGTGCCGCTTTCATCGTAAAAATATATACTTTATAAAATCAACAGGGTTGTCGTGAGACAACCCTGTTTTATTTTCTTTGCGGCGCGCCGCCCAACGTATTTGTTTTATTATTTTTTCTTCCCCGTTTCAAGGGCAACTTCCCTCGGCGCCACCATTCCCCAGCGGCTAGCCCCCAAATATAAAATTTCTAAAATCAAATCTTCATATCGAATGCCTTCCGCTTTGGCTTGCAGACATAAATCGCTGTAATCGGGCGTTAAGCCTGGCAAGGTGTTAATTTCAATCAATCGCGGGTTGCCGTCTTCGTCTAACCGAATATCGGTGCGCGAAATATCTAAAGCGTTTAAGATTTGATGAGCGCGTAACGCCAGATGTTTTAACTTCTTTTCTAGTTCAGGGTCAACCTCGGCTGGGCAAAAGTAGCCGGGCGAGCCGTCTGCGCCGACTTCTTTCGATTTGGCTTCATTGCTATACACCCAAGGCGTAACCGAGCGGGTGCTGTCTAATTCTAAAACGGGGAAGCGGTGAAACCCGTCCTTTTCATACCAATCGGGGTTGCGTGAATACAATTTCGCATCTGCCCGCCCTAAAATGCCGACGGTAAATTCTCGCCCTGGTAAAAAGTTTTCTACCAAAGCGGGTTGTTGATATGAGTTAATGATGTAGTTAACTCGTTCGCGTAATTCTTTTTCATTGTGCACAATCGCTTTAGCGTCCACGCCCATGCCTGTGCCTTCGCGCGCGGGTTTAACGAACAAAGGGAATTTTAATTCTGGGCGCAGGGCTTCATCGCCCATGTTAAACTCTTGAAACGGCGCAACGGGCAACCGTCTATCGCGCCAAATTCGTTTTGTTAAAGTTTTATCTAATGAAATTCCATTCGCCAACACGCGCGAACCGGTGTAAGGGATTCCGAGCAGTTCAAGTAAGGCTGGCGTTTGCGCTTCGCGCGCATCGCCGCCCAAGCCTTCGGCAATGTTGAAGCAAATATCGGGTTTTACCTCGCGCAGCGCGTAAGGCAAATCTCTATCCGCGTGGATAAACGTTGTGGTATGCCCATCCGTTTCCAACGCGGCGCGAATCGCGTCTACGGTTTCGATGTGGTCAAAATCGGCAAACGCATCGGGCGGCACGCCTTCAGGTTTTGGTTCGTCGTCGTTTTTTATATTGGCAAGCACGGCGATTTTCCAATATCTCTTCATGCAAGTTTCTCCTTTTCGGTTTATCAAAAAAGAAATTTAATCAATCATAGCGTATTGAAACATAAATATCGAATTTCTTAAGGTAATTTTTTACCAACTAGACAGCGCTTCGCCTTTCAGGTATCATTCAGCCGATTTGCTGGCGGTGAAAGTAACGGGCAAATTTACAAACTGAATTGGAGAAATAAAAGCAAGTGGCTCTTTTTTCAAAAGACCTAGGCGTTGACTTAGGCACCATGTTTACTCGTTTGGCGGATAATGCCCAAGTGTTGGTGGAAGAACCAACCATTGTGGCTATTGAGTCAGAAGAACAAAAAATGGTAGCGGCAGGCTTAGAAGCCCGCGATATGTACGGCAAAGTTCCAGAGAATATTGAAGTAACGCGCCCGTTAAAAAACGGCGTCATCGCAGATTACGAAGTGACAGAAGCCCTGCTTCAATATTTACTACAACGCGTCAGCGGCTCAATGCGCATCTTTCGCCCACGCGTGATGATTTCTGTTCCTTATGGAGTAACCAGCGTGGAGCGGCGCGCCGTGTACGAAGCCGTGATGGAAGCCGGCAGCCGCGAAGCGTATTTAATTCAACAACCATTGGCGGCGGCAATTGGCATTGACTTGCCCATTAATTCCCCCTCAGGCAATATGATTATTTGCTTAGGCGGCGGATGCACCGAAGCGGCTGTGATGGCAATGTATGGCGTGGTCGCCGCCGACACTTTGCGCGCAGGCGGCATAGATTTGGACGAGGCGATTGTCAATTATGTGCGCCGAAAGTACGGCGTTGTGATTGGGCAAGCCACTGCCGAGCAATTAAAAATTCGCATCGGCGCGGCTGTTCCGCAAGATATTGAAAACAGTATGGAAGTGCAAGGACAAGACCAAGTGACGGGCTTGCCAAGACCAGTCACCTTAACCACTGGCGAAATTGTAGAAGCCTTGCAAGAACCGTTACGTCAAATTGTGGAAACCGGCAGAAAAGTGTTAGAAAAAACGCCGCCAGAACTTGTATCCGATATTATTGATAGAGGCGTGGCGTTGTGCGGCGGCGGCGCATTGCTTCGCGGCGTTGATAAACTGTTGACCAAATCGTTGGGCATTCCCGCTTACTTGGTAGATAACCCGCTAACCTGCGTAGTGCAAGGCGCAGTGAAAGGGTTTAGCATGTTGAACTTAATTCGTAGGAATTTGCCGCAAGTGTAGAGAATAAAAAAACGACTTCCAATGGAAGTCGTTTTTTTTATTTTATAAATAATAGGTCATCCTCTGCAAATTGGTAGCAGGGTCTGAATACTGCACTTTGACATGATTTGGCACATTGATATTCACGGGTGCATAATTCAAAATAGATTTTATGCCCGCTTGCACTAATTTATCCGCCACTTCTTGCGCGGCAGAAGCAGGCACAGTAATCATCGCAATTTTCACGCCTAGCGCTTTAATTCGCTCGCTCATTGTCGCGCTATCTTCTATCGTAAAATCGCCAATTTGTTGCCCTATTTTATTTTTATCGTTATCAAAAATCGCCACCACGCGAAACCCGCGATTCTGAAAACCATTGTAGTGCGCTAACGCATGACCTAAATCGCCTGCGCCGACTACTACCACATCCCAAATGCGGTCAACTTTCAAGATTTCGCGCAATTTTTCAATCAAAAAGTCAATAGAATAGCCCGTGCCTTGTTTCCCAAATTCGCCAAATTGCGAAATATCTTTGCGAATTTGCGCGGCAGAAATTCCCACGTGTTCGCCTAATTCTTGCGATGATGTCGTCTTCAACCCAGCCTCTGCCATGCGTTGCAACGCGCGCAAATACACTGGCAAACGTCCAATAATAATATCTGGAATTTTTTTGGCATTCATCCTGTCTCACCGTTTTGTGAAGTGTATATAAATATACCAGATTTTGTACAATTTGACACAATCGCCTAAGAAAATTACAGGTTTTGTTGATAATCAACCCGCATCTTTCTTGACCATTTGCCTGATTCTGTTCCTTTACAGATTCCACCCCTGAATTTTTTCGCTCTGGCTTGCGCCTTTTTTGCCAATCACTTTATACACATTCACCGCTTGCGTTTTGCCTTTCACGGTCACGGCATCGGCAAACTCAACGTCAAAATCATCTTTCACCGCTTGATAAGCGCTTTCGCTAATCAAAATGGGCCAGGCGTATGTTTTGGTCAAATCTTGCAAACGCGAGGCAAGGTTGGCGTTATCGCCAATGACGGTGTAATTAATTCTTTGCTCCGAGCCTACTAACCCCACAAACACCTCGCCAGAGTTTATCCCAATTCCCATTTCAATTTGGCTGGGTTTGCCTTCTTTTGCCCATTTTTCACGCATTTCATATAAGGCTGTTCGCATGTCTAGCGCGGCGTTTAGGGCTCTTAACGCGTGGTCGTCATAATGAACAGGCTCGCCGAAAAAGGCAATAATAGCGTCGCCTTCATATTTATCCACCGTTCCGCCGTGCTTGTAAATGACTTTTGACATGGCTTCCAAATAGGGGTTCAACAACTCCACCACGCCTTCGGGCGTCATCTTTTCAGATAATGTGGTAAACCCGCGAATATCTGAAAATAAAATGGTGATGTTCGAGCGTTTATTTAACGAATCTAAATCTTGGGTGGCTACCATTTGGTCAACCATTTCAGGAGAAATAAAACGGCTAAACAAATTGCGAATGCGCCGTTTTTCCAGTTCTTGCGAAACCGCTTGTTCTAAAGTCGGCAAGACAACGCCTAAAAATAACATTGCTTCTGGGATAACAACGGGCAAAACGTATCTTTGTTGCGTAAAAACAACAAAGGCGGTTACAAAATAGCCAATCATGCTGACAATCAATAGAGTTATCGTTACGGTTGGGCGTTTAGAAAGCGTAATTAAATAAGCGATAACCGCCATCCCCAAAATCACCACTAATGCCACCCATGGCGGGGCAAGCGTGATGTATTTCTGATTGATAATCGTATCAATTGCATTGGCGACGATTTCGACGCCGGCAGTGGGCGCTTGCGTCGAAAACGGCGTGGGGTAAATATCTTGCAAGGTGACGGTGGTGGCGCCAATCAACACAATTTTGTTACGAAAGGCGTTTGGGTTTTGTTCTAACACGTCGCCCAGCGCCACGCTGGCGGCAGAGTAGGTCAGGTAGGTTTCTGCGCCGCCAGCGTAATTGACAATCAATTGCCCGCCAAAAAGCGGAACATTTTGACCATGAAACTGCAAACTGGTGAGAGTTGGGTTAGCGGGCGAGTCGGCGCCGAGATATAGTTTTGCCGTTTCAAACGCCCAGTTGTAATACAACAAATTGTTGTACTCGTCAAACGCTTGTAGGCTACGCACCACTGCGTCTTCATCTCGAACAAAAGACGTGATTCCGATTCCGTCTAGCGCTTCACGATATATAGATAACGGTTGCGATAATGTGGCGCTTACAAAATCTTGCTCGCGCCTCTCGGTAATTTGTAAAATATTGACTGCGTTTTCGCTTTCGGCTAGCGCTTGCGCTAAGGCGGCGTCGCCAGCGGGGTCTTCGTCTGGCTCGAACAAAATAATATCCACGCCCACCGCTTTTGCGCCGCCGGCGTTTATTTGGTTCACAATTTCCGCTAAGTATGCACGCGGCCAGGGCCAGCGATACCCTGTGTAGTTGAAGGAGAAGTCGTCAATAGCGACGATGACAATTTCACTCGAAGGTTCTTGCGCGCCACGCAAGCGCATGAGCGTATCGCGCGCGGAATATTCCATGCCTTCTAAAGGGGTGGTAACGCTGGGGAACAAGCCCACAACTTGAATTAAGATTAAGAGAAGCGCAGTTCCGAAGATTAGTACGACTTGTAAATTAAGAGTTTTTTGTCTATTGTTTTTCATATTTCGTTTTACCAGCCATAACAATATTCGTAATAATAATCTTCGTTATAGCACGCGCTTTCAATATTGCATTTGTCTTCATGCGAGCAAACCGCTTCGGTGGGTTCGGGTTCGGGTTCGCGCGTGGGGCGCGGGGTTGGGTCGCCTTGAGGTTTGGAAAAAGCGTTTGAAGATGTAGAGCAGATTTCCGCATTATCTGCGCCGTAGGCGGTTACAAACCATTCATATTGCCCGCCGTTGGGGAAGATTTCAATGTAATAGGTGGGGTTAGTTTGCGTTGTGCGTATGGTGGCTCGGTTTCCGTTTGCGTCAACAAAGGTGATGACATAATACTCCGCCCCCGCTTGTTCTGTCCATTCAAAATTAACTTGACCTTGTTTGGGCAAACTTGCGCCTGTGGGCGGATTAATGATTTGGAAGCAAGCGCTGCTTGCTTCAGTGGGCGGAAGCGCTTGTTCCAGCGTAGGCGTAGCGGTTGGCGTTCCTGTTGCGAGCGGTTGCGATAACGCCGTGACGGTCGCCATGGCTTGGTCGTATAATTCTTTGGCTTCGGGGTTGTTTTCTAGCCATTCGTCAAATTCTTCTTGCGTCATGGGCAATACGCCTGGCGCAGTCCATGTGCCAGTGGTTTCGTCAAACGCAAATAAAACAACTTTTTGACCGTTTGTAAAATTCACCGAGCCTGCAGGGTTGCTGGCGGAACAATTGCCTTCTAAGCAAGTGATGTAAATATCTTTGGTGATGGGGTCCACTTCCACTTTCATATATGAGCCGCGCACCGAGGCCACCCCTGATGGCGTTTCCACATCCGCTTGCCCGCCGTTTAAGATGATGAATATTTTGCCGAGGTCTAATTTTATTTTTGTCATTAACCCATTGGCGCTTTGTTCGTTGGCGGTTAAAGTAAATAAAGAAGATGGGGCAACGCGAATGATTGTGCCAGAAGATAAATCTAACCGCACCCGCCCGTCGTCTCCCGTTTGCACTTGTCCATTAACTTCAAGCGTTGCGTTTTCGGCGGCGGGCGAAAAACCATCTTGGTTGGCTTGCTTAATATCCACTTTTCCGCTCAACTCGCTTAAAGAGGCGGAAAGCGGTGAGACCGATTCGGTTTGACATCCAACTAAAGCAAAAATAATTAAAGCGATTAAAAACGGTAAGGCAAATTTCGTGTTCATGCTTTTCTCCAGTTTATTGAAAGACGTTTCGCATTTTCAATATGTAACTTGTATAACGATGTTCAACGGCGTTGGGTTGGAAGATTTTCAAAGTATAACTTTCATTCGGCAAAAGCCTTAATAAAGTTTCGGTATTGCAAGGCGACGAAAAGTTTTCAACGACGTTCCCAGCCTGCCAAATTTCTATTTGTAGGTTTGCGCCTGTGCAGTTTAACTCCATCAAAACGTTTGGCGCAATGGATGAAAACTCAATCCAATCTTCGCTATCGCCTTGCGGAGCAGATACCGCTCCTGTGATTTGTAAAATTTTATTTTCCGTTAAGACCGTTTTTGCCAAAGGCGATTGAGGCGAATCATAGTCCTGTAAGGCGCTTGTATTCAAAACGCTTGGCGTGTTATTCGCCGCAGGCGCGGCGGGCGTATTTTCCGCCGCGTTAATGATGGGAACTTCTTCAATATTTTCAATTTGTAAAAATTCGGCGGCAACCCAACCTGTTTCTCCGTTAAATTTAATTTGCACCCATGAACCGCTTTCGTTTTTGCCAACGACGGTTACAACATCTTTTGGCGTTAAGACGCCCAGCGAGTCGAATTGCGCGCCAGGTCCGTTGCGGACGTTGATTCCGCTATTGACAACTGCGCTTCTTTCTACGGGTTGACCTGATTCTAAGCCTACCGTTTGAATCTCAGCCGCGGCTTCGACTTGCACAAACTCGGCGCGCACCCAGCCGATTTTGTTTTCATAGAGGATTTGAAACCAATTTCCCGTTGGTTCTTTGCCGATGATTTGAATTTGCGAAAATGCGGGAATAACCCCAAACGATTGGCTGGCGGTATTGGTTTCCGCTCGCACGTTTATTTGCGTAGTGGTTATCCCTTGTATGGGCGCGCTCGTTGGGCTTGGGCTTGGCGGGGGTTGAGTGTGTGTGGGCAATGGCGCCAAGGTGGGCGGCAGGGTTGCCGTTACAAAACTAGGAGTAGCGCTTGGCGGCGCTTGCACTTCCACAGCGCCGCAACTGATACAAAATAACATAAGCAAGGTGATTGTTCTTTTAAGAGGCACAAGTGAAATTGTATCTAATAACTGGGTTGCTTGAAATAAGACAAATGGGTTGAGAGGAAGAGACGCTTAAGGCGGTATGACCGCTGTGTTTTTTATAAAATTGCAGGAGCGTATGTGTAGGGCGTTGTACCCCCGCGCAGACTCGAACTGCGCTCTTCAGCTCCGGAGGCTGACGCTCTATCCACTGAGCTACGGGGGCGATGATGCAAATTTTATCACAGGCTGTATTGCGCTTGTTGCGCCGAAGCGAAGAAAAAAGGCTGGGGAACAAGTCTCCAGCCTAAACGTTGAGAAGAGGCGCGTTATTTTGCTTGCGGCGCTAATACAGCCAATTCTTTGCGAAGCGTTTCGATAATTGCCGCGTTGCCGCTTTCGTCGCCATGTCTTTCTAGTTGGTCTTTTTTGTGCGCCAATTCGCCGAGGACTTGATAAAAGCGCGAGGTGGCGCGCCCGCTAAAGCCGGCGGTGGTCATTGTGACGGGCGATAATGATTTTTGATATTGCGCTTGCGAAATTAAGCCCGATGAAACTTCTTCGGCTAAATGTTTTTTGAGTACGTTGCGTTCGTGGATGATGACCCAAATGATAATGCCGACCATGATGCTGTATCCAACCATGTCGGCGAGGATGGTTAAGCCTAGCGAGTCTAAGCCGCCTGAGCCAATGAGACTGCCAAACGTGTTGTGAAAGGCGTGAACGACAATAGCAATGCCCAGCCCAACAAGGGGAGCGATGAATTTAAGTAAGGCGTTTTTGGCTGTGCGGGCAATGGCGAAGCCTATGCCTGTGAAGGCGGTGAAGAAGGCGTGCATCCAACCGACTAAAATAACGCGGATGATAACGAGGATGACTAAGCCTTGCCAGCCGCCTTCGAGGTAACCATTGCGGTAAATATACAATGTGTTTTCAATGGCGGAAAAACCTAAACCGACGATGCTGCCGTAAATAATTCCATCTAAAACCGAATCAAACTCTTTGCGGAACATGAAGAATACTACGGCGACGGCTAAGCCTTTGAGCGTTTCTTCTACAATCGGGGCGATGATAGACGCGGTGGCGAAATCGGTTGCGGCTTCGGAGGCGGTGACGACATATACGCCAATTCCTAAAACCGTGTTGATGATAAACGCTCCGCCGCCTGCAATGATTACGCCCCAAAAAAACGCCGCGCCAAGCAGGGCTTTGGGTTCTTTTTCGTAACGGTCGAGCCAGTAAACAAAAAGGGCATATAAAAACATTGGCACGAATCCAAAAAAGATAGAAACAAGTAAGGGCATGAGATTCTCCTGAAATAAATTTCCGCTCTGCGCGGATGGTTTAATTCTAATGTTTATTCCTTAAAAATCAAGCGAGTTCTTTCAACCAACGCGGTTTCGGGTTCAATTTGCAAGGCGGATAACACTTCTTCGGGTCGTCCTGTTGCGCCTTCGCGTGCGGCGAGCGTCATTTGCAGCCATGCTGTTCCGTTCGCTTCTGTGACGACGCTTATTGTTTCAATCAGTGGACGTAGGTCGTAAGATTTGCCGCGCCGTTCTCGCATGAGCGATTCAGCCGCTATGATTGATTCAACTCTGCGCTTCAATTCTACGGGGTCAATGTGTTCTGTGAGTTTGACGTCATACATCGCCGATAGAGTTTGTGTTTGCAAGGCGGGTAAGTTTTCGTTCACTTCTTCTACGTTCAAAATTTTTATATCTGGCGGAAGATTTTCGCTTAATTGTTTGGCGATTTGTTCAACGGGTATGTTTTCATTGAGGCGCACATCTAATACTTCGCCACGAGATGAAAATCCTAAAGGCAAAGCGGCGGCGAGACTAATCTTCGGTTGCGGGTGAAACCCCTGCGAATAGGCGAGGGGCAGTTCTGCGCGGCGCATGGCGCGCTCCCACAGTTTGTGCAAATCTAAATGACCGATGTATCTCAACGCGTTTTGTTTGGTAAACGTAATTCGTACCCGCATTATGATTTTTTCGTTTTGGAAGAATATGTTCGTAGCCAGGCTTTAATGGGCTTAATATGTTCGTGGTAGTGATGATAGGTGTTATCGGCTACTCGTTCGTATAAATTGTGTTCTTTGATTAAGTATTCGGGCAGCGCTTCGATGGCGGCGATAATCGCCGCATAGGCTTGAAGTTCTTGCGCCACAATTTCATCCAGCGCTATGTTTTTATATTTTTCATACACCCAAGCGTTGGCTTCTTCTTCATCTAAAAGCGGCGAGCCGAAATCGGGGTAGCCAAATTGGTCAATAAATGCGTCTAGGGCATTAAATTTTTTGCAAGGGAAATATAAATCGCCATGTTTGATTTCGTTCAAACGGTCGGCGATGTATTGCTCGTACGCCCAGATATGCGCGATGATGTCTTTGATAGACCAACTGCCCGATACGCCTTTAATCGTCATGGTGCGCGTGAAGCCGACGCGATTGAGCAGGAGTTCAAATTTATCGCGCTCCACTTGTAATTTATGAAGAAAAGTTTTTTTGTTCATGGAAAATGAAAGAATAACGATATTCTCTCTCCCGTCTTGGGAGAGTGGTGGGGTGGGTTAATCCCCAACCACTGGCAATGAATTGCCGCTCACGGTTTCGCTAATGACTTTTCTCGCAGGGCTTTTTACTTCTGGGCATTTCCACTCTTCGCCGGGGTTTTCGCGCCGTAAGTTTGCAAAGGTGGGCAAAATGCCGCAGGCAAAACAATTGAGGCGGCAATCTACGCGAATTTCGCCTTCCAGCGACATGCGAAAATCTTGAAATAAAAAGTTTTTGCGTAGCGCCGCGCCGATGTGTTCCCATGGGAACACTTCGTCTGTTCGGCGTTGGCGGTGCGTATAAAAGGCGTGGTCTAAGCCGTGTTCTTCAAAGGCTTTCATCCACACGTCGTATTTGCGACCTTCTTTCCATGCGTCAAACTTTGAGCCGTTTTTCCAAGCGGTATAAACCACATCCGCCATGCGTCTGTCGCCGCGTGAGAGCCATGCTTCTAAAATAGCGTCTTCGGGTTCGGTCAAACTTAGTTTAATGCTTCTATCTTTATAAAGTTCGCGCTTTAATAGCGCTTGTTTTTCTAAAACGCTTTCGCGCGTGTCGCACGCCACCCATTGAAACGGCGTTTGCGGTTTGGGTACAAATGTGCTTACGCCGGCGTGTAATTTCACTTTCCAACCTGCCACTTTTCTACCTTCGGCAATCACTCGTTTGCATAAATCGGCAATCGCTTGCACATCTTCAAGCGTTTCGCTTGGGTGACCAATCATAAAGTACAGTTTAATCGTCGTCCAACCGCGCGCGTAAATATCTCTTGTGGTATTGATAATATCTTCGTCTGAAATATATTTATTGATAATGCGGCGCATTTTTTCCGTCGCCGCTTCGGGCGCCAGCGTGAACCCGCCTGAGCGATGTTGTTTTAATTTTTCCATTAAGTCAATCGAAACGGACTCGATTCTCAACGATGGGAGCGAAACGGTTAATTTTCTTCCTGCAAATTTTTTGCTAATTGCGTCCACCAAATCTTTTACATAGGTGTAGTCGGATGACGATAAGGATAACAGCGCCAGTTCTTCAAAGCCTGTAGCGCGGATAGCCGCGTCTGCCGCTTCGACCACTTCTTCTACGCTTCGTTCGCGGACGGGGCGGGTAATCATGCCAGCCTGACAGAATCTACACCCGCGCGTGCACCCGCGCATAATTTCTACGGAGACGCGGTTATGCACAACGTCAATATTGGGGACGAGGAATTTGGTGGGCGGGGGCGGCAGTTTGCCGACGATTCTTTTATTTACCAATTTGGGCGCTTCGGGAATGGTCGGCTCTGTGTAAGCGACCGTGCCGTCTTCTAAGTAACTGGTTTTATAAAAACGCGGAACATATACGCCGTCAATTTTGGCTAATTCTTTTAGAATGTCTAACCGCGACCAACCTTCGCCTTGCTTTTTTCCTTTTTGAATCGCATTCACAATATCGTGAATGACTTCTTCGCCTTCGCCAATAACGAACGCGTCAATAAATTTATACATTGGCTCTGGGTTGGTGGCGGCATGTCCGCCGGCGATGATGAAGGGGTGAGATTCGTTTCTATCTTCCGAATGAATTGGAATGCCCGCTAAATCTAAAATATTGAGCGTGTTGGTGTAGAGCGTTTCATACGGGAGAGAAAAGCCGAGGATGTCGAAACAGGCAAGCGGTCGTTTTGATTCGAGCGCGTACAGCGGAATCTCATGTTGGCGCATGAGGGATTCCATATCAAACCAAGGGGCATAAGCGCGTTCCGCCAGCGCGTCTTCGCGTTGGTTGATTTGGTCGTACAAAATTTTTAATCCCACGTTAGAAACGCCAATGTCGTAAATATCGGGGAAGACGAGCGCCACTTTGGTTTTGGCGTTATTCCAGTCTTTGACGACAGAATTAACCTCGCCGCCTACATAGCGCCCGGGTTTTTGCACCTTTAATAAAATGCGGTTGAGTTTATTTTCAATTTGCTCGGCAGTTAACATTTTTTTATTATACCTGAGGTTGCAGGCGGAAAGGCGAAAGAGATTTTTTTTGAAGTTCTTACAGAATTGATAACCCAAATTGCGCCAAATAGCCCTAAAAGACTAATCTATTAAATAGAAGATGGCATACAATTTTGCGCAAATACAAAGAGGAGATACATTGTGAAAAAGATTCTGTTACTTTCTATATCTATTTTGTTGGCGGCGTGCGGCGTGGTTCAGCCTGTTCAACAAGAACAGCCAACGCCCGTGATTCAAGTGCAAACGGTTGTTGTGACTGTGATACCGCCGACTGAAATTGTTCCGCCAACGCCCGTGCCGACGGAAATACCGCCAACGGCAGTTCCAACCGAAACTTTGGTGCCAACCTTACCGCCCCAGCCGACCGAAGTTTTACCAACTGTTGACCCTGCCGCCAGCAATAACGGTTTAACGCCCGTGAACGTAAGCAACGAGCTAGGGAAAGGCGTGTTTATCAACATCACCTTTTCAAGCGACACGGTTTCTTTAAGATGTTTTCCGCGTGAAATGCAAATCACCATTACGCCAAATTTACAAGATATTACAGACGCCGTGTTGTATTATCGCATTGTGGATAACCCCGCGGCGTTATACCCATCGGAATGGCAAAATTTAGGCGAAATGGATAAAGACGCCAACGGGAATTTCGTTTTCACCTTCAAGGGCGAAACCATTCATCCAAACCTTCGCGCGCTAGATAAGGCTTGGGTTGATTTCCAATTCATTGGCATTAACAAAGGCGGCGGCGTGGTGGATAGAACGCAAAAAATTGAACGACTGGTCACCTACTACAAAGACTGCCCATAATTGAACGCAAAGGGCGAGACGGAAACGCCTCGCCCTTTCTTTTTGCTTTTTTCTATTTCCTCAACATTTTCTTCTTCTTTGCCCTCGCTCAAGCGGCTTACTCCATTATCGTCATCTTCGTTTCTCTCTTAAAATACCAATTCATCATTTGCGTAAACCAATCGCAAAATAAGTATGTTTCGTTTTGTAATTTTTCTTTAATTTCATCCATGCTCATATAAAAAACTTCTTCGATTTCATTTTTATCAAAATCAATTTGTTGCGAATCTATTTTGCCTTTGTAAATTACGCTGATTTCATTATCATTAATTCCATAATTCATTCGGAACTTAATGAATGGGCTTAATTCAATTCCCTCAATCCCCAACTCTTCTCTTAATCCTCGAATCGCCGCCTCCGCGTAATCTTCTCCCGCTTGCACATGCTCCGAGACGGAGCAATCAAGCCGAAGCGGGTTCGAGGCGCGCGAAGCGCTTCTTTTTTGAATCAACATCTCGCCTTGCTCATTAAATAAAAACACATGCACCCCGCGATGCCATAACCCCGTTTCGTGAATTTTTTGGCGCGTTTCTTTGCCGATAACTTCGTCTATTTCGTTAATTACGTTTAAATATTCCGTTGCCATGTTTCGCCTCTTATACAGACTACCCAGCGTTTATATCGCTTTCAAAAAATTCGCCATAGACCTCGCCGCCCATTTTCCTTCTAATGCGCAACGGTCGGCGGTTTCTACGCCGCGCAGCACATTGCCTGCCGCAAACACGCCTTTAACAGACGATTGAAAATGTCGGTCAATGATGGGACCTTTTGTGACTTTGTCAATTTTCAAGCCGCCGTTTCTGGCTAATTCGTGTTCGGGAATCCAATTTCCTGTAAAGATTATCGAATCGCATTCGATAATCTTTTTATGTCCGCTTATGTGGGTAATTTCAACGGCTTCCACTCGTTTTCTTCCGAAGATGTTTGAGATACGAGTATTTGGAATGATTGGCGTTCTGGTAATCAAATCGGCTAGTAGCCATTTCATACCAATATATGGAAATTGGATGGTATGCCGATTTTCTTCAGTGACCATCCCTGCGCACTCGACCTTTGCGTGCATTAAAGTCAATAAAGCGGATAAACTGACTAACTCTGCGCCGATAATGACGGCGCGTTTTCCGATTGGCAACTTTTCTTCATATACAAATCGTTGCAGCGAGCCTGTTGTATAAATTCCTTGTGGGCGTGCTCCCGGAATTAACCTTGCGGAGCGGGGTCTTTCTCGAACGCCTGTCGCTAACAAAACAGCCTGCGCGGTTATGGCGCCAACTCCATTGGGCGACGTGAAATTGAGCGAATGATTTTCGCCTGACTTTGCCC
This sequence comes from Anaerolineales bacterium, assembly GCA_034434495.1. Taxonomy (GTDB): domain Bacteria; phylum Chloroflexota; class Anaerolineae; order Anaerolineales; family Villigracilaceae; genus Villigracilis. Next base: position 146,844 of record DAOTZE010000010.1, read on the forward strand.
AACCTAATATGGTTGTTGAAGTTTGCACATTCACATCGTGTTTTTCCGCTAAATCACGATAATATTTTGCGTATTTGGGTCCCGACCAAAACCGCCATAAATCTTCACGCCCAAAGCCAGTGTGGTGGCACAACCTTGGAATGCCGCCCGCTTCGGGTTCACGGTCAACCACGAGAATATTTTTTACGCCTTGCTTTTTTAATTCAATAGCGGCGCTTAATCCTGCGGGTCCCGCGCCAATAATGAGCGCCTCAACTTCTTTTGTGTTGTTTTGCGTGAGATGAGGCGTCTCTATTTTTATTTGCGAAATTCTTTGCTTGTGCGGCGCGCTCAACATGGCATGAATCTTTGCGTGACAATTAAACCCCTGACATCTCCCCTGCGAAGCGCGCGTTCTTCTTCGCAACCCATCTAAGGTTGTCGCTGGGATAGGCGCGTTCATTGCGTCTATTAATTCGCCCCGCGAAACCCTCTCGCAATGACAAATCATCTCTGCATAGGCTGGGTTCTCCGCAATCAACTTGTCGTTTTGATGCGGGCGAACGCTTGCTTGCCCAATGGTGGGCATTTTTATTTTTTTGAATTCTTTTTTCGGTTTCAAATCTAAGCCAGCCTCACGAAGCAGTTCAACCCCATATTCGGCAATGCCCATTGCGCCAGAAATACCCGTTGACCTGATGCCGCCTAAGGTTAAGAAGCGAAGCGTCCTATCCATTTCTATTTGATAATCGCTATGCTCGGTGGCGGCGCGTAAGCCGGCGTACATCGCGGTTACTTCTTCATCCAACAGCGCCGGTAAAATTTCACGCGCTTTTTCTAAAACAAAATTTAATCCCTCTTGTGTTGTTTCGGTGGCTGTTTTGTCGTCTAAATCTTCGGCGGTGGGTCCGAGTAAAACGTTTCCATATACGGTGGGGCTAATTAACACGCCTTTTGTTTTGGATGTCGGCACGGGAAGTAAAACATGATACACCAGTGGACGCGCTAATTTATCAAAAACGATTAATTGCCCGCGCCTCGGCTTGACTTTGAAATTGGTCTTTCCAACTTTGGCATTGACCTCATCCGAAAATAACCCCGCGGCATTGACGATATATTTTGTTTGAATGGTTTGTTCTTTACTTTTAATTAAATATGTTTCATTTGACGGTAGCCCGCCGTTCGCCGTTAAGGGTTTAATTTCTTCAACCTTAAAATTCAAAAATAACTCAACGCCGTTTTCAACCGCCTGATACGCAAACGCCAACGGAACAGAAAACGTACAAAGGATTCCTTCGCCTGGCACATATAACCCGCCGAAAGCGCCTTTGCTGATATTTGGCTCAAGCCGATAAACTTCTTCCGCTGAGACGATTTTTACGTCTGTATTGCCATTATCGTGCGCTTGCCGCAATAATTTCGGTAAGGTTTCAAACTGTTCTTCATTCCAAGCAATTAATAGCCCGCCGATTCGTTCGTGCGCAATGTTTGCCTCAACCAAATATGAATCCATTAACTGGTAACTTCGCTTAAGAAGTCTCGCTTCTAGCGAATTAGGTTTGGCGTCGTACCCGGTGTGCCATATTGCGGTGCTGGCTTTCGATGTACCCATCCCGACGTCAGGATTCGCTTCAATCAAGGCAACGCTTAATTGATAACGCGAAAGCTCTCTAGCGATTGCGCAGCCTACTGCGCCTGCCCCAATAATTGCGACATCAAACTGCTTGGTCATGGAATCCTTTTACCGCTTTTATCGCTTTATTCCATTGGTCTAGTTTCTTTTTTCTGTCGTTGTCTTTCATATTGGGTTTATAAACTTTTTCCGCTTTCCAATTTTTCGATAAATCTTCAAAAGTTGCGCCAAAAGCCGAAACGCCCGCTAAATTGGCAATGCCAATGGCTGTGGCTTCTACCGAGGCGGAAACATGCACTTCAATATTTAATAAGTCCGCAATCATTTGCATCAGGTAGGGGTTGCCTGCGGGTCCGCCGTCCACTTTTAGGTGTGGGGGAGGCGTTCCTGCGTCTTGACTCATGGCGTTTACTACTTCGTACACTCTGCAAGCGATTCCATCTAAAGTAGCGCGGACAATATCGTCCGATGTTGTGCTTCTATTTAATCCAAATATCGCGCCTTGCACATCGGTTCGCCAATGAGGCGCAGCAAGACCTTGCAATGCCGGCACAACCACCACGCCCATATCTTTTGATTTGTTGGCAGCGGCGTGGCTCGATGGCGAATCGGGGATAAATTTTAGATTGTCTCTCAGCCATTGCACTGCCGAGCCTGTAACAAAAATGCCGCCGTCTAAGGCATACGTTGTATGCTCGCCAAATTTCCACCCAACGGTGGTTAATAATCCATGGTTTGAAAGTTTTGGTTTATCGCCAATGTTCATCAAGAGAAAGCTTCCCGTTCCAAATGAACATTTCATTTCGCCCGCTTTGAAACACGCTTGCCCAAACAATGCGGCTTGTTGGTCCACTAATAAAGCGTGTAACGGCAATAATTTCCCGTTTCCAAAATCAATATCGGCAATATATCCAGCCGATGGTTTTACTTCGGGCAGCATGCTTTGGGGAACGTCAAATAATTTCAATAAGTATTCATCCCACTTAAAGGCGTTTATATCAAACAACAAAGTGCGCGAAGCGGTAGATGGATCGGTGATGTGATATTTCCCGTTAGATAATTTCCACAAAACCCATGTTTCTGTCGTGCCAAATTTTAATTTGCCTTCATGCGCTTGCTGACGAATCGTTGAGTTGTTTTCAAACACCCATTTGAGTTTAGGGGCTGAAAAATAACTGTCGAGCAGCAACCCGGTCTTTTGCCGTAACAAATTGAGGTCAAGAGAAGAAGCGAGCGCGTCGCAAACAGATTGCCCTCTGGTATCTTGCCATACAATCGCGGGCGTTACCGCCTCGCCTGTTTTTGCATCCCACACGATAAACGTTTCGCCTTGATTATCAAAGCCGACCGCTGAAATATCATATTTATTGATTAAGGGTTTGCAGGCGTCTATGACGGTTTGGATAATGTCGTTTGGCTCTTGCTCAACCCAGCCCGCTTGTGGAAACCGAGCGGGCAGTTGCGCCGAATTTTTTTCAATCATCTCTCCATGCTCATTGACAACGACGGCGGTGGTTTGCGTTGTGCCTTGATCAATTCCAAGTAAATATTTCATGGCGGCTCCATTATATAAAAAGCGGCAACCCAAATGAGTTACCGCTTTTTATCACGAAAACTTATTTTATTGCTCGCCGTATTTCTTTTCGATTTCGGCAATCATTTTTTGGCGTTCTTGAATCTTTTCGCCTTCAGGAATGCCTTCAAAGCGTTTATCTTCGCCGCCTGTGGTAAATGAGAAGACGGCGGCTACAAGCGAGACTACAAGGTAGCCAATTGCCCATTCTTTGGGGATAAAGCTTACTAACCCAAGCAAATCTACGACTAATAGGATGACTGAGGCGGCAATAGCGTAAATGCTTGTTCGTTTCGACCAGGCGCCAACCAGCGCAAAGATGAAACCAACCGTAAAGTACAAAACCTTTTCATTAGGCGGGAAGAAACCGCTAATAGCAAGAGCAATACCAAAGATAACCGCTAAGACAGCGTTCGGTTTAGAAAGCCCGCCGAGGTTGAATGGACCTTTTTCTTTCCATTTTGGTCCGCCTTCAGCGAGCAAGCCCGCGGCAATGGGCATAACCATAGAAAGGTAAAGGAATACCGCGCATGCCACAGCAAGCACTAAATAGGCAGGCGCATAGAGCGTGCTGATAAACGCTAATACGGCAGAAACCCAAATCGCGGCGACGGGGGTGCGGTATTTGACGCTAACTTCCGATAGTTTTTTCGAGCCGGGCAAGCCGCCATCTCTTGCAAAGGCATACATCATGCGGGAGGTGGATGTGAGACCCGCTAATGCACAAATGTAATTTACAACCACTAAGCCAACAGCAAGCGTTAGGCTTAACCAACTGGGCATGTTAGAAGACGACCATACATAAGTGAAAGAACCCCAACCAGCGGCGGCGCCTTCTTCTACGCTTGGCATGGTTAGCACATAAGCGGCAACGGCTAACAGACCAAAGACCCAAGACCAGAACACCGCTGTCCACATACCTTTTGGCACGTTCACTTGAGCGTCTTGCGTTTCTTCAGAGGTATGCGCTGAGGCGTCAAAACCTGTGATGGTGTAACACACATACGAAAGACCAAGTAAAAACGCAAAAGCAATGCTTTCTGTACGGAATGGGACTACGCCGCCGCCTGCATCGCCTGTGTAGTTCGTGAGAGTCCAGAGGCGGGAGAAATCTAATTCCACTGGGCTGAAGGCGAACATGGCAATAATCAACACAATGGTAATGAGGAAGATTAAGTAACCGCTTAGGTCTGTTAATTTAGTGGTTAAGTCAATGCCAAAATGATTTAGTAAGGCTTGTGTAATCAATACGATTCCCACAAATGTTAGTTGGTGCGCAAGCCCAAAGGTGGATACATCTACGCCTAGTTCTACGCCAAGCAATAAATCTTTGAAGAAAACGGTGTAGAGCAACACGTCAACCGATGAAACCACGCAAATTAAACCGATAAGGTTAAACCACGCCGTTGCCCAGCCCCAGGCTTTTCCGCCGAGGTGCGAACTCCAGTGATATAGACCGCCTGCGGTAGGGAAGGAAGAGGCGATTTGTCCCAAACCAAAGGCGACACTTAAAGCGAGCACCCCGCCAACCAACCAAATCAAAAACGCTCCGCCTGAGCCAAGCGCATTGAAGGCGGCGGGAAAGGCAGAGATTCCTCCCGCCATGATACAAATGATGGAAAACGAAATTGCAAAATTTGAAAAGCCGCTCATACGGCGCGCAAGTTCTTGGGCGTATCCTAACTTATGAAGAACTTGCTTATCATGCGATTTACTTTGTGCCATATTCGTAATTCTCCTTGAGTTTAATATTTACTTGCAGTTTACAAACCAAGAGCGTGAACTTACGAAAATACTGTTTTATCCATCTTATATCTGCCTCCTCCTCCCATACGGGAGATTTCGCGCTGAGATACTCATTATTTATACAACAAAACACCAACTGAACGCAACCGATGCTTGTCGAAATCGGCAGTATTTGTTAACAAAGTTACCCGAACAATTCCATCAATTGTTTTACATGCACAACGCCGTCAAACCCGTGAATTTCGCCCTTGCGTAGTTGAGCCTTTTCATTTTCATCGCCTAAACAAGAGACAATCACATCGCCCGCGCTTACGTCTTCTTGCTCGGTATATCCATTGGTGGTGACAATTACCTTCAGCCCTGCGGCTTTTGCGGCGCTCACCCCGTTTTTAGAATCTTCGACCACAAACGCTTCATCGGGAGATAAGCCTAATTTAGAAAGCGCGAGGTTATAAATTTCAGGGTCTGGTTTTTTCTTTTGCACGATATCGCCAGCCAGCACCTCGTCAAATTTAATATCCGATAAAACTTTTTCCGTAATGGCTTTCGCCGCTTGTTCGTTAGACGTGGTGCAAACCGCAATTTTTAACCCCGCTTCCATCGCCTCTTTCATAAACCGATGAACGCCCGGGCGAAGAGGCAGTTTGCCGCTTTCAATTAACTCTACAAACAGCGCCGTCTTGCGTTTGTGCATTTCTTTGATGAGATTATCAATTTCCTCTTCGCTTATCGGCTTAGAAAACCCCTTCGTCTTCCAATGATGTTTCATGCGTTCTTTTCCGCCGCCGATTTGCAAGAGCTCGTGATAATACTGAACGTCCCATTCGTCTGTAAAACCGAATTCTTTGAACGTCATATTAAATGAAACGCGATGCCCGTCTCGTTCGGTGTCAATAATCACGCCGTCTTGGTCAAAGAACACTGCTTTTATTTTGGACATAATGACCTCAATTCAAAAACGACAATACGCCGCAGACGGTCGGCTATCAATCTCAGACTACCGTCTGCGGGCGGAAGTTATTTCTTCACGCCAAAAAACTCAAGAATAGTATTCACAAACAATTCGTTTTCTTCTTTTGTGCCAATCGTCACGCGGAACCAGCCGTCGCTTCCATATTTTTTGCTTTCGCCGCGCAAAATAATTCCTTTGGTTTCCGCATATTCCAACACTTCTTTGCCTGTTTTGCCTGTTTCGCCGCAATCAAACAAAATGTAATTGGCTTTAGACGGGAAAATCACCAAACCGGGAATCACGCTTAACGATTCGGAAATATAATCCACCGCGTCATTATTAAACTTCACGCGTTCTGCCAAGCCTTCTTGGTCTTCAAACGCGGCCAGCGCCGCCCACATCGGAATGGTGCCAACGTTCCACGGCAGAAGCGACCCCGCAATTTGCTTAATCACGTCGGCGTGCCCAATCGTATATCCGAAACGCATGCCTGCCAGCCCATAGGCTTTTGATAGCGTGCGGGTAATCAACACATTTTTATATTTCTTCGTCAACTGAACTTGTGATTTTTGCAACCCCGCATATTCGACATACGCTTCATCTACCACTAAGGGGATGCCTGTTTCTGCAAGGGGAACAAAATACTTCTCGTCCATAAAATTGCCGCTGGGGTTGTTAGGATTTGGAATGACGATAATTTTCGTCTTATCCGTAATCGCTTTCATAATCCCTTCGGGGTCAAAGTGCAATAATTTATCTTTATAAATCATTGGCACCGAAACCATCTTCGCGCCAAGCAGCGTTCCGCGTAGCTGATAAATGCCAAAACAAGGCGTATGTTGAATCACTTCGTCGCCTGGCGTAATGAACATGCGAAAGATGTTATCGTACACTTCGCTAGAGCCGTTGCCAATCATCACATTTTGCGGACCATCCACATTATTCAGTTCGGCGATTTTACTTCGCACCACCAATCCTTGGTCGGGGTAACGATTGGTCATCTTCGCATACTTGAACATCGCCTCTAATACCTTTTCAGAGGGCGGCAATGGATTTTCGTTCGACATCATGCGATGCAATTCTGGTCTGCGCCATGCCAGCTCAATATGCTCCGAAACATACATCGGAATCCCCTTTACCCACGGGGCGTAATAATCTTCAATATTTTTTGCCATTTTTAGCTCCTGTTCTCTAATTCAATTCTCTAATTCAATTCTCTAATTCTCAATTCTCAATTCTCTATTCTCTATTCTCTATTCTCTATTTCTTACGCCTTCCCAACCGAACCTAATTTTTGCATCCAACCAATCACCGCTTTGCGGGTGGCGTCTTTTACAAAGACATCTAACTTGCCGGGGTCGTATTCGTCTCGATGGGCGCTGATGTATTCCCATTTCGCGTCAATCAATGTATGCTTCAATTCAGTGGAGACATTGAATTTTGCGCCGCCCGCTTCAATTAACTTGACAATGTAATCGTCGGGTAAGCCTGTGCCGCCATGCACCACTAGCGGGGTTTTGATGCCGCTGCCGTTGAGCAACTTATGAATTTTCGCCATGCGTTCAAAATCCACTTTGGGGTTTTTGGTTTTGTAAACGCCGTGCGCTGTGCCAATGGCTGGCGCAAAAATATCCACGCCTGTTCGTTCCACAAATTCCACCGATTGTTCGGGGTTTGCCAATTGCGCTTCATCTTCCGCCACTTTGATTTGGTCTTCCACGCCGCCCACTGTCCCCAACTCGCCTTCCACTGAGATATTCCCAACGCTATGGGCATAATCTACCACTTCTTTTGTTTGGCGAATATTTTCTTCAAACGAATGTTTAGAAGCGTCAATCATAATGTTAGTGTAGCCTGCGTCGGCGCACTTTTTGCAATATTCAATATCGGTGCAGTGGTCAAGGTGCAAACATACCGGCACAGGCGCCGATTCAGCCAACGTACGATAAATATTGACCATTAATTGCGTGCCGATGAATTGCGAAGGTTTGACGGAGGTTTGCACAATCACTGGCGATTTCGTTTCAATAGCCGCTTCAACCACCGCTTTGAACTGCAACAAATCGGTGACGTTGAACGCGCCTACGGCGTATTTATTTTTCGCCGCTTCGACCATAATTTCTTTTGCATTTACAATAGACATACTTTCTCCTTTTTATTTTCTACTCTCTTTATTTTTTCTTTGCTACATCTTTCAGCCACTGTTCCCATCGAAAATCGGTTACATGCTGGCGGAAGCGCCCAAACCATAAATCGGCATACCCTTGAAAATCTTCTTCCAATTTAGAAATGCCCGTTTGAGTCGTTCCCCACATGGCTTCATGTAATTCGGACAGGGGCCACATCAAGCGTAGGCGAGCATAATGCTTCGGGGTCACTTCCCCAAAATACTCGTTGAGGAAGAAGCGTACTTGTTCTTCATTCAAGCGGTGATGATGCGAGAAATTTGCAAGGTCAAAGAAAATATCGCCCATGCCCGCATATTCCCAATCTAACAAGCGAATTTCGCCGATATCGCCAGCCACTTCTTCATCGAGCCAGTTTAAATTTAATAAGTCATTGTGGCAGGGGGTGGGGGTGTAGGGGTCTTTTTCGAGCGCCGTTTTGGCTTCGTTCATTTTTTGCATAATCCAATCCCAATCGTGTGGGAATTTGGAGTTATTGGCTTTTGAAACTTTAGCGAGCATTTCTACGCGCTTGAACACATTAAACTCGCCTTTGAGTTTTGGAGCGCGGCGGTGAAATAGGCGCAACTTTTTGGCAATGCGCGCTAAATAATCGGGCTTGACAATATCCTCAGGCATAATGCGTTTGCCGTTGACAAAACGGGTGACGATATACCCTTCGGGTTCAATAAAATAAACCACTTCAGGAGCAATGCCTAAATCGCCTGCGGCTTTATTGGCGGCGAATTCCACGTCGCGTTTGATGCCGAGTTGGTCGGTGCCTTCGCCGGCAAGGCGAATGACGTACGCTCTGCCGTCCGCTTCGATTTTGAAATTCAAATTGGTGATGCCGCCGCTCAGCGGAATCTTTTTGATATTTTTTGAATTGGCAAGAAATGGAACTTTGGCTATGGCTTTATCAATTGCAAGTGCGCTCATCATGTGCATTCTCCTTTTTAAGAATATCGCTTCTTTATCCGACTTCGACTTGATTCTGTTTCAAATATTTTTTATTTCGCTTCAAGTCGTTTGCCGTCTGTCGTCATTTTTTTATTCTCTCGCCTTTTGGGTCCCATAAAACCGCTTGAGCGACTTCTGCGCTTACCTGTTCGCCGAAACATTCAATCTCTAATTTCACGCCTACTTTTGCATGTTCAATTGGAAGATACGCATAGGCGATAGATTTTTTCACGGAATACCCATACCCGCCCGAAGCCACCCAACCAACGACGTTTCCATTAATGCGAATGGGTTCTTTGCCAAGCGCAATCGTTCTATCGTCACTTAACGTAATCGTACAAAGTTTTTTCTTAATCCCTTCCGCTTTCTGTTTTATCAACGCTTCCTTGCCGATGAAGTTTTCTTTATCTAATTTCACGGCAAAGCCTAAACCGGCTTCATAGGGGGTGTAGTCAGGCGTGATTTCGCCGCTCCAATACCGATAGCCTTTTTCAAGCCGAAGCGATTCAATGGCTTTATATCCAGCCGCCACCATGCCTTCGGGTTTGCCGGCTTCCCACAGGGTGTCCCAAAGTCTTAAGCCGTATTCCATTGGGCAGTAAAACTCCCAGCCTAACTCGCCGACGTACGTCACGCGCGAAGCGAGGACTGGCACATCGCCGACGGTGATGCGTTTTGAGGTCATATATGGAAAGCCGTTGTTCGACACGTCGTCGCTTGTTACTTTTTGGAGGATGGTTCTGGCTTTAGGTCCCCACATGCCAATAACCGCATAAGCCGAACTCACATCTTCAATTGTCACTGAACCGTCTTCTGGCATGTTGAGCGATAGCCAAGACATATCATGTTGCCCAAACGCTGTGCCTGTGACGATAAAAAATCTATCTTCAGCAATTCGGTTGACCGTGAAGTCGCATTCAATACCGCCGCGCTTGTTAAGGCATTGCGTGTAAACCAAATGCCCCACTGGCACATCAATTTGATTCGCGCAGACCGTGTTGAGGAATTTCAACGCGCCTGGTCCGCGCACTTCAAATTTATTAAACGAGGTTTCATCGAACAACCCTGCATGTTCGCGCGTCATCAAATGCTCATGCCCAATCGCCCGCGACCAATTATTCCTTGCCCAGCCATTCGGCTCGTGGCCATGCGTGGCTAATTCTTCGTTGGGCTTAAACCAATTCGGTCTTTCCCAACCAAATTTTTCGCCAAAGTGACACCCTAAATCGCGCAAGCGATAGTAAGTGGGCGAGAGGCGTTGGTTACGGCGCGACATTCTCTCCTCGCCGGGGTAATGAATGTCGTAATATTGAGTATAAGTTTCAATTGTGCGTGCGGCGGCGTAATCGAGGCTGTTATAGTTCGGACCAAATCTCCGCACGTCCAATCGCCACACATCCCATTCTGGCGAGCCGTTCACAATCCATTCCGCCATCACTTTGCCCATGCCGCCCGAGCCAGCCAGCCCATGCGCGCAAAAAGCGCAAGCCACCCAAAAGCCTTTCACCGATGTTGGACCTAACAAAAATTCGCCGTCAGGCGTAAAACCTTCGGGTCCATTCAAGAGTTTTTTCACCTCTGCCTTTTCCATCGCTGGCACACGCTTGATTGAATTTTCCATCAAGGGCGTAAAGCGTTCCCAATCGGGCGGCAGTAATTGAAATTTAAAATCTTTTGGCAAACCATTCAAACCGAAAGTAGCAGGCTGGCGTTCATAACCGCCCATCACAAATCCGCCCACTTCTTCGCGCCAATACACCAACAGATCAGGGTCGCGCAAAGTCGGCGTTGTTTTGTCCACGCCTTCAATGGGTTGCGTCATTAAATATAAATGCGCCATCGGAATAACAGGCAAACTTAACCCAACCATTTTTCCAATTTCACGCCCCCATAACCCAGCCGCATTCACCACAATTTCAGTCTTGATTACGCCTCGATTCGTCACAACTTCATGCACGCGCCCATGTTTGACGTTTATTTTTTCTACAACGGTATTCAAGAAAAACTTCGCCCCGCCATTTTTTGCGCCAGTGGCTAAGGCGTTTGTCAGACCGCTGGGGTCAATAATTCCATCGCTTGGCGTAAATGCGGCGCCGACCACTCCCTCTATAGACATTAACGGAAATTTTTTCTGCGCTTCTTTTGGCGAGATTAATTCCATATCCACGCCGAAAGAACGCGCCATGCCCACGAGACGTTTCAACTCTTCCATGCGCTCATGCGAGGAAGCCAAACGCACGCCTCCCACTTCGCGCCAGCCTGTATCTTGACCTGTTTCTTTTTTCAACTCCCGATACAGATTCGTACTGTAATTCATCATGCGCGTTAAGTTTGCGTCTGAGCGCATTTGCCCTACCAACCCTGCCGAATGCCATGTTGAGCCAGACGTTAACTCATAACGCTCTAAAACGACAACATCTTTCCAACCAAGTTTTGTTAGGTGGTATGCAATACTACAACCGCCTACGCCTCCGCCGATGATAACTACTTGCGCTTGCGTTGGAAATTCTGCCATGAATGTTTGCTCCTAGATGAATACAGTGGTTGAGTAGCCGCGCTTTTGTTCTTTGCAGCGCGCCGAAACCATAAGTTATTTCTGCCAAACCGAATCGGGCCTTGCCATTTCTGCCACAATATCAAACGATGAAATCACGCCCAACGGAAATGCGTCGGGGTCTTCTTTATCTACTACCACTAAGCGGTGATGATGGTTTTGAATCATTTTATCTGCCGCTTCGCGCAAACTAGCGCTGATGTCAATTGTTAAAGCGGGGTGCATCACGTCGCGCACAATAATTTTTTCGTCCACCTCTTGCCCAACAAACTTTAGCAAATCATGCCCGCTCACCACGCCTAGCGCTTTTCCTTTTGCGTCCACCACTAAAACGGAGCGCCAACCTGCCGAGGTCATGGCTCGCGCGGCGGATGTGATAGGGGTTTTTCCTCTGCAGACCAAAATCGCGTCAGACATCACATCGCCCACAGTTTCACGTTTTGCTTTTTCGGTTTTGGCAATGCTAGCGACTAAATCTGAAAGCGAAAGAATGCCCACCGGTTTTTCATTTTCCGTCACCAGTAAGCGGCTAATTTCGCGTTCGGTAAATTTCTTCACCGCCTCCGCCAGCGTAGCGCTCGCGTCAATTGAATCAACCGGGTGAGACATTAAGTCTGAAGCGGTTAATTTCCGCATTGTTTCTAAACTTTCGGCGTCTGAAGAAAGCCATTCCCCCGCCAGTAAATCAAAATCAGAAATAATCCCCGCCGCTCTGCCGTCGCGGTCGTTGACGATTAAGGCGTGAACATGATGTTGGTGTAACAGCACCGCCACTTGCCCAAGCGTTGCGGTTGGTTTGCAAGCGATAACGCCAGAGTGCATTAAATCTTTTACAAGTTTGGGCATAAAGGTATTATAAGCAAAATTTCAAAAACTTGCAAATTCCTTCAAATACTTATATAATCCTTCACATGGGAAAAGCCCTCATTCCAGCCCAGCGCCGCGAAAAAATACAAGAATATTTGGGGATCCATCAAATTGCGCGTACGGCAGATTTAATGAATTTGCTTGATACATCTGAAGCGACGGTGCGGCGTGATTTAGAATGGCTAGAACAAAAAGGATTTTTAGAAAGAACGCATGGAGGGGCGGTATTAAACCAGCGTGTGATGGTGGACCCAGAATTTCAACAGCGTATTCAAAAATTTCCAGAGGAAAAAAAGAAAATTGGCGAACTTGCCGCTTCGTTAATTGAAGAAGGCGATATTGTTTTTGTGAATAGCGGCTCTACCGCCGCGCAAGTGTTGAGAAATATACCTCCCAACCCACGCATTACGGTTTATACAAATAATATGAGCGTGCTGGCTGATATTGCTGAACCTGGTTTTAGGTTGCATTTGCTTGGCGGCGAATTTCAGAGCCGTTCTAACTCTTTAGCGGGGCGCTTTGCCTTACAAAATTTGGGCTTAGTGTTTGCAAATAAGGCAATTCTTGGGGTAGATGGAATTTCGCTAAAACATGGTTGCACCGTTCCAACGAACCCAGAAGCGGAAGTTGTGCGAAGGATGATTGAACGAACAAAAGGGCAGGTCATTGTGGTGGCTGACCATAGTAAGTGGGGTACGGTGTCGAATTTTCCGGTAGCGGAGATTGATGAGATTAATAAATGGGTGACCGACCATAAATTGAGCAAGCAAGCGAAAAAAGAAATTGCGGAATATGATGTGGAAGTGCTGACGGCTAAGTAAACAGCATGAGGCGATTAAGTAAAACGTTGAATACGGCAAATCGTTTAGTAATGAGTACAATTGCTTTTATAACGCATGAACGCAAAATAACAAAACAATAGGTTTATATACATGAAAACTCACGCAGAAATTGTAGTGATTGGCGGCGGTATTTATGGAGCGCAGGTCGCTTATCATCTCGCAAAGTTTGGGAAGAAGGATGTCGTCATTGTTGAAAAAGGCGAAATCGCAAGCGGCGAGTCTTCGCATGCGGCTGGGTTGGTGACGCAATTTGCCACCTCGCAAGCAATGTTGCGCTTTCGCATGTATAGCATTGAGTTATACAGCGAACTGGGTTTATTTAATCATGTCGGCAGTTTGCGCGTGGCTTCTAGCAAAGAGCAGTTATTAGAAATGGAAAGAAGCGTTAGCCGCGCCAAAGCGCTCGGCTTAGACTGTGAAATTATCACCCCCGAAGAATCGTTGAAGATTATGCCGCAACTTTCAAAGAAAGATTTATACGGCGGCATTTACCTCCCGCGCGATGGGCAACTAGACCCTTACACCGTGACGACCTCGATGGTGAAGTTTGCAAAAGAACTTGGCGTGGAAGTATATACAAACACTCGCGTTACTGGAATCAAACTCTCAGCCAAAGGAAATGTTGAGGCGGTGCAAACAGATAGAGGCGAGATTCGATGCGAAGTTATTGTTAATGCCGCAGGTATGTGGGCGCCACGAATCGCCGCCATGGCGGGGTTGCACATCCCAACCACGCCAGTAGACCATCAACATATTGCTTTGCGGGCTGTGCCTGGGCATGAGTTTGCTCCAAACACGCCGTGCTTGCGCGACCCTGATAATTTGGTTTACATGCGTCAGGAAGCGGGCGGGCTGGTGATTGGCGGTTACGAGCCAAAGCCATTACCGCGTTGGATTGACGGCGCGCCCTGGGAACATGGAAGCAAAAGTTTTCCAGGCGATTTTGAACAATTTGAAATGTTGCTTGAGGGCGCAATCCGTCGTATTCCGTTTTTAGAAAAAGCGGGCATTATTGCGTTGGTTCGTCACCCCGGGGCATACACGCCCGATTGCCAACCCTTGTTGGGACCGATGGCAGGCGTGCGCGGTATGTGGATGTTGGCGGGTATTTCTTTGAATGGGTATGGAGGCGCGGGTGGTATGGGTAAGTTAATTGCAGAATGGATTATTGAAGGCGAAGCGCCGATGGATGTGTATTCATATCGCGCCACTCGTTTTGGAAATTATTATTCCGATTTTCGATATGCGGCGGAACGAACGGTGGAAGCCGTGAAATATTATTACCGCATGAAATTTCCGCATGATGAAAGCGAAGCGGGCAGACCGTATCGCACCAGCCCGCTACATTATCGTTTGATGGAAAACGGCGCAGTCTTTGGCGAGAAATTCGGCTGGGAGCGCGTCAATTATTTTGAACCGGGGAAACCTTGGCGGCGTATGGGCGAAGACCAACGCCAATGGGGTTGGAATAAACCTCCTTATTTTGAGCGATTACGAATTGAACACACTTCAACGCGCGAAGGCGTAACGTTATTTGACTTAACTTCGTTTGGGAAAATTGAATTGAAAGGGAAAGGCGCATTGCCTTTGTTGCAACGATTAACAGACAGCAATATGGATAAGCCCATTGGCAGCGCCATGTACACGCAGTTCTTAAATAAAAACGGCGGTATCGAATCTGACTTAACGGTTACGCGCTTGGGCGAAGAACACTTTTGGGCGATTACAGGCTCGGGGTTTATTGCCAATGATTTAGCGCGCATTCAAATGCATATGGATGAAAACGACGGAGAGGTTGCGATTCGCGATATTACGCAGGAGTTTGCGTGTTTGGCTTTATGGGGACCCAAAAGCCGCGATGTGTTAAAGAAGATTACCGAAAGCGATATTTCAAACCAAGCGCACCCTTACCTGACAACGAAGCCAATTTTCATTAATGGAACAAAAGCGTACGCTCAGCGAGTAAGTTACGCGGGCGAGTTAGGTTGGGAATTGTATATCCCAAATAATCGCGCCGTGATGGTTTGGGATTTGCTGATTGAGGCGGGCAAAGAGTTTAATTTGCAACTCGGCGGTTACAAAGTCCTTGACCCATTGCGCTTGGAAAAAGGATTCAAATATTTCACAACCGATTTAACGCCGACTACCACGCCGTATGAAGCAGGGCTTGGTTTTTGCGTGGATTTAGATAAAGGCGATTTTATTGGGCGCGACGCTTTGCTCAAACAAAAAGCGGAAGGCTTAAGAAGAAAACTTTGCACATTGACCTTAACAGGCATAGATGATTTTGTGCAAATTTACGGCGGCGAAGCGGTTCATCACAACGGGAAAGTGGTTACTCGAGTCCGAAGCGGAGGCTACGGGTTTACCGTCAAGAAAAATATCTTATACGCCTTCCTGCCAATCGAATTAGCCAAACAGGGCGAACGATTCAAAATTGAGTTGATTGAAGGCATGTATGAAGCCGAGGTGACGGCGAATGTTTTATACGACCCGAAAGGCGAAAAAGTCCGTGCGTAAAATTCAAACAACAGACAATACAACTCAAACCGAAAAACATAGCCTTCTGCCAGCGGTCTTCGGCTATACCTTATGAAGAAGCAAACTTCTCCCGCTTATGTCGGCTTTGGTATGCTGACTCCCGTTTACATTATGGCTTTGGATAAACTTCCAAAACATAATACGGGAGCGATTGTGCATGAAGTGAGCGATTATGTGTACGACGACGCGGCGATTATCGCTTGCAACCTTGTACAATGGAACGTTCCCGCTGGTATGATAGGCACGGCAGTTGGCGATGATTTACTTGGGCGCGATATTGCCAATAAGTTAAAGAACTGGGGCGTGCAAGGCAAAGTGCGCTTTACAAAAAAATACAAAACGCCGCTTGAGGTAAACGTTTCAGACAGAAAAGGCGCGCGTACGTTTTTTTGGCAAAGGTCCGAAGAAATTCTCAGCACCTTAGATACGGCGGGTTTGTCTTTGATTAAGAAAGCAAAATTGCTGTATGTAGATTGGTATGATGGAGACCATATCGTCCGCGCGATGAAATATGCAAAACAGCATGGTGTGCCGGTCTTTTTGAATTTTGAGCATGGGCATCAGAACAAAGATTTGTTGAAGAAGTATTCAGGCTTGGTGACGATTTGTCAGGCGGTGACAGACGCCGCCCAAATTGGCAAAAAACAAGCCATGCTTTCGGTGGCGAAAAAATTATTTAATTCTGGCATTAAAACCGCCATTATCACAATGGCAAGTCAGGGGTGTATGGTGGTGCAAGGAGATGAAATCATTCGCGTCCATGCGCCGAAAGTAAAAGCGGTGGATGGCTCTGGCGCAGGCGCGACTTTTTCTTCGGGCTATATTTATGGGTATTTGCAAGGCTGGAGTTTAGAAGATTCGACTCGCTTTGCGATTGCGGCGGCTTCTTTAAAAGTGACGCGCTCCGGCTTGAAAATGTTTTCTGTCAAAGAAATCAAAGCCCTAGCGCGCACATTGCGCGTTGAACGTATGGCGTATCGCGGCGATAGATTTATCCGAATTAGAAAACTGTTTCAATTGCCCGCCAGTAGCCCGCTCTTTGACAATGTGCTTGTAAAAGAAACGCGCAAATTGGCTGAAAGATTATTGCCAAAAAGAAAAACGGAAAGACGAAAGATTAAGAGGTCGTTGGTTGAGTAAAGACCGCTGAAACCGCGGACAGCCAACCGTAAAACGGTGAACGGATTATCGTCTGCGGTTAAACTAGAAATGCGACTTTCAAATGAAAGGATAACCATGTCATCATTTGCAACATTGCTTACGCAAGAGCAAGTCGAAAAAATTCACGACGCTTCACTAGAGATTTTAGAAGAGGTTGGGTTAAAAGTCCGTTTTGAGCCTGCGCGCGAGTTATTCAAAGAACACGGTTGCTCGGTGGAGGAGGAGCGCGTTAAATTTCCGCGCAAAGTAGTTGAAACATATCGTAAACTTGTTCCATCGTCATTTACCTTTCACGCGCGCGACCCGAAATTTGATAAAACGATTCCGCAGGATAGCCCGGTCATTGTAACGGCGAGTTCCGCTCCAGATATTATAGACCCAATCACAGGTCACGAAAGACGCGCAGAATCATCCGATATAGCCCGCATCGCTCATCTAATTAACGAATTGCCCGGCTATGACGTGTTCTCCATTTCCACCTTAGCCGACGACGCGCCGCCCGACCAATTTACGATTTC
Source organism: Anaerolineales bacterium (assembly GCA_034434495.1). Lineage (GTDB taxonomy): Bacteria > Chloroflexota > Anaerolineae > Anaerolineales > Villigracilaceae > Villigracilis. The sequence continues at coordinate 164,335 of DAOTZE010000010.1, forward strand.
GCGTTTATACCCTGCGCTTAAGTATTGCCTCAAGCCCATTCGCGCCACCACCACAAACATGAAAGACACGCTCGATATGATGAAGATGGCGTACCTTGTGGCGGGCGGCGAAGAAGCGTATAAAGAACATCCCTTCCTCACGCATCATTATTGCCCTGTGGTTTCGCCGCTCACTATGGACCATTTATCTACTGAAAATGTGATGTTCTTTGCAAAACAAGGCTTGCCCGTTTACCCAACCATTGTTCCAAATGCGGGATTAACCTCGCCAATGTCTATGGCGGGGACGTTGGCGCAAGGCAACGCTGAATTTTTAGCGGCGTTGATGTTAATGCAAATGACCAAAGAAGGGACGCCAACTATTTACGCAACGCTTGGCACAGTGGCAGATATGCGTAGCGGGGCTTACACTTCAGGCGCTATTGAGTGCGGCATGTTGCACATGGCGTTTGCGCAAATGGCGCATTTTTATAACGTGCCGTGCGGCGGATATATTGGGTTAACCAATTCAAAATTAAACGACGCGCAAGCGGGATACGAAACGGGCATGTCGGGCGTTGCTGGTTTGCTGGCGGGAATGGATATGTTTAACATCGGCGGGCTAATTGACGCGCTTAAAACATTTGATTTTGCCAAAGCGGTCATTGACGATGAAATCGCGCAGATGATGAAGCGCATGAAGCGCGGCATTTCATTTCAGGAAGACGATTTGGCTTTAGATTTAATTAAAGAAATTGGTCCAGGCGGCTCGTTTATTACCGCCAAACATACCATCAGCAGAATGAAAACCGAAGCGGTGATGACGAAAATTGCCGACCGAGACGCGCGCACCATTTGGGAAAAGAAGGGCGCAACGGATACCCACGCCAAAGCGTTGAAAAAAGCCAAAGAGATTATGAAGACAAACGCAACGCCTCTTCTCTCGCCTGAAGTTGATTCGGCTATTCGGCAGGCGTTCCCGGGTCTAATCGCCGGCGAGTTAACGCCGATTGACTAAACCGCTGCAAGCAACAGGCGATAGATTGTGAACATTGTTTATGGTCGTCGGTCTATCGTCGAAAGTTGATTTTATGCTCCGTATTTTCAAACGCAAAGAAGATAAATTTCAAAAATTAATAGAAGAGCAGGCTTCGCTGGCTTATCAAGGCTTGCGTCTGCTTTGTAAATATTTAGAAACCGCCGACGCCGATTTAGCGGAAGAACTTTCTCTTAAAGAAAAAGAGGCGGATGAAGTCCGCCGTATTTTAATTGACGAATTGAATCGCACCTTTATCACGCCGTTTGACCGCGAAGATATTTTTGCTTTATCGCGCTCGATAGACGACGTTATTGACTACGCCGATACGACAGTGGTTGAGATGGTGATTTTGAACGTCAAATCTACGCCGTATATGCAAAGAATCGCTTCTTTGTTGAAAGACGCGGCGTATGAAATTTGGCAAGGCGTGTTGCGTTTGCCCAAACACCCTAATGTGGCGCTCGACCATGCGCAACGCGCTAAGGCGTTGGAGAACCGAGTCGAAATGGTATATCGAGAAGCGGTGGCGGCTTTATTTAGCGGTCCCGAAGATATTCAGCATGTGGTTGAAATGTTAAAACTGCGCGAGGTGTATCGTCATTTATCTAATGCGGCAGATAGAGGCGACGAAGCGGCGAACATTATTGCGGACATAGTCGTAAAGAAAACATAGAGAATGATAACGACGCAAGGAACAGACATAAAGAAAAGATAACAAAATGTTAATATCTAGTTCATTGCTATTGGTTATCATACTCGCCTTGATATTTAATTTTATTAATGGAATGCGAGACGCAAGCAACATCGTTGCGACAGTCGTTTCTTCTCGCGCGTTTAGCCCGCGCATGGCGTTGAGTATGACTGCCATTGCGGAATTTTGCGGACCGTTTTTGTTTGGCGTAACGGTCGCCAAAACAATAGGCAATGAGATTGTGACTTCAGAATTAATTTCATTGAACGCATTATTCGCAAGCTTAATCAGCGCAATTGTATGGAACTTAATCACTTGGTTTTTTGGAATACCAAGCAGTTCGTCTCACGCTCTCATTGGCGGATTAATCGGCGCGGCGTTTGCCTCCGCTGGCGCGGCGGCAATCAATCTCGCCGGTTTATGGAAAGTATTATTAGCTTTGTTTGCTTTTCCTTTGGCTAGTTTTTTTGTCGGCTTTTTGCTTTTGAAATTGATTTATTTCTTGGCTCAAAACGCCTCTCCGAATATTAATAATTTTTTTAAGCGCAGCCAATTGCTCACTTCAATCGCTTTAGCGTTGGGTCATGGAACGAACGACGCTCAAAAACCAATTGGCGTGATTACATTAAGCCTAATCATTAGCGGCGTATTGAACGATTTTTTCGTTCCATTTTGGGTGATTTGTGCGAGCGCTTTCACAATGGCGCTTGGCGCTTCGCTTGGCGGTTGGAGATTAATCCGCACGCTGGGCGGAAAGTTTTACAAAATTCGCCCTGTGCATAGTTTTGCCACGCAATTAACTTCAGGCATTGTCGTTTTAGCCGCTTCCATTTTTGGCGTACCCATTAGCGCATCTCAAGTAGTTAGCTCGGCGATTGTCGGCGTTGGCGCTTCAGAACGAATCAGCAAGGTTCGCTGGAGCGTAGCGGGCGATATCTTAACCGCTTGGCTAATTACTATCCCCGTTAGCGCTTTGTTTTCATCTGGCGTGTATACCGCTTGCGCTATGTTAGGAATAAAGTTGTAAGGTAAGGCAAACGCTTGGTTGTCTGGTCATTCATTCAAAGTTCACATAAGGCTTGTTTGACTTTGAATATTGATAATGCTACAATGTTAACGGTTTGTTAACAGATTGGAGGCTCCCCGATAAGATAGACAAAACAGTTACATTTCGTTCAATCCATATTTCAAATAGGAGATAAAGAGAATGCGCACTAAAAAGTTTACTTATCAATTGATTGCTCTTTTTGTAATTGCCGCAACGATGCTTTCTGCGTGTGGCGGCGGGGGAGGCGGAGGCGCCGCTAGCGATTTTGATTGGAGCACAGCCACATCTGCAGAAGATGGCGGCGGTATGGATGCCCTCATTGCCGCGGCGCAAGCCGAAGGCATGGTCACCACCATTGCTTTACCGCATGACTGGTGCAATTATGGCGAAGTCATTGAAACCTTCAAAGCCAAATATGGTATTGAAGTGAATGAATTAAATCCAGACGCTGGCTCGGCTGACGAAATTGAAGCCATTAAAGCCAACAAAGACAACAAAGGTCCTCAAGCGCCAGATGTGATTGACGTAGGCTTCTCATTTGGCGAATCCTCCAAAGCCGAAGGTTTAATTACGCCTTACAAAGTCGCCACTTGGGATACCATCCCCGATGACGCCAAAGACCCAGAAGGGTATTGGTACGGCGATTACTACGGCGTATTAGCCTTCTTAGTGAACACCGACGTTCAGCCTGATGTGCCGCAAGATTGGGCTGATTTGCTCGACCCGAAATATAACGGTCAAGTCGCGCTCTCTGGCGACCCGCGCGTCTCCAACCAAGCCATTCAATCCGTTTATGCCGCCGCATTAGCCAATGGCGGTTCATTAGACAACGCCCAACCCGGTTTAGATTTCTTTGCCGAGTTAAATGCCGCTGGCAACTTGATTCCTCTCATTGCCAATAACGGCTTAGTCGCCACTGGCGAAATTCCAGTCCGCATTACTTGGGACTATAACGCCCTTGCCGCCATTGATTCATTTGAAGGCAACCCCAATGCTACGGTTGTCATTCCTGCCACTGGACGTTTCGCCGGCGTATATGTTCAAGCCATCAGCGCGTATGCCCCGCAACCTGCCGCCGCTCGCTTATGGCAAGAATTCTTATATTCAGACGAAGGTCAACTCCTTTGGATGAAGGGCTACTGCCACCCCATTCGTGAAGCGGATTTGCGCGAACGCGGCGTCATTCCTCAAGAATTGCTTGATAAATTGCCCGATGTTTCTGGCGCAGTATTCCCAAGTTTAGAACAACTCAACGCCGCCGCTGAATTAATCACCACAAATTGGGATTCTGTCGTTGGCGCCGACGTGCAAGCCGCACCCTAACCGATAAAATTTGATGTATGATAGTGAGACCCTGCTGTAAAGCGGGGTCTCATTGCAAAAAGAGTTTGCCTCTAAGGATATTAAGCCTATGGCACAAACAGCCCCCCCTAAGAAAACCCCCGCGCCAACCAATTGGAAAACATGGCTAGGCGTTGCGCCGTTTTTTCTCTTTGCAATTCTTTTTCTTTTCCTCCCGTCTCTTCGATTAATTACGGCTAGTTTTTCCGCTCCCGACGGCTCCTTTACGCTTGACAATATTAAGCAACTTTTCACCGTTCCTCTAATCGTCAACGCTTATAAATTAAGCATTCAAATCAGCGCCATCACTGCCTTAGGCGGCGGCATTTTAGGGTTTTTATTAGCCTACTCGGTCACTGTTGGCGGCTTGCCAAAATCCCTTCGCCCAATTTTGATGACATTCTCAGGCGTCGCCTCTAACTTTGCGGGCGTTCCTTTAGCCTTCGCTTTTGTAGCCACCATTGGGCGGCAAGGATTTATTACCCACGTCTTAAAAGACTATCTCGGTTTAGACCTATATAGCGCCGGCTTTAATTTATATAGTTTTGCAGGCTTAAGCCTCGTTTACATGTACTTTCAATTTCCGTTAATGGCGCTGATTATGGCGCCCGCCTTAGATGGATTAAAACGAGAATGGCGCGAAGCCGCAGAAAACTTAGGCGCAACCTCCACTCAATATTGGCTCCGCGTTGCGATGCCTGTTTTGTTGCCCTCTATTCTTGGGGCAATGATTTTATTATTTGGAAACGCCTTCGGCGCGTATGCCACCGCCTACGCCCTTACAGGCGGGAGAATTGGCATCGTCACCATTCAAATTGGGGCGCAGATTCGAGGCGATGTGCTATACAACCCAGGACTTGGATACGCTATGGCGGTCGGCATGGTCATCATCATGGCAATATCGCTGGCTGGCTATTCATGGCTTCAAGCCAAAACAGAAAGGTGGTTGCGATGAAATTCATCACCCGTCTGCGTAAGTTCCCATTTTTTGCTTGGCTATGGTTCTTCATTGGCGCTTTATATTTTGTATTGCCGCTGTTTGCCACCTTTGAATTTTCACTAAGTTGGGACCCAGCCGTCCCATTCAAAGCCTATCAACGCGCGTTTGAAGACGTTCGTTTTTGGAGAAGTTTTATCGCCTCCAATATATTCGCCGTCATTACCATCATCGCCTGCATTATTTTAGTAGCGCCGACCGCATATTGGATTCGCCTGCGTTTGCCTCAAGCGCGCCGCATTGTGGAGTTCATCACCCTCATGCCGTTTGTCGTGCCTGCCATCATCTTAGTATTCGGATTAATTCGCGTTTACAGCCAACCGATAACCATTCCGTTTACCGATATTGTCCTCATGCAAGCCTTCACGCAATTCAAACTTGGCACAAACATCTTAATGATTGCAGGATATATGGTCTTATCTATGCCGTATATGTATCGCTCGGTGGATACAGGCATGCGAACCGTAGATATTCTCACCCTCACCGAAGCGGCTCAAAGCCTTGGGGCAAGTTGGTTCGTCATCATCACCCGAGTCATACTCCCCAACATTCGTTCCGCGTTATTAAGCGGCGCGTTGCTGACCTTCGCCATCGTCGTAGGCGAAGTAATTTTAGCGTCCTTTCTTGGCGTAAACGCTTTCGGTCCGTATTTATTTTTACTCGGTCAACATCGCGCGTATGAACCTGCCGCGCTTTCTTTTGTCAGCTTTTTGCTTACATGGTTTGCTATGGGGTTAATTCAACTCGTCACGGGCGGGCAAGGTCAAACCGCCGGTGGGCATTAAAAAAACAGCGGAGAATTCAATGTCGTATTTATCTCTTCAAAACCTCACAAAACAATTTGGCGATACAGTCGTTGTAGATAACTTCAACCTTGAAATTGAAAAAGGCGAGTTCGTTTCTTTTCTTGGTCCATCGGGTTGCGGCAAAACCACCACCTTACGCATGGTGGCAGGCTTTGAAACCCCCACCTCCGGAAAAATTTTACTAGACGGCGCAGATATTACCGACAAAGCCCCCAACCAACGCAATGTCGGCATGATTTTTCAATCATACGCCTTATTCCCCAATATGACCGTCGCTCAAAACATTGGCTTTGGTTTGAACGTCCGTAAATTACAAAAAGAAGTTATTAAACAGCGCGTAGATGAGATGATTAGTTTGATTCATCTGGAAGCCCACGCCAACAAATACCCTTACCAACTCTCTGGCGGTCAGCAGCAACGCGTTTCCTTAGCCCGTGCGCTTGCCATTCGCCCGCAAGTTTTACTGTTAGATGAGCCTCTCTCTGCATTAGACGCAAAAATCCGCGTTTCGTTGCGTTCCGAAATCCGCTCCATTCAAAAATCATTAGGCATTACCGCCATCTTCGTCACGCACGACCAAGAAGAAGCCTTATCCATTTCCGACCGTATTGTGGTGATGAACGCAGGCGAAATGGAGCAAGTCGGCACGCCGTTTGAAATATATAACTTCCCTAAAACCCGTTTTGTGGCGAACTTTGTCGGCTCGCTAAACACTGCCGATGCCGAAATAATAGACCCTGCCAATGGAATCATAAGCGTAGGCGGCGTACAATTTGTTTCTGCCGAAGGCGCAAAAGGCAAAAACAAAGGCGATAAAGTAAAAATCGCCATTCGCCCCGAACGATTTAGTTTCGCCGCGCAACAACATAAAGATAACGTTCTGGAGGCGATAATTGAGAACATCACCTTCTTAGGCTCTGTCGTGCGGATTCAAATCAAAATTGGAAACTCTAGTTTCAACATGGATACATTCAACAATCCATTTTTAGAACTCCCAAAAATCGGCTCAAAACAACAGGTGACTTGCTCAAAAGAAGCCGTTTTAGTCTTAGAATAAAAAAATCGGAAGTCTCACAGACTTCCGATTTTACTTAACCTAACGTCAGTTTTAGCGAAAGCGGACGCTTTAATACATAACCTAATTTTCGACTAGCGCTTTCACTAACTCTCGATTGAAATCTGGAATATCCGCCACCACTCTACCCCAAACTTGGTTGCCCTCGCGGAAAGCCGCTTCATCTGTCCACACCCCGCCCACGTTTTCAAGGTCATCTTTAATTCCCGTAGAGCCTGTCACTCGCTGACCTTTTTTGATAATCCCCGCCGAAATGGCAGTAGAACCGCCATGACAAATAATGCCGATAATTTTATTCGCCTCGTTCATCTCTTTCACAAGTTTTTTGACAACATCATATCTGCGTAATTTATCGGGCGCAAAGCCGCCGGGCAGAATTAACCCAAAAAGTTCGCTGGCTTTCAAATCTTCAATTTTTGCGTCTGGCGTAATTATCAAGCCGTTTTTACCTTTGACGGGCTTTAACTCCAATGCCGCGCTCAACACGGTTGCGCCCTCTTCTTGCAAGCGCATCAGCGGAACGTAATACTCCAGGTCTTCCACGCCTTCGGCGATTAACGTAGCGATAATTTTATTTTTTAATTGCATAAGATTCTCCTATCGGTTGGTATTTTATCAAACTTGTTCTCTTTTATAATTCATACAATGTTTAACCTCAAAAAAGACTTTATGTTAGACCGCTCGGTTACATTTCTCAATCATGGTTCGTTTGGGGCAACGCCAAAGCCTGTGTTTAAGCAATACCAACGCTGGCAGCGAGAACTGGAACTTCAGCCTGTTGCATTTTTAAGCAGGCGGCATAACGACTTAATGCTTGCCTCACGCAGCGCGCTGGCGAACTATTTAGGAACAAAAGCGGATAATTTGGTTTACGTTCAAAACGCGACAACTGGCGTAAACATTGTGGCGCGCTCATTAGATTTGAAAGCGGGCGATGAGGTTTTGGCTACCAACCATGAATACGGGGCAATGGATAGAACTTGGCGGTTTCTTTCGAAAGAAAAGGGTTTTTCTTACATTAATCAACAAGTTAACTTAACCTCGCATGACGATTTTGTGAAATCGTTTCTGGCAGGCGTTAACTCAAACACGAAAGCGATTTTCTTAAGTCATATTGCCTCTCCAACCGCAAGCGTTTTTCCTATTGAAAAAATTATCCAATTTGCAAACTCAAAAAATATAATCACAGTCATTGACGGCGCTCATGCGCCTGGGCAAATTGACTTACAACTCGACGCGCTTGGAGCCGATTTTTATGTCGGGAATTTACATAAATGGTTATGCGCGCCAAAAGGCGCTGGGTTTTTATACGCCAAACCTGAAAAGCGCCGTTTCCTTAAGCCATTAATCGTTTCATGGGGATACGAGTCGGAAACGCCTAGCGGCTCAAAATTGGCGGATGAACATGAATGGCAAGGCACGCGCGATATTGCGGCTTTCTTAACTGTCCCGCAGGCAATTGCTTACCAACAAGAGCATGATTGGGCGAAGGTGAGAAGCGCATGTCGTCAATTGGCAATAGCGGCTTGGTATGAAATTCATCAAATAACCAAAACGCCCCCTATTCATGCTCGCCCTGAAACTTGGTTTGCTCAAATGTCCGTTTCCTCACTTCCTATTAATACGGATGTTTTATCGTTTAAGAAAAAAATGTACGATAATTTCCGAATTGAAATCCCCACGCTAGATTGGCAAGGGAACAAATTGATGCGTTTATCCGTCCAAGCCTATAATTCGGAACGAGATATAACTCGCTTATTACAGGCTTTGAAAGCGTTATTAAATTGATTATGAAAAAAATAAATATATTTTTTATTGGGCTAGCGCTAACTTTAACTCTTTTGAACTTATCTTCTTCAAAAGAAGTTTTCGCTAAACCTGTTCGTTACCCCATCACGACGCCCGCGCAGATGATTGAAGCGGTGAACAATTTGCGCGCTTCGTATGGGCTTGCGCCTCTAACGACTCATCCCATCTTGATGCAGTCGGCGCAATCGCAAGCCGATTACATGGCGGCGACTGGCAATGTCACTCATGCCCGCCCCGGCGGAATTACATACACTCAGCAATTGCTTTCGTTGGGCTTTCCGTTGGCGGGCGATTTATCGCTGGGCGGCTTTCGCGCAGAAAACATTTTATACAGCAACGGCTACTTAGAATGGAACGGCGTTCCGCCCGCTTGGCAAGACGAGGCGCATATGAACACAATGCTTTCGCAAAATTTTACGCATATTGGCGCCGGCATTTCACAGAACGGAAATAGTTATTATTATGCGGTAGATACCGCCGCTTCCACCGCTAACGGGCAAATGCAAGAGACGGCAGACGAAGCGCTTTCTGGCGTTTCGGGCGAGGCCGGCGAGGCGGCGGGGGTAAGCCAATATATGGTGCCTGTAACGGTAAGCACCCCCAACCCCGACGGTAAAGTGTTTCATCAGGTGCAATATGGGCAAACTTTGTGGAGTATTGCCGTTGCCTATGGCACAACCATAAAAAATATTCAATCTCTTAATCAATTGGGCGACGATTTGACAATTTATCAGGGTCAAAATTTATTGGTGTTGCAAAATGCAACCTTGCCGGCGACTTCAACCATTGCGCCTACTGTCACCGTCTTGCCGACGAATACATCTTTGGCTGCGGCGACTGTTACCGCCGCCATTGCGCCGACTCAAGCGACTGTCACCCCGACAATTGAAAATTTTGAAACGAGTAGCCCTGCGCCGGCAAGTTCTCGCTTTCTTGTCATTGTATTGATTATTGCCGCGTTTGTAGGCGCAGGGATGGCAGTATGGTTGATACGCGACCCAAACGGTTCATAATGAAGCGTTAAACAATCTTTCTGGCTTCCATATAAAAGCGTTTATCTTTCGCTTCTCCCATTGAAAACGCTTTTCTCGGCAGCACGCCGTCCATAATGACTGTTTTGAATAAATCTGATTTTTTCATGCTCGGCAAATAAAACCCAGCGTTCTCCGCCGGCGTAGCCAGTTTTTGAAGAACCTCTGCTCCGTGGATGTAATCAATTTTTTTGGCGCCGTTCTTTTCTATGAAGCGGTCTAAAAAAACTTGAATAGACCCAACCGCTAAATTTGACGAAGGCTTTCTAATTTCGATAACGCCAAACTCTTCTCCGCCTCTCATTAGACCGATGATTTGTTTCTGCTGTTCGGCTGTATCTACGCTTTTTACCATTTCTTCAAAGCTAGATACCGTAGAATAAGTAAAATCTTCGCCAAAATAATTTCTTAATTCGGCGAGCAAGTCTTGTTGCAAGTGGAATAAAACGCGATGAATTGGCTCAAATTCTAAGGCTTCATCGTGGACGTTTTCAATTTCAACTAAGGCGTAGCGGGCGGGGTGGTTCATTCCAACTTGAGGTTTAATTCGCTCCCAATATTCTTTTGCCGCCGCCATAGAATGGTTGCCGTCGCCCATAGCGAACAACAACATAGGCGCGTTTTCGTCTAAATTATATTTTTTAACGAAACTTTCGCGGCTGGCTAGCCCCCGTAACGCTTCGATGATTTTCGATTCTAATTCTTCCGTTACGGCGTAACCTGCTAAGCGACCGCTTCCGAGCATTAATTCAAAGTCGTATAGATTTTTCAGTTGCGATTTTTCCTCGCTGATTGGCTCAATCACCGTATGATTGGGGTCGTCAATGAGGACTAAAATATGAGGCAGTTCTAACGCTGCGCCTTCTCGAATCTGAATGCGCGGCGGTAAGCGGTCTATCACCGTTCCTTCTGTGGGGTGAATGAGAACTTTTTCGCCTTTGAAGTCGTATTGTTCAAGGTCAAGGCAGAGCATAATGCCTTTGCGGGTTTTTCGGTTGATGGTTCGTTCGACATAAATTAAGCCTTTGTGCAGTTGAAAAACGCCGTCTTCAATATATTTTTTCATCGTGGCTTGAATACGCTGAACTCGTTCGTTTTTATCTTTGCGTTCTAAATACGCTTCTGGAAAAATCAAATTGAAAGTCGAAACCGAATTGCCGACAATCTCTTCAACCTGATGCCAGTATTCTGGTTCAGAGGTGAACTGGTCGCAAGCGATGACCGCCCATTTGGTTAAATCAATGTTTGGTTTTGGAAGATATACTTGCGGAATTTGAATTCCAAGTTCGCTCATTGTTTTCGTATCGTTTTTTTGCGCCAGCATGGTTATTGCCCTTCCTTTGCAAATGCGATGAGTTTTTCCGCCACTTCGGCGCCCACGCGGGCTTGCGCTTCTTTTGTGGCGGCGCCAATATGGGGCGAGGCGATTACGTTTTCTAGCTTAAGCAATTTCCAATCGGCGGGGGGTTCTTCGGCAAATACATCTAATGCGGCGCCTGAAACCTTGCCATTAACCAACGCTTCATATAAAGCGTCTTCGTCAATAATGCCGCCGCGCGCGCAGTTGATAATGCGCACGCCGTTTTTCATTTGGGCAAATTGCGCGGCGCTAAGCATATTTGTCGATTCGCTCGTTTTTGGTAAATGCAGGCTAATATAATCGGCTTGGGTAAGCAATTCGTCTAAATGAACCAATTTGATTCCTGGGGCTTCTTTTACATAGGGGTCGTAAGCGATTACGTTCATGCCTAAGGCGTTGGCGCGCTTGGCGACTTCTCTGCCGATGTTGCCAATGCCAATTAGCCCTAAAATTTTTCCGCCAATTTCATCGCCTTCAAAACTTTTCTTATCCCAAATTTCCGCTTTCATAGAGGATGTTGCTTTATATAACGACCTTGCCAGCATGAGCATATAGCCAATTGCCAATTCTGCCACTGAGGCGGAGCTAGCCAGCGGCGTGTTCATTACTTTGATGCCTTTCGATTGCGCGTACTCGTAGTCAATCGTGTCTAGCCCAACGCCGCCTCTGACGATAACCTTCAAGTTGGGGCATGCATCTATCAAGTTTTTTCTCACTTTTGTTCTAGACCTGACAACCATGCCCTCGTAATGAGGTAAAACGGTTAGTAATTCTTCAGGCGATATATTGTCGCGCACGTCTACCGTTAAACCCGCCGCGCGCATTTGTTCAATATACGGTTGTTCTATTGTGTCGCAAATTAAAATTTTCATAGCGTGTTCCTTTGTAGTTGCTAAATCGCCGCCGAAGACGGCGGCGAGAATGCATTTGAAAGTTTACGTTTTTTCGAGAACGCGAGGCACATTCTAACATAACATTTTTGAATTTCTATTAATTGCGTAGCGGGTATAATCAGGCGAAAGAAAATGTTGAGGTTTCAAAATCAATGTATCCCGTAGGAAGAAGCGGAGAGTTTTTTTGAGGAGAGTGTGAATGTTAAATCGTAGTCATAATATGAACGCAGGTCCTGGCGCGTTGCCTCTTGAAGTTTTGCAACAAGCGCAAGCCGAGTTGTTAGATTTCAAAGGGACGGGGATGTCGGTGATGGAGATAAGTCATCGGTCGAAAGAGTTTGATGAGGTGATTCAAACCGCCGAAGCCGATTTGCGCGCGTTGATTGGAATTCCTTCGCATTATAAAATTTTGTTTTTGCAAGGCGGGGCGACGTTGCAGTTTGCGATGGCGCCGATGAATTTAAGACCGACGGGCGCTTCGGCTGATTATATTGTGACTGGCACATGGAGTAAGACTGCCGTAAAAGAAGCGAAAAAATTGGGCGCTGTGCGTTTGGCGGCAAGTACGGAGCAAGATGGCTTCAAAACGTTGCCTGCTCATTTAGACCTAGACCCCAAAGCCGCGTATTTGCATTTCACGTCAAATGAAACGATTCATGGCGTGGAATTTTTTGATGAACCGACTCCGCCTGAAGGCGTGCCTTTGTTTTGCGACGCTTCGTCTGATTTTATTAGCCGCCCGATTGATATTACAAAATACGCTTTGATGTATGCCGGCGCGCAAAAAAATGCGGGTCCCGCTGGCGTGACGGTGGTGATTATTCGAGAGGATATGTTGGCGCGTGTGCCTGAAAATTTGCCTGTGATGCTCGATTATAAGATTTTGGCTGAGACGGGTTCTTTGCACAATACGCCGCCTTGTTTTTCAATTTATATGGTTGGGCTGGTTTTTAAGTGGGCAAGAAAGGTAGGCGGATTGAGCGCCATTGAAAAAATGAATCGAGAGAAAGCCGATTTATTATATAAAACCATTGATGAAAGCGGCGGTTTTTACGCCGGGCATGCCCAACCTGAAGCGCGCTCTTTGATGAATGTGACGTTTCGCTTGCCAAACGAAGAGTTGGAAGAGTTGTGCGCAAAAGAAGCCAAAAAAGAAGGGCTAATTGGTCTTAAAGGTCACAGGTCTGTGGGGGGGATGCGCGCTTCTTTATATAATGCGGTGACGCTTGAAAGCGTGAAGGCGTTGGTTCAGTTTTTGAAAGAGTTTCAACGGCGGAATGGATAATAGCCGAATTTGTAATTTGTAAAACTATTGAGGATTTTTTGCCGTAATGATTACAAATTTGCCGACCTTAAAAATTTTGCCGATAGATTCTCTTGTTTTGCATGAAGACCATGATATGCAACGCAGCGCGCCATTAATTGAAAAACTGCGCGCGGCAGGCATTTTACGCAACCCGCCGATTGTGATGCCCTTGGCGGAGGGCGCAAATCGGTATATGGTGTTGGATGGGGCAAACCGCGTGACCTCGTTAATGGAAATGGAGTTTCCGCATATTGTGGCGCAGGTGGTGCAGCCGAACGACCCAAATGTGAATTTGCAAACGTGGAATCATATTGTGTGGGGGATGAAGCCAGCGGCTTTAATCGGCGCTTTGAAAAAAATTAAAGGCGCAAAACTTGTTAAGGTGAACGCTAAGAAGTCGATGGATGCGCCGAAATATGTGCCGGTGAGCGTTCGCCTGCCCGATGGCGCGTTGTATTTGCTCGATGAAGACCCCGCTGATTTAACGAGCCATATTCAAACGTTGCATTCCGTTGTGAACGCGTATAAAACGCGCGCTTCTTTAGATAGAACGAGTCAGACTTTGATTGATGCGTTTCGCGGCATTCATAAAAACTTGACTGGGTTGGTTGTTTTTCCGCATTTCAAAATTCGCACATTGCTTAAGTTGGCTAGCCAGCATGTTGTATTGCCCACAGGCATTACCCGTTTTACCGTGTCGCCCCGCGCGTTGCATTTGAATTATCCTTTGCATGAACTATCGAGCGGCAAACCGATTGAGTACAAACAGGCGTATCTGCAACAGTGGATAGATGAACGGGTGAAGAAAAAAGGCGTGAGGTTATATTCTGAAGCGACGTTTTTGTTCGATGAGTAAGAAAGAACAATGTTAAAAATTGAGTTTGAGTTGTATTTTTATCGTGTCGCCCTCTGCGAGGTTTTCTTTTTTGCGAACGACGACTTTCAGCGGCACAAGGTATAAACCGTCTTTAGGAAATAGCGAGGTTGTGAATTCTGTTTTTCCAATTTTCACGGTGACGGGAATCACGCCCCAACCATACGTCACGAGCGCGGAGACGGATTTTATCTCTTGACTTTGTTTCTTTGGAACTTGCACAAAGAAAAACGGAGAGGGTCCCTTCCAAAAAATAATCTTGCCAGAAAATTTTATATCCATAGAGATAGTATATCAAATCTACTACATCAATCCCCAAAAAAACATTTCTTTAGGGCTGTGATTTGTGATTTTCTAAACTCTTGAACAATTGGTATTTGAAAATCAAATACATCAAAACCGTGAAAAGCGCCAGCGACGAGATAGGTTTCGCAGGGGACGCCCGCCTTTTTCAATCTTTGCGCATACGCTATATCTTCATCGTAAAACATATCTAGCGTCCCTACGCCAATCCAAGCGGCAGGCAAGCCCGATAAATTTTTGCGGCGGGCAGGCACAGCGTATGGAGGAACACCTTCCGCGCCGCATTTCTTTCCAAGATACGCTTCCCAACCAAATTGATTGCTTTTTCGATTCCATGTGACATTATGGCTGTCGTCTATATCGGCGCGAAGCGCGGTTCTATCGTCTAACATCGGGTAAACCAGCAATTGAAAAACAAGTTTAACTTCGTTTTGGTCATGCGCAAATTGAGCAAGCGCGGCGGCTAACCCTGCGCCGGCGCTTGCTCCGCCTACGGCAATACGTTTATTATCAACGCCAAGTTGTTGAGCGTTAGAATTTACCCACTTCAAGGCTGAGTAACCATCTTCTAAGGCTGCTGGAAAAGGATATTTTGGAGCGAGGCGGTAATCTACTGATATAACCGTTATGCCTAATTCGCGAACATACTGAATGCAACTAAAATCATCTTGTTTTGGGTTGCCAACGACGTAACCGCCTCCGTGCATCCACAGTAATACAGGCGCCGCCTCATGGATAGATTTTGGCTTGTAGATTCGCAAACCAATTTTTTGTTTATCGTCTTTTCCAGCAATGAAAATATTTTCAATGCTGACGTCTCGCGGGGGCTTCGATGCGGGAACTAGGCGCGATAAAAAATTAATCAGCCAAATATTTAATTTGCTATATGTTAGGTTTGGGAACAGTTTTGCAGATTGCTGAAGTTGAGGATGTATTTTTGAAAAATCTTTTTTCATTGATAAAGTCTCTCAATTTCTTGAATTTTATTATTATGCTATCTAATTAAGAAAGCAGGCGAGTATTTGCGCATAGGCAAATGCTCGCCCGTCTCTTCTTTTCTTTTGTATGATATGCCTTTATACGTCATTCCGCTTTATCAAAATTGTATGCTTGTTTCATTTTCTAGTAACTTTATCAAACTTTCCGGCGTATTAACTTTCGAAATCTTTTTGAGGCATAAATTTTTTGAGGATAGGCAAACACTTTTCTAAGCCGTTCATTCTTGACCCAATCTTTCCGCCTCTCAGTAATTGAAATCCAAAATCAGAATACAACTTTGAAAACTTAAGCAGGGATTAGGTTTGACCTCAGAATCTTTTCCATTGGTCTTCCTTTGGCAAGTTCATCAATCAACTTATCTAAATAGCGGATTTTTTTCATCAGCGGGTCTTCAATTTCTTCAATGCGAACGCCGCACACCACGCCTGTGATTAACGAGGCGTTGGGATTCATTGCTGGAGCTTGAGCGAAAAAAGTTCTTAGGTCATTTCCTTTTTTAATTTGTTGCTGCAAACCCGCCTGGGTGTAACCCGTGAGCCAGCAGATGATTTTGTCCACCTCTTTTTTTGTGCGATTTTTACGCTCGGCTTTTTGAATATACATTGCGTAAATGCTTGCAAATGCATACCCAAAAACTCGCTCATTATTTTTGTTGTTCATTGATACAAACTCCTTTTGGTAAATTCTTGACAATTTTACTTAAGAGGCGGAAATGGTGTGTTTTTCCTAAAGAAGGAAATTGTCAATCAAAAACATCAATAATTTCTCATCATACGCATTATCCGTTTGCCATATTGCTCGTTATCTCGATTAACCCAAACTTCCTTTACTGAATGGTTGTTGTCCAAATGCGCTTCGTAAATACAAACCCCAGTCCAACTACGATGGAAGAATAAAACATTATTCTCCAAGAAAATGAACCATTTATCTTCCATTTCTTCTGGAATAAAACCCACAGACAAACGATTGTATTCTTGTTCAGAAAAAGTGCGCTTAACACTTAACTTCGCTCGTTGAGAAGGTAGGGGTAAGGTTTTCCATGAATTTCGATTTGCAACTTTGTCCACAACCATCACCTTACAATTAGCTTATGAAGATTTCTACTATCGCCGCCGAACGGTTGGCGTTATCCGCGCTGGGGCGGGCGGGGGAGACTCCATCGCCAACCAGAGCGATTGCCAGCCAAGCCGCCCCGTACCCGCAGGGCGAAGCCCTGCCTGCACTGAGCGGAGCGAATGTGTCCGCTGCACGCTGTGTTAGCCCCCGTCACAACCTATCGGACTCTTCGGGTTCGACATCAGGGGCTTTGTTGAGAATTTCCAAAAATCTTTCACGGTTACCACGCTTGGCACGTTTTTCCAAATACTCAATTGTGGAAATTGCCGCAATTTTCTCGGCAACCGCCAGCATGACAAATTGATTGACGGAAATGCCTTCTTCTTGCGCTAATTCACGAAGTTGCTCGTGTAAGGATTTCGGTAAACGTAAACTCAATGCGCTCATTCTTTCACCTCACGAATAATCTGCAAGAACTCTCTTGGTGTTATGGCTTGAATTCCAAACTTCTTAATGCCTTTGAAGTCGCTGGTATTATGTGTCACGATGTATTCGCAGTGTGCAGTGACCGCCAATTCAAGGATGAGTTCATCGTTTACATCTGATAAAGTTGGACGCCATAGAAAGTAAATCTTGTGATGATGAGCCATTGAACAAAGCGCGTCAATGAAGTCAGATACATCATCTTGCGACAGCCCCAGTTCTGTCCGATAGCGCTGAAGGACATCTTCATACTCAAGAATAAGCGCCACTGAATCATGGATTTCAAACTTCTGTGTACCGACCAAAGACAATAGCTTGTTGGATGCGCCTCTTTTAGAGCGGAGAGCAGCAACGATGACATTCGTGTCAAGCACAATATCAGGCGGCTTCATAATGGTATTATATAAGATATTCCTAGCAATATCAATAGCCTAAAAATCAGATTTGAAAGGGAGGCGGCTAACGGTTTGGTATGAGCGGCAGCGGCGGGACGGGGGAGACTCCCTCGCCTACCCTCAACTTTGCCACCACGCGGCGCATCCCTTCAGCGGCGAAGCCGCTGTCCGCCTGCAAACGGTGTTGGGCGGCTGACAGAGAATTGGGCAACTTGTTTTTTACTCGTCGCTACTTTCTGTAGGCAATGGTTCAGGAGTAACGCCATTGGACATTGCAATCGCTATCTGTATTGCCTTATTGCTTGCAAAGGGAATAAAAACGGCTCCTGCAACAATCACGATGGCAAGGTAGTATCGCCATATCCATCCATCCTCTCCAAAAATCAAGGGAGAATAATCGGTTGTCAATGAACTGGTTCCCAAATTGACGATCGTCCAGGCATATGTCGCCAAAACAATTTGAATAGGAGCAATGAGAAGCAAGTATCGAAGCAAACGATAATATTTCGCTGGCGACATTGAGTTTGGGTACAAACCCGAATTTTCGTAGTTAGACATCCAAGCAATGGGGATCCACAAACCCAACAAAAGAATTTCTGATATTTTATGTGTAAAGATAGGGCCTGTAATATACCCCAGCCATCCTAGATGGGGTATATCTTTGCTCGCAGATAAATAAAAATCTCTTCCTAGGAAGAAAAGGCCGACAATGACAACAAACAGCAACACGATGTCATTTTTGCGCAATTGCTCGCGAGTCATTGGTTTAAAGATTTTTGACGGTTTCTTCAGCATAAGACCTCCATCGGTGACTTGCCGTCCAACGGCCCCGAGCTGAGCCGAGGACCGGAGGGCGGTCGGCTCCAGCGACTTGTTATGCCGCTGCTCCATTGTCTATTGTTTCGCGGCCTGTCATACTGGTCGAAGCAACGGAAACCTCATTCAAAACAGAATCGCCACACGCCGATGGCAAAAAAGATTATTGCAAAGACAGCCAATCCGCCCACCTTGGGCAACACCTCTAGTAGTCCGTACCCTCGTACCAGCAGATCCTGATAGGCGTCCAGCGCCCAGGCATGGGGCGTGATGAGTCCAATCGTCTTTAGCCAGCCCGGCATGATGAAGCGGGGGACGAAGCAGCCACCTAGGGCGGACATGGTAAGCAGCAACAGGACGGTCAGGCCACCTACCTGGGCCTCGGTGCGAGCCAGGGCTGAAACCAACACTCCCAAACCGGTGGCCGTAGCTGCTGCGGCCACGCTCACCACCACTAGGCCAGCCCATGAATGGCCCAGGCTCATCCCGAACAGCAGACTGGACGCTCCCAGCATGATCACAAGTTGGATCAGATTGATGATGTAGTACGGCACCAGTTTCCCGGCCAGCATCACTGCGCGGTTCATCGGGGCGACCAGCAGCCGGCGAAAGGTCCCTTCCCGCTTTTCCTGCAGGACCGAGCCGGCCAACAGGCTCACGATCCAGAAAATACCGTAAATGGTATAGCCAGGTACGTTCTGCTGGAAGGTATCTGGGTATTTCTCCACCTGCATCCCAGCCGGAGTCGTCCGCTCCAGCGTAACGATAGGTGCTGTTCCTCCCAACAAGCCGCCGGACATGGCCTCTTGGACTTGGGCTTTGAAGGGCTCGCGCTGCTCGGCGGGCATTTGCGGCGCGAGCCTCTCAAAAAGAAAGTCTACGCCCTTTGGCATCATCGCTGTGTAGGCACTCCGCTCGATAAGACCCCGCAAGGTCCCCAGGATCGGCTCGACGAACTGACTGGAAGTAGCTGGGTCCACGATGATCAATATCTTGGTGGTGCGGCGCTCTGCTGCAGCCGGGTCCTGTTCCAAGACCTCGGAGAAGTCGGATGGAAAAACCAGGGCCAGGTTACGTTTTCCTTCAATAATCAGGCGCTCTGCCAGCTCGCGGGTCAAGGGTTGGCTTTCCCAGGTCGTTTCCACCTGAAAGGCGTCCATTGCGTCCAGTTGCCGGAGGAGGGCTGCCGCCTGCGTTCCCCGGTCCTGGTTCACGGCCAGGAGTTGAATCTGGTCTTCGCCGGGCTCGAACAGGCCACCCAGGGCATAACTCATCACCACAATGAACATAAAGGGTTGCAGAAAGATCAGCACTACCGCCCCCGGGTCTTTGAAGAAAATCTTGAGGTCTTTCCATGCTAAGGCCAAGATCTGATTCAGCATCGCACATCTCCTAATCGCGTAGACGTCTGCCCGTCAGGTGCAAGAAGACGCTTTCCAGGCTCGGTTCCAGCACCTCCAGGGAGAGGATGGGCACATTACGAGTGTTACACAGTTCGATCAGTTCCACCAGGACGGGACGGGCCTCGCGGGTTTCGATCTTGAGCCGACCCGCTTGGGCGGAAACAGACTGCACATGAGGCAGGGCGCGGAGAGAAGGCAATACTGTTTCGGTTGCTCCTGCAGCCAGCCCAGCGTAGATGACCCCACCACCCAGCAAGCCGATCAGTCCTTTCGGGGTATCCAGGGCCAGGATACGTCCCTCATCCATAATCGCCACGCGGTCGCAAAGACGCTCGGCCTCCTCCATGTAGTGGGTGGTATAGAGGATGGTCATCCCTTCAGCCTTCAGTCGCTCAATGTGTTCAAAGATGAAATTGCGGGATTGGGGATCCACACCTACGGTTGGCTCGTCCAGGAAGAGGATGCGCGGCCGATGGATAAGGCCGGCGGCGATATTCAACCGGCGCTTCATCCCGCCGGAGAAGGTGCGCACGGCATCTCCGGCGCGATCGCGCAGCCCTACCAAATCTAATACGGCGGCGATGCGTTCCTTGAGCGCCGTCCCTTGCAAGCCGTAGATGCGGCCGAAGAAGGCCAGGTTGTCCCAGGCGCTGAGGGCAGGGTAGAGAGCCAGTTCCTGAGGAACGAAGCCAATGAGCGGCTTAATCTGATTTGTCTCTCGCACCAGATCGTAGCCACCGATGGTTACTTGTCCATCATCTGGGGAGAGCAATGTGGCCAGAATGGAGAGGGTCGTCGTCTTGCCTGCTCCGTTAGGTCCCAGCAGGCCGAAGATTTGCCCCTCCTGGACGCGGAAACTCACCTCGTTGACTGCGACCCGGTCACCGTACTTTTTGACCAATCTGTTGATCTCGATCATAGAACGAGGCATTGCATTCTCTCCTGTTGACGCTGTTTTGGTCTATGCTTGCTTTACGCAACTGGCGGCATAACGGTGTGCGTTAGTGGCGGTGGGGCGGGGTGAGATAAAACTCGAAAAGCAGGATTCTGTTCGGGTGTAGAAAAAGCCCGAAAATGGCGCAGAATCCCACCCGTCAAGTGCACGCTGTGTTGGGCAGTTTTTCGCCTGTAAGACTCCTTCGCTTATGACAAGCGCATAAACACATCGGGCTTTTGCTCTGCAATCCGCAATAATGCCACTGCTGGACCGCTTGGTTTACGGCGTCCCTGTTCCCAATCTTGAATGATCCGCACACTGACGCCCATCAAACCCGCAAAGGCAGATTGAGACAATTTCAGTTTTGTGCGAATCACCCGCACGGGGGCAGGAGCTTTCAAGGTATGCGTGCGCAGAGTTTTCTTGCCAGCCTTGTAAGCCTTGACTTCTCGAATGCCTTCCAAAATTTCCTGACCAATATCACGTTTAGTCATTTTCGATTTCCTTCGCAATTTCTTGCAGAACGTGGGCGGGGATGTTTTCTACTTCGCTTTTACTGTAAATGGTCAACAACCAGATTTCATCATCCTGCTTCTTGAAGTAGTAAATCACTCGCACACCGCCGCTTTTACCTTTACCTGCCATTCTCCCCAGCGGACTTTTCGGACGCCGCCTGAACCAGGGACAACCTTGCCTGCTTCGGGATATTGGAGCAGATAGTTTTGCAAGCCCTGATACTCATTGTCCGAAAGATACTCATGCACATACTTGGTAAAGGCAGTGGCTTCGATGAACTCCATGAGAACATTATACGGCTGTGCCGTAGAATTTTCAAGACCCTATTTTCTGCTTTTCAGCCGCCCATCTTTTGCAAGGAACTGCCGAACGGCAAGCGTTAGCGGCGGGCGGGGGAGTTGGTGGAAAAATGCCAAAGGGCGAACCCGCTTTCGGGACTGAATCCCCTGGACGGCAGCCCCCCGCCCGTCCACTGCACGCTTTGTTAGGTGGCGATTTTGGAGACTCTTACATTTTCCAACTTTCGCTTTTTGTATGTGAACTCAATTTCATAAGGAATTGGCTGAAATCCAGACATAATCCCGTTTCTCTCGCAATCACCTTCAAGTTGAGCGAAAACCTTATATTTTCCTTCGAGGTTCTGGTGATTTTTAGATTTACCATCAACATACCAGAACCAAAATTCCATGCTGTAAGGATTGGACTCTGCAAACAGCAGATTTCCTAATCCACCATTCGGAGAAATGTCAACCTTTCCGTCAATTGGATTGTAGCCCTCATCCCATCTTATTAATTTTCTTTCAACTGGAACAGGTGCGTCAACCCATTCTTCACCGTCTTGCCAATTCCAAACTATACCTTTTCCATTGTACTTAACATCCATCATTCTTAAAGCGCAACGTATCTTTGAGTTGCTATTGTTTGAAATACACAGACCTACTTTTAGGAAATTTGTGAAGTCGCCTGCGCCTATGTTCAGTTGATGTTGTGTCCAGTGATAATCGAATACTGAAATATCAACTTTTGTTTCGAGTTCTGTTTTAGGCGATTTCTCGCTAACGCTTTTGCGATTTTTCTTTACAAATGTCAATACATTCTGTAACAACCTGCCAACCCAATACAAGACAAATCCTGCGCCCAAAGCAGTTAGCCCATAAAGTGAGACTGCCCAAAAAGATGTTGTCATTTTCTTGAACCCCAATAAATCGAAGTTGGAAATGATCCACCAAAGACCGAGAGCGACCAATCCAATAAGCCAATATGCAATATTTGAATAAACCCCTTGAACAATTGCTTCCCAATCTGGCTTGAAGATATTTTTGCGCTTTTCCATAACCCAATTTTACGACGGGATTCTAGTTCGGTGTGTATGTTCATGACCAGCCGCCCAACGGTTTGCGTTACCTGCGTGTGGGCGGGCGTGGATTCTGTTTGGGAGCAGGAAAAACTCGAAGCCAGAAAAATGCTTGAAAATGCTGCACGCCGCGAAGCGGCAGTCCCACCCGTCAAGTGCACGCTTTGTTAGCCTGCTTCTATTGCGCAAGGTTTGATGGAATTACAGATAACAATTTTGATTCAATTTGCAGCCTGTTAGACACCACAGCCAATTGAAGACATTCGGTCAACAAACTGTTAATATTCATATATTGTTCCAATAACCTGCACTGCACTAAAGTTAATCCGTATCCAATATCTAAGATTTCTGAATTGATATCAAGCCCGAGCAAAGAAAGATAGTTTTCGGAATTGCTCCAAACATCTAGTTTTATCGGCGATGTTAAAGAACGAGCTAAGTCAGCGCATTGAGCGCACACCGAATCTAAAATTCTTGCACGTTCCATCAGGAATTTAGGGTCTTTCAATTCCTTGTCCCTATTTCTTACTTGGGCTAAATCGTTTTTTAGTATACGAGCCAAAACTAAAAATAGCAAGACAATACGAGAATCAAGGTTACTAAGTTTGCACGAATAGGCTTTCTCCTTCGTCCACTCAAACAGAGTATCTATAGGATTGCCGATGCTTTGGATTGTTTTTGTGGCTATGCTAATTGAATACTCGAAGAAGAAGTCGGCATTATCTAACAGACTTACTGTGAGTAAAAACACCTCTTTCCATCGCCTATCATCCAAATGATTGGCTATTAGCCTTTGCAGTGCGCCATCAATAGCATGTTCAATTACATATCGAGCAGTGAGGTATTCTTGAAACGTAAGATGAGAAAAAGAGTAGATGTTATGCGCACACTCTACTAATATGCCGTGTCGAGCTTCAATGGCACGCAATATTTCATCGCCAGCTGGTATATCATCTATATCTATATTAGGAAGTTGCTTCAAATAATCGCTTATCTGACCGCTTAGTAAGTCTTTACTTATGAAATATGTTCCAGTCTCAAAGTTTTGAGCTGCCAATCGCGCAAGGAGTTGTTCCTTTCGTCGAGGCGATAACTTTCTATATACTTCGTCCCTTTGGATGCCACGTGTGGTATCCCATTTTTTTAGCAGTGCGTCAAAAGCGTCTTTGTATAAGTCAACTCGTCGAGTTGGGAATGAAAGCGTTTCGTCGAAGGTTAGACATAGCATTGCTAGTAATAACGGGGTTTTTGCTAATTCTTCTAAGCCTTCATTTTCTGCTTTTTTGAATTCATTCCAAAAACGCTTTTCACTGGCTGGATTGTTTTTATACCATTTGCTAACAAAAACTTTGATTTGGTTTTCATTGAAATCAGCAATTTCTAAATAGGTAAACTGGTCAAAGAAATATTCAGTGGCTGCAATGCGACAGGTAACAAATATTTGAATTTGTGGATAACTTTTCGCAAAGGTCGCCAGAGCGCTAATCATTCGATTGCGCTTTTCATCGTCTTGGACTACTTCATCTAGTCCATCAAAAAATACAATGGCGTCCCCTTTATTAAGCAATCGGTAAACGAAATCAGTTGCGCCCCTTGCATTGCTTTTACTGGTTGTGCCTTTTGAATTTCTTGTCTCTTCAGGAAAACCACAAATTTTAAATTGCTCAACAATGAATGGGATAAGTTCAAAGGCTGTGGTCGGTTTATTGTTTTGGGAGTTTTTAAATGTTTCTGACTTGTGTTCAATAATCCATGCTGTATCTCTGGTATCTTGCCAATCACCCCATTCCTTTAGAGAAACAAAGATTGGTGTTTTGGTAATTTTCCCGTTACATGCTAAAAGAGTCATGTATTTTAGAAAAGTTGTTTTTCCTGAACCTGGTTTCCCTAAAATAAATAGACGCTTTTCTTTAATTGCCAGACGCAGTGCTGGCAAACGTTTCCTTTCTAGCCATAAAGATTCTCGTTCGAGAGGACGTGATTGTAATTCTCGGATATTAAATCTTTGAAATGCCGTCGGTCTGTCCAACACGTAAGCGTCAACAAATATGTTTTCAATCATGATGGGTTTAGGATTTCCCAACAGGCGAGTTGTGCCGTATAGGTCTTTTAATCTCTCGCGATACTTAGCTTCAGCTTCTATCCACTTGAATTGCGCCCACCTATTTCTAAATTCATCTGTAGCACTGTCAATTAAATCCTTGCCATACTTATCCCATAGCCACGTTATTCCAGATGTCACGATTAGATTAGTCATAGGTGTAATTTTTTGTATGTGTTGATGGTAATGGTCAGCAGGCTAACGGTTTGCGTTACTTGCGGGTGGGCGGGCGTAGATAAAACTATGAGAGCAGGATTCTGTTCGGTTGTAGAAAAAAGCCTGAAAATGGCGCACGCCGCGAAGCGGCAGTCCCACCCGTCAA
>DAOTZE010000011.1:0-21114 GCA_034434495.1 Anaerolineales bacterium
ACCATTGCGAAAGCGTTTGTTGTATGCTCCGCCTCATTTTTTGCAATATGCATGATTCTATGAATCAGACTTCGGAAGTCTCAGCCAAAAGAATGGACAAGGTATATTGCCTGCCGTATCTAACTCAGCAGGCTTCCGAAGTCTTTTTGTGCATTAGTTATTTTCTAAACGCGTAATTAAAAGAAGCCTGATTTTTTTGTTATTGAGAATATACAAAATTAAAGACATTGTAATTAGATATATCCCACTAGAAAAAAGAGCTAATTCCGCATAATACATTTCGGGTAATAATTTATCTACAAGCATAATAGTCAGCGCAAACAATAAAGTTAAAATTTTCCACAATTCGGTGGGTGTATATTTGCTATTTCTCAACTTTGATTTCTTAACAAGTACTAACACCTCATATATCAAGTTAAGCGCCCCAATAACCAAAGAGACAGCAATAGCAACGTATACTTGATAGTGCATTTCTAACAATAGCATATCCAAAGAAGACATAGAAACCGCAAATACTCCTGCAAAAAACACAATCCAAATGGGTGATAATAAAAGATTTAATATACTAGGTTTTCTTTTTTTCATGGCATTTCCTTTATTCATAACTAATAAACACGGTTATTATGGGAACTTAGGAGCAAATTGAGTTTCGATATTTGGTGGGGATGTTGGATCTGGTCCAGGAATTAAGACTACATATGGATTAGTAGGTTCAAAGTTTAATGCCATATCAACCGCAAATGTAACAAGACTTAACCCTGCCATATACGGGTTAACTCCAGAAAGTAAAGTTCTATTCATTAATCCTTTAGCAAGTTCATATTCAAGTGGCACCAATGATACTCCAGCAACTCCTAAGCATATTTCACCACATTGAATAGACATCTGTTGACTATATCTTACATGATTATCTGTTCCGCCAGCCCATCCTGCTGGGAAATCTTGAAATTCAATTGTTTCCCCTAACATTTGAGTAGCGTATGAAGAGTTTCCAATAAAGGAATTAAGCTCAAAATCTCCACTGGAAGGTTCAAATTGATATAAGCCGATAAATGACTGTTGAATTTGAGACATCGAAATTGTAGTATGACCTGTCATGTCCCATAGCACTAAATTGTTGGTAAACGGGTCTTCGGCAAACATAGCATAAGATGTTTCACCAAGAAGGTCGTAAGCAATAACATCACCCATCTGTATTGCTCCATTTTCAATAGCATCTATCAACTGTTTAAAATCTTCATCCGATAATCCGCCACCACCTGAAGAGCTTGATTTGCCTTCGCTATTTTGGTAAATGGGTGAACAATAAATTGATTGGCATTGAGCATAATGCCCACTCGGATCTGTATAATTCATTGGCGAGTTATTGACATAAGCATACCTATCCACCCCTTGACCTCCACCCGGCACAATCGTATCCGCTTGAGCAAACCTGCCCAGTGACGGGTCATACCAACGGGCGTTGTAGAACATCAAACCAAAATCACTGACATAACTATACTGCCCCGTGTAGGTATAGTTCGTGAGCGTTGTTCCCGAAGCGTAGCGGACTTCTCCCCAGGCTTTGTATTTGACTTCCGAAATCACAGCGCCAGTTGAATCGGTGACTAAGGAAGTAGAGCCTAAATGGTCAGAGAGCAGATATGAGAGAACAGAATTTTTTCTCATCGCAACTCGTTGACTTCCTGCGTAGTAGTATTTGGTAATTTCACTGCCTGTCACTTCATAATGATTTCCAACGAAATAACAGTAGCGCTTCCAACATTCGTAATCACTACAGATTTTACTCTCCTTCCGTCACCATCATAACTAAAGGTTGCATTAGAAAATATAGGAGTAGGCGGCGTAGTGGGCGTAGGTGTGAGTGTAAATGTGGGTATGTTTGTGAGCATGAAGGCGCTGGATTGCAAAAATCCCGCTACTTTCCCTCCTTCCCGCGCTTCTTTGTTCGCTTCTTTCGTTTGCTCCACAAATACTTCACAATGTCGTCAAAAAACGGAAAACCCACAATCATCCCCAACACCGAGCCAACGACTCCTGAAGCGCGCACAAAGTTAACAGAAAAGCCGAAAAAATCCACCGCTTCAATTTCAATAATTTGAGCGGATACCGCTCTGCGGCTTTCTTCTCCCGTCAGTTTATCTACAAAAACCAAATGCACCCAAATTGTGCCGCGAAACCTCCCCACTTGCGGAGAGCGAACGCTCCAATAAAATGTGACTGGCTTGCCTTTTTGTAGCGGTTGATATGTCATGCCTGATGGCTTGACATCCACCCCAGCAATATCAAAATTCGCTTCAACGCCTACATTATGCGTTTCATACAAATCTGGAATTTGAATCGCTTCGCCTGTGATAGTGTTTGTTTCATAATAAGCCGTTGGGGTAACATTGCCCAAATCGTCCACCTCTAAAGTGAGGCGAATGATTTCGCTTGTAGAGTCGGCTTTAATTTTTGGAGGGAATTCCAAAGTGAGGCGGCGGGTCTCCAGCACGGCAGGCTCAAAAGACGGCGCTTGCGGCGTAGCGCTTGTAACAGATTGTGTAGGCGCAATCTCCGTTAAAGATGCGCTTGGAGTTTCTGTCGCCGCTGGACTCCCGCAGGCAGATAAAACTAAAAGAAAAATAATAAAAAAATATATTTGAAGAAAAGAAAATTTAAGTTTCATGCCGCAGATTCAAAATAAAATGAAGATGGCGTTGGCAATTGCATTTCTTTGGGAGATATTTCTTGAATACGCGTTTCAGTTCGGCTTGGTAAAAACCCCCAAACCAAAAGCGAGATAGATACGGCGAAGATAACAATAGCGAGGATAAGGCGTATTTTTTTCATTCGATATGCTTCACCAACATAAACCTGAAAGACGTTTGGTTTATCTTCGAACTTCTTCCACTTCAATATACCACTTAACCCGCGTGCCGACTCTGTCGCGCAGCGTCCACGCTAATGATTTAGGCATGGTCTCAAAGGTTTTCAAAATTTCTTGAATGCGCGTTGAAATTAAATTCTTCTCTTCATTTGTAAGAGATAGTTTGCTTACAACCTCTTTCACCTTTTCTAAATTAATCAGCGTGGTTTTATAAAGTCCCCAGTCGTTGCCGCACAATTCGGCGATAACATTCAGGTTAATAGCGTCTTTGTCATGGCGTCCAGTTTCAACGTTTAGCAATAAAGAAGCGACGTCCATCGCGTCTTTTTGATTCAGGTCAACAATTTGAATTTTAGATAAAAATAGTTCCGCCAGCGGAATGGTAACGGGTTCGACAGAAAGGCGGCGCTCCAGCGGAATTTTGTGGCACATTTCAAAATCGCCCACAAAAATATCAATTTTCATTTCGCTTTCTTTATGATAGTAAATTTGGCGAATATCTCCATTAAGTAAATTAAATTGTTTATGACCTTCATAGCCTACGGTGGGCATAAAATCTTCAAATTCGCGGCGCTGTTTTTTGGCGACGACAAAATCTAAATCGCCATATTCACGCATGAATAATGGGTGATTTTTTTTGTTATGCACATGCACCGCTACTCCGCCCACCGTGCGTAGTTGAATGTTTTTTGTTTCCGCCGCTTCCACAAGGCGATACAATTCTTTTAGTATGTCCATCTTTAATTTTGTACGTCTTTCAACCAAATGTCAAAATCTGCCGAGTCCATTTTTTCTACGGCTCTGCCCCAGCGTTCGGTTGCCCAGCCCCAAAAGTCAAAGTCAATTGTGGAGATTTTCGCTTGAATTGCCGCCCACAATCCCCAGCCGACATCGGACATAATCATATTTAATTTCATGCGGGCAATCATGGCAGGGGTTGCTTCTCCGAAGTATGCGGCGCAAACCTCGTTAATTTGCTCGTCATTAAATTGCATTTCTTGGCAAGTATTGCCCAGCTCAAAGGTTGGGTCGTTATTGCCGCTGTATTCGTAATCAATGAGCCACAATTGTTTGCCGTCGTCAATATAGTTTTCGGCAAGCAGGTCGTTATTGCATGGGACTGTGGCTAACGGTTTGACAGACATTGCTTGTTCAATTTTATGAATTGTTTCAAGTCTATCAAGGTATCCATCGGGAATGACGATGCGGCGTTCTTGGCAGAGGCGTAGGTAATATTCGGTCAGCCGAAACATGTTGAAATCAAGTAAGAAGCGTTCGGCGGAGTGCAGGCGCTTAATCGCCTGCGCCATTCTGGTCGGCATTCCAGGCGCGTTCAATGAATCTTTAGACATGGTTTTGCCTTCTAAAAATTCTAAAACCATGACGTTGTATTCTGGGAAATAATTTAATATTCGAGGGGCAACGCCCGCGTGGGCGGCGGCGTTGGTGTTGTGATATTCGTTTTTACGGTCAATAGCAAGCAGTTCTGTGCTTTCTCCCGGCACACGGACAAAAAACGGCTGGTCATTGACGAGAACTTTGTAGTTGGTATTGGTTAACCCGCCTGAGAGTTGTTCGATTTTTACTTCTTTATCTTTCCAATCATCCACTTTGGCAACGACTTCTTCAATTACAGACATAATCTCTCCGCAAAGCATAAGGCGACAGCCCCTCTCAAGGCGGCTGTCGCCTTATTTTTTATGAGTTATTCAGCAGGGATTTCGGCTTGCACTTTATCTAAATCAATGCCTTCTTTCTTGCGACGAGATTTGGCGCTATAGTAAATGGCGGCGGCGATAGCATAGCAAGAGCCAAGGAATATCATGGAATTGGTGTTGGCAATGCTAATGCCGTATAAACCGGGCGGAACGCCGCCGGTGTTAAGCCATGGGTCGAAGAACCATTCAACTAATAAGAAAAGCAAAAAGCCGCCAAAAATTAAACCCGCCACCGTAATTAATGGGATACCGGCAACTTTCATTTTGGCGATTGGCGAGGCTTCATACAGTTCTTTCTTTTTATATGGCAGGATAATGGCGGCGATGGCTGTGCCAAAATACATGATGGCGATGCCTTGCGTGGCAGCCAGCGTAATAGAACGGAAACCGCCGACATTGTAAGCGTATAAAGCCGCAACTAAAATGGCGGGCAATATCATATATAACATTGCGTTTACTGGGGTGCCGTTTTTGTTTAATTCAGCGGCTTTTTCCGGAAGTAAGCGGTCAAACGCGGCGGCGAAGATGACGCGAGTGGATGAGAGGAACAAGGTCCCTGCCCAGCCAAACCACCACGCGCTCATTAATAATAGGACAATGATTTGAATAAGGCGATTGTCGGTTAGGAAGACCGCTAACATGGCAGGGTTGGGCCATACGGGAAGCGGGGGCGCTTCAGACACATAGCCCCAAGCGTAATTCCACCAAGCGGCATTGGCTTGAACGTAGAAATCCCAGCCAAAAGCGCGGTTTACGCCAAGGAAGAAGAGAATAGCCAGAAGGGTTGTGATGATAAGCGCCCAAGCCATGCCGGCAAAATTGCGTTTGTAATCTGTTGCGCCGCGCACTTCGCCATATAACGTGGCGCCCCAATTGGGCCACAGGTTAAAGAACACTAAATAGGGAAGCGTTACCATAATTAAGGCAAAGGTGCCGCCAAACAATGGCGTAGAGGCAAATGCGTCTATGCCTGCTTGCACGGTTGGTTCATATAAACTGCCTTGCGTGCCAAAGTATGCCGCAGAGTTAGCGTCTAAGCCGGCTTTGAAGGCTTCGGGAGAGCCAGTGAATAGCAAGACAATCACAATGAGCAAGCCGAGCATGCCCGCATAAAAAGAATATTTTTGAATGCGGGCATAGGTTTTCATGCCTAATACGATAACCAAAGCGACAAACGCTAAAGTTAGCAATGAGCAAACAAACAGCGCAGTTCCCTGCCCGGCAAACCACACCGCAAGTTCTTGTTGACCTAATGCGCCTAGTAAGGGGGTAATTACAATTTGCCGAAGCATGTCGCCATAAATCGGCGTCCACAACCAAAGAGTGAACCACCAACCGGTGATGGAAAGGATAAAACCAATTCCGCCGCCGAAGACGCGCGTCTGCCAAACGTAATCGCCGCCAGAGCGAGGCATAACGGCAATTAATGAAGCGTATACGATGACTTCAAAAATAATGAACGCCGCGCTGATAATTAACGCGGGAATCATTCCACCGCCAAAGTAATACATTTGGCTAAAACTATAAAAGCCAAGCGTTACTAAGTTGATGGAGAAAAACGCGTAAATAAACGCGTCGAAGACTGACCATGAACGTACCATGCCAGTCGCTTTACGGACAAACAAGTTGCTCATAACGATTCTCCTTTTTTATTTAACCCTCGCCTCTGTCGCCCTCTCTCATTGTGAAAGAGGGGTGAAGCCAGGGAAATTAACCGCTTGTGAGAACAAAATTTTCGACTTTATCTTTACTTAAAACAATCAATGCTCCTAGCAAAGTTCCTTGCTCATACATAGAACCCGGATTAATGCAAAGCGTTTTGCCGATTCGCGTCGTGGCGCGCCCCTCATGAATATGTCCGTGTAAAGTTAGTAAAGGTTGCGTTTTTTCAATTGCCGCTCTTAATGCCTTTGATCCGACTGGAATCATTGAGTTGCCGGCTAACACTGGGCGTAAATCTTTATCCAATTCGGCGGCGTCATCTAAACCTGATTTATAAGGCGGCACATGGATATTGAAGATGGAACTGGCGGGTTTTTTCAATTGAGAAATCATCGCTTCGTATCTGACGGCGAGTTGGTCTTCGTCCTCTTCGCGGTGCGTATGCCACGGGGTGATGTTGCTCCAACCTGAGGCAATCATCTCATGCCCGCTTGGCAGGTCTGTCACCTTCCCCTCCGCATGGACAACCGTTCTGCTTTCCATCAGAATCTCATCTACTTCATCCATATCGTCATTGCCTGGGCAACAATAGACTTTCATACCTGTGCCAGCCAATTTTTTATCGGCAATTTCCATCCATTGTTGAACGACCTTAAGGACTTCTTGTAGGAAGATTTTATCCACTTTGCTTGGGTCTTTGTCTAATTCGGCAATTTCGTCTGGATTGGTCATATATGGATAATAGCCGCGGCTACGGATTTTCTTTTTAATATCCGTCAACTCGTCTTCGTTTGTAATATCAAACGTCTGTTCGAGCAAAGTGACACGGTAGTTTTTCCCGCCTTGGTGAATAATTGGCACAATGGCTTTGCCGGTCATATCTCCCCCAAGGATTAATTGGTCGGCTTCGTAGAACTTGCCCGCATTCAAAAACTTATTCCAGCAAATATCTGAGCCGTGAATATCGGTTGCAAAAAATATTTTGGTCACATGCAGTTCCTTCATTCAATGAGATAACTTGCAGAGGTGGTGCGTTAAAGACAGGTTAATTATACTCCCCTAAAGTAAGTTTGCAACAAGGATTGTTAACTCGTCCAATCTAGTATAAAATGATAGAAAGAAATCGCCCTCACAAGGACCCCCCATGCCCAACTTATACTACTCCGATTACCTTGAGTTAAACACAATTCTCAACAGTCAAAAACCAAAGAGTTCGATGAAAACGGATGAATTGCTTTTCATTATCATTCATCAAACCTACGAGCTTTGGTTTAAACAAGCGATTCACGAGATTGATATGGTGCGGGGAATTTTCGCTTCAGAAAAGGTTAATGACAATGCGGGCGAAATGAGCATTGCGGTTCATAAGTTAAAACGAGTTGTCAAAATTTTTGAGGTGTTGGTTCAGCAAATCGGCGTTTTAGAAACGATGACCCCAATGGATTTTTTGGAATTTAGAAATTTATTGCAACCATCTTCTGGGTTTCAAAGTTTGCAATTTAGAATCATTGAAGCAAAATTGGGGTTAAAAATGGAACAGCGCTATAAAGCGGAATACTACAAAAGCGTCCGTGAGGGCGGGTTTAATGCTGAGGATTATGAAGCAATTACAACCGTCGAAAAAGAAGCGACGTTGAAAGAGTTAATCGTCAAATGGGCAGAGCGAACTCCGTTCTTCGACGAATCGCTTTGGAATGAATATCAAAGTTTGTACCCCGTTGAAAACGGCGTTCATCAATTTTGGAGCGATTACAAACAAATTTATAAAAACAGTTTATCAAACGTCGAGCAAAAGCAATTAGAAGCGCTAGACAAAATTTTTTATCAAGACGGCTCTGGAGATTTTTCTATGAACGCGATGCGCGCCGTTTTGTTTATTATGCTGTATCGCAACTTACCGATTTTTCATTTACCGTTTGATTTATTGACCACATTGATTGATATTGACGAATTGCTTTCGCAATGGCGGTATCGGCATATGTTGATGACTCGTAGAATGATTGGAATGCGCGTTGGCACAGGCGGCACGAGCGGCGCGGGATATTTAGAAGGCGCGCTGCGGCAACATTATATTTTCAAAGAATTAAATGAGGTAACCACTTTCCTGATTGAAAGAAGCAAACTACCTGAGTTGCCCAACGCCGTTAAAGAGAAGATGAGCTTTAACGCCTAGCGCAAAGCGCATAATACAATTTTATTAAAATTCTTAAATCAGAGGCGCATTGACGGCTTTCACAACGCAAAACGACAAATTATTTCTATGGCTATGTATAAGCGCAGATATTGTTTTTATTGTTTTGCACGTTCTTTATAAAACGTATATCCTTGATAGCGCGCTATATTCAGTAAAAAGAGATTTAGGCTATGCAGAGTTTTATCAATACGTTAAATTTCTTTGGATAATCATTCTCTGTGTTTATCTATTCCAAAAACTAGGCTACTGGGGGTATTGGTCATGGGCAATGGTGTTTTTATATTTTCTTGTTGACGACGCTTTTCAAATTCATGAAGACGTTGGGCGCGCGATAGCCAATCAACTTACTTTCACTCCCCCATTAAACTTAAGATTACAAGATTTTGGCGAATTCGCCGTCTATGCCGCTGCGGGAATCATCTTAGCGCTTGGAATAGGCATTGCATATCAAAAAGGTTCGCAAGCCTTCAAGAAACTTTCTCGTGACCTTATATCCTTAATCGCAATTCTCATTTTCTTTGGCGTGTTTTTAGATGCGGCGGAAATTGCCAGCAATTGGGGAATTTTTATTAAAGAAGCGCTTGGGCTACTCGACGACGGCGGCGAGTTGATTATCGTCAGCGTTATGCTTTGGTATATCTTCCAAATCGCGCATGACCAAACGGTGAGCGTTTTGAAGCAAAAATAGACATACGGTCTGGGAAAATAAAATTGATTTTCTACCTAGACATTCATCTGCGCTTAACGCTGGCGAACCTCGATTTATTCCCTCCCCCCAGCCAGCGGTTATCTTGCTTAGGAATTGATGCAGAAATGGGTGTAAAACACCCTTGACTTAAAGTAAAGTTTGCTTTACAATACGAAAAGTCAAGTAAACTTTACAGGAGAGAAAACCATGAAAAACAAAAATAACAACGCAGGGGCAGGGTTTGCAATTGGAATAGGGGCTGGCGTTGCCATTGGCGTAGCGCTCAACAATATTGGGCTAGGCGTAGCGCTTGGCATTGTCCTTGGGATTGTGTGGGCGTTTGTGCTTAGCGCGGCGGCTCAAAAAGAAGATGGGGAAAAACATGAATCAAAATGATATATGGAAACGTTATTACAAAGAGTTTGGCGTTGCAATGGGGCTTTACATTGTGGCAGTGATAGCCAGCGTAAGCGTATTAAACAAATTTACGCTTCCGAAAAGCGCTCAAATCGTTATCACATTAATTCCAGCGCTGCCTATGATTTTTGTAATCATTGCCATTTTGCGAGCCTTACGAGAAAGCGATGAACTACAACAAAAAATTCAACTGCAAGCCGTCACTTTTTCCGCCATCACTACTGGATTAATTACCTTTAGTTATGGCTTTCTCGAAAATATAGGCTTTCCGCCTTTTCCTATCCTTTGGGTGTTACCCATTATGTTTTTCTTATGGGGCGTTAGCCTTGGATATTTTTGGAGAAAGTATCAATGAAAAACAATCTCAAAACGTTACGAGCAGAAAGAAATTGGTCGCAAGCCGATTTGGCGGAAAAGCTCAAAGTCTCGCGGCAAACCGTTAACGCCATTGAAACTGGAAAATACGACCCCAGCCTGCCGTTGGCGTTTCAAATTGCAAAGTTGTTTGAGAAAAAGATTGAAGAAATATTTTTCCCATAAAATAAAACGAGTCGTCCAAGCGGCGACTCGTTTTATTTTAACTTGACATCTATCTCTTGAAACCTGATACTTGCATAATATGACTCGCTGGCTAGACCCTCAACCTGTAGAAATCCCCGCTTCTTTTTCTGAAACCCTTCGCCTTCGCTCAGGGCAGGCTCTGCCCCCGCTCATTCAGCAGACTCTGTTGAGGCGCGGAATCAACTCGCCCGAAGAGGTTGAAGCGTTTTTAAATCCCGAAAAAAAAACCTCCGCGCAATTTCCAAACATCGAATCGGCGGTAGAACTCATCCGCCATCATATTCGACAAAAAAACTTAATTTGCGTGTGGGGAGATTTTGACGTAGATGGGCAAACCTCCACCGCTTTGCTTACGCAAACTTTACAAGCATTAAACGCCAACGTAATTTATTACGTTCCGATACGCGGAAAAGAAAATCATGGCGTGCATATCGAATCGTTAACTCGCATCATTGATAACGGCGCAAAATTAATTTTGACATGCGACACAGGCATCACCGCTCATGAAGCCATTGAGTTTGCAAACGCGCACGGCGTTGATGTCATTGTCACAGACCATCATGATTTAGGCGAAACGCTTCCGAGCGCCAAAGCAATTATCAATCCTAAAATGTTGCCAGAGAATCATCCATTGAAAACTTTAGCGGGGGTTGGAGTTGCATATAAATTAGCGGAAGCGCTTTTAGACGATAGACCGCAGACCGTAAACCATGAAACGCCATCCATCGTCCACGAACTACAGTCAGAAGAACTTCTTGACCTTGTCGCTCTGGGATTAATTGCAGATGTGGCTTTACTTAAAGATGAAACTCGCGCCTTAGCCAAAAAAGGAATCGAACAGTTACAAAAAACAACCCGCATTGGATTAAGAACAATCGCCGAATTATCGAACACAAATTTAGAAACCGCAAACGAAGAAACAATTGGTTTTACGTTTGCCCCGCGATTAAATGCGCTCGGCAGATTAGGCGACGCAAACCCTGCCGTTGAGTTGCTAACTACAAATAACCAAGCGCGAGCGCGCGTGTTAGCGGCGCAAATTGAAGGCTTAAACGCGCAACGCAGATTATTAACATCGCAAGTGTATCAATCCGCCGAAGCGCAACTAAAAGAAAACCCCAAACTGCTTGACGAGCCCGCCATTGTTTTATCGCACCCGAATTGGGCGGGCGGCGTGGTGGGCATTGTGGCGAACAAACTGGTTGAACGCTATCGCAAGCCTGCCATTTTATTAAACGAATCCGAAGATGGAATCTTGCGCGGCTCGGCGCGCTCTATCGAGGGTTTGCACATCACCGATGCCATAGCCACGCAAAAAAATATTTTGCTTGGCTTTGGCGGGCACCCTATGGCGGCTGGGCTTTCGCTCAAAAAAGACGATTTGATTCAATTTCGCAAAGGATTAGGCAAAGCGCTTGAAAAACAACTTGGCGATATTGTTTATGAAGAACCAACGCTTCAAATTGACTTTTGGCTTGCTCTCTCCGACCTCAACATTGACCTCGCCGACGCATTAGAACTGCTCGCCCCGTATGGAGCAGGCAACCCAGAATTAACTCTTGCTACTAGAAATGTGATTCTCAAATCCAAAACCGAAATTGGAAAAACAAAAGAACATCTGCGAATCAATATCGAAGACGAGCATGGCAATACGCAATCCATTTTATATTGGGGCGGAGCAGGCGCAAACTTACCCGAAAACGGCAGCAAAATTGACATTGCTTATTCTTTGCGGGCGTCTTCCTATCGTGGGCAACGTCAGGTCAACTTGCAATTTCAAGATTTTAGAATCGTTGCAGAAGCGGTTGTAGAGAGCAAAGAACAGCGATTAGAGATTAGAGACTTTAGACTTAAAACCTTTAACCTACAACCTTCGACCTTAACCTGGGCAGAAGGCGCAGATAAACCCAAAGGCAAATCTCGTTTTGAATTAACGCCAGCCGATGAATTTGCCATTTACACCGTTCCCCCATCGCCAGCGGAATTACGCAAAGCGCTGGACGTTGTAAAGCCAAAAACAATTTATGTATTTGGCGTTTTACCGCCTGAAGAAAAGCCTAATGAATTTCTAAATCGCTTGGCAGGGTTATGTAAATTCGCTTTGAATAAAAAAGCGGGTAAAACATCCATTCAAGAACTTGCATCCGCTATGGCGTCTCGTGAAATCGCCATAGAACTTGGGCTAGAATGGCTGCGCGCAAACGGCGGCTTGACCGTCCGCATAGACGAAGGGCAGGTTACCTTATTAAATGAAAAAGGCGAGAAAAACCCATACCTACAAGCGGAATTGTTTATTGCCTTGCGAGGCGTTTTGAGCGAAACGTCTGCATATCGCAAATATTTTGTCAATGTGGGCGATTTGAAAACGCTATTTACTTTTCATAATCAATAAAATCATCCACCCCAAAGCGGTTCTCGTAAATATGCAATAACTCCCCCGCTTTTTGTAAAAACTCTTTTTCAGTTTGAGAATAGTTTTGTTGATTTAATCTTTCCAAATTTTCTTTATGCGTAACGAACCGCTCCCGAAAACTGACTAAGGAAGAAACAGGCAAAAGAGCTTCAACTTCTTGAATCAACTCTAAAGTCTCTTCAATTTGATTCAGCGCGTCAGAAAAATCAATTTCTTCGTCTAGCAACTTTCGTAAAACAACGCATTTATATTTCGCGCAACTACGAGGATAATCAGGCGATTGGTAAACCGTGCAAACGCCGCCCTGCCAAACAGGGCAAGGCTGTAAAAATCCGCGTTGCCGCGGGTCGTTGCGAATCACGTTCAAGCCCAAGGCTTCGGCTTTATCTAACTCATTAGCGTTCAGCCGCACCCACGAAAACAAATGACCTGAGCAACACAACCCGCAGGCTTTGCATAAAGTTTGAGATTGGTTTATTGCGCTCATATTCATTCCGCAAGGGCGAGGTCTCTCGCCCTTGCGCTTCATCAAAGCAAACTATTCCCCAAACTTAATTCCTTGCGCCAAAGGCAAATCTTTCGACCAATTAATCGTATTCGTTTGTCGGCGCATGTAAACCTTCCACGCATCCGAGCCAGATTCACGCCCGCCGCCTGTTTCTTTCTCGCCGCCAAATGCGCCGCCAATTTCCGCGCCCGACGTGCCGATGTTCACATTGGCAATGCCGCAATCCGAACCGCCGACCGATAAAAATGTCTCCGCCTCACGCACCGAATCGGTAAAGATAGCAGACGATAAACCTTGCGGCACATCGTTATGAATTTTGATTGCCTCTTCAATCGTTTCATATTCAAGCAAATATAAAATCGGCGCAAAGGTTTCAGTCTTAACAATTTCCGTTTGCGCCGGCATTTTCACAATAGCAGGCGAAACAAAATTTGGACCAAGGTTTGGAAGCGCCTCGCCGCCTACAAGAACTTCGCCGCCGTCTTGTTTCGCTTTGTGAATTGCATCCAGCATTTCTTCGACAGACGTATTCACAACCAACGGACCCATTAGCGTCTCCGGCTGAAGCGGGTCGCCAATGCGAACTTGTTTATAAGCGTTAACAAGCCGTTGCGTTAAATCGTTGGCGATAGATTTGTGCATAATGATTCTGCGCGTGGAAGTGCAGCGTTGCCCAGCCGTGCCAACCGCGCCAAACAAAATAGCGCGAGTCGCCATTTCCAAATCGGCGTTAGGCGTGACAATAATTGCATTATTACCGCCAAGTTCTAAAATCGTTCTGCCGAATCGCCTTGCCACCGTTTCAGAAACATGCACGCCGACTTTTGTTGAACCCGTAAACGAAACCAATGGCACACGCTTATCATTTAACATCAACTCGCCAACATCGCGTCCAGACCCAATGGTTAAATTGAAAATACCCGATAAGCCATGATCAGCCATAACTTGATTGGCAATGTGTGTTACGGCAATTGCAGTCAACGGGGTATAAGAGGAAGGCTTCCAAATGACGGTATCGCCGCAAATGGCGGCAAGCGCCGAATTCCAAGACCAAACCGCCACAGGAAAATTAAACGCCGTCACCAACCCCACAATGCCCAAAGGGTGCCACTGCTCATACATACGGTGCGATGGTCTTTCACTGTGCATGCTAAGCCCATATAACATGCGCGACTGCCCCACCGCAAAATCGCAAATATCAATCATCTCTTGCACTTCGCCATGCCCCTCTGCGCGAATCTTCCCCATTTCTACTGTCACCAAATCGCCAAGCGGTTCTTTGAGTTGACGCAACGCTTCGCCCAAATCGCGGACTACTTCGCCTCTTTTCGGAGCGGGGACATGCCGCCATTTTAGGAAGGCATTTTGCGCCTCCGCCGCCACTTTTTCATACGTCTCGGCTGTGGCTTGAATCACCTTTGCAATTGGCTCGCCTGTAGTTGGGTTATATGAAACTAATTCCTTGCCGTTTTTATCCATCAGCCAGTTATCTATACCTGTGGATACCCCCGCATTCACAGGTTGAATCTTTAATCTTTCTAAAAGCGACTTCATGGGAATCTCCGTATTTGAAATTTTCAAGATTCTAGCATGAAACTATTCGCGCACGAAATAAATAAAGCGCTGCAAAGACTTAAGCGCTTATCTTTTCACGCCCGCGTAACGCATTTGTGGTTAAATAGGTTTTATGAAAACGCAAATCCCTTATCACGGTTGGTGTTTTGTATGCGGAACAGATAACCCGCATAGCATTGGTCTCACTTGGTTTCTTGAAAACGGCGTATTAACTTCCGAATTTACGCTGAATGAAGCGCAACAAGGTCCGCCAAACCATGCGCATGGCGGCGCTTCGGCGGCAATCTTAGATGAAGCGATGGGCTTGGTAGTGTGGGCGGCTGGGCATAAAGTGGCGGCTGTCAACTTAAATATCAACTATCACAAACCATTGCCGTTGAATCAAAAAATTATAGTGGAAGCCAGAATCGCCAAAATTGAAGAGAGAAAAATCATCAGCAAAGGCGAAATTCGATTGCCAGATTCAACAATCAGCGTAAGCGGGAGCGGGATTTATGTTCCCGCCCCACAATTGTTTGAAAA
Organism: Anaerolineales bacterium; assembly: GCA_034434495.1. Lineage (GTDB taxonomy): Bacteria > Chloroflexota > Anaerolineae > Anaerolineales > Villigracilaceae > Villigracilis. Next base: position 15,128 of record DAOTZE010000011.1, read on the forward strand.
CGTAAAACTAAATAGGTCAAAATTAGAGTGAGAAAAAAATTCTTATTAATTTTTATTTTAATCAGCGCCTGTTCAATCATTCCAACCGCCGAGCCGACGGAAACCGCCGCGTTGCCGTATCGCATCACGCCAGATGAAAACATATACGCGCCGCGCACAGAAGATTTAGGCAAGCAAATTGCAGGCGTAACGATTACCGCCGTAAGCCTTTCGGAAAAATATGAATACTCGCCGCCGCGCGCGATGTTAAACATTTTAGGGTATATGCCAAGCGTGTGCAACGAATTGCGCGTGCAAATCAACCCGCCTGATGAAAACTATCGTGTGTTTATTGAAGTGTATAGCTTAATAAACCCAAACATCAATTGCGAAAATGTGTTTCAACAATTTGAAGCCAATATTTTATTTGGATATTATTCAAAAGGTAGATACACCGTTTGGATTAACGACAACTTGGTAGGCGATTTCGTTTCTTATTAATAGACCTCACCCGCCGCCCCATCTGTAAATTTTCAAAACGCGCTCGAACAGGGAACTCATGCGCTTTACGCATCGTCTTCAAAACATGGAGACCAACATGAAAAAAATATTTTCGACTTTACTCGTATTCGCTGTATTCCTCTCGGCTTGCGCTTCAACTTTCGATGAGCCTGTAAGTTCAGATACGCCTCATACAAACGAGCCGCAAGCCAATTACCTGCCCCAGCCTGCAGATTCTTTGCTAACGCGCGGCGAAGCCTACATTGACTCAAGCGATTTACTGACAATGGAAAGCTACCCTTTGCAGTTTATGTTAAACATTAAAGGAAACCTGCCAACGCCGTGCCATCAATTGCGGGCATTGGTCAACCCGCCAGACGCTGAAAATAAAATTTTGGTCGAAGTCTATTCCGTTTCGGACCCAAATGCAATTTGCGTACAAGCCCTAAGCCCATTTGAGGTAAACATTCCGCTAGGGAGTTTTGCGGCTGGGAAGTATGTACTGTTTGTGAATGGAAATCAGGTCGCAGAGTTTGACGCTTAAAACAAAAAACAAAAAGTAAAAATTGAAAACGCCCCCCTTCTACTTTCTATGTAGATTTACTAATCGCTCCAACTTTGGCGTTGACCAGATGGATTAAATCTTTTACGCCAATTTGAATATTGATTCCGCGTTGACCGCCTGAGATATAAATTTCTTCGTAATTTTGGCAAGCAGAATCAATCACCGCTTGAAAACCTTTGTTGATTAATGCCAGCGGAGAAATACCGCCTGCCTGCAAGCCTGTTAATATCTCCGCTTCTTTTTCGGTGGGCAGAGACATTTTCTTTTCGCCAAGAAACGCCGCCAGCGCTTTCAAATCTACGCTTCGGTCGCCGGGGATAACCGCCAGCGTGGGTTTGCCTTTTTCTCTGGTAGTGACAATGGTCTTGAAAACCTGCGCTTCTGGCGCATTCAAAATATGCGCCGCTTCAAGCGCGCCGATTTTTTCGGCGGGCAACTCGTGAGCAGTGTATTTAATTTTTCTCGCGTCTAAAAAACGGGTGACGTTGTTAACAATAGGCATGGCAAAATTATAAGCCCGCTTTAGCGGGCTTTGTGAACATAGCGCGGGGATTTATCCCTGCGCGGGGCGGGGCGAAGGGAATGTTGAGGGAGCAGAACCAATTATCAATCAAAGAAAGAGGCGATGATTAAGGAAGTAGTAAAATTATCCTATGAAATCAGCAACGGCGGCTATTCCGCTTGAAAAATTGTTAGAGCAGCTCCCCGAACATTACTCCCCAGCAGACCGCGAACTGGTGATGAAAGCGTACACCGTGGCGGAAGAAGCACATCGTGGGCAAACACGGCATTCCGGCGAGCCATATATCAATCATTGTATTGCAGTGGCAAGCATCTTAGCCGATTTGAAAGTGCCAGCCGAAGTAATCGCCGCAGGTCTATTGCATGATACAGTGGAGGATACGGATGTCACCTTGGCGGATATCCGCCGTGATTTTGGCGATACTGTAAAATTGCTGGTGGATGGCGTAACAAAGTTAACGCATTTGCCGCGCGTTTCACGCGGCGACCAACACGCCGAAAACGAGAACGGAAATGAAGAACCAACAACCGAACCTGCCTTGTTGGGGCGCAAGGAAGATATTGTTTCCGAAACGTTACGAAAAACATTTTTAGCCATGGGCGAAGACGTGCGCGTGGTGCTGATTAAATTGGCAGACCGCTTGCATAATATGCGCACGTTGGGTCACATGCCAGAGCATAAGCGAAAACGAATCGCCCAAGAAACGTTAGATATTTTTGCGCCGCTGGCAAACCGCTTGGGAATTTGGCAATTAAAGTGGGAGTTAGAAGACTTAAGCTTTCGCTATGTGAACCCTGAAAAATATAAAGAAATCGCCGAACAATTGGCTGAACGCCGCTTAGACCGAGAAAAACAATTGGAAGAAATTAAAGAGAAGCTAGTGAAATTGCTTGAAAAAAACAACATCAAAGCCGAAGTAAGCGGCAGACCCAAACACATTTATTCTATTTTCAAAAAAATGCAAAATAAAGACCGCCCGTTTAACATGCTGTATGATGTGCGGGCTGTGCGCCTCATTGTTCCAGATGTACCTTCGTGTTACGCCGCATTAGGGTTAATTCACACCACTTGGAGACCCATTCAAGGCGAGTTTGACGATTACATCGCCGCGCCAAAAGATAATTTATATCAATCGCTTCATACCGCCGTGCAATATGACGATAAGCGCCCGCTGGAGGTGCAAATTCGCACGCCTGAAATGCACATGAGCGCCGAATATGGCATCGCCGCGCATTGGCGTTATAAAGAAGGCGGGAAGATTTTAGATAAAAATTTTGAAAAGCACATCAACTCTTTACGAGCCATGATGGAATGGCGCAGCGACGTAAAAGACGCGGCGGAATTTGTCGAATCAATGCAAAGCGACGTGTTCAAAGATAGGGTGTACGTCTTCACCCCGCGCGGAGATATTATTGACCTGCCCGCAGGCTCTACGCCGATTGATTTTGCCTATCATGTCCACACCGATATTGGGCATCGCTGTCGGGGTGCGCGCGTTAATGGAAAACTTGTCCCGCTTTATCAAGAATTAAAAACCAGCGACCAAGTGGAAATTTTAACCGCCAAGCGCGGCGGGCCCAGCCGCGATTGGCTCAACCCCAATTTAGGTTTAGTCAAAACCCAGCGCGCGCGTTCAAAAATCAAAGTTTGGTTTAAAAAACAAGAAGACGAACAAAATTTAGCGCAAGGACGCGCCGCCTTAGAACGAGAATTACAGCGACTAGGGATTAATGAAATCAACTACGAAAAACTAGCCCGCGAAATTGGGTATAAAACTCCCGATGAATTGTTTATCGCCTTAGGCGCGGCAGACCTTTCCATTAATAAAGTTGTTAAACAGTTTTCAACCGCCGAAGAAGTAAAAGATATTCTTCAAGCCAACGTAAGCGAAAGCCCGCAAAAATTTACCGACGCGGTAGAAGTGGTTGGGCTAAAAGGTATGTTAGCCAGCATGGCAAAATGTTGTTCGCCCATGCCAGGCGAAGAAATTATCGGCTTTGTCACGCGCGGGCGCGGCGTCACCGTGCATAGACAAGACTGCCCCAACATTTTGAAATTAAAAAACGAAGATAAAGAACGCTTCTTAAAAGTAGATTGGGGGCATGTAGAACGAACCTACCCCGTGCCAATCAAAATCAAAGCCTACGACAGGCAAGGTTTAATGGTGGATATTTCAAAATTGCTGGCGGATGAAAATATTAACATTGCAAACGTTTCGGTAAACACCAATCGTTCGATTGCCGATTTAAGCCTTGTAATTGAAGTGTGCGACTTAACGCAACTCAGCCGAGTGTTAAATCGCATTGAAAACTTACCCAACGTCATCGAAGCGCATCGGATAAACCCCGGTTAGGGTGTATAATCTCGGCGCTTATGCTTTCCGTACAAGAAGCGCGTGAGCGCATTCTCTCCCATTTTCAACCGACTGCAACAGAAACAATTCCCCTCGGCGCTTGTTCAAACCGCATTTTGGCGCTTGATATTATTTCCGATTCAGATTTTCCGCCTTTCGATAATTCATCTATGGATGGTTTTGCCATTCGCGCCGAAGATTCAAACCCCGCTTCGCCAACCACGCTTCAAGTTGTCGCTGATATCCCAGCAGGGTCTTCGCCCAAACTGACTTTGCAATCAGGTCAAGCCGCGCGAATCACCACCGGGGCGCAATTGCCGCAAGGCGCAAACGCCGTCATCCCAGTGGAAGATACAAATGCGAATCATCATCAAGTCGGCTCAAAAATTCCGCCGACCATTTCATTTCATAAAAAAATAAACGCGGGCGATTACGTCCGCCGCAAAGGTTCAGATATTCACGCTGGAGAAATCGTTTTACAAAAAGGGCGAGCGCTCAAACCGCAAGATTTAGGTTTGTTAGCCACGTTGGGAATTGCAAATGTAGCAGTTTATAAAAAACCGCGCGTGGCGTTGTTATCTTCGGGTGACGAGTTGTTAGATGTTAATGCTCCGCTGGAAGAAGGCAAAATCCGCGATTCAAACTCATACACTTTAGCCAGTTTGCTTGAAAATGCAGGCGCTGAAGTCATTCGCTTGGGCGTGGCAAAAGATTCAAAAGAGGCGGCTGCCAAGTTGTTTGACGAAGCCGTAAATCAACAAGCCGATTTGATTCTCTCCTCCGCTGGGGTGAGCGTCGGCGCGTATGATTTTATAAAAGCGGCGATTGAGACGCACGGCAAAATGGATTTTTGGAAAGTGAACATGCGCCCGGGTAAACCTTTGGCGTTTGGCAAATATAAAGACGTTCATTTCATTGGTTTGCCGGGCAACCCCGTTTCGGCGTTTGTCGGGTTTGAGGTTTTCGTCCGCCCGGCTTTGGGGAAGATGAAAGGGCTGACGGAGCAGGAACAAGCCAAAATTAAAGTGCGAAGCGCGGAAGAAATCGAATCGGATGGGAGGGAAAGTTATCTGCGGGCGAAAATCCGCGAAGAAGATGGAATCAAAACCGCCGTTCTAACGGGTCATCAAGGCTCTGGCAATTTGCTTTCGTTAGCCCAAGCGGACGCTTTACTTATTATCCCCGCTGGTGTAAAATGCGTGCCTGCTGGTCAGGAAGTGGAAGCCATTTTATTATGAGGTTTTATGGATAATGCCGATAAGTGGTTGGTTCGCGCTTTGTATGCGCTTTTGACGATAGGGTTGGCAATCGGAATTTATATGACCGTTTATAAATATACAGGCAACGACGCTATGTGTTTAGGTTCGGGCGCTTGTTCGAGCGTTACTTCTAGCCCATATTCGGTGATTAATGGAATTGACGTGCCAGTAATTGGCGCGGTTGGAAACTTGGCTTTACTGCTGGTTTTGTTTTTTGAAAACCGAAATTCATTTTTGCAAAACAACGGGGCTTTAGTTTTTTTTGCAATCGCTTTGGCTGGCTTTGCTTTTGTTTTATGGCTCATTTATTTAGAAGTGTTTGTGCTGAAGGCGCTTTGTCCGTTTTGTGTGAGCGCGCAAACGGTGATGATTTTGATTTTTATCATCGCCGTTACGCGTTTGGTTCGTAACCCTAATATTTAGGAGGATGTTGAAATGCCGCGCATTAAATGTCATTACGCCGATTGTGTGTTTCTCGATGAGGGGTTCTGTTCCGCCGCCGCTGTCGAGTTTGACCCCGACACGGGGTGCGTGACTTACTCCCCTACCGACGGCGCCGCCGACGAGGACGATTGGGACGAAGAAGACGATGCGGATTGGGATGAAGAAGATTTAGACGATGAAGACGAAGACGACTGGGATGAGGACGATGAGTTTTAAGTCGCTTCTTTCTTAAAGGCAAGTTGATTCATTTACCTAAGCCTTCCCTTACGGGGAGGCTTTTTGGTTTATTGGGGATAGTCTTATGCCATTCAGCAAGGCTTTGTTGACCATAGATGAAGTGAGGTTGTATAATCGGTTTCGTAA
>DAOTZE010000012.1:0-3528 GCA_034434495.1 Anaerolineales bacterium
AGGGAAAAACGCCAAATTTTACCTTCGTTAAAATACACACTTAATGTTATTGTTGGCAAAAGTGTTACGGGAAGAATAAACCGAGCATTATATTGGCAAATTTTCAAAATAATTTTTAGCGACTGCTTTATTGTCCGAAACATTCATCTTCCGACCTTTGCTCCACCGTGCATCTTTTTTGAAACCTAAAATCCTTCTTATGAAAACCGTTTTTCTGTTTTTTTGCCTTACGCTGTTCCGGGTTGCGGCTCATGCGCAAGAACAGTACATGAAATCCGTCGTGCGCATCACCGCCCAAATCGAAGGCATCGGGGAGGAGACCGGCGCAGGTATCATCGTTGGCAAGGAAGGCCAAAAATATTATGCCCTCACCGCCCGGCACGTGGTGCACGGCGCTACCGGCATCGCCCTGCAAGTACATGGCGACAAGGCGAAATACAAGGCGACCGTCTTGCATCAGGACGAAGGAATGGATGCGGCGGTACTGGTGTTCACACCCGGACAATCTTTGATGTTACAAGCACTTTTCCCCGCTGACCCGAACCTTATCACACAGGGCCGCAAGGTGCAAAGTATCGGCCATCCCGGCGGCGGATACTGGTTGTCCAATTTGCTGAATCTTGTTCAACAGCCTTCTTTGTATGAGGACGAGCGTTTTTCCAGCATCACGCCGCAGGCTATCGTGGGCGGATGTTCGGGTGGGCCAGTCTTTATGGAAAGTGGCGCGTGGCTCGGCATGATAACCGAGACGAGCATGGTGCAGGCCAAATGCCTGAAGGCGGAAGCATTGGAAAAATGGTTAAAAACCCAAAAAATACCTTCGGGCTTTATCTATTCACCGATGCCCGAAATGGTGCGCATCGAAGGGAAAAAGCCACGCGCTGATTCATTCGGCATTCATCTTTTTTACGACGACACCTACAATGACTTGCTGAGTTATGCCGAATTGGAAATCCCGGAAGTCAACACTTTTTCGCTTGGAAAATACGAGGTGACACTTCGGGAGTTCGAGGCCTTTATTATTTCCACCGGCTACGTCACGTCGGCGGAACAAAGAGGCAGCAGCAACGCGATTAGAAGAGCCGACGATGACGAAGATCGTTTTTTGCAAAAAACACAAAAAATCAACTGGCGACACGACGAATTTGGGCGGCTCTGGCCTCGCGAAGCGTACAATCGCCCGGTTATCCACGTCAGTTGGGAAGATGCCGACGCTTATTGCAAGTGGTTGAGCAAAAGAACAGGAAAAAAATTCCGTTTGCCCAGCGGTGACGAATGGATTTATTCTTTTTTCCCTTTTAAGAAAAAAACACTCCAGCGCTCGGACGTTTTCGGGAATATCAGAGATACGACCTGGTACGAGGAAATAGGTATTAATATGGTACCCTGGTCTATCGGTACCGAGTATGCTGACGGTTTTCCCCGCCTTGCACCGGTTGGCTCTTACGCTCCCAATGAATGGGGACTGCACGATATGTACGGCAACGTGAGCGAATGGTGTAGCGATGGCGAGCAAAATGAAGAAGACGCTACCCAGCGGAACTTGTACTTGGGCCCCAACTGGCTGTTCTGGTATCGCGACGACAAAAAACGAATCGTCGAGAGTGGCTATGTTTACCTTTTTGAACCGGGGGAAACTTCGGGTAGAGACTACGCTTTTTTCCCTTTGTTCCCTCCCGACGAATCCACTTGTTTTCTCGGCTTCCGCGTCGCCAGCGAATGACAAACAAGAATTTTAAAACTCAAATCACTAAAAAATGAGACTCATTTTATTAATCATTTGCCTCGCCCTACCCTTTACTTCACTCGACGCACAAGAGCAATACATGAAATCCGTCGTGCGCATCACGGCGCAACTCGAAGGTATCGGGGAAGAGACGGGTGCGGGTATCATCGTAGGGAAAGAAGGTGCGAACTATTACATCGCCACTGCTCGCCACGTGGTACATGGCTCCGACGACATTGTTGTGCAAGTACATGGCGACAAGGCGAAACACAAGGCGACTTTGTTGCACCAAGACGAAGGGATGGACGCGGCGGTACTTGTATTCACGCCGGGAAAACCGCTGACTTTGCAAGAACTTTTCCCCGCCGAGCCGGGCGTCATCACACAGGGTCAGAAAGTACAGAGCGTTGGCCATCCCGGGGGCGGATATTGGTTGGCCAATTTGTTGAACTTGGTGCAGCAATCTTCTCTATACGAAGATGGGCGCTTTTTCAGCATCACGCCACAGGCCATCATAGGCGGTTGTTCCGGCGGGCCGGTTTTTATCGAGACTGGTGCTTGGCTGGGCATGATTACTGAAACCAGCGCCGTGCAAGCCAAATGTCTGAAGGCGGAAGCATTGACCAAGTGGCTGAAAACAAAGAAAGTGCCTACTCGTCTTGTTGATTTCCCGGTACCGGAGATGGTGAGCATGAAGGGCGGGCAAAGCCGGGTGGACACTTTTTTCTTTGACATTTTCAATACCTACAATGAATACGAAGACCCGGTTAGCACTTATTGTAAGGAGTTACGCCAGCACACCATAAAGCCGTTTTCCATCGGCAGAAACGAAGTGACTATCAGAGAATTCGAGGCATTTGTGACGGCCAGCGGATATGAAACATACGCCGATAAAGAAGGCGAAAGCATTGTGCTGGCCAAAAAACACAAGGAAAAATTCTATTTGACAACAAAAAAAGGCGTCAACTGGCGGCACGACGAATTTGGCAACTTTCGTCCGCAAGAGCAGTACAACTTTCCGGTGATCCACATCACCGTAGACGATGCTGAAGCCTATTGCAAATGGCTGGGCAAAATAACTGGCAGCAAATACCGCTTGCCAACTTGGAAAGAATGGGTGTACGCTTTTTTGCCCCAAAACAATTCCTCGGTAAAGAAGGACGCTGTTTTTGGCAATATCAGAGACGAAACCTGGAACGACATTCAGATAGAGGATGTAGAAGGTGACTACTGCATCAGCGTGGCCTACAAAGACGGTTTCAATCAAATAGCCCCCGTCGGTTCTTTCGCCCAAAATGTGTGGGGCCTTCACGACCTCTACGGCAATGTGAGCGAGTGGTGTCAGGAGAGATCCGATCTTATAGGTGAAGATGAAAAGGGAGATGAAGTCAAAATTGCTTGCGCAACTTATCTGGGGCCAAATTGGTTGACTTGGTACACAAAATACACCGGCAGTTGCGGAAGGTGGCCGCTTGAAAACCCTCAAAAGCAAGATGATTATTTAAATGTCAAGGAGTGTAACGCTCTGCAAATTTATGGCATGGAGAGAAAATTCGGAGAAGAAGCCATTGAATTCCTCCTCAGCGTGGATAGATTCGTGGAACCGCATACCCCCCACGCTTTCCCGATCATGCCCAATTGTTTCATCGGTTTTCGCGTCGCCAGCGACTAACTTCAAAATATTAAATCAACCAAAACCATGCGCAACACAATCCTGATTTTCATCGCCTTTGCCTTGCTGCCCGGCCTCCTGGCCGCGCAACGCGACAGTGTTTGGCTCAAAAAAAACGACAAAGGCAACC
>DAOTZE010000013.1:0-134937 GCA_034434495.1 Anaerolineales bacterium
TTTATCAAGTATTGGGGAAATCGCCACCATGAACTGCGCTTGCCAGTGAATGGTTCTATTTCTATGAATTTAGATGGGTTGTTCGCCAAAACAACCGTTTCGTTTACGTCTGCCAAACAAGATTCTTTGACCATTAACAACAGCGAAATCAAAGGCAAAGGGCTTGAAAGAGTTTCTTATATTCTTGATATTGTGCGCAAGATGGCAAACATAAACGAAAAAGCCGAAGTGACCAGCGAGAATAACTTCCCCGCAGGCGCAGGGATTGCCTCTTCGGCGGCGGCGTTTGCGGCGCTGGCGTTATCTGCAAGCAAGGCGGCCGGGTTGAATTTAGACGAGAAGGAATTATCTAAATTGGCGCGGCGCGGCTCTGGCTCCGCTTCACGTTCTATTCCAAGCGGGTTTGTGGAATGGCAAATGGGAACAGGCGAGGAAGATTCTTTCGCATTCTCTATCGCCGATAGAAATCATTGGAATTTGGTGGATTGTATTGCCGTAGTCAGTTCGGCGCATAAAAAGACTGGCTCTACCGAAGGACATGCGCTGGCAAGCACAAGCCCATTACAAGACGCACGAGTGGCAGACGCCGCCCGCCGATTAGATATTTGCCGCAATGCCATATTCAAAAAAGATTTTGAAGCCTTCGCACATATCATTGAACATGATTCAGATATGATGCACGCGGTGATGATGACTTCAGACCCGCCGTTGATGTATTGGCAGGCGGCAACAGTGGAGATTTTTCATCAGGTGCGCGAATGGCGGAAAAACGGCTTGCCCGTCGGTTATACGGTGGACGCTGGCGCAAATGTGCATGTGGTATGTTTGGGAGAATACGCTAAAGAAGCGGAAAAACGATTAAGAGAATTAAGTGGCGTGAAAGATGTTTTGGTCGCCGGGGTTGGCGGTGGAGCAACATTAATTTAAACACGAAGGTTTAAGCCTGCTTTAGCAGGCTTTGTGAGAATGAATAGCGTGGGGGGGTATCCCCGCGCGGTGTTGAAGGGTAGATAAATGCTTCTGAAGCAGAATCAACTTTCCCCTAAGAAAGAAGCGGGCATTTCGTCTAATAAAACTTTAACTTCTTCAATTCCATTTGCAGATATAATTTCAAAATCGTAAGGGCGACCTGTCAAGATTAATTTAGAAGTCTGATAGTAAATGTAGGGTCGCTCTGTGATAAAGGAATAAAAATGATATCTTTTCTGGTTTTTTTCTTTGCGCTCGGCTTGATGATTTTCGTGCATGAGTTGGGGCATTTTCTTGCGGCGCGTTGGGCAAAAATTGAAGTGGAAGAATTTGGGTTTGGGTTGCCTTCTTATAAATTGGCGACGTTGTTCAAATGGCAAGGCACTGAATTTACGATTCACGCCTTACCGTTGGGCGGGTTTATTCGCCCCAAAGGAGAAAACGACCCAAACGTGCCGGGCGGGCTTGCCTCTGCAAACCCGTGGAAACGCTTAGTGGTTTTGTTGGCAGGACCATTAATGAATTTATTAACGGCAGTGATTGTATTTTCAATTTTGATTGCCTCTTCAGGCGTTCCTGTGCCGGGCAAAGTGTTGATTGAAACAGTCGCCGAAAATTCTCCAGCGCAACAAGCAGGCTTGCAAAAAGGCGATATTTTATTAGCCATTGACGGCGAAGCCGTGACTGAGATTGAACCCGCCATTTTGCTGATTCGAGAAAACCTTGATACGCCCGTTGAATTATTAGTGGAACGAAACGGCGAGCAAATTACCCTAACGGCAACGCCGCTTTCAAGCAGAACGGCGCAAGAAGGCGCATTGGGCGTGGCGCTGGCAACCCCCACCCGCCCGGCCACATTGGTAGAGAGCGTCGTCGGCGGAACCACCATCACCGCTATTCAAGCCGCCACCATTGTATATTTGCCTGTTGCGCTCATTCAAGGCGTTATTTCATCGGATGAAGCGCGTTTTATTGGCTTCAAGGGAATTTATGATTTATTCAACTATTCGGTGGAAGAAGACGTAACCAGCCGACAAGAAGCCGCCGCCGCGCAATCCAGCGGCGCGCCCGCTCCGCGCCCCACCAATTACACATTAAACCTCATTGGCGTGTTAAGCGTATCGTTAGGCGTATTCAATCTTTTCCCTATTCCCGCGCTGGATGGCGGCAGAATTTTATTCACCTTGCCCGAAATTCTTTTCAAAAAACGCATACCGCATGAATGGGAAAATATGGTCAACGGAATTGCAATGCTATTGCTCATAGGTCTCATGCTGTTCGTCAACGTGATGGATTTTGTCAACCCCGCTCAATTAATTCCATAATGGCAGAACTTAATTTTCAAACCGTCTTAGATTATCTTTTGGATTCTAAAAAAGACATTCCCCAAAACCATTTGGGATATTACTCCGATTTAGACCCAAAATCTCTGCGCCTCTTTTTAGACGCGTGGAAAAACGTTGCGCCGAACCGTAAACTGCTTCTGCTCGATAACCTTTTAGCGCATCTTGACTCGGATACGCTTGTATCTTATGAAGAAATTGGTAAAGCGCTCTTAAACGATACCGACCCGAACATCCGCGCCCGCGCTATTGGGTTACTCGCCGAATCAAACGACCCCAAGCTTGTCGATTCATTCCTCAACATTTTTCTTAACGACGCCGACCTCGCTCCGCGCATGGAAGCGGCGAACCTGCTTGGCGAATTTGTTTTGCTTGGCGAATTAGAAGAACTTGACCCACACATTCAACAAGCGGTGGAAGACGCATTAATTTCAGTCGTCCGCAGTGAAGATAACCCAACGCTAAGAAGAAAAGCGTTAGAGTCGCTGGGGTATTCATCGCGCGAAGAAATGACCAACCTCATCGAATCCGCTTATCACCGCTCCGACCCAGCCTGGATAGCCTCTGCCTTAAAAGCGATGGGGCGCTCGCATGATAACGTTTGGAACGATAGCGTCGTTAGCAAATTACTAGATAACGACCCACGAGTCCGTTTTGCGGCGGCGGAAGCGGCGGGAGAATTAAGCATCGAAGAAGCCGCGCCTATCATGCTCCAAATGCTGGAAGATGAAGAGGAAGATGACGATGTGGTCTCTGCTGCAATTTGGGCTTTGTCGCAAATCGGCGGCGAAGACGCGCGCATTTACATCCTCAACCTGCTCGAAAACACAGACGATGAAGATATGATTGAATTCTTAGAAGACGCGCTTGAAAACCTGAATTTCAACGAGGAACTCAATGACTTTGACCTCATGGCGCTCAACGACGAAGAAGACCTCGAAGAATTTGACGAAGATGAATTTAATGAGGATGATGAAGAAAAATAAATCAACGCTCATCTACAATCCGCTATTTCTTAAACAATCCTCTTTATGAGGATTGTTTTACTATGAGCGCGGAGGGGAACGAATAGCATCCCCTCAATGGGGGCTCGCAACAAAATAAAAAATCCTCTAACAAAGAGGATTAGATAGTGAGCGCGGAGAGGAACGAATAGCATCCCCTCAATGGGGGCTCGCAACAAAATAAAAAATCCTCTAACAAAGAGGATTAGATAGTGTGAGCGCGGAGAGGAGCGAATAGCATCCCCTCAATGGGGGCTCGCAACAAAATAAAAAATCCTCTAACAAAGAGGATTAGATAGTGAGCGCGGAGAGGATCGAACTCTCAACAAACGGCTTAAAAGGCCGCTGCTCTACCATTGAGCTACGCGCCCGTTCATCAGGCGGGTTGCATTCTATCACGGGGAGAGAGGCTCGTCAACAGAAATAAAAGCCCAGCGGCTAAGTAATTAAATAAACAAACATAGCGTCTTTCAGTTTGGAGGTACAAATGAGCAACGTCAAATACGTTAATGAACAAAATTTTCAACAAGAAGTTCTCAGCGCCGATTTGCCCGTGCTGGTAGATTTCACCGCCGATTGGTGTCAGCCTTGTAAGATGATTGCCCCGATTGTGGAACAATTAGCAGGGCAGTGGGAGGGCAAGGTTAAGGTCGTTAAGTTAGACGCAGACCAAAACCCCAACCTTATGATGCAATACGGCGTGATGGGCATTCCTACTTTAATGCTGTTCAAAGGCGGCGAAATTAAAGAACGAGTGACTGGCTTTCAACCGAAAGAGAAATTGGAAGCTAAAGTGATACGACATGTATAAGTAAAAGAGCCGAAATCCTCGGCTCTTTTTGTTGACGATTCATACTTCTTCGTGGTATTATTCGCCCGCCAAAAACCAGCCCACGCTGGATTTGTTTTATGTAAAACAAGGAGACACTTATAAGCGCCAACGAATTTAGAGTAAACGAGGGCATCCGCGTTGCGGAAGTGCGCCTAATCGGTCCTGATGGAGGCAACATAGGCGTTGTACCTATCAAGGAAGCCTTGAAGATTGCGCGCGAAGCGGAATTGGATTTAGTGGAAGTTTCGCCGGGCGCCAACCCGCCCGTATGCCGTGTGATGGATTTTGGAAAATTCATCTATGAAAAGGCAAAGAAAGAACGCGAGGCGAGAAAATCGCAGACGAAAATTGAAGTGAAAGAGATTCGCCTGCGCCCAAAAACAAATGAGGCGCATCGCGGCTTCAAAGTGGATGACGCTCGGCGCTGGTTGAATCAGGGACATAAAGTGCGGGTGACGGTTAAATTCCGCGGGCGCGAAATGGATTACCCTGAAATTGCGTTGGAAGATTTGAAAGAAGTGGCGCAAAGTCTTTCGGATATCGCTACGATTGAAGCGCCGCCGCAAATGGAAGGTCGAACCATGCTCGTCGTGCTTGCGCCTGCAAAGGCTGGGGCGGCGAAAAAGAAAGAAAAAGGCGAACAGGCTGAAGGTAAGAAAGAAGCGTAAAATCTAAAAAAGCATCGCCGCTTTGGTTGATGTTTGAGTAAGTCCCAAAAGATGTTGAAAGTCTGCGGGCGACCATGTTACCCGCAGTTTTATTTTGTGTGAAAGGAGAACCCCAGCAATGCCACGCAAAGCAAAACCTGGAAAAAAGTATAAACTGAAAACGCATAAGGCGACGTCGAAACGATTTCGCTTAACGGGTTCAGGAACTTTGATGCGAACAAAAGGCGGTAAAAGCCATTTACGCCGCCGCACGTCTGACCGCACGAAGTTGTTATTGAGCGAGATGGTGCCGGTAAAAGGGCGCAGTTATATCAAACGCATTAAGCGTCTCGCTCCGAATATGGAAGAGTAATCTTCCGAATATCGTCGTCCATTTTTAGTTGCGGCTTACGGGTGTATGCAACTGACGCGCGAAGAGCGCGCCGACGCCCGCGAGTTTGCAGGAGGTATAAAGTAAGATGCGCGTGAAAGGCGGTCCGCAAGGACATTTACGTCATAAGAAAATTTTGAAAATCACGAAGGGGCAACGCGGCTCAAAACATCTTTTGTTCAAACGAGCGAATGAAGCGATGTTGAAAAGCCTGTGGTATGCCACTCGTGACCGCCGCGTGCGAAAACGCGATTTACGCAAGTTGTGGATTGCACGCATCAATGCGGCGGCGCGTTTGAATGGCACAACTTATAGCCGTTTGGTGGCGGCAATGAAGAAGGCAGGCATTGAACTCAACCGTAAAATGCTCGCCGACTTGGCGGTGAAAAACCCGCAAGCGTTTGCCGCTGTGGTTTCGCAAACAAAATAATTGTATTGAAGGGCGACTGACACTAATCAGTCGCCCTTATCATTTAACGGGGTAAAATATCGGTATGAATTCCGTTGTGGTTGAAAAAAAATTATCTGCTAATCAAACGTTGCAAATTGTGCAAGGCGATATTACGATGGAGGAAGTGGACGTTATCGTCAACGCGGCAAATGAGGATTTGCAACATGGCGGCGGCGTGGCGTGGGCGATTTCTAAAAGAGGCGGCGAGGCGATTCAAAAAGAAAGCGATGAGTGGGTGCGGAAACACGGTAGAGTCTCTCATGCGCTTCCTGCGTGGACTTCGGGCGGGGCGCTGAAAGCGCGATATGTGATTCACGCCGTCGGACCTATATGGGGCGATGGCGATGAGGATAAAAAATTATCCGATGCGGTGAAGGGTTCATTAAAAGTCGCTGATGAATTGAAATGTAAGTCTATTTCTATGCCTGCCATTTCAACGGGCATTTTTGGTTTTCCAAAAGAACGCGCGGCGGGGATTATCTATAAGTCCATTGAAGATTATTTTGTTGAGCATAAAAACTCGGGTATTGAGCAAGTGCGGGTTATATTATTTGACGACGCTTCGGTTCAAGTATTTTTGAGGGTTTGGAATTCATTTTTTTTATAACTTATCTTTCCTTTGTATGATTACTTCTCATCAAAACTCAAAAGTAAAACTTGCGCGGGCTTTACTTGGTCGCGCCAAAGAACGGCGTGAGTCGGGATTGTTTGTAATTGAAGGCGTGCGTTTGTTTGAAGAAGCGGTAAATAGTAATTGGGAAATCAAGTTTGTTTTGTATGATGAGACTTTAAGTGAACGTGGAAAGTCTAAAGTCGAAAGCCTAAGGTCTAAGAATATTGAAGCGGAAGAAGTTTCTGCAAGCGTGATGAAATCCATTAGCGAAACAGAAACTCCGCAAGGGGTTCTTGCAATTCTCAAATTCTCCGAATTACCAATTACGAATAGATTAAATTTCGTTCTTATCCCCGACCAAATCCGCGACCCGGGCAATCTTGGCACATTACTTCGTTCCGCAATTGCTACTAGAGTGCAAGCCGTTTTAATCCCACCAGACACAACAGATGCCTTTGCTCCAAAAGTTTTGCGTTCTGGTATGGGCGCTCATTTCAAATTGCCGATTCACGAAATGAGTTGGGAAGAGATTCAAGAAGTTGTCAAAGATGTAAATGTCTTAATTGCAGATATGGATGGGCAATCTTGTTGGGAAACCGACTTGACAAAGCCAACCGCATTAATTATCGGCAATGAGGCGGATGGGGCAAGTAAATCTGCAAGAAAGTTGGCAAATGGAAAAATTAGTATTCCCATGTCTGGAGATGTCGAGTCGTTGAATGCGGGAGTCGCAGGGTCGGTGTTGATGTTTGAGACGTTGAGGCAAAGAATAGTAAATAGTGAATAGTAAATAGTGAATAGTGAATAGTGAATAGTGAATAGTGAATAGTGAATAGTGAATAGTGAATAGTGAATAGTGAATAGTGAATAGAAAATAGTGAACCGTATGAAAATCCGTTCCATCACTTATTTTTGTAATCCCAAATATCCACTTAATGAAAATATCCTGCGAAAGGCAGGCGAATTTTTGTCGAATGCGAAATCGGCTTTTGAGTCTGCAGGGTATGAAGTTCAAACGGTAAGACTAGCGACAATTCCATTTCCAAAATTGTTGGGCGAAGAAAATATAAATTCATTGCCAAAATTTGCAAATGAGTTTTCGAAAGCGATTCGAGCGGTTGGAATTTCGTACGCCTCTTTGGGGCCTGCATTACCTGAATTGCCGAAAAGTTATCAAGCGATTCCAGACGCAATATCTGCGAGTGAAAATATTTTCTTTAGCGGTATGATGGCAGATGATACAAATATTCATCTTGCGCAAATCAAAGCCTGTGCTGAAGTTATTGTCCGCAATGCGGCGCTGGATGCAAATGGTTTTGCGAATTTGAGATTTGCCGCTTTAGCAAATGTGAAGGCTGGCGCGCCGTTTTTCCCCGCCGCGTATTGGAACGAGAATAAACCTGCGTTTGCTATCGCAATTGAATCGGCTGACGTAGCGGTCAAGGCATTTGAAACAAAATCAAGTTTAAGCGAGTCAAGAAGCGCGTTAATTTCTGAAATCGAGAAACATGGTGAAACTCTTGAAAGAGTCTCTAATTCTCTAACCTCTAGTTCTCTTAAATTTCTCGGAATTGATTTTTCTTTTGCGCCCTTTCCCAATGACGCGCATTCTTTGGGCAAGGCGGTTGAAAATATGGGCGTGAAAAAAATCGGCTTGCACGGCTCGTTAGCAAGCGCCGCAATTTTGACCGAAGCCATTGAACGCGCAAATTTTCTGCGGGCTGGGTTCAATGGGTTTATGCAACCTGTGTTGGAAGATTCGGTTTTGGCAAAACGCGCCGCTGAGGGAACCTTGACTATTAAAGACGCTTTGCTATATTCAGCGGTATGCGGCACAGGGTTGGATACCATCCCTTTGCCCGGCGATTCAACGGCGGATGAAATTGCGCCTCTTTTATTAGACTTATGCGCTTTAGCGCGACGCCTCAACAAACCGCTCACCGCGCGCTTAATGCCCATTCCAAATAAAGTGGCAGGCGATGAAACAAATTTTGATTTTGCGTTTTTTGCAAATAGCAAAGTAATGAAGTTAGAAAGCGAACCTTTGCAAAACGCTTTAGGCGGCGATGAAAGTTTTTTATTGCAAACAAAACGATAGAGAAACCGTTTTATTGTTTCCAATATTCTCCGTTTTCGCGTTTCATTAATTTATATCCAACTAATTCACGGCGTAATGAGGCTGTGTCTTCATGGTACTGACTCAAAATTTCATTAACTTGCTTCTCCGTATATTTTTTACCAACCTTAAAGGCTTTGACGATGTATCTCAAAATCGCTTCTAACTTTTTACGCTGAGCGGGAATGGTTTTCAAACTGCCGTCTTTACGAACATAATCTTTAATCACTTTATTATCGTACGCCTCGGCGTCCACATCCGCAACAGAGGCGGCGAGATTTTCTTGCGAAAACAGGCTGCGCGATTTTGCCTCCAGCGCTTTTTCATCCAATTGATAGACGGTGTAGTAGCCGTCCGCTTTGGCGTTGACTAAACCGACTTTTGCCAGTTTCGATAAATGATGCGAAACCGTGGAAGGTTTTAAGTTCAACAATGCCGCTAGTTCTTCTACGCTATAAGGTTGTTGAGCCAGCAAACCGATAATTTTGAGTCGGTTTGCGTCAGAAAGCGCCTTGAAAAAAACGACTAGTTCTTCGCTCATTTCACCCGCCAATAGCGCGAACCGTCGCTTTCGCGCGCAAGCAGGTTAGCGTCAATCAAGTCGCGGCGTAGGCCTGCGGTATCTTCGTGAAATCTTTTTATAATTTGGTTAACTTCTTTTTCAGCGTAATTTTTATCAAATTCAAAAAAGTTAATCAGATAATTTAAGATGATTTGAAGTTTGGGCGGCGCAGGAATTTGACGAATGCTTCCATCTGCATTGAGATGGGCTCTTAACGTCTTCTTAGATTTTTCATCCAACGCTTCATGCGGGACGTAGGCTTGTTTCGCTTCGGGTAAATTTTCCTTTGCTAAAACAGCCAAACGGTCATCATTCAAAGAAAACACACCCTCTTGTTGACTAACCACGCCAATACATTCCAAGAATCTTAAGTGGGTAAGCGAATCTTTGGCTGAGAGTTTGAGGTGTTCGGCAACCTCTTTGCGCGTGGCGTTTCTTTGCGCAAGCATACCGATAATCCGCAAACGAGTTGGGTTAGACACGGTTTTGACGTAAGCGAGCATTTGGTTCATATCTTGCATCCGTAAATTTAATTCGATAAATATCGAAATAGATTTTAGAGGTAAAGCGGGGATTTGTCAAGCAAAGAATATGTCGAGGCGCCGAATCGACTCTCCCTTTATGAAGAGGCGCGAAGCGGTCAAATCGCCAAGGGGTTATATAAGGTACAATCTCGTTTGGAGGTATTGATGGACTTTTCTAAACATGCTTTCTTTGAAGGAAAGATTGTCCCATTAAGTGAGGCGAAGATTAGCGTTGCCACGCATGGCTTTTTATACGGCACATCGGTTTTTGGCGGAATGCGCGCGTATTGGAATGCGGAAAAAGAAAAGTTGTTTTTGTTTCGCCCGTTTGACCATTTTCGGCGTTTGATTAATTCCGGAAAAATGATGGCAATGCAAAGCCCGTATGACGAAGAAGGTTTTATTCAACTTACGTTAGATTTGTTAAGAACCGATAATTGGAAGCAAGATGTTTACTTGCGCCCCACTTTGTATAAAGCCGATATGGGCATTGGCGTGAAATTGCATGACTTACGCGACGAGTTTTGTATGTTTGTGATTCCGTTTGAAAAATATGTAAAGAATGATACTGACGCGCATTTGACAGTTTCGTCATGGCGAAGAATTGACGATAATGTGATTCCTGCGCGCGGCAAAGTGGCGGGCGGCTATGCAAACTCCGCTTTGATTAAGACCGACGCCAACCGCGCAGGGTTTGATGAAGCGTTGGTATTAGATAATAACGGCCATATTTCTGAAGGCTCGGCGATGAATGTGTTTATGGTGCGCGATGGCGTATTGGTCACCCCGCCTGTAACGGATAACATTTTAGAAGGCATTACCAGAAAATCGGTTATTGAGATTGCAAAAAAAGAATTGGGGTTAGAGGTTATAGAAAGGTCTATTGATAGAACCGAAGTGTTTATCGCCGAAGAAATGTTCATGACTGGCACCGCCGCGCAAATTGTGGCGGTGACGAAGGTTGACCACCGCCCAATTGGAAACGGCGTGATGGGAAAGATTACAACGAAATTGAGAAATTTATTCGATGATGTTGTGCGGGCAAAGAACCCGAAGTTTGCCAGTTGGAACGTGGAAGTGAAGTGATGAACGACAAAACGAGTAACGCGGGATTGCGCCAATCCCGCGTTACTGTCTGTTTACTTATATACGCCGTCTAGGGGTTTTTCTTAAACTTCACCAAAATTAAATTCTTCGAACAATCGCTAAATGTATCTAACTCAATTGGGCTAGAAAGCGGCAACCCGGCTTGGTCGAGAATTTGTATGGTTAGCAAATTGTCCGATGAAATGGGAACAGTTCCTAAGAAAAATTCAAAGCCCGACTTCCCATAAGCAGGAGCAATTCCGCTCACGGTCAGTTCGTTTTTCGTCTTGCCGTTATAAAACCCTGTTAATCGAACCGTAATGCCAAGCATATCGGCGTTTTTTGCGTCAACGATTGTCCCCGCCACGCCTTGCCAATTGCAACCCGCTTCGGGGTGAATAATTGTGCTGTCAATATAAGTTGTGGTGGCGTTAAACGGGGCTTTAGGCGTTGCGGTGGGGGTGGGCGTCCGCGAAGGCGTGATTAATGAAACAACCGTTACCGTTGGCTCTAAGGTAAAGGTTGGCACGAGGGTTAAGGTGGGCGTTTCGGTGACGATGGGTTGCGTGGGCGTCCACGTGGGCATTAATTGAATGGGCGTGATGGTAGCGGTAGGGAGCATGTTTGCCATAGCGCGCGCTGGGCTAAATGGGTTATACGCCGCGTTTGGCGACATATAAATAGCGACAAAGTACAAACCAATACAAAAAGTCATCAACAGCGTGAGAATGCTGAGCATATCCCACACATCTAGCCGTGATTTTGGTTTATCGTCGAAATCATATTTACTCATTCAATACGCTCCAGTTTTTATTGCGTCAAAATAATTTCGCTGTTTTCTTTTCGCTCAATGAGCCAATTTTTTAATGCCAACTCTTGCATTGTCAATAACGCATCGGGCGTTAATTCGCGTTCGGCGCGTTCTATCGCTTTGAAGATATGAAAGCCTGCGGCAGTAGAAACAATGCCGCTCACTTCGCCGGGCTGTAAGGCGAACACGGCTTGGTCTGCCTCGGCGCTCAACAAATAACCTTGCGGCGCCCAACCCAACTCGCCGTTTGTAATCGGGTCATACAAACGAGCCAGTTCGTCAAAATCTTCGCCAGCCGCTAAGCGCTGCAACACGGCTTGCGCGTCCGCCTCATTATAGGTCAAAATTTGGCGCAGATGAATTTGCTCCATGCGCTTTGGCACATCCGCAATGATTTTGTCACGCATCCATGCCGCTTCAATGCTTCTTTTTAATGCGATTCGAAAAGACGCATCGTCGTACCCAAAAGCGGATTGCCACTGGGCGATTGCCTCTGGGCTTCCAAGCGCATCAATTCTTAACTGGAGGTCTGCTTCTGTCGCCTCGAAATTTTCTTCGCGTGCGGCTTGCGCGAGCAAATATTGCGCGATTAAGTCATCCAACACAATTTGGCGGGCTTGCGCCTCTTCCACATTTGGGAAGGCGCTTTTATATCGGTTTAATTCCGCTTCAAATTCAGCCACTGTAATATATTCGCCATTGACTCTTGCCACCGCAGGCGGGGGGGTGGGCGTAGGCGGCACAGGCGTAGCGGTCGGCATGGTTGGCGTGGGCGTGTTCGAGGTCCCAAAAGAGGCGCAGGCGCTTAATCCAAACAGAAAAATCAATATTAAAGAAACTCTCATATTCATCTCGGTGCGTCACCCTGAGCGACGAAGAGAAGGAACTCTTAGATTCAAGAAAAAAGAGCGGCTCAGAGTGATAGGTCAATTGAAATTATAAATTAAAAAAGTAGGTCACGCTTTAAGCGTGACCTACAGAATTGTTGGCGGATTTTAGTAATCCATACCGCCGGGAGGCATAGCGGGGGCTTTTTCTTTCTCAGGCATGTCGGTGATGAGTACATCGGTGGTGAGAATCATCGCCGCAATGGAGGAGGCGTTTTCAAGCGCGCCGCGCACCACTTTGACGGGGTCAATCACGCCGGCTTTAATCATGTCGGTATATTCGCCGGTTAACACATTGTAGCCAATGTTGACATTTTTCTTTTCGGCGGCTGTGCGGCGGACGGTGTCAATGATGACGGAGCCGTCTTGCCCGGCGTTTGCGGCGAGTTTGCGAATGGGGGCTTCGAGCGCTTTTTTGATAATATTGATACCCACGCGCACTTCTTCGTTTTCATCTTCATTATTTTTCGCAAGTTTATCCAGTTTGCTGGCGGCATTGATGAGAGAAATTTCACCGCCAGGCACAATGCCTTCTTCAACTGCGGCGCGCGCGGCAGAGAGAGCGTCTTCCACGCGGTGTTTCTTTTCTTTCATTTCGGTTTCGGTTGCCGCGCCTACGCGGATAATGGCAACCCCGCCGCTTAATTTCGCCAAGCGTTCTTGAAGTTTTTCACGGTCGTAGTCGCTGGTGCTTTTTTCAATTTCAATGCGAATTTCTTTAATGCGTCCTTCAATATCGGCTTTCTTGCCTTTGCCGCCAACGATGGTGGTGTTTTCTTTATCCGAGACGACTTTTTCCGCACGACCTAAATCTTGCACGGTGACGGATTCAAGTTTGCGTCCCATTTCTTCAGAGATTACTTGACCGCCAGTGAGAATGGCAATATCTTGCAACATGGCTTTGCGGCGGTCGCCAAAACCAGGGGCTTTAACCGCTAACACATTCAACATACCGCGAATCTTGTTCAAAATTAAAGTAGCCAGGGCTTCGCCGTCCACATCTTCAGCGATGATGACGAGTTCGCGTTTGCCAAGTTGAACAAGTTTTTCGAGCAACGGCACAATATCAGCCGCGGCGGAAATTTTCTTGTCGTAAATTAACACATACGCGTCTTTAATTTCCGCTTCCATGCTTTCGGGGCTGGTGATGAAATATGGAGAGAGGTAGCCGCGGTCAAATTGCATACCTTCTACAAATTCGGTTTCAAATTGCATGGTTTTGGATTCTTCCACCGTGATAACGCCGTCTTTGCCGACTTTGTCCATCACGTCTGCAATTAATTGACCGACTTCCGCGTCTGCCGCAGAGTTGGTAGCCACCGAAGCGATTTCTTCTTTGGTATCAATCTTAACCGAGTTCTTCTTTAATTCAGCCACTACGGTTTCGGTAGCGAGTTCAATCCCTTTTTTGAGAAGCATAGGGTTGTAGCCCGCTTCCAAAGCCTTTAAGCCTTCGTTCACAATGGCGTGAGCCAACACAGTGGAGGTCGTTGTGCCGTCGCCGGCAATATCATTGGTTTTCGAGGCGGCTTCTTTGAGGAGTTGCGCGCCCATGTTCTCAAATGGGTCTTCAAGTTCAATTTCTTTTGCCACTGAAACGCCGTCATGGGTAATAGTCGGCGAGCCAAATTTGCGGTCAACCGCCACATTGCGACCCTTTGGTCCCAAAGTGGCAGAAACCGCGTTTGCCACAACATTCATGCCGTTTTTAAGCTTACGGCGAGCTTCTTCTGAAAATACTAATTGTTTTGCTGCCATAGTTGATTTCCTCTTTTTCTTTTATCAACCACAAAGCATAAAATTAAAATCTTTGCGACACTTTGTGGTTAAAAAATTTTTATCCAACAATCCCGAGAATGTCGCTTTCGCGCAGGATGAGCAATTTCTTGCCATCCATTTTCACTTCGGTACCGGAATACTTGGCGAACAAAATCGTGTCGCCCACTTTTACGTCCATCGGAATGCGCTCGCCGTCTTCATCGCGGTCGCCAGGTCCAGCCGCCAAAATTTTGCCTTGTTGCGGCTTTTCCTTTGCCGTTTCAGGTAAAACGATGCCGCTGGCGGTCACTTCCTCTTGTTCAATGGGTTCCACCAACACACGGCTACCCAAAGGTTTAAACGATACTTTTGCCATTTCTTTGCCTCCATGTAGGATTTTAGATTTTTTGAATACACATAGAATTAGCGCTCAAACCTACAGAGCGCTAACGCTATTTTACCCGCTTAAAAATCAAAGTCAAGGGGATTGTAAAAATCTCTTACAAAAATCTGACAAACCCCCGCCTCTTTTCTCCGGGGGAGTCGCTTCTACGCCTGAGGCATTTCCCTACCCTTGCACCCAAAAACGCCGACTTAATCTCCCTCCCCGCCTTCTAGCCTTTTTGTCAGCCTCAACAGAAAAACCGAAACAACAATCAAAACCACCGATAGCGCCAATGCCACGCCGAGATTTCTTTCAAAGCCTAAATAAATTGCCATTGGCATAGTTTGCGTCACGCCTTCCAAATTCCCTGCAAACAGAATCGTCGCCCCAAATTCGCCTAAAGCGCGCGTCCAAGTGAGAATGGCGCCGCTTAACAAAGTCTTTTGCGTAAGCGGCAACATCACCTCCCGAAACAATTGCCAGCGATTCGCGCCTTCTACATTGGCGGCTTCTTCTAATTGCTTATCAATGCCCGTAAAGCCAACTCGCGCAGAGCGGATATACAACGGCGCGGCGACAAACATTTGAGCGATTATCACCGCCGCAGTCGTAAATGGAAGCGAAATGCCGAGCGCGTCTAATGTTGAGCCAAATAACCCGCGTCTGCCGAATGTAATTAACAACGCCAGCCCCGCCACAGACGGCGGAAGCACAATGGGCAAGTCAATGAGCAATTCAATCCATGATTTATATTTCAATTTCCAATTTGCGAGAATATAAGCCAGGGGCGTGCCGAATACGATGGCTAAAATCGTTGTAACTGTGCTGGTAATTAAACTTAATTTCAATGCGCTTAATGCTTGCCGCGCAAAGGCATAGTCAAAAAACTCGGCGTTGATGGAACGTATAAAAACAGCCAATAAAGGCAATAAAAATAATCCCAGCGTACAAACGCTTGGGATGACGAATATCCATTTAGAGTCGGAGAATTTTTTCATCATAGTAGGGGCAACCCACGAATGATACTCAAGACGACAGAATTTCGCTAAGCGGGTCGCCGCTACAGTTTAATATATTATGGAGAATCAAATCCCCATTTTTGCAAAATCGCTTGTCCCTCATCCGAAAGCGCATAAGCGATGAACATATTGGCTAATTCTGGGTTTGGAGATTCTATTAATGGCGCAATCAGATAATTTGCAAGCGCATTAAACTCGGCAGGGATTTTAATGGTCTGTAATTCGGGCGCGGCAACCGCGTCGGACGTGTAAACAATGCCTGCATCCGCTTCGCCGAGTTGAACTTTCGCTACTATTTGTCGCACATTATCTTCATTAGAAACGACATTCGCCAAAACTTTATCTTTGAAATCTGAGCCAAACGCCGCGTTCATCTTTTCTAACGCCTCGCGCGTATATTTACCTACTGGAACTTCTTCTGCCGCGAGAACGATTTTAATTTCAGAATTTGCAAGGTCTTCTAAAGCGTCAATGCCAGCGGGGTTATTCGCAGGCAAAATAACGACTAATTTATTTGCGAGGAAAATTTGTGGCGCATTTTGAGCCACAAGGTTTGCTTTTACCAGCGCGTTCATTTCCGTAGGATTTGCGGAGGCAAACACATCGGCGGGAGCGCCTTCTTGAATTTGAGCCCTTAATGCTTGCGAACCTGCGAAATTAAAAATTACGGTTACATTGGGGTGCGTTGATTGAAAATTATTCCCAATTTCAGTGAAGGCATCCGTCAAGGAAGCGGCGGCGAAGATGGTTAAATGTTGAGGCGTAGAATCAGCCGTCCCGAAGGGCGAAGCGGAATTACATCCTAGCAATATAAGAGAAAAAATAAAATGGAGATACTTTTTCATAGAATCCATTATACTTTTATAAACATAAATAATTGACTTAAAGAAACCTGCATGATATAAAACAGAAAAAAACGCTGTACTCATCCAGAGAGGCGGAGGGACCGACCCTTTGAAACCTCGGCAACCGTTCAAGCGGTGCCAACTTCGGCAGACGATTGTCTGATAGATGAGAGATGATATGAAATTCATGTCGCCTCTCATTTTGCGAGAGGCGATTTTGTTGTAAGGAAATATAATTATGAAACTTGACTTGATAAAACTCTACATCGAATATCATATTGAGACGACTCGCCGCGTTTGGGATTCAATTGAGCAAATTACGGAAGAACAATTTCTTGCGAATACTATTTATTCACATGGTTCCATTCGAAATTTGGTGGTTCATCTCACCAGTGTAGAACGCCGTTGGTTGGCAGGATTGAAAAATCAAGAAGATGTACCACATTTGAAACAAGAAGATTATGACTCAATCGCCAAAGCACGAGAGATATTTGAACTAGTCAGCAAAGATTTAGGTGATTATGTTCTTAATGTAACTGAGGAAGAACTAAATCAGAATACAAATAATCTTTCTGAACCACGTTGGCAGATTTTATTGCATTTGATTAATCATGGAACTGACCATCGTGCAACAGTTTTACAAAAGTTAACTGAACTTGGTGCTCCAACTTTTGAGCAGGATTTTATTCTTTGGTTGTGGAATAAGAAATGAATAAAAGGCTTACAAAAATTATTTTTGGATTTTTCTTATCGAGTTTCGCAATTTTTTCTTTAAGTTGTGGAAGGTCAACAACTATAGATTCTTTACCATCGGAAAATATGTCTTTGCCTCAACCTTCTCAAACTCCTGTTCTCTCCTCCACAACTACGATTCCAACAGTCACAGAAATATCATTAACCTGTATTTCTGCACCACAAGAATCAATTACAGAATTCCAAAAAATAGCTAAAGACTGGTTTCAATCACCTCAGATGTTGATTTTGGATAGAAATCAGTACAAAGCTAACACTGACTGGGAAAATTTTTGCCAACGCTATCAAGATGCTATTCTTAATGAAGATTCTTGGGTTAATTATCCAATAGAAATAGCATTAAATTTTTCTGGTTATCCAAACCCCGACGATTTCCCTCCTTATACAGTAACTTCTATTTTCAAAAGAGGAGACTCAAAAATCGTAACAGTTGTAACTCTTTTTACCAATTTACTTGACGACTCAGTACGAGATGTAGAAACACGAGTAGATTTGATTAAGGAAAACGAGATATGGCAGATACAATGGAGTGGCTACAGATTACGCTGTTACAGAAATAATAGCGAAGAATGGGTAATTACACCTTGCCCATAATTATCAATTTCATTTATAGTGAAACTCTAAATAGGAAAAATAATAAAATGACCAAACGTAAATATACAAACCGCTCATACCTCGATGCCCTCGAAAAGAAAGTCCTTGTCTTTGATGGCGCGATGGGAACGAGCCTGCAAAACCAAAATTTAACCGCCGAGCATTTCGGCGGAGAACAATATAACGGATGTAATGACTATCTCGTCATTTCGTATCCTGAGGCTGTAGAAAAAGTCCATCGTTCATTTCTTGAAGTGGGTGTGGATGTTCTTGAAACAGATACATTCCGCTCGAATCGTTTGACGATGCAAGAATATGGTTTGCAAGACAGAATCATTGAAATTAACATGGCGGCGGCGCAATTAGCAAGAAGATTGGCTGATGAGTATTCGACCGCAGACAACAGACCGCAGACGGCGGACGGTCAACGGTCAGCGGTCTACGGTCAAAAAAGATTCGTGGCTGGCTCTATTGGACCTTCAGGCAAATTGCCATCCACCAATGACCCCGAACTTTCAAACGTCACATACGATGAATTAATTGACGTGTTCAGCGAACAGGCTGAAGGTCTAATAAGAGGCGGCGTGGACGTTTTATTAATCGAAACATCGCAAGATATTCTCGAAGTCAAAGCCGCTATCACGGGCATTCATCAAGCCTTTGAAAAAACACAAATGTATTTACCCATTCAAGCGCAAGTCACGTTGGATACAACAGGGCGTATGTTGCTTGGAACTGATATCAATGCCGCGCTTACGATTCTTGAAGGCATGGGCATTGATGTCATCGGTCTCAATTGTTCAACGGGTCCTGAACACATGCGCGAACCGATTCGTTTTCTTGGTGAAAATGCAACCCTGCCCGTTTCATGTATTCCAAATGCTGGTCTTCCATTAAATGTAGATGGTCAAGCAGTCTATCCGCTTGAGCCTGAGCCATACGCAAACGATATGTTTGAATTTGTAACCAAACATAACGTTCGTGTGGTCGGCGGATGTTGTGGAACGACTCCCGCGCATCTCAAACTTCTGGTGGATAAACTTGCCAATTATCAATTACCGGCTTCCGATTCGCCGCGTCGCTTCACGCCTCGGCTTGCTTCTGCTATGTCGGCATTAGACATGCGCCAAGACCCTGCGCCCACATTAATTGGCGAACGATGCAACGCGCAAGGCTCGCGCAAATTCAAAAAACTCTTGCTCGAAGAAGATTACGACGGCATTTTAGATATTGCCCGCGACCAAGTGGCTGGCGGCGCGCATGCCTTAGATATTTCTTGCGCCGTGACTGAACGCGCCGACGAAGCCGAATTGATGCGCAAGGTCGTCAAGAAATTACAAATGGGCGTAGATGTTCCCTTAGTGATTGACTCAACCGAATTAGACGTTATCGAAGTTGCATTGCAAACCGCGCCCGGGCGTTGTTTGATTAACTCCACCCATCTCGAAGCCGGGCGCGAAAAAGCCGATAAAGTGTTTGCGCTTGCCAAAAAATATAACGCCGCCGTCATCTGCTTAACCATTGACGAAAACGGCATGGCAAAAACCGCTCAACGCAAATATGAAGTTGCCAAACGCATTTACGACATCGCCGTCAACGACCATGGGCTCCGACCCGAAGATTTAGTCTTTGACGATTTAACCTTCACCTTAGCGACTGGCGACGCGGAGTTTGTTAATTCTGCCAAAGAAACCATCGAAGGTATCCGTCTGATTGAAGAAAAACTTCCAGGCGTAATGACTTCTTTAGGCGTGAGTAATTTATCGTTTGGTTTTGCTCCACAAGCCAGACCCGCTTTGAATTCAGTGATGCTATATCACTGCGTGCAAGCCGGGTTAGATATGGCGATTGTCAACGCGGCGCATGTAAAACCCTACGCTGAAATTGACCAAGAAGAACGCGACCTTTGCGAAGACTTAATTTTCAACCGCCGCGAAGACGCCTTGCAAAGGTTTATCGCCCATTTTGAAAATGTGCAAGTTTCCAGCGCCAGCGCCGCCGACCCAACCGCAGGCATGACGCCGGAAGAACGCTTACACTGGAAAATTTTGCATCGCTTCAAAGACGGCGTTGAAGCGGATATTGACGAGATTATTAATCGCGGCGTTTTACCCTCTCCAACGGGAGAGGGGTTGGGGATGAAGGCAACAAAACATGAAGTTGCAGTGCATACATTAAATAATGTGTTGCTCCCCGCTATGAAAGAAGTCGGCGACAAATTCGGCGCAGGTGAATTGATTCTGCCATTCGTTTTGCAATCCGCCGAGGTGATGAAAAAAGCGGTCGCTCATCTCGAAAATTATCTCGAAAAAATGGAAGGCGTCACAAAGGGCACGGTTGTCATTGCCACCGTCTATGGCGATGTGCATGATATTGGAAAGAATCTGGTCAAAACCATTCTCGCCAACAATGGCTATACTGTTGTGGATTTGGGGAAACAAGTGCCAGCCGAAACGATTATCTCCAAAGCGGTAGAAGTTAACGCTACTGCCATTGGTTTATCTGCCTTGCTTGTTTCCACCTCCAAGCAAATGCCGTTGATAGTCAATGAACTGCATAGGCGTAAACTCAGTTTCCCCGTCCTCATTGGAGGCGCGGCCATTAACCGCAGATTTGGGCGAAGAATCCTTCAAACGGAATCTAATCAAGAATTTTATGAAGCGGGCGTCTTTTATTGTAAAGATGCGTTTGAAGGGTTAGAAACGATGGACGTCTTGATTGACAATTCCAAACGCCCTGAATTGCTGACAAAAATTCGCAAAGAATCGGAAATGGAGTTAGGACGCGCTTCGCAAAAAGAGCAATCGGCAGTCAGCAGTCAGCGGTCAGCCATTGTTCCTAAACCAATTGCGGTACCGGAAAAATTAGGTCAACGCATTGTGAAAGATATGCCGCTTGAAATTGTCTTGAAGCATCTCAACATCAACGAGTTATATCGTTTGTCTTGGGGCGCAAAGAATACGCACGGCGAAGCGTGGGAGAAGATGAAAAAAGATTTCGATGCGCGGCTTGAAGCGATGACTAAAGACGCTCTGCGTTTCAAATGGCTCAAACCGCAAGGCGTGTATGGATATTTTGCTTGTCAAGCCGACGGCGATGATTTAATTATCTATGAAGACGCCGCAGGTACAAAAGAATTGACGCGCTTCGCCTTCCCGCGCCAACCATATGACGACCACTTATGCTTGGCGGATTATTACGCCTCAACAGACTCAGGCGTCATGGACGTGGTGGCTTTACAAGTGGTCACTGTTGGTCAAGAGGCGAGCGATAAATTTGATAAACTACAAAACGCGCACGATTACACCGAAGCGTACTTCACGCATGGGCTTGCCGTTCAAGCCGCCGAAGCGACCGCCAATTATTTACATGAACATATCCGCCGTGAATTAGGCATCGGCGAAACGCAAGGCAAACGATATTCATGGGGCTATCCTGCCATCCCTGAATTGGAAGACCATTTCAAAGTCTTCAAACTTTTGCCCGCTGTTGAAACCGAGATGGGAATGAGTTTATCTGTCTCAGGTCAATTGATTCCCGAGCAATCTACTGCGGCGATTATTGTTCACCACCCACAGGCGAAATATTACTCAGTGGGCGAGAGTCGCGTTGAACAATTAATGAAATAAAATAGATTGATGAAACAATATTTACATCGCGCTTTTCAAATTTGGTTGGCAATAACTATTTTGGTCGCTGCAAGTTTAATCGCCATCTATCTCCGCAACGGAATAGATGGCATTAACTTCTTCATCCAACAATGGCCCCTGTCCGATTTATCTATCACCCTCGCGGCCACTTCTATAACATGGGTTTTGTTTGGCGCGTTGTTTTATTTGCTTGCTAATGAAAAAATCAACAAAGACAATGCCTTGAGTACGGCGGGCTTTTTTCTCATCCTGTTTCTTTACTTAAACGTATTCCGCGAGCGCTTCCGCTATGGCGACTATCATTATTATCTCGAAGCCGCCGCCGCTTTAGCCAATGGACACCCCCTGCCCGACACCTATGTATATCTCCCGCTTTGGGCGGCGCTTTTACAATTTTTAGTTCCATTAGGCGATTCGGGAGTATTAGTTACCCTCTGGGATCTCAATATCATCGCTCTGTCCGCTTTTTATTTTCTACTTATCAAAATGTTGAGTCGTTACAACTTTCCCCATTGCCTTGCAACTGGGATAACGATTTTATTTTTGCTTATCAACACGCCGCTTCTCAGAACCTTAGGCTTTGTGCAAGTGAACCTGCTCGTCATGGATTTGATTCTCCTTAGCCTGCTCGCTTATCCAAAAAATAATTTTCTTTCGGCTCTCACGCTCGCGTTGGCGGTGCATCTCAAAACATCGCCTGCGGTTTTGGTCTTAGCTTTTTTACTCGAATTTAATTGGAAATGGCTTGTGTGGTTTGCGGTTTCATTTCTTTTAATTGGATTATTTCCAATTGCCATGAACGGAACGCAGCCATATTTTGATTATGTCAATAACGCCTTTTTGTTAACTCAAATCCCCGATACAAACTTTCACGATACTTCTTTCGATTCGTTCTTGCGCTTTTTGAACCCGTTCTTTGGAATACAAATTGAACAAACTCGCGTCATGGTTTTAATTCTAAAAGCGTTGTTGCTCGTTGCTGCGCTTTTCGTCATGGCCAAAAATATTCAACAAAAATCTTTTTCGCAAGAAAATAAAATTCTCAATGCAGTTCCTTCCTTGTTTATATTTATGACTCTCGCCTCGCCCATCGTTTGGGACCATCACGGCATGTTCGTCACATTATCGTTTTTGCTTTTATTCAAACGAATTGATAACCCAAATCACTGGCTGTTATTCGCTTTTGCATATTTCCTTGAATTTGTTTTACCGTCGTTCGATTTTTTTCCGTGGTCTTACGGGCGTTTAGCGGCTCCCTTAATGATTTTATGGCTAGTATTTGTTACATCAAAAAATAATGAGCCGACAAAGTTTACCCAAGTAATGAGCGCGTTGCGCTTTACCCAGTGAAAGCGCAACGCACCCTTCTAAAGATTCAATGAAGAAATTTATCCCCGCATTTATTTTCTTAACCATTTTGCTTGCAGGTTTATTAACCTTTGACGATTACGGCCAAAGTTGGGATGAAGATTCTCTGCAAAAGTATGCAATCAAATCGCTTAATGCGTATTCAACATGGCGCGAAGCGGGCGCGGTTAATTTAACGCGCGATGATTTAGCGTTTTATGGTCCTGCGTATGTGATGCTTGTTGAATGGCTCGCACAAAATATCAAAACTTCATTTCATATTTCGGATATTCGTCATCTGATTTACTTCATCACATATTTTTTTGGCGCTTGGGCTTTTTATTCCATTGCAAAACGCTGGCTGAATCAAACCGCCGCGCTGGGCGCAACTTTACTTTTTGTAACGCAACCGCTTTTATGGGGACACGCTTTCATCAACCCCAAAGATACGCCGTTCCTTTCGCTGTTTTTGATTTCAATTGCAGTCGGATTCAAAGCCTTTGACTCGATTGACTCAAATCTAAAACTTGATAAACCCCTCGCGCTTCTAACTACGTTTTGGCTTGTTTCTGTTTTTGGGCTTTTCATCTTCACCCAAGCCATTCACGACTATGTCGCTGCGCTTGTCATGTCCGCTCAGGCAGGCAACACAAACCTCATTTCATTAATTGCAAAAAACATCTCTGGCGTTTCAGCGGATGTTTACACACAAAGATATTTTCTTTTATTTTTACAAATTCGCACAATTTTCTTTCTTCTGTCTTCCTTATTCTTACTTTTCCTTTTCTATCGCCTCCAGCCCAACATACTAAAAATAATTCTCATCATTTTTCCCGCCGCTTTTTTTCTTGGGTTTGCAACTTCAACAAGAATTCTCGGTCCGTTTGCTGGCTTACTAATTACCATGTACCAATTACGAACAAAAGGAAAGCAAGCCGTTCTTCCATTAACAATCTATGCGATTCTCTCTCTTATCTTCACTTACCTAACCTGGCCCTACTTGTGGATGAATCCAATCGCTCATTTTGTAGAAAGTTTCAGAGAGATGTCGCTCTACCCATGGACTGGAACCGTCTTATTCAACGGCGCAAGCTACCCAATCACTGATTTACCTTATTCCTACCTGCCTGTTTTATTCGGGTTTCAATTCAGCGAGGCGGTTTGGGCGTTGGTTATTGTTGGGGTTGTGCTGGCAGTTCGAGGTCAAGAAACGAAGCGTGAGGTATTCGAATTATTTAAGATTTGGTTTCTTATTCCATTTCTGGCTTTCATTGTTTTCAAAATCGCTTTATACGATAACTTTAGACAAATTTTATTTCTCGTTCCGCCCATCTTTTTGATGGCGGGCGCTGCGTTTGAAAAAATAAAAAATGTTAAATGGCAAACCGCGTTGATTGTTGTATGTTTAATCCCAAATCTTTTAGGGATTCTTCGTTTGCATCCATACGAATATATTTATTACAATACGTTTGCGGGCGATGCCAGCGAACGGTTTGAAAATGATTATTGGGCGACTTCGTATCGTGAAGCGGCTGAGTATGTAAATGCCGTAGCCTCGCCCAATGCGAATATTTGGGTGGAAGGTCCCGCGCAGTTATTTGCATTATTTGCCAGAGAAGATTTGAAAATTTATTCATCGGGCGAAATTGAACGCGCGGATAGTTATGAATATGTCGTTTCAACCACGCGATACGATTTAGATAAAAAATCGTACCCTGATGCGGAAGTTGTTTATGAAATTAAACGCGGCGACGCTATATTGACCGTGATTAAGAAACCTTGAAAAGAGAAAACATGAACCTACTTGAAACCCTTTCACAAAAAACCTTACTCGCCGACGGCGCCATGGGCACGATGCTTCATGCGCGCGGCATAGGCTTTGACAAATCGTTTGACGAATTAAACTTAACCAACCCCGCCGCCGTTGCGGACATTCATCGCGCTTATATTGAAGCGGGCGCGGAATTGATTATCACTAACACGTTTAGCGCCAACCGATATAAATTAAGCAAACATGGCTTGCAAAACGATTTAGCCGAAATCAATCGCGCAGGCGTGGAATTGGCAAAACGTGTGGTTGCCGCCTCTTTCAAAGATGTGTTGATTGCGGGCGATGTCGGTCCGTTGGGAGTGCGAATCGCCCCCTATGGCAGAGTCAAGTTAGAGGAGGCGCGAGAAGCGTTTGCGGAGCAAATTCAAGCCTTAGCCAAAGCCGGGGCGGATTTAATCGTCATCGAAACCTTCAGCGATTTATATGAAGTGCAAGAAGCCATCAAAGCCGCAAGAGACGTTTGTCGGTTGCCCGTAATTGCCTCAGTGACGTTTACCCGCGACGATAGAACCTTGCTCGGCGACGACCCCGCTAAAGTGGCAAAACGAATCGCCGAAGCGGGCGCCGATGTGATTGGCGTCAATTGTTCTGGCGGACCTTCGCAATTGTTACGCATTTTGAAACAAATGAAACACGCCGCGCCCAACGAAAAATTTTGGGTGAAGCCAAACGCCGGTTGGCCCGAACAAGTGAGCGGAAGAATTATGTACCCCGCCGATGCCGAATATTTTGGCGAATACGCTTTATTGTTTCGTGAAGCGGGCGCGAACATTGTGGGCGGTTGTTGCGGAACGACCCCGCAACACATTGCCGCAATGAAAAAAACTTTAGAATCTTCCGCGCGCCAATCTACTGCCGAAATTGCTATATTGCCCGAAGATGAAATAGCCAGTGAACCCGCGCAACAACCGACTCAACTGGCGCAAAAACTTGCTAATCAAAAATTTTCTATTTGTGTCGAGATGGACCCGCCGCGCGGGCTTTCAACGCATAAACTCTTAGCGGGCGCTTCCTTGCTGTTTGATTCGGGCGCAGATGTAATCAACGTCGCCGATACGCCGATGGCGCGCATGAGAATGTCGGCTTGGGCGGTGTGTGATTTAGTGCAGCGTCAAATTGGCGTAGAAACCACTTTGCATTTTCCAACACGCGGAAGAAATTTGTTGCGCGTGCAAGGCGATTTACTCGCCGCCCATGCGCTTGGCATTCGCAATATTTTTGTCGTCATGGGCGACCCAACTTCGATTGGCGATTACCCCGAAGCGGCGGATAATTATGATTTAGTGCCTTCGGGCTTAATAAAATTAATTAAGCAAGGTTTCAACATGGGCGTTGACCATTCTGGCGCAAGCATTGGTCAGCCCACCAATTTTTTTGTCGGCGCGGCGTTGAACCTTTGCCCGCAAGATATGGATACCGAAGTGAAAAATCTCCACCGCAAAATTAAAGCGGGCGCCGATTTCTTCTTAACCCAACCCATTTATCGAAAAGACGACGGACCAAAACTGATTGAAGCCTACGAAGCCAAGCACGGCAAACTGGATAAACCGATTCTGGCGGGCATTCTTCCGTTGGTTAGCGCCAAGCACGCCAACTTTTTGCATAACGAAGTGCCGGGCGTTTTCATTCCAGACGAAACGCTCCAACGAATCGAAGCCGCTGGCGAAGGCGCCGCCAAAGTAGGCGTTGAACTCGCTGTGGATTTGATTCAAGAAATCAAATCTTGGGCAAGCGGAATTTACATGATGCCGCAATTCCATCGTTATGATTTAGTTTCCGAAATCATTGTCAATGTGAAAGAATAAAATGATAGATGCTCACATTGCCGTCCTCGGCGATGTGAAGCCGCCCCTTTCTTGATTTATACTTGTTTCTGATACTTCAACTTAATTCTTAACCCAAACATGGCAAAACATTCTATCTCACATTTTCTGGTAAGTTTCTTAATTAGTTTATGTTTTGCCTACATCATTATCGGATTCCTAAACCCAGTTCTTAATTCAATCTTAGCGATTGTCATTGCAACTTTAATCTCAATGACAATCGCTAATCTTTTAATTTACCTAGCGTTGCCAAATGCATCTTTGTCATTTTGGCAACGCGCCCCGCTTGTTTTATCTTTTCCCATTTTCTTTATTGCGGCAATGTATATCTGCCTCCAATTCCCTGAAATGTTTGTATGGGAATATATTTCTATTCCGCAACAATATCTTTGGATATTTATTCTCACTGCGCTTGTTTCTGGGGTTATCAGTTACTTTTTAGCGCAAAAAATAAATGTTGAAATCAAAAACGGACTGGGAATTTATTTGGGCGGAATATTCTTCTTAATTCATTTAATTCTTGCCCGCGCATTCAATCATCCCGCCTTGAGTCACAACGTCGTCCTCTTTGAAGCCGATGCAGGTCCTTGGATGGAAATCCTCGCCAGCCCAGAAAGCGCCCCGATTAATCGGGCTGTGCACCCATTGAGTCTAATCATCATTCGCCCGCTCATGCGGATGGTCTCTTTTTGGATGGGTGAACATTATCCGCTTGGAGCAATGCTTGTCGTTTCAGCCGCTGCGGGGTTATGCGTTTTCATGGCTTACTTATTCATCAAACGCGCTGTCGAATCAAAAACCTATGCGTTTCTTTTTGCCATGCTATTGGGCTTTAGCGCTTCTCATTTGCTATTCGGCTCATTGACCGAGAACTACATCTTCGGCGCGGCTTCATTAATTTTTTTCTTCTTATTAATTCAAGCGAAAGAAAATCGTTTTTATATCCTTGTCCCTGCAGGGTTACTTCTCTTTGGAATCACCATTACCAATATTGCTCAAGGCGTAATTGGATTATTCTTCAATAAATTTAATTTCCGCCGTTTGATTTTGTTTTGTGTTTATGTCTTCGTGTTTGGAATTTTGTTGACTTTACTCACAAATTTTCTATATCCAAAATCCATCACTTTTTTCTTTAATCCTAAAGATATTGCCTTTGAGTTTGGGTTTATCAAAGTAGTGGGCGAAGAACCCGAATCCAACTTTGTTGAAAAATTCCAAGTCACAGCGCGGACAATGGCTTTGTATGGCGTTGTTGCCCCAGATGTTTTAGAAGTTATCTCCGAAAAACCGCCTTTCCCCACCATTGACCTGAAAACGTTCGACATCCGCACCCATGCGCTTGCTTCATACAAAGCAATAGCAAATATCCCATTGATATTATGGCTGATATTGCTGGCAGGTTCGTTTTTATCTTTTATAAAAAATATCCGCACTTCAAAACATCTTCCACTCATGCTCGGATTACTTGGCGCATTGGGATTTAATTTCCTCATGCACTTATTCTACGGCACAGAGCTTTTTCTTTACGCGCCCTATTGGATGTATGCGCTGATTCTTTTCATCGCTTTGTCTTTATCCGAATTTGCAGAAAAAACTTGGCTTCAAATTGGTTTGAGTTTAATTGTCTTTGTGATTGCGATGAATAACTTGAATTTTATATTTTCTATCCTTAAGGCAATTGCTCCGTTTTATACAAAACTGTAGAAGCAAAAGTTTTATAACTGCATGGTAGAATAAATAAAGCGAGTTAACTATGCAAGCTCTAGAATTTTGGAAAACAGTTACTATGGATTATTCAAACCTGCTTGAAAGCTTAATTTCATTTCTTCGGGAACATGAAATTGAGTTTTGTGTTATTGGTGGGCAAGCGGTCAATGCTTATGTGGAGCCGCTCGTGAGTTTGGATTTAGACTTAGTAGTAGCCATTAATCAAATTGAAACTGTAAAAGCATTGCTGGAAAAAAAGTTTTCAGTGAAATCTTTTCCACATAGCCTCAATGTTTCCATCCCAAACTCGGATGTGCGCGTGCAAATCCAAACCGATGCGCGTTACGGGGCGTTTCTTCAAAATGCAAGCGTCAGAAACATTTTAGGTATGAGCTTGCCGGTGGCTAGCCTTGAAGATGTACTGCAAGGCAAAATTTGGGCAGTCTCCGACTTTGAACGAAGAGGCAGTAAAAAGCAAAAAGACTTGGCGGATATTGCTCGCATTCTCGAATCTTATCCTGAACTTCGTAACAACGTACCGCAAGAAATCCTCTCCAAACTTTTGGATTAATTTGATGCTCCTCGTTATTGACATTGGCAACACAAACTTAACGCTCGGCTTATACGAAGGCGATAAACTCGGCGCGCACTGGCGCTTAGCCACCGACCATAACCGTATGCCCGATGAATACGGCTTGCAATTTTTAGGTCTGTTGCAAAATGCAGGCAAAACCGTTAAAGATATTACTGGAATTTCACTGGCATCCGTTGTGCCGCCGTTGACTGGAAGAGTCATTCAAGCATGCGAAGAATATTTGAAACAAAAACCGCTGGTTGTAGATGCAGGCATAAAAACAGGAATCAAAATTCGATATGAAGACCCGCGCGCCGTTGGAGCAGATAGAGTCTGCGACGCTGTGGCGGTAATGAAACTCTACGGCGGACCCGCCTGTGTGGTTGATTTTGGAACGGCAACCACATTCAACGCCATTACAAAAGACGGCGAATACTTAGGCGGCGCCATCACGGCTGGAATCAACCTCGCGGCAGAGGCGCTGTACACCCGCGCGGCAAAACTTCCGCGCATTGATTTGCAAACGCCGCCCTCTGTCATTGGGAAAAACACCGTCCATGCCATGCAAGCGGGGTTGCTGTTTGGGTATGTGAGCATGGTCGAGGGTATGGTCAACAGGTTCAAATCAGAGTTAGGAAGCGATATGAAAGTTGTCGCCACAGGCGGGTTGGCAGAGCTCATCGCCAAAGAAACAAAAGTCATTCATATTATTTCTCCTTGGCTCACGCTAGAAGGCTTACGAATCATTTGGGACATGAATCGATAAATCATGACAAATGTCATGGGCGGCGATGATTTTAAGCGCTTGTGCATCGTTTTTATAAACGTACAATCAAGGGAAGGAGAATGATATGAAAAAAATATTTGGTTTATTAACGATTAGCTTTTTACTGACTTCTTGCGCTTCGCCGCCCTCCCCTCCACCTGTTTTGCCGCCCAATACATTCCCTCCGCCGCAAACAGATTCAAGCCAACCCACACAGCCTACTGGCGACCATACACATACCGACGAAGAACCGCATTCCCATTCAAACGCGCCCCACACTTCCGATGTAGATGCAACCCGCTTAGAAATTGGCGATGGAAAATATTCCACAACGCCGCAAGTGGGTTATGTATTTTCTTGTCAAACAAATTTTAGCGGGCAAGGCGCTATCGGCGCGCCCGGCGCTTGGATTAACGGCGACGGTACATGGAACGCTTTGATGAAAGCGGTGGTGGATGGTTCTGTTTCATGGCCCCATAGTTTTAGCATTTCAATTCAAGGTGACCAGCGTGTGTTAACTGGAAATGGTTTGCCAGACCATACAACGGGGAATTATCCGATTTCGCCAAGCGATGACGCTTACACCTATGATAGAAACCCAAATTCAATAAGCGAACAAAATATTACATTAACTTTGCCCGCCAACCCAACGATTGCCGCACAGCCGACTTGTATTGGCGGCGAAGTTGGCATAATGCTTTCAGGCGTGGTTTTATTCAACGCTTTTGATGCGCTTGGGCGCGACGCTCAAGTGCATGAAGTGCAAGATGAATGCGATGGTCACCCGCAAATCTCTGGCGTGTATCATTATCACGCTTTGAGCGATTGCCTGCCTGATAATGAAACGGGGCATTCGGCATTAATGGGATATGCCTTTGACGGCTTTGGCATTTATGGATATTACGATGAAGACGGCAAAGAAGTAACGAATGAAGATTTAGATGAATGTCATGGGCATGTCGGTTGGGTTGAGTGGGATGGCGGGATGGTGGAAATGTATCATTACCACGCCACGCGCGAGTTTCCATACACGGTGGGTTGCTTCAAAGGCGTTCCTGCCGTTCGCGCCGCATTGGGCGGGCAAGGACAGACAGAACAACCGCAACAAGGCGGACAAAATCAAGGCGGGCAAACTGGGCAAGGTCAGCAACCGCCGCAAGAAGCGATTAACGCCTGCGCTGGATTATCTCAAGGGGCAAGTTGTTCGGTTGGGAATATGACCGGTACTTGTATGATTCCGCCGAATACAAGTCAATTGGCGTGTGTGCCTGCGGGTGGTCCGCCTCCATAGATTAAAAATGACAGTCACTTTAAAAGTGACTGTCATTTTTTTATTAAGTATTAAGTGCCCCTACGGGAATTCGAATCCCGGTTTAAGCCTTGAGAGGGCTTCGTCCTAGGCCACTAGACGATAGGGGCAAGCGGGCGAGATTGTATCACCCCGAATTTGATACGTCAACGAAGACATGCAATTCCTTCGGTCCATGCACGCCAATCGTCAACGTCATTTCAATATCCGCCGTGCGCGACGGTCCCGTAATAAACACCGCCGCATTTTTATCTTCCACCAAATGAATCGCATCTGGCAAGGATGGCACAATATCTTTTGATTTCAGAATCACGATATGAATCTCTGGCAGTAAAGATGGATGTAACGCTTCATCCGCTTCAAGCGCTGACCCTGTATCTGCCAGCCCAGCCAAAGCATTTGTCACGCCCAAACGGATTTGCGGGTCATGCTCATAAGTGAAATCAATGTTTGCTTTTTGCAAAAGCGATTCGTCTAATGTGTTTGGTTCAAGCATGATTTTATTGATGTTTTTCGATTTTATAAAATTGATAACATCTTGTTGCGCATTTTTTGTTTGATATGCATTTCCGCTGACGGCGGATAATTCTTTGGTAAATTGGTTTATTAGGGAATCGGGAATCGGTATTGTGGGAATTGGTGAATCAGGAACATTTTGTTTAATTGATTTTGTTTCGATATTTTTTATTTGTGTTGAAATAAATTGCGAGCGAAATGACTTAGAAGCAAATCTCGGAAAATCTTTGCTATATCCCCAGCCTGTGAAAGCGGGCAGATGAATCCACGGCGAGAATGGGGAGAGGAGAAAGGTCAAAAGCGAGGCGAATGCCTGAGAAAATGCAAACAACTTGGGGCGGGTGGAGAGGCGGGTGTATATCTTCAAAAACAATTTTGTTATCCAATTTAATCCTGCGCCTTCAGTCTGCGGTCTACGGTCTATCGTCGGGCTTTGACCTGCTCTTACACGAGTCAACATTTTTGGCAAATCAATATCCACAGGGCAGGCATCTTTACACGCACCACACAATGACGAGGCTTGCGCGAGATGAATAAAATTTTCACCCATCAGCCCCGGCGAAATGACCGAACCAATGGGTCCGGGATATGGCGCAATGGTTTTATCTTTTCCGATATAAGCATGACCGCTGAGTTCACGAAATACGGGGCAAGCGTTTAGGCAGGCTCCGCAACGAATACAATACAGCGATTCTTTGAGCGGCGAATTTCGCAAACGCGAACGTCCATTGTCAAGAATAATGATGTGACGGGTTTGATGGGGAAGCGGCTTGCGAAGGAGTTGGGTGTAAACAGAAATTTTTTGACCCGTTGCAGAACGCGCGAGCAATGAAATGAAAAGCGAAAGGTCATCAAGATTTGGGACGATGCGTTCCATGCCCATGAGCGCGA
Source organism: Anaerolineales bacterium (assembly GCA_034434495.1). Lineage (GTDB taxonomy): Bacteria > Chloroflexota > Anaerolineae > Anaerolineales > Villigracilaceae > Villigracilis. The sequence goes on from DAOTZE010000013.1 coordinate 32,005, forward strand.
TATGAACCGGTGGAATTGTGGCGACCATGCGCGCATTGCCTTCGTTTGAAACGACGCAAATATTTCCAGTTTCTGCTACGCCAAAATTTACGCCGCTAATTCCAACATCGGCTGTGAGGAAAACTTTGCGCAAAATTTTTCTGGCGGTGGCGGTTAATGTGGGAATATCTTCTGTGTATTCGATATTTAATTTTTCGTGAAAGAGTTGCGCCACTTGTTCTTTTTTGAGGTGCGCCGCAGGAGTGATGATGTGACTCGGTCTTTCTTTGCGAAGTTGAACGATGAATTCGCCTAAATCGGTTTCAATGACTTTGATATTTTCTTTTTCAAGGGCGCGATTGAGTTCAATTTCTTCTGTCACCATTGATTTTGATTTGGCAATTAAAACCTTTTCACCACTAAGGTCACTAAGGGGCACGAAGGTTTCTTGCTCTTCACTTTGCGCTCTTTGTGTCCTTTGTGGTAAAGAATTGACGACTTGTAAAACAATTTGAATCGCTTCTTTTGAATCTTTTGCGCGATGAACGATAACTCCATTCGCTTCATTCTTCTTGATAAATTGATTTAGATATTCATCCAGATTATCAATCACATCGGCGCGGATGTTGTGCGCGCGTTGCCTTCGTTCTCGCCAATCGGGGATAGATTCAAAAGCAAGGGCGCGCCCTCGTAGGCGGCGCTCGGTGTTGTTATCTAACGCCGTTTGTAGATTTGAATTATTGATTGATTCTTTGATTCGTTCGCGGAAGAAGTTTGTCATTGATTATTTAGAATTTCAGCAATGTGAAGCGCTCTTTGCTTTTTCTTTTGGCGATTTAATCCACCCGCAATGTGCATAAGGCAACCCGCATCGGTCACAACCAAAGTTGGCGACTGAGTTTCATCCAAGTTTTTTATTTTTCGCTTCAACCATTCCGCTGAAAGTTCGGGGTGCTCCACAGACATAATGCCGCCAAATCCGCAACACTCATGGGCGTTGGGTAGTTCAACGAGAGTTGCGCCTTTAACGTTTTGTAATAATGCGCGAGGTTGTTTATCAATATTCATGCCGCGCAAGGTATGGCAGGACGGATGATAGGTTAATATCCCATCCCATTTTGCGCCAACATCGGTGACATTTAATCTATCCACAAGATATTCTGTAAATTCATAAACTCTGTTTGCTAACGCTTTTGCTCGCGGAAGCCAAACGGAGTCGCTTTCAAATAGTTCTAAATAATGATGCCTGAAGTGATGCGCGCATGACCCAGACGGCGTGACAATATCGCCTGTTGTGTTTTCAAAAACTTTTATGGTGTGTTCCGCAACGGCGCGCGCGTCTTTTCTTAACCCTGCATTGAACTGCGGTTGCCCGCAACAAGTTTGCTCGCGGGCGAACGCTACGTCAACGCCGAGGCGATGGAGAATGTTGACGACGGCTTTGCCTGTTTGCGGGAAGAATGAATCGGTTAAACAGGTGACGAAGAACTGAACGTGGGGCATTAGGGGGGTGTCTCTATGATTTGGTTGTTGACGACCGTTACGCCTGGGTCTTCGGCATTGTAATGAACGGGTTTATCAATGATATTATTGCTCACGACAATGTCTGCGCCAAGCGCGTCTATATCAATGCTATATCTTACGGCGTTGAGGGAAATATTGCCGTCAATGAGGAGGTTGCGAATTGGGCTTTCGTCATCCGTTTCCCATGCTGAGTAGTTGGTGTAGCATCCGTCAACGCGATTGTTAAGGATTTTAATATCATGCACTTGCATCCCCCAGTTGCCGTCGCTATATAATTCGCCTGCCACAACAATGCCCGACATGCGGTTGCCGTTGCGCAGGTAGGTATCGTCGCAGGTAACGGCGTTATTTTGGGCGATAACATCATAAGAATTATCTATATAAATGCCCACGCTGTAATTGCTGCCTACGATATTCTCTTCTAGCAAAATGCGCGCGCCGCGCGTGATGGCGATGCCTTCGCCGCAATTATTAAACACTTGATTGCCGCGTAAGATAACGTCTTCTGCGCCGACGCGAATCTTTAAGCCGCTTCCCCAGCGAACTTCTTCACCCATACCGCATTGACCATTTTCGCCGTTTTCGGTGACTGAATTACGGACGATTGAGTCTTGAACGAGGACGTGTTTGCTTTGCACTAATATACCGTGCGAATCTGAGCCAACTACTTCTATGTTATAGACGTGAATATAATCGCCATTAATGGTTAATCCTTTTAAGATGGCGTTGTCGCCTTGAATGGTAATGGGCGCATTGGGCTGACCTGATTTGGCGATGGTGATTGCTTCTAGCGAGCCGGTGAGGTAAATTGTATCGCCCGGTTGGGCTAACGCTTCGGCTTGTGCAAAAGTTAAGCACGGATTATTCAAATCGCAGGTTGGGTTATCTTGACCTTTTGACGAGATATAAAAATGGTTAATATTGTTTATTGCGAAAGGAATTTCGCAGTTTTCTAAGGCGCAATTACCCAGCGTCATTTCATTAGGCTCGGCTTCAAAATACGCTAAAGTCAGCCTAATAATGCCAATAATAATCAATACAACGAAAACGCTTATGAACAAGTCTTTGAGAATTAATTTGGTAGGGCGCTGAAAAAACGCTTTCATAATGAGGAGTTAGTATACCGCATATAAAAAAGCCTCTGAAAGTTTTTTAACTCTCAAAGGCTTCAACTATCAAACCGCTAAACCACCACGCTCACCAGTCGACCTTTTGCCACAATCACTTTCTTTGGTTCTTTGCCGTCTAAATATTTTTGAACCAAGTCGGAAGCCAAAGCCGCGCGTTTAATTTCATCTTCGCTGGCGTCGGCAGAGACGATGACTTTATCGCGCACTTTGCCGTTCACTTGCACGGGGATTTCAATTGTGTCTTCTTTGGCGGCGGCTTCATCTACCGTTGCCCATTTTTGTTGATGAATTGAATACGGTTTACCCAGATGATGAGTCCATAATTCTTCGGCAATGTGCGGGGCGACCGGCGCTAACATTTTTAAGTAGATTTCTTTCGCTTCTTCCCATTCGGGGGTGTTTTCGGCGCCTGCTTCGCGGGCTTTATACATTTCGTTCAACAACTCCATCAACGAGGAAATAATGGTGTTGAACTCAAAGTTTTCAAAATCGCGCGTAACGCGCTTCAAGGTTTGGTGAACGCGTCGGCGTAGATTCTTTTTCACGTCGGCAGAAGCGGCTGCCCCTGAGTTTGAGGCGGCGTCGGTGAATAACGTCCACACGCGGCGCATCCAGCGCGCCGTTCCTTCAATGCCATTTGAATCCCACGGCGCGCCCTGTTGCCAACGCGCAAAGAACATCAAATAAGCGCGCACGGTATCTGCGCCATATTTTTGCACCAACAAATCAGGCGCCACTACATTGCCTTTGCTTTTAGACATTTTGCTGTTATCTTCCGCCAACACCATGCCCTGATTGCGTAATTGAATAGCCGGCTCGCCGCCTTCGGTGATGCCCATATCGCGCAAGGCTTTATGGAAAAAGCGGAAATACAACAAGTGCATGGTGGCGTGTTCGCTTCCGCCGGTGTATGTATCCACGGGCATCCAATAGTTATATTCGGATTCGTCGAACGGCGCTTTATCATAATTCGGGCTTAAGTAGCGCAAGTGATACCATGATGAACACATAAACGTATCCATTGTGTCCGTTTCGCGCACGGCATATTCGCCGCACACGGGGCATACGGCGTCTTTCCATGTCGGGTGAAACTTCAACGGCGATTCGCCCGTCGGCTTCCATTCTGTAATGTCCTCTGGCAATAGCACGGGCAACTGTTCATCAGGCACAGGATTCCAACCGTGCGTTTCGCAATACACCATCGGAATCGGCGCCCCCCAAAATCGCTGACGTGAAATCAACCAATCGCGATAACGATAATTAACATCGCGTTTGCCAATTCCTTTTTCTTCCAAATACTCAATCACCGCTTTGATAGCGGGGTTCTTCAAACCTTTATCGTTGGTCGCTTTTGTGCCGTTGAATTGACCAGAATTAATCATCACGCCTTCATGTTCGTGGGCGTGTTCCATCGTTTCGCCGTTCAGTTCTGCGCCTTCGGGTTGAATTACTGGCGTAATTTTTAAGCCAAATTTTCTCGCAAACTCAAAGTCGCGTTGGTCATGAGCAGGCACAGCCATAATCGCGCCCGTGCCGTAAGACATCAAAACATAATCTGCAACCCAGATTGGGATTCTTTCATCGTTCACTGGGTTGATAGCGTACCCGCCCGTGAAGACTCCCGTTTTCTCTTTATCTTTCGCTTCGCGCTGGATGTCGGTCTGTTTCGCCGCCTGAGCCTGATACTCGCTTACGGCTTGTTTATTTTCAGGCGTGGTGACTTTTTCCACTAAGGGATGTTCTGGCGACATGACCATAAACGTCGCGCCCCATAGGGTATCGGGGCGGGTGGTAAAAATTTCAATCGGGTCGCCCGCTTCCGTTTTGAATGTGACCGTTGCGCCTTCGCTTCGTCCAATCCAATTGGTTTGCGAAACTTTAATAAATTCGGGCCAATCCATGCCGTCAAAGCGCAATAACTCGTCGGCATATTTTGTAGATTTGAAAAACCATTGCTCCAATTCTTTCTTAATGACAGGCGTGCCGCAACGGTCGCACACTCTATCTTCGCCTTTCACTTGCTCGCGCGCCAATGTGGTATTGTCTTTGGGGCACCAATCTACCGCCGCTTTTTTGCGGTATGCCAACCCATGTTTATACAATTGAATGAAAAACCATTGCGTCCATTTATAGTATTTCGGGTCGCAAGAGATTGCCTCGCGTTCCCAATCAAACATCGCGCCCATAGAGCGCAATTGTTTTTCCATACGTTCAATGTTCTGATACGTCCATGTTTTAGGGTGAATGTTGTGCTTAATCGCCGCGCCTTCGGCTGGTAAGCCAAACGCATCAAATCCCATTGGGAACATCACGTTATACCCCTGCATTCGCTTAAATCTTGCCCGCGCGTCCGAAGGAGTCATCGCGTACCAGTGACCAATATGCAAATCGCCGCTGGGGTAAGGCAACATCGTTAAAGCATAGTGTTTTGGGCGGCTTTCATCAATCACAGCGCGATACAACTTATCCGCCTCCCATTGGGCTTGCCACTTCGGCTCAAAGGCTTGCGGATTAAAAGATTTATCTTTGGCTTCCATCGTGGCGCGCGCTTTCGCCGCGCCCTTGTTCACAGCCGCTTTTTTTGCAGGCGCAGAGGTTTTTGCCTTTGCGGCAGGCTTTTTAGCGATAGCTTTCTTAGTCGTTTTCAAAGTCTTTTTTGTTTTTGGCGCAGTTTTTTTCTTTACGCTTGTTTTCTTTTTCTTCGTAACCATTCTTACCTCATTTAGATTTCAGATTTTATATTCAAAGTTTCAGGCGACTTAATTTACCTTCGTTAAATACAATATTGAAGCGGAAGACTCATAAGCAAGGGTCCTTGTTTCCAAAAGACGTGATTTAATTTCATACGAGCCTCCTTTCAAGACTTAAAATAAAAAATCCTTCATCCACCTCAGGGACGAAGGACGCATCGCGCTCCGCGGTACCACCCGAATTGTCTTTTTAGTCTTTACGACTATTTAGACCGCTCTTTTGCTATAACGGGCTGACCCGTGAATGACTACTGCATGTTCGCCATTCAAGTCTCTCTGATGAGAAACAGGCGAGTTCGGTCTTATCATGGCTTCTCGTTGATGCCATTGAAGGGCTTCCACCTTAATTTCCCTTCTCGCTGACGAGATGACTTACTACTCCTGCTATGACTTTTGCAGGTCACGTCTGTAACATGACCCTGTATTTTGTGGACCCAGAGGGATTCGAACCCTCGACCTTCTCAATGCCATTGAGACGCGCTCCCAACTGCGCTATGGGCCCCTTTTGTGCCAGTTCTCAGTTATAAAGTAAACAGTTACCAGTCACTGCACAAACTGATTACTGTTTACTCATTACTGAACTGGTGGACCTGAGGGGATTCGAACCCCTGACCTTCTCAGTGCGATTGAGACGCGCTCCCAACTGCGCTACAGGCCCAAGTTCCAAACGGCGAACGGTATTCTACCTGAGGGGTAAAGGAATGTCAATAAAAAAACTTAAGAAACAGCCGCAAATAAAAAATCAAAACCGACAAGTATTTGAGTTGTATAATAAAAATTAAATGAAAAGACGGCTTTCTTTATATGCCCCAATCATACTTACCTTTGTTTTACAACTCATATTATTAAGTTGGGTCATTAACTCAACCAAAAAATCTCTATTAGAATTAGTTAGCGCATACTCTCTCTTTGTTTCAACCCTCACGTTATTGTTAGGTATATTACCGACAATTTTACGCCCACAAATTAGCCACACCATTATCGCTTGTTTTTCAATCACATTTGCGTTTTTTTTACTTATCCCCTTTGAAGCCGCAAATCTACCTGAAGTTCGACCAAATATTCCCTTATATAAATTTCTCAGCCCTGAAATTCTTTCACGCCTCATGAATGGCGCGCTAATATTCCCGCTTGCCATTCACTTAACAGCCTATTTTCCTCGCCGAAACACCCTCTCAGATAAATTTATCTTAGGCGCATATATTTTCTCGTTTGCGCTAGTAGGCGTTTTTCTTAACAGTTACTCTGCAATTCAACGTTCAATTCTTGTAGGCTTATTATTTTTATGGCTTACCGCTGCATTTATATTTTTTATCTTTAACTTAATAAAAGCTACGCAAAACGAAAACTCTAAAGATGCCCAACGAGCCAGAATTGTACTGTTTAGCGTTTTATTTGCTCAAACCCCGCTTTGGTTACGCCCGTTTACCCTCATATTTCAGCAAAACATCATTCCATACAACTGGTTGCTTACTTTTCAACTTTTCATGCCTATCGGAATTACTTACGCCATTCTCAAACATGATTTATTTGATATAGACCGGGTTGTGCGCCGCGCCTTTGTTTACGGTACGGCGTCGCTTCTGTTACTGACCTTATACTTGGCGCTGACTACAAGCATCGCCTCCCTTTTTGCCGATTCGTTGAATTCACGCCCCTTAATTCCTATTATTAGTTTGCTCATTTCAGCAATTCTATTTGAACCTACTCGCAAGTTGACCCAAACATGGCTTGATAAATTGCTTTATCCAGATCGCCTTAAGTTTCAAACCGCCATTGAAGAAATACAAACTTTGCTGACTCGCGCTAATCGTCGAGAAGAAATTACGAACTTACTAAATGAAACCCTACCTAAAAAAATTGGGGCAGAATGGGGTTCTGTAAAACTATTTCCCGAACCTGATGTGCCGCCAGCAAACCTGACTCCCGCATGGAGTTCGCGTTTAGTAGCGGGGAATGTATCTTTTGGCGGCTATTGGCTGGGCGCACGCTCTGCCGCGCCAGATTATGATGCCGACGAAAAAAAATATTTACAAATTCTAGTTGGGCAAGCCGCGTTCGCTTTAGCCTATTCTAATGCGTATGAGTCTTTGTATCAACTTAATCAAACATTGGAAGAAAGAGTAAAAGAACAAACCGAAAAATCTATAGCAGACCAAAAATCGCTGGCGGCGTATGAAGAACGCCAAAAAATTGCCCGAGATTTGCACGATTCTGTTAGCCAAAGTTTGTTTGGGATTCATTTGATGGCTCGTGGCTTAACATCTAAAGCGACAAACGTAATCAAAGCCGATTTACAAACGCTAGAAACACAAGCGCAAGAGGCTTTGAAAGAAATGCGATTATTATTGAATCAATTGCGAAACGCCTCGGCGGAAGAAAATATAGACGTAACAGAATCAATTCGAAACATGTGCGAAGCGTTTTCTCAAAGAAGCGGACCAGAAGGAGGCTCTCTTCTAAACGTCAATTTAAATCTAATGCAGGGAGTTGCGATTCCGAAATACATTGCCGATGAAGTAGTATGGGTAATTCGGGAGGCGCTACAAAATGTTGTTAAGCATAGTCAAAGTAGGGCGGCGACAATAGAAATGAAAAAAGCAAATCATTTGCAATTTATGATTTCAGACGAAGGAAAGGGGTTTGACGTGAAAAATATTTTGCATGGACATTATGGCTTACAAGGTATGCGTGAACGCATCTTGAAATTAGGCGGCGAATTTATAATTGAATCGCAACAGGGTACAGGTACGGTCGTTCAATTCTCTATCCCTATACCGAGGCAGATATGATTAAAGTCTTAATTGTGGATGACCATCCAATAGTGCGACGTGGTTTGCGTATGACAATAGATGCTGAAAAAGATATGCAAGCGATTGCTGAGGCGGAAAATGGAACTCAAGTTTTGGGTTTAATTCAAAAATATAAACCTGACGTTGTGATGTTAGATTTGCAAATGCCAGAGATGGATGGCGTAGAGACATTAAAAAAAATACGTGAAAAGTTTGCCGCTTTGCCTGTTTTGATATTAACTTCATTTACTGATGACGCTCATATTTTTCCTGCATTGCGCGCAGGCGCCAATGGTTTTCTATTAAAAGAAATGAGCGGAGACGAGTTGGCGCATGCTGTTCGAGGCGCTTCAAAAGGGAAACCGCAATTGCACCCAGAAATTGCCAAAAAATTAATGGCGCGAGCTCCTATGCCTGAGGACCCTTTTGAGCATTTAACAGAACGTGAAAAAAATGTTTTGGCTTTGATTGCAAAAGGCTTAAGCAACAAGGAGATTGCCTCGCAACTTTTGTTAACTGAAGTTACCGTAAAAGGGTACGTAAGCGACGTGTTAATGAAGTTAGGGGTGAACGATAGAACGCAAGCCGCATTAATGGCGGTTCGTTATGGTTTGGTAAAAGTAGAAGATATTTAACGCCCACGAATGTAGGGGGACAACCGCCTACGAATGGGGGCATTCAAATTTGTTTTCAAAATGTATCCTTATATTAGTCAATGAAAGGATATTTTATGGAAACAAATTTCATATTCAAATCAACGCAAACTCAAGTTTCTCCGTTTAACTTTATTTGGGGAATGACGAAAAATCCATTAGAAACTTTAACAACCTTTGCAAAAACATACGGCGATATTACCCATATTCAAATGCCAAGGCGAAATTTCTATTTTGTAAACCACCCTGATTTTATTGAAGAGGCGCTGGTAAAACAACAAAGTAATTTTGTTAAGGGTCCTGCTTTGCAACGAGCCCGAATTATTTTGGGCGAAGGTTTATTAACCAGCGAAGGTGTAGAACACCTTGCGCAACGCCGTGCATTACAACCTGCATTCCAGCGCCATAAAATGGAAGAATATTTGCCGTTGATGAATGAAAATACATTTTGTCATATGGCGAAGTGGGAGCATGGCAGCGTAGTAGATATGGCGGAAGAGATGATGCGTCTAACATTAAACATTGCTTTATGGTCTTTCTTTGGCAATGCTCCACAAGATTCAGTCGAACGAGTCGGCGATGCCATGAAGACTTTAATACGGACATTCCCTCTGGCGCACATTCCGCTTTCGGATGAGATGCGATATTTATTTCCAAACTTTCGCAAAGCGAAAGCGGATTTGTTTCGAGTAACAGAAGCGTTGGTGGATAACCCAACGCAAACCGAAAATGTAAAACGCTCGTTAATTCATATCCTCAAAGAAAACAATAAAAACCAATTTACTGAGGCGCAAATTCATGCGCACGCCCTAACTTTTTTATTGGCAGGGCATGAAACAACAGCGCTTTTGCTAGCATGGTGTTGGGATATGCTTGCGCATCACCCGCACGCGCAAACAAGATTACAAAATGAAGTTAACGAAGTTTTAGGAAATCGTTTCCCAACTTCTGAGGATATTCAGAAATTAACATATACAAATAGCGTTGTGAAAGAAACATTACGAATGCGCCCGCCTGCGTGGGCAATGGGTAGGCAAGCCATTAAAAATTGTATGTTAGGCAAACAAGAAATAAAAGCAAATGATGTGGTGATGATGAGCCAATGGGTGATGCACCATGATGCGCGTTTTTATGACGCTCCGCTTCAATTCCGACCTGAACGTTGGTTGCTAAACCCAAAACACAACCTACCGCGTTATGCCTACTTTCCTTTTGGCGGCGGAAATCGGGTTTGCATTGGCGAACATTTTGCAATGACAGAAGCGGTTGCCGTCCTTGCCATGATTGCTCGCAAATGGAAAGCGACCCCCATGAATAAAAACATGTCAATTCCAAAACCAAGCGTTACCTTGCGCCCGCACGCAGGAGTAAAGGTTTTGATTGAAAAAATATAAATAAAGGAGAAAACATGAATAAAAAAAATCAAACTGTTCTTAGCGTTATTTTTGTTGTTGCTATTTCGCTAGCCTGTACGAATAGCGCCCCTACATCACAGGCAGATTCACAAGATGCCATTAACACCGCAGTGGCTGGAACACAACAATCTAGCGCCTTAGCCCAAGCCACAGTGAACGCTTCTGTGTTAACTGCTATGCCTGCGCCTGCCACGCCTACGCCTGGACCTACTGTAGAATATGTGACCTTAACAGAAGAAGAACTTGCCGCATTAATTGATGAAGCCGTAGCGGAAGCCATTGCCGCCACAGAAACTACAACTTCTACTGTGTATTCAACCACCAGCGACGATGTAGTTACGACGGAAGAGGTGGCTTATGTCTATGACTATTATTACTATGCTGATTACTATGTGGAATATGCCGAAGAGTTGCTTGCTGAATATTATGCACTATATTCAGACCTTGCGACTGATATGATAGCGGAACTTAACGCCATTGAAGCCGAGCTTGCTCAAATTAATGATACGCTTAGTTCTATAGATTCTTCTTTACAACAAATTAATTCTACTTTACAACAAGGCGCACAAGCCACACAAGAAGCCATCGCTCAGCTCGAATCTGCGGCGCAACAAGCGCAAGCCAATGCCCAAGAATTACAAACGCAGGCGCAAGATATGATAGCAGTATTACAAGCCGAACAACAAAATCGCGCCAATGCTGTGATGAATATCCAACCCAATAACGTTCCAACCGATAAAATTTCCGCTTTGCAAAGCGCCTTTAGTTTTATAGATGCCGCTAAAGCCGCAATGGGAGATAACAAACTTTCGAAAGACGAATTGATGAATCTGGCGCAATTAGGCGCAAACGCCCAAGCGGGTTTTCAAAACTTTGGCGGCGCCGATGCCCTCGGACCTGACCTATCACAATTCACAAGCAAATTTAGCGAAATTACAACCCAAATGGCGCGCGGGCAAATTCCACAAGCAAAAAACAATCTTAGTCAATTTGAAACATCGCTAGGCAACCGCCCAAGCGGCGGCGGACCTGGGTTACCAAACCCACGCCCATAAAACAAAATAACATAAAACAGATGAGTTTTTGGCTCATCTGTTTTATGTTAATAACAATTATTTTTGTATCGGAAACACGACCTTAATCGTTGCGCCCTTTCCCACACCTTCCGACTCCGCCCATATCTTTCCGCCTTGCGCTTCGATTAACCCTTTAGCAATCGAAAGCCCAATGCCTAGCCCGCCATAACTTCTTGTATTGGGCGGCTCAATTTGATAAAACTCTTCAAAGATTTTTTCAAGCTTATCAACAGGAATGCCTTTCCCTTTATCGTTCACCCATGCAATCACTTCATTGTTTTGTTGCACCGCGCCGATTGTAATTTCGCCGCCGTGATTTGAAAAACGAACGGCGTTCTTAAGAATGTTTGCAAACGCCAGAATTGTTTTCTCTTGGTCAACATAAATAAAGATGGGCGCATCTTGAAAAGCGTAGGTCAGGCTAAGGTCGCGGCGCGAAGCGGAGTATTTAATCTCATCAATGGCAAAATTCAAAATATCCTGAATAGAAACGCGAATCGGACTCAGCGCCATTTCATCCGTTTGTAACAACGTTAAATTGCTCATTTGGTCAAGCAGCGAGCGCATTTGCTCCGCCGCGTTTAACACTTGCTGAATATGCTCCGACGATTCTCCTTTTGCGGTTTCTTGCAAAAAGCCGCCGTAGCCCATAATAATTCCAAGCGGCGTGCGCAACTCGTGCGAAGCCAACGCCAAAAAATTACTTTTGATTTCGTTGGTTTCTTTTACTTTTTTCAGGGCTTGTTGTGTGGCTTTGAGCAAACGCGCATTTTCAATGGCAATTGCCGCATGAGATGCAATGACCGATAACGTTTCTACATCGGCTTCGTCAAAGTTGCCGTTCTTTTTGTTCACCGCCTCTAACACGCCGATGGTTTTGTTTTTGATATTCATTGGCACGCCGATTAAATCTTCCACTTTGAATTTTATATTATCGGCGACTAAGGAATAATGACGCGGGTCTTGCTCGGCGGTGTTATTAATCATAATCGGCTGATTGGTGCGAAAAATCGTCCCCGCCAAACTGTTATCAATCGGCACGGGGATTTCGGATAACTTTTCAGGGTCTGAGCCTGTGGCGGCGGCGAAGAACAAACGCGGTTTTTTTTCATCGTACAATAAAATGGAAGCGGCTTCGCAATTTAATAATTCGGTGGCGGTGGCGGTAATGGTTTGCAGCAAAGCGTTCAATTCCAAGTTCGAGTTCAGCGCCACGCTTAATTCCACCAAGCGCAATAGCGATTGATGTTTGCCTTGCAGTTCTTTCAATTGACCTGTTTTTGTCGGCATAAAATCAGTGTACATGCTTTCAGGGCGAAATTCAAGCCCCAATCGTCGCCTCCCTTTTTGACTTGACCCTTTGGCTTGAACATCCTACAATTTGACTTAACCGCTTCTTTCCTTCGTGGATGCCTGTTTCGCTTCGAGAAGCGCTTTTTACAATGGATGCAATTGTCGTTGCGAGCCGCGTTCTCAATGTTGCGGCAAAGCCGCCTTCAAATTAAATAGGAGGTTGCTTCGGGATAGCGCCCGCGCATCACATACTACTTTTAGGAGATTTTTCCCATGCCCGACTTTTTATTTCGCGGTTCGCTAGAAAAACTAGATAAAGACGTTTATCGCTTAACCCAATTGGAACAAGAACGCCAAGCCCGCAAGTTGATTTTAATTGCCAGCGAGTCGACTGCGCCGATGGCGGTGCGCGAGGCGTTATCCTCTGCGTTTCAAAATATTTACGCCGAAGGCTACCCAGACGAAGAAACAAGATGGATGGATGACGCCGACATTTTAGATTACCCCGCGCGTTTGGCGCATTATCGCCGCAACAGCGACCCGCGTTATTACAAAGGCGTAGAATATGCCGATGTTGTCGAAGCGTTGGCGCGCCGACGGGCGGCTCAGACTTTCGCCGCCAATGGAATCACGGCTGACCAAATTTACGTCAATGTGCAAGCCTTATCTGGCGGACCTGCGAATAATGCCGTGTATCACGCTTTATTAAATCTTGGCGATACGGTAATGGGGTTGAATTTATTACATGGCGGGCATTTATCTCATGGCTCGTCGGTTAACCGAAGCGGCAAATGGTTCAAAGCCGTGCATTACACCATTGATGAAAACGAAAAATTAAACTATGAAGCCATTCGTAAATTAGCCAATGAGCATAAGCCCAAGTTATTAATCGCTGGGTATTCATCGTATTCGTGGATGCCCGATTGGAAAAAGTTTAGAGAAATTGCCGATGAAGTGGGCGCGTATTTCTTAGCCGATATTTCGCACATTGGCGGTTTGGTTGCGGCGGGCGTTGTGCCTTCGCCCATTGGGTTTGCTCATGTGGTTATGTCCACCACCCATAAAAGCATTGATGGACCGCGTGGGGCAGTGTTAATGACAACGGACGAAAGCGTTGCCAAGAAAATTGATAAAGCGGTTTTCCCCGGCGAGCAAGGCGGACCTCATGTGAACGTTTTTGCCGCATTAGCGCTGACTTTCAAACTGACTCAAACAAAACAATTTAAGAAATTGCAAGAACAAACCTTGAAAAACGCCAAAGCCATGGCCGACCAATTTCAAAAACGCGGTTTTCGTATTCCCTTTGGCGGCACAAATACGCATTTAGTGAATGTGGATTGCACCAGCGTCGTTGGCGAAGACGGCACAACCCTAAGCGGCGACCAAGCCTCGCGAATTTTAGATTTGATTGGCGTGGTGGTCAATCGCAATACGATTCCTGGCGATAAAAACGCAATGGACCCAAGCGGCATTCGTTTGGGAACGCCATGGATTACGCAACGCGGCTTTGACGAAAAGAAAACGCGCGAACTCGTCAACATCATGGCGGACGTTTTATCGGCATGCGCGCCTCACTCTGTGGATACCGTTCGCAAAGGGCGGCAACGCCGCGCAAAAGTTGATTTCAATATTTTGAACGAAGCGCGTTTGAAAATCCGCAAATTGTGTGAAACGGCAGGCATTGACTTTAAGTATAAGAAAAGCGGTTATCCCCATTACTTTTTTATAGACGATAAATCTACCAGCGGCGTGTTTGAATTATCTGGCAGACGCGTTCGTCAGATGTTAGATTATGCAGTCTCGGCAGATATATCGGCGTTGAAAAAAGGCAAAGCCCAAGAGACTGCCATTGCCACCCCCAAAGGCGTTGTAAAAGGCGTGTTGGCAAAAGTGGACGATACAACCTATCAGATTCAAGTTCCAATAAAAAACGCGGGCGTAGTTGGAACTTGGCTGCGAGATTTATCGGACGGATATGTTTCGTTTAATTTGAACGGCGAAAAAGATTTTTCTGCCAAGAGAATGCCCGGCGCGTTTGTGGTCGGCGACGTTAAGAAAGCGCTCAAACAAAAAATAGAAAAACCTTCAGGCGTAGAAAAAGTTTGGTATGTTGGAATCGACTCGCAGGTCAAGAAAGAAGCGTTGCCTGAATTTAAGTGGAGCGAATCGGCGGATGAATCTTTGAAGAAAACGGCGCTGAATCAAACGCATAAAGATTTAGGCGGAAGGATGGTGCCGTTTGCAGGCTGGGAAATGCCCGTAGTTTATACGTCTATTTTTGAAGAACATTTGGCGACGCGCAATGCGGCGGGTTTGTTTGATGTGAGTCACATGGGCGTGTATGATGTGCGCGGGGCAGACGCCGCTTCTTTTCTTGATGCGGTTTGCGCGAACGACTGCGGCGCTTTACAACCCGGCGAAAGTTTATATACGCATTTCTTAACGCCCGACGCCGATGTGATTGACGATACATTGGTGTATCGCCGCGGCTTTGATAATTACTTGGTCGTTGTGAACGCCTCCAACGACGATAAAGCGCGCGCATGGTTTGAAGCGGTGCGGGATGGAACGGTGAAAGTGGACCATGCCAGACCGTTTGCGCGCGCGTATGGGTATGAGGCTATCATCCGCAATTTGCGCGACCCGAAAGCGGGCAACGATATGCGTGTGGATATTGCTTTGCAAGGACCAAAGAGCCGAGATGTTTTGTTGGCGTTAGGCGCAGACGATAACGCGCGCGCAAACATTATGAAGTTAAAGCGCACAGAATTATGCGATGCAAGGCTGGGCGGTTTTGATTTAATCGTCTCACGCACAGGGTACACAGGCGAGAAAATGGCGTTTGAATTGTTTGTGCACCCTGAACAATCGGTTGATTTGTGGAATAAAATTTTGAAAGCGGGCGAGCCGTTTGGCGTGAAGCCGATAGGTTTGGGCGCAAGAGACTCATTACGCACTGAGGCGGGGTTGCCGTTGTATGGGCATGAAATGGGCGTTGGCTCTGGTAAATTTGGCGAGCGCGATTTAGGCGTTGCGGAAGGCGGGTTTGGTTCTTATGTCAAAACCTATAAGCCGTGGTTCATTGGGCGCGACGCTTTTGTCGCAAGAGAAAAAGCGCGTAAAGGCGTTGTGGTTCGTTTTCGCTTTGACGAGCAACGCAACCCCATGGCGCACAATGGCGATGCGGTTGTGAACGCCAATGGCGAGCGGATTGGGTTCGTCACCTCCAGCGCGTTGGATAAAGAACGCTTCCAAACGGGTCAAGCGTTTGTGAATTTGGAATACGCCAAAGAAGGCACGCCGATTGGAATTCATCAAGGAAATAAGATGGACCGCCCAGCAGGGTTGGCGAAGGTTGTATCTAGGTTTGCGAAGTTGTAAGAGTAAGGGAATAGTGAATAGGGAATAGGGGAGGGAGAATAGGGAATAGGGCAGGGAGAATAGGGAATAGGGGAGGGAGAATAGGGAATAGGGCAGGGAGAATAGGGAATAGGAATGGGAGATTGGAAATTGGGATGACGCAAAAGGGGGATGTGTTATCCCAATTCTTTTTGTTATAGCTGACGAAGAAAGGTAATATGGTGAAAATTAAACTCTTCGTTGCTATACTATAATAGTATTTGCCGTAAGTATGTTCTGCGTATCGGTATTTGAGGGTGTCATTTCCTTGAAAAATCTTAAGAGATATATAAGCGATAAGGGAATAAAAAGGATATTGAAGTAATGAACGTATGAAAATTATGGTTTTGGAATACTTCCACTATGTATAATAAATGCAGGGACCATGAGAATGTAAAATATTATCAAGTTATAAGAAAAGAAAATAATAGAGTTTGATAATATAAATTTATTACTAAAATCAATTTTAATAATAAATCCCCAACCTTCTACCGCTTCGTGGCGCACATCCAAATGGAGAGGGCGTTTGTTGTGCGATGGCTTAACTCCTTCCAAAATCGGGTTTATGGTAAAATGCTAAGCAAATTAAGGATTTTGCTTAGCAAGGAGAGTTTATGACCACAACTTCAGTCAAAGTCAGCGCCAAATATCAAATTGCCGTTCCACAAATCGCGCGCAAGAAATTGAACATCAAAAAGGGAGACCGTTTAATTGTAGACGTTCAAGACGGTGTGATTGTTTTGATTCCACAGCCGCAAAGTTATACAAACTATCTGCAAGGTCTTCATAGCGAAATTTGGAAAAACATTGATACGCAAAAATATCTCAATGAGGAACGCGGCTCATGGACGAATTCGGCAAACGATTAGCCAAAGCAAAAGTGATTGGACTAGATACGCCAATCTTTATTTATTTCCTTGAAGAACATAAAAAATATAAAGAACTTGCTCAAGTCGCTATCAGCGGAATTGAAAAAGGAAAATGGCAAGGTGTGACTTCTACAATTACTTTGATGGAAATTACTGTTCGCCCGTGGCAATTAGGGCGCGAGTCTATTGCACGAGAATATGAAGCAGTATTAGTACATTTCCCAAATTTATCTATTGTAGATGTTGATAGAAGTGTCGCCAGAATTGCGGCTCAGTTACGAGCAAAGTATAAAATCTCAGCGCCAGATGCTTTGCAAGTAGGCGCAAGTCTGAGTTTCGGCGCAAAAGCATTTTTGACAAACGACAAGCGCTTATCCAAACTTGAAGAATTGATAGATGTGATTACGCTGGGTGATTTTATAGGGTAAATTCCAATATATAAACTGCAACTGTATAACGCAAGCCCAATTGAGATGGGGTTGACTTTGTGGGGCTTAATCTCTTTCTATATCAGCGCCGGCGTAGCCCATCTCAAATTTTTACGGTATCATTCCCCGCTATGGAATTTTTAACCTCCCCCTCTCAAACTTTTGACTTACCCAAGCCTATTGCCCGCTTAAGCGAACTCGCCACAAACCTATGGTGGACATGGCACCCCGAAGCCGCGCGCCTGTTTGGACGTTTGGATTATGACCTATGGGAAAGGCTAGGGCATAACCCAATTCGCCTCCTCAAAGAAATAAATAAAGAAAAATTGAATCAAGCCGCTAACGATAAAGACTACTTGGCGTTATACGGCGCTTTATTTCAAACGTTCGACTCATACTTCAAACAAAAAACATGGGCGCAAAAAACGCACCCCGAATTAAAAAACCCCATCGCTTACTTTTCAATGGAATTTGGGTTGCACGAAACCCTTCCCATCTATTCAGGCGGTTTGGGCGTGCTGGCAGGCGACCATCTCAAAGAAGCGTCTGATTTAGGCTTGCCGTTAATTGGCGTAGGCTTTATGTACGCGCAAGGATATTTCTCCCAGCGCATCAGCGAACACGGTTGGCAAGAAGCGTTAAACAACCCATTAAATTTTGAACACTTGCCCGTTTCGCTCGTCACAAAAAATAATCAGCCAGTCCTCATCGAATTTAAATTTCCAGATAGAACCCTCCACGCTCAAATTTGGGAAGTGCGCGTTGGGCGCATTCCGCTGTACCTGCTCGATTCAAACGTCCCCAATAATAACGAATACGACCGTTTACTCACCGCGCGTTTGTATTGGTCTGATTTAGACCGCCGCATTATGCAAGAAATTTTATTAGGCATTGGCGGATTACGCGCGCTAAGAACGTTAGGATACAACCCCGCCGTCTGGCACATGAACGAAGGACACGCTTCTTTCCTAACGTTAGAGCGGATTCGTGAACTTGTGGCTTCAGGCTTCCCCTTTGCGCAAGCCGCCGAACAGACGCGCGCTCAAAATATCTTCACCACGCACACGCCTGTGCCTGCCGGCAATGACGAATTCCCCCTATGGCTTATTGATAAATACTTATCGTCTTATTGGGGCGAATTGGGGTTAACGCGCGAACAATTTGTAGAAATTGCCAAACACCAACAACCGCATAGCGAAACATACTCTATGCCCATCCTCGCGCTAAAACTATCCAATGGGCGAAACGGCGTTTCGGAATTGCATGGCGAAGTTTCGCGCAACATGTGGAAATTTTTATGGAATGATAAAAACGTAAAAGACGTGCCGATTGACTACGTCACCAACGGCGTTCACACTCGCAATTGGCTCGCCCGCCGCATGAACCTCTTGCTCGAAACCTATCTCGGCGCAGACTGGTACGAAAACTTAGACGACCATGCCTTAATGCAAAAAATCAATTCCATTCCCGACGCTGAATTGTGGGCTACGCACTTGCACCTCAAACGCAAACTCGCCTTTTACCTCAAAGAAAGAGTGCGCGACCGATGGACGCACGGCGGCTTTCACCCAGTGCAAGTGGTTTCGTCAGGCGTGCTGATTAATCCCTACGCCCTCACCATTGGGTTTGCGCGCCGCTTTGCCACCTATAAACGCGCCAGTTTAGTTTTATCTCACGTAGAAAGATTGCTCGAAATTATCAACCGCCCAAACATGCCCGTGCAAATTATTTTCGCCGGCAAAGCCCACCCAGCCGACGACCCAGGCAAACACTTAATTCAAAAAGTCTATCAAACCGTCAAAAAAGCCGAAACCGGCGGAAGAATCGTTTTTGTTGAAGATTATGACATGAATCTAGCGCGCTACCTTGTGCAAGGCGTAGATGTATGGCTCAACACCCCGCGCCGCCCCTACGAAGCCAGCGGCACTTCAGGCATGAAAGCGGCGATTAATGGCGTGCTGAATTTTTCTATTATGGACGGTTGGTGGCGCGAAGCCTATAACGGGCGCAATGGCTGGGCTATTGGCGAAGAGAAAGAATACGAATCGACAGACGCACAAGATGCGGCGGACGCTGAAGATTTGTATCATACGCTGGAGCATGAAATTATTCCCATGTATTACCGCCGCAACTCAAAAGAAATCTCCGTCGAGTGGGTAGAGCGCATGAAAAACGCCATGCAAACGGTGATTCCACAATTTTCTACCCGCCGCATGGTCAAAGAATATGTGGAAAAGTTTTATATTCCTGCAATGGACAATAGACGATAGACTGTGCTTTATCGTCGCAAAGAGGTTTTATGAATGAAATCACAGTCAATGAACTTGCTGAGAAATTAAAATCGGAAGAAAAATTTGTTTTGCTGGATGTGCGCGAGGCGTGGGAGTTAGACCAAGCCAAAATAACAGATAACAGGCTGGCGGTTGCGCCAATGAGCCGTTTAGCAAACGAAGGACCAAGCGCCTTGCCAGAATCCGTTCAAAAGAAAGAACATCCCGTGTATGTAATTTGCCATCATGGCAATAGAAGCGGACAAGTAACGATGTGGCTGGAAAGTCAGGGGTATGACAATGTTTTCAACGTTAGGGGTGGGATTGATGAATTTGCCAACAAAATAAATCCAGATATTGGCGTTTATTAAAATCACCGCCCCGCAGGTTGCATAACTCAAAATAATTCTGATTTCAAACCTGTTGGGCGTTTTGCATTAAAAACCAGAATGCCATCCTCGCGGATGACATTCGTGGGGCGCTGTGGCTTCCTTGAACTTACTTGAGGAGGGATGCCACAGCGCTGGGTTTAATGCTACTATCCATGTTAGACATCACCTCCTCCTTTCATAAGGATGGCGGTTGAATAATGTTGCTCCCCCGAATGATGGCGAAAGTATGCCCGAAAATATTGGGCGTGTCAATAGATTTTTAAGATTCTCACAAATTTGTAATTTATAAAAAACCTGCAAACCGCCGTCTGCTGTCAGCGCTTTATGAAAATTCCTCACGTTTGGTTTTAAGTTAAAACCTCTTGGAATTTTTTGATACCTTTTGATAGACTTCGCAAGCCGCCCTCAGTTATTCTTGCAAAAAGCAATCACTTAGTAGTGAAAAGGAACCTTATGAAAACAAATCCTAACAAACTTTGGCTCATCGCGCTTGTCCTCGGCTGGTTGTTTGATTTTCTCTTTTGGGAGCAAGCGCTCGGCATTAACTTCGCAATTTTTTGGACTGCCTGTTTAATCTCCGCCTTTTATATTTTGATGAGCGATGGGCTTCGCCCGCATCGTTCTTCTTTGATTTTGCTTCCGCTTTTCATCTTTTTCGCGGCGGCGACGTTTCTCCGCGCCGAACCAATGACGACATTTTTGGCTCACACATTTACGCTGGTAACCTTAACCATTCTCACTGTCACCTATCTCGGCGGGCGTTGGATGCAATATACGATTGCAGACGGCGTGGCAAAACTTTTCGCGCTTGCTGGCAGTCTCATTGCCCGCCCTATTTTATTTTCAAACGAAGTTCGCAAAGCGCAAGCCGAATTAGGCGTGCAACCTTCAAAATATAATTTCATGCCCATTTTGCGCGGCATGGTCATTGCGTTGCCGATTGTCGCCGTCTTTGCTTCTTTACTCGCCTCTGCAGATGTGGTCTTTGGTCAGCGCTTGGATGATTTTATTAAACTCTTCAACCTTGAAGATTTGCCCGAATACATCTTTCGATTAATTTATATCCTTGTCATTGGTTATGCGCTGGCAGGAATTATTTTACATGCTTCCACCGAATCAAAAGACGAAAAATTAATCGGTGAAGATAAACCTGCCATTCCGCAATTTCTTGGTTTTATCGAATCTGCAATTATTTTAGGAAGCGTCGTTACGCTTTTTGCTATCTTCGTTGTGATTCAATTTCAATATTTCTTCGGCGGCGAAACGAATATCAATGTTGAAGGCTATACCTACGCCGAATATGCCCGCAGAGGGTTTGGCGAATTAGTGACCGTTGCGTTTTTTGCCTTGCTAATGTTGCTGACATTAAGTTCAATTACCAAACGCGAAACGGAAACGCAAAGAAAAATTTATTCAAGTTTGGGCGTCGTTTTGGTTTTGCTTTTACTCGTCATGTTATTCTCCGCTTTTCAACGCCTCAATTTGTACGAAGCCGCTTACGGGTTTTCTCGCTTGCGCGCATACACCCATGTGTTTCTGATTTGGCTTGGCTTACTTCTCGTTGCAACCATTGCGCTTGAAATGTTGCGTAAAGAACGTTTATTTGCAATTACGATGCTGATGGCTTCGTTTGGGTTTGCCGCCAGCCTGCCGATATTAAATGTAGATGCGTTCATCGTAAATCAAAATATCAAGCGTGAATTGACTCAACCCGATGCCGTAGATTTAGACTCTCAATATTTCACCCAACTCTCTGACGATGCCATTCCTCCGCTTGTGAATGCGCTTCGCTCTTCGGGTCTGCCTGATTCAACGCATGAGAAAGTCGCCGCCGCCTTAGCCTGTATGCGTTATCAGCGCGGACTTAACGCAGAAGAATACGAATGGCAATCGTTTCACTTTGCAAAATTCAACGCGGATAATGCGCTGGCTTCTATAAAAGATGAGTTGGATAAAATTCAAATTGACGATTCTTCTTACCCGGTTTATGCAATTACACCCGCTGGTAAAGAGCATTCTTGCTCGCCTTATTACCTTGCTTGGTAAGGTAGTAAGAATTATCGCCCGTTGGTTATCTATTCACATAATAGGTAACCAATGGATTTCAAATTAACCGTTTTTTCTGATTACATCTGCCCTTGGTGTTATGTGGGGCAAGGCGTAGTGAATAAACTAAAAACAGAATACAAAATTGAGGTTGAATGGCGGCCGTTTTATCTGCGCCCCGATACCCCGCCCGAAGGCATGGATTTGCCAGACTATGTCCTCAAGGCGCGCGCTCATGGCTCTGAAGAGTATTTACATCAACTAGCCAAACAGCACAATTTGCCGTTTGTCTCCACAAAGCGTTTTTATAATACCCGCCTGGCTCACGAAGCCACAGAATACGCCCGCCAGCGCGGCAAAGCGAATGAATTTCATCAAGTGGTTTTTCATAAAGTATATGGAGAGGGGTTAGACCCTAGCAGTTGGCAAACGCTTCGCTCTGCCGCGGAAGAAGTTGGTTTAGACGCAAATGATATGCAACAAAAAGTTGAAAGCGGAGCGTATACTGAAGAAGTGGCAAATCAGGCGCAATGGGCGTATCAAATGGGCGTGAGCGGTGTCCCCACTTATGTGATTAATGATAGGTATGCTATCGTTGGCGCGCAACCTTATGAAGTGTTCAAAAATGCGTTGAAGCAAATCTTAAGCGCTTAATAAAACGTCCCGCAGGTTGAGATTAAAAACCTTCGGAACGTTTTTCCACCTCCACATTCAAAATTCTATCCAATCGAAATGTCCTATCCGCTTGGCGGGTGTGGCAGTATGCCTGTAGATAAATATAGTCCGCTAAGCCAATTACTTCTTTAGGCGTAATCCAGCGTTCTGAAGTTTCGCCGTCTTTATCTATATATTGGATGAATAATTTTTTGCCGCTATGAATGGCTTCGCTTAATTCGGTGGGTAAATAAATTCCTTCTGGGGGCCAGGCGGGGGAGTTGTAAATTCCGATAAAGTCGTCTAAAGATTTGTTGATGGTTTTGAGCGAATCCATCATGGCGAAGAATAAGTTTTTTACCGTAATTGCGTCGGCTAAGGCTTGCGAACCTTGAAAGTTAGTTGTTACGCTAAATTCTTTGGCGAGTTGGCTCAAACTGTAAGAGGGCAATTGGTAAAACTCGCGGGCAATTAATAGGGTGTCAATCAAGTTTGGAATTTCAATGTGTCGGTTTAATTTTCGATACTCATTATCTAAGAATTGAACGTCAAACTTAGCGTTGTGGCAAACCACCACAGCGTCGCGTAAGGCGTTTTCTATTTCATTTGAAACAAAGGCAAAGCGCGGGGCGTGTTGTAATGTTTGTTCGTCTAAACCGTTGACGTGAACTGCCGCAGGCGAAAGCGAACGCTCAGGGTTGATGAGCAGGTCGAACGTTTGTTTGATGCGTTTGCCTTCCGTCAAAACAATAGCGACTTGGCAAATCCTATCTCCAAACCAAGGGGAGAGTCCTGTGGTTTCAATATCTAAAAATGCGAAGCGCGCGTTAGCCATATTCAGCATGAGCTTATTGTAAATCAATATTGAAAATGCGTATAGCCGTAATGTGGTTTTGTGTAATTCCCTTGGCTGATTGCCTTACAAAATTGCAGGGAGAAAATTGGTACTGTGGTCATGTTGAGCGAGGCTTTTTGGTAAACTAGCCTGCTACTATATACACTGGGCGCTATTAAGCAACAAAATTTCAATTTTTATCGGCATACAAAGGAGCAAGCAAGTTCATCATGAAAACAGCGCTATATCAATTCATAAGTATATTCACAGCCCTTGCCGTGCTGCTTATGAATCATCATCGCGCCTCAGCATCGCAAAGCGCCTCGCCGCTTGATGCGCCAAAAATTTATTATGTAAACCCCTCTGGGAGCGACTCGAACCCAGGTACATCCACTGCGCCGTTTAAGACATTTTCTAAAGCGGTTTCGGTTTTAACCGCAGGCGATACTTTAATGGTTTCTGGAACGTTTACCAATCAGACGTTGCTGGTTAACAAGTCTGGCTCTGCTTCGGCGCCAATTACTATCGTTGGAAACAATGCGGTGATTAATGTGCAAGGCAGTAAAAACAATGGCATTAACATTTCTGGGAGTTATGTGAACGTCTCTGGTTTTGATGTGCGTAATTCTTTTGAGCATGGCGTATTAATTGGCGGAAAGCATGTGCGCTTTGAAAATTCTTCGGTTCATCATACAGTCTTAGAAAACGGCTCGAACGGAAGTTGTTCAGGAGCGGGCAGTTGGGGGAGCGCGGTTAAACTAGTGGTTGGCGCGGAAAATGTCACCATTCGCGGGAATACCGTTTATGAAAATTGCGGCGAAGGCATTGCCGTAACGCGCGGCGTGAATGTGTTGGTTGAAAATAATACAGTGCGCGATAATTTTTCTGTGAATATTTATGTGGATAACTCGCCTTATGTAACGGTGAAGAATAACGTCATTTCTTGCGGAAATACCTACCTAAGAAACGGCGGGCGAGCCATTGGCATTGTTTTAGGCGAAGAGTCTTACTCTGGCTGGGGCGCGCAGCGCCATCATAATTATGTGTTGGATAATTATATTGAAGGCTGTCATGACGGAATCGCTTCTTGGCTGCCAGAAGTGGCAGGCGGAAAATTGAAAGACTCCGTCATTTCGGGCAATATCGTTCCGAGCGGTATTCGCCGCGGCATTACGATTAATTCCGGCAATCAAAATGTGCTGATTGAGAATAATCAAATTTTTGGCGGCATTTACCTTGCTTATCCAAACGGCGTAACCCTAAAAAATAACACAATCACCAGCGGAGCAACTTCTACTCCTTCTCGCACGCCCACACCAACGAGCGTTAAGACTGCTACGCCTACTCGTACGCCCACGTTTACAAAAACGCCTACCGTTACCTTAACGCCCGCCACCTTTACTCCTACTTTCACCTTCACCCCTTCTAAAACGCCTGTGGTCTCTCACACTGCCACGCTTGAGCCAACCGCTACCCCCACCAGCATTGACGACCTTGTGATTGACCATACCGACTCAAGCCTGATATATTCTACAGGTTGGGAAGAGATTACACATAGCGAGGCGTATAACGGCTCGTATATGCGTAACCCCAAATATGGCTCGTACGTTACTTTTACATTGGTCGGCGAGTCTTTTGGCGTTATCTACACCGATGGACCTAGTTTTAGAAAAATGGATATTTACGTCAATGGCGTATTAATCCACACCGTCACCCGCGCCGCTTATCGAACACGCTACCAACAACGTTGGGATTACCCAGACCTATTGCCAGAAGGCGAAAACGTCATCAAAATTGTTTTTACAAATGGAAACGGCATGTTTGATGGAATTGTCATTCGCTCTTTTAACGGTTCAATTCCCTTTATCAAAACGGCGCCCGACTCTACACAAACTTCTACCCCCACCGCTTCAGAGACGCCCCTCAGCCTGCCCACTGCAACCCCAACCTCTCCTCCGCCCACAGAGACTTTATCTCCAACGCCCACATATTCTCCTTCGCCCACGCCAACACCCACACCATAAACAACCCTCAAAAGGACATCCGCAAGGATGTCCTTTTGAATTGCCGATGATAAAATCAACCTGATTGGAGAGACCAACATGCCTAACCCTGAATTAAATGACGATTTTGAAACGCCGCTAAACCCAGAGATTGACACAAACGCCATTGAACACGCGGTTCGCTCTATGTTGCTTGCCTTTGGCGAGGACCCGAACCGCGAAGGATTAGTAAACACGCCAAAACGCGTAGCCCGTATGTACCCCGAATTATTAAGCGGATACAAAACCGATACGGAAAAACTTTTGAACAAAGCAATATTCAATGTCACTTACGACGATATGGTCATCGTGCGCGATATTGAATTTTTTAGTTTGTGCGAACATCACTTACTGCCGTTTATGGGGCGCGCGCATGTGGCGTATATTCCAAACGGGCAGGTGATTGGGCTTTCCAAAATCCCCCGCATTGTAGATATGTTTGCCCGCCGCTTGCAAGTGCAAGAACAAATGACCCGCCAAATCGCCGATTTCATTATGGATTTGCTCAAACCGCAAGGCGTGGCGGTGGTGGTAGAAGGATTACATTTATGCGCCATGATGCGCGGCGTGAAAAAGCACGATGCGCGTATGACCACTTCAACCATGTTAGGCACGTTCCGAACCCGCGTGGCGACGCGGCAAGAATTTTTGAATCACTTAGATAGAGGCGCCGACCCGCTTAGGATATAACCACGTCTGCCCGTTTCACTATCCAAACCTGATTTTGCTCGGCAATTTCGCCGAGCGTTTTCTTTTCTATAGGGTGAATGAAGTTTGGAATCAACTCTGCCAGCGGAACAATCACAAAAGCATGATTCCATGTTTCAAGGTTGTGGGGCGTTTTGTCAAATAAGATAATGTCAATATCAATGGGGCGTGGGGCGTATCTATTTTCATTTCTTACGCGCCCTATTTTATCTTCAATAGGGCGAAGAATTTTTTCTTTTAATTCGTTAGGTTGTAAGTTTGTGTTTATTAAAACGCAAACATTTAAGAAGTTTGCGCCGTCATAGCCTACCGATTTTGTCTCCCAAACGGACGAAACCGCTTCAACGTTGGCGGCTTCTCTTAATAATTTTACGGCTTGCGGAATGTGTTTTTCTGGCTCAATATTTGAGCCGAGATTCAAATACACACTACATAAGGGCGACCCGTCTGGATGCATCATGTCAATTTGCCTTCTATAGAAGGGTCGCCCCTACGATGAATCATCACGCTTTCTTTCAATTTCTACGCCCACCGATTTTGCAAAACGGACTGCCCCGGGCTTTTCAACTTTCACTATCGCTTTTTGCACTAAATTTTCTTTCAAGCAAATTTCCGCCAAATCATTGGCTAAAGCTTCGACAGTGAGTCGCGCGCTCGTTTCAGCATGAGCCTGCAGTTTTTTCGCCAAGGCGCTGTAATCTACACAATGATTAATATCGTCCGTTTTTGCGGCTTGAGAAATATCTGTAAACACAATCACGTTAATTAAAATATCTTGCGGCTTTTCGCGTTCCCAATCACGGATTCCAATAATGCCGCGCACAAGTAAATCTTTGATAAAAACTTTATCCATAAATCTCCTAAATTAAATGCCTGCCGCCGTCTAAATGGATGATTTCGCCTGTGATGTATTCGGGGCAGGTGAGTAAAAATATCAAAGCGTCTTCCGCTTCTTTTGTTTTAGCCCAGCGTTTGGCTGGCACATTTTCTATAATTTTATTTTTATTCGATTGCGAATCTGCTGGCGGAAGAATTGCGCCTAACGCTAACCCATTGACGAGAATATGCGGGGCTAAGGCAAGAGCTAATGATTTTGTCATAGCGGCAAGCGCCGATTTGGTGATGGTATAAGGAAAATGGTCGGCGCCTGGGCGCAGGGCGCGCCAATCTAAAATATTGATAATTCTTCCGCGTTCGGTTTGTTTTGCAAAGGCTTGGCTTAATAAAAACGGCGCGGTTAAGTTAATGGCAAAATGCTTTTCCCAATCCGCTAACCTTGTGTTTTGAAACGATAAATTTTCAAATATTGAGGCGCTGTTGACTAAAGCATAAAGCGGACGAATTTGATTCGCTTGCGCGATGAGTTTTGAAACCGCTTCGGGCTGAGAGAGGTCGCAGGCGAGCGCCCAAGCCGAGGCGTGGTACGAAGCGGCGATGTCGGCGCAAAGCGCTTCGGCTTCTTCAGGCGAATGCCCATGATGCACGATGACATCCGCGCCAGCCTTTGCGCAGGCAATTGCAAAAATTTTCCCCACGCGCCGCGCCGCGCCGGTGACGAGAACCGTTTTGCCTTGCAAGTTTGTCATTTTATGATTGTATCTCATGTTTTTCTTGACTTGTTTTTTCGTGGGTGATATTATGCTTTTATCATCATGGAAAGGAGAACAATGATTAATAACAAACCCTCGTACACTGGCGATATTGCCGCGCAAGAAATTGACCCGACGAAGGAATATTCGGCGGAAAATCAAGAAATTGTTTTTACGGAGGAACAAAACGCCATTTGGGCAGATTTGTTCGCAGGCGTGCATCAGCCGTATTTGCTCGAACACATTTGCAAAGAATGGAAAACGGGCATCGAGTTGCTGCAACTAAACCCGAAGTTTATTCCGACTGTGGCGCATTTGAATAATAACATTACAACTCGCACAGGTTGGAAAATTGAACGAACCGTAGTTCGATACACGTTGGCAGATGATTGGTACAAAAAATTTGCGCAACGTGTTTTTTTAATTACCGACTATTTACGCACGCGCGACCAAATGGAATTTACGCCTGAGCCAGATATGTTCCATGATATTTTCGGTCACTTGCCGTTTCTCACGCAAGAATTTTACGCGCGCATTGAAGATAAATTTGCGCCCGCTTATATGAAAGCCACGCCAGAAGAAAAAGAAGTGATTAAGCGTTTGGCTTGGTATAGCACCGAATTCGGTTTGGTTGTGCAAAACAATCGCTTCACGGTGTTTGGCGCGGGCATTATCTCAGGGCGCAAAGAACTAACGCGCACGATTATTGAGTTTTACCGTTTGGGGCGCGATAACGTCATTGATTACGCCAAACCGATTTACCCGCAAATTTACGAACAATTCCTCAAAAATAAAAAAGACCTGCACCGCATTATTGACGGCGTAAACGAACTGCATCAACAGGGGCAAATGTCTTCGGCAGATGAAGGCTGGAACGTGGTGCTTTCGTTGTATAAAAAGCTAAACATCAAACAAGAGGGTATGTTTGGCGGCGACGTAATCATTGCGCCGTTTGATATTGAAACGATTGCCAAAATTCCAAAAACCGTTTACGCCTTTAACCCGATGTTATTTGTCTGCGAATCGTTGGAAACAATGGATGAATTGCTAGACTCATATCTTAAACCCATCGCGCTTCGCGCCTGACCTTTTCCACGCTTCGGCGCATCGCTTGAAACTTCGCCGCTGAACTTCAGCCTTTCCATATCTCCAAATGAAAACGCCGGCTCAAGCGAAAAGTCGGCGTTTTTTGATTCTAAAGATAGAATACAATAGAACAGGCATTTATTCATTCCCTAAGGAGCCGCCCATGCCCAGCAAACTACACTTCCAATGGCAAAACGAATATTTATTAAAGACGATTTACCCCATGCGTTTGACAAAACTGCGCGACTTTTTGATTTTTTATAAAGAAGCCGATTTATGGCAAGAATATAAGGATAAAAACATTTCTGCGCTAAAAAAAGAAGTGGACGAATACCAGCAGGGGATTGAAAACGCCAAAATTGCCGAATTCAAAAATTACAAATCTTTGAAAAATTATTTTATGACGCCAGACGTCAGGAGTTTCTTCATCAAGTACAAACCGATAGACGAAGCGGCGCTGGCGGAGATTCATAAAATTCACGCCATCTTCATTTCTTCCTTTCCAAAAGACATTCGCGGAGAGCGAAGTTTTATCTTAATGCGCATCGACTCGCTGAAATTGCAAATTGGCTTTTTGAAAGACCGCGTAAAGTATTTGAAAAAACGATTAGAAGCCATGACGCCCGACCATCCCAGCCGTAAAAAAGACGAAGAAGAATTGAACCTGAAAGAAAATTCTTCTTTGCCCATGTTGTTCGACGAAATGGATAAACTCCGCGCGTTTGAAGAAACTTACGACAAACTCGAAGCGCCGAAATTGGAATGGTACAAACTCAGCAAGGGCGACCCAAATTACCAACCCTCTGAAGAAGAATTTGTCATTGACTATCACCTCAAAACGCCCGTCACCGTCAACCAAATTGTGCGCCTAAAAGCCGAGCAATACGCCAAAACCCTAGAAAATAAAAATCAATACGAATTGTTGAAAGCCATCAAAGAACGATTTGATAAAGAACCCAAGCGCTTTCCGCTTTGGTTGCAATACATGGTCGTTCATTTTTCCGGCATGAGGTACAAATCGGCGCACGGCTCATGGGCAGACCCAAAAGATTTACTCGTGCAACTGCGCTTGGTAGAAATTCGCAAAGCGCACGCGGCTTTGACCGACCCCGAAGTGGACGCAAAATGTAAAGAAAAAATCGCCCAATACGAATCTCCCACCGCCAGCGCAAAACCCGCCTTAGCCGCCTCTACCGAAAAAGTTTGGAAAGATAAAATCGCCTTGCACATGCAAGGCGTAAAAGCCAACGGACCGAAAACCAAAAGGGCTGGGCTATTGGCTTTGATGGAAGAAGAAGTCAAATATGAGATGATGTCGCTGACGACCGACCAAGCCCTCACGAAGTTAGAAGCGATGAAAAATCAATTCCCTAAATGGGCATGGAAAACCATCGTCAAATTAACCCCGCTGCGCGTCAATCACGTTGCCGATGAAACATGGGAAGAATTAACCCCCGAAGAACAAAAAGAATGGAGCGCCGACACCGTGTACGCCAAAGTGATTGGCGATTGGGCAAATAAACACATTGGCGCATGGCGCGATGAACACGGAAGAACGCAAGAACTCATTGTCTCGCGCGCCGTATGCAACGAAACCGCCGAACACATTCAACACATTCGCGGGCATTTACCCCCTGGCGGCTTAACCGATAACATCGGACGATATTTCAAATTATTCAAAGAAAAAACGCCCAACATAAAATTTGTCCGCCCCACCGTTGCCAGCGACTTTATTCAAGGCGCAAGCATTTTTTGGCTGCGCTTTGTTAACAATGAACCAAGTCAATGGCAAGTTGCCAAAGGCTTAGAAGACGCAAACGGCGTTGGCTTATTGCCCAAAGAATTTATTGGCAAACGCCCCGCGCCCAAAGGCGGCAAAAACGCTCCGCCTCCCGCCGAACCATGGCAATATAAAATGGGCGAGCCAATCACCCGCACACGCACCGCCATAGACGCGAATAAAGTCAAAACCACCCAAACCCAATGGCTGCGTTGGATTCACGAAGCCACAGTCGCCGAAGTGGTAGAAACCGCCGACGGAACGTATGTATATACCTTTGAAACATCCCTGCCCAACGACGATAGAGGCACATCTTGCTTGGGCATGTTCCGCAACACATTGAAATGGCATCTCGACGATGGCACAGAAGATAACTACAACCGTTCGTTCGTCGGCTTTGTGCCAGAAGCGAAAGTCCCCGTTGAGAAAATGAAAGAAATGTTGG
Organism: Anaerolineales bacterium; assembly: GCA_034434495.1. Taxonomy (GTDB): domain Bacteria; phylum Chloroflexota; class Anaerolineae; order Anaerolineales; family Villigracilaceae; genus Villigracilis. The sequence goes on from DAOTZE010000013.1 coordinate 63,160, forward strand.
ATTGGAATAAAATACTCCTCTCGCCCTAACCGCCAACATGCAAAACATAACGCCCCTTCAAAAAATAACCATCGCCTTTTTAGGGCTAGGGTTTTTCGGCTTGTTTTCATTGATTTGTTACTCCATCATTATTCTCGCCAACGAACCGATTCAAACTCCGACCCCTCAAACGATTGCTTCCTCGCCGACTGCGCCCAACGCCCCAACCTTTCCCCCGCCCACCGAAACGCTTCTTCCTCTTAACGTAGAATGGACAGCGCCCCCTTCGGCGCTCCCCACGCTCGAACAGATTCCCACCCCCATACAAACCTTCAACGATTCCCCGCCGCCTGTAGGAAAAATCGTCTTCGCTTGTTACATTAACCAAATTGACCAAATCTGCTTAATCAACTCGGATGGTAGCGGCAGAAAACAACTCACCAACCTCAAAGCCACCGCGTTTTACCCATCCTTATCGCCCGACGGTCAAACCGTTTTCTTTTCATCGCGCGATACGGGCAACTATGAAATTTATTCCATAGATATTAACGGAAACAATTTACAAAAAATTACAAACAATATCGGCGCATTATATGCCCCGGAACTTTCTCCAAACGGCGAGTGGATTGTCTTCACTAAAAACGGCGATGGGCTTTGGCTCATCCGCCCCGATGGCACAGGACTCAAACGCCTGACCAATCGAGATGATATAGACCCCTCATGGTCGCCAGACGGCTCAATGATTTCATTCGCCTCGTCGAGGGCGGGCGCGCGTCAATTATTTGTGATGAACGCCGACGGCTCCAATATTCAACAAGTGACAAACCTCAACAACATGGGCGGGCGCAACACATGGTCGCCCGATGGAACAAAACTTGCCTTTTATCGCGGAGAATTTGGGGACAGAAACATTTATGTCATCAACGTCGATGGCACGGGCTTGGTCAAACTCACCGATGGCGGCGACAATCTCGGTCCTTCTTGGTCGCCCGATGGCAATTGGATTGCATTCACATCATTTCGCGACGGCAATAACGAAATTTACATCATTCACCCCGACGGCACAGGATTGACGCGCCTTACAAATAGCCCCATCTCCGATTGGCAACCGAGGTGGGGGAATTAAAAGAAAACCCCTGCAACCAGCGCAGGGGTTTAATAAACATTACGGGCAAATGGGGTAGTAATACCCTGCTTCGTTAGAGGGGGGCGCCCCAATCATAGCGCATGTGCCGCTAAGCGGAGTATAGATTTCAAAGAACTGCACAGTTTCATAAGAGTTAACATAATTGTTGTAATACTGAATGGTATCGCCGTTGTTAGCTTCATTATCTTGGCAGTGTTCTCCAAAATTTGTCCATGCCGAAATATTGGGCGGAATCAACCAATCCCAAATGTTATAGCAATAATTAGCCGCTGGCACATACGTCCAAAAGCGGGCGTTGCCAAACCGAATCGCCACATGATGACCGCCAACTTTTTTCGTTGTGTGGCAGGTAATTCTATCTTCCTGTTTTTGACCGCAATACAGAGGGTAATCGTCTCCGCCTTGAACGACGACAAAGCCATTGTTAAGCTCCTCTTTTGTAAACTCGCCAGTAACGCGAAACACAAAAGTAGGACCGCTGTCTTTATTTCGCACCTCTATTAATTCCAGCGCCTGACCAGCAAAAACTGTGCCTGTGGTAAGCGCCAGCAAGACGATTAAGATAACGGAGGCGTATTTAATTTTTTTCATGAGTTATTCCTCTCGCCAAAAAAGCGGGCTTTGCCGCCATTAATAAAATTATACATGAAAATTTTTAACGCGTTGCGCCAAAATTTTAAGCGTATGGCGTAGTGTATAATTTTATAAACCTTTATCTCAATCAAAAAATAGGCGCTCCTCAATGAACATAAAGTTTTTTGCTTTGGCTTTGTCGCTCTTAATCGTTATTGCCTGCGCTTCGCCAACGCCTACGCCAACGACTCAAGCGCCAGCCCAATTTGCCCCCACCGAACAAATTCAAATTTCAACGCCAACTTCAACAACGCTTCCCAATGAAGCGAAGCCTAGCGAGCCTGTCGCTTCTGAACGTTCAAACGGCTGGGTCATTTATGACGATACCGATAACGTCTTAAGCCTCAATTTAGATACGGGCGAAGCCAAAGTCTTAATTGCAAGGAAAGAGGCGCAAGCCATTATCACAGAAGATAAATCTGCCCTCTCATACACTTATGGATATGAAAAGCCCATCAAAGTGATTCTCTCGCCCGATTTCACAAAAGCGCTCATATCCATTTGCGCTTCTTTAGATAATCACTTCCGCTGTATTTTTGAGGATTACATTTACACTATCAGGTCTAAATCGGCTATTCGCTTGCCCCCCGCGCCGCAAGCGTATGGCGTGTATTGGCAATGGTCGCCCGATAGTTCCAAACTTGCCGGCGCCGCATGGACGTATGTTGGAGAAAATTACCAATTATTAAACTTTTATTCCATCCAAAGCGACGGAATCGGCTTGAGACAATTATCATTAATTACCGATAATCATTGGCAATTTGCATGGCACCCTGGCAATAGCGCCATATTGCCTTTGACCTGGATAAAAAACTTTCGCACCATTCTGACCGATGGCTCTAGTGAGCCAAGTATCTTTATGCCGGGCGTGAACCCCAACGATAAAATGATTTGCCTTAACTTTTCTCCCGACTATAACAGAGTGGCTTTCGTTTTGCGGAATGAACAACCCCCAAGCCAAGACGCTCTCTACCTCGCTCGTTCTGATTTTCAAGAAATTTCTTTTCTCTATAGTTTTGCCAGCGACCCTCGTTATTCTTGCCAAATCAACTGGTCTGCAGACCAAAACTTTATTCACATTGATTATCAATACATTCAACGAGAAGAAACGGGCTTTGAAGATTTAAGTATCCCCACATCAGGCGCGGATAAGGTAATCAATATATCAACTCGGCAAGAAGTTACGCTCCCTGCCAACGCGCAAATTTGCGGCTTTAAGCCAGACCACTTCATTTACCTTGACCCTTCAAACCCCAGCATACATCTTTTCAACCTCACAACATCCGAATCCATTACCCTGCCCAACTTACCAACCGCAATCCAAACTTGCCCGCTACAATGGTTGCCAGAAGAACCTGAGCCGAATGTGGCGCAAGGGATAGCCACCGAAAACGCTTGCCGCCCAAACGCCGCTTATGCCGACGATGACGAAGACCCGCAAAACATTCCCCCCGTGTTTGACTTGACGGAGGCTTCTTCTACGCTGGACGGAGAAACATTAAGCGTAATTTTGAAATCTAAAACTTTTACTGAATATTTAGTCGAATACCTCACCCCAAATGTGACCGACTTTCTCAACGGTTGGGATGTGTTTATAGACGTGGATAACAATACCCTCACAGGCGATTCCATCGGCGTTGAATATCGTTTTTCGGTTGCCATTCGCGCAGGCGGCGAACCGCAAATTGGCAGCGCCATCCTTGCCTACGACCCAGCGACCGATTCCTATACCCGCTTTGGCGTGGTAGAGGTTCGCTTTGATACCCTGAACCAAACCCTAAACCTGAGCGGAAGCGTCTCAGGCATTAATGCAAATTCTCGTTTGGTCTTTTTATCCCGCTTCAAAGACTTTACCACCAGAGAAATAACGGGAGACCGTATTTGTGATTAATAGAAAAACATAGAAAGTAGAAAGTATTTTTATTTTCCACTTAGCGCTTCCCACCTCAATTCTTCGTCTTTCCTTCACTTCCCCAATTCCCTATTTCCTATTCCCTATTCCCTATTTCCTATTCCCCAATTCCCCATTCCCCATTCCCTATTCCCCATTCCCAATTCCCTTGCTCTTGCAACTTTTTCCCACCCACACCTGTATTACACTCTAGCCATGAATGCGCCTACCGACCGCGACCTGATTCTGCGAGCCAAGCGCGGCGATACAGACGCGTATGGCGAACTGGTTATGCGTCACCAAACGGGCGTGTTCAACGTCTGTTATCGCATGTTGCGCAACCGCAACGATGCCGAAGATTTGGCGCAAGAAACGTTTATGCGCGCTTACAATCGCCTCGATACTTTTGATATTGAAAGAGAATTCGCCCCATGGATTAAGCGCGTGGCGGCAAATTTATGTTTGAATCATATCGAGGGGCAAAAAGTTACGCTTGCACTCGACGATGAACGGGACGAAGATAAAAGCCAAAGCCCGAGTCAACAGGTTGAGGTTAAAGAAAGAAGCGAACAAATTCGCCAAGCCTTATCGTCTTTGCCGGGTCATTATCGCATTGTGGTTGAACTGCGTCATTATCAAGAAATGTCTTACGATGAAATTGCCGACGAATTAAACATCCCATTGAGCGATGTGAAGAGTCGCCTCTTCCGCGCGCGCAAATTATTAGCGGAGAAACTCTATGCACCTGACTGACGAGCAACTCAACGAATATTTAGATAACGAAACCAACGAACGCGAGCAAATAGAATTGCATTTATTCTCGTGCGGCGAATGCGCTATGCGACTCGCCGCCTTGCAAAAATTATTTGCGGAAATTGAATCGTTGCCTGAACTACCGCTCACCCGCGATATAGCGCGCTTCGTTGCTGCGGGACAGTGGAATCTACGCCTTCCGCATTGGCTGAGGCTGACGGTTTTTGCCCAAGCGGCGCTTGCGTTGATTGCATTGATACTTTCAATTCCATTCATCACAACCTATATCCCGCAAATTGACGTCGCTTCGCTCATATCGCCATTATTTGAAATTCAATCGCTATGGAACGCATGGCTTGATTCGCTTTCCACTTTGCAATTGCCAACAATTCCCGAATTACCCCTTCCGATTCTTGAAATGTCTAGCTTGTTGATATTGCTCGCCAGCGCGTTTGTGCTTTGGATTGTAGGCAATGGAATTTTGTTGAGAAATCAAATTCGTAGGTAAAGGCGCAAGATACCGCGCCTTACAAATAGGAGACCTCATGAACGAACTCTTCATCAACTTTTTTAGAGTATTGTTATTGACGATTACGCTCGCATCATATTTTCTCGTTATCTATGCGTTGTTTACAGAGCGTATAAACAAAACGCAAAACGTCATTCATCAAACGCCTGGGCGTTCGTTCGGGCTGGGCATGGTCAACGCTTTATTTTTTGGGGCGATTGGTTTTTTTCTGTTGATGTTACTAGACGGCAACCGCGTGCCAGATATATTAAGAGTGATTTTGGTTTTCCCAACTTTTATTGTGTGGGCGTTTTTATTTTCATTAATGTCTATTGGCATAACCAGCATGATTAAGAACTTAAGCGAAAAAATCTTCCCTGACTTAAATTCATGGAAACAAATGCTATGGGGTTCGGCGGTTTTATGCTTTGCCTGCGCCCTGCCGTTTGTCGGTTGGTTTTTATTATTGCCTTTTGTCTCTTTTGTCGGCATTGGCGCGGCAATTTTAGGCTTTGTGCAAAAGAATTCATAATGTAACCCGGCAATTGAGTGGGTGGGCGCTTTTTCTCGCCCGTATCGAAATATCCACCTAACGAAAGAAACTTTCTACAAATAGGCGGTTTTAGTATGGACTTCGTCCTACTCAACCGCCTATTCTCTATCCCCCATTCCCCATTCCCCATTCCCCATTCCCCATTCCCTATTCCCCATTTCCCATTCCCCATTCCCTATTCTCTATCCCCTATTCCCCATTCCCTACCCCCCTGCAACTTTTTCCTCCCCGTTCCTGTATCCCTTATATCAAACCAAACGAAAGGACAACCCCTATGGCAGACATATCCGCCATCTTCTTTATCTTATTAATCATCGGCGTCGCTTTCCCAGCCATGCTCACCGCCTTATGGTTATTTTTCCCTGCTTTAATTTCGCGCGCACAAACCCGCGTCGAAAAAACGCCTTGGTCAACATTTTGGATGGGGCTCATAACATTGATTGCTTTCCTCATCCCCATCATTATCTTGTTTGCGCTTCCTTTAGGACCTGCAAAGCTTTTCGGCTGGATTTTGCTCGGCGGCTCGCTTGCCATTTCTTCCATTGGTTCAGCAGGCATTGCATCCCATCTTGGTAAACGACTTTCACTCAACGGCAATTTTTCCGCATTGAACGGTTTCATTCGCGGAGCCGTGATTTTAGAACTTGCCGCCTTCTTTCCGCTCATCGGCTGGCTGTTTGTGTGGATTCCGATGTTAATTATGGCTTTTGGCGCAACAGCGTTTGCCTTATTGAATTGGATACCAAAAGAAAAAGCGTATAAAGAAATAAGTACACCAGTAAACGCCAACCCAATTACCAATAACTAATTCCTATTCCCCATCCCCTATCCCCTATCCCCTATTCCCTATTCCCTATTCCCTATCCCCTATTCCCTATTCCCCATCCCCTATTCCCCATCCCCTATCCCCTATTCCCTATGACCCTCTCTAGACGCGACTTCCTCAAACTTGGAGCGCTGGTTACCGCCAGTACGGCGCTTGCTTCTTGCGCGCCGCTGTATCGAAAACTCTCAGGCGAGTTGCCTGTCGCCGCATGGGCTTCATTAAATCAATTTGATTTCATGGCTTTGAACCGCATCTCCTTTGGCGCGCGCGTTGAAGAACGAGAACGATTTGTAGAAATTGGTTTACAAAACTACCTCGAAGAACAACTTGATTTTGAATCGATTGACGATTTCTCCTGCGACTTGCGGCTTTCAGCCTTCACAACGCTGCACAAAGACGCAAACGAACTAGAAGCTATTAGTAATCAACTCTTTGATGGGTACGATAGAAAAACCGTTCCAAACGAACTTCGTCAAGCCACATTGATTCGTCAACTTTATAGCAAACGCCAACTCTATGAAACGATGGTAGATTTTTGGTCCGACCATTTCAACATCTTCATTGAAAAAGGCGAATGTTTTTACCTCAAAACGGTGGACGACCGCGAAGTGATTCGCAAACATGCTCTCGGCTCGTTTCGTGATTTAGTGTTTGCCTCGGCGCACTCGCCAGCCATGCTGACGTATTTAGATAATCATGTCAACGAGAAAAGCCATCCCAACGAAAATTATGCGCGGGAATTAATGGAATTGCACACTCTAGGCGTGGACGGCGGCTATACCCAACAAGACGTGATGGAACTTGCCAGATGCTTAACGGGGTGGTCTGTTAAAAAACATTTTTGGTTGGGCGAGTTTGTCTTCCGCGAGAATCAACACGATACAGGCGTAAAAAACGTGCTGGGGTATGTCATTCAGCCCGAAGGGAAGAAAGAAGCGGAAAGGGTCATTGAAATTCTTGTTGCGCATCCAAGCGCGGCGAAATTTATATCCACAAAATTATGCCGCCGATTTCTTGCCGATACTCCCCCGCCAGAAATCGTTGAAAAAGCGGCGCAAACGTTTTTACAAACCAAAGGAGATATTAAATCCGTCTTGCGCGTTATTTTGCTCGATGGCTTTGCTTTTATGCAACCAAAATATAAACGCCCGTCTCATTTTGTCTTATCTGCCTTGCGCGCCTTGAACGTTGAAACCGACGGCGCGGAGATTAATAAATTTTTGTTTCGCATGGGGCAAGGATATTTTAATTACCCAACGCCCGACGGCTATTCAGACCACAGCCAAACATGGCAAGGGAATTTAATGCCGCGTTGGCAATTTGCTTTTGACTTGATGCGCAATGAAATTAAAGGCGCAAAACATCAATTGCAAAATTTATTAAATGTTTTGTTGACCGAAACGTTAGAAGAAGAAGTGGATGCAGTTGCCGCGTTACTCTTAGGCGCGCCGATTGACCGCCTCATTCGCGACCAGTTAATTGATTCTGTTACCTCAGCAGGCGCTTCGCCTGAAGAGACCTTGCAAATTATCACGGCAAGTTTAATTGCCTCGCCCGCTTTTCAATGGAGATGACGCTCGAATTTACCCGACCGCCGCTTGAACAGGAGATGATTGATGTTACACACCTTACCAATGATTAATAAAACATGGATGCCGCGCCTCGCTTTTGCCCCGCAAAACACCGCGCCTCGCGGCGATACGTTAGTGGTTATCTTTCTGCGCGGTGCGGCGGATGTATTAAACATGGTCGTGCCGCATGGCGAAGAAGCTTATTACCGATTACGCCCCTCTTTAGGCATTGCAAGACCAGACTACATTAGAACAAAGAAAGAAGAACGCGTAGTAGATTTAGACGGCTTTTTCGGCTTTCATCCAAATCTGTATCCATTGATTGAAGCATGGGATGAAAAACAACTCGCCGTGATTCACGCTTGCGGCGCGCCCGATGAATCGCGCAGTCACTTCAAAGCGATGGAGTTAATGGAACGCGGTGTGGAAGATGAACGCGGTCCCGCCTCAGGTTGGATTGGCAGACACCTTGCCACTTTGAACACGGGCAATTCGTCTCCGCTTCGCGCGGTGGGCATGGGCACAAGCCCGCAAAGAAGTTTAAGCGGTTCGGTGCCTGTTTCGGCGTTGCGCTCAATTGTAGATTTCCATTTAGGCGGCAGCGAACAAGCGCTGGCGCAAATGCGCGCCGCGTTGAATGTGGTGTATCAAAACGACGAAATGGGGCAAGATACGTTGGCAATTATGGATACGCTCGAAAAACTAGACCCGCTTACTTATCATTCTAAAATTCCATATCCCGATTCTGAATTTGGGTTGGCGCTCAAACAAACTGCCATGTTAATCAAAGCCGAAGTGGGGTTAGAAGTTTCTGCAATTGATTTAGGCGGGTGGGATACTCACTTCGCGCAAGGCTCTGTGAATGGGATTATGCCGAACTTGATGAAAGACCTAGCTGAAGGGCTTGCCGCTTTTCATGCCGATATGTCTGATTTTATGAATCAATTAACCACAGTCACCATGTCTGAATTTGGTCGCCGCGCCTCTGAAAACGGAAGCCTCGGCACAGACCATGGACACGGAAGCATGATGATGGTGTTAGGCGGCAATGTGAACGGCGGCAAAGTGCATGGCGCGTGGCCCGGGCTAGAAGAAGGTCAGATGATTGGACCAGGCGATTTAGCGGTCACAACCGATTATCGAGATGTATTGTCGGAGATACTAACGAAACGATTAAATAACCCCGCCACGAACGAAATCTTCCCGGCGTATCAACCAGTGATAAGAAATGTATTGAAATAAAAATGTAGGGGCGACTTACGAGTCGCCCCTACAAAATCATTAATCGCCCAAATCTACTGTAATATAACCGCCGAAGTCGCTATCGGCATAATAAGCGTATCCAACGCCAATTTGCGTAATAGTTGGGTTTAACACCACCTCCCAGTGACCTGCATCCGCGCGCCATTGGTCTATGGCGTTTTGAGGCGAGCCAATGGCAATGATTTCATAGTAATTGAATGAGAGATAACCTGCTTCGGAAAGTCTATCTCCGATATAAGAACCATCTGAACCTGTATGGTCAAGGAAGTTATTACAAGCCATATCGGCGCTATGTTTTTGCGCGGCGGAGGTTAACGCCGCGTTGACGGTTAATGAATTTAATTTCGCCGCTACCCGCGCCTGATTAATCAAAGAAATAATTTGCGAAACGTAACTGGCGTTTTGCGTATAAGCGCAGCCGCTATTTCCGCCAGACGGCACATAAGGCGTTTTAGTCGTCGAAGCGCTGGGCGTTTGCGGGCTGGGTTTCCCAACCACAATTCTCAGCCAAAAGTTTTTTTCTGTGCCGATGAGAATCGCATCTCCATCGGCATTATGTAATGTGAAATTTCCTTGATACGTTCCATCGGCTGTGGGGGCGGTTAATTCAACCGACGCTTGCACAATGCCCTTCGGAGCGGTATCAGGCAGAGGCGCAGAAAGAGGCGCGTTCATTTGCTCGCCCGAGTCAAATCGAATCGTATATCCAACCCAATAACATTCGCCCACGTTTTGAAATTCCCAAGTTTTTGTAAACTTCGCGCCCGCGTTGATATTTGTATCGTCGGGTATCGTAACGTCGCGTAACAAAATCGCGCTATCTTTGCAATTGGCGTTTTCCGTCACGGCAAGCGTGGGTGCGAGAGTCGCTTCAAAGGTTGGGGTTAATGTGGCAGGCACAAACCCCGCTTTGGTAGGAATCAACGTCGCCGTCACAAAAGCGGATTCGGTCGGCAGCGCTGGCGCATCTACCCCAATCGAAATGCAAGAAGACAAAAATAAAATAGATAACAGAAATATTTTTTTATACATAACTACCCAATCAAATAACCGCCTAAAACATCATCATCTGCCCAGCGGATTTTTCCACAGGGTCGCTGGCAATTTGTTCTTCAAACGTTTCGCGCGTCAACACTTGAACCTCTAGCAGACTTCTGATAAGGCGATATTTAATTAACTTATATTTTTTCATTTTTTCTTTTAGGCTGGGGTCGCGTTCTTGTTTATAGGTTAACAACTCAGCCCGCCCGCCTGGAATGACCAAGACCGTTTGCTCATCCGCATATTCTAAGGCTTTGTTTATCAATGCCGAAGCCGTTACATAAAATTTTTTAACGGGCTTTTTCTTTTCGCTCCACGTCAACACTTTATCATCGAAAGATGAATCATAGTTAAGACGTTTGCCGATTTCGGATAACGAATCCAAAATTTTCTTCATTTCTTCTCGCCGAGCAGAGGCGATATCTTCATCGCGCAATCTCCAGCGCGCGCCTTCAATCCGCTCGGCGTACGAATTTAACACGGCATAAATCAAACCTTTCGAGGGCGTCATTAACCCTGTAAATTGTTTATTTAATGCTTCTTCCACTTCCAAAAAAATCACATTTGGGTTTTTCTGCAAATAATTCACAATCGCTTTTTCAATTTGGTCCGATAATGTTTCAATTCCGCCTATTTGAGAAACCGACGAAGAGCCTCTACCGCTTTGCCCGCGTTCTTTTGCTTCGCTCAAAACCGCGTTTGCCCATAATCCCGTATCCACGCTTTCGCCGCTTGAATAATGAACAAAACTTTTATCGTCTTTCAAAACCGATTCAAATAAATGCTGTGTGTTTTTTAATGCTTCGTCAAATTCATCTCCGTCTTGTTTTAGAGAGTCATTTTCTTCTAAAGCAATCAAACCTGCCAAATGCACATGAAAATATTTTGCCGGCTCGCCGCGTTCTAATAAAAACGTTTGCAACGCGCGCTTAAATTTTTCTCGATTCGCTTGTTCAGGCTTTGGTTTTTGCGCGCTTTTCCAAACGATTTGCACGGGGTCTAGGTCGGCGCGCGCGGCAACGCTTTGCAAGCGAAACCCTGCGCTCCATGCCGCTGTAATGGCTGAAGTTAAAAAAGCAGGCTCAGGCTCGGGCAACAAACCAAACACCGGCACGCCGTCTGCCAGTAAATTGTTCAAATGCGTAAACATTGCAAACAACGCGGTTGCGTTCCATGCCCAATCGTAGCGTCTGCGTCGCAAAGCCGCTTTATATGGTTCAACAAATTCTTTGCCCCATAGCCAACCCGCCCACAAAGCGGATAAAGTCCAAAATGCCTGATTCGGTCTCGGCACACAACCAATCACCGCCGCAATCGGAATTTCGCGTTTCACTTGATTGGCTAAATCTTTCAAACGACCTTCATAGATTAAAATTCCGCCGCTTTCTGGAATTTTTTTCGGATACGCTTCGCACACTACGGGCGAGCCTGATTCTGCAAACAAACCGACTCCACCCTCCAGCATATTCCAAACATTATTCTCCCGAAATTGATTCGGCGTGGAAAGTTGCTTTGGTCTTTTTCTTTCTTCAGGATACGACCATAATGTATTGCCGCCGTCACACGCCACCAGCACGAGGGCGGTCAATGCCTGTTTTCGTTCGGGTGAAATTTCCAAACCGTCTAAACGGTTGATGATGGTGCTTAACGCATATAACGGACGCGGCAAATAATGTTCAATGGCTTCTTCGGCATAGATTCTATCTTCATCTTTCAATGACACGACTCTTTCAAAGAGTCGCGAACGATGTAAAGCGTCCGTCTCTGCGATTTTTTTCGCTCTTGCTTTATCTTCTTCATTGGCGGGTTTCTCGCCTTTATCGCCGCAATGCTGGCATTCGTAAAGTTTGCCATACGGCGCGTCTTCGCCTTTCTTCCATAAAAAGGATTGGGCGTAAATTTGCCGATGACACGTTTCGCAAGTTGTGAGATATAAAGATTGAAGGTGGTGTTCAAGCCGTTCTTCCCCTTTTTTTAGCGCCCCCAAATCTGCCAGCGCCGCAACAAATTCAGATTCAGGCGGAGGGTTAGCGAATATCTCCAACAAAAATCGCGTAATTGGATTATTGGCGGTAACCAACACTCTATATCCGCTGCGCGCGGCTTCAAGCGCGAGTCGAGGCGAGAATCCGAATGGGTCGAGCGCCCAGTTGCCCGTTAGAGTTTGAAGCGAAAGCCATGCCGAAATTACCCCATCCTCTAGCGCGGGGAGGAATCTCGCAAGCGGACCTGCGTCCGCGCGTTCAAACCCAGTGAGATATGGTTGGGCTTGCATTCATTAAGTATAACCCTATACTTTTGAAGCCGAAAAAATTTCAAACAACGGAATGGGCTGATACAACGTGGCAATATGACGAATAGGCGCGATCGGAAATATTTGTTTTTATCATAGATGATATTATGCGTTTCTCAAAAAGCGCAAAAAGAATGGTTTCTAAATTTCCGCGCAAAGCGGCAACGTCGGTTTTATTGCATAGGCGCGCTTAGCGGTTCTTTTGGAGCGTTTTTTATATCAATCTCAATGCCTGAGAGCATAATCTGAATCCCTAGAATCACGCATAAAGTCGGCAGCATCACCGTTCCAGTGGGGGCAGGCACGCCCAGTTGAATGTATTGCAGCCACTTAATGCCGCCAAAGGTCAGCCCAAACAACAAAAGCGGAAGACCCGTCAGCAAGTATAAAGATAAAATCGAAAAATCGTAAATGTAATATTTGAGCAACACGCGCCGAAGAAACGTGATGAACAATTTATACGGAAATTCAAATAAAGTTCTATAAATAGAAAGGTGCGATGTTTCGTCTCCATAGCGAGCGGGAATGGGAACGTCTAACACAAAGGCGTTTAGCAAATATAAATTTGCCAGCATAGACGTTTCAAAGAAATAGCGCTTATCCAGTTTTTCAAGCGGAAGTTGTTTAAGAATATCGGCGCGAATAGCGAAGAACCCGTTGGTGGGGTCAAAGATGTTCCAATACCCAGTGGCGGCTTTGGTGAGAAAACTTAATCCTAAATTCCCCACGCGCCGAATCAACGGCATTTTTTGTAATGATGCAAAATCTCGAAAGCGGTTGCCTTTTGTGTAATCGGCTTTGCCTTGAATCAAAGGCGTAATCAAAGCGGGAATGTAAGCGGAATCCATTTGACCATCGCCGTCAATTTTCACAATAATTTGCGCGCCCAGTTCTAGCGCTTTTTTAAAGCCCGAAACCATTGCCCCGCCCACGCCTTGATTATGCAAATGCTGTATCAGGATGAGTCGCTTGTCTGAATTGGAAAGAGCAGTTACCGCCGTAGAGGTTGAATCGGGCGAAGCATCGTCAACGATAATGATGTGTTTTACATAATCGGGTATTCCTCGTATTACTGCCTCTATTGCCCGCTCCACTCGGTAGGCGGGAATAATTATAACAATTTGATAACTTTCAAAATTCATATGCGGGATTGTACTCGAATGATGATAGAATCACAAAAGAGGACTTTATGGCTGGCGAACACATTCTCATTGTTGAAAACGACCCAGATATTGCAGACTTGATTGGCAGACAATCCCTTCAGCCGCTTGGGTATAAAGCGACTGTGGTGGGAGATGCCGCGTCTGCCCTGAAACACGCGCTTCAGACTCCCCCCGACCTGATTCTTGCAAATATCAATTTACCAGGCCTCAGCGGAAAAGACCTGCTGGCGGCGGTTTCTTCCCAAAATATCAAATCTCCCGTTATTGTGATTGCCGAAAAAGGACAAGAACACGACGCCATTCAAGCCTTTCGTTTGGGCGCAATGGATGTGATGTTTTGGCCCCTGCGCGACGCTGAAGTGGTTTCGATCGTTGAACGGGCATTAAAGCAAACCCAAGAAGCCCGCGAAAGACAAAAATTAGACCGCCAATTAAAAGTAACCAATGACGAGTTGCAAAAACGACTAAGAGATTTGACCACCATCCTTAGCACAGCCAAAGCGGTGGTTTCGATTACAGACCAACGCTTATTGTTTGACCGTATCTTAGAAAGCGCTTTGCAATTAGGCGAAGCCGATATCTGCTGGCTTATGTTGCGCGAAGATAAAGGCGCAACGTATCTTTTGAAGGCGCATCGCAATTTGCCTGAAGCGTGGGCGAAGAAAATGAATCAACCCGTAGATGACGGCGTAAGCTCTTTGGTGGCGCTCTCTGGCGAAAGTTTGTTTATGAACGGCGCGCCCGTGCAAAAATTTAAGATTTCGGCGTTGGGGAAAGCGGTGGGCGTTATTCCCATCAAAATCAAAAACGAAGTGATTGGTTTGCTAATCGTCGTACGAAAGACCGACCGCGAATTTGTGCGCGACGCGCAAACGATGTTAGAAGCTATGGCAGATTACGCTTCAATTTCATTGGTAAATGCGCGTTTATTCCGCGCGTTAGAACAAAGCGTAGAAAACGCCCGCGCCAGCGAAAAGAATCGCCATGCCGCGTTGGAAAGTTTAAGAGCCTCCACTCAAAAAGAAGTGCAAGCCGCCATTTACCCGCTCAATTTATTGTTGACGGAAATGCCCGGCGCGCTAAACGCCGAGCAACGCAAAGCGCTTGAATCGGTGCAGGCGGCTTTACAAAGGCTGGCGCGTTCTTCTGAAAAAACCGTTGTGCCGACCGAAAATAAATAGACGGGAAACCTTGTTGACCCAATGGCAAAAAAAGAACTCATTTTACTGGCGATTAACGAATCATCAGTTACAAATTTAGCGGAAAAAGCGCTCCATGCGGCGGGGTTCGACGTAGCCATTGTGCAGGAACAATCTGAATTAAACAATGCCGTGCAAGAAGCCATCCCCGATTTGATGATTCTCGGAGAAACTTTCGCCAAGCGTGAGTGGCTTACGGTTGCCGGAGAAATTTTAGAACGCTTTCCGACGATGCCGATTATTTTATACGCCAGCCAAGATACGACCGGGTTTGCAAAAGCGGCTTTGAAAGCGGGTTTGAGCGGGTATTTATATCCGCCGCTTAAAATGGAAGAGATTGTGACTGAGGCGCAGAGATGTATGGCGCGCGCCAGAAGTTTGGGAGATTGGTTGCGGCGCGAAGTGAAGCGCACGACCGCTTCATTGCAAGAAAAAGCCAAAATTTCAGAATCAGAACGCCTGAAGTTAGAAGCGATTATTTCCAACATCCAAGACGGGTTAATTTTATTGGACGATAACGAAAACATCTTAATGGTCAATCAAAACATCCGCGAAACCTTTCGGCTCGATAACAAACCCGTAACAGGCAAATGGATTCGCGAGGTCATAAAAAACGCCGACGTTCACGCCTTATTAGATAGAGCGAAAGGCGGCGCGTTGAAATATCACGAAATTCATTTTGACGACGGCAGAGTGTTCAACGCGCAACATGCGCCTATTCCGCGCATTGGCAATGCGGTGACGATGCAGGATATTTCGTATTTGAAAGAATTAGACAGATTGAAAAGCGATTTTATTCACACCGTTTCGCATGATTTACGCTCTCCCCTAACCGCTATTTTAGGGTACATGGAATTAATTGAGCGCACGGGGCCGCTCAATGAAAACCAATTAGATTTTTTGCGCCGCTTACAAGGCAGCGTGCAACATATTACCAATCTAGTAAACGAATTGTTAGATTTAGGGCGGCTCGAAGCGGGCTTTGACACGCGCCGCGAACCGGTGCAATTAGAAAATATATTGAAATATTCTTTAGATGTGTTTGACGAGCAAGTGAAAAAGAAAAAAATAAAGCTCACCACCGCCATTGCCAAAGACTTAAAACCCGTGCGCGCCAACCCGATTCGCATTCGTCAAATGTTAGATAACCTAATTGGAAACGCCGTCAAATACACGCCTGCCGAGGGTAGAGTGAACGTGGCGCTGGCAATGGAAGAAAAGCAAGTGATGGTGCGGGTGGAAGATTCGGGACCGGGGATTCCGCCAGAAGAACAAACGCGCATCTTTGAAAAATTTTACCGCGCCACCAACCGCCCTGAAAGCGTAGAAGGCTCAGGCTTAGGGCTGGCGATTGTGAAATCTATTGTAGATAGCCATCAAGGCAGGGTGTGGGTGGAATCAAAAGCGGGCGAAGGCTCTACCTTTGTCGTTTTGTTGCCTGCCCATGAAGAATAAAAAAAACGGACTTTCAAAAGCCCGTTTTTTTATTTCTTTGGTAGTTTTGAAAGAATCGAAATATCGCGTTTGTGTTGAGGCGCCGAAGAAGTTATGCCGCCTGTGCGATAACTTTCCAACTCGGCGCTAAAGCGCATCCAATCGCCGACGAGAATCACAAAATGCGGCGTTTTATCTTTGAAAAAGAAAGTGGGGAGAAATAGCCTCAAGGTAGAGGCGGAAATTGGAAAGCCGTTCAATTCAATCACAATCGCCGTCATCTTGGCTAACGATTCAATAACATCTAATTGCGATTTGCTAACGCTATTCGGCGGGAATAAAGAAGACATCGTAGCGGAACTGGTGCGGCGAATTCTTTTATACGAGATGTTTAATTTCAAAAGCGGCGTAGATAGGCGTAAATAATCTTTGAACGGTTGCACATACGCGCTTTTACGCATGAGCCATAAAAACAAACCAATGCCTACTAAAACCACGCCTACGCTCGCCGACAACGCCCAGCGCCATTGCTCAAACCCCCAACGATATATTGCCCATGCCAACCCCAACATGGCAAGCCCTAAAGTAAAAATTGCGGGCCACCAACGATTGATAATATAAGTATAAATAACAAGAGGATAACGACGTCCGCCTTTAGCCATAGATTGAACGCTTCCTTTTACGGCTCGATGACATTTTCGCTTCGCTCTGACGTTTTGGCATGGTTGCCGTTCATCTGCTTGAGCAATGCGCCGATAGATTGTTCCAAATGTTCGCCGCGCAGGCTAAAGGTGACATCGCCGCGCGTTTTTTCAATGATGCTACGCGCGACGTCTGTCTGGCGGCGTAAACCGTTTGTGATGGCGTCGGGGTAATCCATAGTGACGAGGACGGAATAAATTTCATCCATGCAATGGAGCAAACGTTCGGCTTCTTCAGAGTATCCGTGACGGAGAATATCTAAGGTGCGGCGGCGCAACTCGCCAATCGTTTCGGCTAACCCGTTGAGATAGGTCGCAGGTTCAACGCCCAACTCAGCGGGAGTTTGAAGCGGTTGGTTTTTTATCAAAGCGCAAGCGACGTTGGCTTCCACAAATTCTTTTAATGCGTCTTGAGTGTAGCCTGCATAAAATAAATCAGGGTATTGTTGAAGCGAGTCGCGCAAGGCGTTGGCAAGTTTGCCGGCTTCTTGTAAATTTGCGTTCATGCCTTCTGTGTCGTCACGATGCACAGCGCGAATGGCAAGCGAGCAGGCGCGCGTGAGCTGACGGGCGGTGGATAGGGCGTTGTCTCGCGCGGCAGTTTGCGCTTCAAACTCTTTTCGGATTTGTTCGGCAATGCTTTCAATTTTGGGCATAGTTATTCTTTGGGCGGTTCGGGCGGCGGGTTTTGAAACGGTTTGAATAAATCGTCCGCTAAAGAAGAGTTGGTGGGGATTTTAATTTCGCCAAAGGCGGCTTCGTAACGGGCAAGGTTATCGGCTAAGGCGCGCATCAGTAATTTTACGTTTAGCGGCGTCATAATAATGCGGGAGGAGATTTTCGCGCGCGGTTCGCCTGGCAAAAGGTGCGCAAAGTCAATCACAATATCAGACGGTGAATGCGCAATGCGGGCGAGGTTGGCGTAAATTGGTTCCAAGTTGGCTGGCAGTTCAAGCGTGGGCGCAACAGGTTTTGGCGGAATGGAAGGAGTGGTCATATTTTTTATTCACCATAGATCCAAATAGATGAAGAAAGATAAGCAGCAGACAGAATTGATATTCATCTTTCTTCATCTCTATTTTTATTTAGAATGGAATATCGTCTTCGGGCGGCAGTTCAGCCATTTCCATGCCGCCGCTTGCCACGGGTCCACTTTCATTATCTCCGCGTGAAGAAAGGAAGCGCACGGTTTGCGCGGTCACTTCAAAAGATGCGCCTGCGGTGCCGTCTTGCTTTGTCCAAATGCGCGGACCGCCTGTGGCTTTATCTGGCGTGAGGCGCCCTTCAATTAAAACTTTTGAACCTTTTTTGATATATTGGTTGCAGATTTCTGCGGTTTTTCCCCAAGTGGAAATGCGAAACCAAATTGTTTCTTTAATTTGTTCTCCGTTTCCTGCAGTATATTGCCGATTGGTGGCGACTGAAAAAGAGGTCACCGCTTGCCCTGTGGGGGTGTAGCGCATTTCAGGGTCTTTGCCTACATTGCCGACGATAATGATGGTGTGATACATGTGCTTCTCCTTGAGTTTTAGGTACCCGTCGAAAAACGGCGGGGAAATGAAAACAAAATGTATTGTACTCTTACTTGCTATATTTGTTAACGAATGAATCAATCGGGGAGCGGATAAACGGGTAAGGTTTGAACAACCGCTAAGCCTCAAAGGCTTAAAGTGTTTTGGCGGCTCTGTGATTTTGCGCCTGTGTGTAGTTGTTCATTCTTATCAATCCTTTGCCTTTAGCAAAATTGCCCGAAGGGTCTCATCATTCAGGCGCGTAACATCGGTATATAATTTGGCTTGTAAGAAAAATGAGCGGATAGGCTGTCTAAGTTGATAATCAAAAGGAGAAGAGTCATGTCTGAAACCACCCCCAAACGATACGCCCCTGTTCATGTCGTCATTCATTGGTTAATGGCATTGTTGGTGTTTGCCATGCTTGGCGTGGGTAAGTTTGCCATGCCGTCTGTTTCGCCGCAAGACCCGCAAAAAGTAATGATGCTTCAGAGCCATACCTACATTGGCGCGGCAATTACCGTTTTGCTCATTGCCCGCCTGATTGTGCGCTTTACGACGAAAAGCCCCGCCCCAGCCGATGCAGGCAATGCTTTTTTGAACTTTGTCGGTAAGGCGGTGCATGTTTTGTTTTATGTTTTATTAATCGGTATGGCAATTAGCGGGTTAGGGATGTATCAGTTGGCGAATTTGCCCGCTGTGTTTAACGGCGCGCAACCCTACCCAGCCAATTTTTTTGATTTCCCACCGCGCAATGGTCACGGGCTTTTATCTTGGGTTTTGTTGGCGCTTGTTTTGATGCACGTCGGCGCGGCGTTATATCATCAGTTTATTCGGAAAGATAACTTAATCGCCCGCATGTGGTTTGGAAAATAAGAAAGCGCATCCGAAGTCTATAAAAGACTTCGGATGTTTTTTTATAGAGGCGTTTTTGCTGGTATGCCCGCTTTTCTTGGGTATTTTTCAGGCGTGGCATGGGTTTTCTCTATCAAAACCAAAAAACGTTCATCGGCTACGCCGGGCAATTGCACGGGGATAATTTGCTTTAACTTTCCGCCTAACAATGCGATGGCTTTTTCCGCCGATTGCGCCTCGGCGTGGGCGGTTTCGCCTTTTTGGGCTAATACGCTTCCGCCAATTTTTACCAAAGGTAATAAATATTCGCTCAAGATATTTAAGTTTGCCACAGCGCGAGCGACTGCGTAATCATAAGATTCTCGATGTTCGGTTTTTTGACCAATATCTTCCGCGCGGGTTTTTATCACATCAATATTTTCTAAACCAAGCTTGCTGACGATATGCTGACAAAACATAGCTTTCTTGCCTACGGATTCAACCAACGTGACATGCATTTGAGGGTAAATGATTTTAAGAGGAAGGCCGGGGAAACCCGCCCCAGTTCCAACGTCTATGAGGCGAAGCGGAGGGGTTGCTTGCCATGCCAGCACGCAGGAATAAGAATCTAAAAAATGTTTGGTGCGTATGGATTCAACGTCTCGAATGGCGGTGAGGTTAAATTTTTGATTCCATTCCATCAATTCTTTTTCGTAAGTAATCAAAGACATCACCTGCCGCGCGGTGAGGTGAACGTTGAATAAATCTTTTGCGTTTTGAATCAATGAATCCATTGGGCGATTATAAAACAAAGTGAGGATGGCTTTCCGCCATCCTCACCGACTTACCAATTACCGCTTCTCTTCACCCTTTGGCTCCGCTTTTTTATTCCCGCGCAATTTTCGATACACCGCCCGCCCAACGAGGAAAAAGAGGTAGAGCGTTGCGCCGATAATTAACAAACGCGGCAAAATGTTGAGGAAGAAAATAATTAGGAAATCTACAAAGTCTTGCAAGAAGTAAATCAAATCTTGAATAGCGTCGCGCGCCACGCCTTGCGGTTGCCAACCGGCAATTTCAATCGGTTGGATGGTCGCTTCGGCAATCAAACGAACGCTGATAGCGGAAAGCGCCGCGGCTTCTTCGTAATATTGAATTTGTCCTTTGGTGATTTCAATTTGTTCGCGGTAATACGCCAGTTGATTGAAAATATTAATCACATCTTCGGTTGTAGCGGCGTTTTCAAGCAATTCGCTTAACTCGCGTTCGGCGGCTTCGTAATTTTTCAAGCGCGATTTCAAATCCACGTATTCGGCGGTCACATCTTGACCGGAGCGCGTTTCGTTGCGCACTTCTACCGCGTCTTTCTTAATCGCTTCTAGCGCGTCGTCTAATCTTTCGGCGGGAACGCGAATCGTAATGGTCGCTTCGGGAACTAACGTTGAGTTGTTGGTATAGGTTTGATAGAGATTAGAAGCGACAACGAATCCGCCCATTTCTTCCGCCATTTGTTGAATGGCTTTCATACGCGCTTCCACATCGGCGACTACAACGGCAACATCGGCGTTTTGAATGACAATACGTTCTACGGTTGCAAGTTGAGCGTCTCCGCCGCCGGGGCTATCTGCTGGCACTTCTCGCGCTACGCCCGCTTCTGGCTCTGGCGCGGCGGCGTCATAATAAAATTCTTCTGTGACTTGCGGGGCTTCGGTGGCGGCGGCTCCACATGCGGCGAGGAACAACAACGCCATGATTGAACTAAATAACAAAATACGTTTCATTTTCTCTTCTCCTTTTGATTTGGCGATTTCTCTGCCAAAAGGACGCATTGTTTATAAAAAAAGTTCCACTGCCCCCTCCGTCACTTCATGACACCTTCCCCAAATACGACAAAGAAGACTTTAGTATTTAATAAAAGTTTTTATGTCGTATTTTGGGGGGAGCAGGGCGGTGGGTCACCATCCCTCAGCAATGCGCACGGCGTGTTTCTCTGGCAAACCTGCCGCGCGAATTCGCTCTTGCACTTCGGCAATGTTATAAGCGACTCGTTTCGGCGTCCAAGTTTTCGCTTCGGTATCATAAATGGCATACGCGGCGCGCGGGTCGCGGTCTCGCGGTTGCCCCACCGAGCCGGGATTCAAAATCAACTTGGGTTGTAGTTGAATCGTTTCATTCGGTTTGGTTTGTTCCAGCGAAACGCGGTCGCTTGCTTCGTCTTTGATAAAAATACTTTGAATGTGCGTGTGACCAATAAAACACCAGGGCGTATCAAAGTGGTCAAAGTTCAATCGAGCCGAAAGCCCATTCAAAATATATTCCCACAATGGGTCGCGCGGGCTGCCATGCACAATGGTCGCCTCGCCGCGCACTTTGGGCTTGCTGGGCAACATTTTCAAAAAGTCCATATTGGTCGCGGTCAAAACTTTTTCATGATACGCCAATGAGCGTTTCGCGTCGCCGTTAAACGTTTCTAACGGCATTTTACCAATCACGGCTACGTCATGATTGCCCATCAGGCAAGTGAGGTTTTTGATTTCGCGCACTTCTTCCACCACGGCGTTGGGGTCTGGTCCGTAGCCTACCAAATCGCCCAAGCACCACGTTTCATCCACTTCGCCGGCGTCTTTAAGCACCGCCTCTAACGCAGTGTAGTTTCCATGAATATCAGACATGACCAAAATTCGCATATCACTCCAACAATCTTGCAACGTGCTCAATGATTTTTTCCGCCGCTTCGGTTTTGCTCATCAACGGCAAGATTTCTTTTTTTCCATCGGCAAACAATAATGTGATTCGATTCGTTTCCACTGAAAACCCCGCGTCCTTTGCAGAGATGTCGTTTGCGGCGATGAAATCTAACCCTTTTGATTTTAACTTTTCAGCGGCATTTTCGAGAAGGGCTTGACTCTCCGCCGCGAAGCCGACCGCGACTTTGAATCGCTTCGCGCCTACGGGTGAGCCTGTTACTGTTTTCAGAATATCGGGCGCCGCTTCGAGTTCTATCTGCGGAATGCCGTCGCGCTTTTTGATTTTATCTTTCGCAACGCGCTTGGGTCTAAAATCTGCCGCCGCGGCAGACATGATTAACGCGTCGGCAGATTCGTTTAACACAGCGTCTAACATCTCTTGCGCGCTTTTTACGTTAACAACTTTTGCGCCGACGGGCGGCGTTAGCGCGGTGGGCGCAGTGATTAAAACGACCTCTGCGCCTTCGTCAATGGCGGCTTGGGCTAAGGCGTACCCCTGCTTTCCGCTGGAATGATTGGTGATAATGCGAACGGGGTCAATCGCTTCTTGCGTTCCGCCGGCGGTGACGACGATTTTTTTATTTTTTAGTTTGCCATGTTTCCCTAAGGCAATTCTGATATGCCCCAATATTTCCATTGGTTCAAGCATTCGCCCTTTGCCCAAGATGCCCGAAGCGAGATGCCCTGTTGCAGGTCCAGCGACCATGACGCCCCGAGAAAGAAGCGTGGATAAATTTTGCTGAGTGGCGGGGTTATCAAACATGCCGCCATCCATGGCAGGCGCAATCAAAACATCTGCTGTGGAAGCAAGATATGTAACAGTTAATAAATCATCTGAAAAGCCGTGAGAGAGTTTTGCCATGGTGTTGGCGGTGCATGGCGCAATGACAATTAAATCGGCTTGTTTGCCGAGTTGCACATGCAATACATGACCTTCATCGCCCCATAAATCTTTATCGGTATAGGCTTTGCGCCCCGTAACCGATTGAAAGGTGAGCGGCGTAATAAATTGTTCTGCCGCGCGGGTGAGGATGACATCTACTTTTGCCCCCGCTTGCGTGAGTTTGGAGGCGAGGTCTGCCGCTTTGTAGGATGCAATAGACCCAGTGACCCCAAGCAGAATTTGTTTATTGGTGAGGTTGGGCATACGGCGTGATTATACTGCTAAGTGGCAAGTGGGATTAAGAATTAGAGGATTAGGGAATTGCAATCAATATTATTGGTAGAGAAGCAACCTAGAGAATTGATGAGGAGTTTCTTTTGGTTGTAATCGCTTAACAATAATCAAAAAATATTATATTTGAGCGTATCGGCGGGTTATTTTTTTTGATTGAAGTAAAAAGGGGTAAAATATGCCTATGTCTAATAATAAACTTAATTCTCCAACTATGATAACTAAAGAGCGAATTAGTGAATTGAAGAAGAACAATTTGCCCGAATTGTATAAACTTATTCAAAGCGGGTTGGAAAATCGGGAATTATTGTTTATTTTGGAAAATCTTGGTTTTTTGCCTAGAAATTTTGATGGGGAAATACTAGCGCCTTTTGTTCATCATCCTAATCGTGATGTACGTTTTTGGGCAGTCAAGAATATTGGGAAAATTTGTAAAGCTGATTATTTGGAATTGCTATATGATATAGCAAAGCAAGACCAAGACTCAATGGTGAGGCGAGAAGCGGTTTCTTCAATTGGAAGAATGCGGCTAAAGCAAGCGGAGAATATATTAATATCGTTCTTGAGCGATGATGACCCTAAAGTCGTACTTCAAGCCATACGCGGTTTATTGGTATTCAAGAATGACGAAAATGTCAAATCTAAACTTTTTGAATTACAAAATCATCCCAACGAGATGATTCAAAGCGTTATAAGGAGAGAATTTTCAAAAAACGGTAAGGTTTCGCCGTCTATGCCTCATTCAGCAAGCCCAGATTTTCTAAAAGACACAGTCATTAACGGCGACGTAAGGGAAATTTTGAAATATGTCCCTGACGAATCTGTGCACTTAACATTTACCTCTCCTCCTTATTACAATGCTAGGGATTATTCAATCTATGTTAGTTACAATGCCTATTTAGATTTTTTAACGGAAGTTTTTAACGAAGTGCATAGAATTACAAAAGAAGGACGCTTTCTAATTGTAAATACATCTCCTGTAATTATTCCACGCGTTAGCCGCGCTCATGCAAGTAAGCGGTATCCCATTCCTTTTGACTTGCACAACAGACTCATTCAAAATGGGTGGGAATTTATTGACGATATTATTTGGTTAAAACCTGAAACAAGCGTAAAAAACAGAAACGCCGGCTTTTTGCAACACCGAAAACCGTTAGCGTATAAACCAAACGCTGTTACAGAATACTTAATGGTTTATCGAAAACAAACTGATAAACTACTTGACTGGAACATGAATCAATACGCTTGGGAGACAATCGAACAAAGTAGAGTCAGGGGGAATTATGAAACAAGCAACGTCTGGAGAATTGACCCAACTTTTGATAGAGTTCATACGGCAGTCTTTCCATTAGAACTTTGTAATCGTGTGATAACTTTTTATTCTTACAAAGGCGATTTGGTATTTGATCCATTTGGCGGTAGTGGAACGTTTGGAAAGGCGGCTTATAACTTAGGTAGATATTTTTTCTTAACAGAACAAGAGCCAAAATATATTGAAAGAATGAAATCGGACTTAGGAAAGCCGAATTTGTTTGACGGAAGAAAAACTCGATTCTTAACTCTGAAAGAGTTTATTGCGGAAAGAACAAATAAACA
Organism: Anaerolineales bacterium; assembly: GCA_034434495.1. Taxonomy (GTDB): domain Bacteria; phylum Chloroflexota; class Anaerolineae; order Anaerolineales; family Villigracilaceae; genus Villigracilis. Next base: position 87,977 of record DAOTZE010000013.1, read on the forward strand.
ATGATGACGCTCACTGATGTTGTAATAAAGAAAATTATTCGCCGCTTGATTAACAGTCAAGACTACAGAGTGGAAATTGTTACGCTCATTAATGCTGAATTTCTGCAATATGCTGTTGATTTTTTTCGTCGCGTTGTTGAGGCAAAATTGCGAAACCAAACTGTAACAACTGATTGGTATAAAGCGGAATTCCTTAATCCCAATATGTCGTCAGATGAATTAATCATTAATTCTGGTTTGAATAAGAAAACTATCTCTAATATGTATAATTCCGCTAGGCGAGAAATTGTTCTTGAAGCGACAATAGAACATTATGAGCAACTTTACGAAGCAATTAACAACTTAGTAGAGCAAGGAAACGATATAGACATTACGCTAACCATAAAACTGCGTGGGGTTAGTGTCGAATTGAATATAAATGAAAGTCTTATTGTGATAAATACTCTTGCCGTAAAACGAGCTGAATTGCGTGGCGGCGCTTGGAGCGCCGCTGGAAAGCAAGTAGAAAAAAAACTAATGCAAGTTTTGTGCAAACTCTATAGTGTGCCAAGCGAAAATTATGAGTTTACAGGGTTATCGAATGAAAAACGCGAGGTTGATTTTTACTTGATAGAAAGTGAAAATCGCTATCTGTGCGAAGTAAAATTGATGGGGAAAGGGAATCCAGAAAGCGCGGACGTAACAATAGCAAGAGATAGCGATATTTTTATTGCCGATAAATTATCAGACTTAAATAAACAACAATTTACCGAACGTGGCGTAAGGTGGATTGAATTGCGAAGCCCGAATGGCTATAAAAAATTTGAAGTAATATTGCAAGAATTGAGAATTCCTAACAACCAATTTCAGGGCGATGTAAACCAAAGACTGGAAGAAATACTCAATGAACTTTTCTAAAGAAAAGAAAAAATCACCCTTGACGTATTCCCAGCCCTTGCATAGAATATCGCCCAACATGCTTAAGTCTGCTCGCTGGTTTGCTTACTTTTATTTTTACGGTTTCCGAAACTCGGTCACCGTTGGCGACGCTTAAGTAGGCAAAGATACGTTTGTTTACAAAAAGAGCGAGACCACACGGTCTCGCTCTTTTTTGTTATTTTTATTTCGTAGGGGCGACCCGTCAGGGTCGCTAGAGTTCTTTGATGAATCATGGCGGCCGCCCCTACATTATTTAGGAGAAATGTTTATGCCAACTCGTGGAATTCGCGGAGCGATTACCGTGCAAGCCGATGAACCTGACTTGATTCTTCAAGCCACGCGCGAATTGCTGGAAGAAATTTTGCGCGAGAATCAAAGCATGAAACCTGAAGACGTCGGCAGCGCAATTTTTACCGTTACCGACGACTTAAAATCCACCTTCCCTGCCCAAGCCGCGCGAGATATGGGCTGGGGGCTTGTGCCGATGATTTGCGCCAGAGAAATTCCCGTGCCGAATAGCTTGCCAAGAGTGATTCGCGTGCTAGTGCATTGGAATACCGATTTACCTCAAAACCAAATTACCCATGTATATTTACGCGACGCAGTGAAACTAAGACCCGATTTGGTTGCGGCGCAATAATAAAAACAGTTGAAAGGTTGCAAGTTAAGAACCTTAAACTTGTAGCCTTCAACCTGAAACTCTAAGGAGAAGAAAATGATTATCGTAATGAAACCCAACTACACCCCACAACAATTGGAAGGAGTGATTAACGCCGTGAAAACGCATGGATTAACCCCGCACATCACCTATGGCGTAGAAACCGCCATTGTTGCCGCCGTGGGCGAATTTCACGTCCCATCGTTAGACGCCTTTGAAGTGCTAGACGGCGTAGAAAGCGTCAAACGAATTTCACAACCCTTCAAACTTGGCTCGCGTCAGGTACACCCTGAAAATTCCGTCTTCCCCATTGACGGCTTCAACATTGGCGGCGATGATATTGTCCTAATCGCCGGACCTTGCTCAGTAGAATCCAGAAGTCAAATTTTAGAAACCGCCCACGCCGTGCGCGAAGCGGGAGCAAACGCATTGCGCGGCGGAGTGTTCAAACCGCGCACATCGCCTTATTCATTTCAAGGCTTAGGCGAAGAAGGTCTAAAATACCTTGCCGAAGCGCGCGAACAAACAGGCATGCCTATTGTGGTTGAAATCATGTCGCAAACGCAACTAGCGCTCATGCTAGATTATGTGGATGTCTTCCAAGTCGGCGCGCGCAACATGCAAAACTTCAACCTCCTGCGCGCGCTAGGCGAAACGCGAAAAACCGTTTTACTCAAACGCGGCTTATCTGCCACCATTGAAGAACTGCTCATGTCCGCCGAATATCTTTTAGCGGGCGGCAACAAACAAGTCATTTTATGCGAGCGCGGCATTCGCACCTTTGAAACATCCACGCGCAACACAACCGACATCAACGCCATTCCCGTTTTGAAAAACCTAACCCACTTACCCGTCATTCTCGACCCCTCTCACGCAACAGGAGACGCCAACTACGTCACCCCCATTGCCCGCGCAGGCATCGCCGCAGGCGCCGACGGCTTAATGGTAGAAGTTCACCTCGACCCCAGCAAAGCCGTTTCAGACGGAAAGCAATCTCTCAAACCGGAAAAATTTGTCGAGTTGGTGAATCAAGTTAAACCGATTGCCGAAGCGATGGGGCGCAAAATTGCCCCAATCAAAAAACCTGTTTCCGCTGGATGGTAAATGGCATGGAGGATGGCTTTCAACTTCAACATGCAAACATCGGCATCATCGGCTTAGGTTTGATGGGCGGCTCGCTTGCCAAAGCGCTGAAAGGAAAATGCAAAACGCTTTTTGGATTTGACGCGCATCAACCTACGCTGCAACTTGCTCTTACAACCCAAACAGTAGATTTTGCTTCAACATTCCCCCCTCCCAATTTGAGAGAGGGGGGAGAGGCGAGCGCTGAGATTGACGTCTTTATTTTAGCCACGCCCGTCAACATGATTTTAGACATCATCCCAACCTTGCCGTCTTTCATTAAACAAAATTGCATCGTCATAGACGTAGGCTCAACCAAAAAAACAATCGTCGAAGCGCTGAACCAATTGCCCGAACAATTTGAAGCCATTGGCGCGCACCCCATTTGCGGAAAAGAAAAACTCGGCTTAGAAAACGCCGATGCAAACTTATATCAAAACGCGCCGTTTATCATTACGCCCTCGCGCAAAACAACGCCCAAAGCCAAAACTGCCGTAAAGCAAATCATTTCAGCCGTTGGCGCAACCTGTATTGAAATGCCCGCCGAAACGCATGACCATGCCTTAGCCTTCGCCAGCCATTTACCGTTTTTAATTTCTTCCGCATTAGCGCAAACCTTGCCAAAAGAATTTTCCGACTTAATTGGACCGGGTTTTCGCTCCGCTTCCCGGTTGGCTGGCACGCCCGCTTCCATGATGTTAGGGATTTTGAAATCAAACCGCAAAAATATTTTACAAGCCATTCAAGTCTTTCGAGAATCATTAAATGAAATTGAAACAAACTTGCAAAATGAAAACTTCTCTCAACTAGAACAAATCCTTAATCAATCCAGATTTTCTTACCAAGAACTGGTCAACAAATAAACAGGTACATAATTCTCTAATCTCTAATTCTCTAATTTTCAATTACCAATTACATAATGCGAATTACACCCATTTCACAACCCCTCAATGCAACTGTGCGAGTTCCCGGCTCAAAATCCATAACGAATCGCGCCTTATTAATCGCCTCGCTTGCTCATGGAAAGACAAAATTAATCAACGCCTTATTTTCAGACGACTCAAAATATTTTGCCCACGCCTTACAAACCATAGGCTTTGAGGTGCAATTGGATGAAACAAACCAAGAAATGACAGTGACCGGACTGGGCGGGAAAATCCCTGCAACAAAAGCGGAATTATTCATCGGCAACGCAGGCACAGCCGCAAGGTTCTTATCCGCCTTTCTCACTTTAGGAAACGGCGAATATATTGTGGATGGCGACGCCCGAATGCGCGAACGCCCGATTGGCGATTTAGTTGATTCATTAACTGAACTTGGCGCAAACATCACGACCATAGACAACAGACCGCGGGCCGCAAAAGAGTCAGCGGTCAGCCGCCAGCCGCCAGAAATTTCTCTACCAATAAAAATCATAGCAAACCAACTTAGAGGAGGGAAAACCCAAATCGCGGGCGATATTTCATCTCAATTTTTATCCGCCTTACTCATGGTGGCTCCGTATGCCCAAAACCCAATTGAAATTGAACTTGCCACCGAACTCAACTCCAAACCCTATGTAGATATGACGATTGGCGTGATGAAAGACTTTGGCGTTGAAGTAGAACGCAAAGACTATCGCAAATTCAAAATCCCACTGACTACTTACCGCTTACCGCTGTCCAATCCTCCAATTTCCAATTCTCCGCTCTCTAATCCTTCCTCCTCTCCCATTTACCCCATCGAATCCGACGCCTCCGCCGCCTCCTACTTCTTTGCCGCCCCTGCCATTTGCGGCGGAACAGTCACAGTAAAAAACATTTCTCGCAAATCATTGCAAGGCGACGTTGCGTTTGTAGATGTATTAACTCAAATGGGTTGCGCCGTAACCGAAACCGATAACGGATTACGAATTGCGGGCGCTTCTCAACTTTGCGGTATTGATGTGGATATGCGCGACATCCCCGATACCGCTCAAACCCTTGCCGCCATTGCCCCTTTTGCAAACTCGCCCACACGCATACGCGGAATTGCCTCTGCAAGAATGAAAGAAACCGACCGTATCTCCGCCACTTGCACAGAATTAAAAAGATTAGGCGTTGTTGTGGAAGAGCATGAAGACGGCATGACGATTTACCCATGCCAGCGTTTCAAACCAGCCATCGTGCAAACCTATAACGACCATCGCATGGCAATGGCGTTTTCATTAATCGGCTTGCGCTTTGACGGAGTAGCCATTGAAAACCCAAGTTGCGTTTCAAAGACATTTCCAAATTATTTTGATGTGTTAGAAACTTTACGCCATTCCTCTCCAACAGGAAAGGGGTAGGGCGAGGAAGCGTATGCAAATTTTCAAACTTGGGCTTATTGGTTACCCATTAGGGCATAGTTTGTCTCCAAAGATTCATGCCGCCGCATTAAAGGCTTGTAACTTACAAGGCGACTATTCCCTATTCCCTATTCACCCTGATGACAAACAAAGATTGAAGGACTTAATTAACCGAGTCCGTTCTGGCGAAATTCACGGACTCAACGTCACCATTCCGCACAAACAAAAAGTCATTGAGTTTATGGATGAATTATCTCCGACTGCAAAAGTTATTGGAGCAATTAACACAATTTACTTACGAAACGATAAATTAATTGGCGAGAATACAGATGCCTCAGGATTTTTATCTGATTTGAAAAGCTTCATCGGGAATCGAGAATCGGAAATCGTAAATCATAAATCGGCAATTGTTTTAGGCGCTGGCGGCTCGGCTCGCGCAATTGTTTACGCTTTATTAAATGATGAGTGGAAAGTGACAATCTCTGCTCGCAGAACTGAACAAGCGCAACAACTCGCAAACTCATTCCCCAATTACCCACTACTCATTACCAATCTATCCGACCTTCAACTTTCAACCTACGACCTTATTGTAAACACAACCCCCATCGGTATGACCCCCAACATCAACGCCTCGCCTTTGCCCGAAGATTTGTCACTGCCTTCCAATGTCTTTATTTACGATTTAATCTACAATCCTAAAGAAACAAAACTCGTCAAACATGCCCGTTTGCAAGGCTTAAGCGCAACCACTGGGCTTGGCATGTTAATTGAACAAGCCGCGCTCGCCTTTGAAATTTGGACAGGAAAAAATCCGCCACGAGAAATTTTGTATAACTTGGCGGTTGAGTAGGTCGAGCGTTTTTTTTGCGAGACCATATCGAGACCACAATTACAAATTACCATTTACGAATTACCATTTACGAATTACGGAGTACCTATGCCCTTACGCTTTCTCACCGCTGGCGAATCTCACGGACCATCCCTCACCGCCATTCTCGATGGCATCCCCGCTGGGCTTCCCCTAACAACTGAAATCATCAATAAAGAACTTGCTCGCCGCCAACACGGCTACGGCTCTGGCGGGCGCATGAAAATTGAAAAAGACACCGTGCAAATTTTGGGCGGCGTGATGGCTGGCGAAACCACTGGCGCGCCGATTGCACTCCTCGTTGAAAATAACGACCACATCAAATGGAAAAACAAACCCATCGAACCCATGACAAAACCTAGACCAGGTCATGCCGATTTAACGGGCGCAGTCAAATACGGCTACAAAGACTTACGCCCAGCGCTAGAACGCGCCTCTGCCCGCGAAACGACTATGCGCGTTGCGGTTGGCGCGGTGTGTAAACATTTTCTCAATCAATTTGGAATCGTCGTCGGCGGATATGTGTCATCCATTGGCGAGGCGCAAGCAAATTTCGACAACATACCTTACGAAGAAAGATTCAAACTCGCAGAGGAATCCGATGTTCGCTGTCCGAATCAAGCCGCCGCAAGGTTGATGCGCGAACAAATCGAAAAAACCATTCACGGTAAAAACACGCTCGGCGGAATTATCGAAATCGTCGCCTTAAATCTTCCCATTGGTCTCGGCAGTTTTGTGCAATGGGATAAACGCCTCGAAGCAAAACTTGCTATGGCGATGATGTCGGTGCAAGCCATCAAAGGCGTAGAAGTGGGCGACGCCTTTGAAAACGCAAAACGACTCGGCACGCAAGCGCACGATGCCATTCATTTACCGCTTCACGGAAACGAATTACATCGTTCTTCAAATCGCGCGGGCGGCACAGAAGGCGGAATTAGCAACGGGCAGCCGCTTGTGATTCGCGCCGCCATGAAACCCATCGCCACCACGCTTCTCCCTCAGGAGACAGTTGATTTTGCTGCGGGAACAGAAGCATTCACCCAATACGAGCGCTCCGACTTCTGCCCCGTGCCGCGTGCCGTTCCAATTCTTGAGGCAATGGTCGCTTTTGTATTAGCCGACGCTTTGCTTGAAAAACTTGGCGGCGACTCTATGAACGAAATCAAACCGCGTTTTGAAGCGCTACGAAAAGCGACATTAGACGATTTACCGATGGATAATATCCCGCATATTTTTTGGGAATAAAATGCCTCATATTTTTTTATACGGACCTCCCGGAACAGGTAAATCCACAATCGGCAAAATGATTGCCGACCGCCTCAATTTGCCTTTTATTGACCTTGATAAAGTCATTGAAACGAGTATAAGCAAAACCATTCCAGAAATCATGGAAACGCAAGGCGAGTCTGTATTTCGTGATTTGGAATCAAAGGCTTTACAAGAAATTCCCTCGCTCCCTATGACAGGTGGAATAAAGCCTCAGGAATATGTGATTGCCTTAGGCGGCGGGGCTTTATTGCGAGAGGAAAATAAACGCTTTGTCGAAGCAAACGGTCAAACGCTTTTGCTTACGGCAGAGTTGAATACGCTACTTGAACGCCTGCGGCATACGCCCAATCAGCGCCCGCTTTTAGCAGGCGACTTAGAAGCAAAACTTGCCGCCCTGCTTGAAAAAAGAAAAGAGCATTATCAATCTTTCCCTTTGAAAATTCAAGTAGATAACGCAACTCCAGAACAAATCGCTTGGCAGGCGCAAATTAAATTAGGTCGCTATCGCCTCGCCGCTATGGGCGAGTATGAGGTAAGAGTAGGCGACGCCTCAAACTTGCCAAATATACAAAACGCTATCATTGTTACAGATGAAAACATCGCCAAACTTCACGCCAAAATGATTGACGATTTGAAAATAAAAACAATCGTCGTCCCTGCTGGCGAAGAACATAAAAATTTAGAAACGGTTCATTTCTTGTGGAAATCGTTTCTCCAAAACGGATTAGATAGAAAAAGCACAGTCATCGCTTTGGGCGGCGGCGTGATTGGCGATATGACAGGCTTTGCCGCCGCTACTTATATGCGCGGCATAGATTGGATTGCCGTTCCAACCACGTTGCTTTCTATGATAGACGCTTCGCTCGGCGGCAAAACGGGGATTGATTTGCCCGAAGGCAAAAACTTAATTGGCGCTTTTCATCCGCCGAAATTAGTCTTAGCCGATGTGCAATTTTTGAAAACGCTACCTCACCGTGAATTCATTTCAGGCATGGCAGAAGCGGTTAAACATGGAATCATCTCTGACCCAGACTTATTCGCCGTATGCAACAATGGTTTAGACTGGGTAAAAAATAATGTGGAAGAAATTGTCAAACGCGCGATGGCTGTGAAAATAAAAGTCATTGAAGACGACCCATATGAAAAAGGACTTCGCGCCGCATTGAATCTCGGTCACACCGTAGGACATGCGGTAGAACTTGTCAGCAAATTTTATTTGCGGCATGGCGAAGCGGTTGCAATCGGCATGGTTGCCGAGGCGAAGTATTCTGCTAAAGTTGGGCTGGCAAGCCAAAACGTAGTTGAGGCGATTGAATCTACATTACGAAAATTGAATCTGCCGACTCAAATCCCAAGCGAATTATCAAAAGAAGAAATAATTCAAGCGATGAAAGTAGATAAAAAGAAAAATGCAAAGTCAATTCGTTTTGCATTGCCTGTTGATATTGGAAAAGTTGAATTGGTGGATGTGAGCCAGTCCGCTTTAGCGGACTTTGTATAAATAGCGCGGGGGTTGATTCCCGCGCGGGCATGGCATAGCGAAACGATTGTATAAAAAGAAGCAAGATAAATCTTGCAGTACGGAGAAAATATGAAAATATTAATCTTGCATGGACCGAACTTAAATTTACTCGGCGCGCGCGAACCTGAAGTGTATGGCTCAATGACGTTGGAAGACATCAACGAAAAATTGATTGCCTTGGGCAAAGAACTAAATGCAGAAATACAATGCTTTCAATCGAATCACGAAGGCGCATTGATTGACGCTTTACATCAGGCGCGCGCTTGGGCAGACGGCGTTGTGTTTAACCCAGGCGGTTACACTCACACATCCATTGCATTGCGCGACGCCATTTCATCTATTCAAATTCCAGTGATTGAAGTGCATATATCGAACGTGTATGCGCGCGAAGAATTTCGTCACACCTCTTTTATTTCAGCGGTTTGCAAAGGCAAGGTTACAGGGTTTGGTTGGAAGTCTTATGAACTTGGCTTACGCGGCCTCATTGATATAATCAAGCCGTGACTCAAATTATCCCAACAACTGAACCGTTCTTTTTTCAGGGTGGGCGCACGGGCGTTTTACTCATACATGGGTTTACTGGCACGCCCAAAGAAATGCGTTACATGGGCGAAGACTTAAACAAACACGGCTTTACCGTTTTAGGCATTCGACTCGCCGGACATGCCACTACGCCCGAAGATATGCGCGCTTCTCGTTGGACGGATTGGACGGCTTCGGTGGAAGACGGCTTTCACTTACTCTCGAACAGCGTTGAGCGAATTTTTCTCGCTGGGCTTTCGATGGGCGGCGTGTTGAGTTTGCTCATGTCCACGACATTAAATGTGGCAGGCGTGATTGCTATGGCAACGCCCTATCAGATGCCGCGCGACCCTCATTACCCGCTTTGGTTTATTCGCTTGTATGGGAAAATAATCAAATATGCGCCAAAGAGCAAAGAACCGCCCGGCTCTTCATGGTTTGATAAAGAAGCCTTTGCTCAGCATATTTCATATCCGCAAAACCCAATAACTTCCATTGCGGAATTAAAGATATTGCTTTGGCAAATGCAAGCCGCTTTGCCAAAAGCGACGAAACCCGTTTTATTGATTCATTCTAAAAACGATACATACGTTCCGCCTGAGAATATGGAAATGATTTATAACGGATTAACAAACGTTTCAGATAAAACAAAGATATATGTAACCGAATCGGGTCACGTCGTCACAAGCGATGCGGAACGTCGGCGCGTGTTTGAGTTGGCGAGGGAATTTATCAGGCGGGTTGAGAGTTCTAAAGCCTAGTTAATGAGACGACATACTATGGGCTGGCGGTCTAATCATAATAATTTGCACAATCGCAAAGGAGAGCCTTGAATCCAAACTTAATTTTTATTGCATTTGCCCTATTATTTTGGGGAATTGGCGAGGGAATGTTTTTTAATTTTGTGCCAATTTATTTAGACGTTGGCTTTTCTTTAGGCGAACAAGAAATTGGAATTGTGTTGGGCGCTTTTGGCTTTTTTATGGCAATTACGCACATTCCCGCCGGGCGCCTCGCCGATACATTTGGCCGCAGACCTTTGTTAATTGGCGCATGGGTTTTGGGGCTTGTATCCACTTTGCTCATGGGCGTGACCGAAGCGTTGCCGATTTACCTAATCGGCATGTTCGGATACGCATTAACCGCCTTTGTGGCTTCGCCATTAAGCAGTTACGTCACAGCGGCGCGCGGCGATTGGTCGGTGAGCGCTACGCTTGCATTAACGTCAGCGACTTTTAACTTTGGTATGGCGATGGGTCCATTAGCGGGCGGTTGGATTGCCGAACAATATGGAATGCGAACCAGTTATGCGGCGGGCGCATTGATGTTTTTCCTTTCCACTATGTTTATTTTATTTACAAAAAGCCAACCCATTGATACCCACGACCCCGCCGCGCCGCCCGTGAGTTTATGGCATAACAAACGTTTTATTTCATTTGCGCTGGTGGTGGCTTTTGCGATTTTTGCTATGTATCTTTCGCAACCGCTTTCGCCAAACTTTTTATCAAGTGTGCGTAACTTAACCTTAACCGAAACAGGTTGGATTTTTTCCGCAGGCGCATTAGGCAATTCATTAATTGCGCTTGCATTTAGCCGAGTCAAACCGCGCGGCGGATTTTTATTCGCGCAAGCGCTTGTTATCATTTTTGCGCTCATCATGTGGCAAGGGGCTGGCTTACATATTTTTATGCTCGGATATTTCTTGCTCGGTGGTTTTCGCGCCGCACGCCCAATGTTTATGGCGCAAGCGCGCGAGTTGGTGCATGAATCTCAAATGGGATTAACCTACGGCACGCTGGAAACTGTCTCCTCGATTATTTTCATCCTCACGCCGCCTCTCGCTGGATTTTTATTTGAGATTGACCCTTTTATTTTGTACCCCATTTCAATTGGGTTGCTGGGAATTTCAATTATCATTAGTTATATCTTTTCGCCAAGAAAAGAAAATTAAGTGATTTAACCACAAAAGGTCACGAAGATATACAAAGGAAAAAATAAAAACCTTTGTGATAAAAGAGGTTTATCATGCTTGACATTGTTTCATTTACATTAGGTCCCGCTTCAACTAACGCTTACTTAATTGCCGACCCTGATACCAAAGAAGCCGCAGTGATTGACCCCGCTTGGGATGGGCATATCATCCTCAAAGCCGCACAAGATAGAAATTGGCGAATTGGTCATCTTTGGTACACCCATGCCCACTTTGACCATATCGGCGGCGCGGCGGCAATTGCCGATGCGTTGAATCCGTTGCCGCATGTAGCGTTACACCCCAATGACCATGTGCTATGGCGAGCGGGCGGGGGCGGCGCGGTCTTTGGTTTGAATATTGACCCAGGTCCCGAACCGACCATTGATTTGGTGCATGGGATGACTCTCAAACTCGGCTCGAATGAATTTGAAGTACGTTTTACACCTGGGCATACAAGAGGTCATTGTGTTTTGTATGCCGCTAAAGAAAACATCTGCTTTTGTGGTGATTTGATTTTCAACGAAAGCGTTGGGCGCACCGATTTACCCGGCGGAGATTTTGCCACGTTAGAAAAAAGCATCCGCGAGCAGATTTTTACCCTGCCCAATGAAACCCGCTTATTATCTGGTCACGGTCCAGAGACGACGGTGGGGCATGAAAAGCGGTTTAATCCGTTTGTAAGTGAGAATTAATTTTCAAGCCTGTAGAGGGTGAAATTGATTTTATTTTGTAGGAATAGGGCGTGAGATTTATCTCCGCGTGGCGTTGAGGATAAGGAAAAAATTGCTGAAACAGAACCAACTAAAAATTAAGTAAGAAGCGCAAGTTTATCCTGTAAATTCGCCGTGCCACATTTCGATGCGGCGGAAGGCTTCGATGTATCCCACTTCGTAAAAAGCGGGTAGGTGCGGGTTGTTGGAATGAATATTTTCTACATGCGTATCTAGGCGCGGGTATTGTTGATGCAAATGGGTGAGCAATGCCAGCGCTACTTTGGTTGGGTCGCCCGCTTCGGTGTGGAATACAAAACGCGAAAGTAAAAATTTTTGGCGTTGATACGCCATCCAACCGCGGCTGCCATCTTCTAATGTAGCGTAAAAGCCAGCCACTTCATGTGAGTTTAGAAACGATTCGTATTGATTTGTCCACGCTTGAACGACTGGGTGATGATTGAGGTAGGCGAGCGCTTGGGGTTTATCAAAACTTTGAATGTTGGCTGGAAGCGAAATATTTTTTGTTAAGAGCGGTGAGCGGCGTAAGACCAGCAATTCGCCGACTTCACGAAACCCAAATTTCAAAAACATTTGGTGGGCTGGAATATTATTTTTTATCACTTCGAGCGTACAAAAGTTGATGGAAAGTTTTTGCGCTTGTTCCAGCGCTCCGTTAAAAAGCGCTTTTCCAATTCCGAGGCGGCGGTTGTTTGGAATAACGCCAAGCCGCGTTATCCACACGCGCTTTGCGCGCACGCCAAGCATAATGACCCCCAACATTTCTCCGTTGGCTAATTTTGCCACGAGCGAGTGTTCTAAACTAACGTCGTACGTTTCTACATATTCCGCCAAGCGCGTTGCGTTCATGGGCATTGGCACGATGTAGTCAATGCGCGTTTGATTATAAATATCCGCTAGTTGTTCAAATGTATATTGATTGGCTGGGATTAATTGAATGACGGCGCTTTGATTAACAGGGAGCATGTCGTTATTTCTCAAGATAAGAGCGAACCTGCGAAATAAAAGCGCTTAATTTTACGATTGGTTTCATGATGTATCCGTCGCATTGGTAGCTTTCGACCACTTGTCTAACCGCTTCTTCGGGCCAGGCGCTCATTACCACGATTTTTGTTTTGCTTAATCTTTCTTCCTGTCGTAGCCAACTTGCTAGGGTTTGTCCGTCATAATCTGGTAAGCCGAGGTCTAGCAATATTAAGTCTGGCATGGTTTTAAGCGCCATTGCCATGCCTGTTTCGGCGTCGTCGGCGTAAGAAATCTCGAACCCAGTTTGCGATAAGGCTCTGTGAATGAGTTCGACGTTGTCGGGAATATCTTCAATTAATAATATCTTGGGCATGAATAAAGTTATTTAGTTTCGGGAGCTGGCACAAAGGCTTCTACGCGCGCCCATAACTCACGAATATTAATCGGCTTAGACATATACACATCGCAGCCGGCCGATAGGGCTTTTTCGGCATCGCCTTTTAGAGCGTTGGCGGTAATGGCAATAATGGGGGTGTAAGCCAATGAGGTTTTTTCGCTGGCGCGCAATCTGCGGGCAACTTCGTAGCCGTCAATGTCGGGCAGGTTGATGTCGAGCAAAATTAAATCTACATCGGTAGATTCGGCGGCGGCGACGCCTGTTAAGCCGTTGACCGCTTCCGTCAATGTGTAGCCGCGCGCTTCTAAAGCGCGTTTGACGAGCATCATATTGTCGGGGTTATCTTCGATATATAAAATGTTATGACCCATATCGCTTTCTCCTTACTTATTTGCTTTTCTCTTCTATTTTATCTTCGATGACGTTGATAACTTGGTCAACAAATTTGCGCGTGGGCAACGAGCCTTTTTGATAAACCGCTTCAATATGACCGTTGAGGCGTTTTCGCTCATCGAGGGTAATATCTTTAGCGCTGACGACCACAATGGGGATGTCTTTGGTGCGCGGGTCTAATTTTAACTCTTCTACAAATCCAAAGCCGTCAATGCCGGGCATGGTTAAATCGCTGACGATTAAATCGGGTAATTTTTGCCGCGCAATAGATAAGCCTTCCCAGCCGTCTTTGGCGTGGTACATGCGGTAGTTTTTCTTGCTTTCTAATAATCTGCGAATTAAGAGGGCATCGTCTTCGTTATCGTCAACCAATAAAACGGTCGTTGTGGTTTCGTCTAAATTTTCGAGCGCCGCTTGTAAGCCTTCGCGCGGGGCGGGAGATTGGTCTTTGCTCAAATGCACGTCCACCGCCCATTGTTCTCCAAGCACATGTTTTTCTACGGGGAAGGTATGCCCCGTGCAGTTGATGACCGCCAGTTCATCTTTGCGGATTTTGCCGCTTTTCGATAACTTTTCAAACCCGGCAAATGCCACAGCGGTTGCCGGCTCCACCGCCATTCCTTCGCTTTTGGCTAACGATTTCATGGCGTTGTAGGCTTCTAAATCGGTGACGGATTCCATCGCGCCGCCGTATTGTTGGGTTAAGTTCCATAAGTAGGTGTAGGTTTTGCCTGGGTCGCCGGTGGATAAAATGATGATTCTCGTGTCAGGCACAATGGGGTCTGCTGTATCTTTTCCAGCCTTGAAGGCGTTTACCATAGGGGCGCAGCCTTCGGCTTGGATGATGGCGAGTTTGGGGATTTTGTTTATCAATCCCATCTGATACATTTCTTTGAAGCCTTGATACACGCCCAACGGTCCCATGCCGCCGCTTACGGCTTGAATATACCAATCTGGCGCGCGCCAGCCGAGTTGTTCTACAATTTCATAAGCGATGGTTTTCATGGATTCGCGCGCTGGGACGGAAGTTGCGCCTCTATCTAGTAATAAATTTTTTCGTTGTGCAAATTGCGCGGCGATTTGTTTGGTTTGGTCGTAATTGCCGCTTACGCGAATCACTTCGGCGCCAAATAGGGCGGCTTCGCGTAATTTTTCTTGCGGCACAAGGCTGGTCATAAATACCCACAGTTTAATCCCGGCTCGGGCGCAAGCGGCGGCGTACGCCACGGCGGCGTTGCCTGTGGAGGCAATCACCGCTTCGCGGATTCCGTTTTCGTTCATGGCGGCGACTGCGACTGCGGCTTGCCGGTCTTTGAAAGAAGAGGTTGGGGAGTAGCGTTCGTCTTTGATGTAAACAGAATCATGCCCAAGGTGGGCGGCGAAGCGGTGCGAAAGCCAAAGCGGCGTTCCGCCGGCGGGGTATAAATCGAGTGCGGCGGGGTTCTCCAGCGGAAGAATATCTTGATAGCGCCATAAATTTTGCGGGCGGTTGGGGATGCCGCGCAAGATTTCGCGTTTGAACGAATCGTAATCGTATTGCGCTTCTAACCATTGCGATTGGCAACGGTTACAAACAGCCGCTTCGAACGGAACATACGGCTGTTGATGATGACATAAGACGCACTGCAGGGCGATAGGTTTTGACATGATTAAATTTTTCGGGTAATTGGCTCTGAAACTGCGCTTCGGTTTTCGATGGGCATAAAAACGAAGAAGGTTGAGCCTTCGCCCGCTACGCCGCTGCTTTCTGCCCAGAGTTTTCCGCCGTGCATTTCAACTAATTTGCGGCTGATGGGCAAGCCTAAGCCTGTGCCGCCCACTTTGCGCGTGGTGGAGGAATCGACTTGGGTAAACTCTTGGAAGATTGCTTCCAGTTCTGAAGGGGGGATGCCAATGCCTGTGTCTTTTACGCTGATGAGCACGTTGTTGCCTTCACGGATGGCGCGAATGGTGATTTTTCCTTTTTCTGTGAACTTTACGGCGTTGGTTAATAGGTTGAGCATCACTTGCCGCAGGCGGGTGCGGTCGGCGTTTATTTCCACGTCCACGTCAGATTCCGTATCTACTTTGAGCGTTAGTTTCTTTTCGCCGGCTTGCGGTGAAGTAATGCTGATGACTTCTTCAAAAATTTCGTGCAAATTAAATTTTTCAATGATGAGATTCATCTTGCCCGATTCAATCTTTGCCATATCTAACACGTCGTTGATTAAGTTGAGCAAGTGTTGGCCGTTTTTGTTAATTAACTTCAAGTCGTTATTCATGTTGGGCGTTAAGGGTCCGTCTAACCCTTCTAGCATCACTTCTGTGAAGCCGAGGATGGAGTTTAGCGGGGTTCGCAATTCGTGAGACATGTTGGCAAGGAAGGATGATTTGAGTCTATCCAACTCGCGTAATTGAGTCACAGTGGCGGCTTGTTCTTGATACAAGCGCGCGTTTTGCAGCGCCACTGCAATTTGCGAAGCCAGCGTGGCGTAAATGTTCGCGTCTTCTTTTGAGAAGGCGTTAATTTGATTCGATTGCACGTCGAACACGCCAAGCACACGGTCGCCGACAATCATGGGAATTGCCATTTCGGCGCGGGTTTCTGGCAACAATGGGTTGGGCAAGAAGTCGGCTTCATTGCGGACGTCATTAATCATCACAGGTTGTTTTTCGCGCGCGGCGCGTGCTACCAGCGAGCGTTCGGCGTTTATATCAATGGCATGACCCGACTCGACCATTTGCGCGCCCACTTGCCCTGCGCCTGAGGCGAGCAGGAGGGTATTCCAATTTTCATCTAAAAGGTAGATGTGCGCATGGTAGAGGTTGAATCTAGATTTGGCGAGATTCACCACTTGATTTAATAACGCATCAGGATTAAGGACAGTGGATGCGGCAGTGGATACAGCCGCCACCGTTTCAAGCTGATTTGCGCGGGTGGCGATGAGCGCCTCGTTTTGTTTTCTTTCGGTAATATCGGTATGGGCGCCTGCCATACGATAAGGGGTGCCGTCGGGTCGGCGGAGCGCTTTACCGCGGTCTCGAATCCAAACGTAATGCCCGTCTTTATGCCTTAAGCGTATTTCAACATCATATTCGGGCGCGCGTTGTTCAAGGTAATCTTCAAGCGCTTTTACGGCGTATTCACGGTCTTCGGGGTGAATGCGTTCTTCCCATTCAATAAAACCGCGCGTGAGTTCATGCTCTTCATAGCCTAACATGCTTTTCCAGCGCGGCGAGTAGTAAATGCTGTTATTGGCAATGTCCCAGTCCCAAATGCCGTCGTTAGAACCAGCTACCGCTAAACTGAAGCGCTCTTGCGCTTCTTGAATAATTTTTTCCGCTTCTTTACGGCTGGTAATATCGGTGCGAATAGCGATATACCGATATGGTTTGCCGTGTTCGTTAAGGAATGGAACAATTGTCGTATCTACCCAATAGAAAGAGCCGTCTTTTGCTTTATTGCGTAATTCGCCCTTCCATACTTTCCCGTTTGCAATCGTAACCCATAGGTCGCGAATGTATTCTTTTGGATGGTATCCCGAATTAATAATTCGATGGTCTTGACCGATTAATTCTTCGCGCGAGTATTTTGAAATCTCAACGAATTTATCGTTCGCGTATAAAATTTTACCAGTTTGGTCTGTAACTGCCACGATAGAATGTTGGTCAAGCGCAAATTTTTGACTGTCTAACTCTCTTAATAAAGATTCTGCCTCAATGCGCCTTTGTTCGGCTTGTTCGAGCAAACGTAAGTTTTCAATGTGCCCGCTTAATTGTTGGGTTACTGCGGCGATAATTTCTGCCGCATCCGCTTCCGAATCGATTGGGGTTTTAATTTCCAGCTCGCCAATTTGTTCCTTATTGACATAAATAGGATGCGATAGGAAAGCAGGCTCGCGACCGTTTGGAGAAGCGGTTAAAGGCTCTACTTTTCCTTCTTTGTAGATGTACCCCTGCGCTAATTCTTTGCGCATTTTGAAATATTCATTCCATGATTCGCGTGTGAGGCGTTTTGAAATTTGTTCAGCTTCGGCGCGGTATTTTTCAGATTGCGCTAACAAGCGCAGGTTTTCAATGTGCTTGGATAATTGATTCGATATGCTTTGAAGCAGTTCTTTTTCGTTTTGGGTCCATTGTCGTTCGGGCGTATCGGCGATTTCAATTTTTCCGATTTCAGCGTTTGCCGCTTGTATGGCGGCTGTTAGGGCGTTTTCTTCTTTTTCTTCGGTATTTACAAAAGGCAAAATTTCGTTTTGGTTGAAGGCGTATCCGATTTTTTCGCTGCGGTCTGTGGCATTTAAGAAATCCTGCCAATTTGCTAGAGACAAACGTTTAACTTGCTCAGCGACTTCGGCGCGCGCTTGATTGACTTGCTCGAATAAAGAGGCGTTTTGAATGGCAACGGCTAATTGCCCGGCTAGCGCTTCAAAGGCGGGCAGGTTGTTTTCATTCAAGGCGTTGGTTTTATCGCTTTGCATATCTAACACGCCAATCACTTGGTTGCCAATCATCAGCGGCACGGTCATTTCAGAGCGAGTGTGAGGAAGCAAGGGGTTTGGCAGAAACGATGCATTGCTTGATGTGTCGGCCACAAGGATAGAACGTTTTTCCAATGCGGCGCGTCCGTTTAATGAATCGGCGCTGATTAATAATTGATGTCCGCGTTGCAGCAGTTGTTTGCCCACATCTCCGGTGCCGGCGCTTAATGTAATGACTTTTCCAGAGCGGTCGGTTAAATATACTTGGGTGTAATACAAGTTAAACCGTGAGCGGATTTGTTCCACCGCATCGGTTAACAATTGATTCAGGTTATTTATTTTAGCGGTAACCGTTTTGCTTACTTCAGCCGCTAAGATGAGGTCAAGCGAGCGTTCTTGTACGCGCTTTTCCAGTTCACGCTGAACCGTTTCATATTCGCTTTGACTTTGCAAAAGCATTTGGTTTGCTTGTTCTAATTTATCTTGCCGCACGCCTGCCAAGGCGGCAAAGCCGCCTAAGAAAAACGGCGCGGTGTTAATAATCCACAATAATGGGCTTTGGCTCTGTAAAAGCAAAATATTGTTTATTGTTAGCGGGAGTTGGGCTTCTAACAGGCTGAGTAAAACGGCGCAAATAGGAAATAATAAGCCAAACAAAGCGCCCATTAAAGCGTACAAAAACGTTTTTTTCCTTTGTCGGTATTGCGTAGTTTCTAAGAGTTTTTCTTGCGTTAAGGTTTGGCTAATGGGCGGCTCGTCGTTTTGTTTGTTATCGGGCAAAGGAGAAGAGAGAGCCGAGTTTTTATTTGCAATATGGTGGGCAAGTTCGTTTTCTAATTCCTGAATACGATTTCTCAGCGCCTCCATTTCTTGCAGGCTGGCGGGCGCGGGAATATCGGACCCTGTAAATAGGTTATTGATTCGGTTTTGCATGGAGTCGGGTGAATTTTTGTCAGTCATCGGAGGTCCTTTCTACTTGTCCTCTGACAGGCTGAGAACCACGCGCGAATTTTTCACGCCTAAAGCCAAGCCTAATTCGCGGGCGGTTACTTGAACGGCTTGCTCTACAGAAGCGGTGTTTTGTATCTTTCTACTGATTTCATTGATTAAAGATTCGCGCTCTGCCGTTTGTTTCGCTTGCGAATAGGTTTGCGCATTGCTTAAAGCCACTGCCACCTGATACGCAATTGCTTGCAGTAACTCTGCGTCTTCATGAGTTAAACCGTTGGCGCGGTTTTGTTGCACGTCTAACACGCCTAAGACTTGCGCGCCTAACGAAATGGGTACGGCAATTTCAGATTTTGTTTCGGGCAATAAGTCGTTAGGCAGCCAATTGGGGTCGCTTGTAGTATCGCTGACGAGAACGAGTTGATTCGTTTCGGCGGCTTGCCCTACCAAGCCTTTGCCCTTTGAAATTTTATGTTTGCGCGCCAGCAAAAGTTTTCCCGCTTCGCCTGTGCCGCCCGCCAGGATTAATTCCTGATTATTTTCGTCTAATAAATAAATATGCGTATGATAGTAATTGAAAGCGCGTTGAATTTGCGCAACGACTTCGTCAATCAATGGCTTGGGTTCAAGAATGGTGGAAATACGGCGGCTTACCTCAGCCGATGTGGCGAGCGCTTTGGCGCGCGTTTCTAATGCCGCTTGGTTTGATTGAATTTCTTGCGCCATTTGGTTAAAGGCATTTGCCATGATGCCCACTTCATCTTGATTGCTGACGGGAACGCGCACATCCATTTCGCCGTTCGATAAGCGATAAGCGGCTTCAGTAAGTTGGGTAATTGGGCGGCTGATGGAATTCATAATATTTGAGCCAATGGCAAAGGCGACCACAATACTTAAAAGCGCAAGCCCAAATGCGGAATAAAAACGGGCAGTTAAACTGTTAATGCGCTCTTGCATATTCGCCTCTAAAAACGTAGAGGAGGATAAGTACGTTTCATTTTGCGCTTGCAGCGTTTTTTCAAATACTTCTTCTAACGCTTGAGCCGAAAACGTGATTTTTTCCGGTTCAAGAATTTGCGCGCGGAGGGTATCTGTCCATATCTTTAATTGGGCTTCATACGCCTGATATGCAGGGTAGAGAGCGGTTTCTACTGCGTTGGCATTGTTATATGCGCGAGTGTTTTCAAGGTTTTTATTCAGGGCTTCAAGGTTTTCTTGCGTTTGCGCTATCCAAATAATCATTTGTTCCCTATCGGCTGCGGATAAACTGCCGTTTTCAATCGCCTCTTGCGATAGCAGGAAGAGTTTATGCAAAGTAAGCGTATTTTGGGGCAAAATAATTAAGATTGAGTCGGATAAATACTTCGTATCAAAATTGGGGTTGATGGCAAGGTAAGAGGCTTTGCTTGCTTTTTCGATCAAACTAAGAATTTGAGCGATAAGCGCATCGTAACGCTGGTTGCGCTGGGTTTGATTCATTTGAGGCATTTCGGCTTTGAAGGCTTCCCATTCGCTTTTTATCGCTTGCACATCAGGCGTTAAAGAGCCTTCAATATCGCGTTCGTTGTTTCGGGCGCTTAGGAGGTCGTATTCATGAAAAACAGCGTCTATTTTTGCGCTGACTTCATCTACTTCAGCAATATCCGCTTGGCGATTGAAATATTGATTGGAAAGGCGCTGATGGTCTAGCACGGCGGTAAACAAAGTTTGAGTGATGCGCAAATATTTCGCGCCGTCATGAGGCTTATACCCGTAGCGGTCAATTTCTGCGCCTTGTTGGGCTATCAAAGGCAAGAATGCGAAAATTGGAATGGCAAAGATAAAAGCGATAACGATAAATTTACGCGGGTAGGAAAGCCTATTAAACCAATTTTGCGCAACGTTTAAAGGATTTTGTAGAATTTTTGAAGGCGTAGAAAAGAATGTATTCATTGTATCTCTCACTCTTAATTTTGCTTATTTTGCGGCTTTAACTTGATTTGCGTTTGAGCGCCGAACGCGCGCCCAATTTCTCGCACGGCTACTTGTAAGGCGCTTTCTATGCTGGTTTCGCTAACGATTTTTTGGTTAATAGAAGCGACCATTTGTTCGCGCGCGGCGCGTTTTTGAACCTCGACCAGCGTGCGCGCATTTTGAATGGCGATGGCGGCTTGGTTGGCAATAGATTGCAGCAAATCTACGTCTTCTCGTTTCAACCCATCTACGATATTTTGTTGCACGTCTAACACGCCTAATACACGCTCGCCTAATGAAATGGGAACGGCAATTTCAGATTTTGTTTCGGGCAACAAGGGGTTGGGCAGCCAGTCTGGGTTTTTGGCGGTATCCGAAACCAGAATAGGGGTGTTGGTTTCGCCGGCGCGCCCTACCAAGCCTTTCCCTTTTGGGATGAAATGCTTGCGGCTTAACATAACGCTTCCCGCTTCGCCTGTGCCGCCAGCCATAATTAATTTTTCCTCCTTATCGTCCATCAAATAAATGTGAACGTGATAGTAATGAAACGCATTTTGTACTTGATTGACAATTTCGCTTACCAAGCGTTCTTCATCCAAGATGGTAGATAAACGGCGGCTCACTTCAGTGGAGGTGGCTAAGGCTTTGGTGCGGTCGGCAACGCGCTGTTCCAGCGTGTTAATCAAATCGTTCACTTGAGTCGCCATCGTATTAAACGTGGTTGCCAGCGCGCCAATTTCATCCGTTACGGTAACGTGGGCTTTGGCGGTAAAGTCGCCTTTGGCAAGTTTTTTAGCGGCGGATGTTAAGGATTCAATTGGGCGCAAAAATTGATTTCCAATTAAGAACGCTGTAAATACGACAACGAGCAAAATGAGAATTGCCGTCAGAAAAATCGTTCTGGTGGCGCTTTCAATAGGCGCGCGAATTACCGCCGATTCTCTATGCGCAAGCACAGTCCAGTTTAAGTTTTGAATCGCTTCATTTGGACTGGTAATCTTTGTGGCGCGAACAAAGCGCTGCCCGCCTCTGTAATTAATTTCTCCAAAGCCTTCTTGGGTGAGGCTTGAAATCGCGCTCAGGCTTTTGGCGTCCAGCGTTTGAACCAAACCGACAGATTCTTGCGCCATTAGTTGGTTGTTTGCAAACAGTAAATCCGCCTGATTTTTGGAAAGAATATCCGCAAACTCGCGCATGTTAATTTTTGCCATAATTACGCCCACCAATCGTTCTTCGCCATGCGCCGGAATCGGAATTGCCATTTCAATCATATAATCGTTCGTTTGTTCGTCGAAAAACGGCTCGCTGATATACGTTGCGCCGGCGCCGTCATTCCATGCAGTTTGCCAATAAGGCTGATTTGCATGATTAAGCGGAGAAAACTCATTGGTGGATGAAACGAGATTCCCCCCCGCGCCAATTACCGTTAATTCTAAAAAGTTTGGATAAGAGCCTTGCAATTCGGCTAATTCAGTTAGCAATGCATTGTTTACGCCGTCTCTTTCGCTCATTTCAGTAGCGTCTTGCACAAATTTATTTAATGCCAAAATATTCAAACGGTCTGCGTTTTGTAACAATCTGTTTTCAATTTCACCCGCCGTAATGCTTGCCAAGGCGCTTAAGTTATCTCTAGACGTTTTGTTTAATTGATAAGTGACGGATAAATCTGTGGCAAATGAAACCGCGCTAATAGAAATCACGGCGACGCTTAAGAGAACGGTAATCAATTTTGTTCTTAAAGAATATGTGGGGAATTGCCGTACGGCAATAAATATCAAAATTGCCGTAAGGGTGAGGGCTATGAAAGGAATAATATTTGAAATCACAGGAACGGCTACTCGCTCCCATGAGGCGAATAAATCGAGAAAAATAGCCAATAAAGAAAACAGCAAAGATGCGATTAAAGCGATGAAAGCGGGGCGCCCTTCTAACGTTTGACCTGCAATGACGGTATTGGTCAAAAACAGAGATAACCCTAATACCAGCCCTAAATCTGAAAATAAAACAGAATTGAACGGAATAAAGAAACAAGCGATGCCGATTAAGTACCCCGCCGCGGCTTTTACCTGATTCTTGCGCGCCAAGTAAAGCGCATACCCTGAAACGACGGCTAAAAGAATAAGATTAAAGATAGAAGCAAAAACCTGCCATGCGCCAGTTTGTTGGTACGCCAAGTAATTAAGCGGAATGGAACACGCCGCCGAGAGGATAAACAATAAGGCGATATAAAATATTCTCAGCCCTAATGGCGTGGTGTCTTTTACAAAATTTGAAAACCAAAGTTTCATATTTAATGTCCTTCGCTATTTTATAAAGGCGTATAACAAGTCGCGCGCCTCTATATTCATTTATGCGTTCTGTAAAACAGGCTGAGCCGCCAGCGGCAGGTCAACGGTGAAAATCGTTCCTTCGTTGACTTTGCTTTGCACGCGCACGTTGCCTTGATGTTGTTCAACAATAGATTTGACAATCGCCAGCCCCAAACCGTTGCCTTCAATTTCCGTTGTCTGATTTGTGCGCACACGATAGAAACGGTCGAAAATATGCGGCAAATCTTGAGGCGGTATGCCGTAACCGTTATCTTGCACTTGAATTTCTACATAATCGCCGACTAGTTTGGCGGTTACAAAAATCTGCCCGCCTTCGGGGGTATATTTAATCGCATTGCCAATTAAATTACGAATGGCTTGCTTAATTTGCAGCGTATCGGCATAAATGCGCGCGAACGAGATTTCAGATTGCAGCTTAAGCGTTTGCTTTTTCTGTTGGGCTTGAATTTCAAACTCGCCCACCAGTTCTTTTAGCGTTTCAATGGCGTTCATCGCTTCTCGATTGTTTTCCGATTTTTTCAAATCAATTTCTGTGAGTTGCAGCATGTTTTGCACAAGCTCCAACATGTTTTTGGTGGAGTGTTGAATGCGCCCCACAAATTCCTCTTGTTGGGTATTCAATGGTCCCGCTTTGCTGAGCAAATTGCTATACCCGCTAATAGACATAATGGGGTTTTTCAAATCGTGCGAGGCGGTGGCAATAAACTCGTTCTTAATTTTTTCAAGTTGCTTTTGTTCATCGGTTATATTTTGATATAACCGCACATTTTCGATGGCAATTGCCGCTTGGCTGGCAATTGCCTGTAATAAAAGAAGATGGTCAAGCGTGAAGTAACTTTCCTGCTCATGGGTGAGGAACAATAACCCCAGCAAATCACGCCGCCCAAATAATGGCGCAATCACTGCCGAGCGAGTTTGGTCGTTTTCATGAGCCGACCAATATTCATGCTGAGCGGCATCTTCAATAACGACCCCTTGGCGCGTTTCAAGAATGTGATAAAACAATTTTTTTCCAAGCTGAATTTTCGCGGCGCTTGAATTCCCTTCAGAAACCGAAATATGATACCGTTCGTTGATATTTCCGTCCGCATCTACCATAAGCATAAAGCCCTCTACAGCGCCTAAGGTTTCTGCGGTGCGTTTTAACAAAATATTGGCAATATCATGAATTTCAGTTCTGGCGCTTAATTCTTTGCCGATTTCTGGCAATAAACTTAATTCACGGTTGCGGCGGCGGGTGGCGTCTTCGGCTTCTTTTACCCGCAGTTTCGTGCGAATACGCGCCATTAATTCGCGGCGGTCAAACGGTTTGGTGATGTAATCGTCCGCGCCCAAATTTAAGCCTTCTTGCACATCGGCAGAATCAAGCCGCGCGGCGGTTAAAATAATGATAGGAATATGTTTCAAATTTTCATTGGCGCGAATCTCTTCTAACACGGCAAACCCGTTTTTCTTCGGCATATCCACGTCGAGCAAAATTAAATCGGGCGTTTCATCTTGCGCTTTGATTAATGTCTCTTCGCCGTCTTGCGCGGTTACATGGTCGTAGCCTTCATATTCTAAATATCGAACCAAAAGAGTCACATTATCGGGTCTATCGTCTGCCACCAAAATTTTGAACTTTCTCTTCTCGGCGGCGGCGTTTTTTCTTGGCTGTGTGGCTTGCTTCATTTCGTCCATATCTCGCGCAATGATTTGATAAATGCGCTCTGGGCGAATGGGCTTAATCAACACTTCATTGACTTTCAAACGCGAGGCGGTCACTTTCAAGCCTGGCACGTCATACGCGGTGACTAAATAAGTGCGTGAAGGTTTGCCGCCCGGGTGGTCGCGTAACTTTTCAATTAATTCCAACCCCGTCATTTCGGGCATAATCATGTCGGTAATTAAAATATCCACCCCTTTATCTTTCACTTTTTCAAGGGCTTCGCTTCCATTTGTGGCTGATACCACCTCTGCCGCTGAGCCCAGTTGACCCAATGCGCGCGCCAACGTGGCGGCGGTGGAGGGGTGGTCGTCCACAATCAAAATACGAACTTGGTCGTTTTTAGGAGAAATTTCATTTTTACTCATGCCTATCATTTTCTATAGAATCGCTCTCGAAAACGATAGGATTTTGTGCAAAAAGGTTGGTAAAAGTTTGGGGATGAAAAACCCGCCTCACCCGAAGGGAGAAGCGGGTTCTGTTTCCTTGACATTTGCTTAGGGGGGAACGTCTCCCGCTTTGGAGCGTTGCGTAACGCCAGTTCTTAATCTGTCACAAGCCTGTAGCCCGTTCCGCGCACGGTGATTATTCGGCTGGGGTTGCGCGGGTCTTTTTCGATGGCGTGGCGCAGTTGATGAATGTGCCATTTGGTCAGTTCTTGCGCTTCGCGCATTTCGGCTTGCGCGCCTTGCGCTTCTGCCACGAGGGTTTGAAAATCCACCACGTTGGGCGCATGGCGCGCTAACACGAGCAAATAATCAAATGACGTGGGGGGGATATTGATAGTTTTATTGTGAATAGAAACGCGGCGTGTGTGCAAATCTAACACTAATGAGCCGTGTTTGAGAAAACGTTCTTTTGATTTATTTTCAGGCGCATGAGCGCTTTCAATGGTTTCATCGCTTTCCAAACGTTTTAATTCATTTTGTAATTTTTCAATTTCATCGGCGATTTCTCGCTTTCGTTTTTCTTTTTGTTGGTGGAGCAAAATGGTTTTTGCGCGTTCTACGATGATTTCAGGTTTGAGCGGTTTGAGTAAATAATCGGTGGCGCCGCGCCGCAGGGCTTCGACCGCGGAGTGAATATCGGGTTGGGCGGTGAATAAAACGACGGGTAGCGCCGAATTAATTTTGTGAATATATTTCAGCGCATCTAGCCCGGCAATGCCGGGCAGTCGTAAATCGGTGAAGACTAAATCAAATTTTGTGGTTTTTAAGTAATCTAACCCTTGCTCGGCGGTTTCGGCGGTGGTGACTTCAAAACCGGCTTGTTGCAAAATGCGCGCCAGCGTTTTTCGTAAACTGGCTTCGTCTTCAATGATGAGGATATGCCCTGTGATTTTCATGCCATGTCCTCCGTGTTTTTAGCGGGCAGCCAAATGCGAAAGGTTGCCCCTGCGCCGAGGTTATTTTCGGCTGTAATGCGCCCGCGATGTTTGGTGATAATGTCGTAGGTGATGGTTAAACCAAGCCCGGTGCCTTTATCTTTATCTGTATTGAAGGCTTCAAAAATATTATCCATGATGTTTGCGGCGATGCCTTTGCCCGTATCGGAAATAATAATGAGCGCTTCTTCAGTGGAGGGCAGATATTCTGTATAAATGGTGAGTTTGCCGCCGGTGGGCATGGCTTCTACGGCATTGATAACGAGATTGAGAAGGGCTTGACGGATTTGGTCGGTAAGCGCAGGAATGGGTTGTAACTCAGGGTCTGGGAAAAATTCAAACGTAATTTGATTATGGCGCAAGTGAGTGGCGACGAGCGCGTACACATCTTCAATTAAAGCGTTGAGTTGGGTTTGGCGAAAATCTTCAGCGCGAATGGGGCGGTATGTGTCGCGCAGGCGTTTAATCATGCCTGCCATGCGTTCCGATTCGGCTAACACGATATTCAGGTCTTGTTTGCCTTGTTCTGAAATGCCTTGCTCGCTTTTGAGTAAAAAGAGCGCGTTTTGAATCGCTTGCAGGGGGTTGTTTAATTCATGCGAAACCGAAGCCAGCAACCGTCCCATCGCCGCGAGGCGTTCGTTTTGAATCAGTTGGTTGCGCATGGTTTTTTCTTGTTGTAAAGCGTTTTGCAATTCTTCATAGAGTTCCGCTTTTTGCAGGGCAATGGCAAGTTGGTCGGCAACGGCGCTGACGAGTTGCAAATCGCGTGCGGTGAAAGTTTTGGGCGGCGCTTGTTGAATATCTAAAATGCCTAACAGGCGCTCGCCAATTTTGACGGGAAGCGCCATTTCGGATTTTGTTTCTGGCAAAAGCGGATGATGCGAAAAGAACATCACTTCATCTACATTATTTGTAAAGAAAGGCAGTAACGTTTCGGCGGCGTAACCGGCAATGCCTGCGCCCGCATGAAGCCTTGTGTTTTGCTCTAAAAGTTTTTTGCCCACGTCTCCGCTGGCGGCTTGGAGAATTAGGTCTTTCGTTTTTGGTTCAATGATATAGACTTGCGCATGATAATAGCCAAAATTGTTCTGCAACAAACTAACGACATCGTCCAGCAGTTCGTTGGCATTTAATGCCGCCAACCCCTGATTGATACGATATAACGCGTTGGTTTCTCGTAATGATTGCTGCGTGGTTTCAAGCAAATGCGCGTTTTCAATGGCAATGGCGGCTTGCACGCCGAGCGCGTATAACAAATCTTGCTCGTGTTTTGTGAAGGCGTTGGGGATTTGGCTTTGAATGCTAAGCGTGCCGAGTTTTTGGTCGCCGCTGATGATGGGCGTAACTAATAAAGAACGAAAGTTTGAATTTGAAACCGATTTGAGAAAACGCGCATCGGTATTAATATCGGTGATGTTAATGGTTTCGCCTTTGGTGAGGGCTTGCCCGGCAATACCTTCGCCCACTTTCATTTGCAGTCTGCGTTCAGGGGCTTGCTGAAAACCGCTGCCCGCTTGCGCAATGAGGTATTGTTTTTCCTCATCTAACGTGTGAATTACGGCTTGTTCGGCGGCTGGGATTAACTTTTTGGCTGAATCGACAATTAATTTCAAAATATTGGCAAGC
Organism: Anaerolineales bacterium; assembly: GCA_034434495.1. Taxonomy (GTDB): domain Bacteria; phylum Chloroflexota; class Anaerolineae; order Anaerolineales; family Villigracilaceae; genus Villigracilis. The sequence continues at coordinate 116,032 of DAOTZE010000013.1, forward strand.
CCCACTCGTTCAGCTTGGCTGAGGGCAATGGCAATTTTAGAAAGCGCATCGGCTTCTTCTAGTTGTTTTTTTAGTTCTAAATCTTTTTCGTTTTGTTGATAATAATAAATCTTGAAGCGCCCAAAAACGCCGCCGAGGAAGAGAAGCGCCAGCCCGCCTAAAAGAAAATCAAGGTTGACGAAAATAGAAGCGATGGGGCTTCCGCTTAGGTAAAAAAAAGCGAAATGAACCCCAATCATGAATCCAGCCACAGCAAAGCCTGCCGCGCTTCCAAAAAACCAACTGGCTAAACTAACAGGCAAGGCGCTTAATGCGTCGTTATATTCCACTTCAAAGTAAAACGCAAAAACAAAATGTAAAGCCGCTAAAAATAGCACAAGCCCCCACTTCACAACAGGCGATTTCGCGCTTCGTTTCATAGCCTGTATTGTAGCGCTCTGTGAAGTGGGGGATTTCATTCGCAACATCCCTGTAAGTATTTTTTACGCTTTTTGCGCCATGCGCGGCGCCGACGTATCTTATCCCTGCCGACAAGGGCGGCAAATTGAACAAACTAAAAATTATTTTGCATACTCGGTGGAACGCGTTTCTCGAATGACCGTCACCCGAATTTGACCGGGGTATTGCATGGTTTCTTCAATTTTCTTGGCAATATCTCTGGCTAAGCGGGCAGAGGCTAAGTCGTCAATCACTTCGGGTTTAACCAAAACCCGAACCTCGCGCCCTGCCTGAATGGCAAAGGCTTGTTGCACGCCTTCAAACGACATGGACATATCTTCTAGCGAGCGAATGCGTTTGATGTAGGCTTCTAAATCTTCGCGGCGGGCGCCGGGGCGCGCGCCGGAGATGGCGTCTGCCGCTTCGGTGATGACCGCTTCCACGCTTTCTTGGTCAACTTCATGGTGGTGCGAAGCGATAGCGTTTAAGACAATCGGATGCACGCCGTAGCGTTTGCAAAATTCCGCGCCCAGCCCTGCATGTGTGCCGTCTTGGTTATGGTCCATGGCTTTGCCAATATCGTGTAAAAAGCCGCCCAGTTTCGATAACTCGACATTCGCGCCAATTTCAGCCGCGAGAATGCCCGCTAACTTAGAAGACTCCACCGCATGAGCCAATTGATTTTGCCCATACGATGTTCTAAATTTTAAGCGCCCCATCATCTTCAAAATTTCAGGGTGCAAGCCCGTAACGTTCGCTTCGTAAGCGGCTTGCTCGCCCGCTTCGTTGATAATTTTTTCAACCGCTTTGGTCTCGTCTTCAATGACTTTTTCAATATGAGCGGGGTGAATGCGCCCATCTAACACAAGTTTGGATAAGGCGCGGCGGGCGATTTCGCGGCGTACCGAATCAAAACAAGAAATCGTCACCGAATCGGGCGTATCGTCCACAATCACATCTACGCCTGCCGCTTGCTCAAAGGCTTTAATATTGCGTCCGTTACGCCCAACAATTCGACCTTTCATTTCTTCGCTTGGCAAGGTGACCACGGCGCGAGTCACTTCGGCGACGTGTTCCGAAGCCACTCTTTGAATCGCGTCGGCAATTAATTTACGCGCGCGTTTTTCGCCTTCTTCACGCGCCTCCGTTTCAATCTGACGGATAATGCGCGCCATATCGCCGCGGGCTTCTTTTTCTACGGCGGCGAATAATTCTTTCTTCGCTTCGTCTTGGCTTAATTGTGCGATTTGCTCTAATTTTTTTACTTGCTCTTCGTATAATTTTTCAATTTCGTTGCTGCGTTTATCTATTTGCGACTGACGTTTGTTCAACGATTGTTCGCGTTGTTCTAGCTTATCAAAGCGCGCGTCCAATTCCGAACGGCGTTTTTCAAGGCGGTCAGTTTCTTTATTTAACTCAATGCGCCGTTCTTTAATTTCGCTTTCAGCCGCCTGAATAATTTTGGTAGAGTTATCTTGCGCGCCTTTTACAATTAGGCTGGCTTGGGTTTGCGCGGCTTTCAAAATATCTTCGGCTTTTTCTTGCTTGGCTTTGGCGGCGCGCTCGGCTTGGTAGCGGTAAAAAAAATACCCCGCTAACGCGCCAACGATTAACGCCAATAGCATAATTAAAATATCCACTATGTTCATAGTCATTCCTCATCTTCATAAAGTATGGTCTCTGTGTGCAATTCGTTCCAGATTTTTGTTACGACGTGATTAGACACAGAATAGGAGAAGCCGCGCCTGAGAAGAAAATCGGATAGTTTCTTACGAAACTCGCTTCTTTCTAAACGGGTGAGCCTGTTGGCTCGTTTTTTGGCGGTTTCATACGCCAGAGCGTTTTCATCCACATCGGCGACGGCGTTTTTTACGGTTTCTTCATCCAATCCTTTTTGACGAAGTTCTATCGTCAACATTTTTTTACTTCTTGGGCGAAACGCGCTGCGGTTTTCAACCCAGGTTTTGGCAAATTGATTGTCGTTTGCTAATTTGCTTTCTCGTAATCGTTCTATAGTTTGCTCAACAACGCTTTCTGAATATTCATGTTTGAGCAGGTTTTGCCTTATCTCTTTTTCAGAGCGGGCGCGATAGCTTAAGAACAGCAAGGCTTGTTGCAACGCGCGCTCGCTTTCGTCTTTATGTTTTAGTTCGTTTATTTTTTCTTCGCTTAAAACATCTCCAACTTTGAGCCATGCGGCGGCAATGCGCGCCAACCCGAAGGCAAACTCGCCATCGAGAAAAATATTCACTCGATTGCGGTTCTTTTGCGGTTCGATGGCGGTTATTTTTTTCATACAATTATCTTGCACGGGCGACCCGCCTACAATGATTAAGAACTTTTGTTAACCATGAAGGGTCGCCCCTACATTTATTTATTATTTGTTAAACGAACACAGCCCAGACCTCCGTCTATGCGGCTGCCTTAGGCTGTGAAAAATGTCTGGGTTGGCTGACCCGCCCCAACGTTGAGACAAGAAGCGGCGTTAGGGGGGTAAGTCAAAATGCGATGCGATGGTATCCATCACATTCGGCGCAAATCAATTAGGGCGATTCAGATGTTTGTTTCAAAAAATATCCTATTGATTTTTACAAAATAACTCCCAAAATGGGGGAGGAGCGTGCGCAATTTTCCAGTAAGTTTCAAGCAAGGCGCCACAAGGGCGGAAGTTTTCTAATGTATGGCTTAATTATACATGAATTTTAAGCGTTGTTAACATGAAGTTTTCGTGGCAATTTTATATCATTCCCCTTGGCGGGCTGGATAAACGCCCCTCTAAATAGTCTTTTCCCATGTCGTCTGTAATGCGCCAGAGAATCGATTCGTCGTACGAGCCGCTGAAGCCGATGAGATATTCGTAAATATGGCGCATGAGGTAGTATGTTTTGCATTCGGGGCATTGTATGAGTTGTAACCGAGTATCAATCTCTTTAGCAATTTTGAGTTTGCTTACTGCCGGCGGAAACTCTGTGTTGCTTTGCGGTTGCTGGACGTATTCGACGGCGCTTTCATGGTCGTGGATTTGGGAGCAGATGGAACAGGTGAGATGGCGGGGTTGGGCGGTATCAGTCATACTCTTTCCTGCTAGTATAATTCTAAAATCTTTTGGATATAAACAAATTCTTAAGGACTTGGCGTATTCATGTTTTGCTGTGCGCTCATAAGAAGTTCGGAGACTCGCTAAAAAGGAAATATATGACAAACCTCGAATTAATTGCAAGAAGAATCACCGCTATTTTATTTACTCAACAGTCGTTAGCGTCGGCTGGGTTTATTGCCGCGGCGACGTTGAACTCAATTGTCGGCAAGGAGTTAAGTCAAAACGCGAGTTGGGCGGGTGTGCCAACGGCGGTGTATTTGTTAGCGGGGGCTTTCTCTGCATTTGGTTGGGGATACGTCTTTGATGCAATTGGCAGGCGAAACGGGCTTGTTTTGGGGTTGTCTGCTGGGGTGATTGGCTCCAGCGTGACGTTTTATGCGATTGCGATTCATTCATTTGCATTGTTTATGTTGGGAATGGTTCTAATGGGCGTTGCAAACTCGGCTGTGCAATTAGGGCGCTTTGCGGCGGCGGAAGTGAATAAACCCGAACATCGTGGGAGGGCGATTTCTAATGTGGTGATTGGCGGAACGGTTGGTTCGGTGATTGGTCCGTTTGTTGCGGGTCCTGCGGGCAATTTAGTTAATGCATGGGGAATTGACCCGTTGGCGGGCGCATATTTAATTGCCGCGATTCTTTTTGCAATTGCAGGGGGAGTTGTGTTTATTGGGTTACGCCCAGACCCGCGAGAAATTGGTAAAGAAGTAGCGGAAAAATTTCCCGAAGCGGTAACCAATTCAAATCAAGAAAGAGGCGTGTTTGAGATTCTGCGTCAGCCTGCCGCAATGGTTGCAGTCGTTGCAATGGTGTTAGGTCAAATGGTGATGGTGTTGGTGATGGTGATTACGTCGCTTCACATGCACGACCACAATCATGGGCTCACGGATATTTCGGCTGTGATTGCATCGCACACATTTGGGATGTTTGCGTTTTCAATTATTTCGGGCAGGCTCGCCGATGCGTGGGGACGTGAAAAAGTGATTTTGAGCGGTTCAATAACTTTAGTGATTGCTTGCATTGCCGCAACTATTTCGCCCGATGTATTGCCTTTGGGCGTGGCGTTGTTTTTGCTTGGGCTTGGTTGGAATTTTTGTTTTGTGGGCGGCTCTACTTTATTAGCCGACCAACTTTCGCCAGCCGAACGCGCGCGCACGCAAGGTTTCAACGATTTATTAGTCGGCTTGGCTTCTGCATTTGGAAGTTTAGAAAGCGGCTTTATTTTTGCCTCGCTGGGCTATAACATGATGGCGTATGTTAGCGCGGGAGTTGCGGTGATTCCCATTGCGGTGGTGGCGTGGTGGATGATGAGAAAATCAAAAAACCAACTGGCATGATACAAAAAATTTTTGGAGTTTATTACAAATCGTTCTTGTTTTTCTTTTTGCTTGGCGCAAGCGTCGCTTTTGCGTTGGGGCGTTATATGCAATTTCATTCCACAGGCAACGATTTTTGGAATATTTTGTATTATGGAAGAAACATGACTCTTGCCGAGCCGGCGTCTTGGTATAACGGGTTTTATCCGTTTGGATATGCGTTTTTGATTGGGCAAATGCCGTTTACGTATATTCTTCCGATTGCCTACATGTTTAATGCGCTTCTTGCTGGGCTTTTCCTTGCTTCAACAGCGACGCTTTCTCTTTACGCCAGAAATTTTTTCGCAGCGGCGATTGCGCTTTTCGGCTGTGTGACGGCGTCGTTTGTGTTTCAAAGCGTTCACACTCTTGGTCCTGATATCGGCGCTGCGGCGTTTGTGGCTTTTGCGATGTTCTTGCTTTGGAAGAGCGATTTTGAGGAACAGAACGACTTTACAAATTTAAACTCAATATTGATTGGCGTATCGCTTGGTTTAGGTTTTCTCACTCGTTCTCATGTCGCCGTCTCTGCCGTTGCAATTTTCTTTAGTTATTTTTTGTTGAGAGGCGTTCGCCCATTTCGTTCAAGAATTTTAATGATTGGGGCTTTTTTATTTTTTGTTTTGGTGCAAGTTGCGGTTAATCTGGTTTCAGGTCATGGCGCGTTTGAAACGGCGCAGGCTTTCAATGTCTATAAATTTTTATACGGCTTTAACCCTACCTATCCGCCTACGCCAGCGGAAATTGCCGAGTTTTCTTTGTTTGCTGAAATAAGGCAAAACCCACAAGGTTTTTTGCGGGCATATTTAATTCCGTTTCAGTTTTTAGTTTCCTATGCGTTAATGTCCCTCGTTTGTTTTGCGTTATCGCCAAAAGGGAAATTTTCAAAATACGCTTTGTTTTCTTTTCTTTATATTATTCTTTATTCAATTCCCATTGCGGTTGGCGATAGCGCTCGCGCGCCATTAATGATTATGGGCGTATTTATTGTTTGTATGGCGTTTATCCCTGCTGTATTGAGCGGGCAGGCGAAGCGCTACATTCCAAACATAAAATGGGCAGAGATTGCGGTTGGGGGGGTATTCGTTGTTCTAAATTTTAATACTTATAAGAACTGGATTTTGTACGATTTTGAATTTATCCGCGCTAACGCTTCCGAACGGAAAAACTTATCTGTGATTGAAGCGACGTTGCTTTCAAATGGTATGACGTCTCCTGCGGAAATTTTCGCCGACCGTTATGATTTTTATACGCCAAATATCATGCCATACCGTTCGCGCCAAATTGGCAATTGGAATATGGATTGGGTGTGGGGGTATAAAGAGGAATATCCGCCTTTGCCAAACGATAGCCTCGAGGCGTTTATGAGCGCTTGCCAGGAGCAAGGCGTTCGTTATCTTGTTCTTTCACAAAATAGCGAAATGCGCGGCGAGATTTTCTCTAAAATTTATAATGAGGAAGTTGATATGGAAGCCATAGGATTGCGTTTTATTGGGCAGCGCGGCAAGATACGAATTTATGAAATTCAATATGCCCCTTAAAAAATTAAGTCCCCCTCCCAAAGGGGAGAGGGAAAGGGCATTATTCTGATTTATCGCTCGACGCTGGCTTTGATTCAGATTCAGTCTTTTTTGCCGACGACGAATCGCCAGAAGGCGATTTATTATCGGTAGCGTAGAAGCCTGAGCCTTTGAAAATGATTTTAGTGGGGGTAATCACTTTTTTGAGCGATTTTTTACGGCATTCGGGGCAGGTCTTTAACGGGTTATCGGTAAAGGACTGTTGTTTTTCAAACTGGATTCCGCAATTTTCGCAGCGGTAGGTATAAACAGGCATAAACGTACTCCTTTCTTAAGTATTTCATCCCGTAGGTTTTATTAAAATTGCCTTGAATTCCTGAAACCTGCAGGGCAGTTTTTTTATTTCAACTGCGGCATTATAGCCTGCCTACTAGGCGGGCGCAAGCCTAAAAAGCAGGCATGTTATAATTTTCTTATATATGCTGCACATCGAAATTATCTACTGCGCGGTGTGACATTACACCAACCGAGCCGTGGGCTTGGCGGAAGAATTATTGAAAGAATACGAGCATGTCATTGAAGCGTTGACTTTAATCCCCGCCGATGGCGGCAAGTTTGAGGTCAGCGTGAATGGGAAGTTAATCTTCTCAAAGACAGAACTAAAACGCCACGCGGAAGCGGGCGAAATCTTAAGTCTTATATCAAAATTGGCAGATTAAATTCGCCCGAGATTTATAGCGATGAGCAAGGGGCTTATGTTGCTTATCTCGGTTTATTTCGGGCAACAAAATTGAGGAAAATTCATGGCAAAAAAAGGCAGAGTATTTTCAGGCGCAAGACCAACGGGCAGGCAACATTTGGGTAATTATTTAGGCGCGATTCAAAATTATGTGGCGTTACAACAAGATTATGACTGCGTGTATTGTATTGTTGACGTTCACGCCTTAACAACGGTAGAAACAACCAAAGACTTGCGCCTCAATACCTTTGAAATGGCGCTGGATTGGCTCGCGGCGGGCATTCGCCCAGAGGAATCGATTTTGTTTGTGCAATCACACGTCCCTGAAGTGATGGAATTGCATACCTATCTTTCAATGGTGACGCAGTTGGGCAAATTAACCGATTTGCCGACCTTCAAAGAAAAAGTTCGCCAACAGCCTGATAATGTAAATTATGGCTTGCTGGGCTATCCTGTGTTGATGACAGCAGACATCGTTTTATATAAAACCGATATTGTCCCAGTAGGCATTGACCAAGCGCCGCACCTTGAATTTGCGCGTGAAATTGTGCGTTCCTTTAATTATCGTTACAACACAAAATGCTTGATTGAACCGCAAGTGAAACATACCGAAATCTTGAAAGTGATTGGCATTGACGGCAAGGACAAGATGAGCAAAAGCCTTAATAACCATATTGAATTGGCATCTACTCCAGAAGAGACCAAACAACGAGTGCGCGAAATGGTCACCGACCCTGCTCGTATCAAAAAAACAGACCCAGGCAACCCAGATATTTGCAACGTCTTCACCATGCACAAAACTTTCTCTCCGCAAGAAGAAGTGGAGATGATTAATGTCGAATGTCGCAAAGCGGGCATTGGCTGCGTAGATTGTAAACTTCGTTTTGCCAATAACCTCAATAAACATCTTGAACCATTCCGCGCCAAGCGCAATGAACTGGCTTCGCAAGAAAGTTATGTGAAAGACGTTTTGACCGATGGGGCGAAACGCGCAGGCGCAATTGCCAAAGAAACGATGAAAGAAGTCCGCGAAGCGATGCAACTGCCGTAATCTGCGCTTTGCGGATTACGCATACGTTTTATTTTATGCGTTTACTGATTCAACGGGTTTCTCAAGCGAGTGTAACTGTCGAAGGGCAGGTTATTTCTAAAATTGGAAAAGGCATTTTGATTCTCGTGGGCGTGGGGCATAAAGATGGGGAAGCAGAAGCGGATTTCCTCGCAGAGAAAGCGGCGAACTTGCGCCTCTTTGAAGATGAAGCAGGCAAAACCAATCTATCCGTTTTAGACGTCAAAGGCGAAGCGCTTGCCGTTTCTCAATTTACTTTATATGCCAACGCCTCCAAAGGACGCAGACCTTCGTTTATTGAGGCGGCATTGCCTCATCTTGCCGAACCGTTAGTGAATCGTTTTGCAGAACGATTACGAAATTACGGCGTGCCGACTCAAACAGGAAAATTTGGCGCGCACATGCTTGTGGAAATTCACAATGACGGACCCGTGACAATATGGCTGGAGAAATAAATGAAAACGCGCCATATCATTTACGCCGTCGTTTTTTTGGCTTATATTGTTATTCGCACAGCGACGACTATCCCTGCCATTAACGCGCCGCGCGAATTAGCCGACACGGATATTTACGTTCGTATTTCGACCCAGCCCATTTTGAGCGATAACTTTTTATATGTTGACCGCCCGTTTGTTTTTCCGTTCTTGCTTCAGCTGACAAATCAAACATTTGAGCGCGTGGTTATGTTCCAACTCGCCTTAACAATTGCGGCATGGGGAGCGCTGGCATGGTCTATTTCCGCTTTTTTTAAGAACGCTTTTTTGCGCTTTTTCTCTTTCAGCGTGATTTTAGCCTTAAGCTTAGTTCGGCATTTAGCCGGCTGGGATTTTACGTTAATGACCGAGTCGCTTTCATTATCTGTGTTTGCGTTGTTCATTGCCTCAGGCATTTGGTTATTGCGCGGTTGGAAGATATACAAAGTCGTAGTTTGTTTAGGAATAGCGTTTTTATTCGCCTTTACGCGAGATACCAACGCCTATTTATTGCTAATGTTCGGCGGGCTGATTTTAATCGCCATATTCTTGCGCCAGTTACAGATAAAGTTCCTTGTGTTTGTATTGGGGTTTTTTGCTATATTTTTCTTAAGCAACCTCAACGCCGATTTAAGCCAACGATGGGTTTTCCCTTTAATGAACGTCATTGGAAAACGCATTTTGCCCAGAGCCGAAGTTTTACCCGCTTTTGAAGCGTGCGGTATGCCCATTACGCCTGAATTACTCGATGCGGCGGGCTTGTATGCCAATGAAAATAACCGCAAACTTGCCGACGACCCCGCTTTAGAAGGGTTTCGCATTTGGGTAGCGGAAAAAGGGAAATATTGTTACGTCAAATGGCTGGCTTCTAACCCAATTTCAACCGCCCAAGCCGCCTTAAGAGAATTTGACGCGATGATTTACTTTGAATGGGTGGAGAGCTATTTTTCTCGAAAATATCAAGATGCGCTTCCCTCGCGGCTTGAAAGAATTTTATACCCCGTTTATTTCTTACCTTATCTGTTGGCGGGTTTAACATTCATCGCGTTATATGCCATATTCAAACAAGCATGGCGCGAAAACCCATTGTGGGCAATCGCCGTTATGCTTTGTCTCACAATCTTTCCGCATTTGTATATCGTTTGGCACGGAGACGACATGGCCCCAGAACGCCATGCTTTATCGGTAGGAATGCAATTGTCATTAACCATGTGGTTGTTCATTTTCTTGTTAATGGAAACGACACTCAATAAATACTGGGGTGTTATAAGTGCACGAATCTTTCCAAAAGTTTGAATTGGAAAACGCCCTCGCTTTTCGTGTCGCCTTTAGCGCGTTTCGTATGAGGCGAGCGAAGGAATAACAAACCCTAAATCTGTACGGAAGAGTTTCGTATGATAACAAAAAAAAAGAAACCCAACGCATTCCAAAAAATTTTGCATTACTTTGTCATGCTCCGCCCCGTCACGGCTTTTTTTGCGCGCAAAACGCATCGCATGGATGGGTTTATCCTAAAACTTACCAAAGGCAAGCATACGCTTTCAGAAGTTTTGGGTTGGAATATTGTGCAGCTCAAAACCATTGGCGCAAAAACAAGTAAGGAATACGTCACTTTATTAATTGGATTATTTGACGGAGAAAAAATCGGTTTGATTGCCTCTAATTTTGGGCAAGCGCATCACCCGGGCTGGTATCACAACCTGAAGAAAACCCCCGAATGTTTTGTGCAAATCGGCGAATTTGTAGGGAAATTCATTGCCCACGAAACCAACGGCGAAGAATACGAAAAATATTGGCGCATGGCGCTTTCTTATTACAAAGGTTACGATAAATATAAACAACGCGCGGCGCCTCGCCATATCCCCGTGATGGTGTTAGAGCCTGCTGACTGACGGCGCGCATCGTCCCGCAGGTTTGAATGAACATGCAGGGCGCTAATTGCCAAGATTAAAAAAATATGATAAAGTTAAAACCGTAGGATGCAAGTAGGTTTTCGTTGTGGAAGTAAGGACGACGGCTCAAAGCGCCAACTTGAGCCGTTTTTTGTTACCGCCCGATGAATGCACAACCTGCGTCAACCATATTTTTATTTTGCTTAGGAGGCAAAACATGTCTGAACGCATCATCGGTACGGTAAAATGGTTTAACGGAACCAAAGGCTACGGCTTCATTGAACGAGAAGGCGGCGCGGATGTCTTCGTTCACTTTTCCGCCATTCGCGGCGAAGGTTTCAAAAATCTACAAGAAGGTCAAAAAGTCGAATTCACCATCGAAAATGGACCCAAAGGCTTACAAGCCGCAGACGTAGTAGTTCTCTAAACTGAACCGAACCAAAAGAGTCTCATCGCACGATGAGACTCTTTTTTGTTAACTGATTAAATGCGTCGCGCCGTACTCTTTTATCCCAAAGTGCGACGCACCCCGGCGTCTAACCCGCCTCTTTTGGGACCCATAACTGGGTATCTATTTCCACTGCCATTGCCCCCGCCTCAAGCATTGACTCTACATCTGCATCTGACCAAACTCCGCCAGCGCCAATAATGGGCAAGCCAATCATCCCCGCCGACCGAACAATATCTAACGCGTGTGGGAATAAAGCTCTTCCATACATTCTGCCAGTAATTATCTTTTTATTTTCATCATACATCGCCCCACGCGGAGATGAAATACTAATTGCGCTTGCGCCTTCTTGAATCAACTTTGGACCCAAAGATAATATCTGCTCATACGGCAAAGCAAATATCAAAGGCAATTCGCCTAAACACATTTCTAGCGTTAATAGAATAATGTCGTCCGCTAATAGTGGAGCAAACCCCAATTGAACAGCCATCACATTTTCAATATTCTCTAACTGACGCGCCATTTGTTGAGTCTCTTCGGGTCTATCAGCCATGAGATGCACAATAATCGGCAAATCAGACCGATTCCACTTGGCAGAATATTTCTTAATCGCCTGATTAAATCCAGGGTTTGGTAAACCAGTATGTAACAAAACGCCGCCAGCAAATTCACTCGCGCTTGGATTTGCAGTCGGCATTCGAGCGCGAAGCGAAATGGGGTTGGTCACAAATGCGCCCAAACGGTTAAGACTTCCCAACTCTTCAAGGATTCGGAGGTCGGGCGCAAACCCCAATGTCCCTGCCGAATTGATAATTGGCTTATTGAAATATAAATCCCGTTTCAATTATTTGCCTATCGCTTGGAGCATTTCTGCATTGCTTGTAAACTTAAATTCTTCCAAGCCGCGTTTTTTGGCTTCTTCCGCTTCGACGGCTTCCAATTTTTTTATATCTTCTTTTGTGATGATTGGTTTATTCAAACTTTTCAATTTTGCTTTTACACCATCGGGCGTTAGCTGGTTGCCCGCTTCTTTTGTTTGTAAATAAGCCAATACTGCTTTAGCCGCATGAGTTCCATCTTTGCGCGCATAACCGACTAAACCTTCGCTTGCCTTGCGCGACCACCCGCCGACGAACACGCCCTCAATCGTCGTTTCATAAGAAATATTATCAATAGGGAATTGGGGATGTTGATTTTTTACAAATTCGTTGGATGCCGTCGGCAACCCAAACGAATCGTCCACTTTATCGCCAATGGCAAAGATAACGGTGTCCACATCTAACCGATGTTTTTTGCCTGTGCCTTTTGCCACAGTATGCCCGTCTTGTTGAATCAAAATATTTTCTTCAATTTCCAGTTGTTTCAAAACGCCGTTTTCGCCAATCATTCGAGATGGAGAAGCCAGCATTTCAAAATGAAATCTGGCGTTTTTGGTTTTCGGCTCCGCTTTGGGCAGCGCTTCTAATATCTTGGCTCGCCCCGCCTCCACATCCACATGCAATGGGTCTAAAACCGAATGCAGGCGCTTCATCTCTTGTTCAAAATCTTCCATGTCAAGGTAGGCAATTAAGTGCTTCATTTCTTCTTTGGTGAAATTCACGTCCGAAGGTCCGCGCCGCACAATGGAAATAATGTCTTCCGCGTTGCGGTAATGAATTAAATAGCGAGCAATATCAATCATCACATTGCCCGCGCCAATAATGGCGCAGCGTTTTCCAATGCGAAAATGCTTTTGGCTAAATGGCGGAAGCCCATTATAGTGATAGACCAAATCTTTAGCGTGATACACACCCTCTAAGTCTTCGCCGGGCAAGCCAAGCCATTTTGTGCCTTGCGCCCCAGCCGAAACTAAAACGGCGTCGAACCCCATTTCACGAATTTGTTCAATTGTCAAATCGCCGTGTTTGCCAACTGCAACATTTCCATAATAATCAATATTTGCGTGTTCTAACACCTGACGAAATTGTTTTCGCAACCCCTCTTTCATTGTATGCTTATCAAGAAAAATTCCATATTCCGCTAAACCGCCCGGTTTAAAATCTCGATTGAATAACGCCACACGCACGCCGTTATTCGCTAGTTCTCGCGCGCCAAATAAACCCGCGGGACCTGCCCCAATGACTGCAACGATTTTTTGATTTTCCACAGTTCATTCTCCATACTTAAAATGAGCGGAATGCCCCGCAGGACTACATCGGCAAAGCAAAACCTGCGGGACACTTAAAACGATTATATTTGAAAAATTATGTCGTCACAACCTGATAGTATGCTAATATTAAGCATCAATATGGAGGCGCTATGATTGACGAACCCAAAGAAGACCCCGCCAAAAAGATGAGGAAACTCATTGGCAGCGTTTCGCCCCTTTCGCGTCTGCCGAGGAAAAGCGAGCAGGAGGACGTTAAGAAAGAAGCGGCTACTCCAAAAAAACAAGTCGAAGCGTCTGCAAATTCTTCTGTAAAGATTTCCGCTTCTAAACCAACGGTCAAGCCTGTTGCTCCAGCGGCGGCATCTCCTTCGCCTGTGAAGAAATCTTCCATTTTTGGTCCGCGTTTTTGGACGATTGCCAGCGTAATTTCACTCACCATTAACGGCATTACCGCGCTTGCTTTGTTGATTACGGTTTTCATCCTCATGCGAAACGGACTGAGCGTTTCCGCTTTGTTAAATATGGGCAATAATTTGCTCGGCGGGTTATATACCAATTTTGAAAAGATGGATAGAGCCAGTATTCAAACGACAGTTGTGGTGGATACGACCATTCCTGTGCAATTTGATTTGCAACTGAATCAAACGACCAATGTGGTTTTGAGTCAAGATGTGACGATTAATAACGCTTTGGTAACAGTGAACACAGGCGGGCTTAATATCACCCGCGCCAATACCACGATTGTCTTACCGCAAGGGACAACCCTGCCCGTTGTCCTAAACTTGACCGTGCCAGTGGATACCACCGTGCCAGTGACTTTAAATGTGCCGGTAGATATTCCGCTGAGCGAAACGCAATTGCACGAACCGTTTACTGGTTTGCAAGATGTAGTAAGACCGTTTTACTGCATTATTAATAACGCTGCGGTTAATCTCAACGGCGAACCGATTTGTAGATAAAACCGCCACGTTCTCTAATTCTCTAGCCTTTATCACGGAGGTAAATTGAAAAACAATATCACGCAAGTTACGCTCAAAAACGGCATGAAAGTTATGCTCAAAGAGATTCACACCGCGCCGATTATTTCTTCATGGATTTGGTACAAAGTCGGTTCGCGCGATGAACCGACCGGCAAAACGGGCATTTCTCATTGGACCGAACACATGATGTTCAAAGGCACAAAAACATTCCCCAACGGAGTGTTAGACAAAGCCATTTCGCGCGATGGCGGCAGATGGAACGCCGCTACGTCGCGCGATTCCACGCGTTATTTTGAAACCATGCCCGCCGATAAAATTGACCTGGCGCTGCGCCTCGAAGCGGACCGAATGCAAAATACCGTCTTCACCGAAAAAGAAGTCGCTTCTGAACGAACGGTCATTATCTCTGAAAGAGAAGGAAGCGAAAACGAACCGACCTTTCTTTTAGGCGAAGCCGTGCAGCACGCCGCTTTTCGCGTGCATCCTTATCATCATGAAATCATCGGCGATAAGGCAGATTTGCTCACCATCACGCGCGACGATTTATACAATCATTACAAAACCTATTATGTTCCGAATAACGCCGTTTTGTGCCTTGCCGGCGATTTTGACACAAAAGCAATGCTGAAGCGCATCAAAGCGTTATATGAAAAAATTCCCAAAGGAAAAACGCCGCCGCGCATCGTTCGCCCCGAGCCGCCGCAAAAAGGCGAAGTTCGCCTAAGCGTTGAAGGTCCGGGCGAAACGGCGTTTACTCAAATTGCTTATCACGTCACCAACGCAACCCACCCCGATTATTTCGCTTTAGATGTATTGGTTAGTTTGCTCAACGGCTCTTCGGGGCTTTCTTATAAAACCGCCCGGCTTTACCGCGCATTGGTAGATAAAGAATTAGCGGTAGATGTATATGGCTGGTTTGAATCTACGATTGACCCAACTTTATATCGCATCACTATTACGCACCGACCCGATAAAACGCCCGAACAAGCGTTGGCTGTGTTTGACGATGAAATTAAAAAAATACAAAACGAATTAATTACCGACGAAGAAATTACCCGCGCAGTGAAACAAGCCAAAGCCGTGTTTGCCTATGGCAGCGAAAATATTACCCATCAAGCCTTTTGGATGGGCTATACCTCTATGTTTGCCGATTACAGTTGGTATGTTAATTATGTAAAAAATCTTGCAAAGGTCACCCCGCAAGATGTGCAACGTGTGGCGCAAGAATACTTACAACCGTCTAACCGTGTGGTCGGCGTGTATATTCCGAAAGGCAGGGGATAATGGCAAAAGCAAATTACAAACCGACAAAATCATCTTACCCAAGCGCCGAAGACGTGACGCAGGTCAAGTTATCCAATGGAATTACAGTGTTGGCGCGTTCAAACTTTAATAGCCCTTCCATTGCAATTGGCGGCTATTTACCCGCCGGCGCAATTTTTGAAAGCGACGAAAAACTGGGCTTGGCGGATTTTGTTTCATCGGCATTAATGCGCGGCACGCAAACGCGCACGTTTGACCAAATTTATAACGAACTCGAATCAGTCGGCGCAAACATGGGGTTTGATTCAGGCGTGCATAATGTCAACTTTGGCGGGCGGGCATTGGCGGAAGATTTGCCCTTGATTTTGGAATTGCTCGCCGACTCGTTGCAAACGCCTACTTTCCCTAAGGATGAAATTGAACGATTGCGCGCGCAGTTATTAACGGGGCTGGCGTTACGCGCGCAAGACACCGCCGAAATGGCAAGCTTGATTTTTGACCAAGCCTTGTATGAAAATCATCCATACGGCAGACCCAACGAAGGCTTTGTGGAAACGGTGCAATCTATTACCCGCGAAGATTTAGAAAATTTTCACCGCTTCTGTTTCGGACCGCGAGGCATGGTCATTGCTATTGTAGGCGCGATTCAACCCAAACAGGCTGTTGAGGCGGTGGAAAAGTTTTTCGGAGCGTGGCAGGTTCAAGGTCAGAAAGAAGCGCAAAGTTTGCCGGCGGTGCATCCAATCACGAAAACGGTTAAACGCCATCATACAATTGAAGAAAAATCTCAATCCGATTTGGTGATTGGCACGTTAGCGCCCACGCGCAAAAGCGAAGATTATATGGCGGCGTCTTTGGGCAATTCGGTGTTGGGGCAGTTTGGCATGATGGGACGCATTGGCAACGTGGTTCGTGAAAAATCGGGCTTGGCGTATTACGCCTATTCTTCTTTGAACTCTGGCATTGGACCTGGCAGTTGGGAAGTGAGCGCAGGCGTGAACCCGAAAAACTTGAATAAAGCGATTGATTTGATTGAAAAAGAATTGAAAAAATTTGTGAAACAAGGCGTAACGAAAAATGAATTAGCAGATAGCCAAGCCAATTACATTGGTCGTTTGCCGCTTTCTTTAGAGTCAAATCAAGGCGTGGTTAGCGCGATATTAAATATCTATCGCTACGATTTAGGCATGGATTATTATCAGCGCTATGAAAGTTTGGTGCGAAGCGTAACGCGCGACGATGTGGTTGAAACGGCAAGAAAATATATTAACCCCGATAAGTTGGTGATTGCCACAGCGGGACCGTAAGTGATGAACAATGAAGAATTGATAATTGAAAATGAGTTGTCAATTCTTCATTATCAATTGTCCATTATGAATTTACGAACAGGCGTTGACTTAATCGAAATCTCTCGGGTGCGTGATGCGATTGAACGTCACGGCGAGCGATTTTTGGCGCGCATGTTTACTGAAAATGAGCGACGTGAATGCGGCGGGAGAGTGTGGTCGCTTGCCGCAAGGTTTGCCGCAAAAGAAGCGGCATCGAAAGCCTTAGGGCTTGGCATTGGGGATGTGCGCTGGTTAGATATTGAAATCCGTTCGGATGAAAATAATGCTCCCTATCTTGTGTTGCATGGCGAAGGGCAACGACTGGCACAACAAAAAGGATTATCGAATTGGGCGGTGAGTTTAAGTCACACCGAAGAACATGCGATGGCGTTTGTGGTGGCAGTGGGATAAATAAAAACTCCCGTGCGCCAGTTACACGGGAGTTTGCAAGAGATATAGAAATGGCGAACTATATCTCAATTTGCCTTTTGGTCTTCGACGCCCACCCAAAAATGGCCGGGCATAATCGGGCGATATGGGCGCACAATTAACTTTCCAAATTCAAATTGCTTTTGATTTGTTTCTAACATGCTTGGGTGAACTAAACATAAATCGGGTTTGCGCCCAAATTTTTTGAAATAATATTCCATCGCTTTTTGAATCTTCACGCTCAAGGTTGTCTTGGGGTCATTGTCAAACCATAAAAGCCCAGTGTGCATCGTCAATCCTTTCTATTCAATCGAAGGGGCATAAAAGCCCAACAGTTTATCGTTTTCACGCATCGCAAATTGATTCAAGTCTGCAAGTGAAGCGTTGCGGTCGCCAGTTAATAAATACGCATCGTCAGAATTTTGAACACGCGCAAATAAACGCGTATGGAAAAACTCCAACCATTCTTTTAGATGAGAAGCCCGCTTCGCATCTAAGGTGATAAATGTCCAAACGCGGCGGCTGGTTCCACGCAGGAGCAACCAACGCAAATTTTGAGTCGCTTGTTCATCTAATTGAGTTATAGATTCTAAGTCGTCAATCAATAACAGCACAGATTGTTGCTCGCCTTTGTTGCGGTGCGCCCATGTGACCAGCGATTCAAGCAATTCTTTGGAGTTGTAATCTTTCGTTTCATACACAAAAGTATTATTGTCGTCTTTGTAAAACTTCTTCCACTCGTCTGGGCGCGGAGTAACAACCGCGTATTGCACGACGTCTTGTGTATAGGTTAAATCTACAGCGCGGGCTATGGTTTGCAACAGCGCGGTTTTGCCGCTTTTTTCATCGCCAACGATGAGGATGGGTCCTGTTACAGGGTCGCTGAGGTTGAGCAAAACGGGTAAGCCGTCTTCAGCGACGCCGAGAAAGAGCGCTTGCGGGGGGAGGGGAGTGATTTGGCTTAAGATAGAAGTCAAAGTCGGCAGAGCAGGTTGAACGTTAGAAAGAGGCGGAGCGACATCCGCTTGCTTTTCTTCTGCAAGTTCGGTTAAGGCTTCTATCATAAGGTCAAATTTTTTGAAGTTATCCATATTAGAACACTTGTTCTAATAATATATCATTTGTTTTGAAATGTCAAGTGGCAATTTATCTTCATCATATTAACTTCATTGCGATGGGCTTTGTATTGACGTTCTGCGTTGTTTTGGTATAATCTGCCTGCTTAATTCCTGCCGATGTAGCTCAGTTGGTAGAGCGCCCGCCTTGTAAGCGGGTGGTCACGAGTTCGAGTCTCGTCATCGGCTCTGTGGAACGAAGCGCGAAGCAATTTGAAAATTTATTAAGGGCAGTTACCCAAGTGGCCAAAGGGGACTGACTGTAAATCAGTTGTCAATAGACTTCGGAGGTTCGAATCCTTCACTGCCCACTGTATCAATCAAAATTGATACGCCCTATTCGATAGGGATACAGCACGATAAGCCCTCATAGCTCAGCTGGCAGAGCACACCCTTGGTAAGGGTGAGGTCACGGGTTCAAATCTCGTTGAGGGCTCAGTTGCTGAAAAGCATTCTTGTATTTATATAAAAGGAGATTGGAAAATGGCAAAAGGAAAATTTGACAGAAGCAAGCCGCACCTAAACGTGGGGACGATGGGGCACATTGACCACGGAAAAACGACATTGACGGCGGCGATAACGAAGGTGGCGGGCTTGATGGGCAACGCCGA
>DAOTZE010000014.1:0-72338 GCA_034434495.1 Anaerolineales bacterium
GATGCAGTTTACGGTTTCTTCGCGTTGAAATATTTCACTCCACAATTGGAAGCACTGGGAAGAGGGGCAACTTTTGCAGAAGTAAACAAAGAAACATTTGAAAATTTTCGCATCCCCCTCCCCCCGCTGGACGAGCAAAAGCGGATAGCCTCCCTGCTGGCGCGCGCCGACCGTCTGCGCGGACTGCGCCGCGCCGCCCGTCAACTCGCCGACTCCCTGCTCCAGTCCGTGTTTTTGGAGATGTTTGGGGATCCAATAAGCAACCCGAAGAAATGGGACTTATTTGAATTAGGCGAAGTTGTTGAAATAAATCCAACAGGACGCCCAAAAGCAGACCCAGAACAAGCAACCAGTTTTTTGCCAATGACACTTGTTGACCCAAGTCATATTTATTCAGACACGCTTGATGTCAAAAGATTTGATGAGGTTTCAAAAGGTTATACATACTTTGAAGAAAACGATGTGTTATTCGCAAAAATAACTCCGTGCATGGAAAATGGAAACATCGTTATCGCTAAAAATTTACTCAATGGCTTTGGATTTGGCTCTACTGAATTTCATGTTATCCGACCAAACGAGAAAGCAAATGCTGCTTGGCTTTATGGTTTTGTGAAAAGACCAGAATTCCGCGAAGAAGCGACTCGTTGGTTTAGAGGAACTGCTGGACAACAAAGAGTTCCAAGTGATTTTTTAGAATCTTATCCTTTGCCCGTCCCCCCGCTGCCCCTGCAAGAAGAGTTTGCGCGCGTCGTGGCGCGGGTGGAGGCAATGCGCGCCCGTCAAGCCGAGGCGGAACGGCAGGCGGAGGGGTTGTTTCAGGCGTTGCTGAGTGAAAGTTTTTGGAGTTAGCCCCACCCGTCCCTGCGGGACACCCTCCCCAAATCCTTTGGATTTGGGGAGGGCTGGGGTAGGGCAGAAGAGAGCCACCCATGCCACCCAGAAGATCCACGCCGAAAATACTCCATCAAGCGGGTGAATTGCGCAAGCAAACCACGCCCGCTGAAAAGAAGTTGTGGGCGTATTTGCGCCTGATGCGTGAGGATGGTGTACGCTTCCGCCGCCAGCACGCCATCGGTCCTTACATCGCCGATTTCTGTTGTGTCAAAAAGAAACTCATTATCGAAGTGGATGGCAGTCAGCATTTGGAACAGGTCGCGTACGACGAAGCAAGAACCCAATACTTGGAATCGCTTGGCTACAAAGTCATCCGCTTTTGGAATCACGAAGTGATGAAAGACATGGACGGCGTGATACGCGCCATTCTGAATGCGCTGGAAGATAAAAAACAACAAGATTAGATTTGAAGTTGCATTACGACTCGCCTGCAAGCAAAATTTGCGCGGGTGGAGGCTCTGCGCCAGTCAACCTGAGGCGGAGGGTTGTTTCAGAGTTTATTGGCGGAGAGTTTTGGGTGAAGAACCGTCCACGAATGGGTCGCGAATACTCGAATGGGTGGCTCGCGGTTCGTGCATTCGTGGTTTCATTCGTGGATAGTTATCTTTGTATGAACTGTTCTCTACTCTCGAATATCTACTTTCCGCCTTTGCGCGCCGTCCAGCCGAGGCGGAGCGGCAAGCATGACGGCGCAGTTATAAGCGCTTTGTTTAAGAACTAGTTGTTATCAGGGTTTATAGATTAAAATTCAAACCAAAATTCAAGAGGAGTCTATGTTAAAAAACATCATCTTCAGCCCCTACGGCATTGTCGGCATTGTCGCGTATATCTTTCTCGTCATTCTCAGCGTCTTCTGGCTCGAAGTCCCCCTTGGCGAAGCCCTGCTTTATTCCTTTATCCTGACGGTAGTCGGAGTAGCAGTCACTTGGTGGAATTACGGATAAACGCAAAAGAAAAAGTTTTGAATAATCCATCGTCCCAAAGAGTTAATCCCTTTGGGACGATGCGCTTTAAATTACTCGCTCGGAATGACAATCATCGCAATCAAATAAATCAAAACGCCCGGCACGCCGCCCGGAATGAATGCGATGAGCATGGCAAGGCGGAACCAAAACGGGTTAATGCCAAAAAATTCACCCAACCCGCCGCACACGCCTGCAATCCAGCGGTTTGACTTTGACCTGCGTAACGCCTGCTTTTGAACGTTCATGGTATATCTCCTTTTATGGCAAAATATACGGTAAGAAAAAACAAAAGTTGCTGTGCAGTAAAATAAACCGCTATGGAGATTTCATGAAACGCATCCTTATCTTCTTGACTATTCTTACCATGTTGACTGCTTGCAAGCAAGAAATTCCAAGCGCGCTAACGCCTCTTCCTACCCTTCAACTTTCTATGCCGACCTCAACCGCAACAGCCGCCTTGCCGTTACAACCCAGCCCTCGCGTTGAACTCACTGCCACACCTAAAGCAACCGCTTTCCCGTCGCCTGCGCCATTACAGGCGGGCGTTGTCAGCCTGATTGCGCTTGGAGATAGCCTAACCGAAGGCTCTGGCGATGAAACAGGGCGCGGCTACCCTGGACGATTAATTGAACTTGTGAATCAAATTCGACCAGGCTCCAGCATGGTAAATTTTGGTCAATCCGGTTGGAATAGCGACGCCTTCATCCATGGCGACCAAGGCATGTTAGGTCAATTGCCCCGCGCATTAGATGAGATTCGAATCGCCAAAGAACAAGGGCGCGGCGTTGTGGCGCTAGTATGGATTGGCAGCAATGATTTATGGTATCTGTATGAATATGGCGGCGACATTAGCGACGAGCAAGAAGCGCAAGACCTTGAACATTTTTCAAACAATCTTGATGTCATCCTCTCTCAATTGCGCCAAGCGGGAGCGGAAGTCATCATTGCCTTATTAGACGACCAATCCCAACGTCCCATTGCCCTGCGCGGCGAAGCCTTTGTAGAAATCACCCCCGATGAGTTAAGTCGTATGTCGCTTCAAGTCGCTCGTTATAACGACATCATTACGCAAAAAGCGGAGCAATATGGCGCATTAACTGTAGATTTTTATCATACCGATATTTTCACAAACCCCGCCACGCTTTATGATGACGGTAATCATCCAAACCCAGCGGGTTACGATGCAATCGCTCAAAAATGGTTTGAGGTTTTATTAACCGTTTTGCCTTAAAACAAAGCCTGCCACGCTAAAGGCAATGGCGACATTGAAAGAACGCTTTTCGCCTTGCATAGGGATATAAAAAATTTCATCGCATACACTTAATAAATCGTTATCTACGCCTGTCACTTCGTTGCCAAGAATCAAAACCTGATTCTTGCGTTTCGGTAACTGGCTATGGATGGCAACCGCGTTTTCATGCTCTTCCAGCGCGTAAATTTTCCAGCCTTCAGCTTTCAACTTTTTAATGACCTCAACCGAATTTTTGTGATAAGACCAAGCGATTGTTTTTTCGGCCCCAAGCGACGTTTTTTTTATCGCTTCATTCTCAGGGGTAGGCGTGATGCCGCACAGGAAAACTTGGTCAAAGCCTAAGCCTTCGGCGCTGCGCAAAATTGAGCCGACATTCCACGCCGAGCGAACGTTATCTAATAAAACCGCATAAACGCCGGCGCTTTTTTTTGCCGTTTTAGTCCGCCGCATTTGTTCTTCGTATATTGTTTGTTGGAAAACGACTTCGGTCTCGCCGAGGCAATGCGGGCAACGAATGCCGACTGAATTCCCTTGCTCCCGCGGGAAACGCAAGCCGCAGGTAAGGCAAAGTCGCGTTTCAAAGAATCTCGGGGGCATACGGTTAAGGAGTCAGTAGGCTAAGTTCAAAATAATCGAATAAAGCGCTTAGCGGAATACTATCTACGTTATTATTTTGCGCGGCAATTAAACCGACCCGTGAAATATCAAACCCTATTTCCGTCTCAAATGTGCGAAACCAAGAGAAATTATCCTGACTGCTAAAAAGGGTTACTTTCTTGCCTTCAAAGGTCAACCGCAGGTATAGATTGTCGGCGCTATATGGCACGGCGTGGCGCGGCAAAGTAAGCGCGCCGTTTTCGTATATGTCTAGGTACAGTCCGCGCCCCACACACCCGACGACCGGCGCGCAATACCCAATGCCTGCCTGCAAGAAATTTTGATTTGAGTCAAGCGCAATTAAGCCGGCAAATTGCTCGCTGTCTTCTGGGTCAAAAACGAGGCTGGTTTCAATGACAAAATTATCTTGCGGAGCGTCTAAGAGCAGAACGTTGCTGGCGTTGCCTAAATTAAAATATCCGCTGAGAACATTAACCTGTAAAAAGCCCGATTGTGTTATTAAACTCCAATTATTTGCTTGTTCGTTGACCCATACCCAACCAGACTTTAAGTAATGAACAAAATCATCGCGAAACACCGTTTGTTTTTCTAGGTCAAACGCTTCAGCGGTCGGCATTGTAAAAACATCGGTAGGGGTTGGGGCGGTGATAAGCGCAATTTGAGTCGCTCCGCCGATGTATTCTTCAAAGTCGTCAGGCGTGGGTTGGGGGGTGATGGCGGCGTTGCATCCAATGGCGATAAAGGTAAACGTTAGGATAAATATTTTTTTCAGCATATAAACATTGTATCAGATAAAAAACCTGCAACTGAATTGCAGGTTTTTTTATATTTTTGCTATGGCGTGATTGGCTCTCTTTTTATTATCTTAGATTCCTCTACAAGTCTCGGCACGGCTTCTTCCCAACCGACAGACATAATGTGAATGCCGTTTACGCCTTGCTTGGTTTTTATTTTTTCAATTAACTCCAAGGCAATTTGAATGCCTTCTTCTTCCGCGTTGCCTTTTTGGTCGGCAAGTTCTATGCGTTTCATTACGGCGTCTGGCACAAAAATACCGGGGATTTTATCGTGCATGTATTTTGCCATTTTGAAACTGCGAATCGGCGAGACGCCTACGAGAATATACACTTTATCTAAAATATTTCGTTTGGAAATTTCGTTCAGCCAGTTGTCTAAATCATCCGCGTCGAATACGACGTTGGTTTGAAAGAACTGCGCCCCCGCGTTAACTTTCTTTTGTTCGCGCAGCGCCTGAAATTTCATATTCGAGGCGAAGGGAGTGGCTGCCGCGCCGAGAAAATATTGCGGCGGGTTTTTTATTTCTCTGCCGTCGAGATATTTCGCTTCGTCTCTTAACCGCCGCAGAATCCACAGCATTTGAATTGAATCTATGTCCACAATGTCCATGCGCCCTTTGGGTCCGGGCGACATCATCATGCTATCGCCTGTGAGGCATAAGAAGTTGCGAATGCCCAACGCCGCCGCGCCGATAACTTCGGATTGTAAGCCCACGCGCGTTTTTTCTCTGGCGCTAATTTGCATTACGGGTTCTGCGCCGAGGTCTATGGCAATTTTGGAGCAGGCGACAGACGACATGCGCGGAATTGCCGAGGCGTTGTCGGTGAAGTTTAATGCGGCGGCATAGTTCTTTAGTAGGTTGATGTTTTTATGCAGTTTATCGGTATTGACGGAAAGGGGAGGGGAAATTTCGGCGGTGACGACAAACTCGCCCGCTTTGAGTCTTCTTTCTAATTCAGAAACGGGTTGGCTATATTTGGGGGGGTGATATTCGGAATCGCCTTGCCACCATTCGGGTTGGCGGACGGGGCGTAGGATGGAATCGACTGTGGAGGAAACAGAATCCGGTTTCCCTGAAGCGAGACGCGAAAGAATTGTGCGCACGCCGATTTGTTTGGCGTTGTCTATCACGGCGCCCCACGAGTCGGTTCCCGCTTTTTCCCAATCCATAGGCGGAAGGACTTCGAGGAGCAGGGCTTCTCTGCCTAGTTTGAAGGCGCGGTCGTAAATTTTGTACCAAATGCACGGGCGCGATTCATCTACATAGCATTTTTCGGGGGTGGAGCCGCCACACGGACCGTTGCGTAAGCCTTTGGGGCATTCCATAGGGCAGATGAGGGCGGTTTCGGCGAGTAGGCAGTTTCCACACATGCGGCAACCGAAGAGCGGACCTTTGACGGCGAGTTCAATTTTTGCTAGCAGACGTTTTTTGAACGGCTGGCGTTTGAACGGCATGAAAGGCGGTTGGTAGCGGCGGCCTGGGGTGAAGACGGACATTCTCGCTCCTTTTTATGTATTATATATTATATATAATTCTACCCTTGAGTTTGTTTTTTTGGGAAGGGCAAAACATCCAAATAAAAAGCGAACAGTCGCCTTTGGGGCGACTGTTCGTTTGAGAAATGCGCGCTACTTGTTTGGCGATAGCGCTGGTTGGGTTACAAATTTTTGCGTTTTTGTCGCGGCGCGCATGGCGCGTTCAAACGCTTTGCGTTCCGCTTTCATGGCGTCAATTTTTCTTTGCACATGCGGCGCAAAGAACCCTGCGTAGCGTTTTTGCAATTCTGGTCTTTGCCAGTCATTGCCGCCGACTTTTCCGCGGCAATTGGGGGCGCCGCATAGGCATTCAAATTCATCGTATGCCATTGTGTCGCTCATGGCATAGTCGAAGCAAACTTCTTCGCCGATTTTTATGTCTCGCATGGCAACGAGTCCAATCTGTCCCGAAAGACCTGCATTCGGATTGCACGAGTGATTGACGTAATCGCCTTCGCCGATGGGGCGCGGCACCAAGAAGTGACGGTCTTCTACTTGAATGCACAACATCCGTTCGCGCTCGGGCAAATGAATAAAATCTTCCCACTCATAAACAACTCCGCCGAAAACTGCAATTAACTCGCCTTTCTTAATGGGTTCAATTGCAAAAATACTGTTTCCGCTTTTATCGGCTTTCAGGCGGCCCCGTAACTTAGGGGAAAGATAAGAACTTGGTTGCTCGGACATTCATAAAATTTCCTTTCGATTTTTGGATTAAAAACAAACAACGCCTCCCGCGGTGGACGAGCCGCGAAAAACGCCATTGATGCGAGAATGATACATGAAATATTTTGCGTGTAAAGGGTTTTAACCGCTCAGGTTTTGCCCCAAAACATAACGATTTGTTATAAAAAAATCCTTTGCAAGTTAAAAAAATGATATTTCATAGCCTGCAGTACAAAATCGTTATCGCTTTATTTTTTTAATTGGCGGTTGACGTTGCATTTTGAATTTTTTGTTTTACTCTGCCCAGCGCGCGCCCCAATCCGGTTCGGGGTGGTTGGTCAGTTGCATTTGGTTTGCCCCGTCTGCCTGCATGATGTATAAATCGGCTTGGTCGTTGTTTCTCAACGAGTTGAAGACAATGTAATTTCCATCTGGCGAGTAAGATGCGCTTGCGTTATTTCCGCCGTTGGTGAGTTGAGTAAAGCGCCCTGTGGCAGTTTCGATTCTGAAAATATCTTTATCTCCAAAAGGTCCGGCGTGGATTAGGAGATGTTGGCTATCCACCGACCAATCTACGCTTGCGCCGATGCCTAGCAAACCTTGTGAAACTTTTAGGTGGTTTCTGCCGTTCACGTCCATTGTGTAAATTTCATATTCTCCAATATTGCCAGTGGACATGGCGTAGGCAATCTTTTCTCCGTTTGGAGACCATGCCACCGCGTCAATATCGTTTGCGCCTGTGTAAATGAGGCGGGGGTTTAATCCGTCGGCGTTTGCCATCCAAATAGAGGTTGGGGTGTTGCCCACTTTGTTGGCGAATACAATTTGTCTGCCGTCGGGGGAGTAGTCGGGTGAAATGACGTTTCCGATGGCGTTGGTGAGTTGTAAAATTTCTTTTTGGCTAAATACAAGTAGGTAAAAATCAAAAGAGCCGTTTCGGTTTGAAGCGAATAGTAGTGAAGAGCCGTCAGGCGTGAAGAGCGGGTAATAGTTGCTTGCGGCTATGTCGGTGATTTGCGTGTAGCCACTACCGTCTTGGTTTATCATACAAATCTGGTTATAGTCGCCGCGAGTGCAGGTGAAAACAATTTGAGCGCGAAACGTTTTGGTAGGGCGGGGTAAGGGCGTGTCGGTTGGGGGCGGGGTGATGTTTGGGACAAAAGGCGTAAAGGTTGGTAAATTTGAAACGGTTGGTTCGGCGGGGCGAATGAAAAAAAATAACGAGATAATTCCCGCTAATACGGCGAAAAAGAAAATTGGAAAAACGCGCAATTGGCTTTTCTTTTTTGGCTTTGGCGCTGGCGTTGAAAGGTTTGCGAGTCTATCTTCTAGGGGGAGGGTGTCGTTGAGAATGGGAGCTTTGGGCGGGGGAAGAAAAGTCCACGATTGTAATACTGCCGAGGTGACAGGCGCAGGCGCCCCCGAAGCGTGAGGCGGAATTTTATCTATTTCTATTTTTAGCGATAACGCTAACGATGAAAGCAATTCGGTTGTGTTTTTTAATCGTTCGTCTGGGTTCTTTCTTAATGCCCATAGAAGCATTCTTGAAAAATGGTCGGGGATAGTTGGCTTTAACGAAATTGGGCTGGGCGGCGTGGATTGAAGATGCGTTTTGCGAATCGCTTCATTTGATTTGGGGGGCTGTTTGCCGTTTATCCATACATGGGTAATCGCCTGATATAGGATTACGGCAAGCGAATATACATCTGAGGCTGGGGTGAGGGGCGCGCCGTTGATTTCTTCAGGAGAGGCGTATAAAGGCGGATATTTTACGAACTTGCGGCTGGTTTTTTGGTTAAGCGGCGTTGCGTTGGCGATGCCGCTTAATTTAATTTCGCCGCGTTGGTTGATTTTTATGAGTTCGGGCGCGAGGTTGAGGTGTAAAAAATTTTGCGTATGTAGCGCTTCTAAGGCGTTGCATAAGGCTTTGGCGTAGATGATGGTTTCTTCCGCTGAAAAAATGTTTTGGTTTAGGATGTGTTTGAGGGTGGGTCCGTCCACCCATTCTTCAAGAAAAAACGCCAGCGTGGGCGTTTGGTATAAGCCAAAATATTTGACAAGGTTTGGGCGATTAATTTTTTGCAGGGCTTTCGATTTGCTTTCTAGTTCTTTGATGATTTCGAGGTCGTCGGAAATTTCTTTGGGTAGTAAGGTGAGGGCAAGCGGCTGATTGGTTCGTTCGTCAACGGCGCGGTGCAGTTCTCCCAGCGGGGTGGAGGTAATAAATTCTTCAACGCGATATTGATTGAGGAGCGTTTTATTTACGATGGAGGAAGGCATAAGCAAGATGTGGGTTTAGGCTTTTGGTGAGCCGACTTTAATCAATGAGCATGCCTTGCGTAAATTGCTCCAAAGATTTTCTTTTATACATCATTGGTTATAACGCCCAAGCCAGCATAAGCCCAAAGATGGCGACGATTAAGCCGATGTGTAAAAAGATGTTGCTAAACGCCAGCGGGCTGAATGGAAAGATGAATTGAACGGCGAGGTTGACGACGATTAAGAGAATGCCGATGATGGGCAGTAAGCCTTTGCGATGGGCAAGATATTCGGAGAGTTTATCTAATAATTTTGACATTATGCTTCCTCTATTTTTTCTTCAAGTTCAAGCGGTGTGTGGCTATTCGATTTTACTTGCCATGTTGAAAACTGGGCTAATAGGCGGCCGGGGATGCGCCCTTTCATAACTACGCCTCCGCGTTCGTGTTCAATGCGTTCCACTTGTCCAAGTTCATGAAACAATGAAATTAATGCGCCTTCTTTGTATGGTAAGCGCACATGAATAGGACTGTAGGCTTCAAATAGTTCTTCTTGCACAAGGTGCAGTAAATCGGGTACGCCTGTGCCTTTTATGGCTGAAATAGCCACTGCTTTTTCAAAATTGTTTAGGATGCGATTTGCGTTTTCTGGGTCTTTGAGGAGGTCTGCTTTGTTGAGGGCGGTAATCATGGGAATGTGACTTGCGCCGATTTCTTCAAGCGTTTCTTGCACGGCTTCAAATTGACCTAGCGCCTGCGGGTGTGAAATATCTACGACGTGCAAGAGCAAATCGGCTTGGGTAATTTCTTCCAG
Organism: Anaerolineales bacterium; assembly: GCA_034434495.1. Taxonomy (GTDB): domain Bacteria; phylum Chloroflexota; class Anaerolineae; order Anaerolineales; family Villigracilaceae; genus Villigracilis. The sequence continues at coordinate 9,802 of DAOTZE010000014.1, forward strand.
CGTGGCGTGAAAGGCGGCGATTAATGTGGTGGGCAATTTTTGAATAAAGCCGACCGTGTCTGTAAATAAGGCGACGTTATCGGCAGGGAGTTGCACGCGGCGGGTGGTTGGGTCTAGCGTGGCAAAGAGTTGGTCGGCGGCGTACACATCGGCTTTGGCAAGCCGATTTAATAGGGTAGATTTGCCCGCGTTGGTGTAACCCACTAAGGCAACGGTTGGGATACGCGAACGTTTGCGTTGTGCGCGGTATCGCAAGCGATGGGCTTCTACTTTTTCAAGTTCTTTTTTGATGTGGGCAATGCGTTTGCGAATGGCGCGGCGGTCTACTTCGAGTTGCGTTTCGCCGGGTCCGCGTAAGCCTACGCCGCCCGTTGAGCCTGCTCGCCCGCCGCCGCCGCCTGCCTGACGTTCGAGATGCGTCCACGCGCGGGTGAGGCGCGGAAGGTTATATTCGTATTGCGCCAATTCCACTTGCAACATGCCTTCTTTGGTATGCGCGTGTTGGGCGAAGATATCTAAAATTAAGGCGGTTCTATCAATCACGCGGATTTTTAATCCTAAGGCTTTTTCTAATTCGCGTTGGTGGCGGGGCGATAGTTCGTCGTCGAAGATGACTACATCGGAAAGCGTTTCTTCGGCTAGGGCTTTTAGTTCTTCCACTTTGCCCGGTCCGATGTATGTTTCAACGTGCGGGTGACTTAATTTTTGCGTGAGTTCGCCGACTACTTCTACGCCGGCAGTATCGGCAAGTAGCGCCAGTTCTGCGAGCGAGTCTTCAAGCGATAAATATTTTTGTTGGTGATGAATATCAACGCCGACGAGAAAAGCGCGTTCGCGCGGCGGGGTTGTAGGTTGAGGAATTTTTTTTGCCACTAGTTTCCGTTTCTAAATCTTTTTTCTTTGTGTGTGATGTTGGGCGTTGCGCTGAGGGTTGCGCACGGCGACGACTTTGCTATTTTGAGTTTGCATTATCTTTTGTGGGCGGCGAAGCGTTGTCGCCAAAAAATTTTAACATCACAGGGTCGCTGGGTTCGGTGCGCGTGGGCAACAGCACATGGAAGGTTGAACCCGGTAATTTTACTTCGTCATAGCCTTCTGATTCTACCCAAATTGCGCCGCCGTGCGCTTCGATAATGCCTTTTGAAATTGAAAGCCCAAGACCAGGTCCGCCGCCTTTGAATTTGGTCTTTCCGCTGGAGTGTAAATCGGTTCTGCCTAGTTGACCAAATTTATCAAATATCAAGCCTTGATTTTCAGGCGAAATGCCAATGCCTGTGTCGGTAAATGTGATTTCAACGAAGCCCGGCAATAACCGCCCGTCAATTGTAATGACGCCGTTATCTGGCGTAAATTTAACGGCGTTAGCGAGGATGTTATATAAGGCTTGATGCAACCTGCCTGAGTCGCCGTAGATCATCAGGTTACTGCCCTCAAATTCTTTGACGGTTAATGTTTGCTTGCGCTCTTCTATCGCTTTACGAAATTCATGTTGTAATAAATTTAATAATGAATTGATAAACACGGGTTGGTTGTTTAATGTCAGTAAGTGGTTATCAATTAACGAAACGTCAATCATATCGTCAATAATTTGACGCAAGCGCGTAATGCCTGTGTTTACGCCGCTGAGGTAATTTTTCATTTGGGCTTGCTCGTCGCCTTGCACTAAATCGGTCATCATGGAGGTATAGCCCTCAATTAACGTGAGCGGCGTTTTGAGCTCGTGCGCGGCGACGGAGATAAACTTCGATTTGTTTTCGTCTAACTTTTGTAAGCGTTCTTGCGTTTTTCCTAACTCGGCGGAAATATGCGCCACCCGCGCTTCCATTTCATAGCGAATGACAACGCCGAGGCTGTGGGTGAGAATCGGTATCACTGCGCCGAGTAATTCTAAGGCTTCTTTTTGTTTTAATTTCTCGCGCGCAATTTCAATCGCCAGCGCAATCATGCGGTTAATGACGAAGGAAGCGTAATAATCGGCTTGCTCTAAATTCGTTTCGGTTGGGGCGTGTCCCCAATCGTATAGAATTGAGTCCAGCCAAGCGGTATCTCCCGTAACGATGGTTTGCTCAAGAAGTTCGCAAAACCGTTCCAGTTGTTCGGTGAAACCAGCGCGCACGCCCTCGCCGCTCGCTAATTCACGCGAGATGCGTTCCACCCATGTTTTTCTAATTTTTTGCATTGACGCTTGGACAGACATTGCTTTAAGTGTACGCCTAGTTGATGGATTTGAGTAGATGGCGTGAATTAAAAATTATGGATTAGGCGATGTTTTTTCTACGACCCAATGCCAAAGCGTGTCGCCCACTATGCCTAAACTTTCCGCCGAAACTTTATCGGGCGTGTCGGCAATGGTGTGCCAATAGGGATAATCAAAATCAATAATATCTACGGCGGGAATGCCTTTTTCTAAAAACGGCGTGTGGTCGTCAAGGATGGCGTATTTTTCGGCGTTGATAAATACATGCTCATATCCAAGCCTTTTGGCGGTTTCCCAAATTTCTGCGCGAAGTTGCGCGTTTGAATTTTTTTCAAGATAAATATTTAAGTCGGCGTCGCCAATCATATCTACAATGACCACCGCTTGCGGGTTTACGTCTATTTCTTCGGCAAAGGCGCGCGAGCCAAGAATCCAATCCCAACCGTCAATGCGTCCATTGTCTTCCGCGTCAAAAAACACAAGCCAAGTAGGGAGCGTATCTTTGGGCAATGTCCTCGCTAATTCAAGCAACACTGCCACGCCCGAAGCGCCGTCGTTGGCGCCCGGCACAGGCAAAGCGCGATTTTGCATATCGGGGTCGTTATCTGCAAAAAAACGCGTATCGTAATGCGCGCCTAAAATAATTTGCGGAGGTTCGTCGCTTCGTTTGGCAATGACGTTATAAATGGGATGACCTAATCTTTCGGTTTGATGAATTTCAACTTCCCAACCTGCCGCTTCCAATTCGGCGCGCATCCATTCTCGGATTTGAACATGCCCGGTGGAACCTGGGCTTCTGCTTCCCATAGACACTTGGGTTATCACGTCTGCATAGGCGCGCTCTCTGTTGAAGGAAACAGACTCAGGCTGACGGTTAAGAAATGAAGCGAAGTAATAGGCGATGACCAAAGTCAAAAGCGAGAAAATTATCGTTAAGTATATGAAGGCGCTGCGTTTGTTCATTTTAATTTGCGTGAGAGGTTAATTCGTAGCGTTGCAGCGCCTCTTGCAATGCCGCCGCCGCTCGTTCTGCATATATCTGACCGCGCTCGCGTTTGCCGACTTTTTTATCTAATGCAATGGGGGGCAAAATGCCAAAGTTCGCTTTCATCGGTTGAAAATCTTTTAAGTCGGCATGGGTAACGTAGCGGCACAACGCGCCTAACATCGTTTCTTGCGGAAGCGTAATTAAATTTTTGTTTTGCAATAAACGCGCGGCGTTGATTCCCGCTAATAAACCTGTGGCGATGTTTCCCATGTAGCCTTCTACGCCTGTAATTTGACCGGCGAAAAATAAATCGTCTCGCGTGATGTGTTGCAGCGTGGGGCGGAGCAGTTTTGGCGAGGCGATAAATGTATTGCGGTGCATTTGACCGTATCGTTCAAATTCGGCGTTTTCTAAGCCTGGAATCATGCGTAAGACTCTTCGTTGTTCGGGAAACTTAAGATTGGTTTGAAAGCCCACAATATTGTATAAACTCGCGGCTAAATTATCTTGCCTAAGTTGCACAACCGCATAAGGTCTTTTGCCTGTTTTAGGGTCTTTAAGTCCGATAGGTCTCATGGGACCGAAGGCAAGCGAATCGTCTCCGCGCTCGGCGATAATTTCAATCGGCAAACAGCCTTCAAAAAAATGCCCAGCCTTCACGCCGGAGCGAATGGCGTCCTCAAATGAGCGGAGTTCGATTCTTTCGGCTTGTTTCAATGCGTTTACAAATTCATAATATTGCTCTTTGGTAAAGGGGCAATTGATGTAATCGCCTTCTTCTTGCTTGCCTTTATCGTAACGCGAAGCGCGGAAAGCGATGTCCATGTTAATTGATTCAGCGCGCACAATGGGGGCAATCGCGTCGAAGAAAAATAAATGTTCTTCGCCGCTCAGTTTGGCGATGGATTTTGCAAGACTTTCAGATGTTAAAGGTCCGCTTGCCACAATGACGGGCGTATTAGGAATTTCTTTGACTTCTTCTCGAATGACTTGAATATTGGGGTGGCGGTGTATTTTTTCAGTAACGAATTTGGCAAAGGCTTCACGGTCAACGGCAAGCGCCGCGCCGGCCGGCAAAGCGGCGGATTCGGCGCATTCTAATAGCATTGAGTTTAACATCCGTAATTCATTTTTCAAAACGCCAGAGGCTCTGTCGGGCAAATTTGAACCAAGCGAGTTTGAGCAAACGAGTTCGGCTAAATCGCCTGTGAGGTGCGCGCCGGTGGGGGTCGCTGGGCGCATTTCATATAAGCGAACTTGAACGCCGCGTTCTGCCAGTTGCCATGCGGCTTCGCTGCCTGCCAGCCCGCCGCCGATGATGGTGATTGGTTGAGTCATAGGAGGGGTATTTTACTAGCAGTCTTATCGGGCTAACAGGTCTGAGAGGCTGGGGAGAAAGCAAAATAGCGCGATAAACCTTTGTAAGCGCTAAATATAAAACTTCGCAACAGAAACGTATATTCATGATATTATTTCGCTTCGGTTATAAAACATATAAGATATGGATATGAAAAAGAGATACAGAAAACAACGCCAATTCACGCCGGCCTGGCTCGATACTCTGATTGGCTGGTTAGAAATACTCGCAATGCTTGGCGGCATTGCAAGCGCTATCTATGCGGCAGTTAGTTTGGTTGAGATGTTTAACAAGTGACGTGGTAGTTAATTGAGAGCGGCGCAGTGTATTTGAGTCTGTTGGATTCAAAAAGCTAACCGTCTTGCCGCAGAGCGCTTAATTTTTTCTTCGTGCACTTTGAGCCCTCTGTAGTAAAAAGTTTTAGGGCGGTATAATTCATTATCACCATGCCCGCCGAAACCAACATTGAGCCGAAACTTAAAGAAGCAGTGAATCTCACTGAGGCAATTTGGGTTGCCTTAGTGGAGCGAGTGGGGGGCGTGTGGTTAATTCGCTCATCGCATAAGCTCAATAAATCTGCCCAAAACGAACTTATGGGCATTCTCGCCTTGCCTTCCATTGACGCATGGTTAAGCGGGGCAATCGCTGGCGGCTACACTCGTTCTACTGGCATACCCGCCAGCAAAAAGTTAGACGGAAGCCGCTTTTACGCCTTTCCGATAGCCGAAACATCTAAAGCTTTGTTAGTCGGCGCAGAGGAACAAAGCCCAATTGCGCAACGAATTTGGAAATTGACAGCCTCGCTCCTTGCCGATGTTGCCCCCAGCCCCAACCCGCCTCTCTTACCTGACTTGCAAACTGGTCTCGCCTTCAATCTTCCCCTTGCCTTAGAGAAAGTATTAAGCGCGTTTACGTCTGCAGTCCCTGCGCAAGGCGCATGGTTAGCCATTCGGCGCGGCGACTGGCTTGATATTCAAGCCGAATTCAATGCGCCCAATGTAAAAAACGAATCTATGCAGATAGATGAAAACCCAATTTTGCGGCGAGCCAACCGCTCCTTATCCGACGTGGTTTTATCTCCTGAGCAACCTAACTGGGATGTATTGCCCCATGCGCCCATTAAACCCAACACCCGCGCATGGATTAGTTTACCCTTAACTATCGGACAACGTTTGATTGGGCTGGTTTCGCTATGGCGGCAAAAAGAATTTACATTAAGCGAACGCGGTCAGTTACGAGAGTTAGCCGCGCAAATTTCGCCGTCTGTAGAAACAGTCGTCACGTTTTCAGAAATGACCGCGCATTTACGCCGCTTAGGTTTATTAAATGACTTTGTGTTAACCGTTTCATCGGCTCAAAACTTAGACCAAATTGCCCGCCGTATGTTCGCTTTATTAGCCCGCGCCTTTAACACAGAACTAATTGCTTTATTTCTCCGCTCTAGCGATGGGCGCGTGCTGCGCGATTATCGTACCTATGACGGAAAATTAAACGTCATCAGTTTGCCTGCCGCGGGTCACCCTATGCAAGAAGCGCTAAAAGACGGGCGCGTGCGCCGCATTGCCGATTCCACCCGCGACGGCTTCATTGGCGTTCACCCAGAATCAAAATCAGAATTAATTGCCCCGCTTCGGTATCGCGGTCAAACCACAGGAGTATTGGTGATTGAAAGCCCAAGCGTGGAATCGTTTAGCCAATATGACGAACGATTGATGGTCGTCATAGCCAGTCATTTGGCGGGGTTAATCGAATACACTCGCCTGCGCGAAGAAGCCGAAGGCAGAGCGCGTAGTTTGGGTCTGATTCATGAAGTGGTAGGGCAAGTGATTGGTTTGAACGACAAAAAAGAAGTGGCGCAAATTTCCGCCGAGTTGGTGGCGCAATACTTCAAATACGAATTGGCGGCGGTGTTGCTGGCGGACGAAAACAGAAAATTTTCTATTCAAGGCATTGGCGGAACATACGCCGAAAAAATACAAAACGCTTTGCGCGAAGAAGAATTTATCAAACCCAATGGGGTGACGGGGTACGTTGCCCAAATTGGCGAAAGTATTTTGATTAACGATACAATCCAAAACAATTTATATCAACCCATCAAAGGCTGGGAAGCCCGCTCTGAATTATGCGTAGCCATCAAAGACGGCGACGAAGTCTTAGGCGTGATTGACGTTGAAAGCCGCCAACAAAACGCCTTTACGCATAACGACTTAATCGCTATGGAAGCGCTGGCGGGCATCTTATCTTCGGTGATTACCAGCGCCAATCAATATCAACGATTGCAAGAAACCGTAAAACAATTGCGATTAACCGAAACCGAACTCAAAGCCCGCATGGAAGCGCAACGCGCCGCTGAGGCAAAACTTTTGCAAGCCGAAAAAATGGCCACCGCAGGCAGGTTAAGCGCCTCTATTGCTCATGAATTAAATAACCCCTTGCAATCGGTGCAAAATTGTTTGCATTTAGCCGGGCGCGAAGATTTACCCCAAGAAAAAAGAAATGAATACTTCAATTTAGCCCGCACCGAATTAGAACGCCTGATGGTCACTTCTCGCCGCATGTTAGATTTTTACCGCCCAAACGCTTCTACGTTAGAAACGGTGAACCTCATTGACTTATTACAATATACGCTGACTTTACTATCCAAACAACTTACCGAAAGCAACGTGCAAGTAAGCGTAGATATATCTAACCCAATTCCGCTCGTCTCTGCTGTGGGCAGCCAAATTCAACAAGTGTTCATTAACTTAATCCTCAACGCCGCAGACGCTATGCCGCAAGGCGGCGAAATTAAGATTACCATATCGGCAGTGAATGATGGGGTGGAGATGATGTTTCAGGATACTGGAACAGGCATCCCCGAAGAAAGACGCGCCAACATCTTTGAGCCCTTCTTTAGTACCAAAGACGGCGGCACAGGCTTGGGCTTAACCATAAGTTACAATATAATTACTACGCATGGAGGCACGCTTGAATTAATGCCGCAAAATCATTCAGGCGCGTGTTTCCGAATCTACTTACCTGCCGGAGGAACGCAATGAAGTCGAACATTCTCGTCGTAGATGATGAACCGGTCGCAAGGCAATCTCTCACCGATATTCTCAAATTAGAGGGGTACATGGTCTCTGCCGTTTCAAACGGACAAGCCGCAGTGGAACACGTCCGCACACACGCTGTGGATATTATGATTGTAGATTTGAAAATGCCCGGCATGGATGGGCTGGAAGTGATTCAAGTCGTTAACCAAACCTCGCCTGAAACCGAAATTATTTTGCTCACCGCGCACGGCTCTATCGAATCGGCAGTGCAAGCGTTGCGTTTGCGCATTCACGATTATTTACTCAAGCCCGCCTCTCCGCCGCAAATTTTAGCCAGCGTCAAAAAAGGCTTATCGCGCCGCATGTCAAAATCGCGTATTGCCGCTGTGGCGAATGCAGATAGCGCGCAAGATATTTATACGCTGAAAGACGGAACGGCGGTAGATTTATCTCGCCGTCAAATCAAATTCAAAAATAAAGTCGAACATCTCACCCCTGCTGAAGGTCGTTTGCTGCGCATCCTCATGGAAAACGAAGGCAAAGTATTTTCGCATCGTGAATTGGTTTTATTGGTGCAAGGGTACGATACATCGCAACAAGAAGCCCCCGAAATTTTACGACCATTGGTCAGCCGCTTGCGCCATAAACTAGAAGCCTTCCCATTATTATCTGAGAAAGTGGTGAGCGTGCGCGGCACAGGCTATTTATATGAAGGCGGCGGATAACGCTCCGCTTCTTTTCTACGGGTATGCTTGCTTCTGTTTGAGATATTTTCATCACTCCGCCTCAACAGGGCAAGCGTTTTTTGGGCGATTTACAACGTCCCCAGCCATTGACCTGCCATTTTTGCTAAACCTGCCACTGCGCCTTGTCGCGCGGTGCAAGGAGGCAGAGATTCTAAAAATAATCTGCCATAAGGTTTGGTTAGCACGCGGCGGTCTAAAATGGCGACCACGCCTCTATCTGAAGCGGTGCGAATCAAACGCCCAAAGCCTTGCCGAAATTTGAGTATCGCTTCGGGTAAATAATATTCATGGAACGAATCTTCATATAACTCTGAACGCGCGGCAATGATAGGGTCGGAGGGGACTTCGAAGGGTAGTTTTGTAATCATCACAACCGATAAAGCGTCGCCTGGCACATCTACGCCTTCCCAAAACGAGCGCGTGCCTAACAGCACGGCTCTTTCAGTCGTTTTGAACGACTCGAGCAACGAACTGGCAGAGGAGCCTTCGCTTTGTTCATATACAAAAATATCTTCGCGCGCCAATGCGCCTGTAATGGCTTGCGAGGTTTTTCTTAATGCCGCATACGAGGTGAATAAAACCAACATTCTCCCGCCGGTGGCTTTGGCGGTGGCGATGATGGCTTTATCTAACATTTGTTGATAATTAAATGAGTTCGGCTCAGGCATGTCGTTGGCGACGTATAACAAAGCGCTGGATTCATAATCAAACGGCGAGCCGAGCGCCAGCGTATCCACCTCGTGCGCGTCTAGCGTGTTGCGGACGTAGGTAAATTCGCCGTGTGCGGTTAAAGTCGCCGAGGCTAAAATAACGCTGGCTTTTTCATACCATAAATGTTTTTGCATTAAAGGTCCTACGCGCAGCGGCGCCGCGTTTAACGATAACCTTTCGCCGCGCGGGTTCACCTCAATCCAGTAAATCAATTCATGAGAGGGTTTGTGCATTAAGCCAGAAGCGGCGGCTTCGGCTTCGGTCATGCGGCGCATGAGCGTGCTTAGGTTTCCCATGAGGTCTTCTAAATGATCGTGTCCTTCGCTGTATAAATCAGCCATCGCTTTGTAAATTTCATCCAGCGTTTTGAGTAGGTGATTCATCGTTTCGCTAATTTGCCCCCACACCATTTCTAAATCGTCCCAGCCTTGTAAGGCGCGTGTGGAAGGCGTAATGCGTAATTGCCATGAATAATTATTCTGTTGCTGACCTTGCCTTTGGACAGCGATAAATTCATTTAAGTAACTAAAAAATTGCTTTGATAGTTGTTCTAACCGAAAGGCTTGGTCGGTGGCGCGTTTTGATTTTTGTTGCAGCAAGCCAAAGTCAGACGGGCGCAATGCGTTATGGCTTTCTGTGAGCATTTTGCCAAGCAAGCCCGCCGATGTGCCGCCTAATTCTTTTAACATGCGTTCTAAATCTTGTTGAGTGAGGCGGAACGAGAGCGCGTTGGTTATGGCGCTTTCCATGTGATGGGCTTCGTCTATAATAACATAATCATATTCGGGCAACACTTTACTGCCTGTTGAAACGTCGGATAACAAAAGCGCGTGATTAACGATTAACAAATGCGAATTTTGCGCCGCTTGTTTTGCGCGGTAAAACGGGCAAGCGCCCCCCATGCGACCTAAGCATGTTTCTGTGGTGCAGTTATCGTCTTCTGCCGAAAGCCGCGACCAAATTTCCCTTTCGATAGGTCCTGTTAAATTCAAATCGTTTCTATCGCCGCTGGCGTTTTTCAATTGCCAGACGATAATTTTTGCCAGTACGCGCATTTCGTTGGCGTTTGCAGGTCCGCTTTTACGCATAAATTCCAGCCGGCGCGGGCAAAGGTAATTGACTCGCCCTTTCAACACTGCGGCGCGCACATCTAAATTCAAAGCCGCTTGCAGGTCGGGAATATCTTTTTTCATTAATTGCTCTTGCAAGTTAATGGTGTTGGTCGAAATCACAACGCGCGTATTATTTTGCACGGCAAATAATGCGGCTGGCACAAGATAGGCAAACGACTTTCCAACGCCTGTGCCTGCTTCTACCATTAAATGCCCGCCGTGCGATAATGCGTTGGCAACCGCTTTGAGCATTTCTACCTGTTCGGCGCGATGTTCGTACGCTTCAAAATACTGAGAGAATTGCCCGCCATGTTCGAGAATGGAGGCGACTTGTTCAGGGTCTAACGGAATTGGCTCTTCGACTTTTTGTATGGGCGGTGAGTCTGCGGCGGGTTTTGAATCAAACATCCCCTTGCGGGAAGAGGCGCGGGTTGTTTTTTTCGGTTGTATGCCCCGCTGACTAACTTCATATAAAACTTGTTCAAACACCCAACCTGAATCCCAATTGACAAAATTGCCAAGTTCAACAATTTCGCTTAATGTATCAAGCGGAAGTTCGCGGGCTAAATCAAGCAGGCGAAGATAAGCGGCTTGCGTGACGCGGGCATCGTCAAGCGCGCGGTGGGTGGCGGGCAGGGGAATGCCAAGTTGTTTGCCGAGCGCGCCAAGATTGTAGCGCGTGGCGGTGGGCATTAACACTGAGGCGAGTTCGTAGGTATCGAGCGTTTGTTGATATTCAAATAAACCCGCGTGACGTAAAAATTTAATATCAAAGCCCACGTTGTGACCAAGCAATGGCGCATCGCCGACGAAAGCGATTAGTTCGTGGGCAATATCGCGCAGGCGTGGGGCTTGCCGCACCATAGAGTCGTCAATGCCTGTTAGCCCTGTTATAAAATCGGGTATGTGTTTGCCTGGGTTGATGAGGGTGTGGAACTCATCTTCAATGCGTTTGCCATTAAATTTAACGGCGGCAATTTCTATGATTGAATCGCGGGTTTCATCTAAGCCTGTCGTTTCAATGTCTATGGAGATGATGCGGGTCATATTAGAACAAGTGTACCATAAACATTTTGATTCTTATTCTTTTGGGAACAATGCGGTAATTTCGGCAATCTTTGCGCTGGATAGCGCTCGATTTTTTGACATTTGGCGCATAAACTCTTTGAGTTGTTTTAATTTCATGGCTGGAACAGGAGAATCGTTCGCTTCTAATTCCGCATGGTCATTGGTGAAGACCAATACGGCTTTTACTTCAGGGATGGCGTTTTCGTCCGCCATGTTTTTTTTGAAAAACTTTTTAACAATTTCCACTTCCGCTTCGGCTTCTAAATCTGGGCGACCAATGCCCTCTTGACCGAAAATACGCATATAGCCTGCAAAGAATCCGCCGCCTTTGTTTTTCCAGCGATTCTTTTCAAAGTAAATTTTTCCGCCTTGATGATAGGGGAGCAAAACCCAAACGCCCGCCGGACCGACTAATAAATGCGAAACAGGCGAAGCGAAATGATACAAGTGAAACTCACTGTGCAATCCTTTTAATCCTGCGTCTAATTTTTCATACGGGCGTGGGGAACGCCCCCAACGATTGCCCATATACATTCCCACTTGCGTCATCATAAAACCAACCACAAGGCAAGCCAAAGAGTACGCAAATAGTTCTGGGCGGGCAATAGACAGATACATGCCAAGCCCTAGCACGCCCAACGCCCCCAAACTTAGCCATTGAGCAATTTTGCTGTTTCTAGTAATTAACTTTTCATTCTTAATAATTTTCATGGAGTTGATTTACCCGTTTTTTTGCGTTTTTAAACTCTCTTCAATCGCAGATTTCATCGCGTCTAGCACGTTCACATCCACAGCATGTTTAGCGACTCGTATCGCATTCTTAATGGCAAAGGCGTCAGAACGTCCATGCCCAATAAACACCAACCCGTTTATGCCAAGCAATGGCGCTGCGCCTTGTTCGCCGGGGTCGAGCAGTTTTTTGATTTTTCCCAAAGCCGGCTTTACTAATAATCCGCCAATTTTTGTGAGCAAATTACCGTTTTTGATGATATCTCGAATTGTATCGGTAATTAACTTAGCGACCGCTTCGGAGGATTTTAGCATTACGTTGCCTGTAAACCCGTCGGTTACCGCCACATCCACTTTACCGCCGATGACTTCTTTACCTTCTACATTGCCAAAATAATTTAATCCTGAATTTTTAATTAATGGCGTAGCCGCTTTGACTAATTCGTTGCCTTTGCCTTCTTCCTCGCCATTAGAAATTAAACCAACTTTTGGGTTTTTCACCCCGCGCACTCTTTCTGCATAAATACTCCCTAAAATTGCAAATTGCAAAAGATTTTCCGGCTTACAGTCGGGGTTTGCGCCAATATCTAGCACAACGCATGTGCCAGTGGCGGTGGGGAAGATGGGGGCTATCGCGGGTCTATCTACCCCGCGAATGCGCCCGAGGCGAAAAAGAGCAGTGACCATGCCCGCGCCTGTGTTGCCCGCCGTCACAAACGCATCGGCTTTTCCGTCTTTTACCAAATCCATGCCGACCGCCATTGAGTTTTTTGCGTCTTTGGCGCGGGCTTTCAACACCAACTCTTCGCCTTTATCTTCCATAGAAAGCATTTCGGGCGCATTGACGATTGAAATATTTAAGCCTTGCGTATTTTGCTTTTCTAAAACGGGTTTGATTATTTTTTCATCTCCCACCAATATAATTTCCACGTCGTATTCCCGTGCCGCTTGCACCGCGCCTTCCACGTCGGGCGTTGGAAAATTATCGCTACCCATTGCATCCACTACGATTCGCGCCATAATCATAATCTCCTAATTTTTATTTTTCTCTTAGCGGCAGTTTGCCCCTGCCAAAATATATTTGCTTGACAATAAAAGTAAGCCGATTATAATACGCCCTGCTTAAGCGCTGGTGCTGGAATTGGCAGACAGGCATGGTTGAGGGCCATGTGTCGCAAGACGTGGAGGTTCAAGTCCTCTCCAGCGCACTAAGTGAAAAAACTTCCAAGCGGAAGTTTTTTTGTTTTACAAAGTGGGGAGCGTAAAATAAAACGTTGAACCTTTATTCGCCCCTTCCGATTCAACCCAAACTTTACCGCCATGAAATTCAATAATCCTTTTCACCAGCGCCAGCCCAACGCCTGTGCCTTCTGACGTTGAATCTAATTTATTGAATAACCCAAACACACGCTCGTGGTAGGCAGGGTCAATGCCAATGCCATTGTCGCTGACAAAAAATATAACCGCGTTATTTTCTCTTTTAACTCCAATTTTGATTTTTGGATTTTTTTGCGCCCCCATAAACTTGGCGGCGTTATCAATGAGATTTTGCAAGGCTTCGACGATTCTTACGCGGTCCACTTTGACGACTGGGAGATTCGCTTCAATTTCTACGGGAATATTGTTTGCCCGTAGTCTGCCTTGCGCCAAGCCGACGGCTTCTTTGGCTATTTCTTCAAACGCAACTTCTTGCGGTTCGTTAATCATGCGCCCAATGCGCGAGAGCGAAAGCAACTCGTTTAAAAGTCTTTCCATTTTATTAACCGCGTCTAAAATGCGTTCAACGCTGCGCTGCGCTTTTGCAGCGTTGCCGCTTTTCAAGTCTCTTGCTAGCAGACCTGCAAACCCGCCAATGGTGATGAGCGGGGCTTTCAAATCATGCGAAACCGTGTAAGTGAATCTTTCTAATTCGTTGTTTTTATCTTGTAATTCGTTGAGGGCGTTTTCTAACTGGGTGATTTCGTATAAGGTGTATAACAAACAATCTTCCATTTTGACTTTAATTTTGGCTACCGAAAGCGCCACCACTGCAATTTCGCCCGATTTTTTTCTTAAGTGCGCCTTAAACTCGCGCAAATGCCCTTTCTGTTGCAAGATTTCACGGTGCTTTTCTCGTTCGACTTGGCTTGCCCAAATGTTTAAGTCGTTGGGGTAATGGTTAACCGCCTCTTCACGCGAGAACCCTGTGAGGGTTGTAAAAGCAGGGTTGACTTCCAGAATGAGGCGGTCGGATAATCTGCCAATCACCATTGGAATCAGCGACTCGTGAAAAGTCGTCTGAAATTTTTCTTCAGAGGCTTTAATTTCTTCATCCGCTTTTTGGCGTTTGATTAATGCGCCCAACAAGCCTGCCGCAATTTTCATCGCGTCCACTTCCACTTGCGACCAAGGCTTCACGCGAGCGCAATCGTCAAACCCGATAATGCCCCACCATACGCCGTCTATAAAAATTGGCACGTCTAACAAGGTTTTGATTTGGTGTTGGCTTTTTTTGCCTTTCCACTCTTCTGGAAACGCTTTGGTTGAGTCGTAATAAGGCTTGCCTGCGCTTAAAGTTTCATACCAGTCCATCATGCTTGCGTGCTTAAGCGGCACGTTTTGAAAATCAGAAATATCGTCAGCGGTTTCGCAGTTTGTATTTGACCATTGATATTTTAGGCTGGATACTTCAGCCCCATGTTCGTCGAAATGATTTTCAAACAGATAGGCGTGGCTGGCTTGCGCGGCTTCGCCTAGCAGACTTAATACATCGTTGATTTTTGTTTTCCAATCGGCGGTTTCCACCAGCATCTGCGCCGACTGAGCGACAACCGATAATAGTTTTGCGTTTTGCAATGCCGTGAGTTCTGAAGTTTTTCGGCTTTCGGTTTCGCGCCGAAGCCCTTGCATTGTAAACGCGATAATGCTCGATGAAATTTGCAGCAAAATGGCAATCGCGCCGAAGATGACGATAACGATATATCTGACGCTGGCAAAAATGTAACCTTGTTCTTGGGCGTAGGTTTGAGTAGCCAATAAAAACGCCAGACTACTTAAGAACACGGTAATCCATTGCGTTGTTGCGCTGAATAAATTAGCCGTCAGAATAATGCCTAGCGCAAATTGTAAAATTGCCAGCGTAATTAATTCGGGTTGTGTGGAAAGAATGAAGCCTGAAATTAAAAAAATAGCGGGCGGAAACAACCTAGCAATTCGCCACCCGCCTTTGCCAATTAAAGTCCATGCCGCCGCGTGCAAGATATTCATGCCTAACATTAAGAATAGGGGCCAAATGGCGGGGGCTTGGGCGGTTAAATCTAATACAGCGACGGCAACCGTTGAAATCAATAAGCTCAAACCGATAATGGCAAATACAGCCCGTGTAGTATGTTCGAGGCGTTTTTCTTCCGTTTGTATATCTCCAGAAGGCTTGAGCGCGAATCTTAACTCTGATAAAAAATTCATCTAATACTTCTACTTCCACTGTTCCCACGCTATGTGCGGCATAGGCTGGGGCGCAATTTCTTTTATAAGTTCGCTAATAAAAACAAATTGATAGTTTTGTTCCGCTAAAAATTGAATCATTCTCTCAAAATAATCAAAGGCTTTGGCTGAGTTCCTCGAAAGCGCGAATTTTTCAACGCCGGTTACGACGTTATTAGGAATATTTGCAAAATAAAAATCGTGCGGATGCGAAAGCGCTAACGCATAATTTGGTAAGCCGAATAGTTTTAATAACAGTGCGTACGCTCTCCAGCCCAAAAGTTTAACGTAACTTAAGGCGAAAACAATTCGAATTGTTTCAATAGAGGTGAATGGGAGTTCAATTAATGATTTCCCATCTGCCCGCGTGACGCGAAAAGGGATGTTTGGCATGTGTAAGTTGAAATAGCCAAATTTACCTGGGCGAATGGACGGATATACGCTGGCGTCATACACAAAATCATGGTCAAGTAAATAGCCCAACCCCGCTTTGTCAATTTGCCCGATGGGCGCTCGATAGCCAAGAGGCGGTTTGCCAGTAAATTCAGAATAGGCTCGCTTTGCGTTTTGAATTTCATCTAATTTGCAAGCGTTGAGAGGGTTGTGGGTGTGTGAGTGAATGGCATACTCTAATGGGATGCGCGTAGCCATTGATTTGAAAATAACGCCATATCTTTCGAATAAATTTGTCACTGTAAACATGGTGACTTTAACGTTGTATTTGGCGATAATTGAGATATACCGCTCACGATATTCTGAATGTTCTAGTAAGCGGATGCGCTTTTCAGGGTCGCCATAATCTGGCTCCATGTCTAAAGTGATGCAAGCGAACTTTTTCATTCAGGCAGGTTGGTTACATAATAAAAATTATTTTTCTTAATAACGCGCAAATTGGTAAAGCCAAACGGCGCGGCGATTTTTGCAAATTCATCTAAAGAATACAAATATACGCCGGGCAAGCGATTCACGCGAATATACACTTGCCGTAATATCCAAGTGGGGAATTCTTTTTTGCGGGCATAATCAGGAAAATCTAACAAGATATATTTTGTGCGTAAGTTTCCAAGAAAGTTTGCCATGTCTTGCGCGTTGAAATATTCAATAACGCCTAAAGCGGCGGCAATATCCACTTGTGGGAGCGTGACGTTTGGCAAGGCAACATCGGCTACCGAAAACTCCAACTGCGTTTGTAAGCTTAATTCGGCTGCGCGCGCTTTTGCAAAGTTTACCGCCTCGTTAGAAATATCTATGCCGAAGACTTTGCTTGCTCCCGCTTCAATCATTTGAAAGGCAAACCGACCAGAGGCGCAGCCGACGTCTAAAACGGTTTTGTCTTTAATGTGGGGTTTGATTAATTCTAATGCAGTTTGCATACGCACATACATGGCGTCGCCGCGAAACACGGTGGAAAGTTTATCCCACCAAGTTGCTTTTTGTTGACCTTCTTTGAAATAAGCGCTCGCCTCCCAACTTGTGAGGCGTTCTTCCCAATATTTTGCCGATTGTGATTTTTGATGAATTTGATTCATAGCCGCGATTGTACTCGCCTCGCTTTCTTGATTTTTATTTGGCTCTTCCGCCTCGACATTAATTTATAATCAGGCTGCAGCACGTCACTGCGCCTTCTGCTTTGGCAAGTTCATCTACGTTCACATTTTTGATTTTGAAGCCTTTTGCTTCAAGCAGGGCTTGCGTTTTGGGGAATGCGTGGGGGTAGATGATATGCCCACGAATGGGCAAGCAATTTGCCCCGTAGGGTTCTGAAGCATGGACTTCGATGAGGTTGTAATCAGCAAAATACCTTTCGTCTATCCAGTTTTTATTAATCAATAAAGTTTCTTCGTCCACTTTTGTAACGGCGCTTTTGAGGTGTAGGCAATCTTTTAATTCAACGCCCAGCGCTTGATAGCCGTATTGATTCAGTAACTGATTAAGTTGCTCAACGGCTTGCGCGTTGCTTCGCGTGGATAAGCCGACATAAATTTTTTTGTCCAGCGCTAATACGTCGCCGCCGTCTAGCGTGGCTGGCTCGTTAATGTGCGCTAACGCTCTGTATGGCGATAAGGCTTTGATGATGGTTTCGGTTTCGGGTTTGCGCGAGTCGGCGCCGGGGCGGGCGATGACGGCAAGTTCAGGAAGAATGAAGGCGGTGTCTTCGACGAAAACTGAATCGGGTAAATCGGGTTCTTCTGACAGTTCGATAACTTCGCAACCTAATTCTTTTAATGTGTAAACATATTCTTGATGTTGCTGGCGCGCAATATCTAAATCAATAGGCGTGCGTTCAATGTGCGTGATTTCGCATTCGTTAAAACGCGGGCTGATTTTTCGGGTAATGGCAATGGTCATTTTTGTGATTTTATAGCGAGCGTTCCGCAGGCGTAGGGTGAGGCTGTTATTTTCGTTACGCCTGCGGAATGACGTTTAGCGTTTTTCAATTATTCCGCCGAGCGGTAGCGTTCAATGAGGGCTTTGGTGCGCGGGTCTTTAGGGTTGGTGAATAATGTTTCGGGGGCGGTATCTTCGATTAATTCGCCTTCTGCCATCACAATCACCCTGTCGGCCACTTCGCGGGCGAAGCCCATTTCGTGGGTGACGACAATCATAGTCATACCTTCGTTGGCGACTTTTTTCATCACGTTTAGCACTTCGCCGATTAATTCAGGGTCGAGCGCCGATGTGGGTTCGTCAAATAGCATAACGCGCGGTTGCATGGTGAGGGCGCGCGCAATGGCGACGCGTTGTTTTTGCCCGCCCGATAAGCGAAGTGGGTATTCGTCTTTTTTGAATAACATGCCGACGCTATCTAAATTATGTTCGGCAAGTTCAATGGCTTTTTGTCTGTCCATGCCTTTGACGATGACGGGACCTTCGATGACGTTTTCTAAAACGGTCATGTGGGGGAATAAGTTAAATTCCTGAAACACCATGCCTGTTTTTAGGCGCACTTCGTGAATCAGTTGGTTTTTTTCTTTGCCTTTCGATTCGGCAGGCACAATCACGCCGTCCACTTCAATTGTGCCGTGCGAGGGTTCTTCTAAAAAGTTAATGCAACGCAATAGGGTGCTTTTTCCAGAGCCGCTTCGCCCAATGAGGCATACGACTTGTTTTTCTGGCACTTCGAGGCTGATGTTTTTTAGCACATGCAAACGACCAAAGTATTTGTCGAGATTAGAAATTTTTACAATTGGATGGTGCATGTTATCGGTCTCCTTTGGCGAGACGGGCTTCTAATTTCCCTTGAAAATAGGTGAGGATTAAAGTAAGCGCCCAGTAAAACATAGCCGCCATAATGAGGGCTTCGAGGCTGTTGAAGTTTGCGCGACCTACTTTTGTGGCGCGCCACATCAATTCATGCACAAAACCCGTAGCCGAAACTAATGCAGAATCTTTCGTCATGGAGATAAAATCGTTGCCCATTGGGGGAATGGCAAACCTCAGCGCTTGCGGTAAGACAATGCGCCTCATGGTCTGACTGGGAGTCATGCCCAGCGCCATGGCGGCTTCTCTTTGCCCTTTGCCGACGGAACTGAGCCCCGCCCGAAACGTTTCGGACATGTAGGCGCCATAGTTTAACCCCAATGCTAATACGCCAGAAACAATGCCCGTTAGCACAATGCCTAATTGCGGCAACGCGAGGAAGAAAAAGAAAATTTGCAAATATAGGGGCGTTCCGCGAATGAGCGAAACATAAAAAGTGCTAAGAGCATAAATAGGCGGGAATTTGGATAACCTGCCCAGCGCCGCTAATAATGCCATGCAGATTGCAAATAAGATTGAAAGGGTTGAAATTAGTAAGGTTTGCCCTAACCCGCCAGCGATGAAGGAAATGTTTTTGAGAATAAAGGCAGTATCTACCGTGATGGTTTTGAATGTGAAAGCGCCAATTTGAAAATTTTGCCCACTGAATAAAAATACCAATATCAAAAATAAAATTCCCCACGAAACGCCGACGTTAGCGCGAAATTTTCGTTCTTGTCTTAATTGCGCCTGATATAGCGCTTCGGCTTGCGAAATGGGTTCTTGCGCGGAGTTTGTTAAGGCGGTCATCACTACCTCCATCGGGCTGAAGTCATTATTGATATGATGCGATTGATTACAGACGGTTTATAACCGACTGCGTATGAGGTGAAATTATAATTAAAAAGGGAAGCGATGAGCCATCGCTTCCCTTTTTAATAAGAGTTTATTACGGCACTTTTGTAATATCTACGCCGAACCATTTAATGGAAAGTTCGGTGAGTCTGCCGTCATTGTGCATGGCTGTAATTGCATCGTTGACTGCGGCAATTAAGGAGGCGTTGTCGAGGCTGGCGGATTTGTCAAACGCGGCGGCGAGGTCCTCAGAGAACACGGCGCCGTCTAATTTGACGACAGGAATTCCCGCTTCGATGTTAGCGTCTACAACGGTTTCAGAGGTGACGTATGCCACAAAGTCGGTGCGTCCCGCTTCAATGGCTTGAGCACATTCTTGGTCGGTTGCCAAAGGCACAACGGTAATGCCTTCTGGCGCAGAGGCGTAAATGGAAGATTCTGGTAAGCCTAAGGCTTCCATATCGCCATTTAACCAAGCTTCATAAGTGGTGGCTGTGCCAGCGCATATCGCCTGACCTGCCAAGCCTTCTAATGAGGTAATGCCCGAATCGGCGGCAACCGCCACAACGGCGGGGGTGTAATAGTAAGGCACGCTGAAATCAAGCGCTTGTTGGCGGGCGGTGGTGATGGTCATAGAACCAATGCTCACATCCCATTGGTCAGCCCAAGAGCCGGCGGTGATTAAGTCCCAATCTGGCGTGACGAAACAAGCTTCTACGCCGAGCGCTTCGGCAACGGCTAACGATACGTCAATGTCGAAGCCCTGAATTTCTTCTGAGGTTAATGCGTCGGCAGGGCATTTTGTATCCGCTGGGCGTGTGCCGTCAGTTTTGGGGAAAGATTGCGGTTCATAGTTCAAATCTGAAGAAACGAGGATATATCCGCGTTCTTGAATTGCGCCGAGCAAATCCGATGCGGATGAACCGCCGCCACCGCAGGCTGTCAACGCGAGGGAAGCCACAACCAAGAGGCTTACCAAAGTCAAAAGTTTTTTCATGTTCTCCTCCAAGAGAATTAGAAAGATGGGCAACGTGCAGTTGCCGCGAAATAATTTTATTCCGCGCTTTAAGGATAGACTATTTTTTGTAATTCCGCAAGGATATTTATTGTTAAATTTCATAATGGTACAATTAAGTAATTCGTCGAAATAGATTTTATAAAAACAGGCTCTCGGCGATTTGAGCGATAAAACTATACTCACGGAGGTTGTATGCCTGCAGTCTTCCCTAGCGCAGAATGGTTAGAAGGCTTGAAAAATAAACTAAACACAGACGAAAAATATAAAGAAATTGCAAAAAACTGGGAAGGAGATTTATTTTTCTTTATTGAGCCAGCGGGGAACTTAAAAGAACGCCTCACGTTTTATCTCGATTTATGGCATGGGACTTGCCGAAAAGTCGCTTATATGCCCAGCGCCGCCGACTATCCAAACCCTGCTTTTACCCTAACCGCTTCCTATAACCATATTACAGACGTATTAACCGGCAAATTAAACCCCATGACCGCCATGATGACCATGAAATTAAAAGTGCAAGGCAGCATGGGGTATATGATGCGCAACGTGCCAACCGTGTTAGATTTTGTGCGCTGCGCCCAAGAAGCGACAGACGAGATTTTGTAAATCGTACATCAAAAAATCACATGCTCCCAATTCTAAAAATCAACCTCACCACTAATGAAACGGAAGAATTCATTATCCCTAAAGAATGGGAAAAAGATTTTTTAGGCGGCGCTTCGCTCGGCGCGAGGATTTTATATTCATCCTTAACCAAAGAATTAAACCCACTTTCTCCCGAAGCGCCGTTGTTATTTATCAACGGTCCGCTCACTGGCACAAACGGACCCACCACAGGGCGTTTTGTCATTTGCGGCAAAAGCCCCGCCACTCATTTATGGGCTGAGTCGAATATTGGCGGCTTTTGGGGACCAGAACTACGCAAAGCAGGCTACGACGGCGTGTGGATTACAGGAAAAGCCCCACGCCAAGTTTATATTTGGATTCAAGATAAAAAAGTTGAAGTTCGAGAAGCGGCGCATATTTGGGGGCAAGACGTCTATGAAACGCAGGAAAGCGTCAAAGCGGAAGTCGGAAGCAAAAGCGCAAGAGTCGCTTGTATTGGCGAAGCGGGAGAAAATCAAGTTTTATACGCCTCTATTTGTTGCGACCACGGACGCATGGCAGGGCGCACGGGCTTAGGCGCGGTGATGGGGGCAAAAAATCTCAAAGCGCTTGCCGTGCAAGGCTCGCAAAAGTTTGAGTTAACGCCAGAGTACATTCGCTTGCGCTCTGAAGCGAATCGCATATTGAAACAAGATAATGAAACGCGCGTGATGAATGAAGTCGGCACGGCGGGCGCGGCAAATTACTCAGAATATTTAGGCGCTATGCCTTCCAAATATTATCAGCAAGGCGCATTTGAAAATGTAGATAATATATCCGGCTCAAAAATGGCGGAAACGATTTTGGTGGGCAAAAGCGCCTGTCAGGGATGTGTGATTGCCTGCGGGCGCGTGGTCAACTTGGGCGACGGCGCGAAGCGGAAAGGTCCAGAATATGAAACTATCGTCGGCTTCGGTCCAAATTTATTGATTGACGATTTGCATGAAGTGACGCGCTTAGGCGAACTGTGCGATAAATACGGCATGGATACGATTAGCGCCTCGAATACGATTGGATTAGCGTTTAAACTTTTTGAGGAAGGAAAAATTACGCTTCACGATACGGGTGGGCTTGAGTTAACGTGGGGAAATGTTCTTTCGGTTCGGCAATTGATTCGCATGATTGCCCGCCGCGAAGGCATTGGCGATTTGTTGGCGAACGGTTCAAAGCGATTTGCCCAAGCCTTTCAGTCGGAAGATGAAGCCGTGCAAGTGAACGGGTTAGAGGCGGCTTATCACGACCCACGCGGCGTTTCGGGAATGGCGCTTTCTTATGCCACCAGCCCGCGCGGGGCGTGTCATAATCAATCGGATTATTTTTTTGTAGATTGGGGGCATACTCACGAGCAAATCGGCATTTATTTTTATGAACGCCAAGCGCAAGCCGAGAAAGCCGCCAACGTTGCCAATCATCAAAACTGGCGCACGCATTTTAATTCGGTCGTCATTTGTATTTTTGCGCATGTGCCGCCCGAAACGCAAGTAGATTTGCTCAATGCGCAATTAAACTTGAATTGGAGCGTTGAAGACTTAATGAAATCGGGCGAGCGGGCATGGAACTTAAAAAGAGCAATCAATAATCGTTTAGGAATTACCCGTGAAAACGATAAACTACCAAAAGCGATGTTAGAGCCTTTCAAAGAAGGCGGCGCGGCGGGCTTTACGCCAGATATTCAGGGCATGTTATTTGCCTATTATCAAGCCAGAGGTTGGGATTGGGAAACTGGCAAGCCGAAAAAAGAAAAACTGCTTGAATTAGGTTTGGAAGAGGCGGCGAAGGATTTGTGGGGCTAGATTAGGTAAGCGTCAATCGTCCCAAAGGTTTGTTTGCTGTCCTTTGGGACGATTTTTTTATTTCGCACAACGAAAGCCGACAATATCATCGCGCTCGGGGAAAGCCCAGTGCCGATTTGTAACGCGAATGGCGCGTAAGACGGTGTTCCAAGCGCCGCCGCGAATGCTCTTAATCGTTCCGCTTTCTGGACCGGTTGGGTTTTCATACGGCGAGTTGGCGTAATAATTTTCGTCATACCAATCGGCTGTCCATTCCCACACATTGCCCGCCATGTCCATTACGCCATACGGGCTGGCGCCTAATTCAAAAGAGCCAACGTTTGTAAATTGATTAAATAGAAAATCATAATTGGCGGTTGGTTCGTCTAATAACGTATTGCCCCAAGGGAATAACCTGCCATCTGTGCCGCGCGCCGCTTTTTCCCATTCGGCTTCGGTGGGCAGTCTTCGCCCAGCCCACGCGCAATATGCCGCCGCTTGAGTCCATGCCAGCCCTTGCACCGGTTGATTTGGCTCTTGATAAAACGCCTCGCTTGGAAGCACAGGCAATGTGCATGCGCCCTCTTCAAGGCATTGGTTATACATGCCGTTGGTCACCTCGGTTTTATCAATCCAATAAGCGTCTAAATACACATTGTGCTGAGGCTTTTCGTCATCGGCGGCGTCAGGGTCGTTTTCGGCGCTGCCCATCACAAACTCGCCCGCCGGAATATACACCAACTGCATCCCGTCTTTTTCCGAAATTTGATTTTCTTTGCTGGCGTTAGAACTCGCGCAGTTTGCAAGTAATAAACTTAAAACAATGTAACCGAACAGAATTTGTTTTCGCATCAATTTTATTCCTTTTGCATTACTTGAAACAAAGTAATTTGCATTCCATCAGGGTCTTGTAAGCGGACGTTGTAATCTCCCCAAGGGGTCATCACAGGTTCGTGAACTAACGTCGCCCCATGATTTAATAACCGCTTCATCGCGGATTCTAAATCTGGCACTTGAAGCGCGAAGCGAATCTGCCCGCTGATGCGTTTGCCCGCTTCCATATCGTCAATCAATTTGGCTTGGTTTTCATCAAATACTTCTAGCGAGGCGTTGCCCATTTCTAACATTAAGGCTTTGCCGTCGCCGTTGTTCCAAATTGCGGCGGGTTCAATGCCTAACCCTTCGCAATAAAATTTCACCGATTTTTCATAATCTTTGACGGTGAGCGCAATGCGCATTTCAAGAATAGGATGTTTGGACATAGTTAAAGTTTATTTTTTTATCTGAAGTTATACCTTGCCCCGAAGTTTTTAGAGAACCTTCGAGGCATCGCGCAGACGGCAAGCGTTGCATTACGGCGCAATGACCTGCACAGCGGACGGGAAAATTTTATAATCAAAATCCGTTAACCATGTATCGAATAATTCGCCGTCTGTATGCGCAGGGGAGGGTTTATCAAGGCGAATTTTTAAGCGCGTGCAATGGATTTCGTAGATGTCTTCCAGTTCAACCATGTTGCCTGTATCGGGCTTCATGGCTTTGGGCAACACCTGAAACATACCCAAACGGGATTTGCGATAAGCATGGACAAAGGTAAGTTTTCCATCGAATGGGTTGGCGTGAGGCGTCATATAAAAAATTCCGCCTGTACGGTTAGCGTTCCCTACCGAAACCAAACTAATCGGACCTTCATACGAACCGCCATCCCATTCTAATTTTGCGTTCCAATTGGGTCTGTCCATAATCCCTTGTATTGCGGCAATCAAATAGCGCGGCACGCCAGAAACCCAAGTGATTTTTTCTTGCTTTGTGGTGACGTATGGCTCTAAGCCTGTGGCGGAATTATTTAAGAAATAGCGTTCGTTACATTTGCATAAATCAATCGCTCGCGTTTTTCCTTTGGCAATCATTTGCGCCGCCGCAGAAAAATCGCGAGGAATGCCGATGTTATCGGTCAAATCGTTTGCCGTGCCAAGCGGAATGACCCCCAGCGTAATCGGAAACGCAGAGCGTTCATCCCAACTTTGCGCCGCGCCGTTTATTACTTCACCAATCGAGCCGTCGCCGCCTGCGACAATCAAAGTCGTAAAACCTTGTTTCACGGCGTCTGCCGCCAATTCAATTAAATGGTCGGCATGTTGCGAAACCGATACATCAAAATCAACGCCCGCCGCCCGCAAAGCGCTTTCGGCTTCGCCCCAACGCTTTTGCGAATTCCAACGATTTGAATATGGATTATGTAAAATTTTGATTTTCATTGTTTATTTCCATTCGCTTTGTTCTAATTTTACCTGAACTCCATTTTGTGATTAACATTCTCACGCGCACTCTAACGCGCGCCTCTGCCCCAGCCAAAACCCATAATGAATTTGTTTTTCGATACACATCCTCGCTGACGCTCCTAAAATCGCGCCATTCATTTTCTATAAATTCTTTCATTTCCGAAGGCGTATCCCAATAATAAAACAAATCAAAAACGGCTTCTTTTTCTTTGATATACCAACCTTTCGCTTCAACCTCCCTCAAGGCTTGATTCGCCCCTTCTTCATGCGCTAACCCTTCAGGCGTGTCGTTCAATCTACCAGCCAGTTGATATTGCTGTGCGTCTTGTATTTCCACCTGCCAGTTTGACTCTAGCGCGCGCAAGTCAATAAACGCCCCATTTGGTTTTAGGATTCTTTGAATTTCGCTTAATGCGTCTATCTTGTCTTTATCGTCAATACAACACAGCGCTAACCCGCCAACGACAATATCGAAAGAGTGGCGTTTCAGCGGAATGTGTTTTGCGCTTGCGTTGAAAAACAAAACATGCTGGCTAGAATTTATGAGGGCGTCGGCTTGAGCGACGCGAAGCGCATCATGGTCAACATCAAACGCAACGACGCGCGCGGCAAGTTTGGCGTATTTCCAAGTTAGCCGCCCCTCGCCGCACCCTACTTCTAACGCCTGTTTACCTGAAAAGTCGGCAAATTGTTGAAGCGTTTTGCTCTCTTTGTTTTCTGGGTCTCTTTGCATGATGTTTTTTTACAATGTATCAAAGGCGAAAATTTATTCGCATCTTCCAAATCAATTTTGTTTCTGTTTTATTGGGTTGCCTGCTTCATCCGCTTTACAGAAGCAACCACCAATTCTTTCAAAACTTTTTTGTCCACATCATCTAATTTTTTAATGTATAAACAGCCCACGCTGGTTTTATGTTTGCCAAGTTTTTTGAGCAACTCTTTTGATTCTTCAAACCCGCCCATGAGATACAACGTTAGGTTTTGTTTGCGGGGCGAAAAGCCGGTTAGCATCCAATCGCCTTCGCGCCCGCTTTTGCCTTTATAGTGATAACTGCCAAACCCAACGATACTTGTCCCCCACATTTTTGGTTCCTCTTTTGTGGCTTGTTGCATTATTTTGAGAATTTCATAGCAATCGTTTCTTACTCGCTCGTCTTTGACTGTGTTCAAAAAGCGTTCCACGCTGGCGTCGTTGACTTTTGTTTTCAAATCGTTTTTAGCCATTTTAGCCTCCGTGCTTTGTAAAATCTGCGCTTGCCGATTCGTTAATTAACTCTTGCAATACGTTTTTATCAACATCTGCAAGTTGTTTAATATACAAACATGCCTTGCTTGTTTTGCATTTGCCAAGATTTTGAATTAACGGGTGACGACCGATATATTCCATCAGATATAGCGTAATATTTTGCTTGCGCGGAGAAAAACCTATAATCGGCATATCGCTTTCATGACCGCTGGCGTATCGGTAGTGATATTCTCCAAAGCCGACAATGCTAGGTCCCCACATTTTAGGCTTTTGTTGAGTCGCTTTTTCCATCATCTTTGCAATTTCAAAGCAATCTCTGCGCTTTTGCTCGTCCTCAATCAAATTGAGAAAATCTTCAACGCTTGCTTCGTTCTTTTTGGTTTTTAGCTCTACTTTTTTCTTCATGCCAATCTCCTTTTAGAGAAACAAATCCACAAAGGAATTTTAGCATATATGTTCTATTTATGGGTGGAGATTTGGCGACTCAGAAACGTCTCGGTTTTAGGAGATACAAGCAAAGACCAACGCCTAAATTTCTTTATAGTGATACAGCTCCCACTTATCGGCATCCCATTGAATCAATTCCAACATATTGCCAGAGGGGTCGTAAATGCCGGCAAACAGCCCGCCAAAAAATTTCTGCGGGGTTTCATGAATCATGCTTACCTGTTTTGTTTTTAATTCTTCTAAAGTTTGGGCAAGGTCGTCTACTGCAACGCCTAAAATCACGCGGCTTTCGGTTGGCTCTAAATTTTCAACGTAATGTAAAGCAATAGGGAAACTTTCTTGTTGTAAGATAACAAATTTAGGATATTGGTGGTCTTTTCGAATAATTTCAAAGCCTAAAATTCCCACATAAAATTCTAAGGCTTTATCCATGTTGTTGACTAGAATGGTCGTAAAAGAAAGCCTGTTCATAGAAGGAATTGTAGCATATTGAAAATAAAACAGAGCGGATGAAACTCACCCGCTCTGTGCGTTACTTATCTAATAGCGCTTTTACGCCTGGCAGTTCTTTGCCTTCTAAAAATTCTAACGAGGCGCCGCCGCCCGTAGAGACGTGCGTCATTTGTTTGGCGACTCCCGCTTTTTTGACGGCGCTAGCAGAGTCGCCGCCGCCGATGACGGTGATGGCTTTTGATTCGGCTAGCATTTTTGCCAATGCGAATGTGCCTTCGGCGAACTTGGGCATTTCAAACACGCCGACGGGTCCATTCCAGACGATTAACTTTGCGTCTTTCAGCGCTTCTTGATATCGCGCTAAAGTTTTTGGACCGACATCTAACATGCGCCAGCCTGCGGGGATTTTATCTACATCTACGATTTGTGTGTTGGCGTTTGCGTCAAATTTATCGGCAATGACTGCGTCCACCGGGAGAATTAATTTATTTGCCGATTTACCTAAGATGGATTTGGCGATTTCGATAGATTCTTGTTCGACCAAACTATCTTGCATGTTTAAGCCCTGCGCCGATAAAAATGTGTTTGCCATGCCGCCGCCGACGATTAACTTATCGCACTTTGCGAGCAAGTTTTCAACGACGAGAATTTTGTCGCTGATTTTTGCCCCGCCGAGAATGGCGATGTATGGATGTTCTGGGTTTGCTACGGCGCGACCTAAATATTCAAGTTCTTGTTCCATTAAAAAGCCGGAGACGGCGGGGAGAAACCTTGCTACGCCTTCGGTAGAAGCGTGGGCGCGATGCGCAGAGCCAAATGCGTCGTTGACGTACACTTCGCCAAGCGCAGCGAGTTTTTTGGCGAACTCTAGGTCGTTTTTCTCTTCTTCTGGGTGAAAGCGCGTATTTTCAAGCATTAAAACTTGTTTGGGTTTTAATGCTTTTGCCATTTTTTCCACTTCTTCGCCAATGCAATCGGGCGCCATTTGGACGGGCATCTCTAAAAGCGAAGATAATGTTTCCGCGGCGGGGCGCAGGCTGAATTCAGAGTCCGAAGCGGATTTTGGTCTGCCGAGGTGACTCATCAAAATTAAAGAGGCGTTTTGCTCCAAGATGTATTTAATGGTGGGCAAAGCGGCGCGGATGCGTTTGTCGTCGGTCACTTTGCCGTCTTGCATTGGCACGTTGAAATCAACGCGCATGAGCGCGCGTTTGTTTTTTAGGTCAATGTCTCTTACTGTTTTTTTGTTCATAGTTCGCTTAAAGTTTTTTTGCCATCAGGGCGGTCAGGTCTGCTGTGCGGCAAGCGTAGCCCCATTCATTATCATACCAAGCCACCACTTTCACCATGTTGCCGATAACAAGCGTATCTAGCGAGCTATACACGGATGAGTACGTTGTGCCGCGCAAATCGGTGGAGACGAGCGGTTCATCGGTGACGCTTAGAATGCCTTCCATAGAGCCGCGCGAATATTCAATCATGGCGCTGCGAATGTCGTCGGCGCTGGCTTCTTTATTTAGAATGGCGGTGAAATCTACCACTGAAACGGTTGGGGTTGGCACGCGAAACGCCATGCCGCCAAATTTTCCTTTGAGCTCAGGAATGACTAAGCCAACGGCTTTTGCCGCGCCTGTGGCAGACGGCACAATATTTTGTCCGGCGGCTCGGGCGTCGCGCAAATCTTTTGCGCCGAGGTCTTGTAGTTTTTGTGAATTGGTGTAAGCGTGAACGGTGGTGAGCAAGCCTTTATCAATTCCAAATTTATCGTTTAGCACTTTGGCAACAGGGGCAAGCCCATTGGTGGTGCATGAAGCGTTAGAAACAATATGATGTTTGGACGAATCGTATTTATCGTCATTCACGCCTAAGACAATTGTGATATCTTCATTTTTTGCTGGGGCAGAAATAATAACTTTTTTCGCGCCGCCCGATTCGATGTGCGCTTTGGCTTTGGTTGCGTCGGTAAACACGCCTGAACATTCCAAAACAATATCCACGCCCATTTCTTTCCATTTAATAGCGGCGGGGTCTTTTTCGGCGGAAACTTGAATGGTTTTGCCGTCCACCACGAGGTTGTTATCTTTTACTTCCACTGTGCCTGCATACGCGCCGTAGGTTGAATCGTATTTCAACAAATGCGCGTTGGTGGCGGAGTCGAATAAATCATTAATAGCCGCCACTTCAATATCTTTTGCATGGCGTTGTTTGATGGTGCGAAATACCAAACGCCCAATGCGACCAAATCCATTAATACCGACTTTTACTGTCATGAGATGTTCCTCCGATGTTTGAGTTTGCGAATCGTTATCCGCGTTTTTTTGTGTGATTTCAAACTTTGATTTTACTGCGATATGCTTGATTTGTGGAAAATTTTCGCGCTTCTTTTTCTTAGGGGATATTTGATTCTGTTTTATTGAATTTTTTCTTATCTTTCGGCAGACCTGATAGGTTTTGTTGAGCGATTTTCCTTTCAATCTTCTTTGAATGAAAAAGAAATCTAACGGTTATGGTTCTACGAAAGCGGTCCCGTTCTTTCATAAAAAATATCCATAATAATTTGAGCCAGTTTTTTCGAGTCGTGCCGCCAAGGGTGGGCTTCTTCGGTCAAGTTGGCTGTGTAAGTTCTTGAATCTTCCAAAATTTTTTCATCCGCAATGACGAAGCGAGAGTCGGGAGATAATGTTCCGTTGTAATTGTCGTTGCATAAAATTATATCGAACAAATCTTCGCCGACATGGTCTTGCAAAGCGCGGATATGGTCGGAGCAGGTGAACGAGTCGGTTTCGCCGGCTTGGGTGGCGATGTTGCAAACATAAATTTTGACGGCGCGGCTGGCGTGAATGCTGGCGAGTAAGTCAGGCACTAATAAATTGGGCAAGATGCTGGTATATAAACTGCCCGGACCGACCACAATCACATCTGCGCTTAATAGTTCTTTGATGACCGGCGGAAAGGCGGGCGCGTCGTCTGGCTCTAGCCAAACTCTTTTCACCCTGCCAGACATAGCGGGGATTTTACTCTCTCCTTCTATCCGCACTTCGTTAGAAGAAAAAGGCAACTGCATACTGGCGACTAATTTTACGTCGCGCAAGGTGGATGGAAGCACTTGCCCATTGACCGAAAGCACCCGCCCCGATTCAACGACGGCGGCTTCAAAACTGCCTGTAATATCGGCTAAGGCGGTGATAAATAAATTTCCAAAAGAATGCCCCTCTAATTCTTTTGCGCCGCTAAAGCGATATTGAAAAAGTTGGGTTAATCTATCTTCGTCGTTGGATAAAGCCGCTAAGCAATTGCGGATATCGCCTGGGGGGAGAATGCCAAAACTTTCGCGCAAGCGCCCAGACGAGCCGCCGTCGTCGGCGACGGTGACGACGGCGGTGATATTTGCCGTTTCGGTTTTTAGCCCGCGTAGTAAAGTGGCAAGCCCATGCCCGCCGCCAATGGCGACAATGCGAGGTCCGCGTTTGCGGCGTTGAAAATCGGCGAGCGTATCTACTAAATCATATCCAGGGCGAATGAACGGGCGAAGCAAGGAGCGATTCAATTGTAAGATGCCGTAAATGACCAAGCCAATGCCTAAGCCGCCAAAGATTAAGGCGCGTAGAGCCCTTGGTAAAAATCGTAAAGATAAGTAATGAAGGATGGTAAGTATGGTTTCATTGGTCGTATCGGTTCGGTATAAATCAATCAAAAGGACAGCAAAGCCTAGCCCTAATAATGTGATGCCAAACAAAACGAGCGTAAACCAACGTTTGATTCTTAAGCCAGGTCTTAGCCAACGAGCAACGCTCCGAAAAATGGAAAGCAATTGTTTCATAAATGACGATAATAGCAGTGTTAAAGGGGTAAGTCAATTGAGGTTTACAAGGCGGTTCGCTCCGCAGGCTGCGCCGAAAAGGCTTTGTTGAGCGCCAAATTTCCATAAATGACGGCAGACTGCGGTCATTTATCCCTTACGGTATAATTGGGGTATGGCAACCATTATAGCGGTAGATATAGGCGGCACCCACATGCGTGCCGCCTCTTACTCACAAGACGATATAAAACCCATCAAATATCAAAGAATACGCACGCTTGCTTCTGAGCCGGGCGGGTTTGAACGCCTCGTAGGCGTGATTGAAGCCGTTTTGCCGCAAGGCGAGCCTGTGGCGGGGATTGGGCTTGGGTCGCCTGGACCGTTAGACCCGCATACGGGGTATTTGCTTGCCCCACCCAATAACCCACAATTTCATAATTTTCCATTGGCGCCAAAGTTAGAAGAGCGCTTTGGTTTGAAAGTGTTTTTAGATAACGACGCAAATTTGGCTGGGTTGGCGGAATATCGTTTTGGCGCAGGCAAGGGGCATCGTCATGTGTTGTATATCACCGTCAGCACGGGGATTGGCACAGGCGTGATTATTGAAGATAGATTATTACAGGGTCATCATGGGCTTGGGGCAGAGATGGGGCATATGATTGTTGACCCAAACGGTCCGCTGTGTTCGTGCGGGTTTGCGGGTCACTTAGAGGCGTTTTCATCGGGTCCTGCTATTGTTAGGTATGCGCTTGGGGAATTAGAATCAGGCGCAAGGTCGAGCCTGAAGCGGGATGTTAATCTCAGCGCGAAAGAAATCGCCGAGGCGGCGCTTCAAGGGGATGAGTTGGCGATTAGAGCGTATCAACGCGCAGGGGAATATTTAGGGATTGGCGTTGCAAGTATGATACATTCATTTGACCCATCTATTATTATTTTTGGCGGCGGCGTTTCGCAAGTGGGGAGTTTGTTGTTTGATTCGTTTCATGCAAGTTTGAAAAAGCGCGTGTTTCATCCGCGTTATTTTGAAGATTTAATCATTACCACAGCGCAATTGGGCGACGATGCAGGTTTGCTCGGCGCGCGCGCTTTGGCTGAAATGAAGTTAGGTTTGTAAAATTTAATTCGCCAGAGATGAATGGAGTTTAATGCCTATGCTGATTTTGTTTATCTTTGGCTCAACAAGGAGTATGTATGACCATGTTTAAGAAAGTAGGACCGAAAGCCCATGCCATGATTGAGCGCGATAAGAAAGTGATTTCGCCTTCTTATCCGCGCGATTATCCGTTTGTGATGAGTCATGGCAAAGGTTCAGAAGTGTGGGATGTGGACGGGAATCGTTATTTAGATTTTATGGGCGGTATTGCAGTGGTTTCAACGGGGTATTCGCACCCGCAGGTGGTGAAAGCCATTCAAGAACAAGCTGAAAAATTTATTCATATTTCATCCGATTTTTATCACGAGAATTGGATTCGGCTGGGCGAGCGCTTAAACGATATTGCGCCTTTCCAAGAAGACGCGCTTTCTTTTATGACCAATTCAGGCACCGAAGCGGTAGAAACGGCTATTAAACTGGCGCGTTATCATACTAAGCGGACAAATTTTATCGGCTTCACGGGCGCGTTTCATGGACGCACTATGGGCGCGGTGACGTTTACCGCGAGCAAGGCAAAATACCATAATGGTTTTTATCCGTTGATGAACGGCGTGACGCACGCTCCGTTTCCAAATCCGTATCGTCCAATTCTTGAGAGAAGAAAAGGGGAAGATTACGGGGAGGCGGTGGTTCGGTATATTGAAGAAGAAATTTTGGCGCAAATTTTGCCGCCCAATGAAGTGGCTGGCATATTGGTTGAAACCATTCAAGGCGAAGGCGGGTACATTGTTCCGCCAGACGGCTTTTACCCAGCCTTGCGGAAGTTATGCGATAAATACGGTATTCTTTTAATTTTAGACGAAGTTCAAAGCGGTATGGGGCGCACTGGCAAGTGGTGGGCAATTGAACATTTTGGCGTGGAGCCAGATATTATCACTTCGGCAAAGGGCATCGCTTCGGGTATGCCGCTTGGCGCGTGCATTGCGAGAAAATCGGTGATGACTTGGGAAAACGGCGCGCATGGCAACACTTATGGGGGCAACCCTGTTTCGTGCGCGGCGGCGCTGGCGACGATTGATTTGCTCGAAAAACAATATATTCAAAACGCAAGAGAAGTGGGCGAATATGCGCTGGACGCTTTGGAAGAAATTAAAGCGCGCCACCCAGTCGTTGGGGATGTGCGCGGTAAAGGTTTGATGATTGGCGTGGAGTTGGTGAAGGACCGTGAGACGAAAGAGCCAGCCAAAGATTTAACGCATCGCCTTGTGAACGCGGCGTTTGAGCGCGGGCTTTTAACATTATCTTGCGGGCAGAGCGTGATTCGCATTGCTCCGCCGCTTTCAATTAGTAAAAGCGAAATTGAAGAAGGCTTAAGAATTTTTGAAGACGCTTTGACGGCGGTGGAAAAAGGGAATTAGATATTCGTCATTGGGAATTGAAAAGGCTTTTGAATAAACCTCAAAAGCCTTTTTTATTTGTTATTCACTTGGTTGTCATCGCCTATCGCCAGATGAATACGATAAAAATATTTTTAGCGGTTTGTTTGCTATGTTTTGGATTATACGCTTAAAAACAAACAGGCAGTTTATTTCAATCTGCCTGTTTGTTTTGTTTAACTGGTTTAACGCGCTTTTTCTGAGTTGAAGTATGTTTTGTTTTCTTCAATTTTCATAAGAACCGCGCGTACGGCAATGCGGCTGGCGTAGGTGTCGGTCGTTTCGTTATAGTCTTTGCAGGTGATTAAGGTTAACCATGCTTCGTCTTCATGCTGTAAAACGGTTGTGTTATATGGGCTGACGGTGCGGTTTTGGCGGACTTCATAAATATAGGTTGTGCCGTAGGCATGAATGATGAGTTGGTCGCCCCATCTTAATTTGCCGAGGTTTGCAAAGGGTCCTTCTGAACCGTCCGCTAATGTGACGTGGCTTGTAAGCACGCTGTTGCCTTGCCAGCTGGGGAAGGCGGTGCCTTCTAGCCAGCCTGCTTGGTTGACAAGCCATGAAACGTCCCAATCGCCGTTGACGAGCGGAACGCCAGTGACTGGCATTTTTACGTTCAGGCTTGGAATTTCAAGCCAAACGCCGGTATCGGTATATTGTTTTTCTTTTGGTTGTTCTGGCAAAAGCGTAATTTTGTTTGGCGAAAAACCGGTGGAGGGTAAATCGGACGGTAATTCTACGTCGTCAATGATGGCGGTTGGGTTAATGGTGACGCTGTCAGACACGCCATAAACATTGACTGGGTCGAGCGGGTCGTACCAGCGTTCGGTTGAGGTTGTGTTGTATGCCGAAAGTTGAACGGGCAAGCCATTAATCTGTGGGTCAATGGGGATGGATGTCCATGCCACAGAGGCTTCATTGACGGCGGGCGAACCAAGCAGAATTGCGTTAAAGGTGATGGTGGCGGTGGCTCCAAGCGGGAATACCTGCCATGTGAAGATTAAATCTGTGGCGGGCGCCGGGCAACTTGCCGTTGTGGTATCTGGAGCAAGCCCTGTATAACTTGCAGAGCAAGGCACATATTGAAGGTTGGCTGGTAAAAAGTCTGAAACGACGACGTCGAAGGCATCGGCTTGGCTGGCAGGGGTGGTATGGTCAATGACTAGGGTAAATTGAATAGGCGTGCCAATTGGGACGTTTGTGGTGGGCGTGGCAGATTTATCAATGTCTAAATCTGGTTCTACAATTTCAACGTCGGAAGAACTCGTGGAGAATGAGCCGCCCGTCCACGCCCAGGTGACGCTGTTGTTTAATTGCACGTTATCTTGATTTTCAATCACGTCTAACACAATAACGCGATATTGAATGACGATTTGTTGATTAGGCGCAGTGACTGTGATTGGCGTGGGCAAAGTGAATACAATTTGCCTGCCGTCGTCTGCGGGGTTGCTTGAAGTTCCAACCGCTGGGGTAACGGTTGGCGGGCAAACATTGGCGGTTTCATCTACGCCTTGAACCAATACAGAGATGCAGTCTACAAATGCGAGACCTAAATCTAATTGGTCTGTGATGGTGGTGTTATTAAAAGTTACGCCCAGTGGAAGGTCAATGACGATTTCATAAGTCACAATTTCGCCAATGGCGACTTCATTCCCTGGTGTGTGCGCTTCGTTTGTGTCAATAATTGTTTTTGTAATGCCAGGGTTAGAGATGAATCCAAAATCTACGGTTGGGTTGGAGGTTGTTCCGTTTGATTGTGTAACGGCGTTATTTGAAGCCGCGCCTACACTGCCTGGCGTTAATGTCACTATGCCGCTTGATACAACGCCGCTACCTGTGCCAATGCCATTATCGTTGTTATCAATGTTTGTGTCTGGGTCTGTTGTGTCGGCGGAATTGGCTGTATCTACCGTGCTGGTGTATCCAACTGGCGGCGTGACGCGCACAATATAATCGCCGGCGGGTAAACCGCTGAATAAGTAAGTTCCGCCTGCGCCTGTTGTGATGCCTCCTGCCGCATCATCGGCTGTGCCTAAGATGCTGTCAGGTCCCACATTGATTTCTGTGCCGTTGCTTGAATATAGTTGTACGGTTGCGCCCGAAAGCGGCGTATCTGTTCCTGCGTCATAATCGCCGTCGGCATTGACGTCAATAAATACAATGTTCCCCAGCGTTTGGCGATAGAAACCAAAATCTACCGTGAGGTTGCTTTGATTGTTAACCGCTTCGCCCGGCGGGTTAGGCGATTCGATATCCGATTCGGTTGTCGGTTCGGATGGGGTTGACTCTAAAGTGACGGCGGCGCTAATCACTGCGCCGTCAAATGCGCCGCTGGTAATATGAACGCCGTTGTCATCGCTATCCACATTGTTATCTGGGTCTGGGGCGGCGGCTTCGTTGATTGCGCCGGCGGCGTCAAGTGTAGTTCCACTGCTCCAATAGCCGGCAAGCGGACCTCCAGTTAAGAATTCCGAAGCGGGAATGACGACTACATAATTGCCGGCAGGTAAATTATCAAACCGATAATAGCCGCCGTTGGCGGTTGTATCTGTTGCTAAAACGCCGCCAGTCGGGTTGCCGCTTGCGTCTGCGGCATACAGTTGAACAACGACTCCGTTAATGCCCGCTTCTACGCCAAAGTCAATTTGGCTATTGTTGTTTGTATCAAACCAAACGCGATTGCCTAAGCTATATACAGGAGTGATAAAGCCAAAGTCCACCGTCAGGTCGGTGGTTGTGCCGTTTGAATTATCTACAGTGATATTTGCGGCAGCTTCGCCCGCTTCCATTGTTAGCACGCCGCTTGTAACCGCGCCTGTGGATGTGCCAATGCCGTTATCGTCGTTATCCACGTTAGAGTCGGGGTCGTTTGTGCCGGCGGTATCTATTGTGCTGGCGATTAATGCGGTTGGCGGGGTGACTTGCACAATGTAATTTCCTTCTGGCAAGCCGTTGAAACCGTAAATTCCTGATGCGTCTGAATATATGCCGCCATTTCCATCATCGGCGTTGCCTTGAATGCCGTCGGGTCCCCAGCCGTCATCCGCAGTGCCTGGGGTTCCATCTGCGCCAGTGATGATTTCGGTCGTTCCATTTTCGGCAAATAGTTGCACAAGCGCGTTGAAGAGAGGCGAGTCTGTGCCGGCGTTGTAGAAGCCGTTTGCGTTTATATCTGAATAAATTAAGTTTCCAAAATTCACTTGGTAAAAGCCAAAGTCCACCGTCATATTAGCGCGGTTATCGTCTGAGCCTTGACCGCTGGCTTCGAGGTCTGTTTCGCCTGTGGGTTCGCTGTTGCCGGGTCCGAGCGTGACTGCGGAGGCGGCAACATAATCAATGGCGCTGCCGGTAAAAGCGGTAATGCCATTGTCGTCGCTATCGGTATCATTATCAGGGTCGGTAGAGGTTGAGTCGCTAATCGCGCCGTTTGAGGCGATGGATGTGCCGCTGCTCCAGTAGCCCGAAAGTGGGTCGCTTGGAACGGTATCGCTTCCGCCTGTATTGCGGAAGTTATCCGCCGCGATAACGACAACATAATTGCCTGCTTCTAACCCATCAAAGCGATAGTGTCCGTTAGAGTCGGTAGTATCGAAGGCAAGGAGGGTGTCGCCTGCGTCAAACACGCCGTCGCCATCGTCTAAATACAATTCAACGCGCACGCCGCTAATGCCTTGTTCGCCCGAGTCAATTTGGCTGTTGTTGTTTGTATCGTACCAAACACGGTTGCCGAGGCTATAGCCAAGTACAAAGCCAAAGTCCACTGTCAGGTCGGTGGTTGTGCCGTTTGAATTATCTACAGTGATATTTGCGGCAACTTCGCCGGGGTCTAAAGTTAATACGCCGCTCGTGACTTGCCCGCCGCCTGTTCCTATGCCGTTATCGTTATTATCAGTATTAACGTCTGGGTTTAATGTGTCTGCATTGTCGGCGGTATCTATTGTACTGGTGTATTGCGAAGGCGGCGTAACGCCGACTACATAATCGCCTTCAGGCAAGCCGCTAAATAAGTATGTGCCTGCGCCGTTTGTGATTATTCCGCCTGTGCCGTCATCGGCGTTGCCTTGAATGCCGTCGGGGCCCCAACCATCATCGGCTGTGCCGAGGATTCCATCTGCGCCAGTGATGATTTCGGTTAATGTAGAACCAGTTGAGTCGCTGGCGTATAGTTGCACTAATGCGCCAGCCAGCGGGGTATCGCCGCCATTAAATGCGCCGCTATTATCATTATCTACAAAGACTAAATCGCCAATTTGGGCATAATAAAACCCAAAATCAACAGTCATGTTGGCTTGAGCGTCTGGCGCGCCTTGCCCGCCGGATAAATCCGTCTCGTTAAGAGGTTCATCCGCGCTTGGACCAAGCGTCACGGCGTTTGAAGCGACATAGTTTAATACGTTGGATGTTATATTGCTAATGCCGTTATCGTCGCTGTCATCCACATCGGTATCAGCGTCATTGGCTGTGGAGTCGCTAATGGCGCCGGCGCTGTTGACGACGGTTTGACTGCTCCAATACCCTGCCAATGGGTCGCTTGGCACGGTGTCGCCAGCGCCGATATTGCGGAAGTTATCTGCAGGTAAGACGACAATATAATTGCCTGCGGGGAGATTATCAAAGCGGTAATAGCCGCCGCTGGCTGTAGTGTCAAATTCAAGGAATGTATCGCCAGAGCCGAATACGCCGTCTCCATTATCTTGGTATAGTTCAACGCGCACGCCGTCAATGCCAATTTCTGTTCCAGCGTCAATAATTCCATTGTTGTTTGTATCAAACCAAACGCGGTTTCCTAAACTAAATTCAAGCGAAGAGGAAAAACCAAAATCGTAAGTGTGATTATTTTGCCCGGCTGTGCCAGTGGCGACTGAAATCACCGCGTCGTTTCCGCTGGACGTGCCGTCTGAATCTCGTTGGTCGGCGCTACCTTGATTTGCGGGAGATAGGCTCAAACCTGCCAGCGGCGCTTGTTGGCTTCCGCCTGTGATATTGGGAATCCGAATTTCGTAATTTGAATTTGGTTGTAATGCGGTAATACCGTAAATATGACTTGTGGTGGAAGAACCTGTTGGGCTTGAGCTAAAGAAGTAATTGCCGTTTGCGTCGGTAACAGCGGTGGCAATCAATGTTCCGCCTTGATAGAGTTCAACCGTAACGCCCGCTAGCGGCGTTTCACCTGGTTCTTGTATGCCGTCGTTGTCGTTTTCTGACCATACGCGGTTTCCAATTTCAATGGGGGCTTCGTAACAAAAACCTTCTACATCGCCAATGCCAATGGCTTTACCAAATGTCGTAGGTCCGCCGCCTGAGTCTTGAGGAAAAATCTCATAAGCGCGATTGCGCGTTCCGTTGACGTTGCTAAACCAAGCAATGCCGCCTGAGCGAATAGCGAATGGGTCAAACACAGAGACAGCGATTTCATCTGTGCCTGGCATGAGGACTAATCCGCCAACTGTCACTTCGTGGTGTGTGCCGCCGCCAACAGTTGCGCTAACGGCGTACATATCTTGCCAGTAATATTCACCGTTGCCAGGTCCTTGACCTCCGCCCGCGCCGCCTGTCGTAATTCCGCCGCATGAGGCGTTGCTTTCAAGCGCATATACGCCGGCGGTAAGGCATATTCGTAAAATATCGCCGGCGGCTACTCCTTCATACAAGCTTGCTGGGTCGGCGGTGATATTCACGCTAACCGAAGAATAGCCAGTGTCTTTGTTGTATAAAGTTGTACTCCCCCAAGGGTTGGATGTGGCATAGTTAGCGTTCCCTGTTTGATGCCCTAATCGGTCCATTAAGCCGACAATG
The DNA here is from genome assembly GCA_034434495.1 of Anaerolineales bacterium. Lineage (GTDB taxonomy): Bacteria > Chloroflexota > Anaerolineae > Anaerolineales > Villigracilaceae > Villigracilis. Next base: position 49,289 of record DAOTZE010000014.1, read on the forward strand.
ATGCTTCCATTTGTGTCAAATTCAAGGTCGGAAAAAATAGGTTGGGGATATATGATTTGCTTACTAAACGCTAAATCATCATAGCCGGCGCATGGGTTTGTGCAAAGCGAAGTCATGGTAGGCGACCATGGTCGCCATTCTGCTGGGTAACCGCCATCTGGGTTGCTGACTACGCCGCGTGAGTAGTTTAACGGAAATTCATATACAAGAGAAAACGAACCGGGGGCCGTTTCGCTGGTTTTGATAATGTAGGCGTAGAGGTCGGTGACATCTTGCGTGCTTTCAGCGGAGCAAATGACGCCCACATATACTTCGTTACGGTAAATTTCTACCGCCCATGGGCGTATATCGCTGGCGGGGCAAGCGGTAGCGCCGGCAGGTAGAGAAATTGGAACGGTATGTGTAATGGAAGTAGATGCAATATCAAGCGCGTATAAGGTTTGATTAGCGAGGTTTACAAACCATAATTCTGAGTCGTCTGTGCCAACTTCCATATCGCCAATGGCGGCTTTACCCACTGCGTCCCATGCTGTGGGGTCGGTGTTTGGAGTTGTGGAAGTGCCAGATAAACCTCTTGCAGCGTTGCTTGGCAAAGAACCAACGGGAATGCCTAAGGTTGTAATATCTAAAAAGTTAGAAACAGAAATAACCGTTCCAGTGGCGGGGTTAACTTGAATGGCGTAAATACCGCCGGCGCCTAATGGACCTAAACCAGAATGCCGTTTGGCTAAGGCGCTAGAGAATACGGTAGAAGTAGAACGTTGGTAGGCTAAGCCCCATGTTGCGCCGATTTGAGCATAAGTGGCTAAGGGTTGTTCAATTGTTGCATCATAGCGCCCATACGCGTCATACGGAATGGAGACCAGCGCTGTTTGCGTGGCCACGCTTCCCGCCACGAGCGGGTCGCCATTGATGTAACATGGCATAACGATAAAGGGATTATTTTGGCAGTAATCTAAAGGAATGGATAGCCCTAGGTCAACCCCTGCGGCTGGGCTGGTTACAAATTGAACTGTCGTACCGGAGTCGATGCCGTAAGCGCCTGGTTCTAATCCAGAGGGGATGTTTGTAAATTCGATTCGAACCGCCGTGCCGTTGGGAATGCTTAACGAATACCCCCCGGATGAATTTGTTGTATCGCTATCTACCACGGCGCCTGCGGCATCATAGGCGGTTACTAAAACTCCCGATACGGGTAAATCGCCAGAACTGCGAATGCCGTTGTCATTGTAGTCTGTAAATACATTTCCTGTAACTGTGTTAGGGTCGGCGCTGGTGAAAACTAATTTCGATTGATTGTATGTTCCTGTTGTTCCGCTTCTTGTATCGCATACCGATAATGTCCAAGTTCCCAATGCATCTTCCCCTTTGAACGCGCTTAAGAGTTCGTATGGCTTTGCAATGCGGTCCAGTTCAAAATTAGGCGCAGCAATTACATCATCACTATTATCATAAATAGAATTAGGAGATGTATCATCTAATAAGAAGTCGTAATTATCAAAATCATCTGGGCTGGCAACTGTTGGAGAGCCAAGCCCACCACCGGAAATTAAAGCAACAGTTGTGCCTGAAGGCGAAGTAAGCGTCACGCGCACATCGCTTCGGCGAGCGTGCGAGATGTTTAAGCCGACGTTTAAGTCTGCGATAATAAAACTAGAACCCACAATAAAAGTTCTAGTTAATGGTGAGGCGCAACTGGCGTCTGCAATTGCTCCGGCTGTATTGTCAGTTAATGTTGTAGTGAGAGCGTGCGCTGGCGGAAGTATTCCTAGTAGATTGAACAGTAACCCACCTAAAATGAATAAGGAAAAAATACGAGTTACTTTCATGATAAACCTGTATAGACTTGCTTAATTTAAGATAAATAGCCGCAATCAGTATACCCTGATTTTATGTTTTTTAATACAGTACATGCAAAACTTGCAGAAAATTCTTGTATATGAGGTTATTTTTTAGCCAAACCGTTAGGGGAACGCCTGCCGAGTTTTATTGATTTTTAATTTGCCAATTTTGCTCGATAATAAATTTTACATATAAACCTGCCACTTGTTTGCCAAGTTCTAAGCCGGCATCAAGGTCAAAGCGATAATGAATTCCGCCGTATAAACGAGATAATGAGGCTTCTTTCGCTAAATCACGCAACGAACTTTCTTCCATTGGAAAATAAAAGGCTAACACTTCTGCTCCAGCCGCTGAAAAACAACTATGACCAGAAGGATAAGAAGGATGATTTGGATACCCTACTAGCCCTCTAATACGTTTATCTGCTTGCCATGGGCGGACAACTAAGTAATGGTATTTTGCATCCCAACATCCAATACTGGCATCCATCATTGCCATATTCATCGCCGCAAAGACATGCCCTGCTTCTATGCTAGATAACTCATACTCTGTGACTAAATCCGAAGCAATTAAATTCCAATAGCCTGCTGGCGTAAAAGTGCCTGGGTCTCCTGCCCAATAATCGGCAATGGCGAGTTGCTCATGCGTTACATTCTGTTGCACTTGATAGACTTCATCTAGCGCGGCTAAGAATTCAGCAGAGCCATATTCCGGCGGTGGCGCTGACCGAAATTGGTCTCCAGATTCCATCAACCATGGCGTTACTTTTCCCCAACTTGGACCTTGTGGGCTGACTTGAAATGGGTCGGGCTTCCAAATATCTTCGCCGGTCGGTAGCAGCTCAGATTTTCCTGCAGTGGCAGAACCGTCATTTAATCTCTCAGCAATAACCGCTTGAGCAATATCGCGCCCAATTGCTTCAGCGGCGTCGAGGTCTGAGGGTAAGATATTTCCTGATATCAATAAAGCCAGGCGCGCTTCTTCTGTTTGTTTCAAAATTTGTTCTTGCGTTTCAGGGAATAAATAAATCAACATGCTTTCCGCCGAACCAATCAATGCGCCGCATTCCATAGGGAGGCACCCAATTTCGATTGCGGTAATTTGATCATCTAATTTTTCCGGCAACCGAGAAGAGAAATCAATGTTCATTGCGGCAATCGAATCTAAAGCGCGTTGTTGCGCAACGCTCATCATGGCGTAGATGCGCGTCGCTTGCAAGGGGTTTTTATAATAATGCGCCACCCAGTCGCGTGTAATTTTATTCCATTGAGATATTGGCGAGTTGTACCATACATTAATTTCGTACAAATCAAAGCTAGAGCGATATTTCAATGATTCTTTCAACTCATTTAGTTCGGTTGAAATAATTGGGTCGTCCACCGGTATGAATTCAATTTGATTTTCGTTCGACACAACGGCTATGTTAACAGGTCGGCATCCTTGAAGAATAATCGCAAAGCAGAATAAAACTAGATAAAAATTTTTCATTAAATTACTTCCTTCTAAGAACTAAAAAAACTCGCTATATACAATTTCTCGTGAGGTAGGCTTTTTAACTAATCTTACCGTATGTTATTGACAAATTTCCTGCCATTGGGGTATATTGTCATAATGTTATAACATTTACTTGCGGAGGCGGCATTTGGTTAGAAAAACTACAGTTCGGGCGGCGGCTGTGCAATTTGGTGTGACGAATGACGTTTTGGCAAATTTGCAAACCTGCCTGCGGATGATTGACGATGCGGCAAAACATAAACCTGACGTGATGGTTTTGCCTGAATTTATCAATCACATTGCTTGGTATGAAAACGCCGAGCATTGTTACCGCGTGGCTGTTTCGCTAGAGGATGAGTTTATTCAAGCCATAGCCAGAAAAGCCAAAGAATATTCATGTTATATAAAAATTAATGTGACGATGAAGCGGGAAAACGGTAAGGTGGCAGGCACAAATATTTTATTTGACCGAGCGGGGAAGATAATGGGGATGAATGATAAGCAAATTTTGATGGGCAATGAAAATAACTTTTTAGAAAAAGCAACCGAAATCGCGCCGATTCTTTCTACCGATATTGGCGAGGTGGGGATGTACGCTTGTATGGACGGGGTTATTCCCGAAGTGGCGAGGGCGTTGGCGGTGCGCCGTCCGCAGATTTTGTTGAATAGCTTAAATTCATTTGCGCACGATGAGGCGTCATTGCATATCCCTGTGCGGGCGGCGGAGAATAAAGTGTATGTAGTGGCGGCGAATAAAGTCGGCTCACTTGTGCCAGAAGAAATGCGCGAAGCGGTTGCGGCGAAATTAAAAATTGACCCGAGTTTTCTTGAAGGGGCGGGCGAGAGCCAAATTGTGGCGCCCGATGGAACAGTGTTAGCCAAAGCGCCGAAAAAAGGCGAGGCGGTTGTATTTGCCGATATCGATGTAGATTTTGCAAAGAGTAAATTAAGACCCGACGGCACGGATATTTTCGCATCGCGCCGACCTGAATTATATAAACCGATTGGAGACGCGCCCAAAGATAGCAAGAAAAAAGTTGGGGCTGAGAATCTGTTGGCGGGGGTGATACAGATTCAAAGTCACGGAAAAGAAGCGATTGAAGAAGCGAAGAAATACGTCGCAGAGGCGGAATCAAAACAAGTGAAGTTAATCGTTTTGCCAGAGTTATTTCATCTGAAAGAAAATGATGATGAAATGATTCGTCAATTGCAATCCGTAATGAAAGATTCTTTTGTTGTCGCTTCGATTGTGGAAGAGAATCAACATGTGGGCGTGATGTTTGATAAAAATAAAATTTTGTTGAAGCAACCACAATTACATTATTCCGAAAGACATGCTTGGTCAAAGTTAGGAAATGAATTGAGTATTTTTGATGCAGAGTGGGGACGTGTTGCAATTATTGTGGGAAATGATTCTATCTATCCTGAAACGTTTCGTTTGGCGGCGTTGAAAGAGGTGGATGTGGTGTGTGTGCCGACGATGATTTTAGAAACATGGGAAACGGAATATGGCTTCAAAGAACGCGCGGCGGAAAATAGAATGAATGTAATTGTTGCCAGCAAAAAAGATTCTGGCATTTATGCTATCACTGAAGATTTTACATTGTGGACAGAATGGAAGAATCGTCCGTTTGATGGAAACATCAATTACCCTGTTGTGACGATGGCACATGATGGTTTAACAACGGCGGCGATACACCCAGCCGCTTCAATTAATAAAATGGTTTCGCATCGCACTGATGTGTTGCATGGAAGACCGTGGAAACTCGCAGAGCCAATAATTAATTGACCGTTGACCGCGGACGGCATTCAATCGCGGTCAGCGGTCTGTCGTCCGTGGTCATAATGAAAGTAACAAAATGAAAAGAGGAATCCAATTATGAGCGATACAACTCAACAACTTGCAGATGTACTTGATTCACGTAAGCCAGTGAATAACACTGAAAATTTTAATTACTTGTTAAATGTGCGCGAGCAAGCGTGGGAATATATCAATTCAAATTTAAGTTTGAAACGTGATTTGAAATGTCAGGATATTGAAAACATTCCTGATTTGCAAGGCAACACGGTTGGCGCAATGTTTACATACACAGGCGACAAAAGCCCAGTGGATTGGATTGTGCGTTCATGGATTGGCAAGCCAGAAACTGGATTTACCAATATTCATTTAACATGTTGGTTAAATGATGAAATTGACGCGCCTCATCTCGGATTTGCGCTTGGCACTGCGCCCGATGTTTTTTGCTACGTTGATTTTCTTCCGCGCTATGACCCGCCTGCGAGTTTTGAACATCTTGACCAATATCACGAGCAAATGAATCAAGCATGGATTACGCTCAAAAGAAACCCTGCGTATAAAGCGTTTAATCCGATTCATTTATACACCCGCAGTACGTTATCTCCGATTGCAATTTGCGGATTGTTGCCGTTTGAAGATTTCAAATCTGCGGTTGAGCCTGTGATGATGGAATATGTCAAAAAGTGGGTGGAGATTGTAAAAAATGCTAAACCCATTCCGCAAGAAAAGCGCGCCGCATTAAAAGCGCGCGATGAATTAGTCCGCCGAACAATTGTAGAGAAAGACCCCGCTAACATTCTGGCAGACCGTATGCTGGGCGTTCCCATGCGCGAGAGGTTGGTGAGGATTCTACACGCGGCTGAGAGAGAATAGCGACGGCAGACCATAGACCGCAGACGACGGACGAAAACAGTCAGCCGTCGGCGGTCGAATATTCCAAACAAATCCATGACTCAAAACTTTCCCATTCTCATCATCGGCGCGGGACCTGTTGGGCTTTCGCTTGCGCTGGCGCTTGCCCGAGCAGGGATTCATGCTGAAGTCTTTGAAGCGGATGAAGAATTAAATACCCAAATCCGCGCGAGCACGTTTCATCCGAAAACTTTGGAGTTGTTTGAAACTTGGGGCGTGGTGGATGATGTCATTAAACATGGATATAAGGTGGATAAATTGCAATATTGGGAAAGAAACCCGCGAAGAATCATCGCCAGTTTTGATTATCAAGCGATTGCGAAAGATACAAAATATCCGTATCGCTTGCAGTGCCCGCAGCATATTGCCACGCGGGTGTTGAAGCCAGCGGTGGAGGCAACTGAGTTTGGCAAAGTTTACATGGGGCATAAGTTGATTAACTTTGTTGATTGTGGAACGCACGTTACGGCAAGGTTTGAAACCAAACATGGAATTATCGAAAGAGAAGGCTTGTATTTATGCGGCGCAGATGGGACGCATAGCGCAGTCCGCAAGCAACTCAATATTGGTTTTCAAGGAAAGACTTATGAAGACCGCTTTCTTTTAATAGGCAGTGACTTAAATACAAATGACCTGCTCCCCGATGCCGCGCAAGTTTGTTACGTTTTTGACCCGCAGGAATGGGTGATTATTCTAAATTTGCCAGATATTGTGCGCGTGGTGTTTCGGATGCAGAATGATGAAGATGAAGCGATTGCAATAAAAGAAGAAAATTTGAGAAAAAGAATCTCAAATTTTTTTGGCGAAGTTCCCGATTATCAAATCAAAACAACGCAGTTATATCGGGTGCATCAACGAGTGGCGGATACGTTTCGGGTGGGGCGTGTGGTTTTGGTTGGCGATTCTGCTCATAACAACAATCCATCAGGCGGGATGGGGATGAATAGCGGAATCCATGACGCGGCGAATTTGACTGAAAAATTTATTCGAATATGTAATGGGGAAACAGATTCGATTTTAGACGATTATTCCAATGAACGAAGAAAATACGCGATTGAATCTGTGCAGTTGTATTCAGACCAGCAATATAAAAATATGGCAATGACTTCGGATGAGGAGCGCGCCAAGAGAAATGAGTCGCTTGCGGAGATTGCGAAAGACGCTAAAAAGGCGAGAGAGTATTTGTTGAGGGCGAGTATGCTTGAGGAGAGAATTTGAGAATTGACCGCGGACGGCAGACTGTTTGGAGTAATTGACGGTCTTTCGTCGGCGGTCAGCGGTCAATAGAAAGAATAATTATGAATACAACCATAAAAACTTACGGACATTTCATTCACGGAAAAGAAATCCCTGCCGCGAATGGCGAAACATTTCCAAGCGTTGCGCCGATGACAGGAGAAATTTTAGGCTACGCGGCGCGGGGCACAGAATCAGATGTTGAGGCGGCGGTGACATCTGCCCGCAAAGGATTTTTGCATTGGTCAGCGCTGCCGCCTGCGGAGAGGGAGAAGATTCTGTTGAGGTGCGCCGACCAAGTTGAAGCGAAGTATGAAGCGTTGTTAAATCTATTGATAGATGAAAGCGGGTCAACCATTACAAAAGCAAAGTATGAAGTCTTATATACCGCATCCGTTTTAAGAACGGCGGCGGGCGAAGTGCGAAGATTATATGCAGACACATTGCCCAATGAAAAACCGCATCGCATGTCTATGGTGGTGCGCGAACCTGTTGGCGTTGTGTTAGCAATTTCACCGTTCAATGCGCCGTTGGTGTTGTTGGCGAAAATGGTTGCGTTTCCGTTGGGCGCTGGCAATGCGGTGATTGCAAAACCATCCGAAGAAACGCCGTTGATTGCCATTGAATTTGCAAAAGTTTTGCATGAAGCAGGTTTGCCTGATGGTGTGTTAAATGTGGTGACAGGGTTTGGAAAAGAGTGTGGCGAGCCATTAGCAAAACATGTTGGCATCAATGGAATCGCATTGACGGGTTCAACTGCAACGGGCGTGAAAATTGGCGGGATTGCAATTCAATCAATGAAGCGCTTGCAATTGGAACTTGGCGGGAAAAATCCATTATTGGTTTTGAATGATGAAGATATAAATAAAGCCGCTGAAATTGCGGCGGTGGGCGCGTTTACACATGCGGGGCAAATTTGTATGTCGAGCGCGCGCATTTTGGTTGAAGCCCCGAATGGACGCGCCTTTGCCGAGGCGTTAGCGAAGAAAGCAAAAAGTTTGCAACTTGGCGATTTGCGAAATGAAAAAACCGCGTATGGTCCATTGATTAATCAACGCGCATTGGATAAAGTGATTCGTCATGTGCAAGCGGCGAAAGACGGCGGCGGAGAAATTTTGACGGGCGGCGACATTCATCATGGACTCGTGTATCAACCTACGGTGATTTACAACCCGCCTCAATCTGGACCGAGTTGGTGCGAAGAAACTTTTGGACCTGTCGCTTCGGTGACGGAGTGCGCCTCGTTTGACGAGATGATTGCCATTGCAAATGAAAGCGATTATGGCTTAAGCGCTGGCGTGCTGACCAATGATTTAGTGCGCGGCATGACCGCCGCCCGAAAAATTCGTTGTGGCTCGGTGCATGTCGGCGCGCATTCATTTCAGTCTGACCCAATGGCTCCGATTGGCGGATATGGCATGTCTGGGATTGGTCGAAGCGGCGGAAAATATTCGGTGGAGCATTTTACAGAATTGAAGTGGATTAGTTTGGAACTTGGCGAAACGCCGAGACCGTTTTGATTGACGATTTACGATTGATAAAAGACCGCAGACGACTGACCGCTGACCGTTTTCAAATTTGCCTGCCGTCAGCGGTCAGTCGTCTGAAATGAAGAGTTGAAATTCATCACAAAGGAGTATCGCCATGAGCGCAAAATTCGGTCCGATTCGTTTGATGCAAGGCGTGACGGTTGGCAATATGTTCACATATTATTTTGCAACTGTCGTTTCGTTGTTGCTGTTTACGTTCTTGCCGCAGTTTCAGCCGTTTTTATTAACCGAAGTCCTCCGCATTCCCGAATCGCAACAAGGCGTGTTGAGCGGCAACCTGCAATTCTTTGCAGAGATAATTATTCTTTTGTCCATTGGCGCATGGGGAACAGTGTCGGACAAAATTGGGCGTAAGTTTGTTTTTTCTATCGGCTTTGTGTTGATGGGTATGTCTTTGTATTTTTACCCAACAGTAGATAGCGTTTTCACTTTATATGTTTTTCGCGGTTTATTTGCATTGGGTTCATCTGCTGTGACGACTATGATTTCAACGGTCATTGCCGATTACGCAATGGATGAAGATAGAGGCAAAGCCTCTGGCATTCAGGGCGTGGGCAACGGCATTGGCGCTTTATTGACTGTGTTTGTAGTATTGCAACTGCCCAAAATTTTCGTAGCAGACGGCATGTCTGAATTTGAAGCGGGGCGCATCACTTATTTAGCCATGACAGGCGTGGCGATTATTTCCGCTATTATTTTATATATCGGATTACAAAATCGCACCAAGACTCAACAAGAACAAAAGAAAAGTTTTATTGAAATTGCCAAAGAAGGAATCAATGCCGCTTCTGACCCAGGGGTGGCTTTTGCCTACATGGCGGCATTTATCTCGCGTGGAGATTTAGCCATCGTCGGCACATTCTTTACCTTATGGGTGGTGACGTATGGCACAACGCAAAAGGGATTGTCCACTGCCGAAGCGCTTGCCACAGCGGGAATTATCATCGGCATTTCACAAACCATGGCGCTGATTTCCGCGCCTATTTTCGGCATGTTGTCCGATAGAATGAATCGCGCCAATGCGGTTATCTTTGCGGTGGCGCTTGCTTCATTTGGGTATGGTTCTACCATTTTCGTCACAGACCCTACTGGACCGTCTATGTTTATCGTTGCGGCATTGATTGGCGTTGGCGAAATCAGCGGCGTGATTGCCAGCGGAGTCTTAATCGCCCAGCAAGCGCCGCGCGATATTCGCGGCTCGGTGATTGGGATATTCAGTCTATGTGGCACATTTGGAATTATGACTGCTACGGGCATCGGTGGTCAGTTGTTTGATAAATGGCTTCCACAAGGTCCATTTATATTGTTTAGCATTCTGGGATTTGTCGTTGTCATCATTGGCTTCATCATTCGCAAACGAATCGTCCCGCGCAACGAAAAAGCTGATTTAGTTTCGCATTAAATAATAAACCGCAGACGATTAACCGCTGACCGTAAATGCTAATGGTCTGCTGTTCGCCGTCTGCGGTCAACCTGATACATGAAACTTTAGAACTCCCTAAACAATCTCCCGCATCCATACACTTTATCTTCAATTCCATTATCTCGTAATGCCATCCAGTATGTTGCGGCGTTAATTGCAATGACAGGTTTTCCAAGCCAACGCTCCGCTTCATCTGCCAAACTGACCATGCTTAAATTTGTCCCCACTTGAACCAAAGCGTCCACATCGGGTTTGTTCACTTCCATTAAAGCGTTTCGTAACTCATCCTGACTGACGTGCGCGATGGCAATGGCTGTCGGGCAGCGAAGTCCTTTTATCGCGGCAACCTCAAACCCAAGGTCAGAAAAGAAGCGCACAACATTTTTATCGCCAACGGGTTGGTATGGAGTCACCACGCCAATTTTCTTTACATTAAATAATTTCAATGCACGCTCGCAAGCCTCTGCGCCTGTGGCGACTTTGAGTCCATGCGCCCAATCGGAAATTTGTTTTGTAAATTTTCGGTTGCCTTCCACACCATCCCAAAATGTTTCGGCGCTCATGCCCATCACCATGTAATCAGGCTCGCAAGTCATCACCCGCTGCACGGCGTATTCAATTTCCACGCGAATTTGTTTTAGCAAATTTTCAAAGGCTTCATCGCTGCTTAAATTTTGGTCGCGGATGTGAATGCGCGAGATATGCGGCGTCACGCCTGGCACGGTCATGCGATAGAACTCAGGTTCTACGATGGTGTTCGTGCTGGGAATGATGACGCCGAATTTTTTTCGATAGCCGAGTTGGTCTGTCATGGGGAGGTCTCCTTTTGATAATGCGACCGCAGACTACGGACGGCAGACTGTGACGGACAACTTGTAGTCGGCGGTCTGTGTTCAGCCGTCAAAATGGATAATTTTTATCTTGACCAAACTTACCAAATGTTATAACATTATAACATTCAGGAGAGAGATGTCAATTATCCGCAAAGGCTATGTTGACACGCCCAACGGGCAAATCCATTATCGCCAACTCAAACAAGTTGATTCCATTCCGCTTGTGTTGTTTCATCAAACCGCCAGTTCAAGCGTGATGTTTGAGCCGCTGATGAATTTGCTGGCGGATGACTTCCACACCATCGCATTCGACACGCCTGGCTTTGGCGCTTCTTTCTCTCCCCCCAGCCTGTTTACTGTTTCATATTTATCCGACTCGCTCCATGCCGCTTTGACTCAACTTGGCGTGGAGTCTTGCTTTGCGTTTGGTCATCACACGGGGTCAGCCATTGCGATTCAAATGGCGTTTGACCATCCGCGCTTGATTCAGAAAATGGTTTTATCAGGCGCGCCAGTATTAAGCGAAGCGCAAATCGCTGGCTTGAAAGCCAGCCTGAAACCGTTTGCCATTGCAGAAGACGGCTCACATTTGACTCAAGTTTGGGAGCGGATTCGGAAACGCGACTCAAGCCTCCCCTTAGACATTGTTCACCGCGAAGTACTCCTCACCCAATCCGCGAGAGAAGCGGCGCAAGGCGCATATCAAGCAGTGTTTGACCAACCCATTCAACATCAATTATCTTCTTTAGATATTCCCATCTTATTAATTTCAGGCGAGCATGACACCTTACGCGCCAGTTTAGAACCTGCATATCAATTGTTGAAACATGGCGAAATGAAAGCGATTCCGAATCAAGGTCCTTACATTTGCGACCAAAATCCGCAAGCGGTGGCAAATTTAATTAAGGAATTTGTTTTTTGAATTATCAACGACCGCAGGCTGATGACGGATGAACGCCAGAGAACAGTGGTCGGCGGTCAAATTTATGAATAGATGTAAGACCAATACCCTAATAAGGAGAAAATCATGCTGACCATTTTATACGTTGTCTTTGTCGCCGCGTTTGCCTACCTGACATGGCAGGCAGTTGGGCTGTATCAAAACAAGCGTTCATCCTACACGTTATTGTTATTGATTGTTTTGGCTGGGCTTGCTTACGATACGCTCATTATCCTCATTGGCAGATTCGTTGGCGAAGGCGACTTGCTCAAAACGTTAAACGCGGGGCGTTACCTTGTGCATGGATTCGCCACTCCCGCCATGATTATCTTTGGCTTCGGCGTGTTGAGAAAGGCAGGCGTATCATGGGCGCAAAGCCGCACGGCGCATATTATTGTATGTGTATTGACGACATTATTGATTGCGCTAGGCGTATATTCAGACGTGATTGCGTTGGAATTACAGTCGCGCGCCGTGTTGGATACGCTCCGTTACGTCAATGAAGGCGGCATCAAAGGTCCTCCTATTCCTGCCATTCTCACTATCATCTTTTTGATTGTGGCAGGCGTTTCGCTTTGGCGCAAAACAGGTTGGCGGTGGCTGGCGGCTGGTTCGCTCTTCATGTTCCTTGCCGCAGGCATGGGCATGGGCGATACCTTTTACATTGGCAACCTTGGCGAAGTTGTGTTGGGCATTGGCAATGTATTGACCGCAAGAAAGTTTTTATCCTGACAAATAGACCGCAGACCATAGACGGCTGAATGCTTTTGTTAGGTTCGCCGTCTGTGGTCTGTGTTCAAAAGGAGAATTGCATGGAAACCTATACCCTTGGGCTTGCTCTCGAAGACTTTATCCCCGTTATTTTTTCATCCATCGGTTTATATTTCATCAGCCGCATGGTTGGGAATGTGAACGCCCGCCTTGGTCAAATGGCGACCATCGGCTGGATTCTCGTCACCATTGGCGGCTTTCTCAAAGCCACATGGAAATTGGTCATGGCGCTTACTCAAACGCAAACAAACATTGTCTGGTTCGACAAAGGCATGTTTATTTGGATGTCGGCAGGTTTCACTTTGCTTGCCTTCGCGCTGTGGCTCATGGGCGAAATCCGCCTCCGCAAACGTCAGCCGAATCGCATTTGGCTTGGTCCTGCCATTGTATTGGGCTTGAGCCTGTTTGCCATTTTCTTCACAGGCTTTCCTGATGTGACCATCAATACATGGCGTTTCATTCTGCTCGGCGTAATGACCATTGGCAATGTAGTCATGGTCGTTTTGCTTATTCAACAAGCGCGCGCCAACAATCAGAACTTGCTTGCGGTTCTTTTCCTTGTCAACATCGTCATCGTCTTCATCCTTAGCGGTCTCGCGCGCATCCCCGAACAATCCATCCCATTGCAATGGACGGAACAACTGCTCAACACTTTCGCGCAGGGCGCATTTGCCTATGCCGCATGGAAACTAGCAGGCATTATCTCCGCCTCTCCTTTACAAGCAACAAGGCAAGCCCATGTCTGACTTGCAAGCCAACTACAAAGGCGTTTTTGACGGGCGAATTGGTTTTGGAAAAAAGCCCGCGATTTTAGTCGTGGATTTTATCAACGCTTACATCGTTGACTCTTCGCCTCTTTACGCGCCTCAAGTTGTTACCGCTATCGGACACACTGCGCCACTCCTCGACATTGCCCGCCAAAAAAATGTCCCTGTGATTTACACAAAAGTTTTGTATAACAAAAACTTCAAAGACGGCGGCATCTTCATTCAAAAAGTTCCTGTATTGAAAAAAATGGTCGAAGGCGAACCGCTCGCCGAAATCGTCTCCGACATTTCGCCGCACGAATCAGACATCGTCATTATTAAACAATATGCCTCCGCGTTTTTTGGCACATCATTAGCCGCCACTTTAACAAGCATGGGCATAGATACATTAATCCTCACAGGCTGCTCCACTTCAGGCTGCATCCGCGCTTCTGCGGTGGACGGAATGCAATACGGCTTTCGAGTCATCGTCCCGCGCGAATGTGTAGGCGATAGACATTCCGCCCCGCATGAAGCAAATTTGTTTGACATCAACTCAAAATATGGCGATGTGGTGGGGAAGGGGGAAGTCATGGAATATCTAAAGAATCTTTGACCGCGGACGACCGATCGCCGCCCACCCGTAACCTGCAACCTGTAACCTGCAACCTGTAACAGCCGTCGGCAGTCAGCGGTCAATTCAAAAACGTTATAAGGAATCACAATACAAATCATGAAAGCGCTTCAAGGAATTAGAATTCTCGACCTTACTCACATGCTCAGCGGACCTTACGCAGGCATGATGCTCGCCGACTTAGGCGCAGAAACAATCAAGGTGGAGCCCCCTGTCACAGGCGAAGGAACAAGACGACTTTTAGAAAAAGACCCGAAAAATAGTCTCAATGGATTCGGCGCGTATTTTATGACGTTGAATCGCAATAAAAAAAGCGTCACGTTAGATTTGAAATCTGAAAAGGGATTAGAAATTTTTTATGAGTTAGCCAAAACTGCCGATATTGTTTTATCAAATTTCAGCGCAGGCGTAACGCAACGACTAAAAATTGATTACGAACATCTTTCAAAAATTAATCCGCGCATTATCACTTGCACCGTGACGGGCTTTGGCGAAACGGGTCCCGCAAAACATAGAACCGCGTTTGATATGGTGGCGCAAGCGATGGGCGGCGGCATGAGCATCACAGGTCAAATTGGAAACCCGCCAACTCGTTCAGGCATTCCAATTGGCGATTTGGGCGGCGGACTGATGGGCGTCATCGGCGTCCTTGCCGCTTTGCAGGCGCGTCATCTCACTGGGCGCGGACAGCATGTTGATATATCTATGCTTGACGCGCAAATTAGTTTATTGAATTACATGGCCACCATGCACTTTCTTTCGGGCGTTGTGCCAGATAAACTCGGCAACGGTCATTTTGTGCATGTGCCTTACGACACGTTTCAATGTTCAGACGGTTACATTATCATCGCTATCATCGCCGATAATTTTTGGGGCGAGTTGCTCAAAGTGATTGACGCAGAAGATTTGAACACCGAAGAACATAAATTTCAACCGGGTCGTTTGAAAAATAAAGAACTTATCAACAAACGTTTGAATGAAATTCTCTCGACCGACACGCAAAAATATTGGCTCGAAAAATTACAAGCGCTTCGTATTCCGTGCGCGCCTGTTTATAATTTGCAACAAGCGCTAAATGACGAACAGGTGTTATCTCGCAATATGATTGTGGAAGTGGAACACCCGCTGGGCGGCAAAACCAAAATGCCCGGCAACCCCATCAAACTTTCTGAAACGCATGAAGACGCATTCTCTCCCCCGCCGCTGCTGGGGCAGCATAATGAAGAAGTTTATAAAGGTTGGCTTAGTAAGAGTGATGAAGAATTAACGGAATTAAAAAATAATGGAGTGATTTGACCACCGACCGCAGACGACAGACTATTTTCGCGGTCAATTTATTAATGATAACTTTCTACTGGACTCAAAAATGTTTATTCAGCCAAACCGCCTCAAACTTAAATTGAAATCGGGTCTGCCCGCGTATGGCGTTATCTCCACCTCAGACGACCCGCAACTGGCAGAGTTATTCGGCTTGGCAGGTTTTGACTATTACATGCTCGACGCCGAACACGGACTTATTAATCCCACCCAAGCCGTGAATGTGATTCGCGCCTGCGAATTAACGAATATGACTCCGTTGGTGCGCATTGGTTCTAAAGACCCAAAACTTGTTTTGCAATATCTCGATGCAGGCATGATGGGCGTGATGATGCCAGACTTGCGGACTGTGGAAGAGGTGAAAATGCTTGTGGATGCCGTGAAATATCCGCCGATTGGCAAGCGCGGCGTTGGCATTTCTCGCGCTTCTAGTTATATGGCGTATGGAAGCGAAGCGCCAAAATATTTAGAATTTGCCAATGAACAGACGATGGTCATACCGCAATTTGAAGACCCAGCCTTGTTAGAAAATTTTGAAGCCATGATTTCACAACCGCATGTGGACGCGGTGATGATTGGACCGCGAGATTTATCTTTGAATATGGGTTTTCCTGATGGACCCAACCACCCCGAAGCGCAAGAGATGATTGATAAAGTCATTTCAATTTGTAAAAAAGCAAATGTATCCGCAGGGATTACAGCAGGCACAAGCGCAGATGCAGAAAAGCAAGTCGCTCGCGGCGCGACGATGATTTTGGGAATCGCTCAAGTTTTGATATTGAATAGCTCGAAAGAATTTTTAGGAAAATGACAGCAGACAACAGACCGCCGACTGCCTAAAGCGCTCAGTGGTCAGTCGTCGGCGGTCTGCGGTCAGAATTGGAAATTGCACATGGCTATAACTCTTCAACATATCAACACCCAATCTACCCGCGTTTTTATGGGAACATTTACCCATGAAGAAGACATTCACCAAGCCTTTGCAAAAATTGCAGACGCAGAAAATATCCACGCCGCCACGTTTGAAATGCTAGGCGGATTAACCGAAGTTGAATTTACTGAATATGATTTTATTAACAAAATTCGCAAGCCGCCTTTGGTTTTTAACCGTCCGCTAGAAATTATTTCAGGGCAAGGGACAATTTCAAGGTCAAATCATGAAGCGCATGTTCACACCCATCTCACTTTGTCGTTTCGAGATGAATCCGCGCCGCATGGCATTGTCGTGATTGGAGGTCACGCCGCTAAAGCCATTGCGTTTGCAGTCGAATTTACCTTGACCGTTTACGACGGCGTGAAAGTCCACCGTCAGACGCATGAGGCGACAGGGTTGAATTTGTGGAGTCTTCCGACTTTTGGCTTTGACCGCTGACGGCTACCCCTCAGGCGTTAGTGGTGGAACTGGGCAAGACTCGGGGTAGGGCGGTCCAACTAAGCAAGGGTCTTCCGTAGGGGCGTCTTCTTCTTTGGGCGGGTTGGCTTTGCAAAATACTTCTTGCACGGCGGTATTGGATGAAATGACTTCTCCGTTGTAAACCACTGAAGCAACCGCTTCGTTGCGAATTACGGCGCCAATTTGCGATTCAACGTCTGTGCTAAAGTAAATACCTGTGCAGGTTACGCTTTCGTTCGGTTGTAAAACAAGCGTAGATAAATCTTCCTCGCATTTGATAGTTGGAATTTTATTGTCTATCAAATTGAATGGACCGGTCAGCGGCGTATTGCCCGTGTTGGTAACGACATAAGTGTAATTAAATTGTTCGCCAGCTCGAAGGCAAGTCGTGTGGTCAACCGTTTTGGTTAATGTGAGCGCAGGGTTTGCCGCAGGGCTTTCTTCTGTAGGCGCAGGGATAATTTCTGTTTGGGCTTCTTGTACGATTGGGGCTAGCCCGATTCTAGAAAAAGCGTTTTGGCTGCCGCTCTCAAAAAATTCAAAACCATATAATTCAGTAGCATAGCAATATAAATTTACCCAGCCAGGTTGGGTTACTTTATACCCTTGAGGCGGTTGAACGTTCACCTTTATAGCGGCAATACATTCCTTTTCTTTACTAAAACTTTGAGAGGGGAATTGCGCCGCGCCGTTTTCGTCGGTTGTTTTTGTTATCCCTAGCCACGTCACCGGCACGCCTGGCATCCATGGCTCGCCGCTTTCTTTTTTACCGTTACTGTTTAAGTCTTCATATACTCCTACAGTAACGGTAGCCGACATGCCGCAACTACACACCATTTGCGTGAGCGCCAAAATAGATAAAAACGAAACGACTCTGAATACGCTTTTCTTCATCGTTGCCTCTTTTCTTTTATATTCTATGTCGTAAGTTGTTTATAACACGGGTTTAGGAAATTTGTACCAACATCCATTAAAATACAAGCAGGAGATTTTATTTTATGAACAACGTCCGCCCGAAGTTAACCCTAATGAACGAAGAGCAAATTAAAGAAGCGCATAAAAACGTTTTGAAAGTGTTAAGTGAAACGGGCGTGCGGGTCGACTCGCCAGAGATATTGAACCTGCTGGAGTGGAAACTTGGGGTGAAGCCTCAAGACCGAGTGGTGCGCTTTAAGCCTGAACAAGTGGAAGAAGCGATTGCTTCCGCGCCGAAGACGATTGACATTTATAACCGCCGCGGAGAGCATATTTCTAAATTGGGCGAAGACCGTTTACGTTTTGGCGTGGGGGTGACGGCGTTGTTTTATCAAAACCCGTATGATGAAACGCTAGATATTTTCAAAAGAGAAAATTTTCGAGATTTAGTGCGGCTTGCCTCGGCGCTTAAACATTACGACGTGATTTCAACGGTGGGCATTGTGCGCGATGTGGACGAGGAACTCGGCGATTTATACGGCTCGCTTGAACATATTTCAAACACTACCAAGCCGTTGGTTTTGCTTGTATCGGATGAAAATAAATTTTCCGACGTGTTAGATATGTTTGAAATGTTGCACGGCAAAGAATTGGGCGATAAACCGTTTGTCCTTCCATATTTCAACCCTGTCAGCCCTTTAGTGATGAACGCCGGCACTGTGGATAAAATGAAAACGGCTATCGAGCGCGGCTTGCCGATTATTTTTTCAAACTATAGTATGGCGGGCGCTTCTACGCCGCTTACGCCCGCAGGCACATTAACTTTATTGATGGCGGAATTATTAGCGGGTTTGGTGATTAGCCAAACCATTAAAAAGGGCGCGCCGATTTTGCTGGGTATGTTGCCCGTATATTTTGACATGCGCACCATGTTAAATTTTTACGACCCACAATCTATTTTGATAAGCGTGGCTTGTTCCGAAATGATGAAATTTTATGAAATTCCGCATTGTTCCACTTCTGGCAGCGGCACAGGCTGGGGCATGGATTTAATCGCCGCCGATACGTATTGGATGAACACCCTCGCGCTTCTTTTATCTTCGGGACACTTGGCGCCATTCATCGGCGACTCTCTCGGTTCAAAATCCATCTCGCCGACGACCTTTGTGCATTGCCACGAAATTATTGACCAAGCCTTGCGTTTTCATGCGGGTTTTCAGTTAGACGATATAAATTCGGCAGTGGATGAAATTTTCAAAGTGGGACCTGGCAAAAGTTTTCTCAGCCAGCCTTCTACCTTGCGTAATTATAAAAACGGATATTACGTCAGCGGCGTGTATCCGCGTTATAGTATGGAGAAATGGCTTGAAGCAGGCTCGCCCACCGCCCGCCAAGTGTTACGCGAAAAAACGCAAGATTTAATGAAATCGGCTCCCGCTTTAGACGAGTATACCGAGTTTATTGCAAAAGGCGAGCGGTTTATTAAGCAAAGATTCAATTTATAGCGCATGTTATACTCTTAACTATTCAAATGGATAAAAAGATTTCTTTAATCGCACTGCTTTTTGTTTCTCTTGCTTGCGCGTTGCCTAGCGCCTCGCCGCCAATCAACGTCACAGCGCCGCCGGCAGATTTAGATTCGCTTCAAACCGCCATCGTTCAAACCGCACACGCGGCGCAAACGCAAACTGCCACGGCAAACCCTTCTTTCACGCCGACCTTCACCGCCACATTTACCCGAACTCCTTCTATTACGCCAACGCCCACCGTTACGTTTATTTTTCTTTTGCCAACCCTCACTCCCATCCCAACTCAAACGCCGATTGGGTTTATCCCTAGCGGCAGCGGGGCAAGCGGAACGCAAGACTCTTCAAAATTCAAAACGCCACAACCTTGGGATTGTCTTGTAAAAGATGTGCAGCCTCCGCGCTGGGCGGTGATTCAAAAAGGTTTATCGTTCTACGCTTTTTGGACGATTCAAAACACAGGCACAAAAACATGGACACGCACAACCATTGACCATGTTTATACGGGCGGTTACCGCCATGAAAGCACAAAAATTCAGGACACCAAAGAGACAGTTCCGCCTGGCGATACGTTGCGGGTAAGCGCTTTATTTATTGCCCCTAAAAAAGCGGGGGAATATCGTTCTTTTTTTGTTTTACAAGTTGGCAAATTACAATTTTGTAGTATGAAAGTTGAGTTTGTTGTAAAAGATTAGAATTTGGGAGTATCTAAATCCGAAATACTGACAAGCAAATCTTTGCCACGATTTACGCGAATTTCACGAATTGACTAAAAAATCCGCGTAAATCCGTAAAATTTGTGGCAAAAAAGAAATGTTCTTTTTATTATTTTGATATTCGCCACTCCCTAGAACTTCTTTCCCCACAAACCATAGCCTTCATTTCGTCTTTTTTCGCGGCGTTCATGTTGCTCGTTGATTTGCTCAACGTGATTCGCTTTTTCTGCAATAGCCGCTTCAAGCCATAACTTTCCTTTTTCGGCGGTGGCGTGGCTACCCGCGCCATACGCACCTGTTTTTGTATCATCATCCCAAGGCGGGTTGGCGACTAAACTTCCGCCTTCAATCCAATCCATGTAATAGTCAGGCGTAGAGACGAAATCAATTTCATCAACTACTTTTTCCATTTTGCATAAATCAGGGCGGAGGTGTAATAAGAAAGAGGTTTCTAATTCGCAAGCATGACCCATGCCGCCGATGGGGGAGGTGCGATATTTTTTTATCGCTTCTGAGCCAATGCTTCCAGATGTATGTAACCAAGTGGTGGCGCAAAAAATGCGGCGATGACGTTCGCCAACATATTTGACGATATTGACCAAGAATGAGGTATTGCCACCATGTCCACTCATCAGATAGAAGCGGTTGAATCCGCGTGCCACCAACGTATCAATCACAGCCATCCAAAAATCTTCAAAGGCGCGTCCGCCAGCGTTCATTGTTCCAGCAAAAGAGGCGCGATGTGTGCTAACGCCATAAGGCATGACGGGTAAAGCGAAACTGCGCGCAGCCAAATTAGGGCTTTTTTCTCCAAATGCAACTGTGCCTTTAGCAATTGCATCAATAATGATGGTATCTACCGAAAGCGGCAAATGAAAACCATGCTGCTCGGTGTGACCAATCGGAATCAAAATCACTTTGTCGCGTTCACTATCAGGCGGGAGCATGGGCTTGGGCTGATTCATCGAAGCGTGACTTTGTCGCAAGATTGGATAATTGAAAATAAATGAACTTTGCGGGTCTATGCCGCTGGGGGCGAGGCAATAGACGTTTGTAAAGCCATCGTCGCGCAGGCTATCTAACAAATTGATGATGTATTGCCAAAAGATTTTATCTGGAACTTCAATTCCGCTATTGCGCCATCCAAACGGAAAGGGCGGAAGTAAACCGCATCGTTCTGGATTTGATAATTGACTCTGCAATTGAGCATTATCATAGCCTGAACCGAGCGGCAAAACCAAAGCCACATCGCGTGGCAGGTTTGCTACTTCATCCCAAGTTAGGTCATCGAAGTTGAAGAAGTTTGTCATGGATGGAATTATAGTGGGGAATGGTGAATAGAGACTAGAGATTGGAGAATTACAAACATGACATGTCTTAACGTGACCTATGCAGATTATGTTTCGTGTTCGCGTATAAGTTCTGCTTGATTCAGGTTCTAATCAAGGAGTTTTGGTTTGGCTAAGAATCAAGGCGACTGTCATCTTTACTCACAGGGCGCGAGATGACAGTCGCCTATAGAGTTTAAGGGGAAAGTTTAATCTCTGTATATGCTGCGACTAATTCTTTTCTCTCTTTTATGTT
Source organism: Anaerolineales bacterium (assembly GCA_034434495.1). Taxonomy (GTDB): domain Bacteria; phylum Chloroflexota; class Anaerolineae; order Anaerolineales; family Villigracilaceae; genus Villigracilis. Next base: position 70,919 of record DAOTZE010000014.1, read on the forward strand.
CATTTCTCCTATTACATAAATTCGTAAAGTGTATTCTTCATTTAAGTCAGGCAAATCAGGAAAAACAACCACAGACTCAACGATAGGCATTGAAATTTTTGGCGAAAAAATAATATCACCTTCAGGATATCTTTGTGTTGGTTTTTCTTTTATTTCAATCCATTTATCTTTTTCTTGATAAAACAACCTGAGATTATAATTGTTTGGAAAAACAATTTCATTACTTGTATTGTATTTTAGTTCAAGAAAAATGGGGTCAACTGTCTTAAATGTATTTGCAAACCCAGCGATTCTGATTAAGATTTGGTTATTAATATAATCGGAATTAACTTCGACTAAATTTTCTTCTTTAGTACTACATGAAGAAAAAACAAGACAAATTATTAGCGTAAAAATAATTTTTTTAGTATTTAGGAACATATATCTCCTGAAATTATGGATGAAACACAAAACTTGAATGACCAACAAAATTTGGTAAATTGGGGCTATATATACAACTTTGATTACAACCTGTATAAGCAACTACCCTAATATCAACACCACCTGCATAAACAGGAATTACAGGTATCTTAATCTCTGTGGTCGCTCCTGGTGCTGCTGAGCCTTTAGATACTATATTTGCATTACTTGTTGATATACTAACTGTATAATTTATTAGGCTATTAATTGAATTTGAATTATTTGAAATTTGCATACTTGTTATGTTTGTTCCTTGAGTCGCATTTATTCGCGGAACACCTTGATAACTAATTTCATAGTTTACTGTAAGAACTTGATCATATGGGCTTCTAGCTCTAATTATAGATGGTGATATTCCTATAAGGAAATCATTTAGTAAACCTAATCTGTTGAAAAAATTTCCTATACGAGAATTACCTTGTATTCCACCATAAGAATGATCTGTATAACCTTCTTGAGCGTTATTACCATAATAATAAGGGTCAGTTATTAATATCATTTGAAACTCTATATCAGACTGACTTGTAACTATTAAGGGCTCTATCTCTTCATCCTCTGGTTCAGGCAGAGACCAACACCCATTACAGCCATTGCCAACCAAACTACCTGTTGAAGTGTGCATTTGTGGGTCGAAACAAAAACTTCCCTCTGCTTCACAAATGACATGACCACTTGGGTCATTAAAATTAATTGGGTTATTTCCAACGTAACTAAATCTATTATACATTTGCGGACTCATCGGATTCGGCACAATCGAATCAGGCTGAATAAACCTGTTCAGCACGGGTGACGCTTCGCAGAAAGCGGGCTTTGTCCACTCCGCTTCGCTGCGGGAGGCTTCGCGCTAACCGTAGTCGGTTAGTCCGCTAGTGGGCTGGTTGGGTAGTTCTCTTGTCCCGCCGAAGGGTAAGCCCGAACCTAATTACAAAACCAAAGGCACATCGCGTGGGAGGTTTGCTAC
>DAOTZE010000015.1:0-13000 GCA_034434495.1 Anaerolineales bacterium
TCTGTGGGTGCGCCCAACATTGCGTGCAGCGGACGGGCGGGGGCGTTGCCCCGCCCAAAGGGATTCTGCCCCTTCAAGTGTTTTCTACCTTCGGAATTTTCCTGCCAACTCCCCCGCCCGCCGCTAACGCATGCAGTTGGGCTGCTCATAAAGAGCATTACATATGACGAATTACGCCTATCTAAATAGAGATAAACTCGCCAAGATTCATTATGTTCGCGTTGCTAGTCCCAATACAGATTATTGGGTTGATTTTTCATACGGAAAATTAAATGAGTTTATCGCGAGTGGCAAAGAGTTTTGCTTGGTAATCATTGGAAATGAGAATAAGGCTGCCGATTTTTATGCCATTCCGTTTAGTGTGGTATCTCACCTCTTCTCAGAGAGTTCTCTATACCAGCAACCTAAGAAGCGATGGATTGCCTCAATAACTCATCACCAATTGCGCGTTCGGAACACTATATCATCTGCAGATGTGGGAGCATTTTATGGGGCAATATATTTGCTTGATGCAAGCCAATCAGGAATTCCCGAGCAACAAGTTAGTGAGGATGAACAGAATGAATATGCCATAGAAAATCGGCGAATGGAAATAGAGGCTCGGCAGAAGCAATCCGTTTTTAGGTCTTTGGTACTTGAGAATTTTGAAGGCAAGTGTTGTATTTCAGGTATTGGTGAAACCGATTTGCTTATTGCGAGCCACATCATTCCATGGGCAGATAAAATAGAAAGCCGTTTAGATCCTGCAAATGGGCTATGCTTATTCAGTATGTACGATAAGTTGTTCGATTTAGGGTATATATCTATTGATGACGATTTCTGTGTTATTACCCATGATAACGAAAAACTGAGTCCTGAATTACGTGCCATATTGCAGAGCGTTCAAGGAAAAGTAATCGCAAAGCCAGTTAAGTTTCCCATAAAACCGGAATACATTCATTATCACAGAAGCAATATTTTTAGAGGGCGTAAGTGATTATTGAGCAGCCCAACACCATTTGCAGCGGACAGCGGCGTAGCCGCTGAGGGGATGCGCCGCGAGCCAGCAAAGTTCAGTGTAGGTGAAGGAGTCTTGCCTGCCCCGCCGCTGCCGCTAAAACCAACCGTTGGGCATTTCCTTTTGGGGCAAAAAGAGTGCTTGCATAATTGAGCAAAATGGTGTATCTTTGTTGTAGATACGAAAGGAGATGCCCGCCATGCTAACAAAGGTTCAGAAATGGGGCAATAGTCTTGCCCTACGAATACCAAAAGCGTTTGCGCTTGACGCACAATTAGACAACGATTCTGTGGTTGAAGTTTCTCTGGTTGATGGTCAAATTGTTATAAAACCTGTCCAATCACCGACGTGGACACTTGAAAAGTTATTGGCTGGCATAAATAACGACAATATTCACGGTGAAACCGATACAGGTGAAGCCATAGGTAATGAAGTTTGGTGAAACTATGGCATATATTCCGAATCGTGGTGATATTGTTTGGATAACCTTTAATCCACAGGCAGGACATGAGCAAGCAGGACGGCGTCCAGCCCTTGTTTTATCGCCAAGTGCTTATAACGGTAAAGTTGGATTGGCTATTCTGTGTCCTATAACCAGTCAAATAAAGAATTATCCGTTTGAAGTGATAATTCCAGATGGATTAAAAATCGGCGGCGCGATACTGTCAGACCAGGTAAAAAGCCTTGATTGGAAAGCCAGGCAGGCGGAATTTGTTTGTAAGTTACCAGCATCTAGTTTAGATGAAGTTTTACAGAAACTTGGCACTTTGATAGGTCAGTAAAAAACGGCATGGTGCTGGCGCGTTCAAAAAATGCCCAACATTGCGTGCAGGCGGACGGGCGAGGGCTTTTCGCCCCGCCCAAAGGGATTCAGCGCCGTTGAGCGTTTTCTACCTTTGGCTTTTTTCCGCCAATTCCCCCGCCCACCCGCAGGTAACGCATCCCTTTGGGCAGCAGCCAGTAAACGACACAAGGAAAAACATGAAACTACCTGAATACGAATATAAAGGGCTAATGGCAGAAGCATGGGATGTGTTACGTGGTGACACATCAAACTGGGCGGACCGCCATTTCTATCTCGAAATCATTCAAAAATATGGACAACCAGTTCTGGATGTTGGTTGTGGCACTGGGCGATTATTGCTAGATTATGCACAACAAGGAATTGATATTGATGGCGTTGATAATTCGCCAGAGATGTTAGCCATATGCAAATATAAAGCAGATGAATTGAAATTGGAGCCGAAGTTATACGAGCAATACTTGGAGAATCTAGAACTTCCACGCAAATATCAGATCATCCTCGTTCCATCAAGTTCATTGCAATTGATCACCGAATCGGAAGCGGTAGAGCAGGTAATGAAACGGCTATATGAACACTTATTGCCAGGTGGCGTATTAGTCGCATCAATGATGACTCTATGGAAAAAAGGTGAACCACTTGAGTCGGAATGGGAGAAAACAGCAGTTCGTGAAGCAGATGGTGCAAAGTTTCGCAGAGTGGCTCGCTCTTGGTTCGATCCTATTAGCGAATGTGAGCGTACAGAAGATTTATATCAAAAAATAATTGATGACAAAGTTGTAATGGAAGAATTGCATCAACGCTCGCCAGCAACACGTTCTTATAGCCAATCTCAAGCGAAAGATTTATTTGAAAAAGCAGGCTTCCAGAATGTACGGTTGTTTAGCGAGTTTACATTTGATGCTGTCAAATCTGAAGACAGTTTGTTCACTGTTATGGGACAAAAGCCGTTTTCTTAATAAAGGCTACCCAACACAGCGTGCACTTGACGGGTGGGGGCGTTGCCCCGCCCGAAGGGATTCAGCCCCTTTGAGCGTTTTCTACCTTTGGCTTTTTCCTGCTAACTCCCCCGCCCGCCGCTAACGCACACCGTTGGGCAGCGCAATGCCCGTAGGAGTAACTCAGATGCAAGGTTATAGTAAAGGTTTTGCCCGCGCCTATAACTTGAGATGGGCTGGATTTGCCAGGCAAGTTGCGCCGCTCATTCTTGATTTTTACGCTTCGACTCCAATCGGGCAAACGAACAAGTCCGTTCTTGATCTTTGCTGTGGAGCTGGGCATTTGGCAGTGCATTTTCTCGAAAGGGGATATCGGGTTGTTGGTCTTGACCTGTCAGAACATATGCTCTACCATGCCCAAGAAAATGCTCGTCAGTATATTGAGTCTGGTCAAGCCAAGTTTGTACAAGGCGATGCAAGCAACTTTACGTTGAATGAGCGCTTTGGATTAGTTGTTTCTACGTATGATTCACTCAACCATCTTGAAAGCGAACAGTCCCTTCGTCGATGTTTCGCGTGTGTCTATGCAGTCAGTGATGGATACTTCATTTTCGACCTGAACACACGGTTCGGCTTGAGACGCTGGAACAACATTTTTATAGATGACAGTGATGACGATGCCTTTGTTGTCACTCGCGGCATTTATGATGGGCAAAGTGATAAGGCTTGGGTGAAGATTAGCGGATTTTTTCGGCTGCCCGATGGACTCTATGAGCGATTTGACGAGACCGCGTTCAACACGGTTTTTGAAATGGAGAAAGTACAAGAAGCCTTGCTTGATATAGGTTGGAAGAATGTCTATTTTGCTCGGATTCAGGATTTGCAGAAACCGTTAGATGACCCCGAAAGGGAAGGACGAGTGTTTGTCGTGGCAAGCAAATAGTTTTTTATGGGCAAAGCCGCCCAACAAGCGCTTGCACCTGATGCCGCTGCGCTGCGCTTCGCGGCGCAGGTGAAGCGCAGGCCGTTAGCTGGTATACCTAAAAACAGCGTGTCTGGAAATGTCCAGTTCTGTATGTTTACTACGCAGGCGCTAAAAATCCTGTAACCATTGATACAGAATTTTGCTTCCGATAGCCCCAAAATAATACTTGAAATAGAACTTATGTTCTGTTATACTATAGCATAATCATGGTATGCATCTTACTCATGTTTTAGAAAGGAGCTCAATATGAAATGCATAACATGCAATCGTTCCCACTTTTTAGGTGAAACATGCAATCAGAATAATTTCAGCGGCAATTTACTTGACAGATTGTCTAAGTACGACCTGCCAATTTCTAAGTTTGAGCCCATTTTACCTAATTATGAATTGTGCAAAACTGAGTTACCACCATATCTACCAACCGTGCCTGTCAAAGATAATCTTAACAACGTGATAGGCTATAGAGATATGATGTCTAATACAATACACACTTTTGGTGGTGGCTTGCCTTACACTATCCAACTAAACACTGTAAGAGATCATATGGGGAGAATGGTTGGCGAATTGGGACCTGGAAATATGGTTTTTCCTGGCACTACCTTCAGGTTGCCTGATCCAGATTTTTGAAATGATTTCTGCCAGCCAACATTGCGTGCAGCGGACGGGCGGGGGCTGTTACCCCGCCCCAGGGGATTAAGCGCCTTTGAGCGTTTTCTACCTTTGGCATTTTCTCGCCAAATCCCCTGCCCGCCGCTAAAACCTGCCGTTAGCCCCTTCCTTGCCATCCTGGTCGTATAATTGGGACATGATAAAACTGACCGACAACGAAAAACGCGAAGTTCTCAAACTCATCGAAGCGGGCAGACCTTTGCCCGACAAGTACCGCTTTATGCTCTTTGACGACAAGCGCGAAGTGGAATTGGTTTGGAACGGCAAAACCAACGAAGTGACCAATATCGTTTTGCCATTTCAGGTCATTGAGCAGGTGGACGAACCCCGCGCCGAGAAGCCCGCCACCCTGCAATTGGATTTGTTCGACACACGCGGACGGCAAAAAGCGGGCTGGACGAATAAACTCATTTGGGGCGATAACAAGTTAATTCTTTCGTCGTTGAAAAACGGACCCATGCGCGAAGAGATTGAAAAGAACGGCGGGATTAAACTGATTTACATTGACCCGCCTTTCGATGTCGGCGCAGATTTTTCAATGGATATTGAAATTGGGGAAGATACCTTTACCAAAAGACCCAACGTATTAGAAGAACTCGCCTACCGCGATACCTGGGGCAAAGGCGCGGATAGTTTTATTGCCATGATTTATGAACGCCTGATTCTCATGCGTGATTTGCTGGCGGACGATGGCAGTATTTATGTGCATTGTGATTCAAGAGTAAGTGGTTATCTAAGATTAGTTTTGGATGAGATTTTCGGAAAAACCCATTTCCTTAATCAAATTAGTTGGCAAAGAGTATATTCACACAACGACTCAGCACGATATGGGAAAGTCACCGATACTATTTTTCTATTCGCAAAAAGTGACAAGTATATTTTTAATCGCATTTTTTCTGAATACAGCCAAAAATATTTAAAAATGTATTCAATGGACGATGGGGATGGTCGTAAATACAAGGTGGAGAATACTCTCGGTCCTGGTGGGCGTGGAAGTCAATATGAGTGGAACGGGATAATAAAAACTTGGCGTTATTCAAAAGAAACCATGCAAAAACTTCATGACAGTGGGTTGCTGTATTACACAAGTTCTGGATTTCCAAAGAAAAAAGTTTACCTGGATGAAGCCGAAGGAAAACCGTTACAGGATATATGGACAGACATAAACGTCATTGCTGGACAAGCAAATGAATTGTTAGGCTATCCCACCCAAAAACCCGAAGCCCTGCTGGAACGCATCATCAAAGCATCATCCAACGAAAACGACATCGTCGCCGATTTCTTCTGCGGCTCTGGCACCACGCTCGCCGTTGCCGAAAAACTCAACCGCAAATGGATTGGCTCGGATTTGGGCAAGTTTGCCATTCACACCACGCGCAAGCGCATGATTGGCGTTCAGCGCGAACTGAAAGCGGCAGGCAAAGATTTTCGCGCCTTTGAGATTCTCAACCTGGGCAAATATGAACGGGCGCATTACATCGGCGTCAATCTCAATTTGCGGGAAGAAGAACAGAAGAAACAACTCGAACAGCGCGAGAAGGATTTCATCGCGCTGATTCTGCGGGCGTACCGCGCCGAAGCAGTGGAAAACTTCAAAACCTTTCACGGCAAAAAGTCGGGGCGGATGGTGGCGGTGGGACCCGTCAATTTGCCCGTCACCCGCCTGTTGGTGGAAGAAATCATTTTGGAGTGCCGCGAAAAGCGCATCTCCCGCGCCGATATTCTCGCTTTTGAGTTTGAAATGGGCTTGTTCCCCAACGTGCAGGAAGAAGCCAAAGCCAAAGGGATTGACCTGGCGCTCAAATACATTCCGCGTGAAGTGTTCGACAAACGCGCCGTTGAAAAAAATCAGGTCGTCTTTCACGATGTCTCGTACATCGAAGTCAAGCCCATCGTCGAGAAAAATACGGTCGCAGTGGAACTGACCGACTTCTCGGTCTTCTACTCGCAAGATTCCGTCGAAGCCGCCGCCGCATCGCTCAAAGACGGCGGGAATAAAATCGTGGTGGAAAACGGCAAAATCATCAAAGTCTCAAAGGATAAAGCGGGCATCGTCACCCGCGAAGTCCTCACCAAAAAATGGACAGACTGGATTGATTACTGGGCGGTGGATTTTGACTTTGAGAACAAGCGCGAGATTATCCGCGTCAAAAACGAAGCCAGCGGCGAGATGGAAGAAATGTGGACGGGCGATTTTATCTTTGAAAACGAGTGGCAGTCCTTCCGCACCAGGAAAAATCGGACGCTGGAACTGGTCACGCCGCCGCACGAAGTCTCCCCTGGCAGGCGCAAGATAGCCGTCAAGGTGGTGGATATTTTTGGCAACGACACCATGAAAATTTTAGATGTCACTGTGACAGGCAAATAACCGTTTGTCATTTCGAAGGAGCGCCACCCCTCTTGTCATTTCGAAGGAGCGCCGCCCCTCTTGTCATTTCGAAGGAGCGAAGCGACTGAGAAATCTTCACCCCGCCAAGCAAAAGATTTCTCGCCTGCTCCCTCACATCCATTCGGGACAAGGCTCGAAATGACAACAAACAGGAGCATCCCATGAAAGACTACAACTTCTATGTCTACATCCTCACCAACTGGAACAACGAAGTAATGTATATCGGCATGACCAATAACCTTGAACGGCGGCTTTACGAACACAAGAACAAACTGGTTGAGGGCTTTACCAAGAAATACAACGTTAACAAATTGGTTTATTACGAACATGGAACTGATGTCCACGCCGCAATTGCCAGAGAGAAAGAAATTAAGAAATGGCGTAGAGAGAAGAAAAACAATCTAGTGATGACAATAAACCCCACCTGGAAAGACTTGAGTCTCGAATGGGAAGCGCCCAAGATTTCTCCCGATGGTCGAAATGACACTGCTTAATTTGTCATTTCGAAGGAGCGATAGCGACTGAGAAATCTTCACTCTGTCGAACAAGATTTCTCGCCTGTTCCCTCACATCCGTTCGGGACAAGGCTCGAAATGACAAACAAGGAAAACATACATGGCAATACACCCCGCCTTCCCCACCTCACCATACGAGATTTTGAATCCTGAACATCGCTGGTTTCCCGCCGATGAAGATTTGCGCGATTCCGCCTACGACAAACTTGTCCCGCCGCTGGTCAATAAAATTCGCAGAGAAGTAAAAACATGGCGCGAGAATCACTACGAAGGCGCAAGCGGGACAAGCAAAGCCTTATTAAATTGGTGGTTCAACCGTCAGCACATCCGCGAAGACCTGAAAGAATTTCAATATTATTTTGCCCAGCGCGAAGCCGTAGAAACGGTCATTTATTTGTATGAAGTGGCAAAAGTCAAAGATAAATATGACCTCATGCGTTACGATTCATCGGGCGCAGTTTCGACAGGCATGTTCGATGAAGACTGGCTCAGGTTTGTGGTCAAGATGGCAACGGGAAGCGGTAAAACCAAAGTGATGAGTCTGTTTATTACATGGTGTTACTTCCATAAACTTTATGAAGAAGATTCGCAACTCGCCACAAACTTTTTATTGATTGCCCCCAACATCATCGTTCTTGACCGCTTGCGAACCGATTTTGACGGCTTGAAAATTTTCTTCCAAGACCCGCTCTTGCCCGATAACGGGTACGCCTGTCCCGACGGAGGAGGGAAAGGTCAAAACTGGCAGGATGATTTTCAAATGACGCTTCACATTCAGGACGATGTGTCCATCGTTCGCAAAACGGGAAATCTGTTTCTGACCAACATCCACCGCGTCTACGCTGGAGACGAATCCGTCCCATCCTTCGACGACGACAATCTGGAAGATTACTTTTTGGGGAAGCGCCCCACAGGCAAAACCAACGAATCCAAAGTAGATTTGGGCGTGATTGTGCGCGACATTGACGAATTGGTGGTCATCAACGATGAAGCGCACCACATCCACGATAGCAAACTGGCCTGGTTCAAGTCCATTCAAGATATTCACAACCGCCTCAAACAAAAAGACCGCTTCCTTTCCCTGCAACTGGACGTGACCGCCACGCCCAAGCACAACAACGGCGCGATATTCGTCCAGACCGTTTGCGATTATCCGCTGGTGGAAGCCATCATTCAAAACGTGGTCAAACATCCCATCCTGCCCGACTTCGCCAGCCGCGCAAAACTTGTCGAGAAAAAGAGTTCAAAATTTACGGAAAAATACGGCGATTACATTCATCTTGGCGTGGAAGAATGGCGAAAGGTGTACCCCGAACATGAAAAACTGGGCAAGAAAGCCGTTTTATTCGTGATGACCGATGACACCAAAAACTGTGATGACGTTGCGGAATATCTCGAAAACACCTACCCCGAACTCAAAGGCGCGGTGCTGGTCATTCACACCAACAACAACGGCGAAATTTCCGAAGCCGATTCAAAGAAAAGCAAGGAAGAACTGGAACTTTTGCGCCGCGAATCGAACCTGATAGACACCTGGGACAGCCCCTACAAAGCGATTGTCTCCGTGCTTATGCTCAAAGAAGGCTGGGACGTGCGAAACGTGACCACCATTGTCGGCTTGCGGGCGTATGCGGCAAAAAGCAACATTCTTCCCGAACAAACGCTGGGGCGCGGCTTGCGCCGAATGTATCTTGGCGCAGACACAACCGAATATGTCAGCGTGGTTGGCACCGAAGCCTTTATGGAATTTGTCGAATCCATCAAAAGCGAAGGCGTGGAACTGGAACGGAAACCGATGGGCGCAGGCACGGCTGGGCACATGCCTATCATCATTGAAGTGGATAACGAAAACGTCAAAAAAGATGTGGAAAAACTCGATATTGAAATCCCCGTTCTCGCGCCGCGCATCTACCGCGAATACAAACGCCTCGAAGACCTGAACCTGAACGCCTTTGGGCATAAAAAAATCGAATACAAAAAGTTTTCCGAAGCCGAATTGCGCGAAATCGTCTTTCACGACATCACTACTGGCGAAATTAATCACACCACCTATCTTGATTCCGCCGCCGTCACGGATTATCGAAGCGTGATAGGCTACTTTGCCCAGGTCATTATGAAAGACTTGCGCCTGGTCAGCGGGTACGATGTGCTTTATGGCAAAGTAAAGGAATTTATCCGCGACCATCTCTTCACTTCCGCCGTTGACCTTGACGACCTGAACACCATCCGCAACCTTTCCGAACTCGAAGCCACCAAAACGATTATCGAAACTTTCAAAAGGCAAATCAACGCCCTCACCGTGCAGGATAAAGGCAGCGCGGAGATACGCGACACCATCAAACTCAGGCAAACCCGCCCGTTTGTCGTCAAAGAACAAGGGTATCTCATGGCGCAGAAAAGCGTTTTCAATAAAATTGTCGGAGACAGCCACCTTGAATTATTGTTTGCGTCCTTCCTTGAAAAATGCGGCGACATCATTTCCTACGCTAAAAATTATTTTGCCGTCAATTTCAGAATTGATTATGTCAATGCCGATGGAAATATTTCAAACTACTATCCTGATTTCATCGTGAAAACAAGTCCGAGAGAAATTTACATTGTCGAAACCAAAGGACAGGAAGACCTGGACGTTCCGCTCAAAATGGAACGCCTGAAGCAATGGTGCGCAGATAGCAACGCCGCGCAAAGTAAAATCCGCTTCGATTATGTTTTTGTGGAAGAAGAAGAATTTGAAAAATACGCTCCGAAATCGTTTGGCGAACTCGTAAAGCATTTCAGGAAGTACAAAGACAAAGAGCGGGTCTAACATTGCGTGCAGGCGGACAAAAGCGGGGTGGTTCTCCGCTTTTGGGTGGGATTCACACCACTGGCTTTTTTGGCCTTTTGGCACTTTCCCGCCAACTCCCCCGCCCGCCGCTAACGCCTGCCGTTAGGCGCTTGAACTCCTTCCGATAAGGTAAACAAGAAAACATGGCACCAGATATAGCTGAATCTTGGGAACAATTTCGGCAAGTCCTGGAAGTGTATGGTGATGTACATCTGGTTCTAAATCCACCTTGTTCTACTGGGCAAATTCGTGAAGTAGAGACACGACTTGGCTTTGAGCTTCCTCCTTCCTTGAAAGCGCTGTTGGCAATAAACAATGGCCAGCGCGTCAACAGTAATAGGGTCAAGAAAGGGATTTTCAAGAGCGTTTCAGGTTGGGATGTTTACGAAAGGCATATTTTTCTAGGCATTCGAGAAATTGAAACTGCATATAGGACGTTCATTGGTGACAGCGTTTTACGGTCTGAATTTGGTGTTAGTGAAATTCCTTTTGCTGTGGCTGGAAGTCCAAGAGAGTATAGGGAAGCATTCTGCCTCAATCGTTCAACGGGTGTTGTAAGTCTAATATGGACAGAGCATGCAGACCCCTTCAATCCTGCCGAATGGCAGGCCAAGAAATTTACTCGAGCGGAATTCTTAGCAGAGTTTATTCAAAAACAGATCGAGTTTTATCGTTAGGGAGCAAAAGTTATTACAAACCGCACCTAACGCGCGCTTGCACCTGACGCCGCTCCGTGCGCTGCGCGGCGGAGATGAAGCGCCAGCCGTTAGCCGCCCTGTACAATTGGATATAACAAGATTCTTCTGGAGGATATAGCGATAAGCTATTCTAAATTTAGGAGAACGGACAATGAGCGTATTTCCGTCAAAACACTTCTCGCTTCATCCCCTGACCGAGAACGTGGTCGCGGCAATCGCAAGCGACTCGGGTGCGGCAGTTAGCAACGCGGGTTTGGTCAAACTGGGTGGGCAGCTTGTTGTCTTCGACACGTTCATGACGCCCCAGGCATCTCTCGAGCTCAGTCGCGCGGCGCAGGAACTCTTTGGGTGTGCGCCGACTCTCGTTGTCAACAGCCATTATCACAACGACCACATCTGGGGCAACCAGATTTTTGCGGACTCAGCACACATCATCTCGACAATTCACACCCGCGAATTGATTGCCACTGCTGGCAAGGAAGAATTCGATTACTACTCGGCGAACGCGGCACAGAGGCTTGAATCCATCCGCGCAGAATACCACAAAGCAGACGAGCGTCAGCGCGCGGAGTTATCATTCTGGATTGCGTATTACGAAGGTTTGGTGGAAGCACTCCCAACTCTGCAAGTAGTCATGCCAGACTTGACGTTCGATAGCCACATGGAAATCCACGCCGGCGGGCGCAAGGCGGAGTTACTAGCCTTCGACGGCGCGCACACGGGAAACGATGCCATCCTTTATTTGCCTCAGGATGGCATCGTCTTCATGAGTGATTTATTGTTCGTCGGGTGTCATCCCTATCTTGCGGATGGCGACGCGTTAAAACTTCTGAGCGCGCTAAAAGAAATCGAGAAACTCGAGGCAACTCATTTTATCCCTGGGCACGGTTCAGTTGGCACACGCGATGACCTTGCCCTGATGATCGCCTACGTAGAACGTTGTTTGCAAATAGCACAGGAAATTCGCCAGTCAGGAAAAACCAGCCAGGAGCGCATTGCCGCGCTGGAAATACCTGAACCCTTTCAGGATTGGCGATTCACCAAGTTCTTTCAGATGAACATGCAGTTCCTATGCCAGTAGTTGATGTAAAGGAGGTCAACGGTCAAGCACCCGACTCGTCTGACGCGCTGGACTTCGGAACACAAGGAATCAGTTTCCGCGCTCAATAGCCTCTGTAAACAGTCGAAGGCGTCTAAATCCAGGCGGCTAACATTGCGTGCAGCGGACGGGCGGGGGCGTTGCCCCGCCCAAAGGGATTCAGCCCCTTCGAGCGTTTTCTACCTTTGGCTTTTTCCCGCCAACTCCCCCACACGCAGGTAACGCAAACCGTTGGGTGGCTGACGTGCAAAACAGAAAGTCGGTTTTGGGTTCGTCAAGCGGATGGTTTGGACTGAGTCCATGCGGTTTGGTTCTGCCCCGCAAGTGTGTGAAGGTCATGGTCGGTTTGCAACAGTAAGTGTGGTTTTAGGCAGGCGGTCATCTTCAGCAGGTCGGGTTTGGTTTTGAGTTTTGTCATGGCGCAAGTGGGTCTGACTCGTGGCGTCGGTGGTCAGGTCAAGGTGGTTTCTTCGGCAATGTCCCACAGGTGTGTAAGCAGGCAGGTTTTGGGTCAGGAAGGTTCTGTGCTTCGGCTGGCTTGCGGGTTTGTTCGTGCAGGGTTTCAGGGTCAGGTAGAGTTTGTTCAGCAAAGGGTCTTGGTTGGTTCGGGAAGTTCGGTCAAGTTGGTTTCAGGTTGCAAAGACGTTTCGTTGTGGGGTTAGATGTTCAATCAAAGTCAGCACAGTCGCATCGGTCAAGGCGTTGGTTGGTTGTGAGGCTTTGAATGGCAAGCGTGTGTGAAGGTCAGGCTTTTTGGTGATTGAAAAAGTCGAAGAGGTGTGCAATAATTTTCTCAAGTTAGTTGTGAGGCTGGCTTTAAGGCTTGGTGTCTGGCGTTCCGAGAAGCCATCCAACATAGCGTGCAGAAGACAGGGCTTCGCCCTGCGGGTACGGGGCGGCTTGGCTGGCAATCGCTCTGGTTGGCGAGTCTCGCCCGTCCGCCCTGCCGCTAACGCAAACCGTTAGCCCGTTTCATCGGTATTTGTAATACTGCTATGTGGCGCCAAATCAGGTTATGCTTAATCATTTTCTACCAAGAGACTAGCTAATGAAACTCAAAGTTACACTAATAATCGCAGCC
>DAOTZE010000016.1:0-2326 GCA_034434495.1 Anaerolineales bacterium
CTATCGAAGTTTTCACCTTGCTCGACTGTTCGCATGACGCCTACTTTGCCAGAACCAAACTCGACTATTTTTGTTTCAGACATAAAACTCCTTTGCCCGCGAAGGGCGGTAGAACGGCTGGCGTGAGCGGCTTTACGCTGGCTCACGAGTTTCAACTTTCACAACTTCGGCGGGCAAAGTGCGCCCGCTTTCAACGAGTCCGCTCCACGCTGTGTTAGCAAGCCTCACGGCTTGAATTGAAAATATTGACCACACCAAGACAAACTGCAAAACCGTTTGAGATAACAGCGGTATAAGACCATGCAGTTATTGTGGCAGGCTCATAAATAAAGTGACCAAGAGCCATGCCTGCAAAAATGCCACACATTGCGATGATACAAACTTGAATTTTGACTAACATTTTTATATACCTTTCTGCCCGCAAGGGGCTTGCTAACGGTTTGCGTTAGCGGCACGCGCCGCTAAAACGGGATAACTTCATCGGACGCGACTTCGCCGTCAGGCGCGTGGCGCGTGTCCGACTGCACGCCTTGTTGGGCGGCTTGCACTAGATCGTTGATAGCCTGATTGACAACATCGGGGACTTCATCTTCGTACACCAGAGACAGGATGTACTTTCGGATGAGTTCACCTTTTCGTTCCATTTCTTTCATGACTTTGCCTTTCTTGGGCTGCCGCCTAACGGTTCGCTTTACCCGCCGCCGAATGTAGCGGGCGAGTCATCCGCAAAGAGATTACTTTGCAGGGGATTTGCCGCCGCCGTACCTACGCCAAAGGCGGTCGGGTGCAAGCGGTTGTTAGGCAACGTATAGAACGATGGCATAGAGACCGCTTGCTTTATACGCTTCAAGCCTGCCGAATGGTACTTTGCCGATATTTCACAACCATAAGCGGACAAGCCTAATTCAACGGCGGCGACCAGTGTAGAGCCTACGCCAGCGAAAGGGTCAAAAACTGACCACCCTGCTTCGGCAAACTTGGCGATACACCAGCGCATGAGCGCAACGGGCTTTTGTGTAGGATGAATGTTTGCGCCTTCACGCTGAACAGAATAACGAAAAATCTTTGCAGGCATATCAAACGAAGTCCACGCCATTTCGCACATTGCAAGAGTGAAGTTTTCAGGCTGTTGCTTATCCCATATCAAATAATTTTTGTGTGGAGGCAATGGGTAATAATTGCCTCCCCATATAATTTGATGTTTGGATACCCTGAACATTTCCGCAAAAACTTCATCGGTGGGGATTTCGCTATCCCAATTTTCACGCTCGTGCTTTTGGCGGACTGGATTGGCGGCGATACCTAACCCATAAGGCGGGTCGGTGACGATTAGGTCAAACGCCTTATCGGGCTGGGCTTTCATGTAGGGGAGGCAGTCGCCTTTGTGAAAAGTGAACATCGCTTAGTTGCCTAACGGTTGCTTTAGCCGCCGCCGAGTGTAGCGGACGACTCTTCTGCCTGAGTGCCACCAAGCAGGGGAAATGATGCCTGCGTACCTACGCCAAAGGCGGTCGGCTGCAAGCGGTTGTTAGAAGGCGTATTAGGCTCTATGCTTTCAAGCCCTGATTGCGCAAGACGATAATATCTCTCGTCAATTTCACAACCTATAAATTCTTTGCCTTCCTTCAATGCCGCCTTACCAGTTGACCCGCTTCCCGCGAATGGGTCAAGAATAACCTGACCGCATTTCTTTACAAGTTGCGTGAGTAAATCAACTGGCTTTTCCGCCAAGTGTTCCCTATCATTTACGGGAACGGCGCGATTTCTCAAAATATCTCCATCGCCTGTGGGAATTGGCTTCGCTTCTGGCAATTCAGCGAACATAATAATTTCGTGCTGGTGTCGCCAAGTGTAGCCATTGAACGAAACAACCTTATCCCAAATGAGCGGACGCAATGCCTTTACATGGGGATATGCTGAAACATAAAAGGCGGGATAACTTTGCCCATCGCAGAAAACATACCAAACGCCCGAAGGCTTTGTAACCCTTGCAAGTTCTGTGAACACATCGCGGTAGAAATGTTCAAGCATTGACAAATCGCTCAGTGAACGGGCAGACCTTGAGCGGGTTGAATAATGTGTAGCAGGTAGAAAATATGGCGGGTCTGTTATTACTGCGTCAACGCTTCCCGCTGGAAGGGTGGCTAGGTATTCGAGACAATCGCCGTTGTGCAAAGTGAACATGCTTTAGCCTTCTAACGGCTTGCGTTAGCCGCGTGTGCGACCAACCATAACCTTATTTTTGGATGATACCTTTTTACGCCACAGCCTTGCACCCGTCCGCTGCACGCATTGTTAGCCGCCGCCACAACGAACAGAGCGATTT
>DAOTZE010000017.1:0-1563 GCA_034434495.1 Anaerolineales bacterium
CCGCCTCCCACGCCCGTTGACCTTCCCCCTCCTCCAGCCACCGCTTCTCCTCCTCATCCACATACCCCAGCGGCGCATACGGCGCGACGGGAACAATCCTCCCCATCTCCTCCTCCGCGGCAGCGAGGTTGTTGTATTTCTCTTTCGCATTGCGTATGGCTTGTCCTTGCAAGCAATTCCGTATCATTTCTCCATCATCGCTATTCTACCCGCTTCCACCACCGCGTTTTTCGCTTCCACTTCGGCGGTCATCATGCCGAAAAGTAGAAGGAGGTGCAGCCTTCAACTTTTTATTTCCACATCCAAGGCGGGTCAATTGTGTAAGAGCCGTCCTGCGCGTCAACATTAACTTTTAATAATACACTCCCCCCCTGACGATACCACACCACCCAGTCATCCGTAAAATATGTAATTCGTATTCGACAGTTATTTGAGAAGCGCCGCCGCACTTCAGCCCCGCCTGCCTCTTCCGCAATTTGCAAGGCGCGTTCCGCATTGATTTGTCCCTGAACCGACAATGCTTCTCTAAATGAGTCATCGGGGTTATCTAAAATTTGGTCAATCCATGATTCGTGCTGGATGCGTTCATATTCTAGATACGCAGAAGATATCAATTTTCGCAATGGGCGAATTTCCATGTAGGTAACAGGAAAAGATTGGTCTTCACGCTTGTAAAAGATTATCGTAGCGCTATCAAAGCCTTGCATGTTATCGTTGCATTGTTTTATTTCAAAATTCCCGGGCGCAAATACTTTCCATGCCCCATCGGCAGTTTCCCCCGTCAAAAACAAATGATGCGCTCTGGCAACGGCAAAATAATCTTCCGAAAACCATGCAAAACTACCTGATGGATTGTCAGGAAAAGGTTCACCTTCTGGAAAAATCGGGAAAATGTCAGTTTTTCCGTTTTTGATATCTGCCAGAATTGTCGCTGGGTTAATATAATAATCTTTCGTAGAAGCCCAAGGTTCATTGTGCAATGGGTCCATTTGATAGTTTCCCTCCTCATAAGATACAAATAAATACACTCCAAATAAATATAATCCAAATACACAAAACCCACACAAAACCAGAAAGCCAAGCGCAAGTTTTAGCCATTTTTGCTTTTTCATTGCCCACCCTCCGTCCCTGTAAGCGGACGATTGATGAGTCCTTCAATACGCTCGGCGTCTAAATCTTCAGGCAAAGTGTAGCCTTTGTCTTCTAATTTACACGCTTCGTTATAAAATTTTTCGAGAATAAATTTGGTGTCATAATCAGTGCCGCCTGTTCTAATATTGTTAACAATTGTGATAAGATTTTCTTGTTTAAATGGGTTTCTCCATGCCTCTTCTACTCCATCACTCCATGTGCCTTGCTTGCTATCAAAATACGCCTCCCAATCAATTTGGCCGTCTTTAATAAACCCCTTTGTAGAGTTCATTAATCCATTAATATCATTCAAATCAAACCCGCCTCCATTTTGAGACAGGGCAACAATGATAAATCTATCCGTCTCGTCCAGTGTGATGTTATTCTTTTCACCCAGCCTCTCGGCTTCATCCATCACTTGTTGGATTCTTC
>DAOTZE010000018.1:0-3899 GCA_034434495.1 Anaerolineales bacterium
TGTATTTTTATTGATAACAAAAAATGACTTTTATTTTGATTGAAAACCAAAAAATTAAAAAGCCGGTAGGATGTCTAAATATGTTTTAGAACAATCGCCCCCATAGAATCAGGTAGAATAGCGCTGATGGAACAATTGAAAATACGCAATTGGCGCATTGCCTAAGCGGCGCAAAATGCGAAAGAGAAATACACCAACCTCTTTGCCGCGGAAGCGGAGATGGGGAGGGTTGTTCCCGTCACGGCGTATGCGCCGCTGGGGTATGTGGATGAGGAGGAAGATGTGTTTATCCAAAATACAGTAAACGAACAGTATAGAAAATTTTATATAATTCTGAATGCCTTATTAGAACCACTGATTGGCGCGGGGCTTTCTTCTGCGGTGCCAACCCCATCTGCAACACCCTACTTGCAAACGCCGATAAATACCTTCACTCCTACCGCGACTCAGCCATCGTCCACACCAACCAACTCTCCCACGCCTAGCGCCACCCTTCCGCCTCCTTCTTCAACGCCTTTGCCAACTTCCGATGCACCCGAATGACCAAACAATTATTGAAAGAGTCGTTGATGGCTTAACCGATTACAATCCGCCTGAACCTGACATGAATTTACCTTCTGGGAGAGGCGCGCCTGGCGGCTCAATAGATTTTAATATGCTAGACTGATAAACCAAAAACTATATTGGTGAAAAATGCAGAAACCTCTTTCTACTAGAATACGCTTTGTAGCTTTATTAAATCTTTTGTTTGCTCTTTTTTATTTTTACTTGTTTTTAGGGGCAATAAGAAAGATGTATGATTTTCAAATCCCACTTTATTTATTGTCTTTTGCAGGGCTTTTAGGCAGTTCTGTTTTTCTATTACAGCGAAAAAAGTTAGGTAAATTACTTGTTCGTTTTTCAGGATGGCTGGGTATAGCGGCGATTGTAAGTATTGCGACTTGGTATTTATCATATTTTTTCAATCCAAAATATAATATTCAGTCAATAAAAGAAAACCTGATAGTTGGGGTATTGATATTTACAGTCCGCCATGCGTACCCCATCATAGCGGGTTTTATTATTCTCAATAAGCCAGATGAAGAGCTAGGTTTGCAATAAAACTTAACCTTATTACCTTGTCATGAAAGAACAGTACAAACTACACAGTAGAAAAATTTCACGGCAAAAATATAACGATCTCGTTGTAGTTCCCGTTGCGCCGTATGCGCCGCTGGGGTACGTGGATGAGGAGGAGAAGCAGTGGCTGGAGGAGGGCGAAGGTCAACGGGCGTGGGAGGCGGTGCGGGGGCAAAACGTCAATCCCTTTGACCCGCCGAATTGGTGGGAGCGAATCGTCAATTGGACGGATGAAAATGTCGTTCAGCCTGCGGTCAATGTCTATAATCAAACCGTGACGGGCGTAAAAAATTTCGTGAACAATACAATCGCTTGGACGAATGAGCGTGTTGTTAAGCCTGTGGTTAATTTCTTAGGTCAATCTATTAGAAATACAATTATTTTTACATGGGAACTGATAAACAGTAACGCCTATGGACAAGATTTGATTGAAATCTCAAAGGATGAGATACTTCGTAGCCCTGAGATTGCCTTATGGAAAACATACATTGCCACTGCAATCAATGTTCAAAGAGAAGGTATCAATTTCGGAGGATATGAGTCTGGTAAAGGACCATCCCAGCTTAGCCAACAACAATTAGACGCTCCATATGGTGAACCTTATGGGTGCGACGATACTGATGGTAATGCAAATCAACATGAATGTACCCGAGGTTACGGCTTAGGGATGGAAGACGCAGACCCATATGACCCGAATGTTGCCGTTGAGGGCATGTCAAAGAGAATAGAGCAAGTCTTAAAGTTTGCCGAAAATCAATTCGAGAAAAACGATATCAAATTGGACGAAACAGACCGTTTTATCATTATCGCTCTTTCGCAAAACGGTCCAGGGTTTGATAAGAATGATGTTTCAAGTTTGTTAAAAAACTATGTTCAAGATGGCACAATAAATTGGAAAGGTTATTTTAAATATAAATATAACGATTGGACAGAAAAACCATGGCTGGAACGAGCGTATCTAGAAGCATGGCAATGGATAAAAACGGGAGAAGGAGGGAAGGATTTTGACACGGAGTTTTCGCTGGAAATGTACTATCAAGAGATGCGGGCGCTGGAAAGCCAGGGGTATCCTTTTCCCGACGGGCTTGATATTCAAAGAATCGAAGAACTTATGAACACCTCGGAGCAGACGAAACAGGAGGAGAAATAAGATGCGACCATGGATAAAGAAAGTATTGCTGGTTCTTGCGCTCTCGACTTTAATATGTTGTGCGTCTCTGTGGATTACCTCGCGTTTTTATGACCCGTTTGACCCACGTCCAGATTCTCTCTCGGATCTCTTCCCAGGTGTTTACTATAAAATAAGCCCCGACTCTATTCTTACAGATATAGACAAGGGAAATATTGAAAACACATTTCGTTTGCTGGATGTTGAACTGACGGTTTTTCCAGACATACATCCTTCAGGGTCATTTTTATGGACGCAGGAGGATTATATGAAAATTGCAAATGCCCTCCTTTTCTATCGGACAGGCGAAACCATGGAAGATGGCTGGCACGTGTATAGCGCAGACTTTCGAAACTATGACTGCCGCGATGACATGCGCGGGTTTGATTCAGCGGAAATCAGGTTATTCAAGCGTGCATCGAATGGAGAGTATGATGGGATTGTGGTGGACATACGTCCGTTGGAGGAGATTTTGATGTATGGTAGAGGACGGTATGGAGTATTTGCCGGATATACGCCATCCAAAGTTATTGAAAGCAACTTGACGGCAGAAGATGCATTGCAGATTGCTGAGCAAGCCATTGGAAGAGAGACGAGGCAGAAACTTTCGAATGATGGCTGTTATGTTTTTATATCGGATTTTCGAGATGAATATTGGAAAGTCGATTATTGGTGGTTTACAGATGATTTATACTTTAATTTGGATGTTGACGTAAATGTAAGTGATAGGCAATACAAAATAAGAAGCCGTGTGGATAAATGCGAAAGAGCTATTTGCCCTTGATAATTGTAAGTGTAGAAATATTAAAAGCAGAATTTAATTGCAGATAACAAACACTGGAACATTTTACTTTATTCCATATAACGAAAAGATTTATCTGTTCATCCAAAATATTTACCGGTAATTTTCCAAATGAATGAGGCTTAACAATGAAAAAAACACTTTACTTTATCTCTCCCTTTTTATTCCTCTTGGTTCTAGCCTCAATCCTTCTCTACCCCAATTTCACACTTACGCTTGGCGCTCTTGCTTTATTGGTTAGCCTTGCCTTCGCGGTACACAGCATTATCCAAAAACACAAAGGCAAACCAAACGCTTATAAAAACATCTTTCGGGAATTGGGCATTTTTGTTATTACGCTTTTGCTGGCGATACTGCTAGGCAGTTGGGCAGGCGGGTTGGTAAATGTGTATGTCAGCCAGTTTTATGGCGCAATGTTAGGTTTGGTATGCGGGTTAGTTATTGCATTTGCAGTAGGTTATTGGGTGAGAAAAGGCATATCAAAAATAATCGTATAAATCTTGTAAAGATATTTTATCGAATATGGTGAAGCCGCCCGCCGCAACGCCGCCGAAGTGACCGCCGAAGCGGAAGCGAAAAATGCGGCGGTGGAAGCGGGTAGAATAGCGATGATGGAGCAGTTGAAGATGCGGAATTGGCGCGTTGCCCAAGCGGCGCAAAATGCGAAAGAGAAATACACCAACCTCGCTGCCGCGGAGGAGGAGATGGGGAGGATTGTTCCCGTCGCGCCGTATGCGCCGCTGGGGTATGTGGATGAGGAGGAGAAGCGGTGGCTGGAGGAGGGGGAAGGTCAACGGGCGTGGGAGGCGG
>DAOTZE010000019.1:0-190866 GCA_034434495.1 Anaerolineales bacterium
TCGGGCTGGGGGTATTTCGGCAAAAAGTTGCGAACAAACATGCTGAAGTTTTCGTTCAGCAGTCGTTGCGATTCGGCGGCAATCGTATCAAACACAATGGACGATTTTCCCGAACCAGAAACGCCCGTGAAGATGGTTATTTTTCTTTTTGGAATTTTCAAAGAGACGTTTTTTAAGTTGTTCTCACGCGCGTTCTTAATTTCAATATATTCTTGGGTCATGGTTTCCTTTCCATTGTGTCACCCTGAGCGTTAGAGAAGTGTCTCGAAATTACGAAAAACATCCCGCAGGCTGATAGATAGTTATCCTTTGATTTGCCAAAAAACCTTTGGGGCGGTTATGGAGGATGAAATAACAATATTACGGCTTGATATTTTGATTCATCCTAAACAGATTCTCAGGGTCGTATTTCGCTTTGACTTGACGCAGCCTTTCTAAAGTTGCGCTTGGGTACGCCGCGTTGAGTTCGCTTTCGCCGACCGTATTGATGAAGTTGACGTACGCGCCTTTATCGCTTTGTTGAATGGCGTTCTGAAATTCATCTACCCATTTTTCATGGATGGGTTTGTCGTTCACATCTTGATACAACACAGCGAGGTTCGCCATGATTTTGGATTGACGATGAGCGTAAGCCGTCGCATCTTCTGGCACGCGAGCCATCGCTCCGCCTAAGACCCTTAATTGAGCGACAGACATCATGCCTGTGGCTTTGTTGAGATGATTCAAAATGGTTTGAGCGACCGTTTCATCCACATCGTCTAAAAACATGGTTCGTCCTGCGGCAATTGGGTGATAGTCGGCGTCGTCGGGCGGAAACAGTTCAGTATAACTCATTGGGTGAAGCATGTCAGCCAGAGGCGGCGCAATGTTGCGGAATGGCTGCAGCGCTTTTTCGCCTTCGGAGGCGTCGCCTGCGTAACACATCATGGCTAGAATAATGATTTTGCCGTGATGTTCTTCTGCCAAAAACGGCATTGGAGGAGCGGTCATCACATTTGCAATGGTAGATAGCGCTTCGGGAGCAGAAGCCGCTTCCCTTAAGAAAGAAGCGATTGTCTCCGCTGTGGCGGGCAGAATTAACATCCCGCCATAGGCTTGGCTCACATCATGCAATTGAAATTTGAATTTTGTAACAACGCCAAAGTTTCCGCCGCCGCCGCGAATCGCCCAAAATAAATCGGGGTGATTTATTTCATCAATTTGTAAGATGCTTCCATCGGCGGTGACAATTTCTGCGGCGAGGACATTATCAATCGTCAATCCATGCTTGCGGACGAGATACCCCACCCCGCCGCCAAGCGTGATGCCGCCAATGCCTACCGAGCCTGTATCGCCAAAGCCTGTGGCAAGCCCATGTATCATGGTCGCGCTGGTGTACTCAATAGCGGTCAGCCCCGTCTCTGCCCAAGCGGTTTTTTCGTTCGCGTCAATTTCAAGATTTTTCATCAATGAAAGGTCTAAAACGATACCGCCTTCTGTGACGCTATAAGCGCTATGTCCGCCGCTGCGGACGGCGAGTTCAAGCCCCGTTTCTTTCGCAAGCGAGATGACTTTCGCTATTTCATTTGCGTTTGCGGCTTTGATAATAACAGCGGGGTGACGGTTGACGCCGCCAGGCATAACCGTGCGCGCTTTATCGTAGTCGGCGTCTTTTGGGGTGACGACATGGTTGAACGTTTTACGAAGTTTGGTAATTGAAAGTTTTGTTGGCATATTATCTCCAGTGGCGCTAAGGGAATTATAATTATAGAACATAAGTTCTAATTGGTCAAGGCAAAATATGTAGAAAGCATAGTTTTGCCAAAAGCCGAGAAACTTAACGCGAAATATTTGAAAAAGTTCCCAGAACCCGCCCGCGGGCTTACTCATAATATATAAGCGTTTCCGTTATGTGAATGTCAAGAGGGGAAAATTTATGAAAAACGTCCCGAGGGTTTGTTTTTATCTGAACCTTCGGGACGTTTCTTAACTCACCGCTTTTTTCACCAGCGAAGCGATTTTCGCTTCTTCGGCGGGCGTCAACTTTATCAATGCAAACGACGCCGCCCACATATTGCCGTCGTCTAGTTTTGCGTCAGGTTGAAAACCGAAGGTTGCGTATCGCACATTAAATTTACTCGCGGCTTGAAAGAAACAAATCACCTTGCCGTCTTTATCGGCATAGGCGGGCATGCCATACCAAGTTTTGGGCATCAATTCTGGCGCGGCGGCTTTGACGATTTCATGGATTCGCTTCGCCATCGAACGGTCAGGCTCTTTCATTTTGGCAATTGCCGCCAGCAGCGTTTTTTCGCCTTCTTCTCGATTCTTGCTGGCGCGCGCTTCGGCTTTCATCTCTTTGGCGCGTTCTCGCATGGCGGCTTTTTCTTCCTCCGACCATACCTTAGTTTTTTCGGTAACTTTCTTTGGGCTCATAAAAACCTCATTAATTACAGACAAAATTTATTTTTCTTAGAACCCAAGCACGCCTGAAAATAAAATCAAAGCCACTAAAAACTCGCCTGCCACCAATACCCAAAAATAAACTGGTCTTTCGGCGCGGCTAACGTAATACCACGGGCGCTGAGAAACATTTTTTGCTAGTTCGCTTTCAGCGCTGGAGTAAGAAACTGTAATTTCTCCGCGATAAATATTATAAAACGTACTCAAGACCAATATCACACCAAGGCAAGTTCCCATTTAATATTTCTCCGTTTGATTGAAATTTCTACTGTCATGCTAATGAGATTAAACGTCCCGAAGGTTTTTTGAGCCAATCAAAAGTTAAACAGCAACCTTTTAGCCGCTTCTGTAGATAAGGTCTATTATATTCCTTTATGTAGTTAACCAGCCTCATACGCTTTTTGCAAATCAGCCACGATGATTTTCTTCATTTGAAGCATCGCCTGTGTGACGTTGTGCGCTTTGGCTGGATTCGGGTCGCCCATCAACTCGCCTAATTGCTTCGGGATAATCTGCCACCACAACCCAAACTTATCTTTGCACCAGCCGCACATGGACTCTTCTCCCCCATCGGCAGTGAGCGCATTCCAAAAATAATCCACTTCCGCTTGGTCTTTACAATCCACATACATAGAAATCGCCTCATTAAATTTGAATTGAGGTCCAGCGTTCAAGCCATGAAACTTTTGACCGTCTAATTCAAACGAAACGGAAAAGACTTTGCCATCGGGTCCTTTTGAAACTCCATGCACTTTTGAATTTTTGAAGAGCGAAACATAAAAATTCATCGCCTCTTCCGCCTGCGTATCGAACCATAAAAACGGGGTGATTTTACTCATTTGGTTTTCTCCTTTTTTGTTTGACGGCAGAAGATAGACCGCCGACCGTATTTCACTGTCTAGCGTCTGCGGTCTGCGGTCTTCTTTTCATTTCTCAAATTATCAATTACACGAAACTTCACAACCTGCCGAATCAACTTGATTGGCAACGGTTTATCCAACATAAATTTGATTGTGCCTTTGCCGTCGGCGTATTTCGATATTTCTTTTGTAAATTCTTTCGTCCCCGCAGGGATTGGATACATCGAAACATGCGCCTTCCAACCTGCAAAATAGATTAGGTTCTTTCCGTTCAATTCAAAGCAGGCAATCTGATAACTAATCTTTTCTTTTGCTTTGGGCGCAACAGACTTTACAATTTCACGAATCTTCTGCACATACTTTTGAGATTGTTCGGGACAAGCCGCAATGTATTCATCAATAGATTGAAAGTTTGTCTTTGCCATCATTACTCCTTTTCCATCATTGCCAAAAGTTTAGTCGTTGTATTCCAATTTCGAATGGTCATGTTCTGGTACACAGGCAAGCCAATGATTTTCGTCAAACGGCTCGAGGCGGCTTTTTCAATGAGGCGGGAAAAATACAAAGCGCGTTTTCCCGCATGAGCAGAATCTACGCCTTCTTTTACACTGACATTTTTAATCGCTTCTTTTGACGTTAATGGTTCTTTCAAGAAAATCACATCATAACGAAATGTATCAGGCTCTTTGCCAAACCCGCGCGGCGCTTCATTGATAATTTCTTTTAACTCTTTATATGAAACAATCACAAGTTTTGCTTCATACTTAAATGTTTTAGAAAGCCCTTTTTCGATTTTGTCCGTCAAAATCTTTTTATCTTTTTCGTCAGACTGAAACAAAACATTTCCGCTTTGAATATAGGTAATGACATTGAGCAAGCCCATCGCCTCAAAAGCGGATTTCAAATCTGCCATTTTGATTATATTTTTACCGCCGACATTAATGCCGCGCAATAAAGCAAGATATTGGTTCATACTCGTCTCTTTATATTATTGATGGGCTGGTTTTGCTGGCATATAAAACAAATTCAATTTTATTTTAGAACATATTTTCTGTTTAGTCAACAACAAAAAACACCGCCTGAGTGGCAGGCGGCGCTTATCATTATTCCTTGAAACGCGGATACGACCCCAGCACACGCAACATCAGCGCATATTCTCCCAAATGCTCCAAAGCGCGCTTTATCACAGCGTCTTCCGTTGAGCCGATGAAATCAATATAAAAAAGATATTCCCACGGCTTGCCTTGCAACGGGCGCGATTCAATTTTGGTCAAATCAATATCACGCAATGCAAAGACGCTCATCGCTTTGAATAATGAGCCCGGCTGATTTTTCAACGTAAACACGATAGACGTTTTCGCCTCTTCCTTCGGGACAATTGGTTCTGTACCTAAACATAAGAAACGCGTGAAGTTTTCCGTATTATCTTCAATCCCCTCTTCTATAATTTGCATTCCATATAACTCAGCCGCGCGTTTAGATGCAATCGCCGCGGTGTCGCGCGCGCCAGATTCTTTTAACATTTTCACGCTTCCCGCCGTGTCATAAACGGGTTCAGGTTTAATTCCTAAATTTCTTAAATAATTTGCGCATTGCCCCAACGCCTGCGGATGACTGATTGCTTTTTTTATATCTTCTTTTTTCACATCGGGCAATGCGATTAAGCAATGCCTTACGCGCAAAAGATATTCTCCAACAATATGTAAGTTATGACGAAGCAACAAATCATAATTTTGGTGAATGCTTCCCGCGAGTGAATTTTCAATCGGAGCGAAACCTGCATCCCCGTTTTTTGAAGCGACTGCGTCAAACAATGCGTCAAACGACTCGCATGGAATCGTTTCTACATCCCTGCCAAAATATTCAAAAATCGCTTGTTCGCTATAAGCGCCATGTTCGCCTTGAAATGCAACTTTCATGATTGCTTCTCAGCCCATTCAACAATTTTGCGAAAGCCCGCTTCCACATCCGCCTCCGATGCGGCGATGCACATGCGAATAAACCCTTCGCCTTCTTCGCCAAATGCAGAGCCAGGCACAAGCCCCACGCCATATTCTTCTAAAATCTTTTCGCACATTTCAACCGAAGGCATATTCAAAGCGCGCATATCTAAGAAAAAATAAAATGCGCCTTTTGGCTCAATGATTTTTACTTTTTCACATTCCAATTCGCGCGATAAACGAATGACTAAATCTCTGCGTTTTTTATAAGCGGCGCGCATGTTGGCGGTTTCCGCTTGAATGGCTGAATCCGTCAATGCAAAGGCGGCGGCTTTTTGAATAAACGGCGCTACGCAAGTGATGGAATTTTGCCCCGCTTTGATTGCATTTTCAATTACCGCTTGCGGCGCGGCAAGGTAGCCCACGCGCCACCCGGTCATCGCGTATGATTTTGATAAACTGTTGATTAACAACGTTCTTTCTTTTGCGCCCTCAATGGCGGCGGCTGAAGTCGGTTTTTCATCGTAATACAAACTACCGTACACTTCATCTACTACAACCCACAAGTTATTCGCTTTTGCAAAATCTTGTAATTTTTGCAAATATTGTTTTGATGGAAACATGCCTGTTGGGTTCGATGGATAATTTAATACAATGGCTTTTGCGTTGGGGGTTAAGGCTTTTTCCCACGCTTCAAAATACGGGATAAATGAGTTTTCTGCGGGGGCAGGGACTCGGATGACGTTTCCTCTTAGCATAACCGCCATGTTGGCATGGGTCGCCCAAGTTGGGTCTGGAATTAATACGTCATCGCCTGGGTTCAAAATAGATTGCATGGCTAAATAATAAGCATGAATGCCGCCATGCGTAATTAAGATTTCGGTTTCGGGGTGATATTCTACGCCTTCATCGCGGGCTAATTTTACAGCCACTGCTTTTCTTAATTCGGGTGTGCCGCGAGATGGACCGTAATGAGTTAATCCGCTTTGCATGGCTTTGAAAGCCACGTCAACAATCGCGGGCGGCGTTCCAAAATCGGGGTCGCCGGTTTGTAAGGCGATGATATTTTTTCCGCTGGCTTTGAGCGCGAGGATTCTGTCGCCCATTGCTACGGTTGCGGATTGGCGAATCAGGTCGAATTGTTGGTTGAGGCGTTGGGTCATGTTCTATCCTTTTGAAGGGATAGTTTATCAAAGAATAATCCCCTTTTGTAAATTTTGAGAGCGCTTCGACGCAAAGAACAAGAGCGCGTCTTGCAATGATGACATTTCACTAATTTTTAAACGGCGTTTGCGGAAGCGGTTGTGTTTTTCGTACAGGTAAGAGAAATGAAAATATACTTCCTTCGCCTTCTTTGCTTTCTGCCCAAATGCGCCCGCCGTGCATTTCTACCATCACTTTAGCGACGGATAAGCCCAAGCCCATGCCGCCATGTTTGCGCGTGAGATGCGACTCGACTTGGTAGAAACGGTCGAAGACGCGATTCAAATCGGAAGCGGGAATGCCAATGCCGTTATCTTGCACGGTGACTTTGACGTATTCAGGATGTTGTTCGCCGCGAATGGTCACTTCGCCGTTTTCGTTTGTAAAAGTCAGCGCGTTTTTCACCAAGTTACTTAATACAATGGCGATTTTTCCGCCGTCAATATCTACCAGTAATTCTTGCGTGGGTTGGGTATCGGTTTTTAAGGTAATATTTTTTTTCTTTGCCATATCGCTAAACGAAATAGCCACGTCTTCAATAATTTTGCTAATAGAAACTTTGCGCGATTTCAAAATCGCGCCGCCCGATTCGTAATTATCTACGCTGGTTAGGTTTTCTATAATTTCTTTCAATTTCGCGGCGTTGCGGATAATTGTATCCACTTGTTCTTGATAGTCCGCTTCGTTCAATAACTCTTTTAGAAACGTAGCGTGACCTAAAATTAAACCCAGCGGCGTGCGGAGTTCATGCGAGGCGATGGCAATAAATTCGTTTTTCATTTGCTCGAGTTCGCGCGCTTCGTCTTGGATAGATTGAAGTTCTTTGCTCAGCGAGTCGGTTTGCAAAGAAGCGGCAATTAAAGCGGAGATGGTTTCGGCAATCCAAACGTCTTCGCTGGTATAAGGTTCAAATTTGTTGAAAACCTCTAAAACAGCGATTGTTTTTTCGCCCACAACCACCGGCACGCCTAAGATTGATTTTGTGGTAAAACCAGCCAGTTCGTCTATTTTTTTATAATGACGCTTGTCTGTGGAAACATCGTCAATGACGACAGGCTTGCCGTACAAAAACACCCAGCCAGCCACGCTCCCTTGCACTGGCACTCTGGCAGAGCGCACTTGCTCGCCCTGAAACCAAAGCATAGACTTGAAAAAAAATTCTTTGGCGGTTTCGTCGTATTCTAAAAGCGAAGCGCTGGCGCTATTGGTCAATTCTTTGGCGGCGGAAAGCAACGCGTGTAAATACGCCTCCAATTCATGGATTGAACTGAGACTGCGCGTCAATTCCAGCAAGCGGGTAGAAACGTTAGAGCGAAGCGTGTTCATTTCTAAGTAAGTAAGATTATACTTTACGGTTGTATCTGAATTATCGCAAAGAAACTGGATTTAAGGAAGTTGTAATTAACCTTACAATGAAATAACAAAAATTTGTAGGGTCGCCCCTACTTAATAAAAACTCTAAGGAGAATAATTCATGGCAAATAAAAAAGTTCGCGTGGCGATTATTGGCGTGGGGAATTGCGCTTCATCGCTTGTGCAGGGCGTGCAATTTTACAAAAACGCAAAAAACGAAGATGTCATTCCGGGCATTATGCACCCCAAACTCGGCGATTATCACATCAAAGATATTGAGTTTACGCTCGGAATTGACGTGAACGCGACCAAAGTCGGCAAAGACCTATCCGAAGCGATTTTTGCCGAACCCAATAACACCTATAAATTTGCAGACGTTCCCAAACTCAATGCGCCCGTTGTGCGCGGCATGACGCACGACGGATTGGGGAAATACCTCAGCGGCATGATTCAAAAAGCGCCAGGCTCCACAGCCGATATTGTCAAATTATTGCGCGAAACCCACACCGACGTTGTCATCAACTTTTTACCCGTCGGTTCAGAAATGGCGACGAAATGGTATGTGGAACAAGTGATTGAAGCGGGATGCGCCTTTGTCAATGGCATCCCTGTTTTCATCGCCTCTTCTGAATATTGGGGCAAACGCTTTGCCGACGCAGGCTTGCCCATCCTCGGCGACGATATTAAAAGCCAAGTGGGCGCAACGATTGTTCACCGCGTCCTCACAAGTTTGTTTGTAGATAGAGGCGTAAAGATTGACCGAACCTATCAACTCAACTTCGGCGGCAACACCGACTTCTTAAACATGCTCGAACGTGAACGGCTTGAATCAAAAAAGATTTCAAAAACAAACGCCGTCACCAGCATGATTCCATACGAAATGAATCCAAACGACGTGCATGTCGGTCCCAGCGACCATGTCCCTTGGCTCACCGACCGCAAATGGTGCTACATCCGCATGGAAGGCACCACCTTTGGCAACGTGCCGCTCAACCTCGAACTAAAACTTGAAGTGTGGGATAGCCCCAACTCCGCCGGCGTGATGATAGACGCCGTGCGTTGCGCCAAAATAGCGCTTGATAGAGAACTGGCTGGTCCGATTATCGGTCCATCCTCCTACTTCTTCAAAACCCCGCCCAAACAATTCAAAGATGAAATAGCGCACCAAAAAGTGGAAGATTTTATTTCGGGAAAATCGGACGAATAGGTCTAAGGTCTCAAGTCTCAAGTCTAAGGTCTCAGGTCTCAGGTCTTCTAACACCGCCCTGCGAGTTTGCATAAAAAACAACGATATGCAATAAACCCTGCGGGGCGTTTTTTATTTTCGAGTAGAATAAATTTTATGAAAAACGACCCATTCACCACGCTCAACCGTATGTCACGCTTCTTTCTTAACCTCTGCCTGCTTGCCGTTGTTTTGACCTCTTGCTCGCCCCAAGCCGCAACGCAAGACCCTAACCTCGCCATGACAGCCGCCATCGAAACCGCCTTTGCCCAAATCAGCCAACCTACGCCAACCCCTGCCCCGAG
Source organism: Anaerolineales bacterium (assembly GCA_034434495.1). Taxonomy (GTDB): domain Bacteria; phylum Chloroflexota; class Anaerolineae; order Anaerolineales; family Villigracilaceae; genus Villigracilis. The sequence goes on from DAOTZE010000019.1 coordinate 9,329, forward strand.
CGAAACGCCTGTTCCCACCGCCACCGCCCCAAGAACGCCGCCCGCATTACCCGCCATATTTCAGACTGGATTAATCAGCCCCGAAAGCCCGCCAAGAAATTATGTCGCCGACGCTTGTCAATATATCAAAAACAAATGGGACTCAACCAAATCCACCCCAGGCACTGTGGTCATGGTCATTATGTCGCACCGCATTGATAAAGACGCCGCCGTATCAAACCCAGCCACCACCACCATCTCTTCGCAAGATTTGAAAAAACTCATGAACGATTTACACGAAGCGGGGTTTACGGCAATCAACATGCAACAAATGGCAGACTTTATGTACGACAACGCCAAAATTCCCGAACGGTCTTTTCTATTTATCATTGACGACCGCGCCAACGCCTCCAAATACAACGACCACTTCAGAGACTACTACGAAGATTGGGGCTGGCAATTTGTGAACGCTTACATCGGCTTAGACGAACGCCCCGACCTGTGGGCAGAAAACGCCGCCCTCTCCGCCGAAGGTTGGATGGATTATCAAGCGCATGGGTACATTCACAATATCCCTATTAGCGATAGTTCTACCGATGAATTTATTATGTCCGAAATGAACGGCGTCATTGGCACGTTTCAAAAATATTTCAACAAAACGCCCATCGCTTATATTTGGCCCGGGGGCGGGTTCTCTAAACGAGCCGTAGAAATTGGCTTACAACTGGGGTATAAACTCGGCTTCACCGTAAACCCGCGAGGTCCCGTCATGTATAACTGGATTCCACAAGCGGATACGTTTAACGCCTCGAACCCGCTGGCAATTCCCGAAACGCCCGCCGGCAACCCATTAATGACCATACCGCGCTACATGGATATTTACGCCAGAGAAAATATTGACACCGTGCGCGCCATAGGCGAAGAAGCCAAAGCCTACGCCGAACAAAACAAAGCCATTGAACTGGAATATTATGATATAGTCTGCGCCCAAACTTATGGAGCGATTCCGTAAGGCGCGCGTCAAAATCAATGAATAAACAACATATACCCATTTCACAATTTGCGCTGCGGCTTTTTCCTTTGCTTGCCATCGTAAGCGTTTTAATTTCCTGTCAATTACAGCCAGCGATTGAGCAAAATGCGCAAGAAACGAGCGTTCCCGAAGCGACGCAACCCTATTTGCCAGCAATCTTTCAAACTTCGTTATTGAATCCGCTCGATACGCCGCACACCTATCAAGAAACTTGCCGCTACTTAAGAAACAAATGGAATCCATTAAACGCCGCGCCCGGCACGGTGGTGATGGCGATTCGATTCCGAAACGTAAACCGCGGAACCGCCGAACTTCCAAACAGCATCCCCTTAATTGAAGTTCAAGAGTTAATGAATCAACTGCAAGGTCAGGGATTTGAAGCGATAAACACCGAACAACTACAAGGGTTTGTAGAAAGAAACGCCAAAATCCCCGAACGGTCGGTATATCTCATTCAAGACGGCAATCATGACGAAGAATATTTTTACGCCGTGTTTGGAGAAGCATGGGATACATGGAAATGGACAATCGTCAACGGTTGGGTCAGCGCCCCCGAAACGCCCGCCAAATTGATTGAAGAAAATATCGCCTTAGAACGCGAAGGCTTTGTTGACCATCAAGCGCAAGGCGTATTTGAAACGGCGCGGCTCTCCGACGAATCGGCAAAAAATGTCATTGCGCGTGAGTTACAAGGTTCATGGGCTGGGTTTGAAACCATCTACGGAAAAAACCCATTGGCAATCATTTGGCCCAACGGCGGTTTTGGGTTTCGCCCAGTAGAAGCCGCGCGTCAACTGCGCTTTAAATTAGGGTTTACCTTAAACACTCGCGGACCCATCCTATACAACTGGATTCCCTTAGCCGATACCTTTGACCCGCAAAGGCCCAACTTTATCCCCGAAGGAATGATAAACGACCCGCCCATGACCCTGCCGACATATTCTCCGCAAGAAGCCTTGATGGCAATTGACACAGTGCGAATCATCGGAAAAGACGCAGCGGCATACGCTCAACAAAACAAACAAGCCGAATTTACATATTATGAAAACGTCTGCGAGCCCGAATATCCGCCGATTCCAAGCCCATAGAGAAAGGTTAGAGAATTAGAGAATTAGAGAATTAGAGAATTAGAGAATTCGTGTACCTTTGTAAAACTTTGTGGTAAAAAATAGCAGGAGACCTCACATGGCTGATTGTATCTTTTGCAAAATCATCGCGGGTGAAATCCCCAGCAAAAACGTTTATAAAGACGAACTCGTCACCGCATTTCGAGACATCAACCCCGCCGCCCCGACGCATATTCTCATTGTGCCAAACAAACATATTGACTCGGCAAATTTCCTAAGCGCCAAAGACGAACCGCTCATCGGTCATTTATTTACTGTGGCAAAAGACCTCGCCAAACAAGAAGGCATTGCCGAACGCGGCTACCGCCTCACCATGAACACCAACGCCGAAGGCGGGCAAACGGTGTTTCACATTCACTTGCACCTGCTAGGCGGCAGACAAATGAAAGGTTTTGGATAAACATTGAAGCCATCAGCAAAATTTGTTGGTGGCTTTTTTATAAAAACCGCCGACTGCAAACCACAACCAGCCGTCAGCGGTTTATCGCCAAAAAGATATTTTCAACAAAAGGAACATCACATGCCCGAAAGAGACATCTACTTATTATCTCCGCGAGCGCTCAGCCCAGAAACAATAGCGGTCGCCTTTGCCAAAACATCCCGCGCGCCCGAATCGTTTCGTGAAATTGCCGCCGAACTCAGCGATGAAAAATCCGCTCAATTTCACGAAAAATGGGTCGTCGGCTACGGTCACGCTTCGGTTGCCGAACACGCCGTTTTACACATTGCCTTTGAAAATGTTTCGCGCGTCGCCATCGAAGCGATTGAAGGTAACCGCCTCGCCTCATACACCGAAAAATCAACCCGCTACCAAAAATGGGGACAAGACGATTTTACAATTCCGCCCGAACTCAATCATCACCCGCTGCGTGAAGAATTTATAAAAACCGTCCGCCTCTTATTCTTGACTTATGCCGAATCGCTGGAGCCCGTTAAGAATCTCATCATGAGCAGAGTCCCGCGCAAAGAAAACGAATCGGACGAAGCGTATGACAGGCGCATTCGCTCACAATATGTAGATAGATGCCGCTTCTTACTCCCCGCCGCCGCCAACGCCAACGTCGGCATGACCGCCAACGCCCGCGTGATTGAAAACACAATTCGCAAAATGCTCTCGCACCCGCTAGAAGAAGTTCGTCAGATTGGCGAAAAAGTAAAAGAAGTTTCAAAAGCAGAAACGCCCACATTAGTCAAATATGCGGATGCAAACCCATATATGATTGAGACCACGAGAGAGATTAGAGAATTAAAGATTGGAGATTGGAAAGTAAAAAAAGATGAGTGGTGCGCTTTAATTGAATACGACCAAGATGGCGAAAACAAAGTTTTAGCGGCGGCATTATATCGCTTTGGCGAAATGAGTTATGAAGACGCTTTGAATTACGTCAAATCGTCCAATCAAAAAGAAGCCCTTGCCCACACGTTGCTCGGCAGGCTTGAAAAGTTTGACGTGCCATTAAGAGAATTAGAATATTGCAATTACACATTTGATTTAGTGATGGACCAAGGCGCATACGCCGAATTTAAGCGCCATAGAATGATGACCCAAACGCCGCAACGATTAACCGCAAGGCTAGGATATACAACCCCCAGCCTCATCGCCGAAGCGGGCTTCACCTCAAAATATGAAGCGGCAATGGAAACGGCAAATCAAATGTACGAAAAGTTATATCTATTTAATCCCGATGTCGCCCAATACATTGTCCCCAACGGGTTTAACCGGCGCGTATTGGCGCAATTCAACTTAAGAGAAGCCTTTGCCTTTTGTCAGTTACGCAGCGCCGCCAACGCGCATTTTTCCATCCGCCGTGTGGCGCAAAAAATTTACGAAGAAATTTCGCGCGTTCACCCGCTCTTAGCAAAATACATGAAACGCCACGCCGAAACATGGCAAAGCGTGGAAGAAAATCACTTTGTGAAGGTATAACCAAGCAAAAACGCCGAGCTCTTTAGGAACTCGGCGTTTTATACGCTTAATCATCGTCTTCGTCTTTTTTCACTTCAAAAATCGCGTCAATTTTATCCATCATTTCTTGCGTAAGTTTCGGCGCAACGTCTGAGGCTTTCATGTTCTCATGCACTTGCTCCACTTTGCTTGCGCCCGTAATCACCGTGTTCACAAACGGATTCTTCAAACACCACGCCAGCGCCAATTGCGAAAGCGTGCAACCTAATTCTTCAGCGAGCGGTTCAAGCGCGGCGACTTTTGCCAGGCGGGCTTTATCCGTCATCCTTTCTTTAAGCCAATCATAATTTTTCAGCGCGGCGCGGCTATCGCTCGGAATTCCGCTTTTATATTTGCCCGAAAGCAAACCAGAAGCCAACGGACTCCAAGTGGTTGTGCCGTAACCGTATTCTTTATAAAAACGAACGTAATCGCCCTCCAACCGTTTTCGCTCAAACATATTGTATTGCGGTTGTTCCACCACAGGTTTATGCAAATGATGTTTCTCGGCAATATGAATCGCTTCCACAATTTCCGAAGCCGCCCATTCCGACGTTCCCCAATACAAGGCTTTGCCCCATTCAATGATATTGTGCATCGCCCACACCGTTTCTTCAATCGGCGTAGTCGAATCGGGACGGTGACAGTAAATCAAATCCACATAATCTAATTGTAGCCTTTCCAACGAACCGTTAATGCCTTCAATCAAACGCTTCCGATTCAACGTATTCTTTTCGTTGACGTTATCATGCAAGCCCCAATATATTTTTGTAGAAACTAAATAACTGCCGCGCCGCCATTTTAATTCTTTCAGCGCTTTGCCCATCACCTCTTCCGATTTCCCCCCCGCGTATGCTTCAGCGTTATCAAAAAAGTTCACGCCATGTTCGTATGCCGCCGCCATCATATCCACCGCCAATTTCACATCGGCTTGGTTATGAAACGTAACCCACGAACCAAACGATAACTCGCTCACTCGAATGCCTGTTTTACCTAAATGACGATATTGCATTGTTCCTCCGATAAATTTCTCCAATTATAATCATCTCATGCAAAAAAAGTTATTCTTAGCGTTGCTTTTGATTACATCTTGCTCCACTGCCGATAACGCTTCAGTAGATGTTTCATTAAATCCATATCTTACCGACACGCCGGCGCCCACCAACACGCCAAACGTCCTCGTTGTTGAAACCACGCCCATGCCAACCAGCACGCCTCAGCTCTACATTGTGCAACAAGGCGATACCTTCAGCGAAATCGCCGAGGCGTTTAATATCTCCATATCTGATTTAAGAGCGGCGAACCCTGAAGTGAACCCAAACGCTATGCCCGTCGGCGAAACGCTCATCATCCCAAACCCTGCCGCCCTGTTCGCCGCCGCTTCAACCCCTACGCCTGCGCCTGTTCCCATCACCCAAACCGTGTGCTACGCCGATTCATCCGCTGGGGCGCATTGTTTCGCTTTGATTCATAACAATACCAATCACATTCTTGAAAATGTTTCGGCGCGAATTTCCTTGTTAGACGAAACAAACGCCGTTATCGCCAGCGAAACCGCTTTTACCATATTAGATATTATCCCCGCTCATTCGTCGTTGCCGGCATATATTTATTTTCCAAACGTCAACCAAAAGGTAAACCCGCAGGCACAGTTATTAAGCGCTGTGCAAGGGAATTCAAACAACTACGCCACAATTACGCTGAACAACAGCGTGACGGAAATATATGGAGATTATGCAACCGTGAGCGGACAGGCGCATTCGGCGCAACCTGCCAATGAAGTATGGATTGCGGCAGTGGCGTATGACCAAAACGGCGTTGTGGTTGGGGTGCGGCGCTGGGAAAGCCGCGAAGCGGCACAAGCTGGGGCGTGGACTCCGTTTCGGTTTTCAGTCTCAAGCGTAGGTCGGGCAATAGAAGCGGTGGAGTTTTTCGTTCAAGCCAAATAGCAAAACGCCTCGTTGGGTAGGTTCACGTCATAAAATCTTATTAAAAAACTGCAAATGGGCGGCTACAACTTATCTTCTGTATCCGTCTTGCCTGCATCTTTGCGGACGATGATGCCCAAAATCGGCACGCCAATAATCAGCAAAAGCACGCCGCAAAAACAGAGCAAAGAAATGGTGAGCGAAAGGGGCGGGGCTTGTTCAATCATATTTTAACTATAACATACTCACCCTTAATTAATCTCGCCGTGTAAAATAAAGAACGAAATATCTTTTTGGAGAAATAGATGAAACCTAAATTTATTATCGGCGGCGTTATGATTTTAGCCGCTGTGGCGTATTTGATTTTTTCATCCACCACTGCCAGCGCAGAACGCTTTATGACGGTGGATGAAATGTTGGCGGAAGGACCCGCCATTGTGGGAGAGAGCATTCGGATTACGGGCGCGGTGATTGGCGATACAATTCAATACGACCCCGCCACGTTGACTTTAACTTTTGAAGTGGCGCACGCCCCAGCCGATTTTCAAGAAATTGAAGAACAAGGCGGTTTGGCAAAAGTTTTATACGACGCCGTGCATGACCCAACGCGCAACCGCGTGAAAATTGTTTACATCGGCGTAAAGCCCGATTTACTGCGCACCGAAGCGCAAGCCATTATGGCTGGCTCGCTAGACGAAAACGGCGTGTTCCATGCCACCGAATTATTGTTGAAATGCCCCACGCGCTATCAAGAGGCGCTGCCAGAGCAAACAAATCAACCATAATTTTATATGCCGATACAATTTTGACCGCAGACGGCGGTCTGCGGTCAAAAAAATAAATCTTTTATCAGAAAGTATTTTATGTTTGCAGAATTTGGATATGGCGTTTTAGTCGTTAGTTTTTTGGTCACAGTGTATAGCGGCGGCGCCGCTTTTTTCGGCGTTAGAAGAAACTCCGCGTCTTTACTAGAAAGCGCACGGCGGGCGCAAGCGCTCACCTTTCCATTAATCACAATTTCTTCTTTTGTTTTAATTTATTTGCTGGTCAATCATCATTTTGAAGTTTCATTTGTTTATGAAGTGACCAGCCGCAGTATGCCGACCTACTTAAAAATCACAGCCTGGTGGGGCGGGCAAGCCGGCTCGCTTTTGTTTTGGTCTTGGCTGTTGGCGGCGTTTACATCGTTAGTCACATTACGAAAGTGGGATAGAGACATTGAATTTCTGCCGTGGGTGATTGTCGTTTCGGCAGTCACATTGGCGTTTTTCTTGTTTATGATTATCTTTCACGAAAACCCATTTACACGATATTGGCTCGTGGCGGGAAACGTGGTGGAAAGCATGTTCAAACCCGCCGCAGAAGCCACCCTGTTTACCCCTGAAAACGGGCGCGGGTTAAACCCGTTGCTTCGCCACCCCGGCATGATTATTCACCCGCCCATGTTATATCTCGGTTTTGTTTCGTATGTCATTCCATATTCGTTTGCCATTGCGGCATTAATCACCGGCAGAACCGACGACCGGTGGACGCGCATTACGCGCCGTTGGTCGTTATGGGCGTGGTTATTTTTATCTTTTGGGTTAGTCCTCGGCGGGCGCTGGGCATACGACGTTTTAGGCTGGGGCGGATATTGGGGCTGGGACCCTGTTGAAATTGCGGCGTTTATGCCGTGGCTCACAGGCACAGCCTTTTTACATTCGGTGATGATTCAAGAAAAACGCGGCATGTTAAAGCAATGGAACATGGTTCTCATCATCTTAACCTATGCTTTGGTGATTTTCGGAACGTTCTTAACGCGCTCTGGCGTTTTATCGTCTGTGCATTCGTTTGCAAACAGCCCTATCGGTCCATATTTTATGGGGTTTGTCACCTTCACATTCGTCGCTTCTGTGTATTTGCTTATCAAGCGTTGGAATGATTTACGCAGCGAAACCGAAATGAAATCTATGCTTTCGCGCGAGGCGTTATTCTTACTAAACAATTTATTGTTTATCGCTATTTTAATTGTTTGTTTTTGGGGCGTAATTTATCCGCTCATTTCTGAATTAGTCACAGGTCAAAAAGTGACCGTTGGTCCGCCATATTATGAACGCGCGGCGGGGCCATTATTTGCCGGTTTACTATTTTTGATGGCAATTGCGCCGTTTTCGGCTTGGGGACATTCCACCTGGCAAACGCTTGGAAAAGCGCTTTGGAAATCGTTGCTCGCTTCAATGGTTCTAACGGTCGTCCTGTTTTTTACATATACAAAGAATCTTTACGCTCTCATAGGGTTCTTTCTCGTCGCTTTCGCCTTATTCGCCACCTTGCATGAGTTTTGGCGCGGAGCGCTTGCCCGCCAAAAAACGCATCATGAAAATTTCTTCAGGGCGCTATCAAACTTAATGATGCGCAACCGGCGCAGATACGGCGGTTACATAATCCATATCAGCATGGCGCTGATGGCGATTGGCATTCTCGGCATTGAGTTATTTCAAAAAGAAACGCAAGGCACAGTCGCCGCGGGCGAATCTTTAAGCATCGCCAACTACCGAGTGGAATATCGTGAACTGGCTTCGTGGGACGTCCCCAGCGACGACGTGAATTACACGCGCGCCGTGTTAGATATTTACGAAAACGGAATCTATCTTGGGCAGTTGTATCCGCGCATTGATTATTTCTACGACGCCGAACAAACTATGACGATTCCCGGTCAGCGCTCTACCTTTAGAGACGATTTATACATTCTGCTGGTAGATTGGCAACCCGCCTCTCAACTCGGCGCCACTTTCAAAATTTACGTCAACCCGCTGGTTAATTGGTTATGGATTGGGTCTTTGCTATTTTTATTCGGCATTATCTTTGCCGCCTGGCCCGATAAGGAAATAGAAACGGCGAAAGAAAAAAGAAGGGTAGCGGTTGGAGAATTGGCGAGTAGTAAGTAGAAAACGATAGAGTAAATATGATGAAACAAAAAACAAAACGAAGCGCTGGTTATCAATTCCTGTTATTCTTTGTGATATGCTTCGCGGTTTTTCCATCCGCTCATTTTGCCTACGCGCAAGACGACATCCCAACCGACGACGAGGTTAATGAAATTGCTAAAGGGTTATACTGCCCCGTTTGCGAAAATACGCCGTTAGACGTGTGCCCTACCGAAGCCTGTAAACAATGGAGAGAGGTCATTCGTGAGCAATTGGCGCAAGGCAAAACAAAAGAAGAGATTGAACAATACTTTGTAGATTATTATGGCGATAGAGTGTTGGCTGAACCCCCGCGTACGGGATTAAATTGGCTGGTGTATGTTCTTCCGCCAATGTTCATTCTGTTGGGAGCGATTTTGCTCTTCAAAAATTTTCAGGCGTGGATGAAGCCGAAAAAAACAGAATCAGCCTCAACCTTAGAAAGAGGCGACAGTTCGTCAGCCGATAAATACGTTTTACAAATCGAAGAAGAATTGAAAAAGAGGAATTAAAGTTTAATGTCGGAAATAGTTGAAAGAAAAAGCGTGCCGTTGTGGGTTCAAATTGTCGTTTGGGCGTTCTTAGCGGGGTTGTTAGCGCTAGTCGGAAGCACACTCAGCAAAAGACAACAAGGCTCTATCAAACCAGGCGATACAATTCCAGATTTTTCGTTAACCTTATTCAGCGGTTATGAGTTTGAAGGCAAAAGCGAAGTGCGCCTTTCAGATTTTGCCGGCAAAATTGTGGTGTTAAATTTTTGGGCTTCGTGGTGCAAACCATGCGAGCAAGAAGCCGCCGAATTAGAAGAGGCTTGGAAATTTTATAACGGCGAGGTGATTTTCCTCGGCGCCGATTATGTGGATACTGAACCCGAAGCGAGAACCTATTTGAAAAAATTTCAAATTACATACCCCAATGGTCCCGATTTGCGAACCGAACTCTCGCAAATGTTTCGCATTACCGGCGTGCCTGAAACGTATTTCATAGACCAACAAGGCGTGCTGTATTATGTAAAAGTCGGTCCGTTTCTTTCTTTGGATGAAATAAAATCCATCATCGAGCAGAAGTTACAATAAAAATTAAACTCTCCCCTAGCCCTCTCCTGTTGGAGAGCGCATCCGATTGCCTTCTCTTAGAGGGAAAAGGGTTGGGAATGAGAAAATACAAAAGGGTATTGAATGGAACTAGGCTCTATCTTTCTCGTTTTGGCTGTTTTGATTATTGTCGGCATATATTTATACGCGCCGTTTACCGAGCGCGCGCAAACTATGCACATTGAAAACACGCACGAAATTTCCGCATTAAAAGCGGAACGCGAGCGTGTGATCGCGTCTTTACAAGAACTGGATTTTGATTTCAAACTCGGCAAAATTCCCGCCGAAGATTATCCCCAACAACGCCAAACCTTGCTCCAAAAAGGCGCGCATATTTTGCGTCAATTGGATGAAATGGAAGCCCACGCCGCTCCTACAAAAAGAGAAACGGCTACCATTCAAGAAGATGAACTGGAAGCCTTGCTTGCAGAACGCCGCAAGCAAAAGCAAACGAAATCGGCGGGCTTTTGCCCAAACTGCGGCAAGCCTGTCTTAATCACAGACCATTTTTGTTCGTCTTGCGGAAAAGCGCTCTCGTAATACGCAAAAGTTACGGTTCACAAATAGAGGAATGAATGAAATTAAGTTATGCAATTTTTTTATCAATCATCACGCTGGCAATTTCGGCTTGCACAACCACGCTTGCCAGAGACGTCACCCCTCCGCCGAATTTACTTCAGCCAACGCCAGCCCCAACGCTTGGGGCTTTGTATCCAGTTAATAACCCCAATATTGAAAACGGAAAAATCATTTATCAAGAAAAATGCGCGCCTTGTCATGGCGTTTCAGGGTTAGGAGACGGCGAGCAAGGCAAGCAACTCCCCGTTTCGGTCATCCCTATTGGCTTGCCCGAAATCGCCAATCAAGCCTCGCCTGCAAAATGGTATGCCGTCGTCACGCAAGGCAACATCGAACGCTTCATGCCGCCGTTCCTCAGCCTCACCGAACAAGAGCGCTGGGATGTGGTAACTTATGCCTTTACGCTTCACACCACCGAAGCGCAACTGGAACTTGGCAAAACTTTATTTGAGCAAAACTGTTCCAATTGCGAAAATCAATTTACCGATTTAGAAACCATGTCGGCGATTTCAGACGCGGATTTGGCGAAACAAATCAAAGATTCTTTTGGAAATAATTTTTCAGACGAAGAAGCCCTTGCCGTTGCCAAATACATCCGCACGCTCACATTCGCTTCAGAACCTACGGTGACGGCTGAATCAACCGCGCAGGCGGAATCTACGCCTAAGGCAACCGAACAGGCTGAAACCGCAGAAGAAGCGCAGACGTTTAACATCACAGGTCAAATTGAAAATCGCAGCGGGCAAACTTTCCCCGCCGATTTACAAATCACCTTACGCGGCTTTCAACACGGCGCCGACCCTAACGCCGGCACGATTGAGTTTTTCAACGAAAGCAAAACTCTAAATGAAGACGGTAAATATGGGTTTACCAGCGAGTTAGAAGAAGGTCAAATTTATTTGTTGCAATTCTCGCTAGGCGGCTTGAACTATCAAACGCAAATCGCCGTTGTGCCAGCCGAAGCGACCGAACTCACTATTCCAACCTTAATCGTTTACGAAACGACAGACGACTTTAGCGCTTTAGAAATCGAATCGCTTGATATCTTCTTAGATATGGCAAGCGAAGATACCGTGCAAGTATTTTCGGTTTATACCTTTAGTAATCACAGCGATAAAACGATTGTGATTAATTTAGATAACGAAACCGTGCCGTTTATCGCTTTCCCCAACGGCGCCAGCGGGCTAGGCTACGAAGCCACACAAGAGAGCGCGGTTTTCGTTCCGACTGAGAACGGGTTTGCCATTCCGCCGAGCGAAACGCCTTATGGATTAATTGCTTTCGCCTCAATGCCGAAAACGCGCAACATTGACTTTTCGTTACCCGCTATTTTAGATATTCAAGAAGTCACTTTGCTATTGCCGGAAGGCGTCAGCGCCGAAGGATTGGCGCTGGCAGATAAAGGCGTGCAAACCATTCAAACCACAAATTTTCACGTTTACGCCGCCAGCCAAATCGCCAAAGGCAGCGCGTTAGAATTTACAATTTCAGGCAGACCCAAAGGCACAACCTCAAACGCCAATTTGCTTGAAAACCCAAACGTGGCGCTTGGCATTGGCGCGCTAGGGTTTGCGCTCATCGTGGCCGGCGTGTGGATGTACTTGCGAGATAAAAATAAAATTGAGAGCGACGAAGAAGAAGACGACGCTGAAACAGTTTTAGACGCCCTCATCGCCTTAGACGATTTACACAAAGACGGAAAAATTTCCGATGAAGCCTATCAGAAGAGAAGAGCCGAATTAAAAGAGATGTTGAAACGTAATGCGTGAAGCGTAAAAGCGTTTTACAAATTACAAACCACGAATTACCATGAACCCATGATTGAAGTTAAAAAACTCACCAAGCGCTTTGGGTTAAAAACCATCCTCCACAAGTTAGACTTTGAAGTCCAACGCGGAGAATTTGTGGCGTTGTTAGGTCCAAACGGCGCAGGCAAAACAACGCTGTTACGAATTTTATCTTCGCTCTCGCGCCCCACCGCAGGCAAGGTGGTTGTGGCTGGGCATTCGCTCCCAAATGAAGCGGCTCAGGTGCGCGCAAAGTTAGGCGTGGTTTCGCATTTGCCTTTGCTATACCCCGATTTAACCGCCGAAGAAAATTTACAGTTTTATGCCCGCATGTATGGAATACCTCATTCCCAATTACGAATTACCGAAGTCTTACAACTCATCGGCTTAGAAAACCGCCGCAAAGATTTAGTGCGCACGTTTTCACGCGGCATGAGTCAGCGCTTGGCGATTGGGCGCGCCATTTTGCACGAGCCAGAAGCGCTTTTATTTGACGAACCCTACACAGGCTTAGACCAAGACGCCTCCGAAATGTTAGATAAAGTATTGAAAGAAATCGCCTCGCACGGGCGAACCGTGGTGATGACCTCGCACGACCTCATTCGCGCCGAAGCGCTTGCCACGCGGTTCGACGTGCTATCGCGCGGGGCAATCGTCGCTTCTATAAATAAAAATGATTTGAAAAATAACAACGTCTTAGATTTTTACAAACAGGCTTTGGGAAATTAATATAATGAATGAAAAAACCATAGATGCAATGACCGCAGAAAACAGACCGCCTTCCGCCGCCGTTGGTCAGCCGTCTTTTATCAAAGCCACGCTCGCCATCATCCACAAAGACCTCGCCGCCGAGTTTCGCTCGCGCGAAGCGCTGACCGCGATGTTAACGTTCTCCATCTTGGTAATTTTGATTTTCAACTTTGCCTTAGACTTGAACATTGACGTTCGTCAAAAAGTGACCGCCGGCGTTTTGTGGACAACGTTTGCCTTCGCTGGCACGCTTGGATTAAACCGCTCGATGGCTGTGGAAAAAGATAGAGGCTGTATGGACGGTCTCTTGCTTGCGCCGGTGGATAGGTCGGCTATTTTTTTCGGCAAATCCATTAGCAATTTGGTTTTTATGCTCATTGTCGAAGCGATTACAATTCCTTTATATGCGTTTTTCTATAACGAAACGCGCATTTTTCAATGGGAATTTATCGCCGTGCTGTTGCTCGGCTCTATCGGCTACATTTCCGTCGGCACGTTGCTTTCCGCCATGTCTGTTCAAACCCGCACGCGCGAGCTTTTGCTTCCGATTTTGCTATTCCCTGTGGCGATTCCCGTATTAATCGCTTCCACGCTTGCCAGCGGAGCCATTATTAATGACGCAAGGCTTCCTCAAATCGTCACGCCGTTAAATTTGCTCATCGCCTACGATGTAATCTTCATTGCCGTATCTTTTATGTTTTTTGATGCGATTGTAGAAGAATGATTATGCTCCTTTGCAAAAGAGAACATTTTTTTTGACCGCTGTCAATTGTCTGCGGTCAAATTCTCAAAATCTACAAATTCTAAAAAACCTACCGACCAATTCTCACCCAACTCTATACCAACTACGATAAATTACCAACCACCGATTACTAAACGCTTTCAAAGGAATTTTCATGCAACAAAAGCCAATCCTACTTACTGTTTTAGATATTCTTTCTATCATCGCTATAGGAATCGCCGCCTACTTTGCGCTCGTCCTCGCCCCTACCGAATTGGTAATGGGAGAAGTGCAACGAGTCTTTTATTTCCACGTCGGCACGGGCTGGGTGGCATTGCTCGGTTTTGTCATTGCTTCTATCGCAGGCGTGGCGTATCTCATTAACAAAAACATGATTTGGGATAGATTTGGTCTCGCCGCTGTGGAAGTCAGCGCCATGTTTTTCATCATCACCATCGCTTTAGGGTCTATTTGGGCGCGCCCAGCATGGAACACATGGTGGACATGGGATGTGAGGTTAACCACCGCCGCCATCACCGAGTTAATTTTTATCGCCTACTTTATGCTCCGCGCAGGGATTGAAGACCCAGAAAAACGCGCGCGCTTTGGCGCCATTTATACAATCTTAGGCGGCTTATCCGCGCCGATTACCTTCATGGTCATTCGTTTATTTCGCAGTATTCACCCCGTCGTCGTCGGCAACCCAAGCGCGGCGGCGCAAGGCGGCTTTGATATGACGCCCGACATGCGTAACACATTATTCATTGCATTATTCGCCTTCACCATTTTGTTTATTGATTTTATTTGGCATCGCATTCGCCTCGGCGCGTTGCAAGAAAAAGTGGAACAGCTCAAATTAAAGAGCTTAAGCTAAGACGAACATTCGCCGAGAAACGATTAACAAGAGGAAACTATGGAATCTACGCCCGATACATCCGCTTATATGATTGCAGGCTACATTGTCGCCTTTCTCGTCATGGGAATTTATGTATTAAGCCTGTATATTCGCCATCGAAATTTGAACGGCGAACTTGAGATTTTAGAGGAAACTGAAGAAAAAGACAAAAAGGCTTAATCCGCCGTAAAGATGTTCATAAAAGAGTCCGTTATAATATGCGGACTCTTTTTGATTCTCATGCAAAAACGGACTTGGAAGAATCATCTGCTCGTTTGGATTGCCCTCTTAAATATGGCGGCTTCTTCTGCGGTGACGCCCGCCTCAGGCTTAGACACGGCATCGGGTTCAGCAAACAAGCAGCCGCCTGGTCCCGACCGTTTTTCTATCATTACCGTAGAATACACGGCGTATGAATGGCATCTAAAAAACTGGAAAGATAAAAAACTAGTCTGCACGGTATATTCAGAACACGACCAAACGCCCCTGCCCGGAGAAATTTATAGAGATTGCGGGGAAAAAGTGTACGATACATGGATGACCCAGCCGTCTTGCAATATTAATGACGTGACGAACTGTAAAGGCTATTTTGCTTTACTCGTTGATAGTGAAGTAAAAGAAAAAGAAATCGGCTTAGAATTGCCCGCGCCTAGCGTGTGGCTTTCGCTGGAAGATTGCGAACCCGTATTTAGCGCGGCTACCAATATTTGTGAAACCAAACCGACATTGGTTTTTACAGGGCAAGAACCTTTGCCTAACGAAACAATCATAAAAGTAGAAGGCACATACAACGGCGAAGAATTTGCCTGCGATGAAAGCGATGTGTGCAAATTTCGCGTTCCTGAAACCAGCGAAGAAGGAGCGCCCGTTGAATTTTGGGCATACTCCAGTTATGGCGATAGCAGCGAAATTTTCACCGCGCAAGTGCGCGTGCAAATTGTGGATGAAGGCGACCCCGACCAACTTTATTATTATGTAGATGTTTTATCCTCTCAATTTCAAGGTCAATCGGCAACTTGCTCCGAAGCGTGGGGCGTGTTTCCGCCGGTGGGCGGCGCGCCAGAATGGCTTAGCGCCCCAACCCAAAGCGAAGATTTAAGCAGCGATATTCCTTATACCTACCTTGCCGCTAATTTAATTTTGCAAGGGGTTGTAGAGGCAGGCTCATGCCCCGACGGCGGTTTAGCGCCGGGCAACGTTGTGAATCAATGCGGCATGGAAAAAGCGCGCGACGCCGTGACCGAATGGCAAAATCAATTTGACGAATTAATCCTAACCACCGCCCAAGAAACCAGCGTGCCAGCCTTTTTATTAAAAAATTTATTTGCGCGAGAAAGCCAATTTTGGCCCGGCATTTTTCACGCGGGTAGCGATGTGGGCTTAGGGCAACTTACAGAAAACGGCGCCGATACCACATTATTTTGGAATCGGTCTTTCTTCAATCAATTTTGCCCGCTTGTCATGGATTCTGAAACGTGCAGTATGGGTTATACCAACTTAGACGAAGAATTAAAAGTTGAATTACGCCGCGCCCTCGTAGGCAGCGTAAACTTAACCTGTGAAGAATGCCCGCTTGGGTTTGACCTAACGCAAGCCGATTTTTCCGTCAGCGTGTTTGCTCACACGTTAATTGCCAATTGCGAGCAAGCCGGGCAAGTGATAAAAAATTACACGGGCGCAGCGCCTGGCGAAGTCGCCTCGTATGAAGATTTGTGGAAATTTACCTTAGTCAATTACAATGCAGGCGGCGGCTGTTTGGCAGAAGCCATTACCCTAGCGCAAGGCACAACTGGCTTGCCGCTCACTTGGGAAACCGTCTCGCCTCACTTAATGGGCGCATGCGCCGGCGCGGTGGATTATGTGAACGATATATCTGGAACGATAACCTCAGATAAATAAACCTAACACAACTTTGGAGAAGCTATGCTCACGCTTGTAGAAAAAATTATTTTTACTCTCTTCACGCTGACGTCTTTATATTTCACCTATCGCGGCGTGATGAGAATTGCCGCACAAATCTCCAGCGGGCAAGGAAAAATTGATTGGTCGCTTCTTTGGTCTAGACTTGGAAAGTTGATTCTCAAAATCGGCTTATTCCAACCCGTCTTCCGCTTTCGACTCGGCGTGAGCGTTTTGCATGGATTAATCGGCTGGGGGTTTTTCACCTTTTTATTGGTCAACCTATCGGACTTAATCTACGGCTTCACAGGCTGGAAGTTATTCTACAACAGCGGTTTATTTGGAGATGTGTATCGCCTCTTAGCCGACGTGACTGGCATTGGCATTATGGTAGGCATGCTTTCGCTTGCCTTTAGAAGATATGTGTTAAAGCCAGCCACATTAACCACGCGAGATACAACGCTATTAAACCCCAAAGCGCGCGCAGGCATTTTACGAGATTCGGCGATTGTCACCGCCACATTTTTCACGCACAATTTTATGCGTATGCTAGAAGAATCGCTATACTTGGCAAAGCAAAATCAGGTTGACGGGTGGCAACCGTTCATCTCAGCGGTATCAGGCGTATGGTCGGGGGTAGAAGCGAATCAGATAATCCTGCTCGAACATCTCACATGGTGGGTTTCGCTCGGCGTGGTGGTGGCGTTCCTTCCGTATTTCCCTTATTCAAAACATATTCACTTATTTATGGCGCCGCTCAATTTTGGCTTAAAGCCCGAAAGAAAATCCATTGGGCAATTGAATTACATTAATTTAGACGACGCCTCCATTGAACAGTTTGGCGCGGCAACCATGAAAGACTTAGGCTGGGAACAAATTATGGATAGTTACGCCTGTATCCAATGTTTCCGCTGTCAAGAAGTCTGCCCCGCCTACAACACGGGCAAAGTTTTATCGCCCGCCGCTTTAGAAATTAACAAGCGCTATCACTTAAATTACGGCGGCGCGTTAGATTTGCCAATGACGAACTTAATTTCCGAAGAAGCGGTGTGGGCATGCACCTCCTGCGGCGCATGCGTAGATATTTGCCCCGTAGGCAACGAGCCGATGCGCGATATTTTAGAGATACGCCGAAATCTTTCGATGATGGAAAGCAATTTTCCAAAGCAATTAGAAAACGCCTTCAAAGGCATGGAACGAAACCAGAACCCTTGGAATGTTTCGCAAGGCGATAGAATGAAATGGGCAGAAGGCTTGCATGTGCCAACGATCGAGCAAAACCCCGAACCTGAAATTTTATGGTGGGTTGGGTGCGCCCCCGCCACCGATTCTCGCGCCCAGAAAACGGCGCAAGCCTTTGCAAAAATTTTGAACGCGGCGGGAGTGAATTACGCCGTGCTAGGAAAAAACGAATCTTGCACAGGCGATTCTGCCCGCCGCGCCGGGCGCGAGGATATTTTCTTCGGCTTGGCGACGCAGAACGTTGAAATCTTAAATGAAGTTGCGCCAAAGCGAATCGTCGCCACTTGCCCGCATTGTTTACATACGCTTAAGAATGAATACCCCGCTTTTGGCGGAAATTATCAAGTGATTCATCACACGCAATTGATTAACGAATTGGTAGGCGCGGGGAAAATTTCAATGAACATAGAAGGCGGCAATATGAAGGTGACATTCCATGACCCATGTTATTTGGGCAGGCATAACAAAATCACCGATGCGCCGCGCGAGGACTTAAAATCGGCTGGGGTTGACTTTGTTGAAATGCCGCGACATGGGGCGAAATCATTTTGTTGCGGCGCAGGCGGCGCGCAAGCATGGAAAGAGGAAGAAAAAGGCGATATGCGAGTCAATGAGGCGCGTTTTGCAGAAGCAAAATCTACTGGGGCAAATACAGTTGCAGTAGGTTGTCCGTTTTGTATGGCAATGATGACGAGCGCCGCTAATGCAGACGGCGGCAATATCCAAGTCAAAGACGTGGCAGAGATTGTGGCAGAAAGATTGAAGTAGAAAGCAAAAAGTGAAAAGCAAAAAATGGAGAGTTGAAATAAAATGAAATCAAAGTATTATGCCCTCTTATTTGCATTTTTCGTTTCGACAGTTAGCCTAGCGTGCGCGACCTTAATTGCGCCGCCTGAAACAAATCATTCAAACAACAACTCTGCGCCTAATGAAGCGCTTGCTACAAATACCATCATCGCGCAAACGGCAACGCCGAAACCTTCCAAAACGCCCGCGCCAACAAAAACGCCAGTTCCGCCTACGGCAACCGCCGCGTCGCTCAAAGAGCCTGTTTCTAATGAACAATATGAAGTGAGAATCATCACATCTAGGTTTTTAGATAAAGTGTATAAATATTATTCGATTGGCGGCGGGCTTGAATACACCCCTAACCCTGGCTACACGTTCTTGGAATTGGGCGTCAAAATCACGAATCTTAAACCTGATGAAACCGTTCATATCGCTTGGGAAAACGTTTATGTTATTGATACAAACAATCAAGGCTGGTATCCAAACTTTGGGGGCAGTTATGCGCCGAAAAGCGTTAATGAAGAAGTAAACCCCGCCTCGATTGTTTTTGACAACACATACAACTTAGACGACATCATGCTCAAAGACGTTGTTTATATCCGCGCTATTTGGGCGGTGATAGATAAAAAACCCACATTTTACTTATTTGGCTTCGATACCTCTCCCCTCATTGAAGTGCCTCGTAATTAAAACTACTTTAAGCATTGGCTTAATCGCTTCATGCCCTCTTCTAATTGTTGTTCATCATAAAAAGAAACGCTTAGGCGCATATAGTCTTTCAAAGCGTTTTTGCTAGAAAATAACGCGCCCTGACGCAAGCCTACTTGATAGGCTTGCGCTTTTTTTCTTAGCTCGGTCATATCTACGTTTGGCATTCGCGCCCAGAAAAAATACCCCCCATGCGGCGTGGAAAATTCTGCAGAAGGGATGTATTTTCGTAAACATTCATCCATGATTTTTATACGTTGAGTGAATGTTTTTTTAAGCGATTCAATATTTTTTTCTAAATTTCCCGACTCAATCACATGCCGCACAATCGTAGAAGCGAAGGGATTCATCCCACCGCCGCTATCCAACACGCCTGCGGATGCGATTCGTTTCATAAGAGATTCATGCGTTTGCAGCCAACCCAGCCTTAAACCTGGAGCCAAAATTTTTGAAAATGAACCAAGCGAAATCACATGTGCGGAATGAAAAGACGCAAAAGAATTTGGCGGCTCTTGCGTGTAATTCAAGAATTGATACACCTCGTCGGCGATGATTAAAAAATTATATTCTTCGGCAAGCGCAACCAAGCGCTCGCGGCGTTCTAGGCTTAAAGTCCGCCCACCTGGGTTTTGAAACGTGGGAATCACATATACAAACTTTGGTTTCGATTTTTTCAAGGCTTGAATCAAATCATCTATCACAAGACCATGCTCATCGGTCTGAATCGAAACGACTTGGAGAGCATGGTCTGCAAAAATTTTCAAAGCGAGGAAATAAGACGGCTCTTCGACAAAAATCATATCGTTTGGCTGGGTAAAAAGCGTGCAAAGCAAATCTAACCCTGCCGAAATGCCCGAAGTGACAAACAACGATTCAAAATCAACATGAAAGTTATATTTTTTAGACAAAAAATTTGCAAGCGCAACGCGAAAATACCCATCCCCTTTTTCGGCGCCATATTGCAAAAACGAATTGTCAGAATCGCTCAACCGAGTTTGCGCGGCTTGATGAAGCGTCTCCAGCGGGAGCAAATTAAAGCCTGGGTCGCCTCTGCCGAGGTCAATAAACCCTTCTGGAACTTGAATTTGAGCGGTTTGTAATTTCATGAACAGAATTTTACATTAACATTCTTTTTTTCGTTTTTCTTCTTTCCTTTTCATCATTTGTTATAATTCCAATATAACAAAACGCAGGAGATGTACATGCCCAAAAAAAAGGGTTCGATGGCGCTTCCCCTTGAAAAAGAAGAAATCTTGCAAGATTACCGCCTGGCGTATCAATCGCGTCAGGCAAGCATCATAGGGCGGAGAGAAGTTCTCAGCGGCAAAGCAAAATTTGGAATATTCGGCGACGGCAAAGAAATCGTTCAAATTGCCATCGCCCGCGCCTTTCAAAAAGGCGATTGGCGCTCAGGGTATTACCGCGACCAAACTTGGATGTTTATGCTGGAAACGATGAGCATTCAAGAATTTTTTGCCCAACTTTACGCGCATGGCGACGTTACTTACGACCCCGCCAGCGCAGGCAGACAAATGAACGCGCACTTTGCTACGCGGCTGTTATACCCCAACGGTGCATGGAAACCCCAAACGCAAACTTACAACACCACATCCGATATTTCTCCCACCGCCGCGCAAATGCCGCGCAGTGTGGGGCTGGCATACGCCTCGGTGTTATATCGTCATCTTAAGGAATTAAGCGAATTCAAAGATTTTTCAAACAACGGCAACGAAGTGACTTTCGTCAGCATTGGCAATGCCTCTACCGCTGAAGGAATATTTTGGGAATCGGTAAACGCCATTGGCGTCCTCAAAGCGCCTGCCGTCATCAGCATTTATGACGATGGCTATGGTATTTCCGTTCCGAATGAATATCAAATGACCAAAGGCAACATCGGCGCGTTGCTCAAAGGGTTTGAGCGCGAGCATGACTCAGGGTTCAATCTTTACACCGTTCCCGCGTGGGATTACCCCGCATTGGTTGAAACCTATCAAAACGCGGCAAACGCCGCGCGCGAAAGTCACATTCCCGCCTTAATCCATGTGATTGACGTGACGCAGCCGCAAGGTCACTCCACCTCAGGAAGCCATGAAAGATATAAATCGCCCGAACGCCTGAAATGGGAAGAAGAATTTGACGGGCTGAAAAAAATGCGCGAGTGGATGATACAAGAACGCTTCGCCACTACGGGGGAACTTGACTCTATTGAAAAGGCGGATTACGAACTCGTGGAAGGATTCCGCAAAGCGGCGTGGGAGGCGTATCTCTCCCCCATTACAGAAGAGCGCAATCAATTGATGGATATATTGGAAGAAATCGCCTCGTCGTCTAAACATGCGTCGGAGTTGAAACTGTTGAGGGAACGGCTGGCAAATCTCCCGTCGTACACGAGGCGCGATATCCACAGCGCGGCGCACGAAGCCTTGCGAATCTTATACGATGAAGCGCATCCGACCAAACAAGTGTTATCGGCTTGGAAATTCGATTACGACAAAATCAATACAGACCGATATGGTTCGCATTTATATTCCAATACGGCGCTGAAAGTGGAAGAAGTGAAGCCTGTATATTCGGAAAATTCGCCCACCGTGTTTGGCTTTGAAGTGATTAACGCCGCGTTCGATTTAATGCTGGCGCGCGAGCCGCGTTTGATTGCCTTTGGCGAAGACGTTGGAAAATTGGGCGATGTGAATCAAGGTTTTAAGGGGATGCAAGAGAAGTATGGCGAGTTAAGAGTGACAGATACGGGGATTCGTGAAACGACGATTTTAGGGCAAGCGATTGGCATGGCGCTTCGCGGGTTGAGACCAATCGCTGAGATTCAATATCTTGACTATATTTTATACGCTTTGCAAACCATGAGCGACGATTTAGCCACTTTGCGCTGGCGCACAGCCGGCGGGCAAAAAGCCCCTGTGATTGTGCGCACGCGCGGGCATAGGCTTGAAGGCATTTGGCATGCTGGTTCGCCGATGGCGGGCATTATTCATTTGGTGCGCGGCATGTATGTTTTAGTCCCGCGCGATATGACTCGCGCCGCCGGTTTTTACAATACATTATTACAAGCCGATGAACCTGCCATTGTGGTGGAGGTGTTGAATGGGTATCGTGTGAAAGAGCGTTTGCCCGATAACATTGGCGAAGTGACCGTGCCGTTAGGCGTGCCTGAAATCCTCCGCCCAGGCAAAGACGTAACGATTGTCACCTATGGCGCATGTTGCCGAATTGCGTTAGATGCGGCGGAAAAATTATCGAAAGTGGGAATTGACGCGGAAGTGATTGACGTGCAAGCGTTGCTCCCCTTTGATATTCACGGGAACATTGTTGAGTCGTTAAAGAAAACGAATCGCATTTTATTTTTGGATGAAGACGTGCCGGGCGGCACAACCGCTTATATGATGCAAGAAGTGATTGAAAAACAAGGCGGTTATTTTTATTTAGATTCGCCTGCAAAAACATTATCGGCGAAGGCGCACCGCCCTGCGTATGGGTCCGACGGCGATTATTGGAGCAAGCCTAACGCCGAAGCGGTGTTTGATGCGGTGTATGAGATGATGAACGAGGTTGACCCGAATTCTTACCCGAATATTTTTAACCACCAATGACACAAAGCGTCACAAAGTAAAAAATCTTTGTGTTCCTTGATGACACTTTGTGGTTGAAAGAGGAAAACATGGCGACAAAAGTATTTGTACCAAGATTAGGCGAAGGCGTGGATGAAGTGACCGTTACAAAATGGCTCAAACAAGAAGGCGATACGATTAAAGAATTAGAGCCATTGCTAGAAGTAAATACAGATAAAGTGGATACGGAAATTCCAGCGCCAGCCACAGGAACTATTTTGAAAATCGTCATGCAAGAGGGCGCGCCGGCAAAGGTTGGCGAATTGCTTGCGATTATTGGTCAGCCTGGCGAGGTTGTGAGCGGTAATCAGTTATCGGCAGAAATTTCAGCGCCAACCGCCGTTAACAGCCAGCCGTCAGGGCAACCCGTAATAAACCATAGACCGCAGACCGCAGAACGTGAAATGGGATTTATCTCGCCTGTTGTAGCGAAAATTGCGGCGGAGCATGGCATTAATTTGAGTGAGGTGCAAGGCACGGGATTAAACGGGCGAATTACGAAGAATGACGTTTTGAATTACGTAGAAAGCGGAAAACAAACCGCAGAGCGTAAACCGCAAACCGCCGCCAGTCGTCAGCCGTCTATTGCCTTTAGCGAAGGCGACCAAATCATCAAACACACTGCAATAAGAAAATCTATCGCCGAACACATGGTCTTATCAAAGCGCACTTCGCCGCATGTGTTGACGGTGATGGAAGCGGATATGAGCAAGGTCGCCAAACATCGCGCCGCTCACAAAGCGCAATTTGAGCGTGATGGAGTCAACCTCACCTTTACGGCATATTTTATGTGCGCCATTGTAGCGGGGTTGAAGGCATACCCAATCGTCAATTCGTCATGGAGCGACGAAGGAATTTTGGTTCGTAAAAACATTAACCTCGGCATGGCGGTTTCGCTAGGCGAAGACGGTTTGATTGTGCCGGTCATCAAAAATGCGGATGATTTATCTTTACTGGCAATGGCTCGCGCGGTAAACGATTTAGCGAGTCGCGCCCGCAATAAAAAATTGCAACCTGATGAAGTCAAAGGCGGCACGTTCACTTTAACGAATCACGGCACAAGCGGTTCTTTGTTTGCGTTCCCTGTGATTAATCAACCTCAAACTGGCATATTGGGCGTTGGCGCAATGCAAAAACGCGCCGTCGTCATTGACGATGCAATTGCCATTCGCCCAATGGTATATTTATCGTTTGTGTTCGACCATCGCATTCTCGACGGGGCTTCAGCCGATTGGTTCTTGGCGAAAGTGAAAGAAACGTTGGAGAATTGGAGTTGAGAATAATAAAATACGAGATACAAGTTACAAGCGTTAAAAACCGCTTAGAAGTTTACATATCTAATTATTTATAAATAGGAAAAAACATGTCGGATAAAAAAGATAGCCCAGAGATTCATAAATACGTCCACCCGCCTGTGGTGGCGATATTTTATATCATCGTCGCCATCATGCTCGGAATATTTATACCGTTGCTTGGCGAGTTAACAAGGAGCGTTCGCAATATTGGGTTCGGGCTTGTGGCGGTTGGTTTTTTATTGGGGCTGGCGGCGTTGATTGAATTTAGAAAAGCCAAAACAACCGTTTTGCCGCATGGCTCGGCAAGCAATATTATTTCGTCAGGGATTTTTCGCTTCACGCGCAACCCAATCTATTTGGGGTTTTTATTGATGGTGATTGGCTTCCCGCTCAATTACGGCTCGCTTTGGGGAATCATCGCCGCGCCGTTTTTTGTCGTGACCATGAATCGGCTAGTGATAGAAAAAGAAGAAGCCTATTTGGAGAAAAAATTTGGGGAACGGTACGCCAGTTACAAATCACGAGTGAGGCGGTGGTTGTAAATCAAAGGCGATGAGAGTCGCCTTTTTATTTTTGGTTATTTTTAGAACATTTTTTCTGATACAATATCAAAAAGGAGAATGCAATGAATATTCAATTACAAACAAAAGATACGCCCGCTAGCGCCTATCTTGCTAACGGCGGCGGCGCCGGCGTTTTGGTTTTACATGCGTGGTGGGGGCTAAAACCGTTCTTCAAAGAATTTTGCGACAGGCTCGCCCAAGAAGGTTTTACAGTCCTTGCGCCCGATATGCGCGATGGCGAAATTGCAAACACAATTGATGAAGCCAAAGCCTTGATGGAAAAAAGCAACGGCGAACGCGTGGGCGACATTGTATTTGCCGCAAAAGATTATTTGCGCGATAAGGTTAAAAACAAAATTGGCGTGGTGGGTTTTTCAATGGGCGGCGCTTGGGCGTTGACGCTTGCCGCCAACACGCCTGATGATATTGGCGCGACCGTTCTTTTTTATGGCAATGAAGGCGTGGATTATGCAAAAGTGAAATCAAAAGTAATGGGGCATTATAGCGATTATGACGAATGGGAGCCAAACGAATTTGTGGAAAATACATTCGCTGAGTTTAAGAAGGCAGGCGTGGATGCGACGCTTCACATCTACCCTGGGGTTGCTCATTGGTTCTTCGAATCTGACCGCCCCGAATATGATTCCGCCGCCGCGCAGTTGGCTTGGGAGCGCACGGTGCAATTTTTGAAAACGACATTAAGATAATTAGAGGGTAGAGAGTAGATAATCAGTATCAGTCTCTAGTCATCTAATCTCTACTCTCTTTAATAGTACAATGTGGGGGCAAGATATTTCTTTCAATTTACTGGAGTTTCTCTATGGCAGAAAATTTTGACCTCGTTGTCATCGGCGCGGGACCTGCGGGATACGTCGCGGCAATCCGCGCGGCGCAATTGAAACAGAAAGTCGCAATTGTTGATAAGCAATGGATGGGCGGCGTGTGTTTGAATGTGGGATGTATTCCGTCTAAGTCATTGCTCAAAAATGCGGAGGTGGCTCACACTTTACGCGAGCGCGGCAAAGATTTTGGTTTTACGTTTGATAATCTTAAATTAGATTACAGCGTGGCTTTCAAACGCTCCCGCTCCAATTCTGAGCGTCTCGTCAAAGGCATTGGCTTTTTGATGAAGAAAAATAATATCGCCGTATTTATGGGCGCGGCGACGTTCAAATCCAAAGATACGCTGGCAGTAGCGTTGAATGACGGAAAATCTACAGAACTTAAAGCAAAAAATATCATCATCGCCACCGGCGCCAGCGCGGCGACTTTGCCCAACGTAAAGATTGACGGCAAGCAAATTGTCACCTACAGCGAAGCGATTATGCAAGATACGCTTCCCAAATCGGCGGCGATTGTAGGCGCGGGCGCAATTGGCGTGGAGTTTGCGACCATTTGGAATTCGTATGGGGTGGATGTCACCATTATCGAATTACTGCCGCGCATCCTCCCAAGAGAAGACGAAGAAATTAGCAAAGAGTTAACCAAAGAGTTAACCAAAGCGGGCATCAAAATCAAAACGGGCGTTAAGTTTGAATCGATTACCGCTTCTGGGAAAACTGTCAAAGTGAAATTGCCCGATGAAACGCTAGAAGTAGAGCAAGTGTTAATCGCCACTTCATTCACGCCAAACAGCAAAAACTTAGGTCTTGAAGCGGTTGGCGTGAAAGTGAACGACAGAGGCTTTATCGAAATCAATGAAAAGATGCAAACCAATGTTCCCAACATTTGGGCAATTGGCGATGTGACAGGGAAGTTAATGCTGGCGCACGTTGGCTCGGCAATGGGCATTGTTTGCGCTGAAAACATCGCCGGCGCAGAAACCGTCACATTAGATTATGACATGATGCCGCGCGCGACATATTGTCACCCGCAAGTCGCTTCGTTTGGATATACAGAGGCGCAAGCCCGCGAGAAAGGCTTCAACATCAAAGTTGGGCGTTTCCCCTTCCAAGCCAATGGCAAAGCGCTTGGGCTTGGCGATTATGCCGGCTTCGTCAAAATCATTATGGATGAAAAATATGGCGAGATTCTCGGCGCGCACATGATTGGTCCAGAAGTGACCGAATTACTGCCGGAATTAACCCTGGCGCGGATGATGGAGTTGACCCCGCATGAAATTGCGCGAAACGTTCATGCGCACCCTACGCTTTCAGAAGTGTTGATGGAAGCGGCGCACGGGGCAGAAGGTCAGCCGATACATATTTAGATTATAGAGAACAGAGAGTAGTGAATAGTAAAAACTCCGAAGTCTTTGAGGCTTCGGAGTTTTTGGTTACGGCGCAGAAAGTGGAAACTTACCTTTACAAGTAAAGCCGACGGGCGCTTGCGGCTCTGAGTAATTATATTCGTCTAAATAAAGCGTCTCATTAATTCCAGAACCTGTTATGGTGTAAATATCTAAAATTGTCGTATCAGTGGGTAGAGAGCCTTGTCTTTCATACGAAAGCGTCTCGCCGTTTGGACCTAGCAAATTATCTAAATAAGCGCGCTCGCGCGAGGGTCCGTCAAAAACGCCGCCGCCTACTTGAATGGGGTTTTGCTCTGTGTACCCATACGTTGGGTCCGCTGAAATAGCGCAAGAGCCTGTTACATCTACAAATTGAATGCTTTTAAGCAATCCTTCAAATATCGTTTTATGTTGGCTTTGCCATAACCTTTCGTCTGATTCTAAATTGGACATAGCAAGCCCAATCACAAGCGTATTAGGAAAAGGCGAAATCGCAATAATCATCCCCTCAGCAGAGAAGCCAAAAAAATTTCCTGTTACATCAACAGAGACTCCTTCTATACCATCAATAGTAATCGTTTGAGACCCGCCCGATTCAAGATTTGTCCCCTCTGATTTTTCAAGGTACGTCATAAAACTATCTATCACATTCAAGAGAGGCGTTGTATTATCGTATTCATCGCTAAAGAACATCATGGATAAGGTGTCCTCTTCATTGACAATAAACACAGCCGCATCGCCTTCCGTTTCATAATAGAGGGGAAATGGAATTTCAATAGTAAACCCTTGCAAAACGACTAATTGAACCATATCGCCGACTTCAATTTCAGAAATTGAAGTCGGCGCGGGAGTAAACGTCAGCGTGGGTTGTGGGGTTGCCGTCGGCTGGGGCGTAGAAAAAACCCCACACGCGAGTTGCAGGCATATCACAAGAATCGAGGCGATTTTTTTCATGAGGGTTTCCTCCTTAAATTTTTTCGATTCTACTTGATTAAGAAATTCGGCGGTTAAATTTGTCTGGTCAACTTGAAAATTGTGAGATAATGTGCTATTAACTACCTTACATTAATCCAACGGAAGGGTTTTCAAATGCATCGAGAACGAGTTTCAGAAAATGTTTTTTGGTTTCAAAGCGAAGTGTACGCACAGGTGACAGCAGGCGTGATTGTGGGTCCGCAATGGGCGGTGGTAATTGATACGCTTGCCCTGCCTGAAGAAACAATGGGAATGCGTGAGTTTATTGAGCATGAATTGGGCGTGCAAGTTCGGTATGTGATTAACACTCACTATCACGCCGACCACTGCTGGGGAAACTGCTTTTTTCCCAGCGCCACAGTGATTGGGCATTCAAAATGCCGCGAGTATTTAATTGAGAAAGGCATCCCTTCTTTAGAGGCTTCGCAAAAACAAAACCCCAGCCTGCGCCAAGTGAAGATTGTTCCCCCCCACGAAACATTTACCACCGGCGAGATGACTCTGCGCGTTGGAAAGAAAAACTTAATTCTGTTCCCAACCTTTGGTCATAGCCACGACGGCATTTCGGTTTTAGTCGAAGAAGACCGTGTGCTATTCGCCGGCGACGCGTTTATGCCGCTCCCCTATATTGTGGACGGCGATGTGGACGACTTGACCGCTTCTATCAAAAAAATTGCGCGCATGGAACTTGAAAATATCATTCAAGGGCATGGCGATATTATTTTGCGCGGCGAAATTGACGCGGCGATTAAAGAAAACTTGACTTACTTAAACAACATCAAAAAAACGGTTAAATCTATTGCTAAGCGCAAAAACGCCGAAGAGTTGCTTGAAGAAATTTCGATTGAAGAATGCAGCAAAAGCCGCGTGCACCTCGGCGGGCTGGCAGAAACCTTACACCGCCGAAACTTACGGGCGTTATTAACGCAATTTCTAGAGAATTGAAAGAGCAAATAATGGTAAAAACAAAATCACGCAAAGTAGCGGAAAAAATATTTACCCCCGTGCAAAAATTTATCCATCAAGAAACGTCGGGCGGTATTGTATTGCTTGCCTGTATGCTCATTGCGTTGATTTGGGCAAATTCACCCTTTGCCGAAAGTTATTTCAATTTATGGAACGTCAAATTCACCGTTGGCATTGAGGCGTTTCAACTTTCAAAACCCTTATTGCTATGGATTAACGACGGGCTCATGGCAGTTTTCTTTTTTGTCGTCGGGCTAGAAATCAAAAGAGAAATTGTCATGGGCGAACTACGCACCCCTAAAAAGGCCGCAATTTCTATCGCCGCCGCGCTAGGCGGCATGATAGCCCCCGCCGTCATTTATACGGCATGGAACGCTGGCAAAGCGGGGCTTGCTGGCTGGGGCATTCCAATGGCAACCGATATCGCTTTTGCGCTGGGCGTATTGGCATTATTAGGCAAACGCATTCCGCTTTCTTTAAAAATTTTCCTCACCGCCCTCGCCATTGTAGACGACCTCGGCGCGGTATTGGTCATCGCCATTTTTTATACCGCCGATATCGCTTGGGCGTGGTTAGGGCTAGGCGCAATAATATTCGTCATTTTGCTTGCTTTCAACAACATAGACCTTCGCTCTCCCTTGCCGTATGGAGTTTTAGGTATCGTCTTATGGGGCGCCTTTCTCAAATCAGGCGTGCACGCCACCATTGCCGGCGTGTTGTTAGCGCTCACCATTCCAGCCCAATCCAAAACAGATGAAGAAGAGTTTGCAAACCGCAGCCACAAATTGCTCGATGAATTTCAAAAAAAAGATAAAGGCAAAAACTTAACCCCTGCTCAGCAATCAATTGTAGAAGCGATTGAAAAAGAAGCCGAAAAAGCGCAAGCGCCGCTTCAACGCCTCGAACACGCTTTACATCCCTACGTTAGTTTTCTCATTATGCCCATATTTGCGCTGGCTAACGCAGGCGTTTCATTAAGCGGAGACCCGCTTCAAATGTTTAGCGACCCCGTTACGCTTGGAATCATCTTTGGCTTATTTATCGGAAAACAAGTCGGCATTGTTTCTTTTGTTTCCATCGCCGTCAAAATGGGCTGGGCAGAACTGCCAAAAAACGTTTCGCACAAACAAATTTGGGGCGTAAGTATGCTGGCAGGCATCGGTTTTACAATGTCGCTCTTTATCGCTGGGCTGGCTTTTCCGACCAATGCAACCCTTTTGAACGACGCCAAGTTCGGCATTTTATTCGCTTCGTTTCTTTCGGGGACGCTTGGTTACTTATTCCTTCGGTATTTATCTAAACCTGAAGCAAAAGAACCAAACGATTGACATTACCCCAACAATCGTCTCAAAGATTTTTTGTCAGCAAATCGAAGACCAACGTTCAACTCTTGGCGTTTGTTTTCTAATATCCTATATGAATCAATCATGTCACCGACAAAAATCCTTTCTGGGCTTCCCCCATTTCAACAAGGCGGCTTAGACTCGCTCTGCGGCTTATACAGCGTCATCAACGCAGAGCGCTTCGTCAATCACTCCAGCGATGAAGAATCGCAACAATTATTTAATAGCCTCATTCATTATTTATCTCGGCGCGGCTTACTGAGCAAATTTCTCATTGACGGCATCATCCACACCGAAATGCTCATGATTCTCAAAAAAGTCGTCGGCAAAAAGCGCATCTCCAACGTCAGCCTTCCCTTTCGCGGCGTGCAAACGCCAGACCTCACCCGCTTTTGGAAATATATGCAATGGTTTTTAGACGGCACGCCCGGGCGCGCCATCATTCTCGGCTTACAAGGCTATCATGACCATTGGACAGTGATTGAAAAAATTACCAACCGTTCTATTTTGTTATACGATTCTTCCCTCATTAAAAGATTACCACGCAACCGCTGCACCACCGTTTACGTCACCGGGCAACGCAAACATTTACTGCTCCCCGCACAAACCTATTTTCTTTCTAACGAAGTTTTAGACGTCAGTCAATACGACACTTAAAAAAACCTCCCAAAGGTTTATTCATTCAACCTTCAACCTTCAACCTTCGGGAGGTTTTTTCTTACGCTTCTACCGCTTCGCCTTGCACAGCGGATGAAAAGATTAACCCCTCTTTTCCGCGTTCCACTTGAATCAAGTCGCCTTCGTGTAACTCGCCCGCCAAAATTTTCAGCGCCAGCGGGTCTTGCAATTCGCGTTGAATAGCGCGTTTTAACGGGCGCGCGCCAAAATCTGGGTCATAGCCAATTTCAGCCAAATATTCCCGCGCCGAGGGGCTTACGTCTAACTGATAGCCTTTCTGCGCTAGTAACTGACTCACTCGTTGCAATTGGATAGAGACAATCTCGGTAAGATGTTCTTTCTTCAACGGATGAAAAACGACAATCTCGTCAATCCGATTCAAAAATTCTGGGCGGAAGTGATTCTGCAACACGCGGGTAATTTCATCGCGCTTCACATTGCGCCCGCCTTCCCACAATTGGTTGCCCAAGTTCGAGGTCATAATCACAACCGTATTGCGAAAATCCACCGTGCGCCCTTGACCATCCGTCAAACGTCCATCGTCTAACATTTGCAATAGCACATTAAACACTTCGTGATGCGCTTTTTCAATTTCATCAAACAACACCACGCTATAAGGTCGGCGACGAACCGCTTCGGTTAATTGCCCTCCTTCTTCGTAACCCACATAGCCGGGCGGCGCGCCAATTAAACGAGAAACGGTATGTTTCTCTTGATACTCGCTCATATCAATCCGTATCATGGCATGGTCGTCGTCAAACAAAAACTCGGCTAAAGCGCGGGCAAGTTCGGTTTTCCCAACGCCTGTGGGACCTAAAAAGATGAACGAACCGATAGGGCGGTTAGGGTCTTGCAAGCCAGCCCGCGCGCGGCGCACCGCTTTCGAAACCACGCTCACGGCTTCGTCTTGCCCAACCACACGTTGATGCAAACGCTCTTCCATGTGAATTAATTTTTCCGTTTCGCCTTCCAACAAACGTGAAACGGGAATACCCGTCCAACGCGCCACAATACTGGCGATTTCTTCCGCATCCACTTCTTCTTTCAGCAACGCGCCTTCGCCTTGCATAGATTTCAATTTCGTCTCTGCGGTTTGAATCTTTTGTTCAATCTCGCGTAATTCGCCATATTTCAAACGCGCCGCCTTTTCAAGGTTGGCTTCGCGTTCTGCGCGCTCCATTTCTAAGCGGGTTTGCTCAAGTTTTTCTTTAAGCGTGCGCAATTCCGAAATGGCTTGTTTTTCGCTTTGCCAACGCGCCGATAACGCTTTAGATTTTTCGCGCAAGTCTGCCAATTCTTTTTCAAGATTAGACAATCGCTCTTTAGAAGCCTTATCTTTTTCCTTTTTCAACGCTTCGCGCTCAATTTCCATCTGCATAATCTGGCGGTCAACTTCATCCAACTCTTGAGGTTTAGAGTCAATTTCCGTGCGCAACCGCGCCGCCGCTTCGTCAATTAAGTCAATGGCTTTATCTGGCAGGTGACGGTCGGCAATATAACGATGCGAAAGCGTAGCGGCGGCAATCACGGCGGGGTCGGTAATCCGCACGCCATGATGCACCTCATAACGTTCTTTCAACCCTCTCAAAATGGAGATGGTATCTTCCACGCTTGGCTCATCCACCAACACAGGTTGGAAGCGTCTTTCCAAAGCGGGGTCTTTTTCAATATTTTTGCGATATTCATCTAACGTGGTCGCGCCAATCATGTGCAATTCGCCGCGCGCCAACATAGGTTTGAGCATGTTGCCCGCGTCCATTGCGCCTTCGGCTTTGCCCGCGCCAACCACCGTGTGCATTTCGTCAATAAACAAAACAATCTCGCCGCTAGATTCGGTCACTTCTTTCAATACCGCTTTTAGGCGTTCTTCAAATTCGCCGCGATATTTCGCCCCAGCAATTAATGCGCCCATATCTAATTGGATTAAACGCTTCTTCTTCAAACCTTCAGGCACATCGCCGTTGATAATACGTTGCGCCAAACCTTCGACAATTGCCGTTTTACCCACGCCCGGTTCGCCAACCAAAGCGGGGTTATTTTTTGTGCGGCGTGTGAGAATTTGCACCACACGGCGAATTTCTTCATCGCGTCCAATCACGGGGTCAAGTTTTCCCTGACGGGCATACGCCGTCAAATCGCGTCCATAACGTTCGAGCGCTTGATACGTCTCCTCAGGGTTTTGCGAGGTAACGCGCTGCGAACCGCGCACCGATTTCAGCGCCGAAAGAATCGCATCTTTGGTTAAACCAAAGGAAGCGAGCCTTTTCCCTTCCGCCGATTCGGTTAAACCCAGCAAAATATGCTCCGTAGAGACATAATCGTCTTGCATTCCTTTGGCATAGCGTTCCGCCGCGCGGAAGACATCCACCGCAGGTTGTGAAAGCCCCACTTCTACCTTTGCGCCCTGAATTTTTGGGCGTTTTTCCAGTTCGCGCGTTACTTCATTTTTTAATGCAACCAAACTCCCCGCCACTTTGCCCACAAGCGCAGGCACAACGCCTTCTTCTTGTTGAAGCAAAGCCAAAAGCAAATGCGCGGGTTCAATTGCTTGATGATGATAGTCTTGCGCCAAATGCTGCGCATTCAAAATCGCTTCTTGCGACTTTTGGGTATATTTATTCAAATCCATACTTCCTCCAATATTACTTTCTTATCTTAGTTACCTTAAGTTGGAAGAATGTTAGCGAATTATCAGAGAAAAGTATGAGGCTGTTCTTTTTTTGCGGAAAATCGTAAATTTAACGCTCATAGAGCGTCAATTCCGTCGTGGTGGCTCTTGGGCTTTTTTGCCTCACATAATGCAAATCCCCAGGTTTGTTGTATTTTTCTTTATACGCCTTCGTGACCAAATCATTCAGTTCTTTGTTCTTCACTTGTATAGCGCGAACTTTGACTCCACGTTTTGAACCTGCGACATAAATTGCGCCGTGTGGGTCTTTCAGAAATGTCCGCCACCAACCGTTGGGTTTCTTGCTCCACGAACGCACGAAGACTCGTCCATTCACCGTCACCGCCCAAATGCCGATTATTTTATGGTCTGAATGCGCGCCAGCCCGAATGCCGAGCATTCTTTCTTTGTCAATTTTTGCAAGTGTGGCTTTTGGAAATTTCTTTTTAGCCGTCATTTCTAACTCGTTTTCATTCTTTTATTTTTGATATTTGCATAAATTAATCCGCCTACTGGGCTAAGAATCGCGCCCGTTAGGATATGAAAAATTAATCCAATACAGCTTTGTACTAATACAAGAATAATAAAGAACATCGAACCAAAACCCGCTTGATTGAGCGTTTCCATTTCGGCTGGGATGGTTTGATATAAATATTTCTCTATTCCGCCTGTGAAAGAAACCAGCAAAATCAAGAAGAACGTTATCGCCCCGTCAATGGCGGCAGCCAAAAAACCGGATAATGCGCCAGATTTCAAAATTTCATTTTGCGAGCGGGGTTCAGCAGTCCAATAAACTTCGAGGATGCCGGGCAAAGGATAAAGAAATAAGAAAATAAAACAAGCAATGTAACTGAGCGCCGCCCCAATTTCGATTGGCAAGAAAAAAACCGTAAAGGCTGGCAATGTAAACACGATTTGTAAAATCCCCACCATGATTCCCGCTTTTATCCATACTTTCATATAAAACTCCTAGGTCGTTTTTTCATGTTCTTCTAAATCGGTCAACAGCACATCTAACGCGCCTGACGACATTTGTAATTCGCGCAAAGAGAGCGCGAGCGAAATCATCATCAGGATTAATGCAATTGCAAACGCCCATTGGCCAATTAGCGCTAAGCCTGCAAAAAGCGCAAACATGCTGATAACGCATAATAACAAACTCAACACGCCAAAAATTTGCATATTCTTAATCAAATACACGCGGCGGCGTAAGTTATCAATTTGCGGCAAGAGCGTTTGGTCTTGGCTTTGATGATAACGGTCGTATAAATTGCGGATGATGGTGGCGAGAGTCAAAAAGCGGTTGGTGTACGCTAACATTAACAATGAAACGGTTGGGAATAATAAAGCGGGGGTTGTTAACGAAAAATCCATCGCAAATTAAACCTTTGTGACGCTTCGTATCCTTTGTGGTTAAGAAAAGTTACCCAATTCCAAAACTAACTTGGCTAGGGTTCACCAATAACATTGGCACATGCATATTGAATTGCGGCAAATATAAATTGTTCACGTCTGCGTCGTAAACAGACATCCACGTCGCGTGGGAAATGTCGAGGTTGGTTGCCAAGTCGCTTTGAGTCGAGATGCGGATTTTCCCCTTCATGGTAAACGAGCCTAATAAAATATCCACAAATTGCATCACACGGTTCAATTCACTCGTGTCGAAATCGGCGGGTTCTTCGGCGGGCGGCGCCAAATGAAAGGCAATCACTTCTTTAATAGATAAAAACATTTCCTGATAAGCAAGCGATTTTGGTTGCGCCCCCGCAAACAGCAATACGTTTGGTTTCAATAAATGAATATAATTAATTTGATTTTGCGTTCGTAGCCAAAGGCTTGCGCGCACATTTTCTTTTACAATAATTTCGCCGCGCGCAAACATGTGATGGGTATAAACCATCACCGTCGCTAGGCGTTCATCGGGTGCAAGCGTTTTCATGTTCACTCCATTCCATACATTATAGTTTATACTCACGAAGTTATGACGATTGAAATGACTAGAGATAAACGTTGGGCAATTCCGCCTCGCATGACAAGCGAAGCGGACGCCGCGCTTGAAAAATTCCCCCCCATTTTGCGGCAGATTCTTTTTAATCGCGGTTTCGCCACATACGAAGAATCAAAAAATTTTTTGAACGGAAAACCAAGCGCCGACGCTAACCCATTTCAAATGATTGGGATGCAAGCGGCGATTGACCGAATTCAATTTGCTATTAAAAACAACGAACCGATAGCGATTTATGGCGATTACGATGTGGACGGCGTGACCGCTACGGCTTTGCTTGTGGACGCTTTGAAACGCTTAGACGCAAACGTCATCGGGTACATCCCTAACCGTTTTGAAGAAGGCTATGGCTTAAACCCAACCGCGCTAGACGACTTAAAGTCGAGAGGCATTCAATTGGTGATTAGCGTAGATTGCGGCATTCGCTCGCCAAACGAGGCGCTTCATGCAAAAAGCATCGGCTTAGATTTAATCATCAGCGACCATCATCACCCCGACGGCGCACATTTACCTGAAGCCCTTGCGGTAATCAACCCAAAACAACATGGAGACCCCTACCCCGATAAAGATTTAGCGGGCGTGGGCATCGCTTATAAAATAGCCGAAGCGCTTTTCAGCGTGCAAAAACCGATGATTAATAATTTAGATTGGTTGTTGGATTTAGTGGCTTTAGGCACAGTGGCAGACCTTGCCCCGCTGGTGGGCGAAAACCGAGTTTTGGTGAAACGCGGTTTGCGACAAATGCGGCAAACCACCCGGCAAGGTTTATTCTCGTTAGCGGGCGTGGCGGAAATTCCTATTCAAAAAGTAAACGCTATGCACATCGGCTTTATGCTCGGTCCTCGATTAAATGCGGCGGGGCGATTAAAGGAAGCGCTGTCTTCTTTTGAATTATTAACGACAAACGATGTATTCCGCGCTGGCGAACTGGCTCAACAATTAGATATGCAGAATCGAGAACGTCAACGCATTACGCGAGACATGCAAACGCGCGCCGAAGAAATTGCCACGCGCGAAGATAAAGACGCGCACTTGCTTTTCGCGGTAGATGAAAGTTTTAATTCTGGCGTCATTGGTCTCGCCGCTTCACGCCTAACGGAAAAATATTATCGCCCTGCGGTGGTCGCCTCAAAAGGCGAAGAAGAGACGCGCGGCTCGTGTCGTTCGATTCCCGAGTTTCACATCACCGAAGCGTTAGACCAATGCGCTGATTTACTTGTTCGTCATGGAGGTCACGCCGCGGCGGCGGGATTTACAGTGAAAAATGAAAATTTGCCAGCGTTGATGTTGCGCTTGAAATCTCTCGCCGAAGAAAAATTATCGGGCGCAGAACTCAAGCCCACCCTAACGGCAGACGCGGAAGTGTCGTTGAGCGAAATCCGCCCTGAGTTGTATGAAAAGTGCTTGCGCTATCTTGAGCCGACAGGATATGGAAATCGTGAGCCTTCGTTTGTGGCGAGAAACGTCAAAGTAAAAAATTCGCGCACAGTGGGCGCAGAAGGCAAACATTTGAAATTAACGTTGGAAGATGAAAAAGGATACGCCCACGATGCGATTGGGTTTCGCTTGGGCGAGTGGCATAAAGCCATGCCCGCCCGCGTGGACATTTTTTTTACTTATGAGCCAAATGAGTATAACGGGCGGGTGAGTTATCAATTAAATTTGAAAGATTTGAAAAAAAGTTAGCATGTCATTGCGAGGGCGTTCTTTGCCCGGAGCAATCTCCAACATAATTTTGAGATTGCTTCGCCTTCGGCTCGCAATGACTCAAATCATTTTGCTTTCAATTCATCTTCCCGCTCAGGGATTGTAAAGCGATTAATGGTTGTATTATCTACCAAGCCGGGGAAGAAGCGATTGAGAAAAACGGTAAAGCCCCACATCCAAGGGAGGATCCACATGCGGCGCGGCTTGCGGACTAATTTCACAACCGCTTGAGCCACTTGTTCGGCAGTGAGCAGCATAAATTTTGGCGTGGTGGCGTTTGTCTTTCTTTTAATTCCCGCATGAGAGGCAAATTCAGTCACAACGCCGCCTGGGTAAATCAGCGATACGGCAATGCCCCAGGGTTTGACTTCACGACGCAGGGCTTCTGAAAACCCATGCACGGCATGTTTGGAGGCGGCGTAAATTGTGTATGTTGGCGTTGCAACCAAGCCAGCCATCGAACACATGTTGATAATACTCCCGCTTCGTTGTTTTATCATCACGGGTAAAACTTGTCTTGTAGTTTGAATCACGCCCATCACATTTACGTCAATTTGCGCTTGAATATCTTTAATGGGGTCAAGGTTTTCAAGCCAATCTAAACGTCCAAAACCCGCATTGTTAACTAAAATATCAATGCGATTAAATTTCGCAAGCGTTTCAGAAACCAATTTTTGAATATCTTCTAATTTTGATAAATCGGCTTGCACCACTAAGGCTTCTGTTCCCATTTGTTTAATTTCATCCGCCAGGGCTTGTAATTTATCTACGCGGCGCGCGGCGAGAACAACTTTTGCGCCTTCTTTTCCAAACTCGCGCGCGGTGGCTTCGCCAATGCCAGATGAAGCGCCAGTCACAATCACAACTTTTCCTTTTACTTCCATGTTGTTCTCCTTTTTATTTAACCTGTAAGGGCGACCCATCAATATTAATAATCTTTCTTAATCTCAATAGGAGAGTCGCCCCTATTTTCACTACAGACCCCAACGGGGTTGATAGTCGCAATAATCATTATTGGTTAAACGACGCACATCGCTGCCATCCACTCTCATTATATAAATTTCGCAACCATTGTCTATACCGTATTGGTCAAAATAGGAAGTAAAGGCTACCCAAGCCCCATCTGGCGAGATGGATGGACCCTGTGAATTGCCGCCCGTTGGGCTTAGCAACCTTGTATTTGAGCCGTCGGCGTTCATGATGTAAACATCCCGCTTCCATGGCTGACCAGAATAGGTGACGATAAAACTTCCATCGGGCGACCAATCGCTTCTTCCTCTGATGGCAGGCAGGTTGCTGACCTGTAACAGTTCGCTACCATCCAAATTGACCGTATAAAGTTGCGCCGCTCCATTCATATCCGATGCAAATAAAATTTTATTTCCCTCCGGCGACCAGGTGGGGTCCCATCCAGTTACATTGGGTATTCGTCTTGGGTTTGTTCCGTCTCTATTCATTAACCATAATTGGTGTTCGCTTGGGGTTGAAAGTTTGAAAACAATTGCGCTTCCATCGGGTGAAATTTCGGGGCTATTTAAGTTGCCGAGTCTATCTGTGAGTTGAGTAATAACTCCGCTGGCGATATTCACTTCATAAATTTCGTAAATGTTCGGTTCACGAAACGCGGCATACACAACGCTCGCGCCATCGGGCGATACCGATGGATAGTAATGTTGTTTTGTATTGTCAACGGTTAATCTGCGAAAGCCTGTTCCATCCGCATGGATGATGCAAATTTGGTTGCTGGCTTGCGCTTTGAAAATTTGACAAGTGTATGCAATCTTGCCAGTCGGTTCGCCAGTGGAGGAAACAGGGAGCGTCGGCAGTAGGTTTGAATCCGCTGGAATGGGAGTGGATGCCGAAAGCGTGGCAAGCAGGTCTGGCGTAGGGGTTGAGGCGGGTAAGTTGCAAGCGGAGAGAATAAAAGTTAAAAAAAATAAACTTCGTATCCTGCTCACGGCGGCTAAGAGAGCGCCATGCGTTGTATTATTTTTCTTCAAGGTAAAATTCCTCGCCAGAAATGATTTTCGCCCCCACGCTTTTACATTGCGGGCAGGCCGTTTCTTTTTGCTTGGGGCGGTATTTGAGAAAACACACCATACATTGTTGCTCGGCGGGGATGATACGAATGGTTAATGGGGTTTGCTCCAGCGGCGTATTGTGTACCAGTTCATGCCATTGCGCGCGGAGATTTGATTCGTCTAAGGGGGCGAGTTCGCCCAAAGCGATAAAAATAGTTTGCGGCAACCTTTGAATGACTCGTTGATAAATGGCAATCAGGCGAGGGTGAATTTGCATTGGCTGTATTGATAAATTTTACAAATGCACCGTTTCATGCAATGCAGGGTAATGCACTTTATCTAACTTTTGCGCTTTCAACAAATCCTTTAGGGTGCGGGCTTGTTTTTCTTCGCCATGCACCAGAAAAACTTGTTTTAGGGTTTTCTTCATCTTGGTTGCATATTGCACAAGTAAATCTTGCCCAGCATGACCCGACAAGCCGCCGATGGTGGCAATTTCGCATTTGCGTTTATACGTTTCGCCAAATATACGGACTTCCGTTTCGCGGTCTGCAAGGCGGCGCCCTAGCGTATCGGGCGCTTGCCATGAAACAATGCAAATTGTGTTTTGCGGGTTTTCGATGTTATTTTTGATATGATGCAAAATGCGTCCATTTTCCGCCATGCCTGAGGCGGAAATAATAACCATCGGGTCGGTGCGTTCGTTCAACGCTTTCGACTCTTCCACAGAGCGGATGTACGTCAGCATTTTGAAATCCAAAGCGGGGTGGCGCGACTCTTGCACAAATTTGCGAGTCTCTTCATCAAAACATTCGGGGTGGCGTTTGAACACATCGGT
The DNA here is from genome assembly GCA_034434495.1 of Anaerolineales bacterium. Lineage (GTDB taxonomy): Bacteria > Chloroflexota > Anaerolineae > Anaerolineales > Villigracilaceae > Villigracilis. The sequence goes on from DAOTZE010000019.1 coordinate 49,662, forward strand.
AGCGTTCACCGCTAAAGGGCTATCCACATACACAGGCACGCGCTTCACGTCGCCGTTTGCCATCATTTGATTTAGGTTATACACCAGTTCTTGCGTGCGCCCGACGGCAAACGCAGGCACAATCACTTTGCCGCCGCGGTTGATTGTTTTCTTCACAATGTCTCGAAATTCCAAAAAAGCCTGTTCGGGGTTATCGTGTTTTTTATCCCCATAGGTTGATTCCATAATGAGGTAATCGGCTTGTTCGGGCAAAACGGGGTCTTTCAATAATGGAATGTTATATCGCCCAATATCGCCGGAAAAAATCAAGCGAGTCTTTTTTCCATTTTCATCAATCTGAAGCGAAACGCCCGCCGCGCCTAAAATATGCCCCGCTTCAAACAAACGAGCCGTCACGCCGGGAATCGGCTGAAATTCAGAATCAAAATTTACTCCTTGAAACGAAGCGATAGCCTGTTCCGCGTCGGCTTTGGTGTATAACGGTTCAATGGGGTCTTCGCCGCGTTCGGCGCGTTTTTTATTGACAAACTCCGCGTCCGATTCTTGAATGTGCGCCGAGTCGGCAATCATCAAACTCGCTAAATCGGCTGTGGCGCGCGTTGCATAAATAGGTCCTTCAAAACCTTGCTTTACTAAATTAGGCAAATTGCCCGAATGGTCAATATGCGCGTGAGAAAGTATCACCGCGTCCACATCGCGCGGGTTATAACGAAAATTCAAATTGCGTTCATAACTTTCGGCGCGCCTGCCCTGATACATACCGCAATCTAACAACAATTTTTTTCCATTCACTTCAATTAAGTGTTGGCTACCCGTTACCGTGTGCGCCGCGCCATGAAAACTAATTCGCATGTTTCACTCCTAAGGCTTTCAAAATTTGCGCGCCAAATTTTTCAAACCGCGCTGGGCTGTCTTTCATCAACTCGCTCAAGTCTTCTAAATTTTTCGGCGGGTTTTCTGATAGCAACGATAAATATGGCTTTGGCAAAATGATATCGGATTCGACTTTCATTTCTAGTCCAAGATTTTTTCTCCACGCTTTGATTTTTTCCAAGCGGCGAAGAACCGCATCTTGCTTCCGTTCAGCCTGTTTGCGCGTCACCAGCGGGCTTTCACTCCCACGCTTGACGGCGGCTAAAATCATATCGCCCCACAGCCGAATTTGTTTTTCGCTCAGCCCGGCGGCAGATAAATCCACCTTTTGCTCTGGCGGGTTTTTGGCTAAGGCAATTAGCACATCGTCCATCACCACTTTATAGGGCGGGCGGTTTAAGCGTTCGGCTTCTTTATCGCGCCATTTGCAGAGGTGTGAAATAATCGTCAACTCGCGCAGCGATAAATCTTTTCTGCCGGAGAAACGCTCCCACGATTCGCCGTTAGCGCGCGCTTTCATGTCTTGATGATTGCAAGCGCGTCTAAAATCTTCTAAGGCAAAGCCAAGCCTGTCTTTTTCAATTAACTCTTTTTCAAGCGCGTCGCGCAAGTCGAAGAGGTAGTGCGTGTCTAACATGGCGTATTGAACTTGCTCTTTTGGCAATGGTCTTGCCGCCCAATTGGCTTTTTGGTGTTTTTTATCCATTTTGATATTGAATTTATCGCCCAGCAATTTATCTAAGCCGACGGCGGGGTAGCCCAACACACGCGCGGCGTGCATCGTATCGAAAATATTGGCGAAAGAAAAGCCAAAATCGCGGCGTAAACAAATTAAATCATATTCGGCGGCGTGAAAGATTTTTTCAATATGCGGGTTTGAGAAAATAGCCCCAAGCGGGGATAAATCAGTTAAGGCTAAGGGGTCAACCAAATAATCCGCTTTTGAGGTTGAAAATTGCAATAAGCAAACCTGCTCACGAAAAGCGTGCAAACTATTGGATTCTGTATCCACTGCCACGCGCGGCTGGGCGGCAATGTCGTCTATCATGCTTTGTAACGATTGTTTTGTATGCACCCAAACGGGCGGCGGAAGCGCTTCAAACATATAGGCGGATTATAAACCCCCGTGCGGTTTTAAGAATATCTCTTTCGTACTAATGTCACGATAAAGTCGTATAATTTTTGGAACGCATAACATAGCAAAATAGAGGCAATAGACCCCGGCATGAGGCGAAAGAGCATTTCGCCGCGCCATGTTTCTTGCGGAAATAGTTTTAACGCTATATCCCAAATAGGGCGGTGATAGAGATACACAAAAAACGAGGCGTAAGAAATAAACGACCATAGTTTCCATGCCCCAACACGCGCGCGAAAGATTGCCAGAAAAACCGCAATGCCGCCAATTATATATATATTGACTGTGACCAGAAAAATTGGGCTTTGGTATGGGTAAGCCTTTGCTTGCGCAACCCATAAAAAATAACAACCTACAAACCAGAATATCCATTTCAGGTAAAAGGGAAATTGATATAGTTTCTGCATCCAGCCCGGGTTTCGCGCCAGCCAGCCCCCAAGAAAAAAGATAAAAAAGTATTCAAAGAAACGAACGTCAAATAAGTTGATTTTGAGGTGAACAAGATACAAGATTAAGAAAAGAACGCTTAATGCGCCCAAAAATAGCCATTCCGATTTAATGAATTGGCGTAAGGTTATAAAAATCGCATAGTATGCGACAAGCACGCTGATAAACCAAAGCGTGAGGATTTGTTTTACATACGCTGGAGAAAAAATAAATTGCAAATTTAGCGCGTACGCCCATTGGTCTAGCGGTTTTTTAAGCGAATAGCCCATTACAAAAATAAATAACATTAGGGCTATCCAGTAGGGCGGGTAAATGCGGATAAATTTTGTTTTGATAAACGCCAGCCAATTGTCGTTATATTTTTTTAGCGAGGTCTCTTCAAAGTAACCCGCCATAAAAAAGAACGAACCTAATAAAAACGCGCCGACAAATAAGGCAAAGGGATTCAAATCAACGCCCAGCGCGTTATCTAAAGCGAACGCTTCGCTATGTAGCGCAAGTAAAAGCAAAGTAGCAAAAGCGCGTAGGGCTTCAAATTCTTGCATACGTCCTTTGGCTTCTGTCATAACGTTTTCTCCATCACCATTGCGGGTTCGCCGTCGTTGTAATAATTGCGCCAAATATCAATGGTTTGATAGCCTTCTTTTTGGTACATGGCGATTGCGCCCTGATTTGACATGCGCACGGTGAGCCGCACGCGCGGAATGCCCAGTTCTTTTTCGCAAGCGCGGAGCAACGCCCGCCCGATTCCACGCAGCCGAAAGCGAGGGTCAACTGCAATGGTGGCCACCCAGCCCAACCCGTCGTTTGGACGCGGGTCGCCGGCGATAAATCCTATCATTTGATTTTCTTCCACCGCTTTGAAACGAATCACATTTGGAAAGGTCAGCACGGCGATTAAATCTAACAGGGGCCAGGCGTCTTTTGCAAAGCTTTCTTGTTCGAGTTTGCGCAGGGCGTTCAAATCAAGAATGGTCGCTTTTTCAATCTGCATGTTGAAATTGTATCAATAAAAAAGTAGAAAGCGGAATTCCACTCTCTACTTTTTACTTTCTATCTATTTTTGGTTGGTTACTATTTAGCCTTTTGAACCTTTGTTGAGGAAGTTATCTAACATGCCGGTAAATTCCATTGGGAAGATATATTTTGTAGAGGGGCTCATGCCGATGGATTTTAAGGTTTCAAAATATTGAAGCGTCATGGTCTTTTGGTCCACGTTCTTTGCGGCGCCAAAGATGGCTTCTAAGGCTTGGGCGAAACCTTCAGCGCGTAATAGTTGCGCTTGGCGCTCGCCTTCGGCGGCAAGGATAGCGGCTTGTTTTTGACCTTCGGCGCGTAAGATGGCGGCTTGTTTTTCGCCTTCTGCCACGTTGACTGCCGCTTCGCGCGTACCTGTGGATTCTGTCACCACGGCGCGGCGGATACGTTCTGCCGACATTTGTCGGTTCATGGCTTCTTGCACGTCGCGCGGCGGGACGATTTCACGAATCTCCACGTTGGTCACTTTCACGCCCCAGCGTTCGGTCACTTCGTCTAAGCGGGTGCGGAGCATGGTATTGATATGTTCGCGTTGTGAAAGCACATCGTCTAATGGAATACCGCCGATGACGGCGCGCAATGTGGTGGCGGCAATCCCTGCGGCGGCGGCTTCAAAGTTCGTCACTTGTAACACCGATTGGCTGGGTTCAATCACTTTGAAGTACCATAAAAAGTCAATGGAAATGGGCGCGTTATCTTTTGTGATTGAAGTTTGCTGCGGAACTTCACGCACTTGTTCGCGTAAGTCCACGCGCACAGGTCTATCCACGCCGGGGATTAAGAAGACCAAGCCTGGTCCTTGCGGTTTACCCATCACCCGCCCTAAACGGAACACCACCAAACGCTGGTATTCTGGCACAATCCGAATCATGTTGAAAACGACAATTAAGCCGATGATTAGAAAAGCGCCGACAATACAAATTAAACTACCGCCTAATGCTTCCATCTTTCTCTCCTTTTTAGAATTATGAAGATTTTTCTTTTTCTACAATTAATACAAACCCTTCGCGTCCAATCACACGCACCTGACTACCCGAAGGAATTTTTACATCGCTCTTTGCCGACCAGTCTTCTCCGTGCACATGTACTGAGCCTTCTTTGTAAATGGCAGAATTGGCTGTGCCCACTTCGCCTAGTAAACTGTCTAAATCATGCGCGGGGCGGTCTGACGTAATTTCAATAAATTTACGCATCACATACCACAAAGTGACCGACATGATTACGGATACCAGCAGCGCTAAAACTGGGTTGACCGAAATCAGCCCTTCTGTGGCGGGGAAGAGAAATACCGAGCCAACGACCAAGAAGAGAATACAAATTCCAAGATACAAGACCCACCGTTTTGGGTTGCGAACCGCCAAAATAAAAGGAACAACGCCGAGCAATAAAAACGTTAATGCCCACCAATGGATAGAAAGGTTGTAAGTGGCATACCCCGCTAACACAAAGCAAAACAAAGCCGCCACTTCTCCGATGCCCGTGCCAGGCGTAGAGGCGGAAAAGAAAGCCAACACCACGCCAGCCACTAAAAACACATAGGCAACATTCGGGTCAAGTAAAAAATCCATTGTTTCTCCTTCTGATTATACAACTTTTTATCTATCCATACGGGAAAGTTAAGAAATGGTTGCGCGTTGTATAATATGTAAAATTTATTTTTAGGAGCTTAAGTGAATTTCAATAAAATTTGCGTTATCGGTTTAGGGTATATTGGCTTGCCCACCGCCGTTACGTTTGCCAAGCATGGAATCGATGTATTGGGCGTAGATATTAATGAAAACGTAGTCAACACGCTGAACGAAGGTCATGTTCACATTCACGAACCAGATTTACCCGAAGCATTAAGCGCGGCGATTGAGTCGAAAAAATTTAGAGCCAGCGTACAAGTCGAAGAGGCGGATGCCTTCATCATCGCCGTTCCCACGCCGTTCAAAGAAGATGAAGTGGGAACATATAACGGCATTGAATATAAACTTGCCGATATGCAGGCTGTGACCTCTGCCGCGCAAGCGATTGCGCCGTTTTTGAGAAAAGGGAATCTTGTGATTTTAGAATCGACCTCGCCGCCTCGCACGACGGTTGACCTGATTGCCCCCCTTTTGCAGAAATCTGGCTTGCAGGCTGGTTCTGATTTTTATTTATGCTACTCTCCAGAACGGGTGCTGCCCGGGCAAATTATGAAAGAATTGATTGAAAATGCGCGCGTGATTGGAGGCATAACAAAAGAATCGGCGCAAGCCGGCGCCGACTTATATTCTGTTTTTGTCAAAGGGCAAATTTTGCAAACCGACGCAACAACCGCCGAAATGGTGAAGTTGATGGAAAATACTTACCGCGATGTGAATATTGCCATCGCCAATGAGTTTTCAAGGTTGGCGGATAAATTCGGGGTGGATGTATGGGAAGCGATTTCGTTAGCCAGTTTGCATCCGCGCGTAAAAATCTTATCGCCAGGTCCGGGCGTGGGCGGGCATTGTATTAGCGTAGATCCTTGGTTTTTTGTAGAAGCGGCGCCCGAACTTACGCCGTTGATTTATCATTCCCGTCAGGTGAACGATGCCCAGCCGAGTTTTGTGGTGGAAAAAGTAAAATCCGCTTTCGCTCAAACCGCGGCGGTCAGCGTCGGCGGGAAAAACATCGCCGCTTTGGGGTTAGCCTATAAAGCCGATGTGGACGATTTGCGCGAAAGCCCCGCGCGCGAGGTTGTGCATTTGTTACAAAACGCAGGCGCTCATGTTTTAGCATGGGAGCCTTTCAAGCCAAACGCAAACCTAGCAGGAATTCGCATGGCAAGTTCGCTTGACGAGGCTATTCAAGAGGCTGATTTAATTTTATTATTAGTCAAACATACTGAGTTTGTTAACTTGAATCCAAAAGAAGTGGCAAAGAAAACCAAAGCGAAAATTATCGTAGATACTGTGAACGCTTGGAAAGCGGATGAGTGGCGGCAGGCTGGGTTCGACGTGTTTCGATTGGGCGTTGGGAAATAAAGCGCAAACCATGAGAGTTTTATCTGTATTTGGAACAAGACCCGAAGCCGTGAAAATGGCGCCCGTAGTAAAACTGCTAAAAGAAACGACGGAGATAGAATCGGGCGTATGCGTTACGGCGCAGCACCGTCAGATGTTAGACCAAGTGTTAGATTTATTTAACATCGCGCCCGATTATGATTTGGATTTAATGCGGGAAAATCAATCGCTTTCTCAATTAAGCGCTTCTATTTTCACCCACCTTGAACCAGTCTTGGTAGATTTCAAACCCGATTGGGTTTTGGCGCAAGGCGATACCACCACAGTCGCCATCGCTTCTTTGCTTTGTTATTATCACAAAATTAAATTTGGGCATGTCGAAGCGGGCTTGCGCACGCACGATAAATGGCAGCCTTTCCCCGAAGAGATTAATCGCCGCATTGCCGGCGCAGTTGCCGATTTACACTTTGCGCCTACAGAATGGTCAAAAAATAATTTACTAAAAGAAGGCGTTGACCCGAAACTTATCAAAGTGACGGGCAACACAGTGATTGACGCTTTGCAATTTGTAAGCAAACGAGAAGAGCCAAGCGAAATTGCAGAGTTGACGAATAAACTCGCGCCTCGCAAACTTATCCTGGTCACCGCTCATCGGCGCGAGAACTTCGGCGCAGGCATGGAAAATATTTGCCAAGCATTGCTTGAACTATCTAAAGAAAAAGACGTGCAAATTGTGTACCCCGTGCATTTGAACCCAAATGTGCAAGAACCCGTGCAGCGATTATTAAAAGGCGTAGAAAATATAACCCTGCTCCCGCCGCTGGACTATCTCCCCCTAGTGCATTTAATGAAACGCGCCGTTTTGATATTAACCGACTCGGGCGGCATTCAAGAAGAAGCGCCTGCCTTTGGCGTGCCAACTTTGGTGTTGCGAGAAGTGACTGAACGCCCGGAGGGAGTCGCCGCGGGGACGGTAAAACTTGTGGGAACAGAAACCAGCCGAATTACAGAAGAAGCGAAGCGTCTCTTGAACGATGAAACCGAATATCAGAAAATGTCAAAGGCGGCGAATCCGTATGGAGACGGTCATGCTTCGGAAAGAATCATCCAAGCCTTATTAGAATATTAAATGAGGGTTTCCCCTATTCCCTTTTGCGCGCGTTTGTGCTATGAATAGATTATCTATACCGCAAAAACCGTCAACGGTATGCAGTTTTATGAGTATAATGAAAGTAGTCGCCTATGTTACGAAAGTCTTTATCGCTTCTCATTGCCATCGCCCTAGTAACAGCGAGTTGGGGGTTTGCCTCAGCGCAAACCTCAGATACGCAATATTTTAGCGAGACGGGACATAACGTAAGCGGAGAATTTCTCGCTTTTTACAAAAGCAACCCCAACGCCACATTTTTATACGGGTATCCAATTACCGAGCAATTTATTAGCAAAGACGGCAAAAGCGTACAATACTTTCAACGCGCGCGGTTTGAATACGTCGCCGAAAACCCCGAAGGTCAGCGTGTGCAATTAACCATGCTAGGGCGCGAAACATACGCCTCGGCAGGGGCGCTCAATGTAGATAACCCCTTCGCCTGCAGGTTATATGTCGAGACCGGTTTTTCAGTTTGCTTTGCGTTTTTAGAATTTTTTGACCAATACGGCGGCGTGGCGCAATTTGGCTACCCCATTTCTGGTTTTGAATATCACGAAAATAAATTAGTGCAATATTTTGAAAAAGCCCGCTTTGAATGGCATCCATGGAAGTTAGAAGGTCAGCGTGTGGCGCTTTCAGATTTAGGCAGAGTATATTTCGACAAACTCGGCGAAGACCCTGCCCTGCTGGCGCCTGCCAGCCCGTTGAATAACGCCCCCATCATCGTCACCGCTTTACAAGTGCGCGCCTTTGCATGGAAAGCCGTAACGCTTGCCAGCGATAACCAATTGTTCTTCGTCATTGTGCAAGACCAAAACGGCGCGCCCGTCGCCAACGCAAATTGCATGGCTATTGTGCATTGGCCCAACGGCGTAAGCGATTCAACCGTCATTGCCACCAACGCAACAGGCATCGGAATCATCTCGCTGCAATTTGAGAATCAGCCGTATGGCAGTTTAATTTATGTGGACGTCAATTGCTCATTAAATTCCTTAAGCGGCTCCACCACCACTTCGTTTCGGATTTGGTATTAGCCCTCATCCCACAAAACGGAGCGGGCATTCAAAACAGGACCTTCTTTACAAATCATCTTCCACTCATGCGGCAACATGAGAGCGCATACGCCGCACTCTGCAATTCCGCCGCAGGGCATATCGGCATAGATTAAAATCTGCGCTTCTATCTTCGGGGATGCCTGATTCTGTTCCCTCAACATTGCTTTCAATTGATTCACATTCTCACGCCGAACGTCAAAGGCGGCGTATTCCGCCCAGCGTAAAACATCGGGTAAGGCTTGCAAAGGTTGCGCTTCTAGCGCTTCGGGCAGCCCCTGCGGAGCGGCGTCGCAAACCAACACCGCTTCCTTATTCTCTTTAAGGGCTTGCGCCATTAATCCATTCAAACGCCCTATAAATCCATCGAAGGCAATAAACGCAATCTTTTTTACAAAAGGCGGAACTTGAAAGCCATTGCCAAGCGGACCGCGAAAATGAATCGCATCGCCTGGGCGCCAACCCAAAGGCGTGGGCGGCGCGGCGCGAAAACCGTTGAAGGAAGAATCGGTAAAAAATAGCGAAACAGGCAAAGGCGAGTTGGAGGCGGGTTGGTGAGCGTGAAGATATTGACCAGGCAGTGGAATCACATCAGACGGGCATTCTATCCGCATTGAACCGTCTAATAAAATTTCGGTCACTTTGCCTTGTCTAATTTTCATTGAAAAAATGTTAACACGCTTTAGAAAGCGTTGCAAGCAAGTTATAATACATTTATAGAATCGTTATCCCGCAGGTTTGGCTAGAGTGAAAACCATGAAGAGAACCTGCGGGATGTTACATTAACTTCGGAGGAACCATGAATATCTCAAGTTTGCTTCAGTTTATCGCTTCTTTTGCATGGATTGGTTTGATTGGCGTTGTTGTGGTTATGTTTATTCGCGCTAGCCGCAATCAGTCGTCGAAAGGACTAGGCACTGCCGCAACTGTTCTATTGGTCGTAGCGATTTTGTTAACCACAGTGGGCGCAGGGTTGGTGTTTATTGAACCCGATGAGTTAGCCATTGTGGTAACGGTGTTGGGCGGGCAAGGCATTCGCCCCGAGCCATTAACCTCTGGCTTGCATTGGATTGTGCCGTTTGCCGAGCGCGTGGAACGATTTTCTATCCTAAATCAGACCTATACCATGTCGTCTTCTGCCGATGAAGGCGCAAGCGCCACCGACGACTCAATTCAAGTTCGCACAAAAGACGGGCAACAAGTGTATATTGACGCTTCGGTGATTTACGCAATTGACCCATTACGAGCCGTAGATTTATACCGCACATGGCGTTTCACTTATGAAGACGGTCTCGTGCGCCCACAAGCGCGCGGCGTAATTCGCGATGTGGCTTCGCAATACGGCGTGGAAGAAATTGTCAGCACGAAACGCGCCGAAATGGAACAACTGATTACCGAAGAACTTGAAAGAATTTTTGTTGAAAATAATTTAGTATTGCGCGATTTTGTGCTTCGCAACATTCGCTTTAGCGATGAATACGCCGCCGCCGTAGAACAAAAACAAATTGCCGAGCAACAAGCGCAACAAGCGGCTTTTGTGGTGGAGCAAAAGAAACAAGAAGCCGAACAAGCCCGCCAAATTGCGCAAGGGCAAGCCGATGCGGCTGTGATTGCGGCGCAAGGCGCGGCAGAGGCGCGTCTCATTCAAGCGCAAGCCGAAGCGGAAGCCAATCGCTTATTGGCGCAATCGCTCACCCCTGAATTAATTCAATATCAATATATTTTGAGCCTCGCCCCCGGCGTGCAAACTATTTTTGTCCCAACCGATAATCAGTTTATTTTGCCTCTGCCCAATACCACCACGCCGTAAGAATAAAGTAGAAACGCCTCGCGGGTCTGAATTTTGCAGATTCAAATTAAAACCTGCGAGGCGATGATTTGAAATGCCCATTCCACAGAATGGACGTGAAATCCGCCTGACGACCTTGTCAACGTGCGCGGGTTGAGCGTCTAAATTAAGCGCCGATGCGCTGACTCAAGTTTTGAGTCCCGTCAAAAACCTGTTTGACGCCGCTTCGTTTCCCGACTTGTTAATTGGTTTGGAAACCCCAGACGATGCGGCCGTTTGGCGTTTAAGCGACGAGCAGGCGATTGTCGTCACTACAGATTTTTTTACGCCAGTGGTAGATACGCCTTATGAATACGGCGCCATTGCGGCGGCAAACTCCATGTCGGACGTGTGGGCGATGGGAGGAAAACCGTTTTTAGCATTAAACATTGCCGCCTTGCCAGATTATTTGCCCACAGAAGTTTTGAGCGAAATTCTACGCGGCGGCGCAGAAAAAGCCAAAGAGGCGGGCGTTGTAATTGCCGGCGGGCATACTGTAAAAGATAAAGAGCCAAAATATGGTTTGGCGGTGATTGGGTTTGTGCACCCGCAAAAGATAATCGGCAAAAGCGGTTTACAAGCCGGCGATGCGTTAGTTTTAACAAAACCGCTGGGCGCAGGCGTTACCACCACCGCCTTAAAGCAAGAAAAAGCGGAAGATATTCATATTAAGGAAGCGATTGAGTCCATGTCTCGTTTGAATAAAAAGGCGGGCGAATTGGCTGTGGAATTTCATCTAAAAGGCGGGACAGATATCACAGGGTTTGGGTTAATTGGTCATGGGGTAGAAATGTCGAAATCATCTCATGTGCAGTTGCAAATTGAATTTGAGAAATTGCCTTTCTTAAGCGGCGCGAAAGGTTACGCGAAAAAGGGAATCTTCCCCGGCGGCGCATTTGATAATAAAAAATATTTTGAGGCTTTTGTTCAGTTTGATGAGAGATTAGACGAGGCTTCGCAAATGCTGATGTTTGACCCGCAAACCAGCGGCGGGTTATTGCTCGGCGTGCCGAAAGAAACCCTGCCCCACTTTAAGAAAAAGGCTGAGGAAATTAATCAACCCGTGTGGGTGATTGGCGAAGCGGTTGCAGGAAAGGGCATCAAGGTAAAATAAATCTATGCTTCGTATCAGTTTTTTAGAATTGGGCGTCGTTTGCGGATTAATCGCCTTGACGATTATTATTCCGATTGTGATTAAACGCGGTTATGCTCGCATCAATAAAAGATTGGAAAAAATTGAAGAAGAAGTTTCAAAAAAGTGAAACTTTCAGGTACAATAGAGCGGCGCGTTGCAATAAAACATCATGTCTGAAATTCCGATAGAACCAGACCCTAGTCTTTTCCCCATTCGTTCGATTGAATTCACGAAATCCCGAACCGCGAATCACCCTGCGCGGGTATTTTTGTTTAACCAAAAAGGAACTCATGAGTATAGGTAGTGAAATTATTGTTATTTTGCTTTTGATTTTGATTAATGGCGTCTTAGCCATGTCAGAAGCGGCGTTGGTGGCTTCGCGTAAGGCGCGTTTGCAACAAAAGTTAAGCGAGGGAAATAAATCGGCTTCATTGGCAATTAAATTACTCGAAGACCCGAATATTTTTCTTTCCGCCGTGCAAATTGGCATTACATTAATCGGCGTGTTGGCGGGCGCAGTGGGCGGCGCCACCATTTCTGAAACGTTAGCCATATTGTTGCAAAATGCGCCCTATATTGGAGCGTATAGCGAATCCATCGCTTTAGGCATTGTAGTTGTGACCATTACAATTCTTAGCCTGTGGCTTGGGGAGCTTGTTCCGAAACGCTTAGGCATTAATAGCCCAGAACAAATTGCAATCGTAGTGGCGGGACCAGTGTTGTTTATTTCAAAAGTGTTTTCTCCGTTTATCAAGTTAATGAGCAACGCCACAAACTTTGTACTGAGATTAATAGGGGTAAAGCCATCAAGCGAGCCGCCCATTACGGAAGAAGAATTGCAAATGCTCATTAGTCAAGGCACGCAGGCGGGAGTCTTTGAAGAAGCCGAACAAGATATGGTAGAAGGCGTATTCAGCCTGAGCGACCAGCGCGTGTATTCTTTGATGACGCCGCGCACTGAAATTGTCTGGTTAGATGTGAGCGACACAACCGAAGAAATTTTGGAAAAGATTGCCAATAGCCCTTATTCGCGTTTTCCCGTTCGACAAGATTCGTTAGAAACGATTGTGGGAATTGTAAAATCGAGAGATTTATTGGTGGCAAGTTTATCGGGGAAAAAGATTGACCTAAAAGAATTAGCAAAACCCGCTTATTTCATCCCCGAAACCACGCTGGCTTCGCGCGCCTTAGAGATGTTGAAAAAAAACAACACGGAAATTTTATTGGTGGTTGATGAATTTGGCGGCGTGCAAGGGTTATTGACGATAAACGATATATTGGAAGAAATTGTAGGGCAACTTGAAGAAGAAGAACCGCAAGCCACTCAACGACAAGACGGCTCTTGGCTTTTAGACGGAATGCTACAAGTGGACGAGTTCAAAGAAATTTTTCATCTCTCGTCTTTACCGCACGAAGGCGAATACGAAACCTTAAGCGGTTTTGTCATGGCTTCTTTAGGGCGTATTCCGCAAGCGTCAGACCATTTTGAATGGCATAACCTGCGCTTTGAAGTGATTGATATGGACGGACGGCGGGTGGATAAAGTTTTGGTGACCGCCAAACAAAAAGCGGCGGCGGAAGATTAAGCGCTTAACGCTATGGATGTGAAAACGCTTTTGCCCTCTCCCAAAGAGGTTAAGAAAACTTAATATTGACAAAAAGCCCAATCATCGTAAATGATATAATCTTCGCCTATGAGTATTGAATCTTCATCCAGCAGCAGCAAAACAAAAGTCTGCCCCACATGCGGAACGCGCTTAAGCGAAAATGCAGTGCGTTGTTTAGTGTGCGGCACAGAATTTAACCTTCAAGCGGGACAATCGAAACCGGCGCAAAAGGCGGCGCAAAAAGCCGAAAAACCTGTGCAAGCCGCGCGATTGCCGCAAATCACATTAAGCCTGCCAGCCGCAGTGGGCATTTTAGCGGTGGTAATTATCGCCGCCGCATCCATTGTCTATTTTACCGTTCGAGCCAGCGCGCCAGAAGGCACATTTGACGTGGTGGATACTCCCACCCCAACCGAAACGCCCACCGCCTCGCCCTCGCCAACCGCTACGCTTCCGCCAACGGATATTCCTACCGCCACGCCGCAACCGCCCTTTGATTACACGGTCGGTCCTGGCGAAACATGCTCTTTAATTGCCTTCAACTTTAACGTATCCGTTCAAAGCATTATCATCACAAACAACCTACCCTCCACTTGTCCAATTAGTCAGGGGCAAGTTCTCAAAATTCCTTACCCCACGCCCACTGTTCCACCGCCCGCCACCAGCACCCCCCTGCCAGTGGACGCGACTCGTGAATCATGCCCCACGGTGCAAGTCACTGTGCAAGAAGGCGACACATTATTCAGCATTGCATTAAATTACGCCGTGCCAGCCGAAGCAATTAAAGAATGGAACGGCTTAACCACAGATAATGTATTTCTCGGTTCGACGCTAACGATTCCGCTGTGTATGCGCGCCGCCACGCCCGGACCAACCCCCACCGCCACGCTTCCGCCTCCTTACCCTGCGCCAAATTTGCTTTTGCCAGCGGATGGAGCGGCATTCACCCTAGCCAATGATGTGGTGACATTGCAATGGGCGTCTGTCGGCGCTTTGGGCGATAGCGAAGCCTATCAAGTCATTGTCGAAGATGTGACCGCAACGCAAACCCGCCGCATTACCGACTATGTGACCGACACAAAATATATTGTGCCGACTTCCTTCCGCCCGAATGACAACGTAGCGCATGTGATGCGCTGGTGGGTTATCCCTGTGCGGCAATCAGGCGTAGATGACCAAGGTCAACCCGTGTGGGTTGCGGCTGGCGCGGCAAGCGAACGAAGAGTATTCACTTGGGTAGGCGTGGCAGTGCAAGGCACACCTAACCCGTAACCCCTTCCCCTCCCCGATTTGGGAGAGGGGAGTTTTATAAGGTAAAAAACATGGCAAAAAATATTATTAAATTTTTGGCTGTATTATTTATGCTTGCGGGCTCGGTTTGGTTTTTACAGGGCATCAACCTATTGCCCGGCAGTTATATGACCGGCGACCCGCAATGGGCAATTAACGGCATCATCACCATCGTCATTGCGGCAGCGGCGTTTTGGTGGGCGAATCGCAACGTATGACCAATGAAATAAAAATCGGCGACCGTGTTCGCATTCATTTAGACGCAAAATTTGGCGAACAAGCCGGCTGGTATGAAGGCAACGTGGTCAAAATAGACCCTTATTCTGAGCATCGCAGTTTTTATTGGGTGGAATTAAATGAAGAAGCGCAAAAGATTTTAGGCATAAAACAAATTTCTGTTTTTAATCCGAAGAATATAAAAAAAGCGGACTTATAAACCAGCAAGTCAATGACAAACTTTGTAAATACCTTAGCGCTTGTTTTACCGCTTTGTTCAGGATTTCTTAATCTAATTTAACCGTAAGCGAAGTATCATAAAAATATAGCCTATATCAACCGCTCATCAGTTTTCAGGAAAGAACTTTCTTTCGCTGAGGGCGTATTGTATAAAATTTCTTTCGGGATGCGCTATGACTTCTCATAAACCGTTATTTCCATTTTTTCTTTTTATATTTTTGCTTTCTGCCTGCGCAGGCGTGCCCATTTTGAGCGGCGCGGATGACGACATGGATATTCCGCTTGGACCGCAAATTTCAGCGACCGAACAGCAGGTCATCGTATTTGAAAGCATTCTTTCCAAAATAGAAGAAGAGTACATTCACTACGAAGCGGCGCAAAACGCCTTAAAACAGTTGCGCGAAAAATATATAGCCGAAATCAACACAGGGTTAACTTCGGCGGAATTTAATCAGTTGATGACTCAATTTGAAAACGAATTTGGCGCGGATGAGGTTTTATACGTTTCGCGTGAAGAGAGAATCGCTATTGAAACTTCTTTGCCAGCCACGCAATATGTGGGCATTGGCGCGTTTGTCCATTACCAAGCCGAGCCTGCGCCGCACATTATCATTTTAGACGTGATACCCAACTCGCCTGCCGAAAAAGCGGGCATTCGCGCGCACGATAGCGTCTATGCAGTGGACGGCGAACCGATACGCGCAGAAGAAGGCGCAGGCGTTATCCAACGCATCCGCGGCGAAGCAGGCGTCCCCGTAGTCTTAAGCGTGCAATCGCCCGGAGAAGAAAAACGAGAAGTGGAAATTATTCGCGCGCCAGTGAACGGAGTCGGTCAACTGAAAATCAACCTTCTGCAAAATAATCAAATTGGGTATATCCTCATGCCGCCCTCCGTGCCAGAAGATGTGATGAACGAATTGGTTGTGGCGCTTTCAGAATTTGAAGCGCAAGGCGTAAAAGGGCTGATATTAGACTTGCGCATTGCAAACGGTCAAAACAACTGGCCCCTGCAAGATATGATGGCAATTTTCCTCAACGGCAGGCTGGGCGATATTTACAACCGAACCGAAAGCGAAACCATTAATATTGCCGGGCAAGACTTCTTCGGTTCACAAACGATTCCATTAGCGTTATTAGTCGGCGAGCAAACCTACGGCGCCGCGGAAATTTTTGCGGCGTTTGCGCAAGCCAGCGGCAGAGGCATTGTAATTGGCGCAAAAACTTCGGGCAATATTGAGGCGACGCTCGGATATCCGCTGCAAAACGGCGGGCAAATTTTCATCGCCAGCACAAGCATTCGCACCGATGAAATTGAGAACCTCGGGCTAAGCGGTTTTACGCCCAAGATTCAAGTGGATGCGACTTGGGATGAAATTATTGCCGAGCAAGACCCAGCCATTGAACAAGCTCTAGCGGCTTTTGAACTTGAGGTGCAAGAATGAAATTTTTATTTTCGTTTCGCTTTATCTTTCTCGTTTCATTTTTTCTTTCGGCATGTTTACCGAACGGCGTGCAAATTCCGCAAAGCCCCGCCTTGCGTTTTCTTGAAAGAAAGTCTGGCTTAATTGCGTATGTGGGCAACGACGGCAACATTCACCTAATTGACCAAAGCGGCGCTAGCGCCGCCCAACTAACAACCGATGTGACCCCAGAAAATCGAAACTCGGTTTTATATCGCTTACCGGCTTGGTCGCGCGATTCGAATCAACTGGCTTTTATGCGTCACGAGCGCGAGGGCGAATCTCTAATCTCTGAAATTTTTGTCGCCAACACAACGGATGAAATTACAAAAAAAATCCTAAGCGGCAGCGATTTTACAATTTACCTCAATTGGTCGCCCGATAATCAAAACATCGGTTTACTCACCAGCGCGGCTTCGGGGCAAAGCATCGTTTTGCAAAACCTTTCGATAGACGGCGCGCAAAGAACAATTGTAGATGCAGGCAACCCGTTTTACTGGTCTTGGGCGCCCGATGGAAAAACAATGTTAGTGCATAAAAACGGAGGCAACCCAAACGCGCCGCAACAAATTGCCTTCCTCAAAAACAACGCGGATGAAGTTCTTGAATTTGTTTTAGAAGAACGCCCCGCTTCTTTCCAAGCCCCAGCCTGGTCGCCCAGCGGAGAATATATCTTAATCTCCACCGTTTCTGAAGATAACAAAAAACAACTTGTGCTAACCGACTCCACCGGCGCAAACCCAAAAACCATTTCAGAAATTCCCCTCAACACTCTTTTTGCTTGGGCGCCCGATAGCGAGCAATTCGCTTATATTATAGGTAAAGACTCGCAACTTCAGGGCGGCGCCATTGGAGAGTTACACGTTGCCGATGTGTTTGGCAGCGAAGAAATTGTGATTGACGAAAACGTCTTTGGCTTTTTCTGGTCTCCAGATTCTAGTCAATTGGCGTATTTTATCCCGTTCGTTTCTACGCCAGAAAATGAAGACGGCACGACAACAGGGCAACAACAAACCCTCTACTTTTCGCTCAACGTCTTAGATATTGCCAGCGGCGAAAGCAAAGAAATCGCCGTGTATCAACCTACGGAAGAATTTTTCTCCATTATGCCGTTTATTGACCAATATCATCAATCCATCACCATCTGGTCGCCCGATAGCAACAATTTGGTTATCTCGTTCCTCACGCAAGAAGGCATACCCGCTATTGCCATTGTCCCCGCCTCAGGCATTACCCAACCGAGGCTTTTAGCCGAAGGCAGCTTTGCCGTTTGGTCTTGGAAATAACATTTCGAAAATAAAACAATTTGCTCATGCAAGGTCTAAGACCTCGCATGAGCAAAAGAGTAAATGATGTTACGCGCCGCCCTAAAGGCTTAATATCTTTGCGCGTTTATTCTTTCGGCTTGGTCACATCATCCACAATCGCATTGAGCATACTATCGGAAGACGCTTGGTTCTTGCCGTTCATAGCGTTTTGAATAATCTCCACGCATTCGCGCCCGGTCAAATCGCCGCGCTCTAACAAAGCCTGCGCCACCGCCTCCACCTCGGCAGAATGAATGCGAAGCAATTGTTCGGTTTGGTCTTCCAATTGCTGCCAAAACTTTTCCACAATTTTAGATTTATCGCTAAAATTCGCGTTCACGCCCATCACGCCGTCCATAGCAATGGGCGGACCAAAATAACCAAAGTGAGCCAATTGCCACAATCTGGAGCGCACGGTTTGAAAATCGCCAGTAGCGCCCGTCCAATATTCGCCTAAAAATATTTTTGTGGCAACATGCCCCGCCATCGAAACCATAATATCGGCTACGAACCGTTTCAAGGGCATGGCGTACACGTCAAAATTTGAAACAGGCAACACATATCCTAAGGCTTCAGCGCGGCGGATGATGCTCACCCGCACAATGCGTTCATCGGGGCGTAAGTGATATTGCGCCACCGCATGACCCGCCTCATGAAACGCCACTTGACGGCGCTGGTCTTCTTCCATTTCTTCAATGGGGTTTTCCAAGCCAATGGCTTGTTCTTGAAACGCCAATTCAATATCTTTTTGAGAAATTTTATCGCGCCCATCAAACAAAGCCAAACGGACAGCATCCTTTGTAATGGCAGACATAATTCTAGCGGGCGTTGCCCAAGCCATATCGCTGGTAAGCGCTTCTATATCCACCGTTTCATCGTGCTTAATTTTGCTCAAATAATACTTAATGATTTCGCGCCGCCCCGAACGGTCTGGCTTGCCGACGGAAATTTTTCTGTCAAAACGACCAGGACGAACTAAGGCTGGGTCTAGCACATCGGGTCGGTTGGTAGAACCCATAAACATCACATGCCAATTTCTAGCGGGAGCGGGCTTCCCAAATAGTTGATAGACCTTCGCGCGCAATTTTTCCCAACTGGTTTGAGAGCCAATGCCATCCATTTCATATAACAAACGAGTGAGCGCGCCGCTCCCCGCCCCCATGCCCATTAGCCCACCCATCATTTGCCCGCCGCCCATCACACTGCCGCGAGACATACCCACCGCGTCAATTTCATCAATGTAAGCGATGCAAGCGCCATACTCACGCGCAAGTTTTCTAGCGCGATTGACGAATTGAATCATGCGCAACACATCCACGCCCCAAAACATGCCACGAAACCCCGAGCCTTCAATGGAGATAAACGCCACCCCTGCCTCGCCAGCCATCGCCTTAGCAAGAAGCGTCTTCCCTGTGCCAGGTTCGCCGTATAACAGCAAACCTGTAATAAATTGTCCGCCCATCTTTTGAAATTGCTCACGGTCTGAAAGCAAATAAATCCATTGGCGCACCATCTTCAACAAATTGGGCTGACCTTTGTAATCGTCAAACGTAATTTGTTTTGGGTCGCCGGGGCGAATCACCTCCACCCGCGTTTGCGACATAAACCAAAAAATCGCCACAAACTGAATAACGGCAAAGGCAATTGCAAACACAATGCGAAACATAAAGCCAAGCGCTATTAAGACAATGTTCAAAACGTCGGGGTTCACAATTGCCCAAACGACAAGCCCGTTTAATAAAGCCCAGCCTAAAATGCCAAAAAAGAATTTACTCGCCCCGCCAGAAGCCGCCCAAATAAACACGCGCAATTGAATGTATAAGAAAAACAACCCCAGCAAGACGAGCAAGCCAATGGAGATAATATTCAAAACAAACGCGCGCCCATCTTCTGAGGCGAATGAAATCGAAACCATTGCATTAATCACGCCCCATACCAACACCGCTAAAATCGTCCAAAAGCGCCAAACGCGAATGTTGCTGAAAATATAAAACAAACCGCCCAACGAAAGCGGATTCAACCACCAAGCGAGCGCCAACCCGAAAGCAAGGGTTGTATCTTGCTGTGAGCGCGGCGCATTGGTTGTAAAAAACCAAATCGCCGGCGCAGAAACAAACAACGTGATTAACAAACCAAGCAGCCAGCCAATGCCGCCGTAAAAATCTGTGGCGGGTTTTGTTACCACGCGAGATTGTCTGGCTTTACTAGAAATATTCGGTTGAATAGCGGTAGACATAAAACCTCAAAGGTAAAAATTCTTTTTTTACAAGTGTATCGCAAAATAGTGATAATGAAATAAGAAAATCTTTACAGCCATACAGTACAATGGAATGATGAATTTTACCGCCCTTCAACCTTACCTTGATTCCGCTTTCGCCTCACGCCGCGAGACGCTTGCTTCCGCTGCGGAGACAGCCTTTCGCCTCTTCAACGGGTTTTACGAAGGCTACCCCGCGCTTGTATTAGACGTGTATGGGAAAACATTATTGATTCATGATTACAGCGACGAGCCAAATCAAGAATTGATAAGCCGATTGGTTGATTATCTTCGTAACGGCTTAGGGTGGCTACGCGCAGGCATCCTCAAAACACGAAACGGGAAAACGCAAGAAAGCAAGCGCGGACAAATCCTCTTCGGCGAGCCAGATAAAAAAATAAAAGAGCATCATGTCTGGTACGCCATTGACTTAACCATGAATCGTGACGCTAGTTTTTATTTAGACACAAGCAACTTGAGAAAATGGTTAATTGAAAACTCAAAAGATAAAACTGTTTTGAACACTTTTGCCTACACCGGCAGTTTAGGCGTCGCCGCAATGGCTGGCGGGGCAAGCAAAGTCGTCCAAACCGATAGAAACAAAAATTTCCTCAGCCTTGCCAAAGATTCTTATTCATTAAATCATTTTCCCATTCAAAAACAAAATTTTATAACGCAAGACTTCTTCCCCGCCGTTTCAAGATTCAAAGCAGGCAAACAAACGTTTGATTGCGTCATCATAGACCCACCCATCTTTTCCTCCACATCCAAAGGTAAAGTGGATTTGGAACATGAAAGCGTGCGTCTGATTAACAAAGTCCGCCCATTGATTAATGACGGCGGCGCTTTAATTTCAATCAACAATGGCGTGTATGTTAGCGGAAAAGAATATATGCAAGTTCTTGAAGAATTATGCAAAGATGGTTATTTGAGCATTCGAGAATTGATTCCAGCGCCTGAAAGTTTTATTGGTTACAACAAAATTGGCAAGCCGATTACAGACCCTAGTCCGTTTAATCATTCAACCAAGATTGTAGTATTAGATGTGAAGAAGAAATGACGATGGGCGGTAGCCTCTAACCCATTGCCCATCGTCGGCGGTCTACTGTCCAATTAAGGTCTCCACGAAGGCGCGTACCAATCATAATCAGTGGATAAGCCCGGCGCTTGCAACATCTTTTGTTCCAGCGTGGCTAAATTAATCAAAAACAAATGACCGCCCGAAATGGATGTCGTTTCTTCTATCAATAAATATTTTCCGTTCGGTGAAAACAACAAACGCCCAATCGTCGTTCCTTTATACACCAAAGATAAATTTTCACCCGTTCTGCGAATCACGTACACTTCGGCAGTCGGTTCATTCGTCAAACCATAATAATTGAATGCCAACAAACTACTATCTGGTGACCATATCAACGGATAGATTGAACCGCCCGTAAATTGCGCAATTGTGACTGCATTTGCGCCATCTGGCTCCATCACTTTCAATGAATGAATATTCGTGCTTTGGTCAAACTCATCATACGCCAAAAAACCAGCGTCAGGCGAAGCGACAAATTGCGCTTTGGTTAATAAGGTTTCAAACATCGGGCGCGCCTGCCCATTCTCTGCACGCACTAAATAAATATTTCCAGCGCTTCCCAACAACGCCGAGCGCATCATCACATTTTCGGTGTACCAACCATCCATAATATAAGGTCTGCCTTCGGCTGGCAAATTTGCCGAAATGCTTTTCAATTCAGAACCATCGGGTCTAACAACATACACATCTTCGCCGCCCAAACCGTCTTGCGTGCGAAATGCAATCCATGCGCCGTTTGGCGACCAAAACGGCGGGTCAATGTATGGAAACTGTGCAATCGAAGTCCATGTTTTTGCGTCGGCGTCAAACAACCATAATTTTGTGGGCGAGCCATTCGGCTGGTCTGAATATGCAAAGGCGGCATACTTACCATCGGGCGACCAACTCAAAGCGTTGATTGTAAAATTAAATTGAAACGGCGTTTGGATTTTTTCTAACGGCGGGCATTTGGATGAATCAAACACACACAAGCCTGATACTTTGACCAATTCAATAGATTGACCTGCTGTACGCGGCTGTAAAAAGAAATACAACTCCCCCGCTTCTTCTTCGGACGTTGAGCTTGATTCTGTTACAACCGGCATTGCCTCCGCCTGAGTTGGCGCGGCGGCAGTTTGAAAATTGGTTGGCGCAATAAAAAGACTTGAGTCGAACGTTTGGTCAAAGACGATATTTTCAATCGCTCGTTCGCTTTGTAAAACGTTTCCGCTTTCTTTGCCAAATTCTTGTAACTTTAAGATGATGCCTTTTTGGGTATCAATCCACATCTTCCACGAAGGTTGACTGTTGGCGCTAAAACGCCATTCGACAATCAATGTATCTCTACCAGCAATATTCTCATTACCTAATGCGGTGAATACGCCTTGATTTTGAGCATAATCGGATGTGAATGCGAGTTGAGATAAAGGCGTGCCGATTTGCCCCCAAATGGGGTTGGGGTATGACTCGCCTTGTATGATGGGCGGAATGTATTGTCCTACTTTTGCAAAATCGGGGTAAGCGTATTCTTCTAGTTGATTAGCGTTGAGGTTTATGTTGGAAATCATAAATCCATCGCTGATTTTTAATAGGTTATCTGTGGCGCTTTGTAATTCAACGCGATAACGACTATTGAGAGGGTCTAGCCAAACTTTTTCATGCGAGGTTTGCAGAATAGAGCCATCTACGCCATACCAAGTGACGACTCCGCTCATTTGTAGATTCGTCCAACGGGAAGCGGATTCCCATAAGGCGCGTTGAATCTGCTCGGAGGTAGAACTCATGTTGAGGTTAAACGGAGCAGGCGTCACGTTAAAGAAAGAAGCGGGGTTTGATGAAGAACAAGCGGTTAAAAAGATGAAAATTAAGACGATGAATCGTTTCATATCTTCTCCTATCCAAAAGAATGGCGTTGGAGTGCGTCGCGCCTTTTGGTTATCAATCTATTTATTAGCAAAAGAATCTTAGGTGTCGAGTTGTCTTGCGCAAATTAAGCGCGACGCACCCTTTCAATAGAATATCCTATCAAAGAAAACGCTTTAGAAATTAAAAAGTTCCCGTCAATTTGCATGACGGGAACTTTTTTGTTTGTATGGTTACGGAGTAGGGGTGGGGGTGTGCGTTGCGGTGGCTGGCGCGGTTGTAGATGTCGGCGTTGCAGAGGCTGGCGCGGTAGTGTTGGTAATTGTCGGCGTTGCGCTTGGCGCGATTGTTGTGCTTGTTGGCGTTGCGCTTGGCGATACGCCCGTTGAAGCGTTGAAGATGTGCGGCGCAGTCCATAAGGCGCGGTCGCCAGCGGGCGAGCCAGTAGATAGAACGGTCAAAATAAATTTGACGTTTTGCCCAGCCAAAGCCGAGAGGTCAATATCGGCGTTATAGACTTGACCTTCATATCGTTCGACGAATGCCCAAAACGTTTGGATGGATGAACTGCCTGAGATGGAATAATCTAAACGGAAGACGACATAGCAAGAGGTGGCGCCGTTTTCGCACCCAATGGTGGCGCGGAATTTATCGCCCGCCTTGACAAGATAACTGGGGTAAATGCCTTGAATGTAACCATTGTTGATGTTTTGCGGAAAGGTGAGTAAGCCTGTGCGGCTATCGTTGGTTCCGTTTTCTAGGCGCGAGGGGTTGGCAATTAAGACAAAGCCTTTGGAATCGCCATCGGTTCCGGGGCATGGCAGTTGACCTGCTCCGCTATACCAAGTGGCGGCGCATACATTGGCGGCAAAGTCGTAACTTGTGCCAGCCGCTGGCGTGGCGGTGGGCGGCACGGTGGGCGGTGTGCCTGTTACGGTTGGGGTGGCAGTGCCTGGGTTTATGCCAGTGCCTGAAACTTTAATCTCAACCCAGAAGGATTTTGTGCCAGCCGAGCCAATGCCAAAAGGTACGCCAGTGTTGTTGCGTAACTTCCAATAGCCGCGATATGTTCCAGCGGTGGTTGGCGAGGTTAATTGAATGGTAATGTCAACGGTTTGGCCGGGGGCAACTGTGTTTGAAATTAAGTATGAGTCGTTGCCGCCCATTTTTTCGCCAGAGTCGAAAATGAGGCTGTAGTTGGTCCAAGTGCATGTGCCGACGTTTTTCAAGCGCCAAGTTTTAGAGAAGCTAATGCCCGGCGCAAAGGTTGTTCCGTCTGGCACGGTGACATCTGCAATAAATTGAGCGCGGTCACAAGCGTTGGGTTGCACGGTGCCTGTTTTTGTCGGCGTGGCGGTTGGGGGCGTGCCTGTAACGGTGGGGGTGACGGTGGGCGGCGAGCCAGCGCCAGCGCGTGAAATAATAGGGTTCACCCACACAGCGCGGTCGCCCGTTGGCGAGCCATAGGCGTTCACCACCAAAATAAACTTAACGTCTTGATTAGCTAGCGAACTTAAATCAAGGTTGACGTTATACGTCCAACCTTCGTATTTTTCACGGAAGGTCCAAAATGTTTTTACGGGTCCGCTTCCAATTTGGTAGTTCAAACTATAAGCCACATAACATTGCGTAGCGCCTTGTTCACAACCGATGGTGGCTTGGAATCTATCTCCGCTTTGGACACGGAATGCAGGATACGACGCTTGCACATAACCATTGGTTACATTGTTAGGGGCAAATAATAAACCCGCTTGCGCCGATGTAACTCCGCTTTCGAGTTTTGGGTTGGTTTGGCTGATTCCAAAGCCATTTGCGCTTCCGTCTGTGCCGGGGAAGGTTAATGCGCCCGCGCCGCTAGACCATGTCGCCGAAGCGGCGTTTGCGGTAAAGTCGTAGCCAATGCCAGCCGAGGCGCCAACGCGAATTTCTACCCAGAACGATTTATTGCGCGTGGAGCCAATGCCAAACACGCCGCCGCTGTTGCTCTTAAATTTCCAATACCCAAAATAATGCCCCGCTGCGCTGGGCGCGGTCATATCTACCGTGAGGTCAACCGTTTGCCCGGGGTTTACAGTGGTTGGAATAGCAAGAGAAGCGGGCGCGCCCATGCGTTCGCCGCTATCAAAGATTAATGAAACGTCATTGCTGTTCCAAGCGCATGTGCCAATGTTTTTGATGCGCCAAGTTTTCTTAAAGGCTGTGCCAGGCGCAAAATTCGTGCCGTCAGGAATGGTCACATCGGCAATGAATTGAGCATGGTAGCAACCTGCCGCGCTTGCGGTGGTTGTGCTTCCCGGTAAAAAGGAAAACATCATCGCCAGCAAGAGCCATGTAGAGATAAAACGTCTAAAAGAAATCATTTCTTCCTCCATCCAATCTAGGACGTAAAAAATGGTCAAAAGTTCCTTTTGACTATACGCCATCCCTAGTATAACTTTTCTTTAACAAATGTTCAATCAATTAACAAAACAATTTCATGGTTAATTGGTCACGGTTCGTTTGGCGTTATTTGACCACTGGCGCAGTAAATCGGGCGCCCGCCTCTCAAAAGAGCCATCGGCAATGTAAACGCGCATTTGCTCCATTAATCGAATCAACGCGCGTAAATTGTGAATAGAAATCAGCGTGCCTGCTAGTAGTTCTTTTGCCACAATCAAATGACGAATGTAAGCGCGAGAAAAAGTTTTACAGGCATAGCAATCGCACGTTTCGTCAATCGGGCGTTCATCGCGAGCGAACGAAGCGTTCATCAAATTCAAACGCCCCTCAGGGGCAAAAGCCGAATGATGACGGGCTAAACGAGTTGGAAGAACGCAATCAAAGATATCAATTCCACGCGCCACGCCGTTGATTAAATCTTCAGGCGTTCCTACCCCCATTAAGTAGCGCGGCTTATTTTCAGGCAAATTAGGAATCACCACATCAATCGTATCGTACATTTCTTTTTTCGTTTCCCCCACCGAAAGCCCGCCAATGGCAATGCCGGGCGTATCTAAAGAAGCGATAAAAGAAGCAGACTCTATTCGCAAATCTGGGTTCACGCCGCCTTGCACAATGCCAAATAAGGCTTGGTCGTTGCGTCGCTTGGCGCGCAGCGAGCGTTCAGCCCAGCGATGAGTCCGGTGCATGGCTTTCTTGATATAAGCATGGTCGTTAGGGTCGGCGCATTCATCAAACGCCATAATAATATCGGCGCCGAGATTCTCTTGAATAGCGATTGATTTTTCAGGGGTGAAACGATGCGTTGAACCGTCAATGTGACTTTTGAAAGTGACGCCGTCGTCGTCAACTTTGCGAGTTTGCGCTAAAGAAAAAACTTGAAAACCGCCTGAATCGGTGAGCATGGGTTTATGCCATTGCATAAAATGATGCAAACCGCCCATATCGCGCACAAGTTCATCGCCGGGGCGCAAATATAAATGATAGGTGTTGCTCAGCACGAGCGAAGCATGAATATCTTTTAGATGCTCAGGCGTGAGCGTTTTGACAGTCGCCTGCGTGCCGACAGGCGCAAAGACAGGCGTGATTAAATCGCCATGTGGCGTGGAGAAAACGCCCGTGCGAGATTTGTTGTTTTTGGCTGTGATTGTAAATTCAAACATAGGTTAAATTGTAAACGAGAAATGACCGTTTATAGGTCTTTTGGGTGACTGAAAAGAGTGAAAGTATTTCATACAATCAAACTGACCTAAAGGAGACGCCATGAGCAATTTTGATAAAAAATTAGACGATGCCGTAGAGAATTACGAAAAAAGTTTTGATAAAAACGTAAACCAACTTGCCAACACTGCCGAAAAAGTCGCTAGCGGAGTAAATCGTTTATATATTGGCTGCGCTACAGTTCTTGGCAATTTATTTTTTATGGCATTTTGCCTGTGGGGCGCGTATGCGGCTTACCATTCATGGAACTTAAGCCAAAACGGCGAAACTACAACAGGCACGGTAATTGAACTGAAAGAAAGCGAATCAGACGGTTCCTGTTGCGTGTACTCGCCTGTGGTGGAGTTTGAAACGAGCGGGCAAACTTATACTTTTGAAAGCGATAACGCTTCTTACCCGCCCGAATATGAAGTGGGCGAAGAAGTTCGCGTAATTTACAATCCTGAAAACCCCGGCAACGCTCAAATCAACAAAGCCAGCGAACGTTGGCTCATGCCTATTATCATTATCCCTGCAATGATGATTACGTCAATTATTTTTACATTTGTCATGATTCGCGCTTGGCGACGTAATGATGACGTTATGTTTTAAGATGAAAATTCCGCTTCACACTTAAGGGAATGTTGATTCTGTCCCTTCAGTTTTTTCTTTATCTAACAATTCTTTTCTATTTCTTCTTTTATTTCATCAGAAGAAAGAGAAAAGTTTTTATTCCTTCGTAATCAACCTCACTTGATTATCGTAGAAAAAGTAATCCCATGCCCAGTTGAACATGACGAGAATGCGGTTGCGAAACCCGATAATGCGATAGATGTGCAAAAACACCCATATCACCCATGCAATGAATCCGCTAAATGAAACGCCGAAAATTCTGGCAACGGCGGCGTTGCGCCCAATGGTGGCTAATAGACCTGGGTCTTTGTAATGGAAGGGAAGTAAATCTTTTCCTGCAATTAGGTTGCGGATATTTTTTGCGGCATGTTTGCCTTGTTGAATGGCAACGGTGGAAAGCATAGGCAAAGGTTGGCCATTGTCATGGACGAGAAATGCGGCGTCGCCGATGACGAATGCCGAAGGGAACGCTGGCAGTTGTAAGGTAGGAGAGACGCGCACCCGCCCCATGCTGGCTTTTTCAACATCGAGCGCGTCAATAATCTCGGCGGTTTTTGCGCCGGCAGTCCAAATCAACGTTTGCGTTTCAATGCTTGAGCCATCTTCAAAGGTCACCCTTTGACCATTGTAATTTTTCATTTTGGTATTCAAACGAATTTCGACATTTTTCTTTTCTAAAAGTTTTTTGGTGGCTTGGCGAAGTTCATCAGGATATGGGCTGATGAGGTGCGGCGCGGCTTCAACCAAAATGACCCGCGCTTCTTTTAGGTTTAATTTGGGGTAATCTTTTTTCATGACGTGCGAAATTAATTCAGCCAGCGCGCCTGCGGCTTCCACGCCGGTAGGTCCGCCCCCGACGATGACAAAATTTAACATCGCTTTTCTTTTTTCAGCGTCGCCTTCGTGGCTGGCTTGCTCTAACATTGAAAGTAAATGATTGCGCGTTTTCACGGCGCTTTCAAGGTCTTTGATTTGCAAGCCGTGTTCTTCTAAAGTATCAAAGCCAAAAAAGTTTGTGCGCGCTCCCGCCGCAATGACTAAATAATCATAAGCAATAGCAGAGCCGTTTAACTTTACAAATTTTTCTTTGAGGTTAATTTCGGTCGCTTCGCCCATTTGGAAAGTAAGATTTTTTTGTTTGCGAAAAATCGTTCGCACAGGGCTGGCAATTTGAGAAGGCAACAAACCCGCAATGGCTACTTGATATAACAACGGCTGAAAAAGATGATGATTGCGTTTATCAATCAATGTAATGCGAACAGGGGCGTTGGCAAGCCCGCGAGCGGTTTCTAAACCTGCAAAGCCTGCGCCAATGATGACGACGTGCGGAATGTTCATAGTGACCTCGATTTCACAGTTTCTCTTATATTTGTGAAATTTATCACTAGTATTATACCTATTCCCCTATCTTTTGTAAAGGGTTTGATTCTCTCCCCCGCCCGCACGGAGATAAATCTCCGCGCTATTTTTACAAAGCCCGCTAAAGCGGGCTCATTTATTGTATGCGGCTAAAATCTTCTCCAGCCTTTTGAGAGCCTCGTAGTCAATGGTTTGAAATTCGGGGCGCGCCTCAAACCAAGCCAGCGAACGGCGCACGCCTTCGCTCCATGTCACTTTGCAGTTGTATTCAGGCACAAAGCGTTTGATTTTGCTATTATCAAACACGACGCTATTGGATTTATCGCCGATTAAACTTCCGATAGCATGTTCGTCAAACTTGGCGATAAAATCGCTGGGGATGTGAACCACGTTTCTTTCTAGACCTAAAGCCTGATACGCTTCGTCATAAATTTGATTCCACGTCAGCGCTTCGTCGGATGTGATGTGAAAAGCCTCGCCAATGGCTTTGGGGTTTCCTAATAAGCCAACTAAACCAACCGCAAAGTCTTCGTTCCAAGTTAATACCCATAAAGAAGTTCCATCACCCGGGACGATGACAGGTTTGCCTTGTTTCATTCTATCTATTAACGTCCAAGGGTGTTGCCAACTGCCAACCACCAGCGGAATTTGAGAAAGTCCGTAAGTGTGCGATGGGCGAATGATGGTGATGGGGAAACGATTCGTTTGATATTCGCGCATCAACAAGTTTTCGCAGGCGATTTTATTGCGCGAATATTCCCAAAACGGGTTTTCGAGGGGCGTTTCTTCGGTGATGAGGTAATGGCGCGGCGGTTTTTGGTAAGCGCTTGCCGATGAAATAAATACAAATTGATTGGTCTTATTTTTGAAGAGGGCAATATCTCGTTCAATGTCTTGCGGGGTAAAGGCGATAAAATCCACAACCGCATCAAAGCGATGATTTGCGATTAAATCGGCCACTTGAGATGGGTTGTTATAAATATCCGCTTGTAAAACGGTTGCGCCGTGCGGAGCAGGGTACTTTTTAGAAGCGGAACGATTTAGTAAAAATAGTTCATGTCCGCGTTGAACGGCTAATTCTGAACAGGCAGAACTGATTAATCCCGTACCGCCGATAAAAAGAAATTTCATTAATCTGCTCCTACTTCTGGAAGCGGTGGAACTGGCGGATTACGATGCGCCATGAAATTTTCTACCCAAAAGATAATGAGCGCCAGCCACACGATGCTAAACCCAATGAGGCGAGATGTATCAAACGCTTCTTTGTAAACGAACACGCCGATTAAGAATTGAATCGTTGGGGCGAGATATTGTAATACGCCAATCATCGTCAATGGGATTTGTTTGGCGGCGGAGGCAAACATCAAAAGCGGAATCGTGGTCACAACACCTGCGCCAATCATCAACAAATCTGCCGCAATGCCTGTATGCAAAAATGAGGCGGTGCCGTCGGCTTCGTGAAAGCCAAGGTAGGCTAAGGCTGGGATGAAGAGAATGCCGGTTTCGAGAGTCAAGCCGAATACAGAAGAGAGAGGCGCAAGTTTTTTAACTAGCCCATAAAAGCCAAAAGAGAACGCTAGTCCTAAGGCAATCCATGGAAGCCGTCCGTAGTTAAACGTCAGATACACAACGCCGATGAAGGCAATCACAATGGGTATCCATTGAGCCCGCCTCAATTTTTCACGCAAGATGATGAGACCAAGAAATACGCTTAACAAGGGATTGATGAAATAGCCTAAACTTGTTTCCACAATATGCCCAGCGTTTACCGCCCAAACATAAAGCAGCCAATTTGCGCCAATTAATAAAGAAGCGATTAAGTAAATTTGCAACGTTTTGGCGTTGATGAGCGAGCGAAATTCTATCCATTGTTTGGCAATGACGATGAATAGAATTAAGAACACGAACGACCATGCAATTCGATGTCCAAGCAATTCTAACGCTGGAACGTGTTGCAATAATTTCCAATAAATTGGGAAGAAGCCCCACATGGCGTACGCGCCGATTCCGTACCAAATACCTTTGTTCATTTTTCTCCTGTGTTTTTGTCGCTCTGAGCGCCAGCAAAGCATAAGAACGCGCCTCAGAAGGATATGCTTATAAAACAAAAAAGACCTTGTGCAAGGTCTTTGATGGCGATGAAGCGTTTCCTCTTACAATTTTCTTAAGAACCATTTGCCTGTCGCCACTTCTTGCACATCGCGGGCGAAATCGCCTGCGGTGGGGTATCTATCGTTGCGGTCTTTTGCCATCGCCTTTGTAATCACTTCTTGCCAAACGGCGGGGATGTTATCTTTCACTTTACGCACGTCTGGAATCGGCATTTCGGAATGCGCGTTTAATAAGGCGGTGGTGGAGTTGCTTGAAAACGGCAATTGCCCCGTGAGCAAACGATATAGCACCACGCCCATTGCATATACATCGGAGCGACCGTCTACATTTTCGCCTTTGGTTTGTTCGGGGCTCATATAAGCGGGCGTGCCAACCAACCACTCGCCTTCGTCGTCTATAATTTTTTGCGATTTAGCGATGCCAAAGTCCGATAAAAAGGCTTCGCCTGTGTTATCAAATAAAATGTTAGAAAGTTTTACGTCACGATGCACAATGTTTTTGGCGTGGGCGGCGTCGAGCGCGTCTGCCACGCGTTTGAGAATGTGCGCCGCTTCGCTAATTTTGATTTGACCTTGAAGTTTGAGGCGGTCGTCTAAACTTCCGCCCGACATATACCGCATCACAATGTAGGGTTGTTGCCCGTGCCAGCCAAAATCGTACACAGGCACAATGCAAGGATGTTCTAACGCGGCAATGAGTTCGGCTTCGCGCTGAAAAAACTCACGATTCATCTCGTCCATCGTGCGGTTATACATTAACACTTTTACAACAACCTGACGGTGCATGTATGGGTCGCGCGCTAGAAAGATAATCCCCATGCCGCCCTGCGCCAATTCGCTTTCGATTTCATATCGTCCAATTTTGGATACGCTCATTGCTCTCTGCCAGAAGTTAGAATGGCGTGAGTATAGAACAATTTTTGATTTATGGCAACTTACTCTTCCCAATCAATTTTTTGTCTGCCGGCAAACCCCGCTTCAATCTCATGCCAAAATTGAATCTGCTCTTCGCCGTATTGCCAGCACAGATAAATTTCTCTGCCGTCTTTGAGGGCAATAAAATCTATTAATCCAATTGTGAGGTCTTTAATTTCAATTCCCATATCTTGCGCCTGATGAATTAAGCGATGCAATCTATCAAAATCGGGCAGTAATTTACTTAAGGTTGCGCTTCCGCCGTTGCCCGCAGATTTTTGCGCCAAGTTCCATAACTCAGGTTGGCTGGCTTGAATTTTTTGGGCAATCGTCATCATTTCCCCCACCATTGGACGAATGATTTCAAGCAAATTATTGGCTTCTTTGGGCGTGTAGTATTTAGGCATAAGCGTCTCCGCTCGTTTACAGCATCTGCAAGGTCTTTTGAAACCTTGTAAACTTGCTAAACGCATCAGATTTTAACACGTCTCAATCGAATGGCAACATTTCATTAACTTGCGAGTTCAGCCGCTTTTTCAAAAGCCTCTTTCCCCTCGTGGTATGAATAATAAATCAGACCCAATGCGCCTAAGATATCTATAAATCCAAAGCCAGTAAACTGATAAACAAGGCTAGATACCAATAAGACCAATGACATATAAATACAAACCATTGTGCAATTTGCATCTGCCAAAATGGGCGCGGAATTTAATTTCTCGCCGACTTTACGTTTGCCAGCCACCAGCGCCCACATCACTGCAATAGAAATTAATGAGATGATTATTCCGCTTAAAGTTGTTTCAGGTTTATGACCCGTAAAAATGTTATAGGGCGCTGTGGCGAACAGACCAATACACAAAAGATAAAAGCTCACCCCTGTTATTCTTAACGCTGTTCTTTCAAATTGACTGCGAGACGTATTAAGGTTACGTTGAATCCGCAACACCATGACCATAATGCCAAGCCCCGAAATCACCTCGATGAAACTATCAACGCCAAACCCAAATAAAGTCAGGGCTTCGTCTTGTATGCCAAGATAAATAGAAATCAACCCTTCGGCGGCATTATAAAAAATAGTAAAAAACGCTAACCATAAAGCATATTGAAAAAACTTTTTTTGAAGCGCGTCGGTTATCACAGATATTTATCTTTCTGAATTTGTTTTATCAATTTTATTTTGAAGCGCTTCTTTTTGCTTTGAAACGCAATGCTTATCTCCATATGAACAAAACACACAACAATCTTTTTCTTTCGGGCGAATGACAGCGCCACAACTGGCGCAGGAATAAAAAACGACTCAAGTATCTGGAGGCATTATCTCCTTTTTAGTAAAACCGCATTGTGGGCAAGTTAATAAAACGTCAAAAGTTATCTCATCCATTGTTTATATTTTCACGCTTCGCAATCTCAAACTATTCGTCACCACAAACACACTACTAAAAGCCATTGCTCCAGCCGCAAGCATTGGATTCAAATATCCAAGCGCGGCGGCAGGAATTAGGACCACGTTATAGAAAAACGCCCAAAACAAATTTTGTTTTATTGTAGATAATGTTTTTCGTGACAAGTGAATTGCTTTGGCAACGCCTTTCAAATCGCCACTCATCAAAGTTATCGTCGCCGCCGCCATAGCCACATCCGTTCCCGTGCCAATCGCTAAACCGACATCCGCTTGCGCAAGCGCCGGCGCATCATTTACGCCATCGCCAACCATAGCAACAACATTGACCGCTAACCGCTGACCGTTGACCATCGTCTGTCGTCTGTCGTCTGCGGTCTGAATTTTTTTTACTTCGTTTGCTTTGCCTTCTGGTAAAACTTCCGCAAGCACAGTATCAACATTTACTTGTTTCGCAATCGCTTCGGCAGTTTTTTGGTTATCGCCCGTTATCATAACCGTTTTCAAATTCATGGCGTGCAAATCTGCAATTGCGTCTTTCGATGATTCTTTAATCGTATCTGCCACCGCAATCATTCCAGCAAATTGATTATCAACCGCAACCAACATGACAGTTTTTGCTTCAGATTGCAAACGAGATATTTCAGATTCAAAATCCGCAATGTGGATATTTTTTTCTATAAACATTTTCTTATTCCCCACCATCACGCTTCTGGACTCAACCTCAGCCTGCACGCCAAACCCCGGCATCGCCTTAAACCCAACAGGTTCTGCCAGCGTTAATCCGCGTGTTGTGGCTTCTGCCCAAATCGCTTCGCCCAATGGATGTTCGCTTCCTTTTTCAACAGATGCGGCAAGGCGAAGTAGTTCATTATTCGTAATTGGGAATTGGTTATTCGTAATTATGTCCGTTACAGCAGGTTGACCTTTTGTAATTGTGCCAGTTTTATCTAACACAACGACATTGACTTTTCCAGCGCGTTCGAGGGCTTCGCTATTCTTAAATAAAATTCCAATCTCTGCGCCTTTACCAGTGCCAACCATAATAGCGGTTGGCGTAGCAAGCCCCATAGCGCATGGGCAGGCAATCACCAAAACGGCAACCATATTAATCAGTGCGGCAGTAAATGGGGAATTAGAGAATTGGTAATTGGTAAGCGGAACTATAAAATACCAAACCGCAAATGTGATTAATGAAATCACAATCACAATTGGCACAAACACAGCGGAGACTTGGTCTGCTAGTTTTTGAATGGGCGCTTTGCTTCCTTGTGCATCTTCTACAAGTTTGATGATTTTTGCTAATGCGGTTTCTCTGCCAACTTTGGTCGCTTCAAACTTGATGAATCCAAGTTTGTTCAATGTCGCGCCGATGACTGTATCGCCTTGTTTCTTTTCAACAGGCAATGATTCGCCTGTCAGCATAGATTCATCAACCGTGCTTCGTCCTTCAATCACAACGCCATCTACTGGAATGGTTTCGCCAGGTTTAACGATAACTGTATCCCCGACACGAACATCGTCAATGGAAACAGAAACCTCTTGCCCGTCGCGGATGAGGCGTGCGGTTTTGGCTCTCAGTCCCATTAATTTTTTAATCGCTTCTGACGTGCGCCCTTTTGCTCGCGCTTCCAAATATTTTCCAAGCCGAATCAAAGTGATGATGACGGCGGCGGTTTCAAAATAAACGTGTTGATGGATGTTTGCAAACGTAATCACGACCGAATAAAAATACGCGGCAGACGAACCCATTGCAATTAATACATCCATATTAGCAGAGCCATTGCGCAAGGCTTTGAATGCGCTCGCATAATATTGCCCGCCAACGATAAATTGAACAGGCGTGGCTAAAAACCACATAAACAATTGAGCGGTAAAAGAGACATGACCTGCATCAGTTGGAATTAAACCAAAGTCCATCGCCATGGAATACAAGAAAAGCGGCAAGGTGAAAACAAGCCCAAGAATGAACATGTTGTATTGATATTTAATTTCATGCTCGCGCGCTTTGGCTTCGGCATCTTCGCTTTCATTGCCAAGTTCTATGATTTCAAAACCAGCGTTTGCAATTGTGCGGCGTAATTCGGCTTGCGTAATAATGGTTGGGATGTACCGGACGCGCGCTTTTTCCGTTGCAAAATTCACATGAGCTTCTACAACGCCTTCAAGTTTTAGCAAAACATTTTCTAAACGGCGGGCGTCATTGTCATCGGATAGCCTTTTGATAACAAACTCCGCCTCGCCCGTTGCAACGCCATACCCCGCGCGGTTCACTCGAGCAATAAAATCTGTGAGTTGTAATTTTTCAGCGTCAAACTCTACGGTGGCTCTTTCAGATGAAAGATTCACAACCGCAGAATGTACGCCGTCTAATTTTTTGAGATTGCGTTCAACAGTTGCAACGCAGTTGGCGCAGGTCATGCCAGTAATAGGGAGGGTGAGTTGTTTAGCGGTCATTTAGTAATTAGTAATTGGTAATTGGTAATTAAAGATTGAAGGCTAAAGACTAATTAAACCTTCAGCGGGGTAATTAATTTCAGCCAACAAGGCTTTAATGATTTGTTCATTGGCAGGCTCTTCAAAAGTGATTTCCACCTTCTTTGTAGTCTCATCGGCTTTGACGGATTGCACGCCTTCCAGTTCGCCAACTTCCATTTCAATGGTGCGGATACAATTTCCACAATGAATAGCGGGGATGTTATAAGTTACGGTAGTCATTTTATTTTCTCCTATATTATTTTGTAGGGGCGACCCGCCCAGATTAATTAAGATATTAGAAAATTATGAAGGATCGCCCTTACTAAGATTTATTGCGAAACGACAATTAATTCGCCAATCATGCCAGCGATTTCGTGTCCTTGAATAGAACAAAAGATTTTATAGGCGCCGGGTTCTGTGGCGGTGAAAGTTAACTTGCTTGTGCCGCCAGCGGAGGTGGAAACATGCAAGTCATAATCTACCTCTACGCCGTGCATGTGATGCGCGCCGCCGCTATCGCCTTCCACCTTAACGTCGGTTACTGCAATTTCTTCAACCACAAAATCATGTTCTTGCGCGCCGCTGTTGATTAATACCAACGTCACGGGCTGATTTGCCGGGATAGTGATTTCAGCAGGTTGGTATAAAAATTCGTTCATATCCACTGTGATTTCGGTGGCGGGCTCCGCAGCGCTTGAACCACATGCCGAAAGAAATAAAATTGAAGCCGCTAAAATCATTTTTTTGAAAAGCATTTTTGAAACTCCTAAATAAAAATTTTGTTATCAACGCGCGGTCTCGGTGCGGCATTCGCTTTGCTCATGTCCACGCGGCCGCTAGTTAACGAACTGATTAGGCTTGCTCAACCATTTAGACTTTATTAGACATTTCAAAGACTTCGGTAATCTCTTTCAACACACGCTGGCGTTCTTTTT
This sequence comes from Anaerolineales bacterium, assembly GCA_034434495.1. Taxonomy (GTDB): domain Bacteria; phylum Chloroflexota; class Anaerolineae; order Anaerolineales; family Villigracilaceae; genus Villigracilis. Next base: position 86,058 of record DAOTZE010000019.1, read on the forward strand.
TGTCGTTGCCTTGAATCGCCGTGATAACGCATGAGTTCAAATGATTTTCCAAAATCTGCGCGCTGACTTTGTTCAACGCCGCATCAATCGCTTGAATTTGGCGAATCACGTCAATGCAATAAGCGTCTTCTTCCACCATACGAATCACGCCGCGTAAGTGACCTTCGACTGTTTTTAATCGTCTGAGTGTGTTTTGATTATCCATCTTTGCCTCTCTATGTTAGAGCGAATTGCCCAATGTTCTCTTACCCCCCCCATAGGGGTAGGGTTAAGTTGATGATAAGCCATCCCCTATTATTCTGTCAAGCCTATATCTTTCTTAATAGTGGTAAAATCATTTTTATGAAGGTAAACCCCAAAGACTTGTATCAAGTGGAAATATTAAAAGAAGCTCCGCTTGAAGATCTAAAACTATTGGTTGACAAATCCATTCTTCGTTCGATTGAGGAAGATGGTTTTTTCTTTTTTCAAGGCGACTCTGCTCAGTATGCTTACATTTTGGTTTCTGGCAGAGTTAAGTTGGCGCAATCAAATCCTGCTGGTCAACAAGTTAATTTGCGTACGATTAAACAATGGGAAATGTTCGCGGCGTTGGGAGCAATTCGCCCAGATGCTACTTACCCTGTGGCGGCGCAGGCTTTAGAACCAAGTTCTGCCCTAGCGATTGAAAGCAAATTGCTCCGAGAGATGATGCAAACCCGCCCATATTTGAATTTTGGATTAATGCAATTGATGACCGGTTACATTCAAGAAATGCAAGAAAGATACCGCGAACTCGCCACAGAAAAAGTGGAGCGACGCCTCGCTCTGACGATTCTTCGGCTTGCTTCACAAATCGGAATTAAGTCTCAGGGACAGATTGAACTTCCGCTTTCTCAACAGGATATTGCAGAAGCAACTGGAAGCACAATTTTCACGGTGAGCAGAACGCTGTCGGAGTGGGAAAAGCGTGGTCTAATAGAAACAGGCAGAGGTCGAATCGTGATTCGGAATCCGCATGGGTTGGTTGAAATTGCCGAGGGGACAGAGTCATCTTAAAGTCAAAAAAATCAATTGGGGAATTTTTTCGTAAACCGTAAATCGTAATTCGTAAATTGTAATTTGTATCGCCTTACTTGCGTTTAAGCAAAGAAGCGTTTTGCGTTTGCGTGTATTGTTGGCACATGGACGAAGACGCTCAAATTCAAAGCCGTTGGACAGTTGAGGACGCGCTTAGGCGAAAACCTAAAACTGCCCGTGTCTTCGTCAAGTATCGAACACAATGTGTAGGCTGTTATATGCAAAAGTTTTGTTCGATGAAGGATGTGGCAGAAATTTATCAAATCAATTTGGATGAGTTTCTAAAAGATTTAAATAATTGTGAAAAACAAAATTAAAAAGGAGAATATCATGGAACTACTATCTTACGTTTGGCAATATATTGTAGAAGTGTTTGGACTTGCAATTGCGTACGTGTTTGCGGCAATTTTTCTCTTCTTGGTATTGAGGCAATTTCACTCCAAGAAAATCACAGCCGCGCTGATGATTGTATTTATCGGTGTTTCAATTGCATTTTATATTCCAAATGGAACACCTAATGCGTTGGCATATCCTGCTTCATTACGTTCATACGGACCTGGCGAAAAACCCGATTTACCGTATGAAAATGTATTCAAATTCTTCACAAACTTTAACAAGTTTGAACATATTGAAAACATTGCGCATGACCCGAATGATGTGCCGCAAGACATTGTTTACAATGAAGATGGCATGATTGAAGTTCATCTCACTACAACTGAGGTGATTGCGGAAGTTGCGCCCGGCGTTACCATCAACTATTGGACGTTTGATAATGCGGTGCCCGGTCCGTTTGTTCGCGGGCGCGTGGGCGATACAGTTCATCTCACTATCACGAACGATGCTTCAAGTTTGCACCCACATAATGTGGACTTCCACGCAGCGACAGGTCCCGGTGGAGGCGCGGCGGCAACTATTGTTGCTCCAGGTGAAACCAAAGAAATGACTTTCAAATTACTTAATCCTGGTTTATTCATCTATCATTGTGCGTTTGGAAATCCAGGCTTGCACATGACGCATGGCATGTACGGACTAATCCTTGTTGAACCTGAAGGCGGCTTACCCCCTGTTGATAAAGAATTTTATATCGTACAAGGTGAATTTTATACCGAAGGCGCATTGGGCAGACAAGGTTTACAACTCTTCGATACACAAGCCTATCTCGATGGCAAACCACAATATGTGATTTTCAATGGTAAAACCGGCGCGTTGATGAATAACATGGAAGCCGAAGTTGGCGATACAGTTCGCATGTTCGTTGGCAATGGCGGTGTGAACTTGATTTCAAGTTTCCATGTCATTGGCGAAATTTTTGACCGCACCTATCGTGAAGGTGATATAGTCAGCCCACCTGCAGAAGGTTTACAAACTACATTAGTCCCTGCTGGTGGCGCTGTGATGGTCGAATTCAAACTTGAATATCCGGGCAATTTCGTCCTCGTCGACCATGCCCTTGCTAGAGTTGACCGCGGTGCGTGGGGCGTGCTTCATGTGACTGGTGAAGCGGACCCAAGCATTTACAATGGCGATATTCAAACAGGCGGCGGACACTAAACAAATATTAAACAAAAAGACCTGCTCAATTGAGCAGGTCTTTTGATTCATGTTCTGAATGTTATAATTTTTTTATCATCATGCCCATTGATATTCTCGCACTCACCGCCTTAGTCATCGTCATTATCATCTCTGCTATTCGTACAGATTTGAATACTGGTTTGTTATCTGTAGCATTGGCTTATGTAATCGGCGTGTATTTTGCGGGATTAACAGTCAGTGAAGTTTCCACTTATTTACCTGAGCAACTTGTCCTTACGCTTGTCGGCGTGACCTTACTGTTTGAAATGGCTCACGAAAATGGCACGCTTGATAAATTAGCAGGTTTAGCAATGCGCTCCGTGCATGGGCATCCCACCTTCTTACCGATTGTTTTCTTTTTATTCACATTCTTATTCTCTGCCATCGGGCCAGGCAACATTGCCGCAGTCGCCTTAATTGCGCCGATTGGCATGGTCGTTGCCATTAATTCAGGCATAAACCCATTGGTCATGGCAATTATGATTTGCACCGGCGCAAATGCTGGCGCATTTTCACCCGTCGCATTGACTGGCATCATCAACACCGGCTTGATGAACGAAATCGGAATCACAGACACTTCCATCGCTTTACAAATCTTTTTTCTCGTCGCAGGCTTACAATCTATTAGCGCTATATTGGCTTATTTTTTCTTTGGCGGCTATCGCATCAAAAAAACAAACGGTACAAGTCAACCGCTTGTTCAATTAAATGAAAAATTCAACGCGCAACAAATCATCACTTTAATATCTATTTTTGTTTTAGTCATTGGCGTAATTATTTTCGATATTTCCGTCACAGTCGGCACATTTGTATTAGCAGGCTTATTAGGTCTATTCAAAATTGGTGATGCCGAAAAAGGGTTGCAAAAATTACCTTGGGGAATCATTTCATTAGTTGCAGGCATTAGCGTATTAGTCGGCTTGCTCGAAACCACTGGCGGTTTAGATTTAGCCACAAACATCCTAGCGTCATATTCATCCACAAATACCATCAACGGAATGCTTGCGTTCACTGCAGGTCTTGTTTCAATTTATAGTAGTTCATCTGGCGTCGTCATGCCAACCTTCATTCCGCTATTACCATCATTACTCGAAACGCTCGGCGGCGGAGATTTAATGGATATGGTCGTAGCCGTCAACGTCGGTTCACATTTAGTAGATGTCAGCCCGCTCTCCACACTTGGCGCGTTATGTCTCGCCGCCCTGCCAGAAACTGTAAACAAATCAACCATCTTCCGAAAATTATTACTATGGGGTTTATCAATGTCAGTGCTTGGCGGATTATTAGCCTTTATCTTTTTAGATTTGCTATAATTTCAGGATGAAAAACAAAACGCTTCTTTCTCTAACCTTCAGCCTGATTCTGTTTTTATCAGCCTCTTGCTCCGCCCGAGCCACCCCAGACATAAACCAACAAATTCAACAAGCCGTAGCGGCGACCATTGCCGCCTTCCCTCAACCGATGCCCGTTCCTTCATCCACGCCGTTTCCATCTCCCACGCCGTTTCGGTTGGCTGGTTTATTTTGTGAATATCAATTCTGCATCGGTCACCCAATAGACGTTGCCTTTTTCGACGTCTCCGCTCAACAAAACGCCGCCTCTCCAAGTTCATATACGCAAGGGTTATTAGCCGCATTTAACGCCAGTTTATTTATTCAAGTGATGTGGCAAACCGCACCCGGCGCCGCCGACCCTAAATTTTTGCTCGACACCATTTTAGACGACCAACTCGATACCCCCTCCGGCGCCATAGATGTATTCCTGCTCCGCGATATGAACGTGATGTACGACTCAATTACAACTGCCGCCACCCCCACATTACCCTTCGGGGGCGCCGGCGCATGGACATGCGGCGACAGAGTCTTCGCATGGAAGGTATATGCCCCCAATGCAGAATCAGCCCGCCCGTTGTTTGACGAAGCGTTAGCCCGCTTCCGATGTGAAAGATAAAATAAAACCATCCCGAAGGTCTAAGCGGTAAAACCCTTTGGGATGGCAACTACGCTATGCCTCAAAACGCGCTATTTCTTTTTGAATAATCTCTACGGGGAAATCCATGCCGTGGGCTGGGTAAATACGCCGAATGCCGCGCGGCAAAATTTTTTTCCAACTTTGAACGACCATGTGAATATCATCCGCCAAAATAGGCAAGCCCGGCGTAAGCCGCAAAAACCAGGAGTTCATTGCCATATCGCCCACCAATGCGTCTCCTGAATCGAGTAAGATGCTACAATGCCCCATCGAATGCCCGGGCGTATAAACCGCTTCGCCCGGAATACCAAGATCTCTCAAAGACATGCCATCGTCATTCAACGCCACATCCACTTTGATTGGGGGCAGGCTTTGCGTGAGCAAACGTTTTGCCGCCCAAGACATTCCCCTGCCGTAAGCGTTTACGCCGTTTGGAAAAGGCGGCTTGCCGCTTTCTACCATAAATTGGTCGTGACGATGAATGGCGATTTTTGCGCCTGTAAGGTTTTGAATATCGCGCAAGCAAGTAATATGGTCCCAATGACCATGCGTAAGCAGAATTAACTCAATTTCTTTCGGGTCTATTTGCAGTTGTTTTAATGCGCGCTGAAATGCGCCAAAGCCTCCCCATGCGCCGCCGTCTATCAATATAGTTTGCTTGCCGCGCAAGAGAAAGCAATTGTCAATGCCGACAGGGATGCGATGAAAAGTAAAGTTCATTGTTTATATCCGTTTGGGTGTGATTTGTGCCATTCCCACGCGCTTGAAAGAATATCTTGCAAGTTGGCGTATTGCGGCTTCCAGCCTAGTTCCTTCATAATCTTTTTTGGCGAAGCCACCAAACGCGCAGAATCGCCGGGGCGGCGCGGAGACTCAATGGCAGGGATTGCATGACCGGTTACTTTTCTGGCGGTTTCAATCACTTCGCGCACCGAAAATCCGTTTCCGCTTCCCACGTTGTAAATTAATTTGTCGTTTTTATCTAACGCAGTCAAAGCCAACACATGCGCCGAAACCAAATCCGCAATATGAATGTAATCACGAATGCAAGTGCCGTCAGGCGTTGGGTAATCGGTTCCGTAAATCGTCGCCGATTCTGCTTGACCTAAAGCAATTTGCAACACGCGCGGAATCAAATGCGATTCAGGCTGGTGCGCCTCGCCCCTGCCCGGCAAAGCGCCGCACGCGTTGAAATAACGCAACGCCGCAAAATGTAATCCATGAATACTGCGATACCATTCCAGCGTTTGTTCGGTCATCAACTTTGTGTGACCATATACATTGGTCGGTCCTAGCGGCGATTCTTCCGTCAGCGGTTCTTCGCTCGATTGGTACACCGCCGCCGTAGAAGAAAACACAAATTTCTTAATTCCCGCTTTCACGCAAGTTTCAATCAAACTTAATGAATTTGCAAAATTGTTCTTAAAAAATTTGCCGGGGTCTTTCATACTTTCGCCCGCTTCAATAAACGCGGCAAAGTGCATCACGGCGTGGTAGGGTTTAGATGTGAGCGCTTCTGCCAGCGCGTGCGAGTCGTCTAACGAAGCGTGAATAAATTCCGCTTCATTTGGAATTGCGGCTTGATGCCCCGTAACCAGCGAATCGTACACTGTAACGTTGTGCCCTGCTTTGATTAATGCTTCGGCTGTGGCGGAGCCAATGTAGCCCGCGCCGCCTGTTACAAAAATGTTCATAATGCTCCTAATCCAATATGTTTTGGCGGCAAAGCGCCGACGATTACCGGCGGTCTGCCGCCTGCAGTTTATCCATAAGATGAGATTATAACGTCACACAAAAATTAAATAGCAAACTTATTCATTCCATACTTTCACATACCAACGCAAATATTCTTCCACATGCGCCGACCAGTACGCCTCGGAATGGTCTCCAGCGTAAAAGTGAAATTCATGCGGATAAACCGTTTGAGTTAAGATATTTTCAAACGCCAAAACGCTTTCTAACTCTCTATCATTATCGCCCACATCAAGCCACAAACGCGGGCGAGAGTCTTCAGGAATATTTTGGATTATTTTTTCTATCGAAGCGGCGCCGTCTTTGAAAACAGCGGGCGAATGCAACCCCAATGAACCAAATAAACTCGGGTTTTGAAAGCCGAGTTCGATTACCCAACCTGCCCCGCGAGATAAACCGCCAAGCGAACGGTATTTCGCTGCTGAAATGGTGCGGTAATTTGCGTCAACATAGGGGATGAGGGAATGGATTAACCTTTCTCCAAAGCGCCCGCCGGCGGGCAAATTCCAGAATCTATCGTCGGGGAAAACGATGATAAAGGGAACGCTTTCGCCTGTGTGAATGAGTTTATCGGCAATTTGCGGAACGCCAAGCCTCACCCACTGGTCTTGGTTATAGGTTTGCCCATGCAATAAATATAAAACGGGATATGCCTTATCGGTCAATTCGGAGTAACATGGCGGCAGGTAAATCAAAAATTCTTGCGGTGGGTTTGTAGTTGCCACAACATCTTGTTTCATTTCGCCCGCCTGAGTTAAACAAGCCAACGGGGTTGGGGTAAAAGTGGGCGGAATGGGGCTGGGCGTGAATGTTGGGGTTAAGGTTGGCGGCGGGGCGAATGTTGGGGTGAATGTAATTTCTGGGTCGGAAGAACAGGCTGAAACCAAGAAAAGAAGCGAAAAAAACATCGAAAATAAATTTCGCGCCAAAGACGGCGCGCCAAGTGAACGGCTAAAAAATTTTGCTTGACGGTTATTCATCCTTCGCATTATACTCGGCGGGCTTGAAGATGTTTCGGGGCGTGGCGCAGTCCGGCTAGCGCGCTTGCTTTGGGAGCAAGAGGTCGAAGGTTCGAATCCTTTCGCCCCGACTAAAGACCATGTTCTATAACTTGGTCTTTTTCATTTAATTCCTTGTGTTAAAATTAGTTTGAGGAAAAAAGTATGACAAAAAAAATTGACGGATTAATTGAAGCGGTTCGTTTTAAGAACGGGCAAATCCAATTTGTGCGCGCCTATGAAAGGCGCGGGTTTACGTTTTCAGATTGGGTCTTGCTAGACCGAAAAACCCTAATCGAACGACTAAAAAAGGGCAAAAAGTTTTTCACTGGCGCCCGCCAAGACTTTTTAGCCAGCACATTTAACATCCAAAAGCCAGTTATACTTGTAAAACAAAACGGACAGGAATACATTGCCACCCGCGAAGACGCCTCTCATGATGAGTTAGAAAATGTTCCTTTCTTCTAATCGCTTGCCTTACGCGAAACGTCTTAAAGGCGCTTGGCATTCGCCCAAACCTTCAGGACGGCGCGTCGCATCCTGTAATCAGTTATGAAGATTATTGATAAAACTTCGCTTCAAGACGAAGGCGGAAACATCAGTTTCATCGCCCGTATTCAAGGCACGTTAAAATACGGGTTTAATTGGTATCCAGAACTACAAGCCCAAAAAGTAGTCATCGCACAGTTAGAACGTTTGCTTGAAAAGGGCTTTGTGCTCATTCGCAACTTCACCCTGCCCGACAGCCAAATTGTGATACCGATGATTCTCATTGGACCTGGCAGTATCTCGGTTATCTTAGCCACGCCATTAAAAGGTCATTTTGAAGCGGTTGGCTCAGAATGGAATCGGCTCATCAACAACGGCAGCCCCGTTCCGGAGCGGCGTAATCTCTTAGATTTAGTTTCCAAACTCACGCGCGCCTTTCAACGATACCTAGAAAAACACAACATCCGCGTAGAAGTACCCATCGAAGGCGCATTAATTGCCAGCGACCCCGGCGCGCAAATTGACTCGTTGCGCCCGATTGTGCGCGTAATGCGAAGCGACGCAATTAAATCGTTTGCCACCGCGCTTTTACAAGAACGCCCAATTATGCGCCCCGAAAATGTGTACGCACTGGCGGATAAAATACTCGACCCTAAACCGCCAACGGAAGAAAACGCCAACGCTTCTTTACCTGAAGGCACGCCTGCTTCTCGCGCCCAAGCCATCTTCAACGCCTCGGCGCAAGCGCCAGCAAACGCTATTCCAAATCAATTACGCGAATCCAGCCCGGCAAAACCGCTCCCCAAACCGACTGCTGCTCCTAAAAAATCTAAGCCATTAAGTCGCACTCAAATTCTTTTATTAATCGTTATGGGCGTTGTAGAATGTTGCATCGTTGCGGCGGGGGCTTACGTTATATTTTTCCTAAGTTGAAAACGCCTTTCCTATCTATCATCATCCCAGCCTATAATGAAGAAAACCGCTTGCCCCGCACTTTGGAGCAAGTTTTATCGTTTTTACAAACGCAGCCTTATTCTTTTGAAGCGCTTGTAGTGGAAAACGGAAGTTCAGACCGCACCTTTGAGGTGGCGCAAAAATACGCCCAAACCCATCCGCAAGTCGCCGTTCTAAAAGAAACGCAACGCGGCAAAGGCAACGCCGTGCGGCGCGGCATGTTAGAAGCCAAAGGAGAATACCGCTTCATCTGCGACGCCGACCTCTCAATGCCGATTGAAGAGGTGAAAAAATTCCTCCCGCCGCAACTCAACGATTTTGACATCGCCATTGGTTCGCGCGAAGCGCCAGGCGCCGTGCGTTATAACGAACCGTCATACCGTCACTTTGGCGGGCGGGCAATTAACCTCATCATCCGCTTATTCATATTGCCCGGCTTTCAAGATACGCAATGCGGGTTCAAATGTTTTCGCGCCGAGGTCGCCGAAGATTTATTCCGCCAGCAAACGCTCACGGGCTGGTCGTTTGACATTGAAATTTTATATCTGGCGCGCCGAAAAAAATTACGCATCAAAGAAATCCCCATTGATTGGTATTTCTTTAACGATAGTAAAGTGAACGCCCTGCGCGACGCGCTCAAAATGATAAGCGACATCTTCGTCATTCACCTCAACGCCCTGCGCGGCAAGTATGACTTCAAACCCTAATTTGACCTACGAACATGAACTATGGTCTGCCTATCGCCTTATCGCCGGGTTAGACGAAGCCGGGCGCGGCGCATTGGCAGGACCAGTTTGCGTGGGCGCAGTGATATTTGCCAAACAATTTACGCCTGTGCAAGAGCAAGCCTTAATCAAGCGTTTGCATGGCGTGCGCGATTCAAAACAATTATCCGCCCATCAACGCCATCAATTACTCGCCGTCATCAAAGAAAACGCTTTTGTCTGGGGAGTGGGATTCTCCACTGCCGAAGAAATTGACGGGTTAGGCATCGTCTCCGCCACCCGACTCGCCGCCGCTCGAGCGATTGAAGCAATGAACTGTATCCCCGATTTTTTATTAACCGATTTCCGCCTCGAATTACCTGAATTCGATATTCCCCAAACCGCCATCGTCAAAGGCGACCAAACATCGCTAAGCGTTGCCAGCGCCTCTATCCTTGCGAAAACCGCGCGCGATCAAATCATGCGCGAACTGGACGTGCAATATCCACACTATCAATTTTCAAATCACAAAGGCTACGGCACGCCGCTTCACCGAAAAACAATCAAACAATTTGGGCGTTCCCCTATTCACAGAAAAACCTTCAAAATATAAAAATAGAGCGAGGGCGCGCCTCGCTCTATTTTTATTTTCGTAAAAACCCGCCGCCCGAAAGTTTACTTTCTGGTCTGCTCGTGCGCCAAGCGTAATACCCTAACCCTATGCCGCCCAACAATAACAAACCGCCAAGCACGCCTAAAATAGTATTTTGCCCGCCGCCATTCCCGCCCTCTTCTGAAGCGGCTGGGTCTAGCGCCTCTTCTTGCGATTGAATGCCAAACGCCACAAAGGCAGTGTCGCCAGCCTTCACCTCTAACGAAGCGTCCATATTCATAGTCGGATTCCACCCCGCTGGCACGCCAACCGAAATATTGTATGAACCTTCAGGAATATCTGTAAAGCAAATGCCCTGATACACCAACGGGTCGGCTGGCACAACAGTTTCTTGCGAGCCTGAATATTCACCATTAATCTCCGTCAAACTCACCGCCCCGCCCGCCACAGCCGCCTCTGTTTCCTCACGGAGAGTATTTCCATTTTCGTCATTAAACAACAGCACGCACACCTCCGTTGTGCCTGCCAAAGGCGTGGGCGTAACGGTGGGCGTGCCTATCTCAATTTCAGGTTGAGGCGTTTCGGTAGCGGCAGAAACAATGCCAATCAACAATTCCTGCCCTTCCACCAACGTACAGTTTTCGTCTAACTTAGAATTTAATTGGCGCAATTGGTCAACCGAAATGCCCGTCAACAACGAAACGCGCGTGCAAGTATCGCCGGGTTGCACAATATAAATAATGCGTCCGTCGGCGCCGGGCGTTGGCGTGCCAACTTGTTGCTGCAAACTTGGCGCAGCATTAGCTGGCAGCCACAACCCAAACATCAGCAAAGCAATCAAGACAAAAATAATAAAAAATCTTTTTGGATTCATCGTGAAAATTATATCAGATTCAAATTGGTATAAAATAGATGCTATGAAGACCTTAATCAAGAATGGAACATGCGTCACCGCAACCGACACCTTTCAATCTGATATTTTGATTGAAGATGAAAAAATCGCGCGCCTCGCCCCCGACCTTGAAATTGATTCTGACCTTCAAATTGACGCTTCGGGGAAATTGATTCTGCCCGGCGGAGTTGACCCGCATGTGCATTTAGATTTACCCATGTTTAATACTGTGTCTTCAGATGACCATTACACAGGTCACAAAGCCGCCGCGTTTGGCGGCACAACCACCTGCATGGATTTTGTTGTCCTCGAAAATGAAGGCTTTGCTCACTCTGTCGATTTATGGATGAAAAAAGCGGAAAAAGCCGCTATTGATTATTCCTTTCACATGAACCTCACGCAATTTAATGACAAAATTGCTAAAGAGATTCCATCATTAATGGGCATGGGCATTCAAACGCTCAAAGTTTTCACAGCTTATAACGGGCGCTTAAGACTCGATGACGGCAGTATCTTCAAAGCATTGCGAATCGCTAAAGACAATGGCATGTTAGTCATGGCGCATTGTGAAAATGGAGATGTGATTGAAACTTTAGTAAATGAAGCCCTTATTGCAGGTCACAAATCGCCGGAATGGCACGCATTGACTCGACCAGGCTGGGGCGCAGTAGATGCCACACTCCGTGTAGCAGGCATGGCGGCAGAAACAGAAGCGTCGGTTTACATCGTTCACATGAACATGGGCGGAGAAGTAGATATGCTCCAATACATGCGCCAACGCGGAGTCAAAGTGATGGGCGAAACGTGTCCGCAATATTTATTTTTCACCATTGATAACCTTCGTCAACCCGACGGCGCAAAATGGATTTGTTCGCCGCCGATGAGAAGCAAAGCAGATAATGAAAGGTTATGGGAAGGCTTGAGCGAAAATATTTTGCAAACCGTTGGCACCGACCATTGCCCATTTTATTTTGATGGCACGAAGCCGATTATTTATGAAGGCGAAGAAATTGCCATTGCGGGCAAAGAATTAGGCAAAGACGATTTTACAAAAATTCCAAACGGTTTGCCGGGCATTCAAGACCGTATGCCCATTTTATGGACGACCGGCGTAAACACGGGAAGGATAACGAAGAATCAATTTGTGGCGTACACTTCTACCAACCCTGCAAAAATTTTTGGCTTGTACCCGCAAAAAGGCGCATTGATTGAAGGCGCTGATGCTGATATAGTCATTTGGGATGAAAATAAAAAAGTCAAATACGGCGTTGCAATGTCGCATCAAAGAACGGATTACAATTTGTACGAAGGCTGGGAATTGACAGGCTATCCTGAAAAAGTTTTCCTACGCGGAAAATTAATTGTAGATGGGAATGAATGGAAAGGTAAACGTGGTGATGGTAGGTTTTTGAAAAGACGCGAGGGGTTAGTTTTGTAGTTTTGTAGTTTTGATATTTCAAGCATAGTATGGCGGTTTACCGCCGTGCAGAAACGGATAAAAAACATCTATGGCAAAAAAACAACTCCCCCCCATTCATTGCGATGCACTCGTAGTGCATTGTATGGATTATCGCCTGCAAAAATTTATCCAACCGTGGATTACCGTCCGCTTCGGATATGACAACTTCGATATCATTTCATTAGCAGGCAGCGTGCATGACTACGAAATGGTGTTGAAATACGTTCAACTTGCCGTGCAAATTCATAGCATTGAAACCGTTTGTTTAATCAATCACGAAGATTGCCGCGCCTATGGCAAAGAGGGGACGTACAAACGTCACAAACATGACTTACAAGACGCGCAGGCAAAAATCAAAGCGCTGTTTCCACACTTGAAGGTCGAAACCTTTTATTTACATTTAGATGGAACATTCGAGCCGATTTCGTAATATTTATGACACCCCTACGGGGTTGTAAATTTCAACATACTTAATTCTTAATTCTATAATCATTCCATCCCTACGGGATTAATCTGCAAAGAAATATATGCGAGAAAAATAAAGGTAATATTTAAAAACATAAACCCCGTAGGGGTAAAATTATTATAGGAAATTGATACACAATTCCCAAATCCCGTAGGGATGACATAGTTTGGAGAACATATGGCAAATACTTATTCCCAAATTTATATTCAAGTTGTATTTGCAGTGCAGGGCAGATAAAATCTCCTCCAAAAAGAATGGCGCGGAGAAGTTTTCAAATATATGGCGGGAATTATTAAAAACAAAGGTCAAAAGCCAATCATCGTCAATGGTGTTAAAGACCATGTTCATGCTTTTATAGGTCTGAAACCAGCAATGGCTTTATCTGATTTGATAAGAGATGCCAAAAACAATTCCACAAATTTTATCAATGATAATCATTGGGTAAAAGGGAAATTCAATTGGCAAGAAGGGTATGGAGCATTTTCTTATGGTCATTCACAAATTAAAACTGTTTACAACTACGTCTTGAATCAATTGTTGGCTTTCAAAAGCGCCAAAATGATTCTCATTACCGCCATAGGGTTTCCAGTTATGTGGCTCTGACAATAAATCATCAGTTTGAACAATTTTATGTAATTCGTCCTCATTTTTTGAGTTGTAAATTTTCCAAAAAAGTTTTTCTACAGAATCATTTGACATATAACCTCCTTTTTGTTAATACATTAAACCCATTGAATTTTGAGTTCGTTTTCCAAAACCCTAAATTCTTTATCCCCTGTTACTAAGTCCGCTTTATACAATTTTGCCAAAGCCGCCGCATAACAATCTGCATAAGACATTTTATGTTGTGATTTGAAACGAGCGGCTTCTTGTGTTAGCGTCCAATCTGAGCTTTCAAACCGTATTCGCAAATCACGAAGTTCTTTAACGCTCGCCTCTGCATCTTCTTCTGAAATTTCTCGGGCAATGGTGTACCAAACTTCCCCAACATTAATCACTGACATATAAACAGGAATTTCTTCTTCGTGCGCGCTTGCAATTAAGTCTGCAATTTGTGACGCCGATGGCTCGTCTTCTAAATAAGCAATCACTGCCCAAGTGTCTAACACATAAGCCTTCGCTTTTTTAGCCATTTACAACTCCTTTTCCCGTTTTTTCTCAGCCATGAGCGCTTTCATTAAACCCTTCCCTTTATATTTACCTCGTAAAGAGTGAACATACTCACGAGTTACAGGGGTTAAGATGAGTCTCTTATTGACTTCATCCACATCAATTTGAAGATATGTTCCTTCTTTGATACCTAATTGGCGACGGACTTTAGAAGGAATTACAACCTGCCCCTTAGAAGTGGCAACAGTTTCCATTATTTAGTATCCTTTCATAAATCTTCAAGAATTATACTATATTATAAAAAGTAAGTCAAGTTAATTTTTTCTTACAAAATGGGAAAATATGAAAATTGGGGTAAAAATCCTTATGGTAAAATCCCATCATTAAAACAAAGGACGCCTTGGGGGAGCATTGAGCCTTTGTGATATTTCTACTTTGGAGAATTAAATATGCCGCGACGTTCACTCGCTCGTCTGTATCAAGACGAGTTCACAAACTATTCGCTTGCCAAATTTCAACAAGACCTGCTGGCAGGGTTTACCGTTGCCGCAGTGGCATTACCGCTTGCATTAGCATTCGGTGTTGCCTCAGGCGCAACCGCCGCCGCAGGCTTAGTCACTGCTATCTTAGCAGGGACAATTATCGGTTTGTTAGGAGGCGCCCCCTACCAAATCAGCGGACCCACTGGCGCAATGTCTGCCGTATTAATCGTCCTAGTCAATCGTTACGGGCTAGAAGGAATTTGGGTTGCCGGGTTATTTTCCGGTCTGCTTTTGCTCATCATTGGCGTTTTAAGGCTAGGGCGTTTCATCGCCTTCATTCCATCCGCAGTCATTAGCGGTTTCACATCGGGCATTGCATTAATTATTTTCATCGGGCAAATTGATAACTTTCTCGGCGTAAAAACCCCAGCCGTTGAAACTGCGGCGCAAAAATTGATTGGCTATTTTTCAACGCCCTTCATCCCTGAAATTCATTCGCTAACGCTTGGCTTGGTTGTAATTGCCGTCATGACTTTCATGCCTGCAAAGTGGAACGCGAAATTTCCATCCTCATTACTTGGCATTATCCTCGCCACGCTTCTCAACTACGTTTTGAATTGGTCTGCCCCCGCCATCGGAGTCATACCTCAAACTTTGATTCTACAAGACCGATTAACACTAAATGCAATTCCATGGAATGAACTAACTGATTTCATCGCTCCGACTTTAACAATCACAGCCTTAGGCGCAGTGGAATCATTATTATGTGGCGCAGTTGGTTCAAACATGACAGGTATTCGAATGCAAGCCAATCAAGAATTAATTGCGCAAGGCATTGGCAACATGCTCATTCCATTTTTTGGCGGCGTGCCTGCTACCGCCGCCATTGCCCGCTCTAGCGTGGGGATTAAATCTGGCGGGCAAACTCGTCTGGTCAGCGCGATTCATGCAGTTGGGCTATTACTCTCCATGTTCTTGCTCACGCCATTTATGGAAAGAATTCCGCTGGCGGCTTTGGCTGGCGTGTTAATGGTCACCGCCGTGCGAATGAACGAATGGCACGCCATTAAATTCATGTTTGGCAAACGCTTCAAAACCGATATGATTGCCTTCACCATCACCATGATTGCGACAATTGTTTTAGACTTAACACAAGCCATCTTAATCGGCACAGCGCTAGCGGGAGCGGTTTTCTTAAACAAAATCGCCAGTATAGAAATTGACGTGCAAGAAATTGATATTGAACGCTTAAAACAAAAAGGAATTGAAACGCAAGGCAAGTGCAAGCATGTCAAAGTGGCGTTCTTAACGGGTCCGCTCTTCTTTGCGGCGGTGGGTCAATTCAACGAAGCGTTTGCAGACTTAAAAGAAACGCACACGCTGATTCTCTCCATGCGCGGCGTGCCGCTTATTGACACGGCAGGCTTAGAAGCCATTCATCGCTTATATGAAAAACTTCAAGCGCGAGACGGCAAGTTAATGTTTGCCGGCGTTCATGAAAACGTAAAAAAAATGATGACGCGCGGCGGATTAACAAATACCATTGGCGAAGAAAACTTCTTTTGGTCTAGCGACCAAGCCATCTTAGAAGCCGAAAAGCGAGGTTGTGTTTTTTGCTCTACTGAAAGAAAATGATAAAGGTCAGCAACCAAGTTGCCCCGAAGAATGAAGCGGGTTTGAAATATAATCAAAGAAATTCAATCAGGAGAATTAACATGGAAAGAAAATCTTCTCTAACGCGTTGGTTGACGGCATTATGGTTACTGGCTTCGCAAACTACGGGCGCGGCGATGGCTTTTGCTTCCGCGCTGGTGGTCATATCGTTTCGGGGGCTTGGGCAACAAGACGCAAACCCAACGGCGTTTAATATTTTGCTTGCGTTGAGTTATCTTGCGCCGCTTGCTTTTATTGGCTTGGTCATTTGGGCTTGGGTAATGTTTTTCAAACGCAAAGACGGCGCCGCCGCTTTGCTCGGTTTAGCGAGTTTAATCCCCGGCGTTCTTTTGCAATTTGGAATGCGCCTGTACGCGCCCTAATTGCAAATTTCCAGTTAAGCCTTTGGGGCGTTCATCTCAGCCAATAATTCTTTTGTGCGCGGGTGGTCTTTATACACGCCGCGATATGATTCAGGCAACATCGCCGCAATTTGACACATAATTTCATCGGCGGCGCGGCGCATCGCCTCTTCTCTTCCCTTTCCAGTTGGAATTTGAATCGTCATCGGTTTGCCCACTTTGACCGTGATTTTTGATTTGCGAAATTTTTTAAAGTTTGCAATCACGCCTGCGTCTTCTGTGCCAGTGAGCGCCACTGGCACAACAGGATACCCGCTTTTGCTGGCGAGAAAAGCAACGCCCATTTTCCCCTGTTGTAATGAAGCGGTTTTTGAGCGTGTGCCTTCAGGGGCAATCACCATCAGCCCGCCTTTTTTCATACGCGCTAAAATTTCACGCAATGCCGCAAAGTCGGCTTCAAAACGATTCAACCAAATCGCATCTACGGCTCTGCCAATAGCGCCAAACAAAAAATGATTTTTATATTTTTCAGCCACAGCCATGATGATGTCTTCACGGTCAACCACGCATAACAAAGCGGCAGTATCCAAACGCCCTAAATGATTTGACGCCGCGAGAATATTGACATGCTCTGGCGGAATATTTTCTAAGCCTTGCACTTCAATATCAGAGATAATCTTCATAATAAAACGGACTATCGAGCGTAAAGTTCTAAACTTCATTCAGCAATTCCTTCAAGCGGGGATGATTGGCGTAATATCCGCGATTATGTTCGGGCAACATGACGGCGATTCGACACATAATTTCATCGGTGTATTCTCTCAACGTCTCTTCGCGTTTGTCTCTTGGAATAGGCGGAAGTGTGAAAGATTTTCCACCAATCAATTTTATTTTTGTTTTACGAAACTTTTTGAGGTTAGAAATCAAAATTCTATCTTCCGAGCCAATAATCGCCACAGGCACAATAGGAAAGCCCGCCTTGAGCGCCATATACGTCACGCCGGGTTTGCCTTGCGCCATTTTTTCATCGCGCGCGCGTGTGCCTTCTGGAGCAATGACTAAGGTTTGTCCGCTTTCCATGCGACGAATCACTTCGCGTAATGCTTTCAAGTCTGGATTGTATCTATCTACAAACACAAAATTAAAATGCTTCCCAACCCAGCGCCACAATGGGTTTCTTTGCCATTTCTCCGCCACTAAAATAAATAAATCATATTCATGTAAAGAATACAAAGCGAGCGGCACATCCAAAAAACCCAAGTGATTGGTGGCGATTACAAACCCGCCTTGTTTTGGTAAATTTTCATATCCGCTCGCTTCTACCTCTGCAATTAAATTAATGACTGTGCGAATTAACCAAAATAAAAATTTCTTCATGGGCGCTATTTTACACGGTTTATGTAAACAACTCGTAAATTATCCACTTTCTACTTTCCATATTTTTCTTAAAATAAAAACGCCTTGCTCTTTCAAGCAAGGCGTCTCATTTCAAGCAACCTTATCCCCAAATATATTCCGAAGTCGTCTTATGGTGAAGTTTCTTTTGCACGCCGTAGGTATTAAACATTTGCACAAAAATATCATAATCGGCAGGGGTCATATCAATAATTTGAAAGCCGACGTTATACACGGTTGGGTCATACGGGTCTTTCTGGCACCAACGCGTCCGCGCAGAAAAAGTAATGTAACCCTTCGGAGAAATTTCACCCGTTTGGTCAATGCGTAAATCGAACGTTTCGCCCACAGCAATCGGCTTATCGCTTTCCAATCGAAAACCGCCCGAACTAATATCGCCTAATTGCCCGAGCAAATCTCCTGTATGTTCATTCATAACGCGCATGTAATAGGAGAAATTCCTGCGCGCTAGTTTACGTTTTTCAGCCGGCATAGCGCTCTCCTTACAAAAATGATAGGTCAATTTAGTATATGACTACCCCAGCGCCAGTAAGGAAATTATTATGAATTTGCAACGAATCAAATCTTCTGCAAAATGTGAGTTATGACAGAGGCTCCCGAACCGCCGATATTTTGCGCCATGCCAATCTTTGCGCCATCCACTTGAGTTTTGTCACACTCGCCTCTCAATTGTTGGATGACCTCCACTAATTGATAAACACCCGTTGCCCCAACAGGATGACCTCTCGCCTTCAAACCGCCTCGCGTACATACGGGCAACCTGCTGCCAATCCCAATCTGATTCTCTAGCCCCAAACGGACTCCGCTGCCGCGTTCGGCAAAACCGCAGGCTTCAAGAGAAAGAACTGCCATAATTGAAAATGCATCATGCAACTCAAAAAAATCAAGTTCATCAGGTTTAATCCCCGCCATTTGATAGGCTTGTTTAGAAGATAAATACGCCGCGTTCAAAAACAACGGGTCGCGGCGCGAATGTACGGCGATGGAATCAGTTGCCGAAGCGGAAGCAGTTACCACAATCCGTGAGTGAGGCGAAACTTTATCCGCTGGCACAATCACTATCGCCGCGGCGCCATCCCCCACTGGCGAAGCATCTAATAACTGAATCGGCGAAGCAATGCTTGAAGATTTTTCAAATTTTTCGGCTGTTACTTTTTCATGCAATCTCGCAAACGGATTGTGCAACGCGTTGGCATGAGCGTTAATTGAAAACGGCGCAAAGTCTTCGTGCTTCCATCCAAACTCGTGCATATAACGCCGCATGATTAAGGCATTGATGCCAACAAACGAAATGCCTTGTTCCAATTCATAATCGGCGTCGGCGGCAGTGGCTAACGAAGCGGTGATGTCTTTGCCCGCTTTGTCGGTCATTTTTTCCACGCCCAGCGCCATTGCTGATTCAACATCACCCGATGCAACCGCCATTAATGCAGACCGAAACGCCGCCGCGCCGCTCCCACAAGCGGCTTCAACTTTTACTGACTCTTGTTTCCACAAACCAATCCAATCGCTAAAAAAAGTTCCAATCTGATTTTGCGCGCTGATAGTGGAGGAAAGCATATTGCCAACATACAAAGCATCTACTTTATCCATGCCTGCGTCTTGCATAGCCAGGAACGCCGCTTCGCCGCCAATCTCTTTGAGAGATTTATCCCAATGCTCATCTATTTTTGTTTGACCAATTCCAAGAATCGCTACTTTTCTCATAAGCATATTTTATTTGGCTTTGCTATCAGGAACTATCATTATTTTATTATGTCATTGCGAGGAGGGCTTTAGCCCGACGAAGCAATCTCCTACATAGTTTATACGTCACGCTACAAGCGTGACCTACGCTTCTCTTTCCTCGCAATGACTTGGTATTTATGCTATGCTTAACTCATTCGGAGACAAAATGCAAAAATATATTTTCACACTGCTTATGGTATTGGCTTTATCCATTTCGGCTTGTGGCTCAGAAGAAATTACACACACTGCACCAGAACTTGCAGAAGGCTGGTATGTGCGAATGATTCAAACAGGTGGAATTGCAGGCGTGAATCGCGCGATTGAAGTGTTATCCGATGGAAGTTATACGGTCTATCAACAAGCGGGCGCAGACGGGGTGAAAGGTCAATTATCAGAAGCGGATTTGGCGAAACTAGAAGATTTAATTGCGAATCTAGAAATTGCAAACGTCCGAACCGATAGCATGTGCGCCGATTGTTTTGAATACAACATCGAAATTCAAAGCGGCGGAAGAAAAATGGTTTTAGATTTAGATGACTTAACTTTGCCTGATTCTGGCGCGGCAGAATTGGTCACATTTTTGTCAGGGCTGATGCAATAAGATGAATCAAAAAGAATGGCTGGAAAAATATTTTGAGAAAGTAGCAAACTCATCGGAAGAGGGTCAAGAAGCGGTGATGTATGTTAAACAGAATCAAGTAAAAGTCGGGTTGAAGCGAGCGCGAAAAAGCGTCGGCGCGTTTTGGACGTTGACGCGCGCGTTTTATCTAAACGCCTATTATTACTCTATGGAATCGTCGCTAGAAAACCCGCGCGCATGGACGTTGTTTGTGCATGAAGTGCATCATTTGAAGCAAGGCTTCAAAACGGCGATGTCGGTATATGGCGAGTTAGACGCATGGCAAGTGGAATTTCGCTTGCTCAAAAAATTGACGGGCAAAACCTTAAAACCTGAATTAGAAGAGTTGCTAACTTTACCCCTAAACTTTGAGCGAGCCAATTTACGCCGCGCCAGATATTTGATGACAAAGTTCGCAGGCTTTTGGTATGGCGCGTGGATATTGCCTTTGTATCCGATTGATAAAGAAATTAAATTTATATTTACGCGAAAAACGCCCTAATTATCACAAACGAATGTTTGTTTCAGGAATACATGTTCGATTATTAAAATTTCAAAATTAACAAGAATTTTTAATGTATTAAATTTTTTTTGATGTATGATGATGGCAACCAGTTGTAAAAGGAGGTTGCGATGGATACACCACCTGAAATGCTTAATGCGGGGAAGAGCGGAACGCCATAAGCTGGTAACAATCTTCCAAACGCGCACCTGCGAAAGGAAAGGCGCTGATTCGCTCTGCCGCCCGCTAACATATAAATACATTCAAACGGATGAGTTGGTCTCATCCGTTTTTTGTTTTATTTAATAGACTTCATCGCCTTACTCATCCTATCCAGCCCTTCTTTCAAAAGCGCTCGTGAGGTGCCGAAATTAATCCGCAAGTGACCTTCGCCCTCTTTGCCGAATATCTTCCCATCGCTCAGCGCCACTTTGGCATGTTCAAGGAAAAACTCAAACGGCTTTTCAATCCCCGTTTCGGTAAAATCTAACCAGCCCAAATATGTGGCGTCGGGGATGGTGGTTTTTACGTTAGGCATATTTTTAGTCACATAATTGATAAGGAAGTCTCGATTCGCCGTTAAGTAGCGATTTAATTCTCGCAACCAGCCGTCGCATTTTCCTGAAAATGCCGCTTGCGCCGCGTGCAGACCCGCGCTGCTCACATACAAACGTAAACGCTGGGCTTCTTTTTGAAATGCGTCTCGCAGTTCTTTGTTTGGAATAATCGCAAACGCGCAAAAAAGCCCAGGCACATTAAACGTTTTAGACGGAGCGACAAGCGTAATTGTATTGTTTTCGATTTCTTTTGAAAGCTTTGCGATGGGCGTAAATGTATTGTTATCCAACAATAATTCCGAATGAATTTCATCGGAAACAATGATGACTTTATGCCTCAAGCAAATTTCAGCCATGCGCGTTAAGGCGCGGCGGCTAAAATTAATCCCCAATGGGTTATGCGGGTTGCACAGCATAAACGCTTTTGCTTTTTTCGCTTGTTTTTCAAACAATATCCAATCAATTTCATAAGAGATAATATTCCCTTTCGTTTTTTTCCTAAAAGGGATATCTACTTGCGGAACGCCGTGAATATCTTTGATTGAATGAAACTCGTTATACACAGGCGTTTGTATTGCCACGCCTTTTTTGTCTGTGCAGAAAAGGCTCGCGGCGACGTTTAACCCTTTTACCACGCCGGGAATAGCAATCACCGATTCGGCGCCGACTTTCCAACCGTATAAATCGTTCATTCGTTTTGCTACGGTTTCATATAAACTTTTGCCCGGCAATTCGTATCCTAACACGCCGTGTTTCAATAATTTATCTAATGAATCTAAAATCGGTTTAGGCGCGGGAAAATCCATATCCGCCACCCACATCGGCAAAACGTCTTTTGGGTAAAACGTCCACTTGTTTAAGTTGTAATTTTTTCTTCTATCGGGAACAATGTTGAAGTTTGTCATATTATTTTTTGTATGCCACAATCATGCCGTCGCGCATCGGCACAAGCGACGCAATCCAATCTGAATCGTTTGTAATTTGTCTCGTAAACTCTCGCACGCCCTCGGTGGCGGGGCTTGTATCTTGCTCGTCAAAAATTCGCCCGCTCCACAGCATGTTATCAATAATCAATAAGCCGCCGCTTCGTAATTTTGACTTAATCGTAGGCAACGACGCGGGGTATTGTTGTTTATCAATATCGTTGAAGATGATGTCAAATGGACCCTGTGTTTTCTTCAAGGCTTCGACCGCTTCGGAGATATGAAACTGAACCAAATCTTCGCTTCTTAAGTTGACCAAATGCCGTTTCGCCATCTGAGAAAGATTCTCATCCCAAACCGTGTGATGCACAACGCCGCCGCCGTTTTCCCTCACGGCTTTAGCAAACCAAGCGGTGGAATATCCATACCCAGAGCCAAGTTCAAAAATAGATTTGGCGTTTATCATCCGCGCTAGTTGATAGATGTAATACCCGCAAGTTGCGCCAATAATCGGGAAGTTATTTTTTTCCGCGTATGCTTCCATTTCTTGCATTTCTTTTTCACGCGGCGGGATAAGCGAAGTCAAATATTCTTGCGTTGCTTTATAGGTTAATAAATCTTTGGTCATGCAAGCCTCCGGCTTTGATTGTATTACAATTTTTCAAGCGGAATAAAAAGCGTAAGGAACAGAATCAAGCCTCCCCGAAGAATAAAGAAGCGGCAAGCCCCAAAAAGCCTGTGCATCTTTGCGGCTGAGAAAAAGGCAGTTTTCTCAATCTCAATTTGCTGATAGAATATCTAGCGGTAAGTATTTCCACTTAAGGATCCCGCCCTGAATGAAATATAACTTTAGACTTTTCTGGCGCACCTTTTATCGCTCATTTTTTAAACATAAAAACACCCCTGCCCGCCTCACAAAAAAACGCCTTCTTTTTTTACTATTGTTTTATACGGTTTGGCCCCTTGGGACATTAATGCACTGGTTTTTCTTTTGGTTAGACGATGCGCTCTTCCCCGCTTATAAAAACCAGCCAATTGAAAAGCCGTTGTTTATTTTAGGCAATTTACGCAGCGGCTCTACCTTTTTGCATCGTTTGCTTTCGCGCGATTCTGAAACCTTTACCAGCTTAACCACATGGGATATTTACCTAACGCCTTCGGTCACGCAAAAGAAAATTACGCAAGCCGTTTCAAAGTTTGATAAAAAGTTCTTAAACGGCGTTTTGCATCGGTGGCTGTATGCGTTTGATAAAGCCACATTAGGCAAAATAAAAATTCATCCGATTTCATTTTTTCAGCCTGAAGAAGACGAAAATATTCACCTGCACATTTGGGACGGTTATTTTGTGTTTTTCCTCTTCCCCTTTGCGGATGAGTTTCCGAATTATCAACATTTTGACGAAGCCTTAGCGCCTGAGCATAAAAAACGGATTATGACGTTTTACAAATCTATGTTGCAAAGGCATTTATACGCCAACGGCGGCAAAAAATATTTTGTGGCAAAAAACCCCGCCTTTAGCCCTAAAATTCAAACGCTGGTCGAGTTCTTCCCCGACGCGCGCATCATTTATCTTGCTCGCAATCCGTTGGATATGCTGCCTTCTACCATTTCATGGATTAATTACGCCCGCCGCCAATTTACCGACCCCGGCGAAGGATATTTTTACATTGATGAAATTGTAGATTTGACGCAACATTGGTATCGCTATCCCTTGCAATATTTAGACGCGCACCCTTCTCCAAGGCATTTGATTGTGAGTTATGACGATTTAATTCAGCGCCCCGAGGCGATTATTCGCGGTTTTTACGAACAATTTGGCTACCCCGATAAACCAGGCTTGCCTATTATCATTGACCAAGCCGTGAAAGAAACGCTCGCCTTCAAAAGCGACCACAATTATTCGCTGGAAGAGATGGGCTTTACCCGCGAGCAAATTGTGGAAATGTATAAAGATATTTTTGAACGATTCCATTTCGACACTCGTGAAGACTTAGCGCCAGTAAAGCAAATCGAGTTAGATATGTAAGCGAGACCTTACGCAGTAAAAAATCCCCAGAAGCGACTGGGGATTTTTTTATTATGACTTGGTTGTCTTTTTTCGTTTTGCGGTTGTCTTCTTTGCGGTAGTTTGTTTTACCGCAGGTTTCTTTGCGGCGGGTTTTCGCTTCGGCGCTTGAATTTCTTCTTGATTATCCATATCGGATGTATCTTCAACAAATTGGCGTTGGCGAGGGGTTGAAGCGGTTTTCTTTTCTATCTTTTTCACTTGATATTCTTCTTCCCAATTCTTAAGCGCGGCGATTTGTAATTTTCCGTTGCGGGCTAAAAATAAAATTACGCCAACAACGCCCATTAAGAACGCCACAACCATTGTATAAGAAACAAACGAGTCGCCGATGCGCGGCTGGTCGGGGCGGAAGAATTCGATAAACGTGCGAATAAAACCAGCGCAAATTAACCATAAACTAAAGGCTGTGCCGGGCTTTTCATTCTCGTCTTTGCGGATGTACCAAAGAATAAATAAAAACGCCAACACATTGAGAATCATTTCGTAGGCGAAAGTCGGGTGAAAGCGAGTCGTCTCTACGGGGAACTGAGTCAAGTCGGCGTACGCAGGGAGGCGATGCCCGGCGCCAATCGGAATGCCCCACGGCAGAGTCGTTGGCGGACCATATAATTCTTGATTGATGAAATTCCCCCACCTGCCCACCGCTTGCCCTAGCAATGTCACGGGAGCGATTGCGTCTAAAAACAGCCACACATCATAACCATTGCGTTTGAGATAAATAATCAAAGCGATAGCGCCAAATAATAAGCCGCCAAAAAAATGTAAACCGGCAATTGGCGGACGGATGATAGAAAGCGGGTCTTCTATAAAAGATGTGTTGCCGCCTAACATGGCGTTTGCCACATACCACAGCCTTGCGCCAAGAATGCCAATGACAACGGGCCAAATCATCGCGTCAATTAAAACTTCGCCGTTTTCGCCGCGGCGGCGCACCTCACGCTCGGCAAACCACGCGCCCACCAACACGCCGCCCATCACAATGAGACCATACCATGTCAGCGATACATTCCAAGTAAATAGTTTGAAACTAAAAATGACTGGATTAATATCCATATCGAATTACCTCTATGATTAAGTTTTGACGATTATATCAGCACAATATCATGTATGTTATCATCCGCTTAGAGATTTTATTTTGCGTTACGCCGTTAACGGTTATAGTCATTCTATCGGCGGCGCTTAGGCTTCCTAACGTTCCTTTTTATCCACTCCGTAGAAAATGGGCTTGACAAAACCCGACCATATTGTTACAATTTTCACAAGATAGTGAAAAATATCACAAAGGAGATGTTTGCTTATGGATGCCCTCACCCTTTCTCGTTTGCAATTTGGCTTAACCACTGTGTATCACTTTCTTTTTGTGCCGCTCACCTTGGGGTTAACTTGGTTTGTGGCGTATTTCCAAACCCGCTATTACCAAACCCGCAACGAAGACTTTCGTAAACTGGCAAAGTTTTTTGGGAAACTTTTCCTCATCAATTTTGCAATTGGCGTGGTGACCGGTATTGTGCAAGAATTTCAATTCGGCATGAATTGGTCGGAATATTCGCGCTATGTCGGCGATATTTTCGGCGCGCCGCTGGCAATTGAGGCGCTCATGGCTTTCTTTATGGAATCCACATTCATTGGGATTTGGATATTCGGCGAAGGCAAAATTCCCGAAAAAGCGCATCTGGCTTCTATTTGGCTGGTTGCCATTGGTTCAAATTTATCTGCCCTGTGGATTTTGCTCGCCAATGGCTGGATGCAACACCCCGTCGGCTATGTGATTAACGAAGCGACTGGGCGCGCCGAGCTAGTAGATTTCTTTGCCTTAGCCACCAACCCCAAAGGCTGGTTATTTTTCTGGCACACCATTTCGGCTGGCTTAGCCACGGCAAGTTTCTTCATCATCGGCGTTAGCGCCTATCACATTTTCAGAAAACAAAACGTGGCTTTGTTCAAAACGGCGTTTCAAACCGCAACTATTGTTGGGCTAATCGCCAGCGCCTTGGTTTTCTTTGGCGGTCACACCAACGGGCAATTCATGTATGAAACGCAACCGATGAAATTCGCCGCGATTGAAGCGCATTGGGACGCCTCTGCCCCAGCCGATTTTTCCATCATCACCATCGGCGACTTAACCGGGAAACGCGAAGTCTGGTCAATTCGCATTCCCGCTGTATTAAGTTTCCTCGCTTGCAATAATTTTGAATGCGAAGTATTGGGCGTCAACGACATTCAATCTAAATACTTAGCTCAATACGGACCAGGCGACTACATCCCGCTTATTGTTGTCACCTATTGGTCGTTTCGCATCATGATGACGATTGGGTTCATGATGATTGGCTTGTCGTTGCTATTTTTGCTGGCAACGCGCGGCAAATATGAAAACGCCAAATGGATGAAGTGGGTCCCATGGGTCATTGCCTTGCCCTACCTTGCTAACACCAGCGGATGGGTTTTGACCGAAATGGGGCGCCAACCTTGGATTGTGCAAGGCTTGCTCAAAGTGGAAGACGGCGTTTCGCCAAATCTCACCGTAACCGATTTATGGATTTCGCTCATTGGTTATGCGGTCGTCTATGGCGCTTTAGCGGTCGCTATGGTGTATTTGATGAAAAAATATATCGTGGCTGGACCCGAAGCCGCCATGCACGAATCGGTGGACGTTGCCCCAATATCGGTTGGCTCACAAGATTAATTTATGGAGGAAGACATGTCTTACGAATTTTTACAAACGCTCTGGTTCATCTTAATTGCCGTGCTTTGGATTGGCTTCTTCGTGCTGGAAGGCTTTGACTTTGGCGTGGGCATGTTGCTGCCGTTCCTCGGCAAAAAGGATGAAGAACGCCGCGCCATTATCAATGCCATTGGTCCCACTTGGGATGGCAACGAAGTTTGGCTGCTCACAGCGGGCGGCGCTACGTTCGCGGCGTTCCCCCACTGGTATGCCACTATGTTCAGCGGGTTTTACCTTGCCTTGTTTTTGCTCGTCGTCGGTTTAATCATTCGCGGCATTTCATTTGAATACCGCTCAAAAGATGCGAACCCCAAATGGCGGCATACGTTTGATTGGATGATTGCCGTTGGCTCATTTATGTGCGCTTTGCTGCTCGGCACGGCATTTTCAAACTTAGCGCGCGGCGTGCCAATTAACGCCGAAATGATGTATACCGGCAACCTCTTTACATTATTAAACCCATTCGGTCTGCTCGGCGGCGTAACGATGGTCTCCGTATTCTTGCTTTACGGTTCAACCTTCCTCACGCTCAAACTTGAAGGCGAATTACGAGAGCGCGCTCGTGAGTTTTCTAAAAACCTATATGCTTTTGCGGCAATTGCCGTTGTCGCGTTGGCGTTCTTCACCTACACCGCCACCGACATCACCGAAAAAATCGGCGTGAACCCCGGCTCCATACCGCTCGCCGCAGTGATTTCCATTCTCGTCGCCACCTTTTTCATCAACCGCAAAATGGAAGGCTGGGCGTTCTTAAGCTTGGCATTGCACATCGTATTAACCCAAACTTCATTCTTCACGCTGATGTTCCCGCGCGTGATGATTTCCAGCCTGAATCCCGAATGGTCATTGACGATTTATAACGCCTCATCGTCGCAATATACCTTAACCGTCATGTCCATTGTTGCGATTTTCTTTGTGCCAATTGTGCTTGTTTATCAAGGCTGGGCATATTACATCTTCCGCAAACGCATTAGCGCCGATAAAAAAACGCTGATTTATTAACCCACCGAACGCGAAACGTCCCGCAGGTTTAGCATAAAAAACCTGCGGGACAGTACAAATTGCTCATGCACCGCAGACTCCTCACCCTCACCCGCGATTCTCGCCTCCCCCTCTTAATAACGATTCTCTCTGGCTTTGCGACTGGCTTGCTGACCATTTGGCAAGCGCATCTCCTCAGTAGCGTCATTAACAATGTGTTTCTTGAAAAACAAACGCTCGCGCAAGTTATGGCGTTGCTTGTCTTCATTTTGCTTGCCATCGGCGGGCGCGCTTTCTTATCATGGCTAAGTGAAGTCTCTGCCAATGCGGTTGCCGTCAAAATCAAAACCGATGTGCGCGAAATGTTGTTTGCCCACATCCTCAAATTAGGACCTGCCTACACGCGAAGTCAACGCACAGGAGAACTGACCACAGCCGCCGTCGAAGGCATAGAAGCGTTAGACGCCTATTTCAGTCAATATCTGCCGCAGTTAGTCGTCACCGCATTAATTCCAATCTCCATTTTGTTCTTCGTCTTCCCCATTGATATATTAACTGGCTTCGTTTTCTTAATCACCGCGCCCTTAATTCCATTTTTTATGATTATCATCGGCAAAGGAGCGGAGATTATCACCAAACGCCAATACGACACATTGCAATTATTGAGCGCACATTTTTTAGATAGTTTGCAAGGGCTCACCACGCTCAAATTATTTGGACAATCGAAAGGGCAGGCAAAAAACATCGCCAAACTCAGCGAACAATATCGAGACGCCACCCTCAAAGTTTTACGCATCACCTTTCTTTCTGCATTTGCTTTAGAATTACTCGCCACCATCAGCACAGCCGTCGTCGCCGTTGAAATTGGCTTTCGGCTCCTATACGGCTTCATGGAATTTCAACCTGCCTTATTTTTACTCATCCTCGCCCCAGAGTTTTACATGCCGCTTCGCGCTTTGGGGGCGAAATTTCACGCAGGCATGAACGGCACAACCGCCGCAAAAAAGATTTATGAAATTTTAGATACGCCTGACGAGAATCGAGAATCGGGAATCGGCTCTATCTCCCAACTCCCAATTCCCGATTCCCAAATATCCAATATCGAATTATCGAATATCTCCTTCACCTACCCCAACGAGACCAAACCCGCGCTACAACATATAAATTTAACCATCAATACAGGTCAACGCATTGCGCTAGTTGGTAAAACAGGTTCAGGAAAATCAACGCTCGTAAATTTACTTCTCGGCTTCATCCAACCCACCGAAGGAAACATAGCCTTCAACAACCAATTACCAATTACCAACAACCAATTACCAATTACCAATTACCAATTACGCTCTTTAATCTCTTGGGTCCCGCAAAAACCGCATCTCTTCCACGATACCATCGCCAACAACATTCGTCTCGGCAAAGCCAACGCAACCGACGAAGAAATCATCCAAGCCGCAAAATCGGCTCAACTGCATCGCCTCATCGAATCGCTTCCGCAAAAATATCAAACCGTCATCGGCGAAAACGCCGCCCGCCTCTCCAGCGGACAAGCCCAACGACTCGCCTTAGCCAGAGCCTTTCTCAAAAACGCGCCCATTTTGATTCTCGACGAACCCACCTCAAGCTTAGACCCTGAAACCGAAGCCCTGCTTGAAGAATCAACCCAAACCTTAATGCAAGGCAAAACGGTCATCACCATTGCCCATCGCCTAAATACAGTTTTTCAAGCCGACAAAATCATCGTTTTAGACGACGGCAAAATCGTCGAACAAGGCACGCACAATGAATTAATGAAGAAAAACGGCTTATATGCCAGCATGGTGAAAACAAATGAAACCAAAGACAAAATAGAAAAGACGAAAGCGCATACCTTTTCAAAAAATAAAATTTCTCAATCTCCAATCTCCAATTCTCTAATATCCAATCCCCAATTCCCAATTACCAATCTCCAATCCCCAATCTTCCTTCGCCTTTTACAATTCCTCAAAGGCAACTGGCATCGCGTAGCGTTTTCCGTTTTACTAAGTTCGAGCGCCATCGGCGCGAGCGTGGCATTAATGGGAACATCCGCTTGGTTAATTTCCACCGCCGCCATCGCAACCTCCGTAGCCGACCTTGGCGTTTCCACCGTTGGCACACGTTTCTTCGGAATCACCCGCGCCTTAGCCCGCTATGCCGAACGCCTCGTTTCGCACGATGTTACCTTTCGCCTATTGGCAAAATTTCGCATTTGGTTTTACGAAAAACTCGAACCACTTGCCCCCGCTCGCTTAATGAATTTTCGCGCAGGCGATTTACTTTCACGAATCATTGGCGATGTGGAAACGCTAGAAAATTTTTACGTCCGAGCGCTTTCTCCTCCGCTCACCGCCATCGTCGTTGGACTCTTCACTGCCCTCTTCCTCGCCTCTTTCTACCCTGCGCTGGCTCCTGTTTACCTGACATTTTTCCTCACCCTCGGCTTACTTCTCCCTTGGCTCACACAAATCCTCAGCCGCAAAGCGTCTGAAGAAACCATTCGCATCCGAGCCAGCCTACACACCCAACTTGTAGACGGTATTCAAGGCATTGCCGATTTACTCGCCTACGGCAAAGCCGATGAAAGATTAAATCAAATATCTATTCATGGCAAAGCCTATGGCGCGGCTCAAAAAAAATTAGCCAAAATCACAGGTCTGCAAGCGGGCGCCTCCACTTTATTAACCAACCTCGCCTTATGGACAATTTTATTTTTATCCATTCCGCAAGTAACCAATGGCAATCTTGCAGGTCCCATGCTCGCCTCATTAACGTTGCTGGTCTTTGCATCGTTTGAAGCGGTCACTCCCCTTCCGCTCGCCGCCCAAGCATGGAATTCCTCCCGCGAAGCCGCAAAACGATTATTTGAAATTGTGGATGCAAAG
This sequence comes from Anaerolineales bacterium, assembly GCA_034434495.1. Lineage (GTDB taxonomy): Bacteria > Chloroflexota > Anaerolineae > Anaerolineales > Villigracilaceae > Villigracilis. The sequence goes on from DAOTZE010000019.1 coordinate 117,008, forward strand.
CCAGAAATCCGTGAACAACAGACAAATATCCGGAAACCGACAGCAATTGCGAATCACGAATTACAAATTACAGATTTGACTTTCACCTACCCATCTCAAACCACGCCCGCCTTACAAAATGTGACCTTCACCCTTCGCCCCTCAACTTCCATCGCCATCGTTGGTCCAAGCGGCGCAGGGAAAAGCACAATTGCCAATTTAATTTTACGCTTTTGGGATTATGACACAGGCGAAATCCGCTTAGGCGGAGAAAATATCAAAGAGCTAAATCAAGATGAAGTCAGAGCAAGATGCGGGTATGTCTCCCAAAATACATACTTCTTCAACACGTCTATTTACGAAAACTTGAGGTTTGCGCGCAAGCAAGTTTCACAAGAAGAAATCGAAGCGGCATGTCGAGCGGCGCAAATTCACGACTTTATTTTGAGTTTGCCAAAAGGCTACCACACCATGATTGGCGAACAAGGGTTGCGCCTTTCAGGCGGAGAGCGCCAACGGCTTGCCATTGCGCGCGCATTAATTAAAGACGCGCCTATTTTGATGTTAGACGAACCCACCGCCAATTTAGACCCGCTCACCGAAAAAGAAGTTTTGAAAACTTTATTTACAGCGATGAAACAAAAAACGTCTTTACTGATTACGCATCGTTTGATTGGCTTAGAAAATGTGGATGAAATTTTAGTGATGAATCACGGTCAAATCGTAGAGCGCGGCGCGCATCAACGCTTACTGCAAAGCGACGGTTTATATCGTCATTTAGTAAACTTGCAAAATCGTATATTGAATCAACATTAAGCGCTTGCAACTCTTTTGTGTAGGCGCTATAATTTGAATATCTCCCCAGACGCTAGAAAAAAAAGAAATTCTCAAATCCAGCGGTTGAACTTGCGCGTCTGAAAAAATGTAACGAGAACCTTGACTAAAACCCCACATTCACAAATCACATCCTAAGGAAATTCACCAGCCCACACAGCGGGGACTGGTTGTTTTTGCATTTATATTCCACATTCCCAAAAAGAGAAAACAACATGAAAATACTCGAACTTGAAAACGAGCCACTATCGAAATTACGCGGTATGGCAAAATCCCTTAATATCCCCAATGCCAATCGGCTCAAAAAAGAAACATTGGCAATGCTCATCCGCGAAGCGGAAGCGCAAAAAGAAGGCATAGAACTGCGCGGCGGCATATTGGAAATTATGAGCGAAGGGATTGGCTTTTTACGAGCCACCAACTATCGCATCAGCGACCAAGATGTGTATGTATCGCAAGCGCAATTACGAAAATATGATTTACGCGCAGGCGATTTAGTCATTGGGCAGGTGCGCCCGCCGCGCGAAAGCGAAAGACACTTCGGCTTATTGAAAGTAGAGTCTATTAACGGCATAGACCCAGAAGAAACCAAACGCCGCGTTGTATTTGAACAACTCACCCCCATTTTTCCAGACAAACGATTCGATTTAGAAACCGACCAAGCCACACTGGCGCCGCGCCTGATTAACCTAATCGCCCCCATTGGGCGAGGTCAGCGCGGGTTAATCGTCTCGCCGCCCAAAGCGGGCAAAACGACCATTCTCAAACAAATAGCCAACTCCATTTCAAAAAAATATCCCGATGTGCATTTAATCATCGCCCTCATCGGCGAGCGCCCAGAAGAAGTGACCGATATGGACCGTTCGGTGGATGCGGAAGTCGTCGCCTCTACCTTCGACGAGCCAGTCACCTCACACGTCCGCACGGCAGAACTTGCATTAGAGCGCGCTAAGCGTTTAGTGGAAATTGGTCGGCATGTGGTAATTTTAATGGACTCAATTACCCGCCTCGCCCGCGCCTACAACTTGGTCGTTAACCCCTCAGGCAGGACTCTCTCAGGCGGTATGGACCCCTCCGCCTTGTACCCGCCAAAGAGATTTTTCGGCGCCGCAAGAAACGTGGAAGAAGGCGGCTCGCTCACCATCATTGCCACCTGTTTGGTAGATACCGGCTCACGGTTAGACGATGTGGTGTATGAAGAATTCAAAGGCACCGGCAACATGGAATTACATCTATCGCGTAAATTGCAAGAACGCCGCACCTACCCCGCAGTAGATATTGAACGCTCATCCACCAGACGCGAAGATTTATTGCTCGGACCCGACTTAATGCAACGCGTTTGGTTAATGCGCCGTATGTTTATTCAAATGACCACGCCGCCGCCACAAGGCGCAGGCATGGACCCAGCAGTCGCCACTGAGGCGATTATCTCGCGCATGGAAAAATCGAAAAACAATATAGAATTTTTAGAAAACTTAACCAAGAACGATATATAAAACCCCGTAGGGATGACCAGATTGATTATAGAAATCAAATTGCGCGCATCGCTGGGGTTTAGAATACCGTCTATAATCATTTCATGCTTACGGAGTTATGCAACGAATGAAAAATTTTTTAGAAAGAATCAAAACGTCCTTCAAAAAACAATCGAAACCTGAACCGCAGGCTCAATCTGCCATAGACGAACCGCCCACCTCGCCGCGCGCTACGCCAAAACCGCAAGCGGATAGGTTTACCCTAATCAGTTGGGCGGTGACGATACTCCTCGTCGTTGGGTTATTAGGCGGAACGTTATATTACAAAAATTCCTTACCGCCGCAAACCGTCACCGTCCCCGCCGAGCCGACAGAAGAAGCATCGGTGGTAAACCCACCCCAAGGTGAGCAACCCAGCGCGCCCGTAGAAGGAAGCGGGTTCTTTCAATCTATTTTTCGAGATTTGCAATTAAAAACAAACATCCCCGAACGCGAACGCACCGAGCCGATTATTTACCGCGTCTCTCGAGGCGACGCCATGTACACCATCGCCGAGACGTATAAAATCAAATCTGAAACGATTTTATACGTCAATGAGCAATTAGAAGACAACCCGCACAGCCTGCGCCCCGGCATGGAATTGCTCATTCCGCCTGCCGATGGAATGTATTACGTTTGGAAAGAAGGCGACACCTTTGAAAGCGTAGCGGAAAAATTTAATGCCGAAGCGCAAGATATTATTAACTTTACAGGCAACAACATTGATTTAACAAACCCAAGCGTAGAAGTGGGAACGCAAATTTTCATCCCCGGCGGCTCGCGTGAGTTACGCAACTGGGCGGCAGATTTACCCACCACCACACGCGGCGTAAACACAGGCACCGGCGGAGGCAACGCCGTGAACACCTGCGGCGGCGGACCTGTGGCAAGCGGCTTTGGTTGGCCCGCCGACGACCACACCCTCTCTGGCAATGGCTATGGACCTGGTCATTTAGGCATTGACATCAGCGCGCCTGAAGGCTCAAACGTGTACGCCGCCGGCACCGGCATAGTGACGATGGCGCAAGGCGGTTGGAACTACGGCTACGGCAACGTCGTGCAAATTGACCATGGCAACGGTTACGTCACTGTGTATGCCCACTTAAGCACAATTTTTGTCACACAATGCCAAACCGTTGGCCAGGGCGCAGTGATTGGTCTTTCGGGCAACACAGGCAATTCATTCGGCGCGCACTTGCATTTTGAAATTCGCGTGGGCGGCTCGAATATTAACCCCTATGATATTGTGCAATAAACGCGAAGAAAAACCAGTAAACAGGCGCTTTTTACGCGCCTGTTTACCCACGCCATGAACGAAACCTCCCTCAAAAAAACGTTAGCAAAATTAAACATTGGCGGTTTACGTTATTTTGATTCCATCGGCTCGACCAACGACGAAGCCCTTGCCTGGGCGGCGAGCGGCGCAAAAGATTTTTCGCTTGTAATTGCAGACGAACAAACGCGCGGGCGCGGCAGATTACATAGAACTTGGCACACCCCCAAAGGGAGCGCCTTGGCGGTGAGCGTTATTCTTCGACCTGATGAAAAAATAAAACCGCATCTTTCTCGAACGGTCGGCTTGGCAGCCCTCGCCGTCACCGATTCACTCCTCAGGCTGGGTTTGAAGGCAAAAATCAAATGGCCCAACGACATTTTGATAACGGACAAAAAAACCGCCGGCATTTTAGTTGAATCCGTTTGGTCAGGCAGCGATGTCGACTCATTAGTGATTGGGATTGGAATAAATGTGTATAAAACGTCCGTCCCGCCGCAAGATTCGCTGCGCTTCCCCGCCACAAGCATAGAAGACGAACTTCATAAAGAACCGCCCGCCCGCGAAGAAATATTGAGAGAAGTATTATCCTCTTTGAATGCATGGCGCGAAAAGATAGCGTCTAACGAATTGATAAAAACTTGGGAAGAACGCCTTGCCTTTCGCGGTTGGCGGGCGCAAATCATATCTAACGATGAGGTTTTGCAAACGGGCATTATAGACGGTTTAGAGCCTGATGGCAGCCTGCGCTTACACGACGACAACGGCAAGCCGGCGATAGTCCGTTTTGGGGATGTAAGCCTGCGCCCCGCCGCATGATATACTTTTAGAAACGCATCAAAGATATATTTCTAACCGCCGTCAGCGGTTAAAATGTATCATTAAAATTTCTCAAAAGATATTTATATTGAGGTCTGCCCCTATGATTGATAATCTTCGTGAAGAATCATCCAGAGACTTTGAAGAACAAGCCAAATATCAGCCTGCCGCTGGCACAAGCAAGAGAAAACCCACCCGCTTTTTGGGCATGACTTCTATCCAACGCTTTGTAATTGCCGTTTTACTCATGTTTACGGTTTGCGTACTGGGGGCGTTATGTTTGCTGGCAACGCAAAGGATTATGTTTTAGCGATAGGCGGCTTGCCTTCTTATACAAATAAAACGCCGCCCCGAGGTTTTCTTCGGGGCGGCGTTTATCATTAAAAAGCAAAAGGCGAGACTATACAAGTTTTGGCTGTTCTTCTACTTTTTCATTCTCTTCCATCTGGGCGCCCGCCTTTTTCAAATCTTCGGCGGAAATGCGCGCTATTGAAGCCACGCTATCGCCTTCTTGCGGCTTGATGAGATGCACGCCTCTGGTTGCCCGCCCCGATTGTTTTACGTCTTTCAATTTCAAACGAATCGCTACGCCGTTGGCGGTCATAATCGTTAAGTCGTCGTCTTTTTGCACCACGCGCGCAGCGGCGATTTTTCCAATTTCTTTTAGGGCTTTTTGGTCAATCGTGGCAATACCGCTTGTGGCGCGTCCTTTGGGGGCGTATTCTTTCAACGGCGTTTGTTTGCCAAACCCTTTGGTCGTAACCACAAGCAATGTGCCGTCTTTTTCGATGACGTCCATACTGGTCACCACATCGCCGGGTTTTAGTTTAATCCCTTGCACGCCTGCCGCTTGCCTACCCATTGCCCTCACTTTGGTTTCGCTAAATCTCAGCGCTTGCCCGTTTTCGGTGACGATAATAATTTCATCTTTACCAGTGGTTAAGCGCGCCCAGCCTAAGGTGTCGCCTTCGTCGAGGTTGAGAGCAATCAAGCCCGAAGGTCGAACCGAGGCGAATTCTTCCATTGAAACGCGCTTAATTCGTCCGCGTGCGGTCATCATCATGCAATAATGATTGGGCGAAAAATCTCGCACCGACATCGCCGCTGTAATTTTTTCGTTCGGTCCCAGCGCCAAAATGTTCACAAGCGGAATGCCCTTGGTGGCTCGGTCTAAATCTGGAATTTGATACACCTTTTCAGAATATACTTTGCCCTTATCTGAAAAGAACAACATGGTATCGTGACTTCGGGCGGGAATGAGCATCACCACTTCGTCTTCCTCTTTTGTGGCATGACCCTTCACCCCGCGCCCGCCGCGGCTTTGCAAACGAAAAGCAGAAGCCGCCACACGTTTGATATATCCGCGTTCTGTTAAGCTAATCAGCACCGATTCATCGGGGATTAAATCTTCATCGTGAATATCTTCTTTGGCTTCGGCGGCAATGCGCGTACGGCGGTCGTCGCCGTATTTTTCGGCGATTTCGTTCATGTCGTCTTTAATCAAAGCCAAAATCTTTTTCGGGTTAGCGAGTAAATCTTCAAGGTACTTGATGGTTTCGGTCACTTGCTTGTGTTCTTCTTCAATCTTCCAGCGTTCTAAGGCGGCGAGGCGGCGCAGTTGCATATCTAAAATCGCTTGCGCTTGCAGGTCGGTCAATTTGAATTTTTTCATCAAATTGCTTTTCGCCACGTCCGCATCTTCGGCTTCGCGAATGGTTTTGATAATTGCGTCAATATTACTTAATGCAATTAAGTAACCGTCTAAAATGTGTTGGCGGGCTTTGGCTTTTTCTAACTCAAATTGCGAGCGGCGCGTAATAACCGTTTGACGATGTTCGATAAAAATTTGCAATAATCGTTTTAACGATAAGGTGCGCGGTTCGCCGTCCACCAGCGCTAGCATTTGCACCGCAAAGGTAGATTGCAAAGCGGTGTATTTATATAATTGGTTCAAAACTTTTTTCGGTTGCGCGCCGCGTTTCAACTCAATCACAATGCTCATGCCGCGTTTATCCGACTCGTCGCGCAAGTCTGAAATTTGGTCAATCTTTTCGTCGCGCACCAGTTCGGCAATGCGTTCAATCAAACTGGCTTTGTTTACTTGATAGGGGATTTCGGTGATGGTGATTTGATATTTGCCCGATTTTGACTCTTCGATGTGAGCAATGCCGCGCATCACGATTCGCCCTCTGCCTGTCCCATACGCGGAGACAATCCCCTCCGTGCCGACAATCATACCGCCTGTGGGGAAATCGGGACCTTGCACGAATTTCATTAAGTCTTCAACGGTTATATCGTCTATCTTGTCATAATTATCAATCAGGTAATTAATAGCGGCGGTTAACTCGCGTAAGTTTTGCGGCGGGATATTAGTCGCCATGCCGACGGCAATGCCCGACGCTCCATTAAGCAAAAGGTTGGGGATGCGAGCAGGCAGAACGAGGGGTTCTTGAAGCGAGTCGTCGAAATTAGGACCAAAATCAACGGTGTTTTTTTCTAAATCGGCGAGCAGTTCTTCCGCCATTTTTTGCAAACGCGCTTCGGTGTAACGCATGGCGGCAGGGGCGTCGCCGTCCACCGAGCCAAAGTTTCCTTGCCCATCTACCAATAAATAGCGCATGGAAAAATCTTGCGCCATGCGCGCCATAGATTCATAGACTGCCGAGTCGCCGTGGGGGTGATACTTGCCTAACACCTCTCCCACAATACGCGCAGACTTTTTAAAAGCGGAGTTTGAGCGAAGCCCTAACTCGTGCATAGCGTATAAAATGCGCCTGTGAACGGGTTTCAAGCCGTCCCGCGCGTCGGGCAGGGCGCGCGCCACGATGACGCTCATGGCGTAATCGAGGAAGGCTGTGCGCATTTGCGCGTCAATATCTACGGTTTCTATATTTCCAGCAAGGATGTTTTCTTCAGCCATACATATTCCTTTTTGAATAAAACCCTAGAGGTCTGTTTGTAAAATAAGTGCAGTCGAAGGCTTTGCAGACCTTTAGCGCTTGTTCAGTTGGCATAAAAAGACACGAAGGCGGAGGTGTACCTCGTGTCTGCTTACTTAATAGATGAAGCGAGAGCCTATTTTATAGTGGAATTATACCACTTTTGGGGTCAAAAATCATATAAAAAAACAGGCGCACAGGGAGTGGTTCCGCTTGTGTGCCTGTTTATTCTTAGACCTGTGCGCCTAAATTTAGTGCCGAAGGAGGGACTTGAACCCTCATGAGATTGCTCTCACCACGCCCTGAACGTGGCGCGTCTGCCAATTCCGCCACTTCGGCGAGCGGGTTGAATTTTATCGCAAATGGGAGGAATGTCAATTCGGAGAATTGGGAAATTAGCGGAACAAAAAGGTAAGTTGTTCGTCTTTAGTTATGCCTTGCAAAATTGTATTGTGAAATCATTACAGTACTGTTAGGGGATATATCTTTTTATCTTAAAAGTCGTTATATTATTTGAAGTAGAAAGGAGTTGCAACATGTTCATACTTGCAGTAGCGGCGGTTCTTCTACTGCTCGTTTTGGCAGGCGTAGATTTATTCGTCGCCCAATATAGCCAAGAAGAACTCAGCAATATGGGAGTTCAAGAGCAATGAAAGAAGACCACCCCAACCCTTAGCCCGGTGCAGACATTTACAGTCGCGTCGGGCTTTTTTATTGCCCTCCCCCACCTTAAAAAGGAAGGGAATTTTTTAGATTGTGTATAATATGCCTGCTCAATAAAGGACAGGCATACGATGGCAGTTACCCCTCTTTTCACTCAAATTGAGAAGACGATTGCGCTTAAATCAGGCACAGTCGTCCTAGAAAATCACAGCGGATTCCCGTTTGGAGAATCAAATTTATATTTGGTTGGTTCTAACGGAGAAATCGTTTGGAAAGCGGAAAAGCCCGATGCACGGACTTTGTTCACCAAAGTCAAATTAAACGAAGATGGCACGCTCTCTACTTTCACGACGAGCGGTCAATTTTGTGATATTGATTTGCAATCTGGCAAAATTCTCAGCAGTTCGAGTTTCAAATAAGGATTTCGTCATTGCGAGTCGCGTTCTTGTTCTTCGCGGCGAAGCAATCCCCAACTATGTTATGAGATTGCTTCGTCGGGATGCTTCGCATCACTCCTCGCAATGACGGAGAGATGATGATGGCGTTTGTAATTAAGTAAAAGAAAACCACACAGTGTCACAAAGGTACGCAAAGAAAAAAACTTCGTGACACTTCGTGTTCTTAGTGGTAAAAAAGAATTTATATCAAGGAGACACAACTTTGAAAATCATTGCATGTATCAAACAAGTCCCAGACTCGGAGGCGAAAGTGAAAGCCGAGGGCGGGCAAATATCTTGGGGAGATGCGCCGTTGGTCATCAACCCATTTGATGAATATGCCGTTGAAGGCGCTTTGCAACAAAAAGAAGCGACGAATGGCACAGTCACTGCGCTTTGTATCGGACCAGAAACTGCAAAAGAAGCGTTGAAACACGCTTTAGCAATGGGCGCCGATGAAGCCATTTTAATTTCTGACCCTGCATTAAATAATTTGGATACGCTTGGCGCGGCGAAAGTCCTCGCGGCGGCGATTCAAAAAATTGGTGCGGATATGATTATCTTTGGTCGCCAAACGTTAGATAATGGCGCGGGCGTCACCCCTGCTCAAACAGCGAGGCTGATGGGGTATCCCATGCTGGGGTTGGCTGGCAGTATCAAGGTCAATGAAAGAAGCGTGACGGTTGAACGAGTCCTTGAAGAAGGCAAACAAATCGTCAAGGCGAATCTGCCTGCGGTTATCAGCGTCGTGCAAAGCATTGGCGAGCCGCGTTATCCATCGTTCATGGGAATTCGCAAAGCGTCAAAAGCAGAAATTCCCGTTTGGTCGTTGAGCGATTTAGGAATTTCAGCGCCAACAGAAATTGTTAAGCGCGATGAATTGATGACGCCGCCCGCGCGCGAAACCACTGTGGAAATGATTACCGGTGAAAGCCCCGCCGAAATTGCAGAAAAACTTGCCGATAAAATCATCGCGGAGAAAGTGTTATGAAAACGTTAGTGTATATTGACCACTTCAAAGGGGCTGTGCAACCATCATCGTGGGAAGCGTTGGGCGTGGCAAAAAAATTTGGCGATGCCGTTGCGGCTGTGTTTGGCGAAAATGCAAACGATGTTGCCAAAAGCGCTTTTGAATATGGCGCGGATGAAGTTTATATTGCAGATGATTCTGCTTTGAAAGATTATCTGCCTGAGACGTATGCTTCTACCTTTTCGGCGCTCGCTTCGACTCTTAACCCCAGTTTGATTCTGTTCCCGACCACTTCGCGCACTCGTGAACTTGCGGCAATGGCGGCAGTGGATTTGAATACCAATGTGATGACTGACTTAACAGGTTTAGAAGCAAGCGGCGACTCATTCATAGCCACACGCCCGATTTATGAATCAAAATTATTTGAAAAAATACATTGCGTTGCGAAACCCGTTGTGGCGACGCTGCGCGGGCGGGCTTTTCCGAAACCTGAAAAACAAGAAGGGAAAAGCGGAACGATGACGAAAGTAGAAGCAAAAGGCGAAGCCAAGTCAGTCGTTGAAGGGTATTCTGAGGCGGAAAGCGCGGTGAACTTAGGCGATGCAAATATTATCGTCTCGGGCGGGCGCGGCGTTTCTAATAACCCGTCGCTCACTCCCCCTGCTGGGTTGGACGAAAAACAAGCTGAAATTTGGCGCGCTCAACAAGGCTTTGCTTTGGTCACTGAGTTAGCAAAAGTTTTAGGCGGCGCGGTTGGCGCAAGTCGCGCGGCAGTGGATGCGGGCTATATCCCCTACTCGCATCAAGTGGGTCAAACGGGTAAAGTCGTTGCCCCTGATTTATATATCGCAAATGGAATCTCTGGCGCAATTCAACATCTCGTTGGGATGCGAAATGCAAAAGTCATTGTCGCCGTCAACAAAGATGCCGATGCGCCCATCTTCAAAGTAGCCCGCTATGGCGTGGTGGGAGATTTGTTTGAGATTGTCCCTGCACTAACCGAGGCGTTTAAGAAGAAGTTAGGGAAGTAAGTTCATCATACTTAAAAACAGGCTTCTTTGTAAAAGAAGTCTGTTTTTTTATTAATTGTCGTAAAATTAAAAAAGTTATTCGGAGGCAGCGATGTTTACTTGCAAATATTGCGGAACTGAATTTACGGAACACAAGCCGAATTGTCCAAATTGCGGCGCGCCAATTAGGGTTGCGGATAAAAAAGTTACTAAAGGGGATGCGCCACAGGCAATTCGGGAAATTTGCATAAAGTATGAAGAGGTCAGGAATTTATATCTTGATGAAGCCATTGATGCCAAACGATTGAAAACTGTCAGAGAAAATTTTGGCATTCCTGCGAATGAAAACATTATCATGGTCTATGACGACACGCTGTTCGGCAATAACAAAGTCGGCTTTGCGATTTGCGCAGGCGGTTTGTATTGGAAAAACGATTGGACTATAGAATCAAAAAGAAATTTTTTGGCATGGGATGAATTTGCAAAAAGGAAAATCACATTAGATAATCTCCAAATCAGTTTGGAGCGCGGCGATAATATCGGCGCCGCAGGCGTGGGAGATGATGAAGCCAGAAAGCAAATGGTGAAAATGTTGAATGAGATAAAGGACTTGTTATCTTAATCAGTAACGAGATTGTAAGTTTCTTACGGTTTCATTTGCAAATTGACTGTCGCTTAAATTATCATGTCGCGCTACAAGCGCGACCTACATTTAATGATGGCTGGCGCCGCCAAAAGCATGTTCAAAGACTAGCATGGCATAATAATCCCAAGGGAAAGGGGCATTATAAGTAAATGAATTTTTATTTGGGGAAAATGATTTTGATTTCAAGTTTTCATCTAAAAATAAAAGCATTTCATTCCACGCTTCGGCTTGCGCGCCGCCCGCTTCGATTCCCTTTGCATCCACCAAAAAAGCATGAGGCTGGTTTTCATAGATTGAAATTTGATGAGGAACGCCCGCTTGTTGCAGCCCGTTTTCTAAAGCGGTCACTTCTTCTAATGGAATAGAGGCGTCTGCTCCGCCAAAAATTCCAAGCACAGGACCTGGTAGGTTTTTCAACACTTCGGGGTCGGTTTCAGATGAGCCGTAAAAAATAACGGTCGCCGCCATATTGGGGTTGTGCAAACTATATAAAAGTGAGACACGCCCGCCATAACAAAATCCAACAATGCCTATTCGGTTTATATCCGCCTCAGGTTGCGATTTAAGCCAAGCGTACACGGTGTCTAAGTCGGCGTTTACGTCCGCTTGTTTTGTATTAACGACTTGGTAAATGGCGCGGGGAATCCACGTTGTGGATACGCCGCGAAAAGTATCGGGTGCAATGACATAATATCCTTGCTTGGCAAGCAAATCGGCTTTGGAGATGAGTTTTTCATTCAAGCCGTAAAATTCGTGAATCATGATGACGACTGGAAAGGGTCCGTCGCCTTGCGGTTTGGCGATATAGGCGTAAACGTTGGGGAGATTGTCTTGGCTTGAGATGACGGTGTTGGCTAAATTTTTGATTCTATCTTTGCCGATAAGCGCGTCAATAAAAATGCTGAGTGGGAAGAATAAAATTAGGGCAAGTAGAATCAGGCATACGGTTAGAAAGAGGCGTTTTAGGGTTTTCATATAGGTCTCCTAACGGGTAATGGTATCTGTTAAGAATTAATTGAATTTTAGATTACTTGGTCAAAAAAGTTCTGGTATAATCCCCCCGCTTGGCAGTTGACATGGAGAGGTCGCGTAGTCTGGCTTAGCGCGCACGCTTGGAAAGCGTGTAACCCACAAAGGTTCGCGGGTTCAAATCCCGCCCTCTCCGCCACGCGAAAATACTCCGATTGCGGAGTATTTTTGTTTTAGGTTCGCGCGCCTCCATTGAGGAGATGGTATTCAAACCTCGCCCTCTCCGCCACGCGAAAATACTCCGATTGCGGAGTATTTTTGTTTTAGGTTCGCGCGCCTCCATTGAGGAGATGGTATTCAAACCTCGCTTCTCCTCATCTAACCCTGCAAGGCGGGGTGGCGAATCAAAAAAGACCTGATTTGTCAGGTCTTTTTTGTGGATTATGGAACTGGCTTGCCTACGAAAATAGTTTGTGACGAAAGTTCTTGCGTATTATCAAATAAAGATTTTGCTTCTTCAAACGTCGTCTGGCAAGTTAGTCCGTTTGCGTCTGTAAACTCAAAGGTTTGCGTTTCGCTAGAGCCAGAGGCAACCCATGTTTCGATTAATACTTGCGCGTTGACTTCGCACAACTCTTGTGTTGTCACTTCTTCTGGGCTTTCTTCAGGATGCGCGACAGGCATTGTGGCAGGAATTAATGTCGGCACGGGCGTACGATAGACGGGCAATTCGCCGCGTTGGCAAGTTAATGTAAACCCGCAAGCGTTTAGGTATAAAAAGCCGACCCATGCCGCCACGCCTACAAGAAATATAAGTAGCGTTCCATAAATATAACTTCTTACATCGTCATTCATTTTTGCTCTCCCTATCCTTATTGCGCCGCTAATGTGCGAATGAAGTTGACAATATCCCAGCGTTCACGAACCGTCAGGTTTTCGTTTAATGGCGGGCATTGACCAGAGAATTGCACATCAGGGAAAAGGGAATTATTGGGGTTAAATTTTCCGTTAGAAATGGTGAGGAAAATTTCGCCGTCTGATAAAGACTGCGCTTCTTCGCTTGCAAGGTTGGTCGGTTTTACCTTTACAAAAAACGAAGATACGGTTGTGGTTTCAGTTCCCGTTACGCCATGACAAACCGCGCAGTTAATTTGATAGAGTTGCGAGCCGCGCGCAATCGAGGCTTCGTCGGCTGGCACGGGGTTATCAGGCACGGTGTTTGGCAGATAGGCGTATCCATCCACTGGAATCGAGCGGGCTGGAACTGTCAACGGGGATTCTTGGTCGTCAAATGAAGGTTGCAATTCCATAAAGACAACATACTCAAACTTTATGATGTCGAACGAAAAAATCAGAATGGTGGTGGCGATAACGCCCAGTGCAGTGAAAACGACTGCAAGTTGTCGTAATAATCTCATAATTGTTTTGCCTCCGCAGGCTTAATCGATTCTGCGCCAAGTTTCTTCAGTAAATCTTTCACTTTGCTTTCTTCCACATGCGCGCACTCTACAATAATGGCGTATTTCCCGTCGCTCACTTCTGGCACATATTGCATCGGGCGATAGTTTGGGAAGAAACTATCTAAAAACACAGCCAAAAAAGTGGAAAGTAACATGCCCAACATGGTTAACTCAAACAGCAAAACAAAGGTTGGGGGCCATGGCACAAAGGCTTGCGTGCTCACTTGAATTGGATATGGATACCAATAGGGGGCGATAAAAGCCAAGAAAGACGCGGCAGAAAAGCCCAAGATAGCTCCGCCCATAGCGACGCGCGGCACGTTTGACCATTGTTTTGGTCGCCCCAACATCGCTTCAGTGACGGGAACGCCTGAGATAACATACATACATTCGTCGCTTACGCCTAACTTGCGGAGGTTTTCAATTGCGTCGGCGGTTGGTTCAAGGTCGCCAAAGACCGCTAACACGCCTTGTGATTTTTTTGATTTGGATTCAGCCATTGCGTTCTCCTATTCCAACTCGCTCACTTGAACGACCGTTTCGCGTCCAAACTTCTTGAGTTGATGCGCCATCTGACCTTCTTGCACTTCCCACACAGGAATCATCGGGATTAATTTTGCAAAGATGACGTATAGCAAGATAAATAAAACCAGCGTGCCGATACCAAGCGGAATTTCAATGCCTGGCGTGTACATGCGCCATGTAAACGGCATACGATTAATGGTTAGGGTAATCGGGATGATAATGTAACGTTCAAACCACATGCCCACATTAATCAAAATACCGACTGTGGAAACGAGCCAAGGCGTTGAACGCCACTTTCGATTCCACAACACCGCCCACGGAATGGCAATATTGACGATTAACATAGCAAACCACATCCAACCCAGCGGTCCCGCTTCGTGGAAGTGCAGCAATTGTTTTGTCCATTTGTCGCCGCCATACCATTGAACCATGTAATCATTGAAGAAGAAATACGCCCACCCCATCGAAATAATGAGCATGAGTTTACCAATTGCGTCAAAATGCTCGGCGCGAATAAAGTAATCCATATTTTTGATGAATGTGCGCACAGCCGCAAGCACCACCACTGCCGCGCCCATCCCTGAATGCAAAGCGCCGATAACAAAGTACGGACCGAAAATTGTGGAGTTCCAACCCGGGCGGGTAGCGGCGGCAAAGTCCCAAGACACAATCGTATGCACGGAGAACATGACGGGGATAATCGCAAACGCAAAAATGTTCATGGCGTTGCGTAAGTGCGTCCACTCGCCTTCGGTGCCGCGGAAACCAAGCGCAAGAACGCGGTAAAAATTCTTTCTCCAGCCAGTCGTTTTATCGCGCGCCATCGCAAGGTCGGGAATGAGCGGCAGGAAAAGATACATGGTAGATGAAAGCAGATAGGTGGTAATCGCTAACAAGTCCCATGAAAGAGGCGAGTGAAAGTTGGGCCACAACATGCGTTGATTTGGGTACGGCATCAACCAGTAAAATAGCCAAACGCGCCCCATGTGCATAAAAATACTGAAGCCCGCTTGCACCAAACCAAAGGTTGTCATCAATTCCGCTACGCGGGTGAAGGGGCGGCGAAATTCCGCTTTGAACACGCGCAAAATCGCGGAGATAAACGTTCCCGCGTGGCTAATGCCAATCCAAAACACGGTGTTGACGAGGAAAATACCCCAGTACGAAGGGCGGTTTACGCCAGCCACGCCAACGCCTTCGGCGATTAACACAATCCATGAATACACCAAACAATAGGCGACAGTCGCGCCCATGAGAATCACCGTCGCCCACCATTTCCACGATGGCTTTTCCGTCACGGCTTCCATCACCATGTCGTTCATTACGCCGCGCGGAAGCGGGTCGAGCATTAAGTGTTTTTCACGGAAATGCTCTTCCGTATGACCATGATGCTCGTGATGGTCTTTTTTCTTTTCGGGTTCTTTTTTACCGTAAGCCATTATGCCGCTCCATTCCCGTTCATATAAACAATGTTAGGAAGTGTGCCAAGTTCTTCTAAATGTTTCTTGCCATGGCCATGGTGCATCATTTGATACACCAACGTATCTTCTTTATCAATGCGCCCAAACGTAATCGCGTTGGTTGGGCAGGCTTGCGCGCACGCGGTGGTAAACTCGCCGTCCATCACTTCGCGCCCTTCGGCTTTGGCTTTATCTTGCGCGCGATGAATGCGTTGAATACAGAATGTGCATTTTTCCATCACGCCGCGTCGGCGCACAGTCACGTCTGGATTAAATTGGTTGGGCAAAGGTTCTGGGCGTTCATAATCGCGCCAGTTAAACGTGCGCACTTGATACGGGCAGTTGTTGGCGCAATAGCGAGTGCCTACACAGCGGTTATACACTTGGAGGTTTAATTGTTCCGCTTGTGAATGAACGGTTGCAAACGCCGGGCAAACAGGCTCGCACGGGGCGCTGCCGCATTGTTGGCACATCATCGGCTGTTGATTCGTCATCTTCACTTCAGGATATTCGCCCTCCCAAAAGCGCTCAATGCGAATCCAGTGCATGGCGCGCCCATAGCCTGAGTCATCCTCGCCTACAAAAGGAATATTATTTTCCATTGAACACGCGGCAACGCACGCTTGGCAGCCCGTGCAAATATCTTGGTCAATCACCATGCCCCATTTGCCGCCTTCTTCCGCCGCTAATTTAACTTCAGAAATTTTCAAGTCTGACAAAGTCGTCATGATTAATGCTCCTCACCCAGCGCTTCGCCATACACGCCAATTCTGCTTTCAAGGCGCGCCACTGGTTTTGTTTTTCCAGTCTTTTCAATTTTCACTTTCATACCCGCAAAGGCTAAATCGCCCGCTTCGTTAAAACGCTTTCCTAACAAATCAAACGGATTCACACCGCGATTTTCAGCATAACGCCCATACGCCGTGTGACCCTGACCAAACGGAATAGCCACCGTATCGGGGCGAATAGCGGGGTAAATATAAACGGGAACTTCAATTTCGCCCGCTTCGCTAATCACCCTCACCACTTCATCGTTCTCAACATGCAAATGATGCGCCGTTTCAGGGTTTATCTCAATCCAAGTCGTCCACATCACCGTTGTCGTTGGGTCTGGCAATTCTTGCAGCCACGGCTTATTCGCGCCCGCCTCGCCCAAAGTCGGCGACATAAACGGCACAAAAAAGAACTCACCCTCGCCGGCAAATTCCGCCTGCTCGGCTTTGATATTTTTACTCAAAACGCCAGCGGCATTCGGCGCGCTCAAAGCGTCTGTATTCTTCCACCAACCGCCAAACTGTTGGAACGTCGCCATAAACGTTTCATCGTCAATCGCCGAGAACGAACCGCCCGCCTCACCGCGCAATGCCGACACTTTAGTTTGTAAAAATTCCACTTCATCGGCATACGGCAACGCGCTGGCAAACTTTCCGCCTGCCAACCCCGCCGCCGCAATCAACACATCCGCCGTCGAGCGGGTATTGTAATAAGGAGAAACCACAGGTTGCGCGCCAGATAACACAGGCAAACTCACGCCTGTTACCACACGTTGATAGCCCCACCCTTCCAAACCATGATGGTCTGGCAGCACATAATCGGCTTCTAACGCAGTTTCATCGGGGAAGGTAGCAAACGAAATCACTTGGCTCACTTGGCTCAACGCTTCTTTGAACCCCAGCGCTTTTGGCGCTTCAAACACAGGATTCACACCATGCACAAATAAAACCTTAATCGCGCCGCTCTTCATTTGCTCCACAAAGGCTTGCATCTCTTCAGCCGAAGCCGGGCGATGATATTCACTTTGATTGGGCGCTAAAGCCGAAAGGTACACGCCCCCCGCTTTGCCAAAGTTATTTGCCAAAGCGTTCAACGCCAACACCGCCTCAGCGACCGCCAAACCGTTCGATTGACCAAGCGCCGCCCCGCCGGGGATAGCGACCGCATTAGTTGTAGCGAACATTTCTGCAAGATGTTCTAACGTTTCTAACTTAACGTCAGCCTGCGCGGCGACCTCAAGCGGATCTACGCCTGAAAAGATTCGCGGCACAGCCACGCCTTTCATTTCTGCCACAAGACGACCGATGGCGAGGGCAACCAAAGCCTCACTGCCAGGTCGAAGCGCAACCCACTCATCCGCCTTCGCCCCCGTAGCGGACATGCGCGCTTCAAATTGCACCATCCGCCCGCGTAATTTTGTTTCGGTGGCTTTTCTAAAATGAGCAAACCCGCGCATATAAGCCAGCGGAGAAAGCCAAGTTTCTAAAAAGTTTGCGCCAAAAGAAAATACCGTTTCAGCGTTGCCAACGTCAAACCATGGCATCCCCGCCTGACCAAACAAATTCTCAGCCGCCTTACTCAACGTAGCGCGGGCTTCTAACATGCTCATCGCCCCAAAACGAACTGGCGCGTTCATTCCCGTTGCGTTTGCTAAATCAGTCGCAAGGTCAAACAAATGGTCCGACGATGTTCCAAGCAAAAAGGCAATTTCATTGGGCTGATGATTTTTCAACGCATCCGCCACAACTTGCACCGCCTCATCCCAACTGATATTTTCTCCAGCAAAACTGCCGCGCGCATTTTTCTTCATCGGGTCGGTCACTCTATCTGGGTTATATAAACCATGCAACGTGGCCTGACCGCGCGCGCACGTTTTACCCAAATTGACAGGATGATTGGGGTTGCCTTCTACCTTAATCGCCCGCCCCTGATAAGTGCGGACAATCAGCCCACACCCCGCCGCACACTCGCGGCAGGTGGTGGCATAATATGTGCTTTGACCTACCAAATTGTATTCAGGCATTTGTTGATACGGCTCGCGTACCACATAGCGCGAAGCGGGACCGCAACCCGTTAGCACAGCGGTCGTTGCCGCGCCCAGCCCCGCTAATTTTAGAAAATCACGCCGAGAGACTTGTTCGCTCATAATCGGTTTTCCTTTTAATAATGACATGTTCCGCAATCGGTGAGTTTAATTAACTTTTCTTGGTCTTCACCGGCTGTTTCAATATGACAATTCAAACACCACCCCATATTCATCACTTGTGGGTTTTCGGCAATATTCACTTTGGTCATATCGCCATGACAATCCTCACAGTTTTTGCCCGCCGCAATATGCGCGCGATGATTAAACTGCACAAAATCTGGCACAATAGCGACAGGCACCCACTGAATAGACTCGCCGCTTAACACGGCTTCTTTTAACGGGGCGAGCAATTCGCTGGTTTGAGTTTTCTCAATTTGATTATGACATGCCCAACACTTCACTTGCGAAGGAATCCCCGCCGCAGGTCCTTTTGCCGCACCGGGGTGGCAATACAAACATTGAATCCCAAAATTGACATGCGTCTTATGTGGGAACTCAATCGGTTGATGCGGCGTTTGCTGCGTGAGCGAAATCCCCCACACCGCCACACTAAAGACTGATAAGAATATAATTCCTACGGCAATCAAACCTATGGGCTGTCTTACCCAGTCAAAAATTTTTTTCAACATGGACGCTCCTGAAATGAACTATAAGCAACTCGTCGCCGTGTCTATTTCACACAGCGACGGCTTATGATATGTTACCGCTTGCAACCCGAAACGCTATGAATAGAAAATTGTTTACAACCGCATTGAAAATTAAACTGAAAATTTTTTAAGGCGATATGTCTTTGCTCAATGGTCAAATTCATGCGGTCTCCAGGTTCGGCGAATTATACATCGAAAGTGCAAAAAGGTACAAGCAAGCCCTTCGATATTCCTATTATAAAGTAGGCCAGCCAAATTATTTGATGTTCCGCGCCGCCCCAAAATTGTGCCTAAAAAATAAACTTGCGTTACGAAAACCCGCCGAGCGACAAGCAAGCGGTGATACAATTATATCGAATCAACAATGAAAAAACACTCTCTTGAACTGTACGCGCTTCTTTTGACTACATTGCTAGTTGCCCTAACCGCGTCAAATTTTATCTCCGCCGACGCTTTCGCCGCCTCTGCCAACGCAAGCATGATGCTTCAACAACCCACCCCCGCCCCCACCGCCCAACTTGATTCCGAAATCGGCTCCACAAACGGTATCCTCATCATGGGCATTGTCATTGTACTCATTATCACTCTGCCCATTTTATTTCGGAAAAAGTAGCGACAATCTTCATTGTTGCTTTAACCCTCCCTTAACAAAAGGTAACTTCACATTAACAAATTTTTTTTGCCTTTAATGATATAGTAACAAGCATGGCAGAAAAAATCTTAATTGTAGAAGATGAACTCGCGCTGCAAGAAACATTGGCATACAACTTAAAAAAAGAGGGCTATACAGTAGAAACCGTCAGCAATGGGCGATATGCCTTAGAATCTGCCCGCAAACTAAAGCCCGACTTAATCGTGCTAGACATTATGCTCCCCGAAATGGACGGGTTTGAAGTGGCGCGTATTC
The DNA here is from genome assembly GCA_034434495.1 of Anaerolineales bacterium. Lineage (GTDB taxonomy): Bacteria > Chloroflexota > Anaerolineae > Anaerolineales > Villigracilaceae > Villigracilis. The sequence goes on from DAOTZE010000019.1 coordinate 136,920, forward strand.
TTCGCAAAGAAATGTCATCCGCCATCTTAATGCTCACCGCCCGCGATGATGAAATAGACCGCGTCGTCGGGTTAGAAGTCGGCGCAGACGATTACTTGACCAAACCATTCTCTATGCGCGAATTAATTGCGCGCGTGAAAGCGCAGTTACGAAGGACACGATTATTACGAGAAGAAATTACCAAATCGGCTGAGCCTGTTAAACACGAAACCTTGACCTTTGAAAACTTAACCATTGACCTAACCCGCCGCGAAGTGACATTAAACGGAAAGCCTGTGCAACTCAAACCGAAAGAATATGAATTGTTATTATTCTTTGCGGAACATCGCCGCCAAATGCTCTCGCGCGAATTTATTTTAGAACGTGTATGGGGCTGGGACTATATCGGCGACAGCAGAACTGTGGATGTACATGTTCGTTGGTTGAGGCAGAAGATAGAATCCGACGCGGCTGAACCAAAACGAATTGTCACCGTAAGAGGCGGGGGGTATCGCTTTGAAGGTTAAATTAAAAAAATGAGTAAAACCGATTTATCTATTTCGATGAACAAGGCAAATATAGTAAGCATAATCATTGCCTTGCCAATTTTATTTTTATTAGGTTGGCTATATAGCCTGCGTTGGGGATATGATGAATTAATGCTCGGCTTTGATGTTTTTTTTGGAAACTTCTTTTTATTTTTTACTGTTTTCATTCTTGGAATTATCGTGCATGAATTAATTCATGGCTTTTCGTGGATGGTTGCAGGCAAAAAACCGTTCAGCGCTATGAAATTTGGATTTCAAGCTAGCACATTCACGCCGTATGCCCATTGCAAAGAACCAATGAAAGTAAATGCGTATCGAATTGGCGCATTTATGCCAGGTTTACTCATGGGAATTTTGCCAAGCATTATGGCGATTTTGATTGGAAATGGTTGGTTAATTGCCTTTGGAATTGTATTCACCGTTTCAGCAAGCGGTGATTTTATTATCTTGTGGCTCATACGAAACGTGAGCAAAGAAAAACTTGTAGAAGACCACCCCACCCAAGCAGGTTGTTATATTCTTGAAGATAAATTGACGGCATGAATTATTCGATTTTCCCAATTCTCTTATTGCTCATTCTCACAATTTGGTTTGCATGGCGATATTATGATTTAAGAAAACGCATTAACCAATATGCTCAAGCCATTCGGAATCAATCAGATTTTTCTGGCAAGTTAAGAGATTTAGAGAGTTTAACCAGCGTGGTGAATTCTTTGCAGTCAATTTTTAGTATTGAGCGCGCAAACTTAAATGCAGAAAACGCGCGGCTTGCCACTGTGTTAGAACAATTGACGGACGGCGTATTAATTGCCGACGCCGATGGGCGCGTGCAATTTGCCAACCCCGCCGCCCGAAAATTATTTGATGCGCCCAACCCAATTCAACAAACAGTGGCGCAAGTGATTCGCAATTTTCAATTGATTGAAGCATGGCGCAGATGCCAACAAACCCGCGAAATTCAAATTGAAACGGTTGAGTTGCCCATGCGCAAACTCTTTTTACAATTAACGGTAATCCCCGATAAATACGAAAGCGGGAGTTTATTACTCGCGCAAGATTTAACCCGCGTGCGCAGACTAGAAACTGTGCGGCGAGATTTTATTTCTAACGTCTCCCACGAGTTGAGAACTCCGCTGGCTTCGCTAAAAGCATTAACCGAGACTTTACAAAACGGCGCGCTTGCGGATGCGGAAGCAGGTCCGCGCTTTTTAGACAGAATTCATACCGAAGTGGATGCGCTCACGCAAATGACGCAAGAACTGCTTGATTTATCGCGCATTGAGTCGGGTCAGGTGGAATTAAATTTTGCTCCAATTTCGCCCAAAAACTTAATAAACTCCGCCGCTGAAAGAATGAAAGCCCAAGCGGAACGGGCGAATTTGAAAATTACAGTCCATTGCGACGACAAGTTGCAAACAATGCGAGCGGATTATGCCCGTTTGGAGCAAGTGTTCGTGAATCTCATTCACAATGCGGTTAAGTTCACAAAATCGGGCGGAGAAATCAGTTTGTTTGCTGAACCAACCGAAAATGGAGTGCGCTTCGCAGTTAAGGATACTGGCATCGGCATCCCAGCGGAAAGTCTTAACAGAATTTTTGAACGCTTCTATCGAGTCGATTCATCGCGCACAGGGTCAGGCACTGGGCTGGGGTTATCAATTGCCAAACATATTGTGGAGGCGCACAAAGGAAAAATTTGGGCGGAAAGCGAATTAGGGCAAGGCAGTGTGTTTTATTTCTTAATTCCCCATCAAGTGTAATTGCACATCAAAACTTTTCTCGCTCAATTCTGGTTTTATGCGAAGGTATGAACCGTCGGCTTGTAAAACTCTGGCGCGCATATTATCTTTGAGATAGTTTTCCAAAACTTTATCGCGCAAATATTTGATTTGCTTTTTCTCTTCAATAGGGAAAACCACTTCAACGCGATGATTCAAATTGCGCGGCATTAAATCGGCGCTGCCTATATAAATTTCGTCTTTGTCGTTGTTTTGAAAATAATAAATGCGACTATGTTCTAAATACCTGCCGACAATACTAACGACACGGATATTTTCGCTCACGCCCTTCATATTTGGACGTAAACAACACATACCGCGCACCAATAAATCCACTCTTACGCCCGCTTGCGAGGCTTGATATAACAATTGAATCATTTCAGTATCTACCAAAGAATTCATTTTGAAAATGATTCTGGCTTTATTGCCGGCTTTGGCGTGGTCAATTTCACGTTTGATTAACGATGAAATTTTATTTCTCAAATTTACGGGGGCAACCAGTAATTTTTTATAATTTTGTTTCGTGGAGTAACCTGTTAGGTAATTAAACAAATCGGTCGCGTCTGCGCCCATGGCATCGTCGCAAGTAAACATACCTAAATCTTCATAAACGCGCGAGGTGACGGCGTTGTAATTCCCCGTCGCTAAATGTAAATAACGACGAATGCCCTCCCCTTCTTTTCGCACCACCATCGCCACTTTGCAGTGCGTTTTTAATCCGACCAAGCCATACACCACATGCACGCCCGCTTGTTCCAATTGTTTTGCCCAGCCGATATTTGATTCTTCATCAAACCGCGCTTTGAGTTCGACCAAGACTGCGACTTGCTTTCCTCTTTCGACCGCTTCTAACAGCGCTTCGACTACGGGGGCATTTGCTCCTACGCGGTACACAGTTTGCTTAATGGCAAGCACTTGTGGGTCGCGGGCGGCGGCGTAGAGAAAATCTATAACTGGCGTAAACGAATCGTATGGATGATGGAGCAGGATATTTTCATTGCGAATAATGTCAAAGATATTTGAATCGGGCGTGTATTTTAGGGCTTTGGGAATGCGCGGTTTGTAGAGCGGATATTTCAAATCATGCCGTTCGACGTTGTTATACGCTTGCCATAAGTTGGCTAACCCCAGCGGATGATTCAATATATAGACATCGTTGCGGGTAATTTCAAGGTTTTCAATTAACAAATCTAGCACTTCTTGTGGCATAGAGGGGTACACCGAAACTTGCACCACTGAACCGAATTTTCTTTTACGAATGCTTTGTTGCATGGTTTCAAGCAAATCATCGGCTTCAAGTTCTTGAATTTCAATATCTGCGTCGCGCAAGATGCGAAAAGGATGCGCGGCGACCACTTCTAAACCGGGGAATAAATCGGCTAGGTTATGGGCAATGACTTGTTCAAGCCAAACAAAGTAATGATGATGCGCGATTGTGCCGTCTTTGCGAACGCCGCCTGAGGATTTCTTAATCGGCACAAGGCGCGGCAAAGTATCTGGCACTTTGAGGCGGGCAAATTTTTCATTGCCTTTTTTATCTTTGATGACGATGGCTAGATTCAAACTCAAATTGGAAATATGCGGGAAGGGATGGCCAGGGTCTAACGCTAAAGGCGTGAGGACGGGGTAAACTACGTCTTTAAAATATTTATCCGCTTTTTCTTTTTGGGTTTTGCTTAACTTGTGATATTCAAGGATGTGAACGCCCGCTTTATCGAGTTTGGGGAGTAATTTGCGTTGAAAATAATGTTGAGCGTCGTGCAATAATTCTTGCGCGAGTTTACGGATGGCGGCGAGTTCATCGCGCGGGGTCATGCCATCGGCAGAGACTTCCATGATATTGGCTTCTACTTGTTTGCGAATGCCCGACACGCGCACCATGAAAAATTCGTCCATATTAGAGCCGAAGATGGAGAGAAATTTTATTCTTTCGAGCAATGGGGTTTCTTCGTCTTTTGCTTCTTCAAGCACGCGGCGTTGAAATTCGAGCAGGCTCAATTCGCGGTTGATGTAGTAAGCGGGAGAATTAAGGTCGAGGTCGGGCATACAGGCATCCGTTAAGAAAGAGGCGGTTATTTATTTCCAATTTCAACTAACACGCCGGGAGTCAAAAGCCATTCTAGCGTGGCGCGTCTTGTGTGACGTAAATCTTCGGTAGAAAGTAAACACACGCCGCCTTTTTTTAAGGTCATATCTACTGGGGAGGTTTGCCCAACGAGCAAACTGACGAGCGTGGTAAGGTACGGTTCGTGGCCAACCAACGCGAGGCTATCCACTGTATATTTTTCGTTGATTTCCGCAATGAATAAATCGGGGTCGCCCATTGGAATTAAGTTATCGCTGAATACAATTTTCTTTTTCATTTTGAAAACTTCACCAAGAATTTCAGCGGTTTCTTTGGCGCGCGCGTATGGGCTAGAAAGTATCAAATCAAAATCTACGCCAAGCGCGCGCAAGCCTTTTGCAATTTGGCGCATTTTTTTTGCGCCTTTTTCGGTTAATGTTCTGTCGCTATCTTCGCCCGATTTTGATTCTTCTTCGGCAATGGCGTGGCGGATAATGTATAAGTTCATTTTTTCTCCTTAATTTTTATGTATGGACACAGCGCGTTGATTTATGGTTTTGAGATTTGATTAATTCGCCGTGTCCGCACCTTTTATGTTTCGATTTCTAATTTCATTCCAAACACTTCCTGAAATAGGGTGCGGCGTTTTTCGAGCGCCCATGTTTCTAAGCTTAAACCGCCTTTGCCTTCTAATTTCAAGACCCATTTGTTTTTGGCTTGTTTCATTTTTAGGCTTTTTACAGAATAGGTATGGCTGACGTCCATTGCGTCGGCGAGGCGCAATAAGGCGGAAAGTTTAATGACGGTTAATCTATCTTTAGAATTTAGCGCGCGAAAGTTTTCGTCTTGCACGGTGGGCATGGCTTTGCGGTGATAGCGCATGACGTTGGCGACAATATCTTGTTGGCGTTTTTTCAAACCGATTAATGGGTTGGCTTGCAAAATGTAATAAGCGTGTTTGTCGTGGTCGAGCGTGTTAATAAAATGACCAATATCATGCAATAAAGCGGCGACTTCTAACAGCAATTTATCTTCGGGTTCTAGTTTGTGCAATGTTTTTGTTTGTTCAAATAAACTACCCGCTAAAGTGGACACTAATTTTCCATGTTCAGAGTCAAATTGATATTTTTCGCCGAGGCGCATGGCAGACGTCCACACTTGTTCGCGGGGCGAAGGTTTGGGCATGGCGCTTAGGCTTTGAGCGAGGTCAATCAAAATGCCGTCTTTTAACCCCACATTGGGAATTTTGATTTCTTTAACGCGGGCTTCTTTGGCGATGATTCTTAAAACGATAGAAGCGGGCAAGATGACGTCGGCGCGGTCGGGTCTTAATTTGAATTTTCGCATCCGCTCTTCAACGGTTAGTTTGCTCAACGTTGCGGCAAGTTTTTCTAACTCGTCAAGCGTGATTATTTTGTCGCTATCTTGCTTGAATAATTTTTTTCGCAGGGCGCCCATTTCTTCAATGTTGCCGCCTGTGCCAATACATATATCTATTTTTTTATCGCCAATTTCGTGTTCAATTCGTTTTTTGGCGGCTTCGGCATATTCTTGAACTAATTTATCAAACGGAAGTTTGGAGGGCTTTTTGCTTAATTTTTGTAGCAAGCGCACAGCGCCCATGTTGTAACTTTCGGTAGATAAAATATTATCGCCTTGCGAGAGGGTCACTTCTACGCTGCCGCCGCCGATGTCAATGGCGATGGCGTATTTATTTTTTAGGTCAATGGCGCTGGCGACGGCTAGATGGATTAACCTCGCTTCTTCTTCCCCGCTGATGATTTCAATTTCAATGCCGGTGGCTTGGGCAATTCGGTCGCATAGAATATCGCTATTATTGGCTTCGCGCATGGCGCTGGTGGCGACGGCGCGTATCTTTTCCACTTGGTAATCGTCGGCGACTTTTTTGAAGCGAATAAAAGCGTCTAGGGCTTGCTGGGCGGTGTCTTCTCCAAATTGCCCTTTGCCAAAAGCGTCTTGCCCTAGGCGCACGGGCAGGCGCAGATTTTCCAGCGTTTCGAGTTTGTCGTTATAACTTATCCGCCCGATTACCAAACGCATCGCATTCGAGCCAACGTCTATTGCGGCTATATTTTGCATGGGCAACTCGTCATTACAGAATATCTTCAGCCTGAATTAACTCGCCAGTTTCAACATAAATCGTTCTTTCGCAAATATTGGTCACTCTATCGGCGGAACGTTCAAGGCTGTGCGCCACCCAAAGGAGGTAGTGAATGCGTTGCATCATGCGCGGGTCGGCAATCATCCTTTGAATGGAGGCTTCATATAAGTTACTGTAATATGAGTCTACCACGTCGTCTTCAAAAATAATATTTCGAGCGGTTTCTGAGTCGGCTTGAATAAAGGCGTTCATGGCGCGGTGGAGCATGTCGGCTGTTTTCATGCCCATTTTTTTAGCGATTGTCAGCAAAGCGGGGATATTAATTCCGCCAGAGCGAACGTTGGCGTTGGCGATTGCTTTGGCATAATCGCCGATTCGTTCCAGTTCGGTGCAAAGGTTCAAACAAGAAGCGAGGAAGCGTAAATCTCGCGCGGCGGGCGATTGGGTGGCGATGGCGATAATGATTTGACCTTCTATATCGAATCGTTTTGTATTGATGATAGAGTCGCGGTCTCGAATCGAGCGGGATTTTTCAATATCGTGGTCTTTTAGCGCCACAATAGAAGCGATTAAAGCGTGTTCAACCATGTTGCCCAATAACAACATATCCTCACGAATGGTCTGCAGGTCTTGGTCTAACGTTTGGCGGGGCATGGTTTTGTGTATTGAGAATAGCCGACGATGGTTAACGAGCCTCAAAAAGGTTGTTAACAAGAGGTAAATATCTTCAGGGGCGCTTCCACGGCGGGTTTCAAGCCATCGCAAAGCCTATAAATTGTAAATTTTCATTAACAAAGTTGCGCGTGGGTGTTTTGCGGCGCCTTTGGCTCGTTACTTAATCACATCTTAACTCGTTGTTGCTTTTTACTTAACTCGCGCCTGCTATAGTGGCAAAAACCCTGCGGAGACGATATGAAAAAAATATTATTCATCTGCGGTTCGTTGAATCAAACGACGCAGATGCACAAAATCGCTCAACATTTAATGGGCGAATATGATTGTTATTTCACCCCCTATTATGCCGACGGTTTGATTAACCTTCTGGCGCGCTGGGGATGGTTAAGCTTCACCGTGTTAGGCGGCAGACATCGAAGGGAGACGCAAGATTACCTAGCCAAAAACAAGCTGAAGGTAGATGAAAGAGGCGAAAAATATTCGTACGACTTAATCGTCACCTGCAGCGATTTAATCGTGCAAAAAAATCTAAAAGGCAAGCGAGTCGTTTTAGTGCAAGAAGGAATCACCGAGCCTGAAGGCTTGGTCTATAAACTCGTGCGGCGGTTAAAACTTCCGCGTTATCTTGCCAACACCGCCACCAATGGGCTTTCAGATGCGTATGATATTTTTTGCGTGGCTTCGCAGGGGTATGCCGAACATTTTATTCGTAAAGGCGTAAAGCCTGAAAAAATCGCTATCACGGGCATTCCTAATTTTGACGATATGCAAAGTTTTTACAAAAACACATTTCCCCTGCGCGGGTATGTCTTAGCCGCCACCACGCCCTACCGAGAAACCTTCCGCGCCGATAATCGTATGTTTTTCATCCAGCAATGCCTCAATATTGCCAAAGGCAGACCATTGATATTCAAATTGCACCCCATGGAAAACGCCAGCCGCGCCGCGCGCGAAATTCACGCCCTTGCCCCTCATGCCATTGTCCTCACGCACGGCAACGTCTCTGAAATGATTGCCAACGCCAGCGTGGTGATAACGCAACAATCTACTTGCACGTTTGTAGCGGTAGCGTTAGGCAAAGAAGTTTATACAAAATTAAATATTGAAGAGCTCAAACGATTAATGCCTATGCAAAACGGCGGCGCATCGGCGCGGCGCATTGCCAAAGTTTGCGCGCGGCTCATACACACGCCCGCCGCGCAAAGCCTAAAAGCGCGCAGCAAAGCCCAAAAAGCCTTGCCCAAACAAGCCTAACTGGCGCAATTGTTTACCCATTGTTAACTGATTCTTAAGTCCATCATAAAAGAAAGGATGTATCATACAAATATGGAAATGATTGCTCTCTTACTGTTTTTCTCTTTGCTTACCGTCTTCAGCATAGACGCATCTCGCAAACGCCGCGAGTTTTTGCAAAAGAAAATCCGCGCGTAGTCTTTTTCATTCTTCTCCTCCCTCGCCACCCGCTGCTAAAGCGGGTGGAATCGTTAACAAGATAACCACTCGCATTTCAAAAGCCCTTAACATCCGTTTGCTATATTCTGCAACGAAGGAAACAAATTTGCGTAAGAATCAAAAGCAAAAAATAAAGCGCCTTCACGTTGTTTAGAAAGGCTTTTATCGTCATAAACAAACTTTCGGAGCGTTTAATACACGGAGAAACAATGGGACTTGCAGATTTACATATACACACAATGTATAGTTACGACGGCACGGCTTCTGTACCGTCTGTTCTAAGGCGCGCCAAAGAAGCGGGCTTAGACGTGATTGCCATCACCGACCATGATGAAATCAACGGCGCGTTGCACGCGCTGGAACTCGCCTCACACTACGGGATTCATGTGATTCCCGCGTCAGAAATCACCACATCCGAAGGCGATTTGTTGGCATTATTCATCAACAAAAAAATAACGCCTGGGCTTTCTCTCATTGAAACGATTTTGCGCGTAAGAGACGAAGGCGGAATTTGCATTGCGCCGCACCCAATGGCGGGCGGCTTTGGCATGAAAAGCCTAAGCGCATACTCCATTTTGAAAGCCTTAAAACACCCGCTTGCTTCAGAAACTTTAATGGGCATTGAAACCTATAACGCCACAGCCATAGACCGCATGGGAAACTATTACGCCAAACTTTTCGCCAATGGGTTAAACATCGCCCAAACAGGCAGCAGCGACGCGCATGTGATTGACACCATCGGCTTTGGCGCCACAGAGTTTGAAGGCAACACCCCGCAAGATTTACTCCTTTCGCTCAAAAACAAAACAACCAAAGCGCGCAAGCAAAAAGAATGGAGCGCGTTTCAAATTATCAGCAATTGGGGGGTTCGCTATGCGGAAAAAACATTTCAGCGCCTCACGCGAGCCGCGCAAGCGTAAACTCCTTTCCTCTTTCTTCTTATTTCAGATAAAATAAAAAGGAAGAGGATATAGAGATTATGACCAAAAAAATCTTAGTCACCAACGATGATGGGGTGTTATCGCCGGGGTTGTTAGCGCTGGTAAAAGAAATGCGAATTTTTGGAGATGTGTATATCATGGCGCCAGATAGAAACTGGTCTGGCGGGGGGCATGTCAAAACCTTAGACCGCGCCCTGCGCGTGCGAGAATTTCGCTTAGAAGACGGCACGCAAGCCTTTGCCAGCGACGGCGCGCCGTCGGATTGTGTGGCGCTGGCAGTATTGGGTTACTTTAAAGAAAAATTTGATTTAGTCGTTTCAGGCATTAACTTTGGCGCCAACCTTGGGCATGACGTGACCTATTCAGGCACGGTCACCGCCGCGATGGAAGCCGTGATTGCCGATTTGCCCGGGATTGCGTTTTCGCTCGAAATTCCCGAAGGGCATGTCGGTCCGCTCGATTGGTCTGCCTCAGCCTATGCGGCGCACATTGTGGTTCAAAACGTTTTGGAGCATGGCTTAATGCCTGAAATTTTGTTGAATGTGAATATCCCCTATTTGAAAAAAGAAGAGATAAAAGGCTTTCGGGTGACGCGGCAAGGGTTGCGGGTGTATCACAGCCGCTTAGATGAACGCATTGACCCGCGTAATCGTCCGTATTATTGGATTGGCGGCGACGCGCCTACAGGCGTGCCAGAAACAGGCACCGATGTCGGCGCTTTGGCGGAGGGGTTTATCTCCGTCACCCCGCTTCAATTAGATTTGACGGCATATCGGGCTTTATCTGAAATCAATACGTGGGATTGGAAAGAAGATAATGCAACAGCAACTTAAAAATCGCCCCGCGTTTCAGCGGGGCGATTTTTATTTTTTGGAGGTTAGCGCGTGTTGTAACGAGGGTAAATTTGCGCTGGCAACAACTTCGTCTAAATGAGCGTCGCCGCCTGTTTGAATCAGTAACTTCAATTTTGTTTTATCTTCGATATTTTCAAACAAGGCGGTTTGCAACATTTCTTTCACGCCTTCGCCGCCGGTTAACTTTAACCAAATCGGTCCGTTGTTGGCTTCAATCTCTAAGCCAAAGTTGAAGAAAGGGCAACATAACCTTTCTTTTTCAATAAACTTTGCAATTGACATAAATTTATTGGGTTCGTTTAGAAAACGAATTGCGTACCCGTTATCTAACTCTTGGGCTTCTTGCGCGCTTGCAAAAAGTTGGGGCGCGGCGACAATATGTTCTTCACGAACGTCGGCAGGGATAGCGGTTAAGTCGCATACTAATGATTGAGCGGGATTAGATAATGTATCCATTTTGAAATCTCCTTATATTGATTAACTTTTTGCTTCGCATTCAATGAGATAACCGAGACATTGTTCATCGCATTTCTTGTTGAGCGGTAAGGCTTCGCCGTCTTTGCGAATTCGGCTGATGGTTTCTCGTAAAGCGAGTAGGTCGGCAATGCGGCGGTCAATGTCTATGATTTTTTGGTCAAATGAATCTAAAATTTTTTGACAAGGCAAGGCGTTTGCATCGCGCGCTTTGAGAAATTCGCCAATATCTTTTAATGAGAAACCCAAACTGCGCGCGCTGACGATAAAACGCAAACGCTCGACGGCGGCTTCGGAATATTGACGATAATTATTTTCCGCCCGCTTTGGTTTTGGCAATAAACCAATCGCTTCGTAATAGCGAATGGTTTTGGCAGGAACGCCTGTGAGTTGGGCAAGTTCGTGGATGAACATAAGGTATGCCTCCTTAATGTACGCCTTCCAGCGGCTGGAATGTCAAGGGGGAGATGATTAAACTGAAAGGGAGGAAAATGCTTGGGGTTTAGCAATCAAATAGCCCCTAAAGATAAGAAGCGAGGGGCGTATTGATTTTATTTGTTAACTTAACAAAATGTTAACCTATTCTTCCATTGACCTTAAGAGTGAATCAGTATCATCTGCATCGTTATCCATATTAAAAGGAGAAAAAGAGATGTTTAAATCAGTTCGTTTGTTTGTTTTTGTTTTTGTGGCTTTGAGCCTAGCCCTTGCCGCTTGCGGCACGCCGGCTACCGAAGCCCCTGTTGCTACTGAGGCTCCTGCGACAGAAGCCCCCGCAACAGAAGCCCCCACCGAAGCGGTGGTTGAAGACCCCATGGCAATGTATGCGCCAGACGCTGTGACGGGCGATATTATCACCGCTGGTTCTTCCACCGTCTTCCCAATTACTGAACGCATGGCTGAGTTGTTCCAACAAGAAGGGTACACTGGCAATATTACGGTAGATAGCATTGGCACTGGCGCTGGTTTTGAGCGCTTTTGTGTGACTGGCGAAAGCGATATTTCAAACGCTTCGCGCCCTATTAAAGAAAGCGAAGTGGAACAATGCCGCGCGATTGGTCGTGAGCCGGTGGAATTTCGTGTGGCGACCGACGCGTTAGCGGTGGTTGTGAGCGCCCAAAATGATTTTGTGACCAGCCTGACTATTGAACAAATTGGTCAAATTTATAGCGGCGAAATTACCACGTGGGATCAGGTTGATCCATCCTTCCCCGCTGAAACCATTCAAGTATATTCCCCCGGTTCCGATAGCGGCACTTTCGATTATTTCGTTGAAGCCGTAATGGAAGAACATGGCGGCGAAGAGGCATTGCTGGCTCGTGAAGGCGCGCAATATTCAGAAGACGATAACGTTCTTGTGCAAGGCGTAGAAGGCAGCCCGTATGCAATCGCTTACTTTGGTTATGCTTATTATATTGAAGAAGCCGACCGCCTTAAAGCGATTTTAGTGGAAGGCGTGGAGCCAAGCCAAGAAAACGTAGATAACGGTTCATACCCGCTTGCCCGCCCGCTCTTCATCTATTCGACCGCTGAAATTATGCAAGAGAAACCGCAAGTTGCCGCGTTCATTTACTTTTACCTCACGAACCTTGAAGATAACATCTTAGATATTGGCTACTTCCCCGCTCCCGACGCGGAATTTCAAACTGCGTTAGATAACTGGATGACCGCCACTGGCATGAAGTAAGTATGTAAAATAAAATGGGCTGGTCTTTGATGAAAGACCAGCCCATTGATTCTATAAGCGGAAATATTGGAATTATGCAGTAAATCAGGTATGATTATTTTTAAGTTTTTTATCATCCTATGAGTAAGAAAACAAGGAAGCTAGTGAAACCGTATGGACAATAAAAATTTTCGCCAGTTTGATTTGAAAAAGAAACCCAGAGGGTTTGAAACCGTAGTGCAGGGACTGCTTTTCTTAACAGGGATTTTATCTATTTTTATTACAGTTACTATTGTTTATGAGTTAGGAAAAGAAGCGATGCTATTTTTCAACGACCCAGATGTGACGTTAATTAAATTTTTTACGATGACAAGGTGGCAACCGAGCATTGGCGAATATGGAATTGTGGCTTTGGTTTCCGCTACTTTAACGACAAGTTTTATAGCCATTCTGATTTCGCTCCCGTTGGGGCTTGCGTCCGCTATCTTCTTAAGCGAATACGCCTCTCTTCGGGTACGCTCTATCTTAAAGCCTGTGCTTGAAATTTTGGCGGGCATTCCTACGGTGGTGTATGGGTATTTTGCGTTGTTGTTTGTAACGCCGATATTAAAATTGATTTTTAGCGGGTCGCAAATGCAAACGTACAATATGCTCTCGGCTGGGTTGGTGATGGGCATTATGATTTTGCCCTTAATCGCCTCTATGAGCGAAGATGCGCTTAGCGCTGTGCCGCGCGCGTTACGCGAAGGCGCGTATGCAATGGGGGCGACAAAGTTAGAAACTAGTTTACAAGTGGTTGTGCCGGCGGCTTTATCGGGCATTGGCGCGGCGGTGATTGTGGGCATCTCGCGCGCAGTGGGCGAAACGATGATTGTGGCAATCGCCGCAGGGGCTGGACCAAATTTTTCTTTCAACCCGTTAGACGCGGCAGAAACGATGACGGGGCATATTGCCCGCATCAGCGGCGGCGACCTTTCATACAATACGATTGATTACACCAGTTTATTTGCAATCGCATTAATGCTGTTTTTAGTCACGCTAGTCTTGAACTTAATTAGTCAATGGGTGGTTAATCGTTTTCGGGAGAGATACGAATGAATCAAAAACAAGATTACTTCCCAGAAGGTCATGCGTTCTATTCCGCTTTGCGCAGGCGTTACCTGATTGCCGGCGTTTGGCAAACGATATTTTTTTCCGCCTTGCTTATTGCCATTATCAGTTTGATGGCTTTATTATACGACGTTGTAAACGGGGCGTTTGGCTACATAGCATACGAATATAAAAACGACCCAAGCGAATATACCTCTACGCCAATTAGCGAATTAACCAAAGAGGAACTATTAAGCATCCTCAAAGAGAATCTTTCTTCTGGCGCTTATAACAAATTAAACAATGAACAACCTATGGAAACTCGTTCGCAAGGAGAATTGTACGTTCTCTTTTTGAAAGGTTTACTACAAGTTGACACCAAACAAACCTGGGATTTAACCGACTCGCTATTGCGCGGCGCAGAAATACGCGCAGAAGCGGCGGAAAAATATCCAGACGCTCAACTCGAATTTCGTTCTTGGTTAACGCCGCAATTTCTCACAACGCCGATGTCGTCTAAAGCCGAATTTGCCGGCGTAAGAACCGCCGTGTTAGGTTCATTATGGTTGGTAGGGATCGCTATTATTTTTGCCTTGCCGGTAGGGGTTGGCTCGGCGGTGTACCTACAAGAATACGCTCCGAAAAATTGGTTAACCGCAATTATTCAAACCAATATCAACAATTTAGCGGGGGTGCCAAGCATTGTATATGGTATGTTAGGGTTAGCCTTATTTGTGCGAACGATGGAATCCATAACCAGCGGCGCGGCATTTGGGATAACCGATTCAAACGGGCGCACAGTGTTATCGGCTGGGCTGACGATGGGCATCCTCGTTTTACCTTTGATGATTATCAACGCGCAAGAAGCAATCAAAGCCGTGCCTGATTCGTTGCGCCAAGCGGCATACGGCGTAGGCGCCACACGGTTGCAAACGGTTTGGTCGCACGTTTTGCCAAACGCGTTGCCCGGCATCCTCACGGGGAGTATCCTCGCCATTTCACGCACCTTAGGCGAAACCGCCCCGCTTATCGTAGTCGGCGCATCTACCTTTGTAACGATTGACCCTTCAAGCCCATTTTCAAAATTCACCGCCTTACCCATTCAAATTTATAACTGGACGACCCGTCCACAATCTGAATTTCATGCCATTGCCGCCAGCGCCATTATTGTGTTGCTTGTGTTATTGCTCACCTTAAACGCTACGGCTATTTTGCTTCGCAACCGCTTCCAAAGGAAATATTAATTATGCAAAATACTCAAACGCCCGAATATGCAATTGAAACAAAAAACCTTTCGATTCATTACGGAAATTTTACCGCCGTAAAAGACGTAACGATTCAAATCGAAAAACAAAAAATCACCGCAATCATCGGTCCTTCAGGGTGCGGAAAATCCACCCTACTGCGCGCTTTCAACCGTATGAATGATTTCGTGCCAAATTGTCGCGTCAGCGGCGATTTACTTTTACATGGCATAAATCTGTATAGCAAAGAAGTTGACCCCGTAGAAGTGCGCCGCAAAATTGGCATGGTCTTTCAAAAGCCAAACCCCTTTCCAAAATCAATCTACGAAAATATCGCTTGGGGCGCGCGGATTAACGGCTTCAAAGGCAATATGGACGAACTCGTAGAAAACTCATTACGCGGCGCCGCCTTGTGGGATGAAGTCAAAGATAAATTACAAAAAAGCGCGTATGAACTCTCTGGCGGGCAACAACAGCGCTTATGTATCGCCCGCACCATCGCCATTCAGCCTGAAATTATCTTAATGGACGAGCCCGCTTCGGCATTAGACCCAATCTCCACGCTGCGTATCGAAGAGCTAATGCAAGAGCTTAAGAAAAATTACACCATCATCATCGTCACCCACAATATGCAACAAGCCGCGCGCGCCTCAGACTATACCGCGATGATGATGATTAACGACGAACGCGCCGGCGGCGTGATTGAATTTGACGAAACGAAAAAAATCTTCACGCGCCCATCAGACAAACGCACTGAAGACTACGTAACGGGTAGGTTTGGGTAAAAGGAAATATCATGAGCAAAGAAAAAGTATTAATTTTATGCACCGGCAATTCAGCCCGCAGCCAAATGGCAGAAGGCTTACTCCGCGCTATGGCAGGCGACCGCTTTGAAGTGTTCAGCGCAGGCACCGAGCCAAAGGGCAAGATTCTAGACGAAGTTCAAGAAGCGATGCGCGAAATCGGCATTGACATTTCAAATCAATGGTCAAAATCGGTCACCGAATATTTAGGCAAAGCCGTTTTTTCGCATGTCATCACCGTTTGTGCAGACGCAGAAGATAACTGCCCCGCCATCTTTTTGAACATGGGCAAGCATGAACACTGGCCCTTTGACGACCCTGCCAAAGGAGACGAAGCAAGCCGCCTCGCTATCGCCCGCCGCGTGCGCGATGAAATCAAAGAACGCCTACGCCTTTGGCTTAGCGAGCAAAATATCCCAGCAAAAGAAATTTAATCCGAGTACAATGAATAGAAGAGGTTGTTATGAGAAAAGCATTTGAAACAGAATTGCAAGAACTAAAAGACGAAATCCTTTTGCTGGGTTCTATGGTAGAACACGCTATTATTCAGTCCGTAGAATCGTTAAAAAAACGCGATATCAAAGGCGCGCAAGATATCATCGCCAAAGATAAAGAAATCAACAAAAAACGTTTTGACATTGAAGCCCAACTCATGGTGCTAATCGCCACCCAACAACCTATGGCGCATGACTTGCGCTTACTCGCCTCTTCGATGGAAATTATTTCTGAACTCGAACGCATGGGCGACTACGCTAAAGGCATCGCCAACATCAATATTCGCATGGGCGATGAACCCCTGCTCAAACCCCTCATTGACATTCCGCGCATGGCGCAAAAAGGCGCAGATATGCTCCACCGCGCCCTCACCGCCTTCATCAATGAAGACGTAGAAACCGCCAAAGCCATTCCATTGGAAGACGATGAAGTGGACGCGCTTTATAATCAAATTTACCGCGAATTGATGGTGTTCATTATTGAAGACCCCAAAAATATCGAACGAGCCAATTGGCTGCTATGGGTATCGCACAATTTAGAACGCGTAGCAGACCGCGTGACCAATATCTGCGAACGCACCGTGTTCATCGCTACAGGCGAAATGACCGAAGTGAAAAATAGCGACGATGAATTTTGGCATGGGCAAAAGAAGTAAATCCATTGGCAATAAACAAAAAAAGATTTGAGCCATAGCGCTCAAATCTTTTTATTTAATAAAGCATTGACAATCAGGCTACCACACGCGTTCCAAATTTTCATTCTCTCCCACTTTTCTCCCCACCTTTGCCATATCAATCCACTGGTCGTGAATTTTCACGCGCACCACATCGGCGGTGTAATCGGTGGAGGTCGCGTCGCTATTATTAAACAAATACGAACCGACCGCGTAAATATCCACTGGCACTTCGAGTTTTTCAAACTTACGAATTTTTTCTGGATTAAACCCACCCGAAACAACAATCTTAACGCTGCGACAATATTCTTGCGCCGCTTCTTTCCAACGGGCAGGCAGATTCCAACGTTCCCATGCATTATCAATCGCCTGACGCACATTAAACACCAAACGCGGATTCACGCCTAAATCTAACGCGGGGTCGCCCAGCGGCTGCACAGAAACGTCTCGCAAACTACCGCTGGTATCTAACCGCACGCCGTATAATTTATATTTCTTCGCTTCTTCTTCATTCTTTGCGTCCATCCACTCGCGGTATTTGGCAAATAAAGAATCTAAAACCCTTAACGAATCTCGCACTGAATCATTATTAAAATCCACTAGCGCAATGCGCGGAATGCGAGCCGGCAAAATATTAGCAAACTGCATCATTGCCTCCGCAGTATCGCCTAAGAAAGAAGCGATAGCGGCGTGAGCCACCGTTCCCCCGCCGGCGCCTCCCCACCAATCGCCTTGCGCATCGGTAGATACAAACGGTCCCAAATCGCTTTCTTTATCTAAATTAAATCGTTGAACGGCAATGTTATAAGCATAGCCGTCTGCCGCTTGCACTTCGTGCATATCAAACCGAGCGGGGAAAAATAAAACAGGCTTACCGCGCGAAGCCACAAGCGTTTCATATACATTCGTAGCCACACGGCTAGAGCGCGTGAGAATGCCCAGCGTGGGCGTTTCGAGCAACGCAAAATCACGATAGCGCCCGCGAACTTTAATGACCGGTTGCACTTTAGAAGGGTCGCCGTCGTATTTGACCGTTGTGCCGTCATGCACTGCCCACACTTCAAGTTTATCGGATGTGTCAATAAACCTATCGCCTTCAAAATACCCTGTGCAATGGCGAAGCATCGCGAGCGATTTATCTACGCCGACAACGGTGGTTTTTCCCATGCGGCGGGTAAACCATTGCATCTCCACTTCAATATCGCCGACGGCAATTTGCTCGGGAGAAATTCCATTCGGCAAGTTATGATATTTCCCCGCGTAAACGTATTTCTCTTTGGATAATGTGGTTAACATGCGGTTGATATTTTCAAAGTATTTATCCGAATACCACCCGCGCCGCATTCGTTCAATATCCAGTTTGAAAGTTTCGTTGGTTAATCTTTTGTTATCGAAAATGCTCATGGGTTTATTTATTTAACGTCATCCGTAGATTTAACAATCTTCATCCCCGCTTGTTCAAACTTTGCAAACGCCTCATTCGCCGCGTCGGTATGGTCAACCACATCAGGCACAACCACTGGCGAGGAGCAGTCTTCGAGCAAGTAAACTTTTTTGGCTAATTCTGAATCGACCGCTTGAATATCTTCTAGCAAATCGGCGATTGTCCACGCTACGCAGTGACTTTTGGCTTGCCCGGCAATATATAATCTATCCACTTGTAACAGATGTTCAATAAATTTCGAGTTGCGCGTTCCAAGCGTTTCGCCCATAGGTCCGGTCAGCGCTTCGGGTCCAATGGCGGAGTAATGCTCGGTAAAGGGTTTATTGCCTTTGATTTCAAATTGCACAGGCGAGTTACGCGCAATGGAATGGAAGAAAACGGCTTCTTCTACGGCGGCGACGAGGGCGTGCCCAATTCCGCCCAGCATAGCGTGATAGGGCCAAATGGTGAGGGTGTATTTTCCTTTTTTCTCTAAAGTTTCGGCGTAATGAATCATCATTTGTTGCCCATATTCAGGGGCGATGTTGAATTGTTTGGCAAGAGCGGGGTTAAATTGCCAAACGTTATTTTGTAAATCGGCAAGGCGAATATCGCTATACGGCGCTGGGTGATTGCCGTCTTTATCTATAAAAAAGACGGGGTGAAAGATTTGATGAGCGGTGTGCGTATCTAAAGTGGCGATGATGGTTGTGAGAGCGCCGATGTTTCTATAGATAAATTCGCATAAACGCGCGTTATCTTCTACGGCGCCGTTGCCGCTGCGCCCGCCAACAAATAGTTCAAAAGTTGGGAGGCAAAACGTGTTTTGCACGTCAATCAGCAGGAGGGAAATTTTGACTGACGAAGCAGAAGCAGGTTGAAGGTTGTGTTGAAGCGCGAAGGCTTTGGCGTCTGCGGCGCGGGCGGCGTAGTCCACTTTCCAAACTTCGCCGACTTTGTTTTTATCAAAAAAAGAAGGGATGGGATATGCGTTCATTTTAACTAATCACGTCAATTGGGTTTTGTTTGTTACGGCGGAAGCGCAAGAAAAAGGTTGGGAATATTAATGCGATTAAGCCGCCGGGAATGCAAAGCGGGAGGAAACAGGCTAAATAAAAACCAACCAAAGCGTAGAAAATAGACATGCCCGTAATATCGGTGCGCGTTCCATCGGCTTGGACACATTCCACCACAACGCCTCTTTCGCCGGGGCGATGATACGAAGCGGTGAACTCGCTATATTCCACCGTGCCGTTTGGGCAGGTGATTGGGGCGACGAATTGAAAGGTTGGCTCGGGCGCGGCGGCTATCGTCACCCCGCCAATTGCGCCAAATGAAATCAGGGCAATAAATGTCGAAGCGATGCAAACAATAATCAAACCAAACATTTGACCTGCAAACATTCCTGTAAGGCGAGTTTTCATTGTATATTTCCTTTACTTCTTTTTCTTACCGCCTTTTATCATTCTACGATACGGCGGCATGTTGATATTCAGCACCTGACACTTGGTAGGGTCGAGCAATTTATTCCACAAGTTTGGGTAACTCAAAGCAAACGCCTCAGGGTGCAGGGTGGAGGTTAACACCGTAGGCAGATGCGCGTTATAACGATAATTCAGCACGCTGTAGAGTTTATCCTCCGCCCAAACAGAGCCAGCGCCGCTTTCTTTTAAGTCGTCAAGAATCAACAAAGGCGTAGTGCGAATTTCATGAAAGCGCCTGTCAAACGAAACGTCTGAATTCGGTCGAAACGTTTGGCGCAAATAATCTAACAGCGCCGTCACTTCTACCAATAAAGCCTGCCCGCCCAAACCCATGCGATAATTGGCAATTGCCGCGGCAAGGTGGGTTTTACCGGAAAACGATTGCCCTAAAAACACCAACCAGCCTTCGGGGTTTTCCGCAAAGGCAACGGCGGCGTTGTGCGCGTCGTGCAAGGTTTTCACGTCGTCTTTGGTGACCTTGATGCGGGTAATTTCTTTATCTTTATATTTATTGCCAAATTTATCTTTCTTTTCGGTAATGGTGGTAGTCACCGCTTCTGTGCCAATTTCATCATCGCGCGGCTGAAAGGTTTTGAAGGTCATCGCTTTCATTTCAGGCAAAGAAAGCATCGAAATGCCGGGGTTGCTCGTTTCTTCTGGGCGGCGATAATCGGGCGCGATAATTTTTATATGCGTTACAAATTCCTCATCTTGCAATCGAGAGCGGATTCTTCCTTCAATTTCATCGAGCATTAAGTTCGTGGTAATCACAGTCGGCAGTTTATTGATGTAACGATAGTTCATAATCTGAAACAACTTTTCTTGCGCCCAAGCGGTTGCGTTTTGCGTGCCAAAGTCGTCCAAAATTAACAAGCCCGCATTACGAATTTCTTCAAAGCGTTGTTCAAAAGTCGTTTCGGGGTCGTCATAGGCAAAGCGAAGCGAATCTAACAAATCAGGCACGGTGATAAACAGCGTAGCAAAGCCGTTATTCACGGCAAAGTTTGCCACTGCCGCCGCCAAATGCGTCTTGCCGCAACCATAGCCCCCCTCTAACAACAACCAACCTTCAGGTTTTTTAGCAAACGTTTGGCTTGCCTCAAAGGCTTTATGCAAATACTCGCGTTCTTGCGAAGTCATAAACTTCGCTTTTTCATTTCCATTAGGGCGAAAGTTTTCAAACGTCAAATGACTCAGCCGATTCAAATTGCTCATAGCGAACAAACGCAAACGCGCCGCTTCAGCCACGTCTTTCGCGCGGCAGACGCACGTTTCCAGTTTGCCAAAGCGCTCGTCTTCCACTGGCACGTCATAACGAATATAACCAGCGCCGCCGCAATGCGGGCAATTGGGGTCGCCTAATGTTTTTTTCACAGCCGTCTCATTTGAAAAATTCTGAAAACTCGCCTTCGGTATATCGTTTTGCATCTTGGATAGAGTCTTTTGCATCTCTTCGCTCATCTTTTCCGTGTTCCTTCCAACGATTCAAAATCGCTTGAACATACTTCCAATTCCGCACATTTCTACTTACGGCAATTTCAAACGCCTCTTCAAACCACACGCTCGGATATTGCTTCTCAGCGTCTCTCAACATATCCGCAATCAACGGCGTTAGCGCGCCGATGTTTTCTTCATATAACTTAAACAAATTTGATTTCTGCGGGGCATAACTTTGCGTCGCTTCGATTTGCCCCTTTGCAAACGCCTCGGCGGATAACCTTCCGCGCGGTGAATTCAGGAAATAAAAAACCTGCGCCTCTTTCTTAGACATCAACATGGTCTGCCTCTCCAGCGCTTTCTTTAACCCGCGCCGAATCTCCTTTTGATTCAACCCCAGCGACGCAGAGTCAAACTCCGCTTCAGGCAAGCCGCGAAAATTCCCCTCCAACCGCTCAATGCGATACATGGCATACAACGTGACTTTCAACTCGGCGATATCGTCAATTTCATTGAGTAAATGCAAAAACGAATCGGGGATTTGCGTAAACGTTTCAGAAGAAGTAAAGCCGTTGAAATGATTCATAAAAGCGTCAATAACCAATTTTTAATTACTAAGCGCTGTAAATAAAAATTGATATTTATTATTCATTGGGGCGAAACACCTTTGTCGCCGCGTTTTCAAACTTTGCCAACGCTGGGCGGAAGATTAACTCAACGCTGCCGACGGGACCGTTTCTATGCTTGGCTACGATGATTTCGGCAATGTTATGCTTATCGGTATCTTTTTCGTACTGGTCTGGGCGGTAAATAAACATCACAATATCGGCATCCTGCTCGAGCGAGCCCGATTCCCGTAAATCGGAAAGCACAGGGCGTTTATCGGTTCTTTGCTCTACTGCGCGGCTCAATTGCGCGGCAGATAACACAGGCACATTCAACTCGCGCGCCAGCACTTTCAAACTTCGAGAGATGTGCGAAACTTCTTGCACGCGATTGTCGTTTCGCGTATCGCCGCCCATTAATTGCAGATAATCTACAATAATTAAATCGAGACCAAATTCTAAATGTAGGCGGCGGCATTTGGTGCGTAATTGCAAAGGCGTAATGGCTGGCGTGTCGTCTAAGTAAATATGCGCGTCTGAAAAAACTTCAACCGCCTGCGTGAAGAGCGGCCACTCGTCTTGGTTTAATTTACCTGTTCGCAAACGTTGCGAATCGATGCCCGTATCTTGCGCAATTAAGCGTTGCACCACTTGCTCGTTAGACATTTCTAAAGAAAAAATCGCCACGCGCTTTTTGTGGGTCAACGCCGCGTTTTTTGCCACCGATAATAAAAAGCCCGATTTCCCCTGCCCCGGACGAGCCGCGAGAATGAGTAAATCGGATGGTTGTAAGCCGCTTAGTAGTTTATCTAAATCATAAAAACCTGTCGGCACGCCTTGAAAATCTTCTGGGCGTTTGGATAAATCGTCAATCCGGTCGTAATATTCGGAGATGACTTTGCGAATGGGTTTTAAGTCATGTTTGCTTCGGCGTTCGCTTACGCCGAAAATGGCTTTTTCCGCTTCGCCCATCACATGGTCAATATGGTCGCCGCTTTTATACGCCAACGAGGCGATTTGATTCGCGGCTTGAATCATCTTACGGCGAATTGAATGTTCTTCGACAATGCGCCCATACGCTTCGGCGTTTAACGAAGTGGGAACTTGATTGATTAAGGAGGTTAGGTAAGCCGAGCCGCCAATTTCAGCCAGTTGATTATTTTTTTCTAACTCTTCTGAAAGGGTTAACAAATCAATAGGCGCGCGGCGTTCGTGCAAGCGCACAAAGGCTTCCCAAATCCATTTGTTGCGATGAATGTGAAAATCATCGGCGTTCAAAAATTGGGCGATGTCGTAATATACTTCGGGGTTAATCAGCACCGCCCCTACGACTGCTTCTTCGGCTTCTCGGCTATGCGGGGCGATTGAGCTGGCGGGGGCGGGCTGTTCGGGGTAAGTATCGGTCATGGGTTCAGAGTCAGGTTGACGGTTAGGTTGAAGCGGGTTTGTCTTTATCGGGTTTGTCAATATCGAGTTTATCTATAAAATCTTTGAAGACGGATAAGCGATTCGGGTCTTCGGGCGGCGGAGGCGCATCGGTGGCGGCGGGCGGGGCGGCGTCTGTCACTTCGCGGTCTGGCTCAATGCCAGCCGAGTCCATTACGCTGCGATGAACGAGGATTGGCACATGCGCGCGCACGGCAATGGCTATGGCGTCTGACGGGCGTGAGTCGATGTGAATTTCTTTTCCGCCCGATTCGGCTACGATGTTGCCGTAAAAAATTTCGTTTTGTAGTTTAACGATTTCTACTCGAAGCACGCGCGCGCCAAAGGCGCTAAATACGTTTTTGATGAGGTCGTGCGTGAGCGGGCGAATCATTTCCACTTCTTGCAAAGCGACGGTGATGGCTTCCGCTTCGTATGGTCCGACCCAGATGGTTAAGTATCGTTCAGCATTCATTTGCTTTAACACCACCACGCGCTGCGGCGCCATTAAATGCACGCGAATGCTGTCTATTACAACTTCTATCATGTCTGCCATAGGGGATTTACTCCGTTTGGTCTATTTTAGCATAAAGGCAACGCTTGCAGGTTTATTTAACATAAGAAATTAGGGTAGCCGCAAAGCGAACGAAAATGATGTTACGAGTCGAAACATTTTTTGAGCGCCGGCAGCGGTCAGTCGTCTGACTTCAAAATTTTTAATTTGCCATAAACGAAAATCGCGGCTATAATGCGCGTCACTCATTCGGGGCGTGGCGCAGCCCGGCTAGCGCACTTGCATGGGGTGCAAGGGGTCGGAGGTTCAAATCCTCTCGCCCCGACTGAAGTTGTTGGCGAGAGGATTTGCGGTCGTAGGTTTCTCCACTGAGGAGACGATGCAAATCCTCTCGCCCCGACTGATTTTTTCAGAGAGACGATGTAAATCATCTCACCCCTTCTGAAAATTATAAAAACCGTCCTTGCCGGGGACGGTTTTGTTTTAAGAAATATTTATGGAATCAAATGACGAAATTTATTATCCACCAACCAATAAACAATCTATCATCAGTTTAATCCTCGGCATTTTAACTTTGCTTATTTTTTGTGGAGGATTACTACCCATTCCGTTCACTGGGTTTATCTGCTTTCCCTCCAGTTTTGCGCTTGGGTTTTTAGCGCTAACCTATGGAGCGATTTCATTAAGGGGAATAAAAAAGAACAATGAAGCGGGGCGCCCTATGGCATGGGCGGGTATTATCATGGGCGGTTTTATTTTCTTTTGTATTTTGTTGTTTGTGATGGGGATTATTTCTCTTTTTATTTTTGCGCCTGAGACGATGCAACCGCTGGTTGAAAGTTATTCGATTTGCCTCCCATTTCAAAAAATATAAAGATAGCGACTTGAGTTAATAAAGAATCGCTCATTAAGAGGCAATATATTCATCGTTCATCAACGTCGCATTATTTAGTTTTTTATTAACGCTTCTTTCCTTTACTTGCAATTCCCTCTCCCCTAGATTATCCTTACCTGTGGGAGTGGTTAAGCCCCGGTGGGCTTCCTGGTCTTCAAAACCTGTGGCGGGTCGCGTTGCGGGCTGCGGTGGGTTCGACTCCCATCCACTCTCGCCTAATTTGTTAGACCGCAGACCATAGAGCGCTGACCGCCGTCTGAGGTCAGCGGTCAAAATACCTTTTATCTGCGCTTATCTATGTCTAAAATTCATATTACTATTGGAGAATCATGTCTTTTCCTGAAACTGAAATATTCACCGCAATTGTCTCGCGCGTATTTCGCATTGAAGATGTGACCAGTTTGGATACGCACGATAAAGAAAATAAAGAATTTTTCCTGCGCTATCGTGGGCAATTAATCGGCGAAGACTCCGCCGAAGCGTATGACCGATTGGCTGAAGCCCTAAAACAATACAATGTCGTCCCGTTATTCCGCGAAGAAAGCCACAAGCAAATGATTTACCTTGCGCGCCAACGCCCCGAAGCGGGAAAAGAAAATATCAGAACGAATATTATTCTTTTCATATTAACCGTTTTTAGCGTGATGTTATCGGGCGCGCAGCCGCAAGGTCCCATCCCCAATGATTTTTGGGGGCAGTTAATCGTTTTAGGAAAAAGCATTTTTACAGGCTGGCCCTTTGCGGTAAGTTTGCTCGGAATTTTATTGGCGCATGAACTCGGTCATTATTTTATGAGTCGCTATCATAAAACGCCCGCCTCATTGCCCTACTTTATTCCGTTTCCTTTAAGTCCATTGGGGACGATGGGCGCGGCGATTATTATGCGCGGCATTCCAAAAAACAAAAGAGTGTTATTTGATATTGGCGTTGCAGGTCCAATTGCAGGTTTAATGGTCGCTATCCCAGTTCTACTTTTAGGTTTATCGCTTTCAGAATTAGGCACAATTGACCCAAACCCAAACGGTTTTCTTGAAGGCAATTCATTAATTTATTTGTTTGCAAAATATATTATCTTTGGTCAATTACTCCCCGCGCCTGTTGAGCCGCAAGGGATTTTATATTGGCTGCAATATTTTTTCACAGGTCGTCCAATTCCGTTTGGCGGGTTGGATGTGTTCATTCATCCCGTTGCGTTTGCAGGTTGGGCGGGGATTCTCGTCACCGCATTAAATTTAATTCCAGCCGGCACGCTCGACGGCGGGCATGTTATCTATTCGCTGTTTGGCGAAAAAGCCCGCAAGGCGTTTCCGTTTATCGTTGCAATATTGATTGGTCTCGGATTTTTTTGGGATGGATGGTGGTTGTGGGCTGTTTTGTTATTTTGGCTTGGAAGAGTGAACGCACAACCGCTTGACCAAATTACCCGCCTCGACCCTACCCGACGCTTGGTCGCCTACGGTATGATTTTTATCTTCCTTTTAGTTTTTACGCCCGTTCCGTTTATGTTGCTGACGCCGTAAATCGTAAGGGCGCCCCTACACAACCCAAAACATGAAAAAAATAATTTCTCTTTTCTTTATCGCCTCTATACTTTTATCCGCGTGCGGGGCAGCAGAGGTCGCCTCTACTGCCGCCGCAGAACATGCTGAAACGCAAAGCGCGGAACAAACCTCCACGCCAGAATCAGGCTCAACCAACGCGAAGCAACTTGAAGTCAATGAAGAAGCGTTACGCGGGTTAGAAATCACAGTTTGGACTCCATGGCATGAAGTTGAGCAAAGCCTGTTTGAGTCATTGGTCAAACAATTTAATAATGAAAATCAATGGGGCATTGTGGTAAATGTTCAAAGCCAAGTTAATTTTTCAAATCTGTATGAAGCCGTGAACGCCTCGCTGCCCACCGACCAACGCCCCGATTTGGCGATTGCCCTGCCTGAACACGCTCACGAATGGTTTGATAACGGCGTAGCGCTTGATTTGAACGACTATATCAACGATGAAACGTATGGTTTGAACACAGAAGATTTTTACGATGTGTTTTTGAATCAAGACGTTTCGGGCGATGCGCGCATTGGAATGCCCGCGCAACGCACGGCTCAATTTTTATTGTGGAATAAAACATGGGCGGATGAGTTGGGTTTTGAAACCGCGCCAGCTTCGGCGAATGAGTTTGAAAAGCAAGCATGTAAAGCGCACGATTCAAAGTTGAAAGACGAATTTGCCGAAAACGATTCTTTAGGCGGTTGGTTGGTAAACACCGAAGCGATGACGGCGTATTCATGGATATTAGCGTTTGGCGGCGGCGTATTAGAAGAAAATAATTATCGCTTTATGAAATCTGAAAACATCGATTCGTTTAAGTTTTTACGCGAGCTATCGGAAAAGAATTGCGCTTGGCAAAATGCCAGCGACCCAATTCTTTCGTTTGCGAATCGTGAAGCGTTGTTCATCACCGCCAGCATGGAAGAATTTACAAACGTGGCGCGCGTGTTTGCCAGCGTTGGCTCACGAGACGTTTGGAGCGTTTTGCCGTTTCCAAACGACGCTGGCGGCGTGACGGCTGTGTACGGCTCATCGTATGTGATTTTGGAATCAAACAAAGATAGACAAATTGCAACGTGGTTGTTTGTTCGATGGTTATTAGATAATGAACAAGATAAACGCTTTGTAGAAACGACTCATCTCTTTCCGCTTCGCTCTTCAACTTTGAGTTTATTGGCAGACTACGAACGGACTCACCCGCAGTGGAAACAAGCGGTGGAATTGCTTCCGCAAGGCGCGTTGCAACCTCAATTAGCGTCTTGGCGTACAGTTAAGATAATGCTTGGCGATGGATTTGCTCACATGTACCGCGTGAATACGCCTAGCGGACAAGTCGCGGCAATCCTCGCGCAAATGGAAAATACCGCGAAAGAGTTGAGCGAATAAAAAGATTTAACCGCAAAGGGTCACGAAGTTATATAAAGATTTTCCTTTGTGGCGAGAAATGGAGAATGAAATGCCTACATCAGAATACAAAGCCAGACAAGTTCGGGCAAAGACGCATGAAGTCTATGAATATGACCATGACGATTCAAAGCCCGGTAAGCCTTTGCACATCTTAATCCCCGGCGGGTTAATTGCCTTAGCAACCTTGGGATTAATCATTTTAATTGGATACTTAACTTGGATAGACGAAAGCCTATCGCAAGAATTGGGCGTTATGCTGTGTTTGATTCTTGCTCCGTTTTATGTAGGCGGCGTTTTTCTGTTTAGTTATGGTTATGAGTTATATGATATTCCGCGCGCATTAAGGTTAACTGCCATTATTGTGTTTGTGACCTTAGCTTCTGTCGTCATCATTGCCGTTTTGTTTGCCGTGTTAGGAAATATGAAAGGCGGGTCAAGTTCATCTTCAAATAAATCATCAAAATCTTCTTCATCTTCAAAGTCATCAGGCAATTCTGGCAAATTAAGCGACATAGCCGGCGGATTCCTTGGCGGCGCGGCTGGGGCAGGCTCAAAGAAAGCGTCTGGCGGAAGTTCTTCATCAGGTGGAGGCGGTTCTTACAGTTCAGGAAGCGGACCCATTTTCGTCAACACTGGTGGAAGAACAAGAGTTGAGACTCGTGAAGTGACAAAAGAGGTCATCAAAGAAGTTCCGAAAGAACCTATGCCAATTAAATGTCCGTATTGTTCTCGTTCTTATATTCCTGTCGAGCATAAATATGTCTGTCCAAGCTGTGGCGGGGCAACTCCGAAAGAGTTGATTGAAGAATCACAAATGCCGAAGGATAGCAAGTAGCTTTTAGCAGTTGACTATTAGTATTAAAACTTATATTAATTTATGGATGCCAAATTACCTCAATTAAATTGCCCTGCTTGTAACAAGCCTATTTCATATAATTATAAGGAGTGGAGAGTTATATGCAACAGTTGCGGAAAAAAATTGGAATTAGTTTGGCATAATGAAAAAGTCGTTTCAATAAGGCAAAATATTAATTCGCTTTCTACTGATAATAGTAGTGAAATACTTGAAAATTTTGTAGCTTGTATAGAAAGCAATTTTTCTTTCAAAAAATGGGGGTTTGTAAAAAAGAACCTTCTTTCACATGGCGTAATTTACAGTTCTGATTCTTGTCGTGTAAAGTTCACAATAGGAAATTCAAATTATCATCCCATGCTAGATACAGAAATTTATTATGGCAGACTTCATGCACTAGACAATGATAATTACATGATATGGAACGGCAAAAGATGCTTGTGTTGGCATAAAAATCTAATACGAACAATACCATTTATTGAAGGGATTCCTCCAAAAATAGGAGATCATGTGAAGTTTTGGGAAAATCTAAATAAAAAGCTCAATTTAGATTTTCCCACTTGGGATTACATTGAGCATCCACTTCGGTTTAATTCGGAATTATGGGAAAGATATGGAAACAAAATTTTTAATATTTTTGATCTCCGCAACTCAGAATTATGGGAGAAATATTCAAAGTTCTTAAATGTGCTGCTTTATAATGGTGAAAATTTTTGCTAAAGTTGTTTCGTAACTTGTAATTATGAAAATCATATACTATGAATCAGGAGTCATCCCATGAAACCCATGTACATCAACGGAAAATTTACAAACGGACATGCCACAGAAAAAAAACTTGAGTGTGATTTCTTAATTCTTCGTCAACAATGTAATTCTTTGTTCCAAATAAGCAATCGCATAATCAAACAAAGAAGCGAGTCTTAATCTTTGGTCACTGGCTATAAAAGGTTGTAAATCTGAAATAAATTTATCTTTATTGAATTTTTTTATTCTGGAGATTAATTGGTCGTAAGCAAAATCTTTAATGTCGTAATATTTTAATTTTTCTAAAACCAAACGATGCGAAATGGGGATGTTTAGATTAAGTAAAAACCATAAGTCATATACATCTCTACCTTTATTTCTGGTCATCAAAGCGCGGATTTTTTCGCTCACTATTTCTTCGGGTGACAAGTGGTTGATGTAAGAAGTAAATATAACAGGGTATTCGGTATTAAGAATAGATTGGGTAGGCATAAAAACTTTTTCTCTAAAAGAAAAATCTAATTTTACAAAGATGGCATTGTTTCCTTCGCCTTGTCGAGAGGTGAGTAGAAAAGATACTCCATGCGTGTCTTTTCTATCTTTGAATGTAAAGCCATATAGTTTTTCCATCTTTTGAAAAAACTTTGTGATAAATAATCTAAAATTTTCTTTACTGCCTGCAACAGTAAAATCTAGGTCTTCTGAAAATCTTGTCCCATTTAATACCAATCGAATAGCCGTACCGCCTTTGAAAAAAATATTCTCAGAATAACTTTCATCATATAGTTCTTTCAAAAAAACAAGTTGAATATATTCTCTTAAAACCACCTTTTCATTAATCTTGAATTTTTTGGCTAAGTTTTTTGTTTGGGCGGGAGGTAAAAGCATAATTATTTTCCAATCGGCTGGGCGAGTTTAATAATGTTTTTATCAGCATGAAGTTGAGCGCATAAGTTCCAAAATGTTTTCTTATTTATATGTGTGAAATCGTACTCATCCATGTGTAAAATTTTTAATCCTTTAGATGCCAAATAGATTTGGTCAAACAGTGCTTTTTCTGGGGATGCAATCAGGGCATTATCTACTTTTTCAAACATCCCAAAATATTTTGGACAGATGTGACGATAGGTATAAGTCACACCATCAAATTCTTTTTCAACGGTTTTTTTCGTGGTAATACTAGTCATTTCATAAGGAAACTGTGACAAAATTCCCCAATAATTTAAGGCTGTTTCCAATGAAATATAAGATGGCTGGTAAAGAAAATTCGCCACTTCAAAAGAGTTGACATACGAATCAGTAATTTGATATTTGTTTCTTTCAATTTTGGTTAAGACACCATTTTTTTGGAATGTTTCAATTACCCTAAACAAGGTTCTTTCATTCTCTATTTTTAATAGATTTTGAAGAGTTGGTAAAGTAAAAAGTTTAAGGCGTGAACCTAGTAGTTTCTTGGTCAAGCCGCTTATGTTATACGTTTCCATATACTGTCAATTTTAGACAGTATATGGAAACGTGTCAAGTGACAATATTTGCCACCATGTTATGATTAAATATCAACTTAAGGAGACTCCTATGAAACCCATGTACATCAACGGAAAATTGACAAACGGACATGCCACAGAAGAGATTCAAGTCCAGAACCCGGCAACGGAGGAGATAATTGATTCGGTTCCAAGAGGCAAGCCGGAGGATGTCGAAGAGGCGGTGCAGGCGGCAAAGTCTATGTTTGATATGTGGCGTAAGATGGGGGCAAATGAAAGAGCGTCTTTATTGCATGAAGTCGCGCATAAAGTGCATGAGCATAAAGAGCAAATTGTTCGCTTATTAACTCTTGAAGAAGGCAAGCCTGTTGCTGAAAATGAAGAAGAAGTGGAATGGGTGATTAACACCTTTCGGTATTATGCCGAGTTAGGCAGGCATCATCGCGGAAGCGTGCTGGCTTCGGGAGAATCTTCGCAATTTAATTTTATTATCAAAGAACCTTATGGCGTGGTCGGTTGTATTGTGCCGTGGAATTATCCGTTGTTGTTATTGGCATGGAAGGTTGCCCCTGCCCTCGCGGCGGGAAATACTGTTGTCATCAAACCATCCGAAATGACTCCATTAACCGCTTTGTATTTAGCGGAACATTGTTTTGACCACTTGCCTGCGGGCGTCCTCAATGTCGTCACAGGGTATGGGGTAGAAACTGGCGAACCGCTCGTTAAACACCCCGATGTGCCTGTGATTGCCTTTACGGGAAGTTTAGCAACGGGTCAAAAAATCGCATCGATTGCCGCGCCGATGATGAAGAAACTTCATTTGGAACTAGGCGGCAAAGACGCAACCGTGATTGCCGAAGACGCAGACCCTGAAATTGCCGCAAAGGCTGTGGCGTATGCGGCATTGATTAATGCAGGGCAAGTTTGCACAAGCACTGAACGAGTTTATATTCCAAGACGCGGCGGAGCAAAATTTACAGAAGCGATTGTGGAACACGTCAAATCGCTTCGCATCGGACCTGGAACTGAGCCAACGACCGATATTGGTCCTATGATTGGAGATTCTTATCGCTCTAAGTTTGAAAGTCACATTGCGGATGCAAAGTCTAGCGGCGCAAAAATTTTATTCGGCGGCGGCAGACCTAAACATTTACCCAAAGGCTTCTTTCACGAACCGACCGTTTTATCTGGCGTGAATCATTCTATGCTCATCATGCGCGAAGAGACCTTTGGTCCCGCCATTCCGCTCATGGAATACACTACCTTTGACGAAGCGATTAAGTTAACCAATGATTGTATGTTTGGTTTGGGGGCTGTGTTAATTTCTAACGACCCGAAGAAAATCAAACAATTTTTTGACGATGTAAAAGCAGGCACAATTTGGATTAACGACCCGCTCACCGATAATTACGCCGGTCCCTTTGGCGGCATGAAATATTCAGGCGGCGCGCGCGAACTCGGCGAAGTGGGTTTGGATGAATTCCGCGAAGTGAAACACGTCCACTGGGATTTCAATATGGAAGATAAAAGTTATTGGTATCCGTATGGACGGTAGACCGAAGACGATAGACGGTCAATAACGGTCTGCGGTCTATCATCCACCGTCGGTTTATAATCGGAGCCATGAAAAAACAATCATGGCTCTTTCCTTTTCTCTTGTTGATTGGGGCGTTGATATACACAACCCTAACGCGCGCACAATTACAAAGCGATGGATTTTCCACCTACGGCGCGGATACTGTTCGGGCAGAAGTGACTCAAATTATTGAAGAAGGCGAAATTCAACTCGGAGAGCATATACAAACGTATCAAATTGCGCGAGTGAATATTTTAGAAGGCGAATACGCCGGCATTCCGATGGAAATTGATTACGGCAGGCGGCAAATCCGCTCGGATGATTATTTGTTAAATGTAGGCGATACGATTATCGTTTCAATTTCTATCACGCCAGATAACGTCGTCAACGCTTATTTTGTAGATTTCACGCGCACCGCGCCGATTCTTTGGTTAGCCATTGCGTTTGCATTAGCGATTGTATTAATCAGCCAGTGGAAGGGCATCCGTTCATTGTTAAGCATGGCGTTTAGTTTGTATATCATCATCGGCTACATTATTCCGCAAATCTTAAGCGGGAAAGACCCATTACAAGTCAGCGTTATCGGCTCCATGATGCTATTAGCCGTAACGTTATACCTCACCTACGGCTGGAATCTAAAAACGCATTCGTCTGTGCTTAGCATGGTCTTCGTTTTGTTACTCACAGGCGCGTTAGCAAGCGTAGCCGTTGCCTTCACAAAGTTAAGCGGCATTGGGGACGAAAATGTTTTATTCCTCATGCAAAACAGCCAAACGCAAATTAACATTAGAGGTTTGTTTCTCGGCGGATTAATCATCGGGGCATTGGGCGTGCTAGATGATTTGGTGACGACTCAGGCGTCGGCTGTGTTTGAACTGCGCCACGCCAACCCCAATTTTGATTTTCGCGGATTATTTAACGCCGCCATGAGAATCGGTCAAGACCATGTCGCCGCGACTGTGAATACGTTAGTCTTGGCTTATGCTGGCGCATCCTTACCAATGTTTTTGCTATTTTCGCTCGGTCAGGGCGATTATGGCTATCTCATCAATTTTTCATTAATTGCCGAAGAAGTGGTGCGAACGCTAGTCGGCTCGTTGGGGTTAATCGCCGCTGTGCCAGCGACGACTATCATCGCAATAATTTTCGCTCAAAAGGCAGAGAATTTAGAAAAATGGGAGCGCCTTTTAGGTCCAGAAGGAAGCGGGCATAGTCATCATCATTAAGCCTGCTTTAGCGGGCTTTGTAGAATAGCGCGGGGGTTCATCCCCGCGCGGTGATGAAGGCGGGCGAATGCCAAAGAAGCAGAATCCAGCCAGCCCAAAGCCCCGAAGCGGGGTTTTCATCTGCAACCTTTTTCAGAAACCTGCGTAAAATGAGTGCAGAAAGTCATTCAAGGAGAATCGTGAACGAAGAACAAAGTTGGGTCATTCAGGCGCAACAAGGTAATGACGAGGCGTTTACCCATCTGGTAGAGACATACCAAAAGCCCGTTTTCAACTTGTGCTACCGTATGTTGGGCGAGCACGAACTAGCGGAAGACGCCGCGCAAGAAACCTTCTTACGCGCCTATCAAAATTTATATCGCTACGACTCAAAGCGCCCGTTCGCCACTTGGCTGCTTTCTATTGCCGCGCACTATTGCATTGACCGTTTGCGCCGTAGAAAATTTTCTATGTTTTCAATGGACGCCGAGGACGACGAAGGCAACGTCATAGATTTACCAGATTTTGATTCGCCTAACCCTGAAGCGGAAGCGATAAACGGACAAACGCGAGATAGAGTGCATGATTTATTGAAAGGGTTAGACGCAACAGATAGAGCCGCAATTATTATGAGATATTGGTACGACTATTCGGAAAAAGAAATCGCTGAATCTTTGCGCTTATCGGTTAGCGCTGTTAAAAGCAGAATGCACCGCGCTCGTAAAGAAATGGCAGGCTTATGGCAGGAACAAGAAGACGACTTGACTGCTGAAATGGAAAGGAGACATTATGAATCACCAGCCTTTTGAAACTTGGTTGCTGGATGAAGCGCATCTCACACATGCAGAAAAGCAAGAACTCAACACGCATCTGCGAACTTGTAAAACTTGCGCCGCCTTAGCGGAAACAAGTCTCATCTTACGCTCAGCAAAAGTCATTGCGCCTAGCGCTGGTTTTACAACCCGCTTTCAAGAAAAACTCGCCCTGCAAAAAATAGCCGAACGCCGCCAGCGTTTATGGGGGTTAATCGTCTTGTTAATCGGCGGCGTGGGCTTACTCGCATGGTTTACCATGCCCTACATGACAACATTCTTAGCCGCGCCCATCGAATGGCTCACGGCGGTCGTAGGCTATTTACTTTTTATCTTCACCTCACTGCAAGCGCTAGCGGAAGTCTTTCAAGTATTCACCCGCATCTTGCCCAACTTCATTCCGCCTTATGCTTGGATGATAATCTTCTCCGCCGTGGCAGGCTTTAGCTTGTTATGGACTGTATCCATTTGGAGGTTTGCCCGCAGACCTCAAGGAGTTAATGTATGAATTTGAAAAAGAACTTAATCCGCCTCATTCTTATCTTCGGCTTGCTCACCGTTCCCTCAACATCCGTTTACGCCCAAGACCCCGACGGCGGCGATGTCGTCTTGTTTGGTCAAAACTACACCGTAAAAAGCGGAGAGACCCTCAACAGTAACATTGCCTTATTTGGCGGCAACGTCACCATTGAAGAAAACGCAAAAGTAAACGGCGATATTATTCTCTTTGGCGGAAACTTACACATTGACGGAAAGGTGGACGGCGATATTGCTTTGCTGGGAGGCAACATCACCGTTTCCGGAGAAACCAAAGGCGATATTGTCTTATTCGGCGGGCAAGCAAAATTAAGCGCAACCGCCTTCGTGGACGGCAACATTGCCATGATTGGCGGAAATTTAGACAAAGAAGAAGGCGCAAAAATTACAGGAGAAGTCACTTATAACGCCCCGCCGCGCATTGACCCCCCTGCCATGCCAGACGCGCCTAATATGCCCAACCAGCCTAATATGAATTTCCGCTTCAATAACCCCTTATGGGAAATTATCAGCGCGTTTGGCTGGGCTGTGTTCGTCGCCGCAATTGGCATGTTACTCATGTTATTCATGCAACCGCAACTTGCCCGCGCGGGCAACGTCATGGTATCGCAACCGTTTATGGCTGGCGGGTTTGGTCTGCTAGCGCTTGCCGCCATTGCGCTTATGACCATCACGCTCATCCTCATTCCGTTTGCTTTCATTGCCGCCGTCATCGCTTTCTTTGCATGGCTATTTGGCATGGTGGCGCTGGGTCAAGAAATTGGCGAGCGCTTCACAAAAGCCATCAACCAAACATGGACGCCCGTCCTCGCCGCTGGCTTTGGAACGTTTTTACTCGTCCTATTAACAGGCTTACTCAGCCTTGTGCCATGCTTTGGCTGGTTTGCCCAAACGCTCGTAAACATCGTCGCCCTCGGCGGCGCAACGATGACTTGGTTCGGCACAAGAAACATCGCCACAAAGTTAAGCGCGCCCGCCGAACCGCCGGCGAATACCGAATAGCAAACGTCATGCTGGTTTTCATGTAAAACCTGCATGATATAATCTTAACCGCCTCAGGTTTTTCTGAGGCGGTTTTATTTTTTAGCGGAGGCATATTATGTTTAAGAACGAAAATCAAAACACACCCATTCACCGCCAACCGCCCCTGCTGATAGAAGTTTCAGGGTCGCATCGTCAGATGGGCAGGCAAATAGGAGAAGCCGGGCGTGAGCCTGTGCAAAAAAGCGTTGAACATGCCCGCGCATTAATTAACTCATCAAAAGACACTTTGCTCTTAGATTGGGAACAAGCAAAATTACAATCTCGAAAATATTTGCCGTTTGCCGAAGAGCGTTACCCGCAATATGTGGATGAATTGCGCGGCATTGCCGAAGGCGCAAACGTCCCCTTTGAAGACATCGTCGTCCTCAACGTGATGGAAGCGGTGACGATGGACGCGCTTCATCTCACCCGTTGCACCAGCATGGCGGTTAACCAAGAACGCACAGAAAACGGGCATGTGCTTGCCGCACACAATGAAGACTGGACGCCCGACGATGAAGACGGCGTAATGGTCATTTCTGCCAAGCCTGAAAAAGAGCCGCCGTTTTTAGCCATGACGTATGGCGGTTTATTAAGCAACGTTGGGTTCAACGCCTACGGCATCGCTCAATTGATTGATTCTGTGTACCCAAACGATGTGCGGATTGGAATTCCGCGTCTAGTCTTGTCTCGGGCTGTGTTGGCGTCCCGACGCATCTCCGGCGCCATCGGCAGAGTTCTCGTTGACCATCGTGAAGCGGGCTATAACCATTTGCTCGTACACGAAAGCGGAGAGATGTATTCCGTTGAAGTTTCGGCAAGACAATTTGAAGTCCTCTCCACCACAGACGGAGCAATCGTCCACACCAATCATTACCTCGACCCGCAAATGAAATTAATTGAAAAAGACCCGCATGAATTATTATCTTCGCGGGTTCGTTATTTCCGCGCTTCGCGTTTGCTTCGCCAAAAAGAAAAACATACCATTGAAAGTTTGCAAGCCATTCAGCAAGACCATGTCAACTTCCCCAATTCGATTTGCAATCACAACACCGAAGAAGAATATCCGCTCGACCGTGAGAAGACAATCAGCGCGTTGGTGATTGACCTAACAGAGAGAAAAATGCACATCGCTTGGGGCAACCCGTGTAAAAACCCATATCACACTTTCTGTTTGAACGCGTAGAGATGAGGCGCGCTCCTCGCCCCTACCGTTATTAACGGTATAAATTATTTTTTTCAATATAGTCAAACACTGCAGGCGAGAGGTAATATCGAAACATCTCGCCTGCTTTGATTCTGCGGCGCAATTCGCGGGAAGAGACGGGTTGTAACAAAGCGTCTATAAAATGAATTTTTTGGGCGATGCCGGGTAATTTAGATTCAATTTCAGCCAGCGTGGTAAAGTCGCTGGGGCGGCGCATAATGCCGAGTTTGGAAACGGCAGCGATGAGGTCAGGGGCGAAGCGCCATGTAGGCAAATCGGCAAGCGAGTCGCCGCCAATCAATAAAACAATTTCAGCCTCAGGTTCTTGTTCTTTTAATAATTTGATTGTATCAATCGTATAGTGCGGACCTGGTCGATTCACTTCAAGAAGTGAAATTTCAAATTGAGGATTATGAGCAATCATGTTTTGCAACATCGCCAAACGGTGCTTTAAGGGCGTAATCGGGTTTTCCTGTTTATGCGGTGGGTTTGGCGTGAGAACCCACAATAAACGATTTAAGTTGAATTGAAACAGCGCTTCGCCAGCCAAAATGAGGTGACCAATATGCGGCGGGTCGAATGTGCCGCCAAAAAAACCGATGCGTGTGGTTAACATTCTTTAAGTATAACCGTGTTGTACGCGGCAACACTTAACAACTCCAACAGAGGCTTTATCATTTTGCTTGGTGGTATACTGATATGCATGTCGGACGTGACAATAATCAGTTCATCTTCTCCCTTGAAGCGCATTGCCCATGCCGTGCGCGCTATTGAAGCGGGGGAATATTCGCCGAATCTTTTGGCTGAATTTATTAAAGATAGCGGAGATTTAGGGCAATTAGCGCGAATGCTAGATACGATGGCGCGTAGCGTTTCGGCAAAAGAGAATCAATTAAAATTATTGCAAAAAGTGATACCGATTGGCGTATCGCTTTCGGCGGAAAAAGATTTTAACCGTTTGCTTGAATCGCTGGTGATAGAAGCCCAAACAGTGACAAACGCCGACGCCGGCACATTATATTTGCTTGAAGAAGATTCATTAAAGTTTGTGATACTGCGAAATATATCGTTGAATATGGCAATGGGCGGCTCTAGCGGAAATGAAATTACGTTTTACCCTGTTAAGTTACACCATGCAGACGGAAGCGAAAATCGGTCTAACGTGGTTTCATACGCCGCATTAACCGGGAAGAAAGTTAACATTGCAGACGCTTATAAAACGGAAGGGTTTGATTTTTCTGGCACAAAAGCGTTCGATGAGAAAACCAAATATCGTTCTCAATCGTTTCTGACGATTCCGCTTCAAAACAAAGAAGGCAATCTAATCGGCGTGTTACAGTTAATCAACGCCAAAGATAAAACGACAGGGGAAATTATCGCTTTTGAAGATAACGATGTGTTAGAGGCTTTAATTTTGCTCGCCACCGCCGCGTTAGACGGCTACATCCGCGAGGCGTCGCTTCGTCAAGAAATTGCAAAGCTCAAAATTGAAATTGACGAATCGCGCCGCGCCAAACAAGTGGCGGAAAT
Source organism: Anaerolineales bacterium (assembly GCA_034434495.1). GTDB lineage: Bacteria > Chloroflexota > Anaerolineae > Anaerolineales > Villigracilaceae > Villigracilis. The sequence continues at coordinate 175,481 of DAOTZE010000019.1, forward strand.
TACCGAATCGAAATTTTTTCAGGACTTACGAACCAAAGCCAAAGAAATGCGGGAAAGAAAAAATAGCTAAGGGCTTCAAGAACCGCCTAAAGTGTTTTGAAACATCGCTTCGAGCTTCTATTGGGCTTGTTTTTCTGCAACCACTTCTTCTATAACAGAAGCGATTCTTTGCAAATGGCGTTCATAAGTGAATTCTAAAACGCTTTCTTTCGCTTTTCGCTTTATTTCTTCAACCGCCGCTTGATTTTTAGGGTTATACACCCACTCTATCGCTTCGCAATAGCCTTCGGGCGTGCCGTCTGGCGTAATGCCATTCACATAGTTTTGAATATAATCGGTGACGCCCAACACATTCTTAGCGTTCACAATGCTAATTTTTCCCATCCGCATCGCGTTTAAGTAGGTCTGTTGCCCAGCCGATTTTGTTTGCCCTGCCACCAACGGCGTAACGACCATATCCGCCTCGCGCATGAGGCGAATAAATTCGGTATGCGAAACGTTCACAATTTGAACGTTATCAGGAATGTCTTTTCGTTTATCTAATACGCGCGTAGCGATAACAAACTTACGGTGCGGCAAACGGCGCGCGGCTTCTAGCAAGGCATCGTAATTACGGGCTGGGTTGCCGCCCGCAAAAATATACCCTTTTGAAAGAATTGGACCTGCATTTACCTCAGAATCGGTAAACGTAAAACAATAAAGGTTCACGCGCACTTTTTTCGGGTCAATTCCCCATAGAGAGGCGAAAATTTCTCCCTCGCCAATTGAATGAACCACATAGCGTTGAATAACGGGGTCTGCCAAACGAATGATACATTTTTGAAAGTTGTACTTAAGAAAATTCCCCTTATTCCACATATCGTCTGCCATGACAATGGCAGGCTGTTTAGGCAATAAGCGAATGAAGATACACGCCAACAAATCGGGGTGAAACCGCCCGCTAACGCTATCTAATACTAACACTTCGCATTCGCGCGCCCAATTAAGTACCTTCCAAAAACGCCTCGCCTCTATTTGGATTCCATCCCAAATGTTTTGGGGTTTAGGGAATTCTGAAAAAGCGGAATAAGGTTGAACGCCAGATTTTAAGGGCGGCAGGTCAAGGTCTACAGTGTGGATATATTTTGGCGTCGGCATTGTCCATCCCAGCAGTCATGAGATGGGTAAAATTGTAACTCAATTGAGATAAAATATAAAGTTGGAACTCCGTTGTGAAATAACCATGAACGGCAAAGACTTTATACTCAAGAGTTAACCTTTTATCGCTCCCTTTAGCTTTTGCTTTCAAAATTGCAAGCATTCACAATAACCCGTTTGGGCTATCATTCACTACTAAAGATACAGATTGGTAAGCGAATCATTCCCTAATGGCGCGCATCGCCTCAAAGGTTTTGCAAACAATAAATTTTTCAAAGTTATAACAATTCCATAAGGCAAACTATTAAGCGATATTAAGCCTGCCTACACGCAGATTGACATGCTGCCTACCCAGTCTGCGGGGGGCTAACCCAAATTTATAAAGGCATTATTGCATGAACATTTATCCTAAGAAACACAAAATATTTTTTATCTTATTCGCCTCCCTTCTTACATGTATCACATTAAGCGCCTGCGGCGACGGCTCAAACCTTCTAGAGGGCGCCGCGGGAACTCCAATCTCAAATGCAACCAACACCGAAGAAACCAAGGAAGATACCCCAACGCCCGAACTGCCAACCGCCACCCCATTTCCACCTGCAGTTGGGCGCATCCTTTTCGTCTCGAACCGCAACGGGCAAAACAATTTATACATCGCCTCGCCCGACGGAAGCCAAATAGAACAACTAACCGTCAACATCGCCGAAGACTCCGCCCCACGCCTCTCCCCCGATGGAACGCGCATCGCTTTTGTTTCAACCGTCAACAACAACGCCGATATTTACATTCTTGATTTATTTTCTAAAGCCCTCACGCGCGTCACCGATTCGCCTGAAAAAGATTCCTCTCCCACATGGTCGCCCGATGGTAGGCAACTTGCTTTTGAATCGTTTCGAGACGGAAACTTTGAAATTTACATCGCCAACATAGACGGCTCAAACCCATACCGCCTCACCAACGACCCTGCAGCAGATACAACTCCCGTTTGGTCTCCCACTTCCAACGAAATTGCCTTCGTGAGCAACCGTTTTGGCAACGCTGATATTTTTTTGACCAACCCCGCCGGGCAAATTTTTACACTGACCACCAGCCCCGCTCCAGACAATGCCCCAGCCTGGTCTCCCAATGGAAACCTGCTCGCCTACCAAACATTTTCCAGCGACCTTTCTAACTTATGCATCATAGGGCGCGATGGATTAAATCACCGCTGTATTACAAACAACTTCGCGCAATATAGCCCGCCTGTTTGGTCGCCAGATGGCGCTTGGCTGGCTTCCAGCGGAAGCGCCGCCATTCACTTATTTAATATTTCAGACGGCGCCACTCAACAACTTTCCGCCTCAGGCATTAAACCGCTCGGCGCGCCCGCTTTTTCAGCCGATGGATTGCGTTTAATATTTCAGGCGCAGTTTAATGGCGATATCGAATTGTTTTCTGCGCTTATCCCTACCAATGAGTTTACGCAAGTCACTGCCTTTTCAGGGTACGATGGCGAAGCCATTTGGATAAACCAATAAAAACAGCAGTAACGCCCCGCAGGTTTTTATAGAAACCTGCGGGGCGTTTTATTGAAAACTTAAGCGGGTATTTCAAGTATAATTCGCCTTATGCTTCCCGAATCGCCGCTTACGATTATTGAAAGCCGTTTGCGTTATTTGCTTCCAGCCGAAATGTATGTTTCGATGTGGAGCAACCCTTCGGTAGATATGATGCTCGAAGTGCACAATCACCTACGCACCTTGCAAAGAATTGTGCACGATTACACCTCCAGGCAAATTGATATTACAAAACTAAAACCAGGCGATGTAAAAACCGAATGGCAACATGGTACGATGATGTTTACCGATTTAGCGGGGTTTACGAAGCTGATGGAAGCCAACGCCAGTAAAGGCGAAGAAGGCGCAGAAAACCTACTTAAGCACCTCACCCAATATTTCTCCAGTATGATTTCCATCATCAGCGTTTCAGGCGGAGAGTTGGTGGAATTTACCGGCGATGCGTTGCTGGCGGTCTTTCCTAAAACAGGTAGAAATGACGATACGGCTCGGGCTGTGCGCGCAGGCTTGCGGATGCAAAGAGCGATGAAAGAATTTGCCGCTATTGAAACGCCGGCTGGGGTTGTGAATCTAAAAATGCGGATTGGCATTCACAGCGGAAAGTTCCTCACAGCCGATATTGGCACGCCGCGCCGCATGGAGCATGTGTTGCTAGGCAAAGACGTGCAGCAAACAAAACTCGCCGAAAGCAACGGATTAAATGAACGAGTCAATTTGTCTGAAAAAGCGTATGAACAAGTGAAAGACCTTTTCCGTTTTGAAGAGGGCAAAGCGGGCTATCACCTTGTGATTGACGATTTGACAGACGCGCAACTTGGGGAGTATGAACTGACTCCGTTGCGCCGCCGCATTGCCAGCAACGTATTAATGGATAAAAAAGATAAAAAAGAAATCTTAAGCCAAATTGTGAGTTTGTTAGACGATATTGAACCCATTGCCAGTTTTATCCCAGACCCGATTCTTTCTTTGCTGGTTGAAAGCGCGGCAGACCGTAGAATTCCGCCGGATTTTCCGCAACCGACGATTATGTTTATTCAATTTGTCGGCTTGCCAGAAGCGGCAGATAGAGCGCTGCCGGGCGAAGAGCGTAAATTGGCTTTGAATTTTTCGCGCGCCTTTTCGCTGATTAACGCCGCCGTAGAAGCGCGCGGCGGGGTATTAAAAAAAGTCACTTATCACTTAGCAGGCTCTGATATTGTGGTGTACTTTGGCGTGCCAAACGCCCATACCAATAACGAAATGCGCGCCGCCTCTGCCGCGTTGGCAATTCGGGAAATTGTGCAAAACCAAAATGCAAAAGCGCCGACGATTGGAAATGTAAAGCCCGAAATTTATTGCCAAATTGGAATTAATGTGGGTCCAACTTTCGTGGCAGAAATTGGCGAGCCGCGCGGACGGCGTGAATATAACGTTTTAGGAGATACGGTGAATACGGCGGCGCGTTTAATGAATTATGCCGGCAAGAATCAAATTGTTATTTCTGAAAAAGTAAAGCAAGCGATTGAGGCAAAATATGAAATTGAATCATTGGGAGAGGTGGCTTTAAAAGGAAAGAAAACCCCGATGATGTTGTATGAATTGAAAGGGCAAAAGGGAAAGTAGATAGGCGTTAGCGTTCAGTAGTCGGGTGGGAAGGTTATTTTTTCTTTAATTTTTCATCTAAAGTGGACCAAATGCCAGCGGCGAGCGTGCTGCCAGTTTTCTTGCGTAAATTAACTTTATAGATTGCTTTTTCTCCTTCGCCGATGTGCGTTAGCCAAAGTTGTTGAGTCAGGCTGAGGAGGGCTGAGTCTAATTGGTCAGGCGTGAGGCGGTCTGCGTCGGGCATAGAATTTATCGCTTCGCGCAAACGAGGGTAACTCATTTGCAATTCGCGCAGCATTAAGCGCATAATTTTTCGCAAAGCGGGGGGTAAATCTACAAGGTCTAGCGCGGTAATGCCGTCTTGTTTTTGTTTATTTTTGATTTCGCTATCTAGCCTATCGAAGATTCCGTTCCTCATGGCAACCTCGCTTAATATAACTCTGGCATACTAATTGGTTCGGGTTGCAGTTCACATTCTCCGCACCAGATGACGTTGGCGACCGCCAAGCCTTTGGGAATATTATTGGCGCCGACAAACATGGTGATAAATGTGGACATCTTTTCGGCGTGGTCTTTGCAAACGAACCTTCCACAAAAGGCGCATGAGGCGCGCGCTTGTTCTTCACAATGCCAACATTTCATAATTCATCTCCTATTTGGCGGCGAGGATAAAATCTACCACGCCCATTAATGATTTTGACCATTCATGGTCGGGGAAACGCAATGAGAATAAATCTTTACTAGCGTTTTCCGCCATATCAAAAGAAAGGGGAAGTATGCCGGTAACGGTGGCATTAAATTGGTTTTGAATTTGGTCTTGAAGGGCGGCAAAGTTATATTTTGGCAAAGCCTTATTCACCAATAAGAACAAGTTTGGCACGTCTAAACTGCGAGCAATATCTACGGTGACGGAAGTTCCTTGAATATCTTGGTTATCGGGTCTGAGGATAATAATCAAAATATCCGAAGTGGCGATGGAAAGCAAGGTTTCTTCGTTTAGCCCGGGGTGTGTGTCAATAAAAAGATAATCTAAATTAAATTCAGACACGGCGCTTTGCAAGGCTTCATTGAGTTTATTAAAGTCAATGCCTTCTCGTAAGATTTGGCTAATTTCTCGCCCGCGAATGCTGGCGGGGAACAGCCATAAATGTTTGCCTTTTAGTTTGGCGCGTCCTTCTTCATCGCCCGTGTTTTCGCCAATGTTAAAACCGATTTCTTGAATGGCGGCTTTTCCATGCAAAAAATCGTTCATAGTTTTGCCCATTTTGTTTTCATCTAACCCAAATAAGACATGAATGCCCGGCGATTGTATATCGGTATCCACTATGCCCACTCGTTTGCCTGTGAGCGCGATTTGTGCGGCTAAGTTCGCGGCGGTGTTCGATTTGCCCGTGCCGCCGCGAAATGAATGGATAGATACGATTTTGCCGTTGCTCATTCTTTTGCCTCCAATGCTTATTTGTGCGCGTTTGTATAATCGCTACGAGCTTTGTCGCTTCCTTCGTAACGTTTGGGCTTGTTCTTTTAACTTTGAGTAAAAATCGGTGCTGGTAATTTCTTCAAATTCTTTTTTACGTCGTTCTTCGTCAATTTGAAAGGTTAAGATTTCCAGTTGTTGTTTTAGCCCTTCTTCGCGTTCTTTAACTTTTCGCACCATTGAATAAAATGTAGAAAGCAATTGCGCCGCTTTGTCGTCGTCAGAAGTTGCGCTATTAATCATGGGTTGAGTATTTTCTAAAAAGGAATAATCGCCTGCGGCGGTTTTTTGCGACCAATCAATCACTTTCTCAATATAGGTGGTTGAAAAACGCAAACGAGTTGAAAAGCCGCGTAAAATGCCTTGCGCCACGTCCCAGCGTTCGTCTAATAACTTAAAGAAGACTTCTTTGGTTAGTTCTAGGGCTTCCACTTTATCTAGGGCAACGGCGCCAGCCGAGCGCGGCAGTTCGTCAATCAGCGCTAGTTCGCCGATGGTTTCGCCCGCATGAACTTTATTGATGATAATTTCGTCGCCTTTTGCGTCGGTGGTGACGATTTTTAGGTTGCCTTTTAAGATGACGTAAAACGAGTCGGCAGGGTCGCCTTTTTTCATGATGACTTCGTTGGGCTGGAAAGTTTTTAACGTCGCCCTTTCAGTCACGGCGTTTAACGCGTCGTCCGATAATTCTTTGAAAAAGTTCGTTTCTTTAACCGTCTTCAGCACATACTGTTTATTGGCAAATAATTCCGCTTCTTTCATTCGTTCAGAGAGCGTATTCCAAACCCCGCCTCCCTTTTGGGTGATGCCTGCCGCCGCAATGCGCGCGTTTAACGATTGGAAAACTTGTGTGTTTTCGCCTAAATATACTTCGCGCACCATCATCATAGAATAAACCCCAATTTGCTTTCGTAAAATCTTCACTTCGCGGCTTAAATCTTCAATAATTTGTTTAAGCTCCGCCTTTCGATTGGCGTTTGTTTCTGTGTCTAAAATTTTTCGCTTAATACCTATTTCGGCTTGTTTATAAAGCAGGCTTCTTACTAACTTAACTTTATCGAGCCCAAATCGTTTTGCGATTGGCTCTAAGGCTTCTTCAATCGTTTCAGCGTTTTGCACTAATTTTCGCTCTTCTTCGGTAATGCGGTCTATCATGCCTAATTTTTGAGAGACCCAATCTTTTTGAACGTTCATGCCGTGCCGAATGACGTAATACATTAACCCAACGCCAAGCATTCCATATACGACGGCTACTAAAATAGCGACCCCTTCGCTAACCATCGAGTTAAACAAGGCGTGAAAGAAAATAGCAAAGGCGTAGCCTAAAACCACAAAAGCTGGCGCGCGTTTACTTTTATCTCCGCGCCAGTTGGCTAAGGCGGCGCCAATGACGCCGCTTCCGGTGGCATGGACAAGGTTGGTTGAAAATACTCTCGCCACCGCTACAAGCAAAGCAATTTCAATTTTGCTATTCATGTATTGAATATTTTCTATTACGGCAAAGCCTATGCCCACCCCAAAACCGTAAATGGCGCCGTCCACTATATAGTTAAAATCGGCGCGAAAGACAAGGTAGATCACAATGAGCGATTTGAGAATTTCTTCTACAATTGGCGCCCAAAAGCGCACAATTTCATCCCACGAATCGGCTAAGCCGATATTGACAATCGCAGGGTTAATTTGCGCGGCAAGAAAATAAGCGGCAATTCCATAAATTAAGGTGGCAAAATTGTATTGGAATTTCCCCGTTTGGTAGAGGTCGTAACGCCGCAGAAAAACTAAAAACAAGACGGGGACAGTAAGAGCGATAAGAAGCGCAAATGCAATAACCATAAGGAAATCATACCTTATCTAAGTATGCCGTGCAAGGAAAAAAACACTCGGCAATAAAGCACAATTGCCGAGTGTTTCATTACAAGATTATTCTAATATCCACGCGAACCGGGTTCTTTAGCAGGTGACCACTGCGACCATTTATCAGTAGATGGATGTTGTGTGACAAAATAAATATCACTTCCACCCTGCCACCATGTGGAGTAAATATCTTGGTTGCCATTTCTAGTGGATGTGAAGGAAATATCTGTTCCTCCGCAATTCCAAGACGGAGCAGAATCTGCCCCTTCAAAATCAGTTAGTTGATATTCAGTGTTGGTGGTCAGGTCGTAGGTAAAGATGTCGGTATTGCCGTCAACTGTCACTTGATAAGCGATGCGGTTTCCTTCTGGCGACCAAGTTGCATTGCCTGCATTTCCGCCAATTGAGATTTGCTTAAAGTTTTTGCCTTGTATATCAGAGACGTATAAATCCCATGTGCCAGTCATGTTGATAAAGAAAGCAAGTTGTTTGCCGTTTGGCGACCAGGTTGGGAACAAGACATCATTTGAAAAAGAAGTTACTTGAAATTCCGTGCCTGTTGAAATATCCAATACATATACATTCCATGAACCAGTACGATTTGATTGGAATGTAATCCAATTATTATCTGGCGAATAGAATGGGTTGATATCATCTGCCGTGTTGGAAGTTAATTGCGTTTCTTGTCCAGTATCTTTGTTGAGCATAAAGATGTCTGAATTTCCATTACGGTCACTTTGATAGATAATAGTTTTATTATCTGGCGCAAACATAGGATTTATGTTATTTGAATTTGTAGTGGTTAGTCGTTTTTGGAAATTGCCGTCACTGTCAGTAAGATATAACTCAACATTACCGTCACGGTCGCTCTGAAATACGACCCATTCACCATTTAAAGAACGGCTTGGGCGTGAGTCAGTTGAATTACCCTTGCTAAGATTTATCGCTTCTGCACCGCTTACGCCTTCAATACCATCTAGTCGGAAGATTTCTAAATCACCTGAGCGGAATGAATGGAAGACAATCCAATTAGGACAAGCAGGGATTCCTTGCGCGTCGAATTTCACCTCTGGAGCAGGGTTTACTTCTGTAATAGGAGGAGTAGGAAGAACTGGAGGCAAAATTGTTGGAGGAGGAGGAAAAGGTAAAACAGCAGTGGGGTTTGTTGGAGTAGGGGTAGGAATTGTTGGGTCTGTTACAGGAAGAATAGCATCTGGAGGACAGACGGGGTCTACTTCGCCTTGTGCGGCACGGCAATTGGCATGCAAACTTCCATTAACTGGATTACCACGCCCATGGTCACCTTGACCGCAAGGCAGTTGACCTTGGTCTAAACATGGGTCAGATGGATCTTGATTGGAGCCACGAACATCTACACCGTTAGGGTTTTGAGTGTTTGGGTCACCAGTACCAGGTTGGGTTGAGCCACCTGAATTGTTATTATTCCCACCGCCCTGATTGTTATTATTCCCACCGCCCTGATTGTTGTCATTCCCGCCGCCCTGATTGTTATTATTCCCGCCGCCCTGATTGTTATTATTCCCACCGCCCTGATTGTTATTATTCCCACCGCCCTGATTGTTATTATTCCCACCGCCCTGATTGTTATCATTACCTTGACCCTGACCTTGACCAGCCCCTCCCTCAAGCCCTACAGCAGGCGCACAAGCAGAAAACAATAATGAAGCAATGAGGATAAGTGCGATGAAAATAAATACGTTTCTACCCCATGATTTTTTTTGTTGCAAGTTATTCATTTTTTACATCCTTTCTTATTAATTCAATTTACAGTTTTTTCAAACTGTAAATTGAAATTTTATTTTCTACGAAAAACCCAGTAAAGCAGTAAAAGCAAGCCAACCAATCCCCCACCAACGAGTAAGTTGGAAGAATTATCCGCTGTGCCTGTAATGGTTTCGCTACCGCTTAATTCTAATGATGGCACGCTAACAATTGCGAGAATTACCATCATTGCTACCATAAGGATGATGCCTACTTGCGGGTTAGATTGAAAATCAAATAGTTTTTTCCAAAATGGAACGCTTGCCGCTTCTTCTTCTTGCTTGATGCGGTTTTTTAGGCGCGTCAGCATTTGTTTTGTTTTGATAGCATCGGGCGCTTCGGTGGGTAGGGTTTGTTTGAGGCGTAGAATCGTTTCCTCGAGCCGTAACAGGTCGAGGTCAGAAGAAGAGGCGGGTTGGGTTGTTTTCCCCTGCAAAACTTGGTCGGCAAATTCTGCAAGGCGATTGTCTTTGTTGGTATCGTGTTGACTCATATTATTTATCCAAATGAGCCCGCAATGCGGCAACGGCTCGACGAAAGAGAGATTTGACGGCTTCGAGATTTTGATGAGTAAGTTGTGCGATTTCATTGAATTGCAAATCCTCTGCAAATCTTAGCAGAAGGACCTCGCGGTAGTTTTCGGGCAAGTCTTGAAGCGCGCGCTGTAAATAAACTCTTTCTTCCATGCTGGTAGATGTATTGCCTGTGGTTTTGGCGTTTGCGTCTGAAAGCGGAGCAAGCATGGGTTCTTGTTTGCGTGTGCGCTTTCGGTAAAATTCAGCCACTTTGTGATTGGTGAGCGTGCGAAGCCAAGTGCTGAATTGAGAATCGCCTCGAAACGATGGGAGCGATTTGATTGCCGCAATAAAAATTTCTTGCGTTACGTCTTCGACGTCACTTTCTGGAACAACATATCTCACCCGCTTATATACATTAGGAAGATGGCGTTGGTAAAGTAAATCGAACGCTTCTGTTTTGCCCGCTTTGAATTGGGCAATGAGAACCTCGTCGGTGGGTTCTGGGGAGAGCGATTGAGATGCGGTTTCCATATATTTTGTCGTTGCCATAAGTAAAAATGGGTTGTGCGGGTCTCTTTTCAATCTTGCAAAGCAATTTATAACATAGAAAAGCAGGGAATTGACTTTCAGGTTAGTTAGGCTATAATTCAAACGAACAACGTTAGCATATTATAAAATTGGAGCGTGAGCATGTCCAAAATCATTTCAATTCACTCTTTTCGCGGCGGCACGGGCAAGTCTAACACAACTGCGAATATTGCGGCGCTATTAGCCATGGATGGAGCTCGTGTCGGCGTGGTAGATACCGACATTGCTTCGCCTGGTATTCATGTTTTGTTCAATTTAGACGAATCCGAAATGGCGCATTCGTTAAACGATTATTTATGGGGCAAGTGTTCCATTGAAGAAGCCGCGCATGATGTGACAGGTCATGTGGGGAGCGAGATTAAAGGGCAAATTTTCTTAATTCCATCCAGCATTAAACCCGGCGAAATCGCCCGCATTCTACGCGAAGGGTATGACGTCGGCTTATTAAACGACGGATTCCGCGACGTGGTGGAAAAAATGAAGTTAGATTATTTGCTCATTGACACACACCCCGGCCTCAATGAAGAAACGCTGCTTTCCATTGCCATTTCCAACGCGCTCATTATCATCCTCCGCCCCGACTCGCAAGATTATCAAGGCACGGCGGTTACGGTAGATGTGGCAAAAAAGTTAGACGTGCCAAAAATGTTAATGCTCGTAAACAAAACGCCCACCACGTTTGACTTTGACGACGTGCGCAACCGCGTGGAGCAAACCTACGACGCGAAAGTCGGCGCGGTATTACCCCACTCCGATGAAATGATGACCCTAGCAAGTTCCGGCATTTTCTCCATCAAATTCCCAGACCATCCCGTCACCAAAGGTCTTAAAAGTTTAGTAGACCAAGTAAAGTAATCATGCAAAACGTCCCGTAGGTTTGGCAAGCAAAGAACGGTTTGCCCCAAAACCTGCGGGACGATTGCTATATCAAAATCTTATGAATATCTTGAAAAGGCTAAAAGATTTTTTTACCGGCAAACAGGAGGATAAGATGAGTCTTTCGCCCTACGAACTTGCCCTAAAAGAAATCCAATCGGGGCAAGCCGATATTATGCCTTCGGACATTTTAGCTTTTTCAGAACCGTTGCGTTCCGCTGTGAATGCTATGGTACGGTTGGGGCGTTTTAGCCTCACCGAATTTACCGAAAAATTAAACTTCACCCGCGAAGAGACACAACGCATCGCCGACGCGTTGGTAAAACGAAAACTATTTGAAATCGCTTCATACTCAAACGAACAAGAAACTTTTTACATCGCTCATCTTTCAGGCTCCACCCGCCCGCTCACCCGCCCGCCTTCTGATATTTGGAAAAAGATAGATTAAATTGAGTGCGTCGCACTTTCATAAACAAGACTCATCAAAAGTAAAGATGGGTCTTGTTTTTTGATACCTCTTAACATATAAGGTGCGACGCACCCTATATGTTAAGAGGATTTTTATTTCGGCTATAATCTGCACATGGCAGATAAACTCCTCTCCCGCTATCAAGAGCTCAAAGAGCAAATTCACTTTCATAATTATCGCTATCACGTTTTAGATGCGCCCATTATCAGCGATGCGGAATTTGACCGCTTGCTGAGCGAATTAAGAAAGATTGAAGAAGAACACCCCGAATGGATTACGCCTGATTCGCCTACGCTTCGCGCCGGGGGGAAACCTGCCGACCGTTTTTCAAAAGTTCGCCACCCCTCGCCCATTTTGAGCCTAGCCAACGCCTTCGGCGCAGACGATGCGCGGGCATGGTTTGAACGAATTAAAAAGATAGATGACCGTGTTGAAAAAGCAAAATTTGTTGTCGAACCAAAGATAGACGGCTTATCTGTCGTTTTGCATTATCGTGATGGAATATTTACACAAGGAGCAACGCGCGGCGACGGTGAAATTGGGGAAGATATTACAAATAATTTAAGAACCGTTAGAGCAATTCCGTTGAAAATTCCCATTCAGACCGAAGACCGTAGACCGAAGACCGAAAAACCGTCCACCGTCATCCGCCCGCCGTCGTATTTGGTTGTTCGCGGCGAGGCATTTATCCCGATTAAAGAATTTGAAGCGTTAAATAAAAAATTGGAAGAAGCGGGTGAGCGGACGTATCAAAACCCGCGCAATACCGCCGCAGGTTCATTACGTCAACTTGACCCTGAGTTAACTGCATCAAGACCAATTACATTGCTGGTGTATCAAATTGTTCATGCTGAAGGCGGCAAAGTCCCAACCTCGCAATGGGAAATTTTAGAATATCTCAAAGCCTTAGGCTTTCCCGTTTCGGATGTGGCAAAAAGGTTTAACGATTTAGAAAAAGCCATTGAATACGCCGAAACGTGGGATACAGGGCGAGATACCTTGCCTTATGAAGCCGATGGTATGGTCATCAAAATTGACGATTTGAATTTAGCCAATGATTTAGGCTTCGTTGGCAAAGACCCGCGCGGGGCGATTGCTTATAAATTCCCAGCCCGTGAAGTGACTACAATATTAAATGATATTGGCGTTGCAGTTGGAAGAACTGGCGTGTTGACTCCATATGCAATTTTAGAACCCGTTGAAATTGGCGGGGTGATTGTGGAACGCGCCACATTACATAACTTTGATTATATTGCCGAGAAGGATATTCGCGTGGGCGATAGAGTTTTACTCAAACGCGCAGGCGAAGTAATTCCCTATGTCATTGGTCCCGTTGTAGATGCGCGCACAGGCAAAGAGAAAAAATTCAAGCCGCCCACAACCTGCCCCGCCTGCGCCCAACCCGTAGAACACATTGAAGGCGAGGTGGCTTGGTATTGCGTCAACTCCGCTTGTCCCGCTCAATTGATAAGAAATATTGAACATTTCGTCTCTCGCGGCGCAATGGATATTGCCGGGCTTGGCATTAAGATTGTTGAGCAGTTAATTGAATCGGGCTTGGTAAAAGATGTGGCAGATTTATTCACATTGAAAAAATCTGATTTACTGAAACTTGAAGGTTTTGCAGAGAAGAAGGCAGATAATCTGCTTGGGGCGATTGAGCAGGCAAAAGGTCAGGGGTTGAATCGTTTCATCGCCGCCTTGGGAATTCATGGTGTGGGAGAAGTGATGGCAAATGATTTAGCGCGTGCGTTTGGAAATATATCTGCATTATCAAAAGCGAGTGCAGATGATTTGCAACAAATCGAAGGCTTGGGACCCAACATCGCCGAATCAATTATGGATTGGTTCAAGCGACCTGCCAATCAAAAAGTGTTGAAGAAATTAAAAGCCGCAGGGGTTGACCCGCAAATGCAAAAGGCAGAAGGCAAAAAGCAAGGCGCATTCAGTGGTTTAACGTTTGTTGTCACTGGCACGTTGCCAAACTTTTCGCGCGATGAAGCCAAAGAGTTTATTGAAAGCAACGGCGGCAAAGTGACGGATAGCGTTAGCAAGAAAACAAGTTATTTGGTGCTGGGTGAAAACCCTGGCTCCAAATTTGATAAAGCAAAATCTTTGGGTGTGAAGATTGTGGATGAGGCTGGGTTGAGGAAGTTGGTTGAGAAGTAATTAGCCTTTTGAACATAAGGGCTGGAAACTAAACAATTGCTTCTTGCCTTCAATTGATCCATCAGCGCTATTCTACCTGATTCTATGGCTTTTTAATACCTTTATATTTACAATTATTATGGGCAGATAGTTCTTTCACACTTATATATCTTTTGAAAAACTTTGTAACTGCCGTCATGGGAATTGACCTTAAAGTCAAGATCAAATTCAAGGTCATTTGTGTCCCATGAATAACCTACATGCCAATACTCGTCGCTAAAGTAAGTCACCCACACATCGCATCCGTCATTGGATAGTTCCTGACGCATTTTTCTCCCTCCCGCATCTTCCGCAATTTGCAAGGCGTCGTCTGCTGTTATGCTTCCTTCATATACGCTTGCCTTAGAAAAACCTTCTATAATTGGGCTTCGCTCATATTTGAGATATGAGGAATAAATTAATCCTTCTAAGGGATAAATATACATATAAACCACTGGAAACGCTTCTGGAGTTTCCTTGTAAAAAATAATCTTAGCGCCATCGAAACCTTGCATATCATCCCGGCATTGGTAAATTCCCAAATCTCCAGCGCTAAAAATTTTCCATTCACCCATCGTCTCTCCTGTTAAGGATAAAAGGTGCGCCTGGGCAACTTTCAGATAATTCTCCTGCGACCACGAAAAAGTTCCTGAAGGATATATGTTTTTGAAACTTTCCGGCTCGTTCTCAAGCAGATGAAACACATCATTTTCCCCACTCCTCAAATCCGCAAGAATAGTTGAAGGATCAATTTGATAGTATTTAAATTCCCCAGGCGGGTCGTCAGAAGGGTTTTGCTGGGGTCTGCCGCCTGTTACAATTTCATCCCAAAATTCTTGGGGATGAAGAGATGCAAAAACGCAAACGCCAAACAGGCATACGGAAAAGATACCAAATACAACGGTAAATATTCGTTTTCGGGAGTTGGTGGAATTCTTCGTTCTTCTAATTCCCATTTCCCACGCTCCCGTTAATTAAGGTTTCAATCTCGTTCAAGTCAAGATTTTCGGGTAAATAGTACCCGTTCTCATGTAAAGCAAACGTCTCATCATAAAATCTTTCAAGCATATATTGGGTATCGTAAGCGTTCCCCCCAGTTTGAAATAGAAAACGAATCTTTCTGAAAAGATTGGCAGGCTTATCCCATTCTGCTTGCTTGTCTTTAAAGTACTCGCGCCAGTTAATTTCTCCATCTATTATATATTTTTCACCTTTCATAACCTCTTGAATATCATTCAAATCAAACCCGCCTCCATTTTGAGACAGGGCAACAATGATAAATCTATCCGTCTCGTCCAGTGTGATGTTATTCTTTTCACCCAGCCTCTCGGCTTCATCCATCACTTGTTGGATTCTTC
>DAOTZE010000020.1:0-46010 GCA_034434495.1 Anaerolineales bacterium
CTATAATACCCAGCGACCTCACAGTTCGTTGGGTTACAAAACTCCGGCAGCCTTTGTTGCCCAATACACCACCCAAATTCAACCCGCTCTGACTCTCATTTCTACTGGACACAAAAACTAAAGCAGGTCACAAAGCCTAAGGCTTTGAAGATTTGACGCCAATTTTGTTGTTTGGCGAACGGCGCGCACAGCAATAACAAAAAAATCATCCACAACAACGGGTGAAAATCTATGCGGTGAAAATCGGGCGAGAGCCATTCTTGAATTTGAAGCGAGACGTTAATTTGCTGAAACGGCAAAGCCCAAATGGATAAGCCGTTTGGGTTTAAGCCAATTGCTAGCGAAGATAACGCAGACCAGCCGATTAAGTTTTTTATTTCATTCCAATTTTTTTCTTCGCTTGTGAATTGTTCAATAACTTTGCCAGCAATGTGTGCGATGATTAAAAGAAAGCCCCAAATCCAACCGCCGTGAATATTTGACCACAATGCAAATAATGGAATTAAAATCCAGCGCGGTTGTTTTTTTGCGAGGAAATCGTCTAATATGGCAATGAGCAGAAAAGAGAGAATTTGCGGGCGTGGTCCCCAAATGGGCGCGGCTGTGACGGCGGCAAGGATTAAGATAAACGCATTGATAAAAATATTTCCTGAAAGCCTGCGCGAGATCATGTAAAATGTAAAAACGCCGATGATAGATACAAAAAACGTAATTGCAAAATACCCGCCGCTTGCATACAAGGCATACAATAAAATTTCTGAAATCCAAAACGCATTGACCCATTCTGCCCCGTTGCGCGTGTAACTAAAAATATCCGTTAATAAAATTTGTTTTTGTTCAAACATAATTTGCCCCGCGCGCAAGTGCCACCATACATCGGCGTCAATCGGCGTGCGGGTGAGTAAAATAAAAATTAGCGCCAGCGAAACAAACAAAACTAAATTTGCAATTGTTTTTTGGGAGTTATCTTGAATCATTTTTCTCGTTTTGAAAAACTTTCTTGGGTTGCGGCAATAGGCGCAGGCGTTGGCTTCATCGTCGCGTCGTTTCAATTTTACGGCGGCGACGATTATTATCGCTATTATCTTCCCTTTGCGCAAGGCTGCCTGCATTGCGGGTATGTTCCATATTTTGCAAAATGGTTTTTATTTCCGTTCAAATTTTTTCCAGACTATCCGCTCGGTTGGGGCGTTTGGATTATTATTTCGGTTTTTGGGTTTTTAACGCTTGCTTACGTCACGCGCGTTAATCCGCTTTATCTTTTTCTTTCTTTTCCAATGCTTGGGCAAATTTGGCTGGGGCAAATTGACGTTTTAATTGCAATAGGGTTGGTCGTTTTTTTATTTTCTAAAAACGATTATGTGCGCGGCGCAGGGTTGATTTTAGCGCTAACCAAACCGCAATTGACTTTTCTTCCCATTGCGTTTGTTTTGCTTTTAGAACCTCCGCGCCTCTTGCCTAAGTTGGCGCTTGTTCCTGCGGCGACGATGTTTCTCAGCCTCTTTATCTTCGGTTCAACATGGTTCGTGGATTGGGTCAAAAACGCCTCTACCAATTTACCGATTCATGTATGGCGCTTGGCGAGTTTAGATATTTGGAAGTTTGGAATCTTCCTCACGCCTTTGCCATTGCTCTTCAAAGAAAAGAAAGAAAGGCTTACGGCAGGTTTGTTAGTTTCAGCCATTGCCACGCCGTTTTATGGCGTGTATTCTTACGTTTTATTTTTGCTATTTGATGTTAAGTGGCAGTTCGTTTTACTTTCCTACGCATGGATAGTAGGCTTCATCTTTTGGCAGGAAAACGCCATGCGGCTGGCTTGGGTTTTGCCGCTGGGGATGTTGGTTTTTATGATTTATAAAAAGAGGCTATCTTCATAAAAAGATAACCTCTTTTTGTTTGGCTGTATTTGCTACTCGCCCAAATAATCTCTTAACTTCCTACGAATAGACGGGTGGCGTAATCTACTCAGCGCTTGCGCTTCGATTTGGCGCACGCGCTCGCGGGTGACGCCCATTTTGCGCCCGACTTCTTCGAGCGTGTAGGCTTGCCCATCTAACAAACCGTAGCGCAATTGTAAAATACGCACTTCACGCGGCGGCAGGTTGTTTAGCACCTCGCCCAAATGTTCTTTGAGCAGGTTATAAGTTGCGGTGTCGTCTGGCGGCGGGGCTTCATCGTCTTCGATAAAATCGCCAAGCACAGAGTCTTCTTCGTCGTCGGTGGGCGTTTCTAAAGAAAGCGGGCGACGCGCCACTTGAATCA
This sequence comes from Anaerolineales bacterium, assembly GCA_034434495.1. GTDB lineage: Bacteria > Chloroflexota > Anaerolineae > Anaerolineales > Villigracilaceae > Villigracilis. Next base: position 2,263 of record DAOTZE010000020.1, read on the forward strand.
TGTTTTCCACTTTTTTGGGCGGAACGTCTAGCGCGTCGGCTAGTTCTTCCACACTGGGTTCGCGCCCTAAGCGTTGCGTGAGCTGATGTTGCACGCGAAGCAATTTGTTGATTTGGTCTCCCATGTGAACGGGGACGCGAATCGTGCGCCCTTGGTCGGCAATGGCGCGGGTGACGGCTTGGCGAATCCACCAGGTGGCATAGGTGGAGAATTTGTGCCCGCGGCGGTAGTCAAACTTTTTCGTAGCGCGGATTAAGCCAATGTTGCCTTCTTGAATTAAATCTAAAAACGGCACGCCGCGCCCCATATATTTTTTGGCGACAGAAATCACCAAGCGTGAGTTGGCGGTGATGAGGTGTTCGCGCGCCGCCCAGCCGTCTTCAATAAAGCGGCGCAGTTCAAGCCTGCGTTTGGGGGTGACGTTTCCCGTAGCCAGTTCTTCGCGGGCGGTGCGTCCGCGTTCTATGCGCTGGGCGAGTTGCACTTCTTCGGTAGCGGTGAGCAGCGGCACTCGGCTGACTTCTTTTAAGTACAAGCCAATGGTGTCGTCGGTGTCAATGTTGGCGAGGTAATCGTCTAACGCGAGGTCGGGTTCAGGTTCGGCTTCGCCGCTTTCTTCTACCGCCGCTAATTCATCTTCGGTAGGCTCGGGCATCACGGTATCTTCCATAAATGGAATGCCCGCGCTTAATAAGGCGGAGAACGCTTCTTCGAGTTGTTCTACATCTTGTTCGGCTTCGGGGAAGAAGTGCAAGATGTCGTCTAATGTGACGTATGATTTTTGCCGCCCTAGTTCAATCAGGCGGGCAATTGCGGGAAATTCTTCTTCGTCGTCGCCGCCAATTAAAATTTTTTCTACATCCATTCGCAAATCCAACTTTCAATAATTTTTTTATCTATCATTTTACGCGCATCGCCCCGAAGGTTTTTGTAAAGCGGGGCGTTTTCCAGTCAACCCTTCGGGACGATGCGTTCGCTTTATGACAATTTGTGTTCTTGTTATTTAGTCAATTTTTGTCTGTTTTGTAATTTAGAATTAGAATACAACGTTTTTATATAAAATTCAATACTTTTTTACATTTCTGACGCTTTGCAATGTTTTTGTATTACGTTATCCATTAACCGTCCCGAAGGTTTTGTGCAACCTTCGGGACGGTTGCTGTTAGGGCGTAGCGGTCGCTTCGGTTGTTGGAGCAGGCGTCAGCGTGGGGAGAGGCGTGGCTGTCGCTGTGGGGGTGGGGGTGTGTAGGTAAGGCGGAGCTTCCGTTAAGTTTGTGAGCGAGTCGATGCCGCTGAGCGAAACAATCATCATGCCTTGTTTATCGAGGCGCACATAGTAGCCGTTGTTGATTGGGGTGTTATCGCCGACTTCAAGCGTGTGCGATGAGCCGTCGTCAAAGGCGACGGTGATGGTGTAGGCGGGGGAATCGAAGCCGAAGATGGATGGGTCGCCTTCGATGGTTTCTATGATTTTTAAGGAGGTGATTTGCGTCGCCGCCGCTTCGGCTAAGGCTGGGTCTGCTTCTACCGCTTCAGGCTGAGTCAACACCCAAGCATTGTCTGCGTTGCGTTCAATGGCTGTGGTTTGACCTTCGGCGGGTTGTACTTCAATGCTTTTGACAATTTTTGTTGAGTCGAAAACGAATTGTTCTTCTACCGTTGGCGTAATTTCCGCTTGCGCGGCAATTTCGGCGTTGCGGTTGATAAAGTAGGCGGCGGCGACCAATGCGGCGAAGATGCCGATGGCAACCCAAGTGCCTGTGCGAAATATCGGTTTATTGGTTTTAGGCGTTGTGTGTTTTTTGCTTGTTTTTGGTGTGGTTGGTTTTGTAGTTTTGCGAGCCATATTGTTTAACCTCTTCTTCGTCGGGCAATCCACGAGGAGACGCCAAAGAATACGACCATGCCGGGGATGACGACAATGGAAACAACCGCTAAAAGTAAGAAGCGCCAGCCTTGCGGCGGGATGAAGACTCGTGTGGTTTGTTGGCGAGTGGTGAGGTTGATTAAGTTTTCCTGTTCGGCAGTCCAATCTACTGAGTTGATGAAGAAGTTGCCGTTGCCATACACGTCAAAGTTTACGTCAATGGCGAAGAGCGAGTTGCCTGTGACTAATACGCGCCCTTTGGTGGTGAGGTTTTCTCCAGCCACTGCCATCACTAAGGGGCCGGGGGTGTCTGTGCCGTCTGTATATTGATAGCCGCTTTCCGCTTCTTCGGTCAAACTGATTTCGCTGTATGAGTTTTCTGAGGTGAGGATGAGCGGCGTGGTGACGATATCTAACGAGTCTAGCGGGGTGGCGGTGAGGCTTCTGGCGTTCGGCATGTAGATTGCGTAGTTTTGGCTTAGGTTTTGGGTAATGGGGTGAACGTTGGCGCTATCGGAGATAGCCACAAATGGGTTTTGGCTGTTGAAGTCTAAGATAACATCGTTATTTAAGGCGATGCCCCAGTCTTCTTGTAAGTATTCGGCAAGCGGGTCGCGCGAATCGCCAAACTCGGTTAAGAGCGTTGGGTCTTGCATGACGATTAAAGAGCCGCCGCTATCTACAAATTCTTTGAGTAGGTCCACTTCGTCTTGTGAAAGCGGTTTTTGTGGACCTGCCACGACAATGACTTGCGCGTCTTCTGGAATGGAATTATTGGTTAGGAGGTTTAGCGTATTAACCGTGTAATTTTTTGATTCGAGAGTGCTTTTGGCGACGGAGTAACTGCGTTCGTCGGCGGGGTTGAATGTGGCTTCGCCGTGCGCTTCAAGGAAGTAAATGGCGCGCGGTTCGGGGCTGATGAGTCGAATCATGGCGCGGGCAAGTTCGGTTTCTGTGGCGGAGGAGGCGATTTCTTTTAGGTCGCCCATTTGTAATAGGATTTTGCCATCGCCTGTAATGCCTAATTCGCGCGCGCGGATGGGGTTGGTATTGGGGTTTTCGAAGGTGTAATCAAATTTGCCGTTGCTGTTTTCTTTGAATTTCTGCAAAAGTTCTTCTGCGGGTTCGCTGTTAATGGCTTGTGAGTAGAATGCAATTGCAGAGACGTTATCTGGCAGTGTGGCGAGGATTTGTAATGTTTCTGGGGCAAGCGTGTTCGATTTGTCTTCGGTGAAATCCCATGGGGAGCCGAGTAAATCTGGGTTGTTATAGACAATGTAATTTACGGCAAGGATGATGCCGAGAAACGCAAGCGTGAGGATGAGAGAATTTGAACCGTAGCGAGCCTGCCTGCCCGTAAGAAAGCGGCGGACAGAGTCTGGTGCGAGAATTGCGTATGTTGCGAGTCCGAGTGCAATCACTCCGATGCTGATTTGGAATGCGAGGTTCAAGCCTTCCAGTTGTTCTTCTGGTAAGGTGAACATACCAATACCAGTTAATACATTTGCAGAGCCAATCAGACCTGTTGCAATACAGGCAATTAAAGCGACGATTAGCCCAATGAATGCGTACTGTGCATTAGGATTTTTCTTTTTGCCAGCCATTAGCGCCATCTCCGAATTTCAATTGCGGTGGTGCCGATGAATAAGCCCAACGCGGTAAGACTTAAGTAGTAAACGATGCCTGCGAGAGTCATGTTGCCTTGATTGATGTTTTGCGAGAAGTGATAAGACAGACTCAAGTAGTTTAGAATTTCGCCGCCAGTAGGCAATAAGTTGACGGGCATGTTCACGAAAAACCATAAGAAGAAGAACAAGCCGAGCGTTACGAAAAAGGCGGCGAATTGATTGTTGAATATGGCTGAGATGCCAACCCCCAATGCCAACATGGCAGAGGAGACGAGAATCAAGCCAATGTAAGACGACAGGACTTTCATCCAATCTAACCCGGGCGATACAAAGTTGTTTAACACAATCGGGAAGATTAATGTGACGACTGCCGTTGAAAGCACAAACATCAATGCGCCCAGCCATTTGCCTGCCACAAATTCAAAATCTTTGACAGGGGCGGTGAGCATGAGTTCGAGTGTGCCAATACGCGCTTCGTCAGAGATGAGGCGCATGGTAATTGCCGGGGCGAGGAACACCATCAAAAATACAAATAGCCAGTTGATTTGTAATGTGTCTGGCGCGGCGCCTCCGCCGAAATAAGCGTTTTGCGAGCTAAATAATAAAATGAGCGTGAAGTAAATTCCCAAAGGCAAGAGGATGGCAAGCATTACCACATAAGCCAATGGGCTGTTAAAGTAGTTATCGTATTCGCGTTTTGCGATTGTCCAAATATTATTCATGCTTCCCTCTACTTCTTTTTGCTATCGCCGCTGGTGAGTTCGATAAAGATTTCTTCGAGGCTCATACCGAGCGGGCGAAGTTCAAGTAAATCATAACCAGATTTGATGACTTGTTTGGCGACTTCGGGGCGTAAGTCTTTACCAGATGCAAACTCAAATTCGACTACACCATCTTCAAGGGTTTCAATTTTGCGAACGCCCTTCACTTCTTTAATGGTTTCAGCCAAGCCATCGCCGTCGCCGCGCACTTTGACGATTACGCGTTCCGCGCCGAGCAGGCGGGCTTGCAGGTTTTCGGTTGTGTCTTCGGCTACGATTTTGCCTTTGTTGATGATTAAGACGCGGTCGCATAAGTTTTGGGCTTCGTGCAGTAGGTGGGTGGAAAGTAAAACGGTTTTTTCTTTGCCGATTTCACGAATCAATTCGCGCACTTCTACAACTTGGTTGGGGTCTAAGCCGATGGTGGGTTCGTCTAAAATCAGCACTTCGGGTCTGTGCAATAAGGCTTGCGCCAGCCCAACTCTTTGGCGCATCCCTTTAGACAAATTACCAATGTAGCCTTGCGCGCGGTCTGATAAGCCGACCATGTCTAAAACTTCGTCTACGCGGTCTTCTACGTTGGGGATTTGGCGTAGTTCGCCCATGTATTTCAGATAATCAAAAACAACCATATCTGTATACAAAGGCACGGTTTCGGGTAAATACCCTACGCGTTTACGAACTTCAAGCGAATCTTCGACTACATCGTAGCCCGCTACAATCGCTTCGCCGTCGCTGGGCGGCATGTAGCCTGTTAAGATGCGCATGGTCGTTGTTTTCCCAGCCCCGTTTGGACCGAGAAAGCCCACAATTTCGCCCTGTTGGGCGTCGAAATTTAGATTGTGGATGGCGCGGCGTGCGCCGTAGTCTTTCGTGAGACCACTAACTTTAATCATTGCCTCTCCTCAAAAGTAAAATTTTGTTCTGAAATTTTCGCAAAGAAAAGACACAGCCCTGCGGCGGTGCCTTTTTTACTGCCGTCAATACTATACAATAAATGAAGAGCGAAAGTCAAGCAGTCTTGTTTCTTCTAATCGAACCCTAATCTAAGTGGCGGTTTGAACGGGTTGAGGAAATTTTTTTGCGCGCAAACCGCTATAGTCGAGTATATAGGCTCGGCGGTGTGAAAGCCAGCCGAGAGCGTTTATTTTATATATTTTCTCAGCCAGCCCTTTTGAGGTTGTCTAAATCGGTATAAAATAGTTTTATGACTAAACTACTTTATCAAGCCGATTCGTATCTGAAAGAATTTTCAGCCCAAGTAGTTTCTGTGGATTTGGCAACCCGCGCCATTGTGTTAGACCAAACTGCATTTTACCCCGGCGGGGGCGGGCAACCTTGCGATTTTGGAACTTTGAAAATTAATGATGTTCTGTATGTTGTGGAAAAGGTGAAAAAACAAGGGGATGATGTGTATCACTTTATTTCTGGAAGTGAACCGTTGCCTGCGCCCGGCGCCGCTTCATTTGGGACTTTAGACTGGGCGCGGCGATACCAACTGATGCGTACGCATACCGCTATGCATATCTTATGCGGCGTGGTCTGGCGGGATTATGGCGCAAAGGTGACTGGCGGCGATATGGAGCCGCTTAAAGGCAGGATGGATTTTGAATTTGAATCGATGCGCGGGGAGTTGGTCAAAGAAATAGAGAGCAGAATCAATCTCGAGGTCCAAAAAGGAAGCGATGTGCAGGTGAAGATTCTGCCGAGGGCAGAAGCGTTCCAAATTCCAGATTTAATCCGCACAAAAATTAATCTCTTACCTGAGGGCATCGCTGAAGTGCGCACGGTGGAAATTGTGGGGTTAGATTTGCAAGCGGACGGCGGCACGCATGTTCGGAATACGGCTGAGGTGGGGAAGATTCGCGTGGTGGATTATAAAAGCAAAGGGTCCGTCAATAAAAGAATTTATGTGGAAATAGAATAGTAGCCCGAATAGGGGAGAGATTTTATTCGCTTGTGATGTATAATCTGGTTATCAGCGGTACATTGCCGCTTATTATTTCAAAGGAGAATGCTTGTATGAATATCAAAAAGTTTTCAATTTTTTTGGCGGCGGTCATGTTGATTGCCGCTCAATTAGCCTGCGCGGCTGGCGAGCCGTCTTTGAGTAATACTCGCACTTCGTTTGACCAAGACGGTTTGCAAACTTCTTCTACGTTTGGCGCGTTTGACACCGTCTATGTGGTGAGCGATTTAGCCAATGGCGCGGCTGGCAATGTGGTTACCTCACGTTGGACGGCGGTGAACGCCGAGGGCTTAGAGCCGAATTTCTTCCTCGATGAAGCGGATATTACCGTCAGCGAAGCGGATGCGCCCTTTAATGGGACCATTTACTTCTTCTTCCCCGCGCCCGATGGCGGTTGGCCCGCAGGCACTTATCAGGTTGAAATCTTTTTCAACGGGGCATTGAGCGCAACGGTTAATTTCACAATTCAATAATTTTGTCATTGTTAAACTTGGAGACCTCCGAGGTTTGAAAATCTCGGAGGTCTTTCTCTTGTGAGGTAAAATATTCTCAAACCTACCCAAGGAGAGAGAATGATTGTTTTACCAGAATCAAAAGAAAAACGAGTGTTCGGTAATGTGCTAGGCGCGATGGGGAACACGCCGCTCGTTCGGCTGGAGAGAATTGGCAAAGATTTACCCGTAGCGTTATATGCAAAATTAGAATTTATGAACCCGGGCGGGTCTGTTAAAGATAGAGTGGGGGCGAATATTATTGAGCAAGCTGAAAAACGCGGCGAAATTAAACCAGGCGGAACAATCGTCGAAGCCACATCGGGCAACACAGGCGTAGGCTTGGCAATTGCGGCGGCTCTCAAAGGCTATAAAACTATCTTCGTTATGCCCGATAAAATGAGCAATGAGAAGATTTTATTACTTCGGGCTTATGGGGCAAAAGTAGTTATCACGCCTACGGCGGTCGCGCCTGATGACCCGCGCTCTTATTATGAAGTTGCCAAAAAATTTGCGCGCGAAACCCCTAATGCGATTTTAGCCAATCAATATCACAACCCTGATAACCCAATGACGCATGAACTTTCCACTGGTCCTGAAATTTGGGAGCAAACCGACGGCAAAGTGACCGATGTGATTATTGGCATTGGCACAGGCGGAACGATTACAGGCGTGGGGCGTTATCTTAAATCAAAAAACCCCAATATCACTATTGTCGGCGTAGATATTGAAGGGTCAATCCTTACGGAAATTTGGCAAAACAAAGGAAAGATTCCGCCGGGGGCGTACCCGAAAACGTATAAAGTGGAAGGCATTGGCGAGGACTTTTTACCCTCTACAATGGATATTAATTATGTGGATGCGATTGAACGCGCCGGCGACCGAGAATCGTTTTTATGGGCGCGTCAATTGGTGCGCCAAGAGGGCATTTTTGCGGGTGGGTCTTCTGGCTCGGCGATTGCGGGCGCTATCAAATATTGTAAAAAGTTATCGGGCGACCGTTTGCCCGTTGTGATTTTGCCTGATTCGGGTTCTCGTTATCTTTCAAAATTTTACGACGATAAATGGATGCGAGAGTTTGGCTTCCTCAGCATGGAGTTTGGAGAAACGGCTCTGGGCGACCTTTTACTTGCCAAGCCAAACAAACAGTTACTCACCGCCACGCTGGGCGACTCCATTCGCAAAGTTGTCAATGTTATGCACCAAAACGCAGTCTCGCAAATGCCAGTGGTGGATGCAGATGGAAATTTGAAAGGTCTCATTGAAGAAGTAGATTTGCTCAATCATTTGCTAGAAAAACATGACCACAGCCATGAAGAACCGATTGATTCGCTCATTCAAAAAGCCAGCGCCGTCTTTCCGCCTGAAACATTGTTGGAAGAAGCCATGCCTTCGTTAACCGCTGGTTTGGCGTTGATTGTTGTGGAGCAAAATAAACCCATTGGCATACTCACCAAGATTGACGTGCTGGATTACGTTGCCGGGAAGATATAATATTGGTATGACCAACCAACCTGAAGGCGAAATCACTTTTCAGACGCACAATCCTTTTTCGGAATTTGAGAAAACCCAAGAAATATGGCTAGATTTAGAAAAACGCTCGCCGCATGGTTATTTCACTTCATGGGGTTGGGTTTCCGTTTGGTTACAAAGCCTGCCGCCTGATTCTAAAATCACTTTCCACGTCGGTTACCAAAATCAACAGCCTGTGGCGGCGTTTTTTTTGGGCGAGCGTAAAAGTAGAAAATATAAATTCCTGCCAACCGTTTCGCTTGCCCTAAACGCCACCGCGAATCATTATTATGACAATTTGTATATTGAATACAATTCAATCTTGTATGATTCTTCCGCCGTTGTAAATTTTGACGTCATCTTGCGTTATTTGCTTAACCTTAGTTGGGATGAATTGATTTTATCCGGCGTCACTCATAAATTTGTATCCGATTTTCAAATTCTTAGCCAACAGCCAAAAGATTACTTCATATTATTAAGCGAGGAAACAAACTCTTTTTTTGTAAACCTGCAAAAAATCCGCGACGATAATATGGATTTTTTGAAATCGCTTAGCGCCAATCGGCGTAGTCAAATCCGCCGTTCGTTAAAGCAATATCAATCTCATGGAAATATTCATGTTCATGAAGCGGCTTCGATAGAAGAAGCGCTTGCCTTTCTCGACCAATTAGCCCATTATCATCAGGCTGAATGGAAGAAAAGAGGTTGGGCAGGCGCGTTTGCAAACGAGTATTTATATCAATTTCACAAAGACCTGATTAAAAAAAGATTTTCAAAAAATGAAATTCAACTTTTGCATATTTACGCCGACCAAATGGATATTGGTTATATTTATTCATTCGTTTATAACGGCGACGCGCTGTTTTATCAAAGCGGCTTTCAATATCAAGAAAATAATCATTATCGCCCAGGTTTAGTTTCTCATTATTTGGCAATTTTGCATAACGCTAAAAAAAACATGAAAACATACGACTTTCTAGCGGGCGACTCTCCATACAAACGCACGTTTGCGACCGACTCGCAACCTATGTATTGGGTTCGACTGTATAAAAACAAATGGCGGTATTTTCTTGAAAAGGCGATATTCTAAGCCAAATCTATCATTCGGCTTACCCCCACAATATTTTTCCTTGTAAAAAAAATAGACCATTTTATTAATTTTAATAAACAGGCTTAAATTAGAACAAATTTTCTGGTATAATCCTTTTATCAAATTGGCGTGCGTCAATTGAAATAAAACGGAGGCAGAAATGGATTTCAGTTCAATAAATTGGTTGGCGGTTGTTTTATGCCTTGTAGCCAGCATGGCGATAGGTAGCGTGTGGTTTAGCCCAAAAGTATTTTTTAATACATGGTGGAAAGCTATTGGCAAAACAGACAAAGATATGCAAGATATGTCTAAAGGAAGTTCGGCTGGCATGATGGCGACATGGGGCGGCGTGATAGCCGCTTCTCTTGTTCAAGCTATATTTATGGGATTTATAACCGACGCTATGGGCGCAGGGAATTGGTTATCTGGCGCGCTAACAGGTTTTTGGTTGTGGCTTGGTTTTATTGCTCCATCTAGCTTAACCAACAAACTGTTTGCGGATAGGGTCCGTGCTTGGCTATATGAAGCGGGGAATCATCTCGTTACATTCCTTGTGATGGGCGCAATTCACGGCGCGATGTAAAACCATTACATAATTTGCGCTTGTAATGCGGCATGATGCAGTAAAATAAAACAGACGGTTAACCGTCTGTTTTATTTATAAGCCACTTACGCACAGCGCCCTCAAGGTCTTTTGAGAGTAACCTTATTGAAAATCAAAACCTTCGGGAGGCGCGTAACAACGGTTATTTATTATGCGCCCAACGTTTCTCGAAGTAAACCTTAACCAACTAAAAACAAACCTGCAAAATATTCGCGCGCACACCAAAACGAAAATGATGGTGATGGTTAAAGCCAATGCCTATGGTCATGGCGTGGATGGCGTTGCGCCGTTTATTGAACCGCATACCGATTATTTTGGCGTTGCGCTTGTGGAGGAGGGGATTCATCTTCGCCAACTTGGCATTACAAAACCGATTTTGGTTGCGGGCGGAACTTTAATTGAACAACTGCCGCTTTTTTTTGAATATGACTTAACGCTTACCGCTTCATCGCCCGACCTGTTAACTGCTACAGACCATTTGGCATTTTCTCGTCGTCAGCCGATTAAGGTGCATTTGAAAATTGATACAGGCATGGAGCGCGTGGGTGTGCATGAATACGAAGCCGAAGAATTCTTGGGTCAATCTCTTTCGTGTAGTCAATTTGTGCAAATTGAAGGGATTTACACCCATTTAGCAAATTCAGAAACCGCACCCTCCCAAGCAGAGTTATCCAGCGGCGGGGCAAAGCAAACTCCTACCCATTTAGCGCGGGCTTCGGCTCGCAATGACGGTTTTGTTGAATCAACGCTTCAACTCGAACGTTTTCAAGAAGTTTTACGATTTTATGAAAAACGAAGTTTGCCTACGCCGCTTCGTCATGTGTGCAATTCTGGCGGAATCTTAAACTTACCCGATGCGCATTTGGATATGGTTCGCCCTGGCGTTTTGTTTTATGGCGTTTACCCATCGCGGAACATTGAAAAGAAAATTGATGTGAAACCCGCCCTAACGTGGAAATCTAAAGTGGCATATAGCAAAATCACACAGCCGGGGCGGAGTATTAGTTATGGGTCGTTGTATCAAGTGGAGGGGAGTCCGAAGCGCATTGTCACTATCCCGTGCGGATATGGCGACGGATATTTTCGGCGGATGACCAATCAAGCGCGAGTCATCATTAATGGGAAACCCTATCGGCAGGTTGGCAGAATCTGCATGGATCAGTTTATGGTCAATGTGGAAGGCGACGACGTAAAAGTGGGCGATGATGTAATTTTATTGGGCAATCAAATCACGGTTGAACATTTTGCGGATTGGACTGGCACAAATGAATATGAAGTTATGACGAACATTAGCGCGCGCGTGCCGCGTGTGTATGTGAGGTAAAATTATCGCCCTATCGTAAAACGTCTGACAGGTTTTTCGGAAGCGTTTATGCGAAACATTGCGAAGGTTTTTGTAACTTTAATATGTTTTCATCAACCTGTTAGGCGGTATTCATAATGAGGTGTATGTTGAATTCTAAATTGAGAGATTATTTAATTTTATTTGGCGTGGCGGGGGTTTCTATTGGCTTAGACCAATGGACGAAAGCCTTAGTGCGCGAGCATATTCCATTTGGAAGCCAATGGATGCCAGAATGGTTGAGTTGGTTAACGCCGTATGCGCGGTTTGTGCATTGGAGCAACAGCGGCGCGGCGTTTGGTATGTTTCAGGACGGCAATCAGGTTTTCAAGATTTTGGCGTTTCTTGTGATTGGCGCGATTATTTATTATTACCCGCAAGTGGAAAAAGAAAGTTTCTATTTGAAATTTGCGCTGGGGTTGCAATTAGGCGGGGCGACGGGGAACTTAATTGACCGTTTGTTAAATAACGAGGTGACCGATTTTATTTCCGTCGGCGCTTTCCCTGTATTCAACATCGCCGACGCTTCTATTTCGATTGGCGTTGTGATTTTGTTGCTTGGGGTGTGGATTCAGGAACGGAAAGAAAAAGCCAATAAGCAAGTAGAGAACGGCGAACAGTTGTCGGTTGATAGTCATCAGTGAGAAGCGAAAAAGTGAATAATGAACGGGTTGAAACTTTTTATTTTAGCGAAACAGGCTCTGAGCGATTAGATAAATTTTTAGTAACTTGTTTGCCGGAGTTTTCTCGCGCGCGTGTGCAAGGGCTTATTGCCGATGGTTTTGTCTTGGTTAATAATGCGCCTGCAAAAAAAGCGGGGCAAATGCTTGAAAGCGGTTTTGAAATTCAAGTGCGAATTCCGCCGCCTGCGCCGAGCGGGTTGATGGGCGAACAAATTCCTTTGGATATTATCTTTGAAAACGACGATTTGATTGTCATTAATAAACCGGCTGGGATGGTGGTTCACCCTGCGGCGGGTCATGCGTCGGGGACGCTTGTTCATGCCGTGTTAGGGTATGACCCTGATTTGGAAGGAATCGGCGGCGAAGAGCGACCTGGGCTTGTGCATCGTTTGGATAAAGATACTTCTGGCTTAATTGTGTTGGCGAAAAACGAGCAGGCTCATCGTTGGCTGCAAGACCAGTTTCGGTTGCGAACTGTAGAAAAAACATATCTCGCTTTGGTAGATGGAAAACCTCCCACGCCAGCGGGTAGGGTAGAGGCGGCAATTGGCAGAGACCCAAGCCATAGAAAAAAAATGGCAATTGTTTCAGAAAAGAAAGGGCGCGAAGCCGTTAGCGAATATAAGACGTTGGAGTCGTTTAAAAATCATACATTGCTGGAATTTCATCCGCTCACAGGAAGAACGCATCAAATTCGTTTGCATTGTCAATTTTTGGGGTGTCCAATCGTGGGCGATTCTGTTTATGGGAAGAAACGCCCAACCGTTGAAATAAAACGCCATTTTTTGCATGCGTACCGCTTAAAGATAATTTTGCCGAATGAAACATCTCCGCGAATGTTTGAAGCGGAGTTGCCAGAAGAATTGAAGAAGGTTTTGGAAGAGGTGAAGAGGTATGAGTGAAGATTATATAGATTTACGTTCTGACACCGTAACCAAGCCTACGCCTGAAATGCGCGAAGCGATGGCGGAAGCGGAAGTGGGCGACGATGTGTATATGGACGACCCAACTGTGAATCAATTGCAAGAAAAAGCGGCGGAAATGCTTGGTAAAGAAGAAGCGTTGTTTGTTCCTTCAGGCACGATGGGGAATTTGATTGCGTTAATGGCGCATTGTCAACGCGGCGATGAAGTGATTTTGGGCGATAAATCGCATATTTATATGAACGAAGCGGGAGGCATGGCGGCGTTGGGCGGCATTCAACCGCACCCAGTTCCAAATCAAAAAGACGGGACGTTGGCGTTAGACGATATTCGCGCGGCTATTCAAAGCGAAGATGTGCATCATGCAATTACGAGATTGATTTGCCTTGAAAATACGCAGAATGTGTGCGGGGGCGTTCCGCTGAGCGTGGAATATACAAATGAAGTTGGGAAGATTGCGAAGGAAAATCATTTGGCGCTGCATATTGACGGAGCAAGAATCTTTAATGCGGCAACGGCGTTAGGCGTAGATGTAAAAGAATTGGTAAAGCCCGCCGATTCGGCGATGTTTTGTTTAAGCAAGGGGTTGGTTGCGCCAATTGGTTCGGTGTTGGTTGGCTCAAGAAAATTTATCGCTCGGGCGCGGCATTTGAGGAAGATGTTGGGCGGGGGGATGCGCCAAGCGGGGGTGATTGCGGCGGCGGGGTTGATTTCATTGGAGAAGATGACGAAGCGCTTAAGCGCAGACCATGTTCGGGCGAAGAATCTGTATAAGGGGTTGAAGCAGGTTTCAGGTTTGGTATTAGAAGCGGAGCCGCAGTCGAATATGGTTTATTTCAAAATCGCCAATCATGTTCCTTTAACCGACCATCAAATCATTGAAGCAATGAAAGAATATGGCGTGTTGGTGGATTGGGCGTCGCCGCGCCGTTTTCGGTTGGTGACGCATTATTGGGTGGACGATGCAGGCGTGGAAAAAACAATTGAAGCGTTTAAGAAAGTTTTGAAGTAGTGAACGCCCTGAAGGTTTGAAGAAATCTTCGGGGCGTTAGCGTTGGCTAATCTGAAACCGCAATGATTTGCGGGTCTTCGATAATCATTTTTTCAAAAGCGTCCACAATGTGCGGGTCAAATAAAATGCCTGCTTTTTCGCGTAAGTAGGCAAGCGCTTCTTCGGTAGAAATTTTTTGACGATAGGGGCGGTTGCTGGTGAGCGCGTCAAACGCGTCTATCACGGCAAAGACGCGCGCCAGAATTGGAATCTCTTCGCCTTTTAATCCGCTGGGGTATCCTGTTCCATCCCAGCGTTCTTGATGATGGCGAATGAGGGGGATGGTATCTTCTAAAAATGGAATGCCTTCGACAATTTTTGCGCCAATATCTGGATGAAGTTTCATAATTTTCCATTCTTCATCCGTAAGTTTGCCGGGCTTATGCAAAATGGCGTCGCTGATGCCAATTTTGCCAATGTCGTGTAATAGCGAACCGCGTTCTAAAACTTTTAATTGTTCGTTAGAAAATTTAAGCGCTTCGCCAAGTTTTACAGCCATGTAACTAACGCGAATGCTATGCCCTTCCGTTTCTTTATCGCGCGCGTCTAGGGCGGAGATTAAGGAGGCGAGGGTTTGGTCGTAGGTTTCTTCGAGGGTGTCGTACGCGGCTTTAATTTCTATGGCTTGGCGGCGAGATTCTGCCAATAACAATGAGCGCTCTAGGGCAATGGCGGCTTGGTTTACCAGCGCTTGCATATCGTTTGGGTTGGCGGCGGGGTTGTCGGTTTGGTCGTCGGGCGATTCCATCCAGATTGCGCCATAGTTTCGAATCGGCGTTTTGATGGGAATACAACTGCGGATTCCCGACTGCCCTTGAGAGAAGTAAATCAATTGACCTGCGTTCATCGCGTCTTTAATTAATTTCATTGGGTGGCGAGACCCCTGCACAATTTGCCCTTCTTCTATTTTTGCTTCGGCGGCGACGCTTTCGTCTATATTCAATAGCACAATGCCGGTGGCGGCGCTTCTGGAAAGTTTATGCGCGGTTTGGGCAATATCTATAGCCGCTTCTTCTAAGTTTTCGGCTTGAATAATTTGGTTGCTTAAGCGATAGAGCAAAGACGTAATGCGTAATGAGGAACGTAATTCTTGTTGCAGCCACGCGCTTTCAAACGCGCCGGCGGCTTGAATGGCAATTAATTCGGCGAGCGATTCGTCGTTTTCCGTAAAGAAGACTTCATTTTGTTTGCCGAATGCGAATATCGCCCCGATGTTTACTTGATGCCAGCGAATTGGAATTGCCAGCATACTGCGTAAGTTGGGGGTATCAATCGAAAGGTGCGCTGTGGCGGGGTACTTGCGGATATCGCGAATGCGAAAAGGTTGTACGGCTTGAAAAATAATTTGAAGCAACTCTTCGGAATTGAGCGATTTTTCTAAAGAACTTAATAAGTGCGGCGCGTTGCCCGATGAGGCGCTCTGAATAAAATTTCTTTCTTGACCTAATTGAATATGCACAAAGGTAAAACGCGCTTGTAAAATTTCTCTTGTCGCCGAGGCGACGTCGCGCGCGGTGGAGGTTGGGTCTACTACGGAAGAGAACTGACTGCCCGCTTGAATCAGGTTCATTAACCTTTGATGGTAACCAGAACGCTCCCATGCGCGAATTAATTCCGCGCCTACCGCTTCGGCTAAGCCGACGTCAATACTGCTAAAGGCGTTTAGTTGCTCGCTGTTGAACGCAATCATGCCGTGCACGTGCCCGTTGGATATTAATGGAATGACAACCGCTGATAAACTCTTTTCGCCTTCAAATTGAATGTAGTCTGGGTCTCTTCGTAAGTCGTTGACAATTTGCGTCTTTCGCTGCCGAAACGCTCTGCCAAGCAAACCAACGGAGGAATTTTGGCGATACCCCGGCGGCGCTAAATTAATTTTTTCTCCTGCGGCGGCGAGCATCATAAATTCTTGTTTTTCAGGTTCGTGGACGAAAACGGTGACCAGCGAACAACTTAAGGCGCGGTCGAGGGTGTTGACCGCTAACTGGGAAGACACAGGTTGGTCTAATTGATTTTCAAGTTGCTGGCTTAATTCCATGAGCAGGGTTAATTGCGCGTTGCGTTTTTTTTCGTTGGCAATTTGTTGCGAGAGGATATTTAATTGGTCGGCTTGCGCGTTGAGTTTTAGGCGCGTCCCTTCTCGTGAAAGGATAAAAGGCTTCACGTATTTGCCAAAGCGCGTGTTCCATATAGAAAGCGCGTCTTCGGCGCTGTTGGCGCTTTGTTCCGGCGCCTCTTCGCTTTTGTTTAATTCTTTCATTAATCCATTCATGGTGATAAGGATAGTCACCCCTTCAAAATACACAACGGCTGTGAAGAGCGTAAAAAATATAAACGCCGCTTCATGCCCTGTAACTAAGGCGTTATTTTGCAGTCCGATGGCTTGGTCTAAAACAAACAATAAGGCGCTGATAAATATCAAAACGGCGAATTCAATGGTGCAGGCGATTAAGACAATCCTGCGCCCGAGGATGTCGTCTTGCGGCACGCGCATTTGTTCCCAGCGGGGTAAATCGCCGAATAGAATCATCCCAATAAACACAATCGGCACAATCAAGTTTGCGCCATAATTGGACGGCACAAATATCAAGCACCATGCGCCCCATGGCAGGGCTTGTAAGCGCAAGATGTGTTTTGTGTATTTTGTCGGCGGCATGATTAATGCGCTTGCCGCAATGAACGAGATGACAAAAAAAGCAACCCCCACATGTGGAATATACTCCGCCCATCTTAATTGCGCGGAGTCGATTTTGGCAACGGCTAGGTAAATGCCTGTGGCAAAGCCAGATAACGCAAATGTAAAATGTAGCGCGTCAAAACTGAAGAAGCGCGGCGAGGAAGAGATGAAGATGAGGGTACATTGAACCAGCCCAGCGCAGGCTAGAAGCGTCGCTTCCATCCAAAAGCCGTTCCGAAAATATAAAATCGAAAATACAATCAGCAAAACGCTTGAAAATAATTGTAACCCCCGCGCTTTGCGCGCTGGCCAATTCAAAACGTTTAATGTTTGCAGCAACAAGGCGACCGCAAAACTAACCGCCCCTAGAATCATCATGTCAAATATAGGTTGATAGGGTGAGATGATGTTTAATGCGCGCGGAATCAGTAATAGACTGACGCCCAAACCGCCTAAAATTAATGAGGCAAAAATATTAAAACTGTTCTCAGATGGATGACGCATTGGGCTAGAGGATAGCATAAGAGAGAGAATTTATCTACTCTAAAAAAGCGGGTATAATCTCTTCGCAAATTGGCAATGGGGTTAACGCCGTTTGCAAATTTATGAAAATAGGTTTGCCAAATGCAAAAATTTATTTCCCTCCAACAAATTGATGAAATTGCCCACAAAATAAAAAAACAAATTTCAATCCAACCCAGCGTTGGGATTATTCTCGGCTCAGGCTTAAACGGGCTGGCTGATTCAGTCGCGGAGGCAACGTACATCCCCTACAGCGATTTGCCCAACTTTCCCGTTTCCACTGTGCATGGGCATGTGGGTAGATTTGTGATTGGAAAATTAGAAGAGCAACCTGTGATGGTGATGCAAGGGCGGATTCATTATTACGAAGGTTATACAATGGGCGAATGCACTTTGCCTGTGCGGGTGATGCAACGATTAAATATCCCCAATCTCATTGTCACCAATGCGGCGGGCGGAGTGAACCCAAACTTTAACCCAGGCGACGTGATGCTCATTACCGACCAATTAAATTTAATGGGCATGTCGGGGTTAAACCCATTAATGGGACCCAACCTTGATGAAATTGGACCGCGCTTCCCCGATATGAGTCAACCATACGACCGCGCGTATTGCGATTTGGCGCGCAAGGTTGCGAAAGAAAATCATATCGCTTTGCAAGAAGGCGTGTACGCTGGTTTAAGCGGACCTTCGTTTGAATCCCCAGCCGATTTACGCTTTTTGCGTTTGATTGGGGTAGATGCCGTTGGCATGTCCACCGTGCCAGAGGTGATTGTGGCTCGACATGGCAGTATGCGCGTTTTGGGCATTTCTGGCATTAGCAATAAAGCCAACTTAGACGGCTCTACCATTACCACGCATGAAGAAGTGATTGAGGCAGGCAAAGTTATCACCCCCAAAATTGAAACCATCATTCGCGGCGTGTTGCGCGGACTTTAAGTTACACCTCCCATGGTAGAGTTTTATAGATTTCTCGACACCTACGAGGCGTTGATTTATATTTTGCTGGCAATTGGCGGTTTATTTTCATTCCGCTGGTTGTGGCGCTCGTGGCGCGAATGGCGCATTGCCGTTTTTAGTTTAGAGCGCGAATTTTCGGCTCGTCGGCTGGCGCGCTCGGCGGCTATTTCCGCTGTAATTGTTATTTTATTTTGCGCAGAGTTTTTTATTGTGTCTTTTATCATTCCTAGCTTCCCAGCGAATTTTTTTGTGCCAACGCCTACGTTAGATTTTATCTCCACGCCCACTGGCACATTATCTCCAGAAATGCAAACCCAGTTTGCCCTCGCGCCCGCCGGCGCAACGGCATTCAATGCCAGCGGGTGCGCGCCGAATCAAATTTCCATTACATTCCCACAACCTGGCGATGAAATTTCAGGCGCAATTGAAATCACAGGCACAGCCAATATTCCCAATTTTGGGTTTTATAAATATGAAGTAGCCCCCGTTGGAAGCGAAGCCTGGGCGACCATTGCCGCCGGGCGAGAAGTTGTCAATGAAGGGCGCTTAGGCGCGTGGAACACAACCGCGCTTACCCCCGGCGACTATCAACTGCGTTTAGTCGTTGTGGATAATCAAGGCGTTGAACTGCCGGCCTGTATTGTGCCGGTGCGCGTTGTTTCGCAATAATCGTTTATCAATAGGAAATTTTTTATGTCTGAAATTCAACTTCGCCCCACAGTGGCGACTGACTTACAAAAACTCATGGCGTTCGACCATAACGCGGTTAGCGACTCCGTTTGGCAGTTAGAATTGAAGCGCGACTCAAATCAAGTGGCGGCTACCTTTCGAGAAGTCCGCTTGCCTCGCTCTATTCAAATCGAATACCCGCATAATAAATTTGCCTTAGCCGACGATTGGGTGCGCAAGTCTATGATGTTTACCGCATTAATGGCGCAAGACCCCGTTGGATATATTTGTTTACTCGAACGCGGAACTGCGTCTGTGGTATGGATAACGGATTTGGTGGTGCATACCTCTTTTCGTCGCCGCGGCGTGGCTTCTGCCTTATTAGCCGCCGCCCAAGGCTGGGCGGAGACGCGTCTTCATCGCCGTTTAATTCTTGAAACGCAGTCTAAAAATTTACCGGCTATTCGATTAGCCCAAAAATTTGGATATGAGTTCTGCGGGTATAATGACCAATATTACCTGAATCAAGATGTGGCTTTATTCTTCGCTAAAATATTGAAATAAGATGAATGACTTGACAGCGTTGCAAAATTTCCCTCTCTGCTTGGGCAATTCGATAGGTTGCGGCGCAAATGAACTTTAAGATAAACGAATGAACCAGATGAACATATCGAAAGGCGCTCTATGATATTCGACTGGTCGGCAACCGTATTGGGGGCGCTTAAAACGCTTAACCAGATATTAACAGCGGGCATTGCGATTACCGCTTTTTCTTTATTTCTATATTCCCTGTCATTTAACCTAAGAGACAGAGTCGCAAAATCTTTTGCGCTTATTTTGTTGTGCGTGGTGGTGGTGTTTACCGCCGAAGCCTTACAAGATAATTCGCAAGCCATCCAAACCTTAGAAGTCTTAATGCGCTTGCAATGGTTTGGCATTATCTTTTTGCCTGCCGCCTATTTGCATTTATCAGACGCTTTGCTCGTCACCGCTGGAAAACCCTCTCGAGGCAGAAGACGCATTGCCGTTCGCTTAATCTATGCGGTGGCTAGCGTTTTTTTAGTTTTACTTGCTACAGGCAATTTGCTTGGCGAAATCGTCCCTGATGGAAAGCCCGCCCCATATTTGCAACGAACGATATGGACTGAAATTTTCACCGTGTTTTATATTGCTGCCATGCTTTGGGCGGCGATTAATTTTTACCGCGCCTACGCTTTAATGCTCACCCGTTCCGGGCGCCGCCGCATGATTTACCTCATGGCTGGCGCCACAGCCCCAGCGCTGGGCTCATTTCCATACTTAATGTTTGGCTATACTTTCGCCGCGCAGCATCAATTTATATTTTGGACCGCCGCCATGCTCATTAATATCATTGTGGCGGTCTTAGTCATCGTTATGGCGTATGCGGTCGCTTTCTTTGGGGTTTCATGGCCCGACCGTGTCATCAAGAGCCGACTTTTCAAATGGATTATGCGCGGACCTGTGACCGCTTCTGCCGCGCTCGCCATGATGACCCTCGTTCGCCGTGGCGGCGAATTCTTTGGCACCCCCTACAACGCCTTTGTTCCATTTACGGTGGTTGCCACTATTTTACTCATGGAACACGCCATCACTTTTGCCGCCCCGCTTTGGGAGCGCTGGCTGTTTTTTGGCAGAGACCGCAAAGAACTTGTCTTACTCCAAAACATCGAAGAACGCCTATTAACCCAAAGCGACTTGCAACAATTTCTCGAATCCATTCTTGCCGCTGTGCGCGACCATGTCCAATCTCCTTGCGCTTTTGTTGCCTCGCTCAATGACGACTCTATATCTCCCCTCATTGTAGCGGGCAATCGGTCTATGCTAGACCAAGAAAGCCTGACCGAAGCCCTCAACCATGCCAACGGAGACCCCCGCCACGAATTTCAATGGGGAAATTTTTGGATACTTCCCCTATTCCGAAGAAGAACATCCAACATGGATTTAGATGAAACCCCGCCATTAATTGGCTTGCTGGGCGTGGCTTACACCGAAAAACAAAAAACCATGGAACCCGACCAACGCGAATCATTATGGTTACTAGCTAATCGCGTCGCCATTGCATTAGAAGACCGTCAACTACAACAAACTGTATTTCGCTCCTTAGCCGATATTCAACCCCAAGTGGAAATGATTCAACGGATGAGAGCCGCAGGCAGATACGACTCAAAAACAAGCCTCATAGACCAACCCCTGCCGCACGAATCAGATTTAGCGAATTGGGTCAAAGACGCGCTCACCCACTATTGGGGCGGACCGAAATTCACAAACAATCCGCTGATAAAATTACAAGTAGTGCAAGACCTCATTCAAGAAGACGGCAGCCCCGCCAATGCGCTTCGTTCTTTATTGCGCCGCGCCGTTGACCAAGTGAAACCCAGCGGCGACCGAAAATTCACCACCGAGTGGATTTTATATAACATTCTCGAAATGAAATTTATCGAAGGGCGCAAAGTGCGCGATGTCGCCGCGCGCTTGGCAATGTCGGAAGCCGATTTGTATCGCAAACAACGCATTGCCATCGAAGCGGTCGCCAAAACCATTCTTGAAATGGAAGAAGAGTTAAAAAAACAATAAACTGTTATCCAACATAGCGCACGGGCGCAAATACAAAAATGAATCAAAAACACAAACGCCATAAACAATACGAACAAAGCCAACTGCCCATTCAAAACGATTGGCTGGATAAACTCGCGCGCTTCAATTCGCAATTTGGTCGTTTTTTGCGCGATGCCTTCGGCGTCGCTTTAATTTCATTAGCGATTATTTTCTTACTCGCCGCATTCGGTTACACCGAAGGCTTCCTCATCTCCAGTATAGCCATAGCCTTGCGTTTATGGTTTGGGTGGGGGTGTGTGTTTGTGTTACTCGGCGTTGGATATTTAGGATACACCCTGCTGCGCCGCGACACACAAGACGTAAAGTGGATTCGCCTCATCGCCCTCGAACTCGCTTCGCTCCTAACCTTAGGCATGATGGCTGTTCTCTTCGGCAATAATTTAGCCCGCGCCGAAGCAGGCATGGACGGCGGGCGCTTGGGATGGGGCTTAGTTACCTTATTGTGGAATGCAACAGGCTCTATGCTTGGCACATTCATATTACTTGCTTCTTGGCTGCTGACCTTAGCCACAGGCTTTGGCTTTTGGGCTTGGCTGGAATTGTATTTGATTAACTTGGCAGGAGATTCTACCCCCGCGTTTGTATCAACTCCAATTCAGGAAGAAGCGAAACAAGAAAAAATCGAAAAAGAGAAACCAGCGGCTTCCGCTAAAAAGAAAACGCCGCTCATCCCGCCTGAGTTTCGCACTTCGTTAAAATCTTCCAACAAAAAAGAAGAGAAGCCAATCAAACCGCCGCCGCGCCCAGCCGATTTACCCCCCCTTAGCATTTTGCTCGGTGATTCCACCGTGCGCGCCGATGAACGCACCATCAATCAAACCGCTGGTTTGATTATGAAAACGCTTTCCGAATTCGGCATCCCTGCCACAGTCATTGGTTATCGCGTCGGTCCATCGGTGACGCAATTTGCCGTGCAACCGGGCTTTATTAAAAAGCCCGGCACCGATGAAGAGGACGTGCAACAAATGAAAGTGCGCGTGGCGCAAATTGCCTCGCTGGAAAAAGATTTAGCGCTGGCGTTATCGGCTCAGCGCTTAAGAATTGAAGCGCCTGTGCCGGGCAAACCGTATGTTGGCATTGAAGTGCCAAATACCAATAGTTCTGTTGTGCGTATGCGCGCCCTGCTTGAATCGGATGCGTTTTATAAACGCGGCGCGCCTTTGAATTTGGCGCTAGGGCGCGATGTTTCGGGCAACCCATTAATTGCCGATTTATCGCGTATGCCGCATTTGCTCATTGCAGGCTCCACTGGCTCTGGCAAATCGGTGTGTATTACTTCGATTGCGGCATGTTTAGCCATGAACAACACCCCCGAAGAATTAAGAATGGTGATGATTGACTCGAAAATGGTCGAGTTGATTCGCTTCAACGGTTTGCCGCACTTATACGGCAAAGTGGAAACCAGCCTCGAAAGAATTTTAGGCGTACTGCGCTGGGTGGTGGTGGAAATGGAACACCGCTATCGTTTGCTTGAAGCCGCCCATGCCCGCGATTTAGACGCTTACAATCGTAAAATATCTCGCAAAGAAGACGGCGTACCTTTGCCTCGCATCGTCGTCTTAATAGATGAACTTGCAGATTTGATGATGTCGGCGCCAGACCAAACCGAACACAACCTTGTGCGCCTCGCGCAAATGGCGCGGGCTACGGGCATTCACTTAGTCGTCGCCACACAAAGACCTTCCACCGACGTCGTCACAGGCTTAATCAAAGCCAACTTCCCAGCCCGTTTAGCCTTTGCAGTCGCTTCTGGCACCGATAGCCGCGTCATCTTAGATTACACAGGCGCCGAATCGTTGCTTGGACGCGGCGATATGCTCTTCTTAAACCCAGAAGTTGGCAACCCAATCCGCGCGCAAGGCGTGTTGATTACCGATATGGAAATTGAAAGATTAATTGACCACTGGCGAAAAAATACCGACATGCTAGCCAACGAAACCCCGCCTTGGGAAACATTATTACAAGAACCTGATGAAAACGAAGACGACGGTTTAATTGAACAAGCCGTTTCAATTGTGCGCCAAAGCCAGCGCGCCTCGGCTTCTCTCTTACAACGCCGCTTGCGCATTGGTTACCCACGCGCCGCGCGCTTGCTCGACGAACTAGAAAAAATGGGCGTAGTGGGTCCCTCGCAAGGCGGCGGCAAAGAACGAGAAGTCTTAATCAGCGAAGAAGATTTAGACGAAGAAAACCCTGAAAAATAAAAAACGAAACTTCTTCTCCCTTTCTAACCTGATAGAGAAAAGAAAAAAGAAAAAGGAAACGAAACGACCTTGAACCCCAAACCCACATTTACAGATAGATTAAGAATCGTCTTCAAAGATGTTTTAGACTCAATTGGCGCGTTCTTAAATCGCACAGGCTTGCACCCCAACACCATCACCCTACTAGGCTTGGCTGGCACAACCGTCGGCGCATATTATCTAGCGATTGGCAAAATCACCATAGGCGCATGGATTTTACTCGCCTCCGTCTTGGTGGACGCCTTTGACGGCACAATGGCGCGCCTGCGCGGCGAACCCAGCGACTTTGGCGCATTTGTAGATTCGGTGAGCGATAGATACGCCGAGTTAATCACCTTTGGCGGGTTGTTATACTTTTTTCTAAAACAAAACAATCACTTAGCCGTCATGGTCACATTTATTGCGGCGGCAGGCTCGGTGTTCGTTTCGTATGTGAAAGCGCGCGCTGAGGGATTAAACTTCACAGCCAAAGTTGGAATTCTCACGCGCGTTGAACGTTATCTCGTTTTAATTCCGTTGTTGGTTTTCAATCAACCGTTTATCGCCGTTTGCCTTATCGCCGTCTTAGGCAACATCACCGCTTTTCAACGCATTTTCCACGTCCGCGCACAAGGGCATGAGCGCATGAAAAAACAACGAGGAACAAATTGAACGAAGGCTCTGGCATCTTCATCGCATTGGGCGTCGCTTGCGGCGCATTACTCTCTGCGTATCAAGCCAAACGATATAACCACAATCCTGAAATCATTTACTATGTATTTTTACCTTTAACAATTTGGGGATTAATTGGCGCGCGGCTTTGGCATATTTTCACCCCGCCTCTGTCTTCGGTTCAGCTTGGTCTTACAACTCAACATTATCTTTCGCACCCCATTGACGCGCTCGCGTTGTGGATTGGCGGCTTTGGAATGCCGGGCGCAATTCTCGGCGGGGCGCTGGCGTTATACCTCTTTTGCAGAAAATACCAACAACCCTTTTGGAGACTTGCCGATATCCTCGCTTTTGGCTTCCCGCTTGCCCAAGCGCTAGGGCGGCTGACCAACTATTTCAACCAAGAATTATATGGTTTGCCAACGAACCTCCCTTGGGCAATTTACATTGAACCCGAATATCGCTTGAGCGGTTATGAGCGTATTGAGTTTTATCACCCATTATTCGCTTACGAAATGATTCTCAATTTAATCAATCTCGCTTTATTGCTGTGGTTAAGTAAAAAATTCTCATCCAAACTTCAGGCAGGCGTTCTATTCTTGTTTTACCTCGCTTTTTACTCTCTTGCTCGTTTTTTATTAGAATTCCTCAGGCTCGATGTATCGCTCATAAACGGAATCAACGTTAATCAGGCGTTTTTTATGACGCTATTTGCTTTTTGCTCCGCCCTCGCCGCAAAGCGACTGCGTTTTGCGTAAAATCTGTAAGGAAGTTGTCAAGAAAAAAGATAGGGGCGGGTAATACAATGAAGCCAAACAATTTCTTAACCTCTAAAGCATAAACTTCAAATAGTTAATGACTGCTTTCCAATTACCGATAACCAAAAGGAAATTTTATGATAGAAACAAACGACCTGAGCAAACAATTTCACGATTTTATGGCAGTGGACGGCGTGACCCTCTCGGTGCAAGGCGGGCAAATTTTGGCTTTATTGGGGCAAAACGGAGCAGGCAAAACGACAACCGTTCGTATGCTAACCGCCTTGCTTAACCCATCGCGCGGATGGGCAAGGGTGGCGGGTTACGACGTGGTGAAGAACGGGCACGATGTTCGCGCTTCGGTAGGCGTGCTAACTGAACAACATGGCTTGTATATGCGGATGTCTGCGTTTGAATACCTTGATTTTTTCGGTCAAGTATATGGTTTAGAGGCGACCGAGCGCAAAAAACGCAGCGACAATTTGCTTGAATATTTTGGTCTTATGGATGCCGCCAAACGCAGAGTGGGCGAGTACTCTAAGGGGATGCGTCAAAAGTTGGCGCTTGCCCGCGCAATGATTCATCAACCGGGCGTTTTGCTGTTAGACGAGCCAACCTCGGCGATGGACCCAGAATCGGCAAGACTTGTGCGCGATGAAATTGCGCGGCTTAAGTCGTCTAGCCGAACGATTGTGATTTGCTCGCATAACTTAACGGAAGTGGAAGCCCTGGCGGATAAAATTGCCATTATTTATCGCGGCAAAATCTTAATTCAAGGCACGTTAGATGAATTAAAAAGAACTGTGTTAGGCGCGCCAGAATATATTGTGAAATTTGCCGAACCTGCAACCATAGATTTTGAACTGCCCGCAGGCGTAGAGGTAATTTCCCGCGCGCCGAACAGTTTGAAGGTGAGAGTAGAAGCGGCGGAAGAGTCGAACCCCAAGTTGTTGAATCTATTCGCTTCCAAAAAAATTCCCGTTGTGGCTTTGCAAGAAGAAACGCGCACATTAGAACAAGTGTATTTGAAAGCGATGGCTGAGGCGAAGGGATATGAGTATGTTCAATAAATTCAAACCGATTTGGCTGGTGGCAAAACGCGAGCTTAAAGACCAATTGCGCGATTGGCGCGTGTTAATGCCTATGTTGATTTTAACCTTGTGCTTTCCGTTTTTGATGAACGAATTTGCAAAACAAACGGTGGATTTCTTAAATCAATTTGAAGCGAATTTGATTTTAGATAGATTGGTTCCGTTTTCCATTTTGATTATTGGATTTTTCCCGATTACCGTTTCGCTAGTCGTGGCGTTAGAGTCGTTTGTGGGCGAAAAAGAACGCGGCACGATTGAGCCGCTGTTGAGCGCGCCGTTTGACGATTGGCAATTATATTTTGGGAAATTATTGGTCGGCGTGATTACGCCTCTTGTGGCAAGTTATTCATCTATTATTTTGTATTTGATTATGGTCTCGCGCCAGAACCTAACTATGCCCTCCGCTTCTGTGCTGACGCAATTATTCTTGCTCACCACTGCGCACGCTTTCTTAATGGTGAGCGCGGCGATTGTGATTTCGGTGCAATCTACTTCTGTAAAGGCGGCAAATTTATTAGCTTCTTTCATCGTTATTCCAGTGGCAATTTTGATGCAAGGCGAAGCGGTGATGTTATTTTGGGGAAACGAGCGCGTGCTATGGCTGGGCATTGCCGGCGTGACGATTATCGCTTTGTTGTTAATTCGCGTGGGCATTGCTCACTTTCAGCGCGAATATTTGCTCGGACGCGAAATTGATACGATTAATCTGCGTTGGATTATAAAAACCTTCGCCAAAAATTTTATAGGCGGGGCGACTTCAATTTTTGAATGGTATAGCAAAACGCTAAGGGCTTCTTTAACTCGCATTTTGCCCGCCGTGTTGTTTATTGTTTTCATTGCCGGCATAAGCGTTTGGGCGAGTTACGCTTGGATTAAAGAGAACGTTGGTCAAGCCATTGCTTCTGCCACGCCCGAAGAAATAGCCGAGTTAGAAAAAAGCATTGGCGAAATTGGCGAATTGCCAGACCTTTCGGATATTCAAAAACACTTGAGCGCGCCGTTTTTATTTTTGAATAACACTCGCGCTGTGGCGTTGATATTTTTTGCGGGCATGGTTTCGTTTAGCGTGTTGGGAATTATGTTGTATATGGTTAACATCGCCTTAATTGGCGGGTTATACGCTTTGATTGAGGCGCTGGGCATTAATCCCTTTCCTATATTTTTGGCAGGCGTGGCCCCGCACGGCGTTTTTGAAATTCCCGCATTGATGATAGGCAGCGCGGTGGTTTTATATTTTGGCGCGGCGCTGGTCACGCCGCAAGTGGGCAAATCCATGGGGGAGGTGATTTTAGAGCTACTTGCCGATTGGATGAAAATTTTTATCGGCTTAATTGTGCCGCTGTTAGCGATAGCCGCCGTAATTGAGGCGCACATCACCCCCGGTTTACTGTTGCGCGTGATGGGGAATTAACCGCGCTTTTGTTTTTTTAACGTAACGCCTGAAGGCTCATGTTTTATGACGCAAAGAACTATAAATTCCCAAAGAATGTTTGTGTAAAACGTTAAATTTGCGTTAAGATTATAGCGTATGCCCAAAGTGATAATTTTAGGCTCTTCTAATGCTGTGCCAACATTGAAAGCGGAAAATACTCACATGGTGGTTGTGGGGCAAGAGCGTATGTTGCTTATTGATTGCGTAAGCAACCCAATGGTCCGCCTAGAACAAGCGGGCATAGATTTTCATCGTTTGACTGATATTATCGTCACCCATTTTCACCCCGACCATGCTTCAGGTATTCCGCTTTTGCTAATGGATATGTGGTTATTAGGCAGGCAAAAGCCGCTTAATATTTACGGTCTGCATTACACCTTAGAGCGCGTCGAAGCGCTGATGAATTTGTATAACTGGTCAGAGTGGCCCCAGTTTTTCCCGGTGGTGTTTTATCGTTTGCCAAGCCGCGAGGGTACGCCTGTAATCGAGTGTGAAGATTTTATTGTCCATGCTTCGCCTGTGCGGCACATGATTCCAAACATTGGTTTGCGAATTCAATTTCCGCAGAGCCAAAAAATCCTTGCGTACTCATGCGATACCGAGCCATGCGATGAAGTAGTTCGCCTCAGCGCCGAGGCGGATTTGTTAATTCACGAGGCGACGGGCGAGTCGGCGGGGCATTCTTCCGCTAAGCAGGCAGGCGAAATTGGCGCCAAGGCTGGGGCGAAGAAAATGCTCCTGATTCATTACCCAACTGGAAGGTATGAAAGAAGCGGCTTGGCGGCGGAGGCGCAATCGGCTTTTCGGGGCGAAGTTGAGTTGGCGAAAGATTTTATGGAAATCAATTTCTAAACGCAGCCTGCAAGCGCGTATCTTTCACCAACCAGAAATATACTGTTCCCATTCCTGATTTTCATTTAAGTGTTTGCCAAAAATATAGGCGGCGTCGGCGGGCGGCTCTTTAGGAATTTTCATTAAGTGCATGTGCGCTTCATCCACTTTGCGCCCGCCCTTGCGGTGATTACAAGCCGAACAAGCGGTGACGAGATTCGTCCAAATATGTTTGCCGCCCAAATGGCGCGGTATCACATGGTCAATCGTCAAATGCAAATCTCGCTTCCCGCAATACTGACATGTATAATTATCGCGTCGAAAGATTTCGCGGCGCGTTAATTTGACACGCGGGCGTGGGCGATGAATTTGCATTTCAAGCCGAATGACCGATGGGCGCGGTATTAATTTGGTAATGGTGCGAATGTATCCGCGGCCGTTGGCAATCATTCCTGCTTTGCCAGCAAGGATTAACCCAATTGCCCGGCGTGTTGAACAGACGTGAATTGGCTCAAAATTTGCATTGAGCACTAAAACGGGTTCGTTCATTCGTCCTCAACAACTGCGGAATTATACATCCAGTTTTGATAATTCGTAAAAGACCAAAAGTATTACAGGAACATTAGAAATGAACATACTGATTGCAGGCGGTTCTGGGTTTTTAGGGCGCGCCCTTGCCGCTTCTTTATTTGCAGACGGTCATCGCGTGTTTATCTTATCGCGCCGTGTGCAAAACATAACACATGCCCAAACGATTTTGTGGGACGCAAAAACGACAAACGGTTGGGGGCATAGAATCAATGAAATGGACGCGGTCGTTCACTTAACGGGGAGGTCGCTTTCAACCTTCCCATGGACGCGCGCAGTCAAACAATCTTTTTTAGATTCGCGCCTCATGCCTGGGCTTTTGCTTGCTTCTGCCATCCAAACAGCCGATAAACGCCCCGGCGTTTTCGTCCAAGCCTCTGGCATTAACTACTATGGGTTGAGCGGTAACCTTGCCGATGAATCTACGCCGCCAGCGGATGATTTTCTCGCCCAACTCGCTGTAAAATGGGAAGACGCCACAAAATCATTAGATAATTTAAGCGTGCGGCGAATCGTAATACGGTCGGCGGTTGTGTTAGACGCACAAGGCGGCTTACTACCGTTGATGGCTTTGCCAATTAAGTTGTTTTTTGGCGGCGCGCTTGGTTCTGGCAAGCAAGCCTTTCCGTGGATTCATCTTCAAGACTGGGTTGGGGCGGTGAAGTTTTTGATGGCAAATGAAAACGCGCGCGGCGCCTATAACCTGATTGCTCCCGCGCAAACGTCTAATGCGGAGTTTAATCAAACCCTTGCAAAAGTTCTACGCCGCCCTTATTGGTTTCGCGTTCCCGAATTTTTGCTAAGAAACATTTTGGGCGAAATGAGCGTCTTGATTCTTGACGGTAGATTCGCTCAGCCTAAACGGTTGATAGAGACTGGTTACCCGTTTCAATTTCCACGTTTGAAAGAGGCGTTAGAAGATTTAATGAATAGAAAGTAGAAAACGCCATAACCGCCAATCATGGTCAGTCGTTAAAAACGATAGGAGAAACATGTTCAATAAAAAATATATTTTGCTCTTGCTAGTCCTAATCACAGCCTGCGCGCCTGCGCCGCAAAATCAAGTTGTGCTTCCGCAATTTTTGCCGACGGCAACCGCCTATATTGACGCTTCTTACCCCACGACTGAAGCGCGTGTGGAAGCGAATCAAATTGCCAGCGGAATTGACGTGCGCATGGAACGAGTGTGGATGGAAGGAAAAAACGTAAACGCTGATGTATGCTTCACTTTACCCGACGCGGCAGATTGGTCTATTTGGTCCGCTAGTTTGAATTACAGCGGAGTTATATTGCAGGAATACGGCACAACCTTATTAAGTTTGCAAGAGGGCGACCCAGGCTTGCGTTGCGATACTTTAACCTTTGTCGTTCCGCCCGATGCAGATTTAACCAACGCTTCCATTGTCATTCATTCTATCGCCGCGCCCCCACAAGGCGATGATTATTGTTCCGTTTATATGCCTAAGATTCAACAATCGCTCGCGGAGCGCGGTATTGGCATTGTGTTAGATTGTGTGGATGTAAACGGCGCCTTAACCATGCAAATTATCAGCATCCCGCCTGAAATGACTCAACAACAAGCCGAAGAAATTGTGTATAGCGATGAGTTTTATACAATTACGGGACCATGGAACTTTGCTTTTAATTTATCTCAATAATTTTGGCGAGGCGCCCCTACTGTGCGCCATTAATTTAATGTATAATAACCGCATGTTTAGCGAATCGTTCAGAAACTATTATTCTGCTCACCTGTAATGGATTGCGATGGTGTGCATTGAACGCGCCCCTCATCATCGCGGGCGCGTTTTTGTTTTATTAAATTCAGCAGGGGCGACCCACCATTTATGTGAAAGTGTCATGATTAACATTGACGGGGCGCCCCTACAAATAATGTCGAAGAGGTCTTTATGAACATTGACGAACAAGTTGAATTATTAATGCAAGGCGCCGATTATGGCGACGAGGAATTGCAAAAAGCCATGGCGGCTGAACTGCGCGAGCGTTTGTTGCTTGCCCAAAAAGAAAACCGCCCTTTGCGAGTATATTGCGGCTACGACCCTACTTCTACCGACTTGCATTTAGGTCACACAATTTCGATGCGGAAACTTCGCCAATTTCAAGATTTAGGTCACGAAGTGACCTTCTTAATTGGAAGTTACACCGCTTTAGTGGGCGACCCTTCGGATAAAAACAAAGCCCGCCCTGTTCTCACGGAAGAACAAGTGAATGAAAATGCAAAAACATACGCCGAACAAGCCTTTCGCGTTTTAGATAAAACAAAAACCAAAATTCGCTATAACGGCGAATGGCTTTCAAAACTATCTTTGGTAGATTTGATTCGGCTGGGTCAAAACTTTACCGTGCAACAATTTTTAGCGCGTGAAAACTTTGCCAAACGACTTGAGAAAGGCGAGCCAATTTACCTGCACGAAACATTCTACGCCCTCATGCAAGGTTACGACGCCGTCGCCATGAATACCGATGTGCAAGTGGGCGGCTCAGACCAACTCTTCAACATTATTGTCGCAGGCAGAAAATTGCAAGAGGCGTTAGGTCAAAAACCATTGGTGGGCATTATCACCGGCATTTTGCCCGGCACCGACGGCGTGCAAAGAATGTCTAAATCTACGGGCAACATTGTGCCAATCAACACTGGCGCCGACGATATGTTTGGCAAATTAATGTCTGTGCCTGATTCAGCGATGGGCGTTTACATGCGCCTCGTCACGCGTTGGAGCCCGCAACAGATTGCGCAAATTGAAAAAGACCTCGCCGCAAACGTCTTGCACCCGCGCGATGCGAAGATGAAAATGGCGTATGAAATCACCAGCATTTTTTACTCTGACGAAGAAGCCCAAAAAGCGCAAGAAAATTTCATCAAGCGCTTTCAACAAAAAGAAATTCCCGATGAAATGCCCGAATACAATTTACAGCCCAATCAAACCGTCGTAGATGTCATCGTCGCCAACCAAATGGCGGAGAGCAAAAGCAAAGCCCGCAGTTTGATAGAGCAAAAAGGCGTGAAACTTGACGGCGAAGTGATTGAAAAAGATATGCCGTTTCCGCATGCGGGCGTGTTACAAGTTGGCAAGCGAAAATTTTTACGCGTGAAATAAAGAAAGAAGCGATGAGAGGAAACTCATCGCTTCTTTCTTAAGGGGATATTTGATTCTGCGCCTCAACTTTCATCTTTCGGGTAATTTGATTCTATAATCTCTGGCTCGTTATCTAATATGGTCTTAAATTCTTTCACAATGCGCGGGTCAAATTGCTTGCCTGAAAGGTCAAGAATATATTGATATACTTCTTCTCGTTTCCATGCGCCGCGATAGGGTCTATCGGAAAGCAACGCATCCCAAACGTCTATAACGGCAAATATGCGCGCCGCAAGCGGAATCGCTTCGCCTCGTAACCCACGCGGATAACCGCTTCCATTCCACCATTCATGGTGGCAGTAAGGAATATCCACCGCCGCGCGCAAGTAGGGGATTGGGTATAAAAGCTCATAAGCATATTGCGGATGTTTTTTCATTTCGTTCATTTCTTCTTCTGTTAAAGCGCTAGGCTTGCGTAAGATTTTGTCTGCCACGCCCATTTTTCCAATATCATGGAGCAACGCCCCGCGGCGGATATGAATCAATTGGGATTCGGGAATGCCCACGCGCCGAGCCAGTTCTAAGGTCAAGTTGGTGACGCGCTGTGTATGTCCGCGAGTTTCTTTATCGCGCAATTCCAGCGCCTTTCCCCAGCCTTCCAGCGTTGTGTCATACGCGAGCGAAATCTCTTGATGGCTGCGTTGTAAATTTTCAAAGAGTTGCGCATTGTCAATTGCAATTGTCGCTTGTCCCGCTAAGGTTTGTATAAAATCAATCCACTCTGCATTGGGCGTGAAGGTTTGTTTGAAATAAATTTCAAGAACGCCGTGCGTTATGCCTTTGCTGAAAAGCGGCAAGGCATAGTAACTAGAAAAATGTTCATTTACGATTTGTGCGTTTTCGTCTTTCAAGTCTTTGACGTAAATGGGTTTTCGATTTAAGAGGATTTGAGTCGCTAACCCCTCGCCGACATTAAAAGACCTTTGATTCATTTCTTGGTTTTGAAACCCGCTTGCGGCTAATATATCTAAGGTTTGGCTATCAGGGTTAAATAACAAAAAGGATGCGGCGCTAACGTTCATTTTGGTTACTAAATGCTCAAGAATGATATTAAGCGTGAGGCGTAAATCCAGGCTTGATGTGATGGCAGTGTCAATTTCGCGTAAGATAGTGAGGCGGCGAATTTGCTCTTCGTTTTTATCAAAAAGATTTGAACGATAAATCGCATTGCCTGCAATTTCGGCAATGGTGGTTAACAACCGAACATACCCATCTTCTATTTGTCTCGGCTTTTGTATGCCCACAATAATAACGCCAATGATTTCATTAGCGGTGTGAATTGGCACGGCAATTCCGCCCCAGCCTTGCCCGAAAAAGGTTTGATTTTCTAAATTGGCAATTGGGTCTTGCGTAAATTCAAGGCTGACGTGCGCCTGTCCGCTGGTATAAACATGCCCAATAATGCCTTCATTAGGTTTGTATACTGATTTTGGCAGGTTGCTTAAGGCTTTGCTTGATGCGCGCGGTTTAAGCAAATCGGTTTCTGCGTCATATAAAAAAATTGTGGCGGTTTCTGTTTTAAGAATACTTTCAATTTCTCGAAGCAAAATAGGGAACATTTCATTGGTATCTTGCGCGGCGCGTAAAGCAGAAGAAACGCGACTGACGGTTTCTAATTCTTGTAACCGCTGTTTGGTTTCGGTATAAAGCCGAACGTTCTCAAGCGAGGCGGCTGCTTGTTGGGCAAATGTCTGCGCGGCGACCGCGTCGTTTTTCGTAAACGCATTTGGTTTTTTGCTATCAATGGTAATAAAACCAATCACTTCCCCGCGTGAAATTAACGGCACGCCCATCCAACCGCGAATATGTTCTATATCTCCCCATTGTTCAAAGCGTGGGTCTATTTGACAATCGTCAATGATTAAAGCCTGCTCTGTTTCTCGCACAACGCTTAACAAAACGTCATTAGCGGAAAACGCCTTATTTAATGCTCGTTCAGGGTGCGGCAAACCTCTCTGAGCAGTGAGGCGTAAATCTTCGCCTTCAATTTCTAAAATGGAAGCGCTATCGTATGGGATAATTTTATTGAGCCATTCTAAAATCGCTTCGTATAACGAAGGTAAATCTAATAGGCTTGTTAAAACAATAGCCGCTTGTCGAACCGTTTCTGCAGTTTTCACGCGTGTTTTTTCCGATTCGAATAAACGCGTATTTTCAATGGCAATTGCCGCTTGGTTGGCAAAGGTTTGGGCAAGCGCAACATACTCGTCTGTAAAATAACCGGGCGTGCGGCTATCAAGGTTTATGAAACCAATTAGGCGTTCTTGAACGATTAAGGGAATTCCCATCCAACTGCGAATGTAATTTGTTTCGTCAAAGAGGACAAACCGCTCGTCTTTTTGGACATCGGGAATAATTTGCACTTTTCGTAACGAAGACAAATCGCCCCATTTCTTCAGGGGAATTTGATACTTTTGCCCAAGCATTTCTTTCGGGATATTTTTCCCCGCCGCAATTTCGGCAGTATCTTCAGCGATTAATTCAATCGAAGCGCTATCAAACTGAATTAATTTATAAATTGAAGAAAATATTTTTTCAAACAGGTTGTTGAGGTCGGTGTAATGAGTCAACTCCATGGTTGAGGCTCGTAAAATCTCATTACGCCGCCGCGAGGCTTCTTCCATTTGTTTTTGCGTAGTAATATCTAAGAGGATGCCTTGCCAAAACAACGGCTCTCCGTCTTTCCCCTTAATTAGAGAAGCGTCTTCTTTTACCCAAACATAATGACCGTCTTTGTGGCGCAGGCGATATTCAATGCGGAACGATTCGCCAGTTTTATTTGTGCGCTTGTCTTCATTGAGGACGCGCTCTTTGTCGTCTGGGTGTAATGCTTGAGTCCACATATCAACGCCGTTCGCTGTCCACTCTTCGGCGGTATATCCAACTAAATCTTTAATGCGCGGGCTCATATAGTGGGTGGTTTGCGGGTCGTCAAACACATCCATAAATACTACGCCGGGCAATTGCTCTACCAGCTGGCGATATTCTTCTTGAGACTGATTTTTTGAAGCCGACAGTCTTTGTTCATTGATTTTCAGAAGAATGTATAAAATATAAGCGGTTATGGCTACATAAAAAAAACCTTTATATGTTTGTACTGATGAAAGCTGTTCAGGGTTCTTAAAGAATCTAAGGAGAATGATATCTGTTAATACAATCCACAGAATACCCATTCCAAGATAGCCCAGCGTAATTTGCCAAGCGGAAAAGCGATTTTGTTTTTTCTTACTCATGGTTTATATAGATTTGATTATAGGCTTTTTTTATACAAAAAACATTTCAAACCTATTCTGATAGCGAAAAAGTTAAAAAGCAAAAACAGACTCAAATTGAGTCTGTTTAAAAGGTTTCGACGGGATTTGAACCCGTGAACGAGGGTTCGCGCACTCGTAGAGTGTTGCAGACCCTTGCCTAAGTCCTCTGAAAGAGGATACCGCTTGGCAAAAAAAAACAGACTTAGTAAAGCCTGTTTTTGCTAGAGGCGTCGACGGGATTTGAACCCGTGAATGAGGGTTTTGCAGACCCTTGCCTTACCACTTGGCCACGACGCCATTCACACTTTCATTATACACAAAAGGATTGCTGACCGAATTTTATTTCAATCTGCAATCCTTCGGTTTGAGCGGGCGATGAGATTCGAACTCACGGCCTTCTCCTTGGCAAGGAGACGTTCTACCACTGAACTACACCCGCGTTTTCTTGGCTACCTTACTCAGCCGAGAGTGCCGAGACCCAGGATCGAACTGGGGACACCGCGATTTTCAGTCGCGTGCTCTACCAACTGAGCTATCTCGGCGGAGATATTTCGTTGTTAAGCGTCCGTGATTTTACACGCAGAGTTATAGATTGTCAAATCAATTATCGCTTAAAGAGCGCCGAATAAAGGTGGTTTATAAGATTCCCCAAAGCGCAAAAAAACGTTTGAAAAAAGCGCAAAGAACACGTTTGAAAATTTATTTCCAATCCATAGATATAGGCATATCAATTGGAGGCAAAGGCAATTGCGCAACGAGTTTCATCAAAAAAACAACGTTCACCCGCAATTGCCTGCGGCGACATTTTATTTCCAAAGCGCTTTGTAAGTCTCATTTGCGCGGCGAATATCAAAATGATAACATCACGAACAATTTTTTGCCGCGAGTTTTATAGATTTATGCGGACGTTTTAGCCAATTTACGAAATGCGCGGCAACGTTTTCTTATCAGCGTTTTGCACACAGTCGCCAATCTTCAATTTTGCTTGACTTTTTATGCCCACTTCGATATAATCTAAGGTTGCTGTCCACATGGGCAGTTTAATTCGTTTATCCAAACTATATAATTCTGCTAGGAGAGAAGAATGGCATCTTCTTTGCCCCCAAAAAGTTACGCGCGTATCCCAGTTAAATTAGATTTACCCAACTTAATAGAAGTACAACTTGATTCATTTGAACGATTGAAACGTGAAGGGATCGGAGATTTATTTCACGAAATTTCTCCCATTGAGTCTTATAACAAAGGCATGAAGTTATTATTCCCAAGCCGAACCCCCGAAGCGCAACAATGGGGGTTAAAGTATCGCTTTGGCGAGCCTAAGCATACTATCGAAGAATGCGTCGAGCGCGACTTGACCTATGCCAGCCCTTTATATGTTTCTGTGTTATTGTCAGGTCCAGACGTTCCAGAACCAATCAAACAAGATATTTTCTTGGGCGATTTCCCCGAGATGACCGATAAAGGCACGTTTATTGTCAATGGGACAGAGCGTGTGGTCGTTTCACAACTAATCCGCTCTCCTGGCGTGTAC
Source organism: Anaerolineales bacterium (assembly GCA_034434495.1). Classification (GTDB taxonomy): domain Bacteria; phylum Chloroflexota; class Anaerolineae; order Anaerolineales; family Villigracilaceae; genus Villigracilis. The sequence goes on from DAOTZE010000020.1 coordinate 39,183, forward strand.
TTTGAAGCCCCAGCCGACCGCGCTACAGGGCGGTTGCTCTCTATGGCAAAACTGATTCCAGACCGCGGCGCGTGGATGGAATTTGAAACTCGCAAATCCGATTACATTATCTTGAAGTTTAACCGTAAGCGCACAGTGCCAATTACGGTGTTTTTGCGCGCGCTTGCCGCAGTGAATGACGGCATCAAAGATTCTCCAATCAAAACTGGCACAGACGAAGAAATTTTATCTATATTTAAAGACGTAGATAACAACCCTGAGCGCCTATTTATCGCTTCTACAATGAAGCAAGAGCCTGATTGGGATTTATCTACGCATAGCATTGCAGAAGCGGCGCTGATTGAATTTTTCAAGAAAATGCGCCCTGGCGACCCCGCTACGTTAGAAAACGCTCGCCAATTCTTAGAAGAACAATTATTTGACCAACGCCATTACGACCTTGAACGCGTTGGGCGTTATAAGCTGAACCAAAAACTAGATTTGAACATTCCAATTCCACACCGCACGGTAACCAAGAGCGACATTATCCGTTTGATTCGCCGCATGATTCAAATCAACAATGGAACAGAACGCCCAGACGATATTGACCACCTCGGCAATCGCCGCGTCAAAACGGTGGGCGAGTTGATTCAAAACAAATTACGCATTGGTTTGCGCCGTATGGAACGCGTGATTAAAGAACGCATGTCTATCCGCGATCAAGAGCAACTTTCCCCAGTTACATTAGTTAATATTCGCCCCGTCGTTGCGGCATTGCGCGAATTTTTTGGCTCATCTCAGCTTTCACAATTTATGGACCAAACCAACCCCTTAGCGGAGCTACGCCACAAACGCACGCTCTCTGCTTTAGGTCCTGGCGGTTTGCGCCGCGAACGCGCAGGCTTTGATGTGCGCGACGTGCATCACTCGCACTATGGGCGTATTTGCCCAATTGAAACGCCTGAAGGTCCGAACATTGGTTTAATTGGACGCTTGGCTTCATTTGCAAGAGTTAATGAATATGGGTTTATTGAAACGCCCTATCGAAAAGTGTATCGAACATTACCTGGCTCTAGTGAGTTGCTTGAAGGGCGCACATTACGCGAAGACGTGTACGACCCGAAGACAGAAGAATTGCTCTTCAAAGCAGGCACAGAAATTGACTCAAAAATCGCAAAGAAACTAGCAAAGATTGAAGAAGTGAGTATTGTGCCGTTTGTGTCGGATGAAATTGTGTATCTCTCCGCCGATGCAGAAGATAAATATACAATCGCTCAAGCCAATTCAACGCTCAACGAAAAGAAAGAATTTTCACGCGAACGCATTTCGTGCCGTTTTCACTCTGGTTTTATCTTCTCCAACGCTGAAAATATTGATTTTATGGACGTCGCCCCACATCAAGTGGTGGGCATTAGTGCAGCGCTAATTCCATTCCTTGAACATGACGACGCAAACCGCGCCTTGATGGGTTCTAACATGATGGCGCAGGCTGTGCCTTTGGTGCGGCCTGAAATTCCGCTCGTTTCTACGGGGATGGAGGGTCATGCCGCCTTAGACTCTGGGCAGGTTGTGGTCGCTGAAGCGGATGGGGAAGTTGTTTCAGTAACAGGGTCAAGCATCACCGTAAAAGAGAAGCGCAGCGGAAACCGCGTCTATCAATTAAGAAAATATCAACGTTCGAATCAATCCACCTGTATTGATCAACGCCCATCGGTGGTAAAAGGGCAGGTGATTAAGAAGGGCGATATTATTGCCGATTCTTCATCCACTGATAACGGCAAAATTGCGTTAGGGCAAAATGTAGTAGTGGCTTTTCTTTCGTGGGAAGGCGGTAATTTTGAAGATGCGATTTTGCTTTCGGAACGTTTAGTGCAAGAAGACCGCTTTACTTCGGTTCATATCGAAAAATATGAGGTGGAAGCCCGCGATACCAAACTAGGACCCGAAGAAATTACGCGCGATATTCCAAATGTTGGCGATGATGCTATAAAAGATTTGGACGAAAACGGCATCATTCGCATTGGCGCAGAAGTTGGACCGAATGATATTTTGGTCGGTAAAATTACGCCCAAAGGCGAAAAAGAATTAACGCCAGAAGAAAGACTGTTACGCGCCATCTTCGGCGAAAAGTCGCGCGATGTGAAAGATACATCTTTAAGAATGCCGCACGGCGAACGCGGTAAAGTTGTAGATGTAAAAGTCTTTACCCGCGAAGATAACTCAGACCTTGCCGCTGGGGTAGATATGATGGTGCGCGTATCGGTAGCGCAACGCCGCAAGATTACCGCTGGCGATAAGATGGCGGGGCGGCATGGGAATAAAGGCGTAGTTTCTAAAGTGGTGCCTGTTGAAGATATGCCATTCCTTGAAGACGGCACTCCAGTAGATATTATTTTGAATCCATTGGGCGTGCCTGGTCGTATGAATATCGGTCAGGTCTTAGAAGTGCATTTAGGCTGGGCGGCAAAGCGCATGGGCTTTCGCGCCGTCACCCCAGTATTCGACGGGGCGACAGAAGAACAAATTGAAGCCGAACTCGCGCGCGCTTGGATTATTGACCAAGCATGGAAAGAATCCGCTCAACGCGCTTGGGAATGGCTCAAAGAACAAGAATATGACCCAAATTCTATCGAAGATGACGATGAGGTGCGCCGTCTGTATTTAGAACATTGGCTTGATAAACGCCGTTACGATATATACCGTTTGAATGAACCTGAATATGCACACCGCGCTACGGCTCGCGAGTGGTTGCGCGAAAAGGGCTATGCCAACCCGGATGAAATTTTGCTGGAAGACCGTGAAGTTGCAAACCGCGACCCTGAGTTAGATACGAAAGCGGTCACCGCTTGCTTGCGGTTATGGTTAGAAGCGAATGGCGTTACTCGCCGCGTTGCTGAAGATAAAGTATATGAAACCGCTCAAGAATTAGCAAAAGAAAAAGGCATTCCATTGCCAATCTTAGGAAAACAAACTTTGCGCGACGGTAAAACTGGTTTGAAATACGACCAAGCCGTTACCGTTGGCGTAATGACTATTCTCAAATTGCATCACTTGGTTGAAGATAAGGTTCATGCGCGTTCTACAGGTCCATATAGTTTGGTGACTCAACAACCATTAGGCGGTAAGGCGCAGTTTGGCGGTCAACGTTTTGGCGAAATGGAAGTATGGGCGCTAGAAGCGTACGGCGCGGCGCACACGCTTCAAGAGATGCTTACCGTAAAATCTGACGATACCGTTGGGCGCGTGAATACTTATGAGGCGATTGTGAAGGGCGAACCGATTGAAGAACCGAGCATTCCTGCGTCTTTCCGCGTATTAGTAAAGGAATTACAATCGTTAGGTTTAGCGGTAGAAGCTATTAATGAAAACGGCGATGTGGTTAAGTTTGGTAAGGATGAAGAGAAAACGCATCCGCCAAAGCATGATACAGGTTTGCTGAGCATTGGAGAGGTTCAACCGCGTAAAAAATAGGAATTCCTATTGACGCTATTAAAATGGCATGATAAAATAACATGCTTTTGTAAGGAAAGAGAGCGGCATATCAAACCCCGCTCGAAGGCTATACACTGGCAACCACAAATGAGGCCATCAGGGATTGACATTGATGGTCTCATTTGTTGCGAATATCAAAAATAAAAAAATGAAAAAGTTGTAATACGGAGGCAACAGTGCCGACAATTAATCAAATGGTCCGCCGGGGCCGCAAGAATAAAAATGCAAAATCAAAAGCGCCTGCGCTGCAGTTTACATTAAATAGTTACAAACAACGCAGATTCCGCCAGGATAAGGGCGCGCCGCAAAAACGCGGCGTGTGTACCGTTGTGCGTACGATGACTCCTAAAAAGCCCAATTCGGCTTTGCGCAAGATTGCGCGCGTACGCTTAAGTAATGGGATTGAAGTGACCGCTTACATTCCAGGGGAAGGTCATCAATTACAAGAACACTCCGTAGTGCTTGTGCGCGGCGGACGTGTAAAAGACCTGCCTGGCGTTCGCTATCATATTGTGCGCGGTTCTTTAGATACGACCGGCGTTGCCAACCGTAAACAAGGTCGCTCAAAGTATGGCGCAAAGCGCCCGAAGTAGTATCAATAATTGGAGTAGTCAAAGATGCGAAGAGCAAAACCAGAGAAACGGGAACTGCTTCCCGATATCCGTTTTAATAGTTTGAACGTTCAAACCATGATTCAACACGTGTTGAAGCGCGGCAAGAAAAGCGTTGCCGCTGGTTTGGTGTATGACGCGATGGATTTAATTAAAGAACGCACGGAAAAAAACCCAATCGAAGTTTTTGACGGCGCTCTTAAGAATGTAGGTCCTTCTATGGAAGTGCGCCCACGCCGCGTGGGCGGCGCCACGTATCAAGTGCCGATGGAAGTAAACGCAGACCGTCGCGTGACGTTGGCGATTCGTTGGATTCTTTCATCAGCCCGTGAACGCGCTGGCAAATCGTTTCCAGATAAACTCGCCTCCGAGTTAATTGACGCTTTTAACGAAACAGGCGCTTCTATTCGCAAGCGCGACGACACTCACAAAATGGCGGAAGCCAACCGCGCTTTCTCTCATTATCGAATTTAGTTTTTAGACCCTTATAAGGAAATAGGTAACTTTTAGAATGGCTCGCGTTTATCCATTAGAGAAATATCGAAACATAGGCATTATTGCCCACATTGACGCCGGGAAAACCACCACCACCGAGCGTATTATGTTCTATACGGGCTTGACTCATCGCATCGGTTCTGTAGATGAAGGCACAACCGTTACAGACTGGATGGTGCAAGAACGTGAACGCGGCATTACGATTGTTTCTGCGGCTGTTTCGGCAGAGTGGAAGGGCTATCAAATCAATATTATTGATACGCCTGGTCACATTGACTTTACCGCCGAAGTGCAACGCTCGCTTCGCGTGTTGGATGGCGGCGTAGTTGTGTTTGATGCGGTACAAGGGGTGGAGCCGCAATCTGAAACAGTATGGCGCCAGGCTGACCGTTATGGCGTGCCTCGTATTTGTTTTGTTAATAAGATGGATAGAGTCGGCGCTTCATACGAACGCACAATTGAGTCAATCATTCAGCGGCTTGGGGCTAACCCCATAGCAATGCAAGTGCCAATTGGCTTTGAATCTACATTCAAAGGCGCGGTTGACTTGCTTTCAATGAAAGCAATTGTTTGGGAAGACGACCTCGGCAAAGAGCCAAAGGTGACGGAAATTCCAGCGGACTTAAGAGCGCAAGCCGAAGAAGCCCGCGCGAAAATGGTGGAAAAGATTGCGGAATTGGACGACGACCTTACCGTTAAATTCCTTGAAGCGCAAGAAATCAGCGTTGACGAATTGAAAGCCGCTTTACGCAAGGGCGTTATCGCTAACAAAGCCACAGCCGTTTTTTGCGGCTCTTCCTTAAAGAATAAGGGCGTGCAAGTTTTGTTAGACGCAGTGGTGGATTATTTACCCTCTCCAGCCGATATTCCTTCAGTTAAAGCCAGCGAGCCTGGTAACCCCGAAAATGTATTTGAACTTCCAGCGCAGGACGACGCGCCTCTCAGCGCCTTAGTGTTCAAAATTGTCACCGACCCATACGTTGGGCGTTTGGCTTACATTCGCGTGTATTCTGGCGTTTTAAGCCAAGGGCAAACGGTTCAAAACAGCACAAAAGGAAAGAAAGAACGGATTGGGCGTTTATTGCGTATGCACGCAGACCGCCGCGAAGATATTACCGAAATTCGGGCGGGCGATATTGGCGCTGTGCTTGGTTTCAAAGATAGCTTCACTGGCGATACATTGTGCGATACGAAATCGCTTGTATTAGAAAGTATTTCATTCCCTGAGCCTGTGATTTCCATTGCTATTGAGCCGAAAAGTTCTGGCGACCAAGAGAAAATGGGCGAAGCCCTTCGCAAATTGGCGGAAGAAGACCCCACATTCCGAGTTCGTTCTGATGAAAATACAGGTCAAACGGTGATTGCGGGCATGGGCGAATTGCACCTTGATATTATCGTTGACCGCCTCATGCGCGAGTTTAAAGTGCAAGCGAATGTTGGCGCGCCGCGCGTTGCATATCGTGAGTCAATTACAAAGCCAGTTAAAGAAATTAACTATAAATACGCAAAACAATCCGGCGGTAGAGGTCAATATGGTCATGTCGTATTTTCCTTAGAGCCAGGCGAACGCGGCAGTGGAATTGTGTTTGAAAACAAAATTGTGGGCGGCGCCATACCTAAAGAATACATACCCGCTGTTGAAAAAGGCTTTAGAGAAGCGGCGGAAAGCGGCGTGTTAGCGGGCTACCCTGTGGTGGATTTGAAAATCACCTTGTTTGACGGCTCGTACCATGAAGTTGACTCTAGCGAAATGGCGTTCAAACTCGCCGCCTCTATCGGTTTCAAAGAAGGCGTGCAAAAAGGCAACCCTATTTTGCTTGAACCAATGATGAAAGTGGAAGTCATTGTCCCAGAAGAGTTTCTTGGCGATGTAATGGGACAAATTAATGGACGCCGCGGTTTAATTCAAGGTATGGAAGTTCGACAAGGCAACGCCCAAAGCATTCGAGCGATGGTGCCTTTAGCGGAAATGTTTGGATATGCCACACAGTTGCGTTCTGCTACACAAGGACGCGGCGTGTTTAGCATGGAATTCGACCACTACGCGCCTGTTGCGCAATCGGTGGCGGAAGAAATCTTAAAAGCATAATTATCATCGGTTTATTACTCAAGGAGTTTACAAAATGGCAAAAGGAAAATTTGACAGAAGCAAGCCGCACCTAAACGTGGGGACGATGGGGCACATTGACCACGGAAAAACGACATTGACGGCGGCGATAACGAAGGTGGCGGGCTTGATGGGCAACGCCGA
>DAOTZE010000021.1:0-53842 GCA_034434495.1 Anaerolineales bacterium
ACCATTGCGAAAGCGTTTGTTGTATGCTCCGCCTCATTTTTTGCAATATGCATGATTCTATGAATCAGACTTCGGAAGTCTCAGCCAAAAGAATGGACAAGGTATATTGCCTGCCGTATCTAACTCAGCAGACTTCCGAAGTCTTTTTGTATTATTGCTCGCCCAGTGGCAATTTATATAATTTGTTATCCGCTACCATCCAGAGGTTATGGTCAGAATCTTCTACGATGTTCGATTGGTAGGTAGTAAATAAACACCAGTGCCCTTCACTTGGTTTTACCCAACCAGTGCCTCTAGAAGAGGTATACCAAAGGCGGTTGTCTTTTGTCTCAATCATAAAATTTGGATGAGACCAAGTAACACCGCCATTTCCCTCTTGTTGAAAGATAAAAATAGACGATCGCAGTATTTTGTGCCATTGCAATTCGGGTAAGGATATATCTACCCAACCATAGTCGGCTAACCACAACTTATTATGGTTTAGATATAAATTTACTGAAGTAGTTGGTGAATTATCAAATATCTCTTTTGGGATATTTATGGTAGTAGATAAATTTTGAACCGAATCGTATTTTACCAATGAATTGCTTTCTATTAGCCAAAAATACAAATACCCTTCATTTGTGACAACAAAAGGTATTTGTCCATCGAATCCATCCAAATTCACTGTTGTTAGATTTTGAACAATTTCACCTGTGGAAAACGCATATTTAAATAGCCTATATTCCTCTTGACTGTTTGATTGTGCATACAAAATAAACCAAAGATTGTTTTGGTCGTCAAATTTAGCGTCGGATACTGATATGGCTTCAATGCTTGAAATGTTTATTTTTTCTATAACATCAGACATACTTAGCAGACTTTTAAATTTCCTATCTTGGCTATCATATATTCCCAAAAACAAAGTACTCTCTTCAAGAAATGCTAATTTGTTCCAACTTCCTCTAATATAAAAAACTCTATTTTGTATATCTTTTTTAAGATGGAAGTTAGATAAAAACAAATTCGCACTATTAATATTCTCCACTTGTCCATCTTTTATGTTATAGCGAGCAAGAGTTAAACTATTATTTTCTTGTAAGGAATTAATCCAAATATAAGAAATTCCATTTTCATATTGGCTTAATTCAATTGACTTGATTTTTGAAACTGTGTCATATACTTTCCAATTGCCTAACGGGAGGATAGCCTCGTTCTCCCAATTTACCGTCTCAAAATTATTAACAGGGAAATCAAACTTAACAATAGGTTGTATACATAAATTGCTTCTTTCTACTGGTTGTTGTGAACATGAAATAAATAACAGAGTACAAATTATTAGAAATATTTTTTTCATAATCTTATTCTATACCTAGTGCATTTACAGCGAGAGTATATACATATTCTCCTGCGCCACCAGCCGATGCAATATCCATATGGTTATAACCAGGTTCATAAACGTATGAATAATTCGCTGATTCATAATTAAGTTGTCCATTATGTTTATATGTATCTTGATCACTGTCAAATATAAACAGGGGTGGTGTAGTTATTGCGTTTTTATTGAGACCTGTTATTACAGGGACTAAGTCCCCTACATTTCCTCTCGTTACTTCTCCTGGCCTAGGAGGGTTATGTGCGGAGGCTGATAATGACGGGTCAATAAGAACTATCCCTCTAACTTGAGATTTTTGCGTTTCATTCATTTTTTCAAGGGCTAATACAATTGCATCAGCGCCTGCGCTATGCCCTACAATAATTATTGAACGGCCCGATGAGAACAAATTTAATATCTCATCAGATTTTTCATACTTAATACCTTCATACCATCCGTTAAATTCAATACGATGCACTTCTCCTAAGTGTTCAAATTCATCAAGACTTCCTTGATTGCCTGTACTACAGGTAACATTTCTTCCACAAACAATAATTACAAGAGTATTCGCTGGCTTGGGTGCAAAAACCTGCGCTGGCGTAAGTACTGAATTTAGAACAGCTTTTGTATCTTTTGCCGATTGACCACAATAACCCTTTTCAAGGCAATCAACGGGGATATGCCCGCTTGGGTCGGTATAACGAATTGGATTGTTAAACGTGTAAGCATACCTATCCAACCCTTGACTTCCACTAGGCACAATCGTATCTGCCTGAGCGAATCTGCCAAGTGAGTCGTCATACCAACGGGCATTGTAGTACTGCAATCCAAAGTCACCTACATACGAATATTGTCCAGTGTAAGTGTATTTGGTTTGTTCTGTGCCTGACGAGTAGTGAGTCTCTCCCCATGCTTTGTATTTGACTTCCGAAATCACAGCTCCATTTGAGTCCGTGACTAAGGAAGTAGAACCAAGATGGTCACCTGTGATGAAGAATAAGTCTCCGTTTTGTCTCATGGCGATTCGTTGAGTCCCTGCGTAGTGGTATTTGGTCACAACTCCGTTTGAAACTTCATAGTGATTGCCAACAAAGTAAGTTGTTGTGCTTCCAAGGTTTGTGGTCAAGACCGATTTTACACGTTTTCCATCGCCATCATAACTAAAAGTTGCACTAGAAAAAACAGGAGGTGGCACAAGGGTTGGAGTTGCAGTAGGTGTAAGAGAAATGGTTGGGGTTGGAGTGTCTGTAGGCGTGGTTAATGGAGTCTCGGTGGGCGTTTGAGTTTCGGTTGGGGTAGGTTTAGGAAAGATGAATACTTTTATTGATAACAACAAAATTTATAGTCATTCTGAAATATTCATTTCTACTGTGTTTGAAACTATATTACCGACCCAAGCATTAATATCAATTATGTTTTTTTCTAAAGAGCTAGATAAGTTATCTATCTGGATAATACCTTCATCGTGATAACCAATAGCGTCATTTCCATAAATAGCATATAAATTATATATCCCATGAGGTATTATATCCCCTTCTTGATTTTCTAAATAAACCACAGGGATTTTTAGCTCAACAGTATAAGAGTAAGTTTGCTCGGGAGGTAACTTGATAAAATCTTCACGAGTATGAAATAAATAAATCGCAGAAACATCTTGTGATGGCGTAATAACAGAAAACTGAGAAGACGGATTGTATTCTATTTTGGTCTTATCTTTTCTAGTTAACACAAGCCCCACATCGTTTAATGTAACAGGGAAATTTCTATCAGACTCTAAATTATTAAAGCCTGTACTTCTTGGTTTCTTAAAAACCAGAAGTCTTGAAGAGATATTCTTAAAACTTAATTTTATTGTAATGCTATATGGGGTTAAGAAATCTTCACGATTCTGCTCTTTAGTAATATTTACTATTTCTAAAAACATTAATAGTGAATTCTTGAAATCTTCATATCGTACTTGACGCAATTCATAAGCTTCATCTTGTGTTAATGTGTCCTTATTTTGAAGACAACCTATTATAAAGAAACTAATCAGAATATAAACTTGAAGAATTTTATATCTTTTGTTCATAAGAATTACCTCTATGGACACCATACGGGTTGGCAAACGCCAAGTGGTACTTGAAAAGGCAGAGGGAAAACATTGTATATACCCTTAAGAATTTCAACATAATTGTTGCTTATTTCTAATGGATTTCCTAATTTTTCAGTTGACGTGATGCCGTATTGAGAAAGAAAGCTTGCTTGAACATAGTAAGCATCAGCTTCAAAAAGCAAATTCTCATAAGAACCATATCTTGGGTCGCCTCCTGTCGGAAGAGTTATTCCATTTTTGCTTAACTCACCGCTTTGCTTAAAGTATAGAATCCAAGCATGACGGGACTCGTGAATCATAATACTAGCAAATTCGATTTCAGTTAAATCTTTAAACGCCGATGTATCTAAATACACACGTAAAGCATAAAGTGTTTGACCATTATTGCCTACCATATTTTGATAACCAATGGTAATTCCATAGGCAAATTCTGTTTGCTGATTAAAAGGAGGGGGTAAAGGACCATCCCAAATGTCCCATTCAAAACCATCGGGTAACGAAATTCCATACTTCTCTTCCATAGCGTCAAGATACTGAACAAGAATGTTACCCGTTACCTCGCTTGGTTGAGGTAGAGATTCTGGCGCTAGCGTAGCCATTGGCGTTGATGTAACATTGAACATGAGACCAAAATCATCCGTGTACGAGTATTGTCCAGTGTAGGTGTAGTTCGTTGGGTTTGTGCCAGATGAGTAGCGAATCTCACCCTCGCGGAGCATCCCGTAGCGTAAGCGGAGTGGGCAGGCTTTGTATTTGACTTCCGAAATCACATTGCCAGAAGAATCAGTGACTAAAGAAGTGGGATCCAAATGGTCTCCAAAGAGATAGGTCAATGTGCCGTTTTTTCGCACATCGTCCCCTTGCGGGATGGCGATTCGTTGAGTCCCTGCGAAGTAGTATTTGGTCCCTCATAATGAACTCTAACAAATAGAATCGTGTCACTAACCACCTATGATTTTTGACTCTTCATAAAAAACTATTTAGATGTCAAATCAATTTCATAAATCCCCCGACTTGAACCGACAAAAGCCAACTGATTATTCCAATCCACTCCACCAAATCTAAAATTTATAGCATTAGGTGGAGTATCAATATCAATTAATTCTCCGTTTTCATAGCGCAATATGTTTTTCCTTAAGATCAACCAAACTCTATTTTGATTATCTTCAAAAGCACTATATAAATGATCTTGAAGATTGCTACGCAGTACTTGCGGATTTAAAAGATCGCTATTCGCATCTAGAAAAATAAACTTCTCATTAATAATCCATAAATTGTTATTTGCATCAAAAAACATCTTGGTCTTTGGTTCTTCACTTAAGACTAATACGGTAGTGTTTTCCTCGTCTTTATAGATTTCACCATATTCATTTGCAACCCAAATACTTCCTTCATTATCTTGAGCAACATCGTAAACAATTCCTGAAATTTCAATCTCTCTAACTTGTTTATTTTTATCAATTATTAAAACTTTGTTCTCTCCCCAAAAAACAGTAACTTCATCTTGGATAACTTTACAATCAGTAACATTAAAATCTAAAAATTTATTGAGAGTCTCATTAGATTTATCATATATGTAGATTGCACCAGTTTGTGTGGTTGGTTTATCTGTAATCGCAACCCAAACGAAATTTTCTACAATGCAAAATGATAGTATCTTTTCTTTTTCTGGGGTATCCACTATTTTTGGCTGTTCAAAATCGAAATTATCTGATGATGTAATTTTTGAAATTATATACAATTTGTCTTCAAAAATATAAGAAGCCCATAAAGAGTTAGTATAGTTATCATACTGAATATTATTGTATTGCCTTTGAGAAATTCTTGATATTGGGCTTCGATTAACATAAAAAACTATTGTTGATATTACCAGTACAAAACTCAGTATAAGAAATAAGTTTAATTTTTTCATTTTTCCTCTCAAGGGTGGAAATAGAAAGCCTCCGTAGGGTTTAGATAAATCATTCCAAGAGGATAACCCAAAGCTCGAGGACCAATTGTATCAGCCCAAACAAATATAGAAGCGCTATAGTGAATTGAATAAAACGGGTTACTAAAAGGATTGCCAGAAAGAGAAGTGGCTGTGTTGACTGTTACTATAAGTTTCATCTCAGGGTGATGGCGTTGCGTATCATTTATGGTATCGCCAAAATCTACAAGGCTATCGAAATAGTTATCGTTTTCTTGGTTATTTATCCAATTCAAAAAAGAAACAATTTGTGGAATATCGGACAAATCTTTAATAAGTTCAATAATAAAATTGGATTGATCAGTGTTTATTGCGCTTAAAAGAGTCTGAAAACTATCAAAAAGCTCTTGCTGGTCTTCGGATGTAAATGAATATTCACAACTCGATTCGTGAAAACTATAATCACTGCACGAATAATCTGCTGATTGATATATTAATGATTCAAACCATTCCTGACGTTGTTCTTCGCTAGCATCTTCAACATCCCCTAAATCACAATCAAAATTACATTCAAATAACGGATTATCGCTTCCGTTTGAAGAATCATCGTCGTTTTTCCAAATTGAAGAACAATAATATGATTGACATTGTGATGCAAGATATCCCGTTGGATCAATAAAATTTATAGGCGAATTATTGACGTACGCATACCTATCTAACCCTTGGATTCCACTCGGCACAATCATATCTGCCTGAGCAAACCTGCCCAGTGACGAGTCATACCAGCGGGCGTTGTAGAACATCAACTCAAACTCGGACACGTTGCTGTACTGTCCCGTGAAAGTGTACTTCGTTGGCGATGTACCTAGCGAATACCTCACCTCACCCCACGCCTTATAGATTTGACCCGAAACCAACTGTCCGCTGGTGTTGGTGGTCGCCACAGTGCTGCCCAAGTAATCCGCGAGCATGTAACTCATCGTTCCATTCTTACGTATGGCAATGCGCTGGCTGCCTGCAAAATAATACTTCGTGACTCGCGAGCCTGTCACTTCGTAGTGTCCACCGACGAAAATACGTGGCTATCGTTCAGGTGTGGGCCATATAATTATCGGTGTTTCTAGACATTTATCAGTTGGATTTCGGAAGATTTCATAAAACTCTTCCACTGACATGGATGTTGCTTCCTGCAAAGGTTTATATGAATTTTTCGTAATGCCCCAATTAGTTTGTTCCAAGAGCGTGTAAAAGGAGTCAGGATTCCCAGCAGAATATAGATTCATTTCAATGTGCGCATTGATGGGACAACTTATGATACTGCTTCCCACTTCATTTTCATTTACCAATGTCGTGTATTGCGCCAATATCCCTCGCTCAGGATAAAAGACTGCGATGTGTGTAAGGATGGAACCTATGCGATTCTTCGATGGACCGGAACTGGCGATCATTACAGAAGTGGGCATGCCTTGTTCGCTCAGAAGATGAGAAAGCGAATAATATTCCACGCGCTTTATGAAGGTTGGCGAATCGTAAATGGGCGTCTTGCTAATCCAGTTTCCGTTTGCATCGGTAACGACCTTCTCTTCCTGAACTCGAAAACTGATACTGCTCACAATGCCATCTTCACCATAAAAATAATCCACCGCACTATTCAGACGTAATTCACCTTCAATGTATTGAGGTGTTATCCCGCCGCCCAGAATGCCATGCAGTGGTCCAAAGCTAGCGAACTCCGCAACACCACTGAGGGGCATGAGAATGTTTCGAGCTTCCCAATCAGTGCTTTTGCCAGGCATAATTCCCCAGAGGCAGGGTAATTGGCAACCACCATTGGTCCCCAGCAAATCCAACAATCTATTGTGAGCATCTTCTATTGGTAAAGTTGGAACGGCTGTCAGGGTGGATAACGGGGTTGGCGTATCTGTGGCAGTAGTGGTAAAGGTCGGTGGTATTGTCTTTGTTGGCGATGGGCTAATAATAGATAAGGTAGAAGTTACCAGATAAGGAGTTGCCACGCTTTCCGTTGATGATGAGCAACCAGCAACCACAGTCATAAAAAGCAACAAACTGAACCATTGAGATACTTTCCGTATTTTCATATTGTCCTCAGAGATTTGTTTTCAATGTTAAGGAACAGAACCATTCATTGCATTTTGTGCAATGTTATTCATCGCAGTTTGCGCATTATTGACAGCAAGCGCAACACTTAATCTTGGATCTGTATTCCAAGCATCAAATACCCAGGCAACGAACGTATCGGCGAATAATTCACCAGGAATATCCTGCCCGTCAGCGTTCATGGTTGGCGGATGTTGTTGCCAGATATTGCCGGGAATCAACGCACCCCGGCTCAAACCATCCAGCGCTGGATTGCCAGCAGCAGGGTAATAGAGATGTCCCAATTCATGGACAACCAGATTCCGATTCATCACCATGGTTGTGGACCAAGAGCGTGAATAACTCTCATCCCACTGATAAAAAGATGTAAACAAGATGGCGCCTTCTCCACCACAAGCGCAGGCTCCATCATAATAGGATTTGCCATTGTATTCATAGCTATAGACTCTTTTGAATATCAGTGATCCATAGATTTTCTGAAATGCTTCTGACCCAGTCATTCCAACAGTCTGAGGCGAAAAAGCAACACCCACAGAACGCACACCTGCATAAATTGCGCTAATTTCTGCATCACTGAATTCTCTTTCCAATTCGTCAAGAGTGATGCCGTATTCATCGCTCAATATCTGGCGGGTGTCCCGATCTTCACAATCTCCCTCAGCCACATTTGCACGGTTGCAGGAAAGATGCCCTGAAGGATCAATGTATCGTATAGGATTATTGTTTGCGTACGCATGCCTATCCAACCCTTGACCTCCACTCGGCACAATCGTATCCGCTTGAGCAAAGCGTCCCAGTGACGGGTCATACCAGCGGGCGTTGTAGAACATGAGACCAAAATCATCCGTATAAGAATATTGTCCTGTGTATGTATAGTCCGTTGGACTTGTGCCTGACGAGTAGCGAATCTCACCCTCGCGGAGCATCCCGTAGCGTAAGCGGAGTGGGCAGGCTTTGTATTTGACTTCCGAAATCACAGCGCCGTTTGAGTCAGTGACTAATGAAGTAGAACCAAGATGGTCACCTATGATGAAGAATAAGTCTCCGTTTTGTCTCATGGCGATTCGTTGAGTCTCTGCGTAGTAATATTTGGTCACGACTCCACCAGTCACTTCGTAGTGAGTCCCAACGAAATAAGTGGAAGTTCAGTCAAGGTAATTGAAATGCGTGACTAATTTTCAAATCTTAATAATAAGACCTCTTTCCCTTTCCCATATGACAACCTGAAAAGCAATTGCCAAATATTTCGTAGACGCCCAAATAACAATACAACTTAATATGTACAAACATATCCCAAATAGTACTTGTTGCACGTCGCCTTCAATAATTCTTGCCAAAGCAAGACCTAAAGCAGTAATTAAAGGAGAGAACTTAGATAAGGCATTTAACGTTCTTATATTTTTGCTTTCCTCGCTTGGTGACTTAAGGTAAAGCGGGATTGCAAAATTCCAATAACCGTTTTTCATATCAATTTTTCCAGATTTAATATTTTCTAATATCGATGATTTTAATTCCAAAGTAATTATTTTGAATTGTGACCATAAACCCATAATTGTTAGAAATGCACTAAAAACTATTAGGCAAAGTAGTTGCAAAGATATAACGTTTCCTTCCTTAAAAAAGAATATTAATGAACTGTGTAATAGCGATAAACCATTAAGAATAGAAAATAAATATATTGCTAAATAGTAATGATATGCTCTATTAATTTTTTTAGCATAGATAGAAAAAAACACATAAAGCGTAATTCCTAAAGACATCCATATAAAAGGCAAGAAAGAGCTGCTTTTAAGAAATGAAAAAAAACCAACCCAAGAAAGTAAGGCTAATGTGATATTAGCTCTTAATAGATTACTGAACTCAGATTGCATTTGAACAATTTGTTGTTTGGCGCTCATTGTTAACCTCTTATTGTGGCATGGGCGTTTGGCTCGGTTTAATTATTTGTTGCCAGGGATGAGGAGATTCACGAACAAGGTCTGGTCGATTATTTTGTGAAAGTAGTTCAGATAAGTATCTTGCTCTAGCAGGTAGTTCACCAATCCAACTAATTGCACTCAAGCGATAACCTTCTGTTTCCATAGCATTTTCCCATGCTAATCCCCACGCAATATCACCAGCAAAATTCCCGCCCAAACCTGCGACTGGATGAAGGAAAGCTAAACTGCCTCCAACAATATCACCTGCCATTTCCGAAGTTGCAAAACCACCTGTATCGACAACAAAATCACCAACATATTCATTCCACTCTGCTCCTGTAAAGTAATTCTCTACTTGCTCTGGAGCAATAGTTAATAACCAACCAATAGCAAGTGTAATAGGAATAAGATCATCTCCTAATCTACCTGTTGTTCGGATGGACTTAAAACTTATTGTTGTATTTATAATTTGTGTTGTTTCATTTCCATATCCCTTTGGAATTACAACAGGCAAGTTGAAACTTTTTCCTTGTATCAAAGTTCTATTTGGATTTTCTTTAATATAATCAATAGTTGCCGAAACTATGCCAGTGAGACAACTGCCTGTTGCCCAAACCCAAGAGTCACCAATACAATGACCACTTGGGTCAGTATATAAAACCGGATTGTTATTTGTATACGCATATCTATCCCACGCCTGAACACCCTGACTTTGCGGAATAATCGTATCCGCCTGAGCAAATCTGCCCAGTGACGGGTCATACCAACGGGCATTGTAGTACTGCAATCCAAAGTCACCTACATACGAATATTGTCCAGTGTAAGTGTATTTGGTTTGTTCTGTGCCTGACGAGTAGTGAGTCTCTCACCATGCTTTGTATTTGACTTCCGAAATCACCGCGCCACTTGCATCAGTGACTAAAGAAGTAGAACCCAAACTTGTGCTGAGCATAGTCGAAGCATGGTCAGTGAGGATGAAGTTCAGATTTACATTTTTTCGCATGGCAATTTGTTGAGTTCAATACTCGGTCACTTTCAAAAGTTGAGAGAAGTATTGTTTATGGCGTAATTGTAAAAGGTATTTTTTTTTCTATCACAAAACTCTCATCATCACATAGATGCCCAGAAATTACTACATATGCTTCAACCGGTTTTGTTAGTTGATATTCCGATAAATCTGGAAGTACATCTACAAAACTAATTGATGCAGGATCATCAACGGGCATTAATATATCAGGTTTATCATTTAAAAAATTTATGCTATTTGAAACAATAATCCAACTTTTATCAATTTTGACGTTGATTATTATATTGTAATTAGGAGAAAAATCAAGGCAATATTCTGTATCATTTTCAACCCATAAACTTAGTGTTTCGCCATGCTTTATATCCGGTCCATATATGTAGATAACATCTAAAGACTCGGCAATATCTTTAGGTGATTGATTTAAATTACTACCACATGCTGACCAGAACAGCGTGATTATAAATAAAGAAAAGATTTTCTGTAACAATTTCATAGTTTCCTCATTAACGTAATACACTACATCCAGCAGGTGGAATTTGATTATTCAACATAATTATTGACAAACTCAAGTTTTCTGGGAAACTTCCTTTTGCGCTCATTCGGATTGCCATAGTTGTATTAATACCTACATATGGCTGAAAATTAATATTTACAGAAGCTGAACCATTATTTGCCCCTATGTATTCATTAATAGAAATAGTATCACCTCGTAAGGGAGCACTAAAATGTACATCTCGCAAATAAACCACATCAGCAACTTGATTTGAAATCTCTATCCTTGTAATCCATAACCCACTTTCTCGAAATTGCCAGTGAATTTTTGTAGTCAATGGCTGGAAATTTACGTCTAGTTGAAAGTCAGACGCAATGCCTGTGCCTGCCTCAAGGATACTCCACCAAGTAGGCAGGTTTATATTGGGCGTTACTCCAGAAACGCCTGGAGGGACCGCTCTTGAACCTAATTGTATATTTTTCATTTGGTTTTCTGGCACAACCAGTTGAGTATGATAAACAGTCCCTTGAGATATTACAGCATCGCTAGATATTCGGATTCCATTTCTTTCATCGCCTCTGCTGCTATTACTTGGCGCAGGACTCGAATAATAATTGTTTTCAGGCAAGCCTCCGCAATAGATATTATCGGGTCCACAATTTGTTGGCAGATGCCCTGACGGGTCTATATACTTCACGGGATTATTATTCATCGCCGCATACCTATCCAACCCTTGACTTCCACCCGGCACAATCGTATCCGCCTGAGCGAACCTGCCCAGTGACGGATCATACCAGCGGGCGTTATAGAACATCAAGCCAAAATCATCCGTATAAGAATATTGACCTGTATATGTATAGTCCGTTGGGTTTGTACCTGATGAGTAGCGAGTCTCACCCCAAGCTTTGTACTTGGTTTCGTTAATCACAACGCCGTTTGCATCTGTGACTAATGACGTAGAACCTAAATGGTCACCAAGTATGAAATTCAATGTTCCATTTTTACGCATCGCAACTCGTTGACTTCCAACATAATAGTATTTGGTAATTTCACTGCCAGTTAACTCGTAATAGTTACCAACGAAGTAAGTAGTTGTGCTTCCAACATTGGTTTCTATAATGGATTTTACTCTCTTCCCATCGCCATCATAACTAAAAGTTGCATTAGAAAATATGGGAGGCGGCACAAGAGTAGGTGTTGAAGTAGGCGTATCGGTAGATGTAGCAGATGGTGTAAAAGTTTCACTTGGCGTTGCAGTTTCAGAAGGCGTAAGTGAAATGGTTGGGGTTGGAGTGTCTGTAGGCGTGGTTAGTGGAGTCTCTGTGGGTGTTTGAGTTTCGGTAGGCGTAGGCGTCTCGGATGGAGTTAATGTTTCAGTCGGAGTCAAAGTTTCGGTTGGGGTCAAAGTCTCAGTGGGAGTCTCTGTTTGAGTAGGAGTCTCGGAAGCGTTGGGGTCGGGAGTCGAAGTCTCCACAGGCGTTTCGGTTGGCGTATCCGTAATTGTAGGTGTGAATGTTATTGTTGGTGAGGGAGTGACGCTGGGCGTGAAGGTTCGGCTGGGGGTAGGCGTGCGCGATGGGGTGGGCGTTCTGGATGGTGTAGGGGTGCGTGATGCCGTTGGCGTGTTGCTGGGTGTGTGGGTATTCGTAGGAGTCCGTGTAAAGGTAGGTGTTCTGGATGGAGTCAGTGTAATGGTGGGGGTGTTGGTGATGGTCGGTGTTTTTGTGATGGTAGCGGTTCGAGTGGGTGTGGAGATAGGTGTCACGGTCGGTGTCACCACAGGAACATCGTCCGTTGAAACATTCACCAATCTATTTTCTGCATCATACGCTAAATTGAAGTCTTGTCCGTTCACAGAGCGAAGAGTCATGTTTCCGTTTTCGTCATACTGATAACTGTTTACTGATAACTGATTACTAACAGAAGTAACTGCGTGAACATGATTCGGGTCGTCGTAATTATAAGCAAAACCGTTTTTCATGGATAGATTGCCCGAAGATGAATCATAGGCATAGGTTTCAGAATACAAGCCCAAAGTCCCGCCTGAGGCGTTTGCAGAGGTGATTCGGTTTAATGAATCATAAGTAAAAGTTTGGGTTTGTGGTCCGAATAAATTATCTGTAATGGTTAAGACATTGCCGTTTTTATCGTAGGTGTAAGCCATGTTTTGAATTTGGGCAGTATTATTTGCGGTAACAGAAGAAAGCAAGCCGCCCATGTCGGCGATGTTCCAATCAAAGTAGTTGTAATTTTTGGTGATGATGCTTTGACCGTATTCTATAAAGGTCATACGTCCTGCTTCATCGTATTGCATGTCATTGATGTAAGTATCACCAGTGGTATTGCTGGTTAATGATTTGAGCGTGCCATCTTGGTTGTAGGTGTAATACACTGTTTCGCCATCGGGGTAGGTCATGCTAAAGGGCAAGTCGGCTGAGTTATACGTCCATGAAGTTACAAAAGACTGATTACTGATAACTTTATTTTCACTGGATACTCTTCCCCGTACATCATACGTCCATACCGTAGAGCCAGAGTTATCGGTCATCGAAGTTCTTCTGCCAATGCCGTTTGTGCCGTTATCATAGGTGTATGAGGTGTTTACCTGTGTACCGCAATTGCCCGAACTATTTTTATTAACTAAACGATTCAACGCATCATAACTCAAACTTAATACACAACCGCGCGCATCGGTTTGTGTTGTTAAATTTCCAAGCGCGTCATATCCATATTGCCAATAGCCCATATCGGGGTCGAGCATACTTAACTTGCGCCCCAGCAAATCATATTCAATAAACGTGGTATTGCCTGCGCGTGTGGCTTCAATTAAACGGTTGAAAATATCATACGTATAAGTAACATTCGGTCCTGTGGGCGGGTTCACTTGTGTGGTGCGTCCCCAAACATCCATGATGGAAGTTGTCACATTCCCTTTCGGGTCTGTAACAGTTATAGATAAATCGCCATAGGAGTAACTGACGCTAGTTTGATTCGGCGCAGTGGTCGTTAACGTGCGTCCCAGCACATCGTAAGTAGTTTGTGTGGATGGTTGTGTAAAAGTTTGGCTGATAAACGTGGGAGATGAATTTGCGCCGCTGACATACGGGGTGGTTTGTTTCACCAATTGACCCAGATTATTAAATTGAGAATCTACGACTACATTTTGCAACACGCCGTTGATAACTGCATTGGCAGTTTGGGTTTGAATCAACCTGCCCGCGCCATCATAAAAACGGCTCAATCGAATTTCGGCGCTGGCATTTACTCGTTGCACCAAATCCACTTGGAAAGGGATACTGGCATCGTGATAAGTCACTTGTAATGTGGGCGATGTATCTCCTGGGGCTGTGATGGTTAATAACCTGCCGAATCCATCATACGTTGCAGTGGTTGTTACTCCATTTGCATCCGTTACGCTGGTAGGTATTCCCAAGTCATAGTTATAGGTTGTAGTTACAGTATGTCCCAATTCATTGGTTACACTAATCGGGTATAAGTTGTAACCTGCTGTGTCGTAAGCGGTTGTGGTTGTTTGCTCACTCAGCGGATTGGGGGAAGAAGCTGCCGTTCCATATTCAGTAAAGACCGATTGGGTTATCACGTTTCCATAACTATCATAAGTAAATGATGTTTGTGCATAATCGCTACCGCCAGCCCATACTCTTTGGGTGGTTAAGTCGCCCTTGGTGGGTGGGGTTGTGTACGCTGTGGCGTTATCGTAAAAATACAACGTCTCTGCTAATAAATTCTCGTTGGCATCTTTCAATATTTGTCTAGCAGGTGCGCCCACTATGTAGGTTGTAACATTCGGGTAATATTGATATTCCGTTTTGCGATACTCCGCCCAACCACTGCCATCATTGCCATATTCAATCGAGGTTAATAAATTTCCGTATTGATTCGCAGGCGCATAAGTAAATTCTTGCTTTGTGCCTACAAAAGCGGCATCACCGTTGTAATTACGGTTTTCTACTGAATCGGTTTTAATCCACGTCACTGCTAAATCTTTGTACGTCAGCAAACCGCCATTGGTATTAATCCCAACAATATCAGGAATGCCATTGCTGGGCGTGGTATCGTATTGAGTAATTTTCGTATATTTTGTCAGCGTTTCAGAGTATGGTATGCCTTCAAAATAAGAATCTGTATATAAATATCCGTTAAGTACACTGCTTTGGAAAGTCCACGCGCCTCCCATTGCGGAGAGAGTGGTTTCTGCCATTTGGCTTGGGTCATCCAACTGCCAAATCCGAATGCGTGAAGCGTTGTCCGCATCCACAAAAATCATCACGCCATACCATTCATCTTTCTTAAAAGCCGTGCCTGAAAGCAAAGTCGTTCCGTTGCTGGCAACTGCTCCGCTGTTAGAAAGCGTTACTCCAACAAAATTTCCGCCATTAATTAAGCCAACTTTTCCTTGTGAAGTTGTATTAGTTGAACTGATATTCGTCAGGCGCACATGCGCTATCACAACTTCATTATCTGTAATACTGGGAGTATTTCGTGTTAAAGTCGTATTCCAAGTCGTTGTGCTTGTGTTGTGTAAACGAATAGAGTTATCAAAATCTTTTTGGGCAACCATATTAACTGCATAATTTCCTGCCGTTGCCCAATTGCTGGCATTCAGCGTTTCCATACTATCGAAAAAGTCACGGTCAAGTACAAAAGTATTATAGGGTCGCCCTTTGAATCCATCTGTCTGATAAAACCAATTCACAGTGGTTAAACCGTCAGAGTTGGTCACTTGGCTCATCGCATGTCCGCGAAACTCGCGTAGCTTCTTAAAATATAAAGTTGCTAAATTTGTCCCAGCCGCCGCCACTGCCGCCGAATTGTCATTGGTTGCAGGCGCGGCGTTATCATATTCGTATGTGTAAGTCGAAACAATGCCGTTCGGTTGAGTCGTCACCGTGCGCGAGGTAACGCGATATAACATTACATATTGCGTAAAATCAAAACTGCGAAAGAAGCAGTTAGAACATACCAGGCGTAATTTAACGTTAGCGGGGTTGTAATCCACTGGCATAGTAAGTAATTGTTGCGCTTGCACTCCGCCGTCTGTATTCACACCAGTAGCTGAAAGCATGGTGGTCTGCGCTCCGTTGTTATTACTAATTCCCCAATTTAGGCTGGTTGTTCCAGTAATCGAACGGACATTCACCTTAAAACTATATTTTGAGGAAGGCTTAATCATACTGCTCGGAATAGCGCGTTCAGCAGTGGCAGAAGCCGCTGGCGAGTTGCCCACCTGCAACAACAAACTTCCATCACATCTTACTTGCCCTGTTCCTGCCACCTTTACCCATGTGGGCGAAGGTCCCGCCCCGCCTGCGCAATCGCCCGTTTGGAAAACCGTGCCTACCCAGCGAATATTTGTATTCGCCGTATCCAAATACTGCCAGTCAGTATAAGTCATTTCCACTATGCCGCCTTGCCCATTATCTACTTGGGTCAAGTGCATTGAGTCGCCATAAGTAAAAGATACGGCGGGTAAGGCGTTGCCTGCGCCGTCAAATTCTTGCACGCCAAGTAAGGTTAAGGTTCTCCCTCCATTTGAAAAACTAAAGTTCGGATAAATATTGCCAGTTGCTTGGTTTTGTGGGGCATAAGTCATAACATATTTTTTAACCAAACTACCGTTATTTTTAATCAATACTTCTTTAAGTCGTTGTGTACCATACAATACATAAGAACCTGCCGCACTCCAGCCTATTTGGTAATCTGTGCGCGCTTCGCGCACAAATTCAATCTGATAATTTCCATAATTAATGGTTTTTGGGTACACGCTAATCTCGCTGTTACACCCGTCATTTTTTGTTTCTGTATCGTAAGTAAAAGTAACTATATTTCCGTGAACGTCCGTAATTTTTGTCAGCGACCAACGCCAAGTCAGGCTATCGCAATTGGCGCTGCTCTTTCTAACGTCAATCGTCTCCTGAAAATCATAGCGGGTGCCGTCTTTTGTCCAGGCAATAAAACTATAACTGTCGGGGTCGTTAGCATTAAAATCGTGGCTTTCAACTTTTAAGAAATCCTGATTCGCGGTGTTGTAATAAGTAATATCTCCGTTGCTACCAACTGGCAATAATAAACTGCTAATACCTGCTACTGAAATGGAATAGGTATCGTCGTCTAGGTTTGAATTAGTGCCATTCAAGTTTTTTGTCACCGCCCCCAAATCTAAATCCCAACCCATGCCCACCCATGAACCTTGAGTATAAGCGGAAGATTCATCAATCACTTGGCTGTTGTAACTTAATGTAACCGCAGGCTGCAAACCGCCTGGCGCGGGCGGAGTCCACATATTGATTTGATACGTTCCAGCGCCCGTAAAGTCAGATGTTTTAAAGGCTTCTACGCTTGGAACCATATATCCTTGCCAACTATTGGCAGAATAGTCAAAAACGGTTAAATGGTCGCTTTTAGCCGTAAGAATATTGTTCTTTGTATCTACAACCGTTTCAATGGGAAACCAATCATTAATTTCAGTGTCGTAATAAAAGATAGATAAATCACTTTCAGCCCAGCCGCGTAAATCTTCCTCGGTATATGCAATTTGAATCGTAATCGGGCTATCAAATTTTGTGACGTTCTTTTCGGTTACGCTATCTACCGCAATAATTTCAACTGGATTCCATGAAAGCGGCGCAACAGGCAAAGCATTTGGAGAGGGATAGCGAATATCCATCAAAAGCGGATTCTTGACGGCATTGCTCGGAAGGTTTACTTTTACTTTGCTATCATCGCTTGTGATTTTTGATGCTTGCCCCCGATTGGTGGTCGCCAAAGGTTGGTCAATTACGATTGTATTTGTGGCAATGATTTCATCGTTTTTTCGGACTTCAAAAGTAAACGCCAGAGGAAACTCCGCATACTCTAATGCCTCCCAAATTACAGTTCCTTGCGTGGCAACGGCTGGAATTTTTAAAGAGCCATCGGTTTCAGGCACGTCTTTTTTATTTACAGGAATAACTCCATCGGGTGGGCGCGCAATAATTTCAATCCCTTCTTTTTTTAAGGTAGCAATATCTTTTCCTTCTAATTCCCACTTAATATGTATAGGCTTATTTGGTATGTAAATGGCTGGCTCTGCCGAAAGATTCAGCTGTAAAACTTCTTCTTCCGCAGTTTCTTGGGCTTGCTGTGCAATTTGCTCAGATAAAATAGGGACATTGTTAAATTCTTTTGTATGAGAATTTTCTCCAATCGTCAGCCCCATGCTCATATCATTACTTTCTATAGGTCGTTGGTCGCTGGTTTTATAATTTTCACTTAAATCAAGCGCCTTGGCAGGTGAAGCGGCACTTAAAAGCAAGAAAATTACCAATAACAGATTAAGAACGGTTGGTTGGTTGGTTGGTTGGTTGGTTGGTTGGTTGGTTGAATTCATCATCTTTCCCAGCCTTTCTAAATAAAGATTTTGATGAGATTTTAGAGGTTTTATACGATTTCGCTTTTTATTTTATTCAACGCATTGAAATTGTCAAGAAAAACAAACAGGGGATTTATTAATATCTGTGTATAATATTTTAAACTACCTCCGCCGCAACGATGATAATAAACGTGCCAATGAACCAGTGAATCAAAAACGGGTAAACAAACGATTTAGTTCTCCATGCCACCCACCCAAACGCAAATCCACCAAAGATAGTGGATAACGTTTCAATTTCAGGTTTAGAGATATGCGCAATTGCAAATGGAACGGCTTGCAACCAAAGCGCTTCATGTCCAAACTTGCGAGCATAGGCGAATAATATCCAGCCGCGGAATATAAATTCCCAACCGATTAAGTCTAAGAAAGTCGTCCACGGCAGACCAACTAAAAATCTTTCGTAATATTTCTTCATGGCTTCATCCCCACTGCCGAGGAAGTAAATCACTGGCGCCATGAGCAGACAACCTAAAACTGTGTAAGCAACCCCTAATTTCCAATCGCCAAATGAAAAGCCGTATTCTTTTGGATTTTCCCGAAAGAATATGATAATGATGATTAATGGAACAATCAAATACAAAATCACTCTATCCCAATATTTATGGGCTGTGAATTTGTGATAGTAGTCAATCATTAATAATAATGTCGAGACGATAGTGACTGTAACAATTTTCCAGTCAAAGTTTAATTTTTCACCAGTTAAATATTTCATTGTACATCCTTGTTTTGTAGGGGCGCCCCATCCACAGAATTGAAATTGTCCTGACTAAAGGCGCGGGTCGCCCTTAAATTTACAATATGTCAAAACACAGGACGACCCGCCCATTATGATTATGATGACATATAAATTTTGATGGGTCGTCCCTACGAATTTTAATATGGGAATCCTGCCGTGTTTCCTGTGGGGCTAAATAAAACAGCAATCTTTTCCGCGTCACGATTTAATTCTAAGCCCCAATTGAGGAGTAACAAACAAATCAAAATAATAGAAATGACAGTCTGCCATTTTTTGAAATTTAATTGTTTTGAAGAAATTAAAATAAATCCATAAGAGGCAAGGATTGCAAAATACGGAATCAACGCTAAGTGAAAGCGGTCTTCAGAGAGGATAAAGACATGCGGCAACAAGTAACAAGTAATGAGTAGCAAGAGAAGAATGGTTTGAGGATTCTTTTTCAAAGATAAAACGCCGAAAACAGAAAAAATAGATAATAAAACAAATGGGAAAAGCAAAATAAAAGCAATCATAATTAAAATCGGTTGCGGAATATAGCCAAGCAAATTATTAGAATAAAAATACATCAATACTCTTTTTTCAAGCCCAAAGAAAAATCCCAGCCGATTGAACGCTAATGGAATAAATCTCTCAGGTTGATGTTTTATCAATTCCAGCGCTTTTTGTGCGCCGATTTCATCTCGCTCGGCATCGTCCATGATAGTTAATAAATCCAGAGATGGACCAAACACAAATGAACCGTTTCCTAGCGGGTGATAACCCAGATACAAGTTGTACCCCATAGAAGTTTCGATGCCTGTTAATTTCCCATGCAAAAGCGAATTGCGGATTATCCAAGGCGTAATTACAAGCGCGAAAGATATAAATGCAATCAGCGCCTTTTTTCGATGCAAATAAATTAAATAAAGAAGCGATAATCCAGCAAAAGGCAAAATGACAGAACGAGTTAATGCGGTTAGCCCAAAAAAAACGCCAGCGAACAAAAAGTTAATCTTAGATGGAGAGTTAATTGATTTTAGAAGAAAGAGAAAAGAAGAAAGAAGTAATACAAAGAAGAGATTTTCTGTCCCCAAACCTAATGGATAAACCAAAAGCATGGGGTAACAAGCCACGATCCATGCAGAAAATTTTGCCGCTTTTTCTTCATCGCTTGAAAGAGGAAAAAAGAGAGAAAACTCTTTTGCTACCAAATAAGTTATTGGCGCAAGAGTCGCCCCAAGAAAAATGGCTTGAGCGAGTCGTGCGTAAAAGAATCGCGAAAATTCTTGACCAAAAATAAAATACACAATCGCTAAAAACGTTGGGTACAACGGCGCGCGAAAAGATGTGTACAAGCCATATTCAGGGTCATAACCTTTGGCGGTAGATAAATCAAAATCTACATATTGCGCCAACATTTGCAAATCCTCTTCGGCATACCAACGAAAGCCGTTGCCAGAGGCAAGGCTGCGCGCCAGCATGTCGTATTGGAACATATCGTCTAAACCGATGCCAAGGTTTGTAGTTAAGAAAACTGGAATGAGTCTCAATATCAATGCGGCGATGTAAATGCGAATGGGGAAAGAAAAATTCATAACGCTATTTTACTCGCACAAAAGAAAATAAGACCGCTGACGGCAGTCGGCGGTCAAGATTACTTATTCAAATTTTCAATTCTTCTTGCCAAATATGGCGAAAAATAATTTTTATATTTCGTCCACAATTCTGGAATTTTCCAATCGTTACCCGTCACTTTTTTTCTGCAAGTGGGCGCGCCGCATAAACAATCAAACTCATCATAAGGTTCGCCGTCCGACATGGCGTAATCAAAACATAATTCTTCGCCCGCTTGCACATCGCGCATCGTCACCAAACCAATTTGACCTGAAAACCCTAAATTCGGTTCGCAAGAATGGTTAAAGCAATCATTCGGCTCTTTTTCTTCGGCGGTGAGCAAATATAAATCTTCGTCAATTTGAATCACACGCTGGGTAAAGCGCGGCATGGTTGGGTCTAAATCTTTTTTATGAACGATTGTTCCGCCCCATAGAGAAATCAGTTCGCCTTTGGGAATAAATTCTTTTGCGAAGACGCCGCATCCGCCGCGCGGATTTTCACGCGCCTCGCATTTTGGGTTTAGATAAGAATGATTCATTGCGCCTCATATTTAAGGGATAGTTGTTTCCGCTTCGGACGCATTTTCTTTCGCCGAAACGAAGTTGAATGTTTCGGTTCAGCGCGCAGGCTCAACCGAAAGAAAGAAGCGACAAAAAACGTCCCGCAAATTTTTTTATTGAATTCATGAATCGCAAAGCGGGGCGTTTCTATTTGGTTTCGCCTTCCGTGTCGGATGAAGCGGCAGAAAGCCGTTGGGCGAGGAAAATTGGAATAAAGGTGATGATAATAACAAAGGTGGCGACGACATTCGTCACGGGTCTATCGCGTGGGCGAGTGAGTTGGCTAAAAATCCAAATGGGCAGCGTGGTTTGCTGACCCGCCGTAAAGGTTGTAACGATTACTTCATCAAAAGAAAGGGCAAAGGCTAACATGCCGCCCGCTAACAAGGCGGTGGCGATGTTGGGTAAAACGACATATCGAAAGGTTTGGAATGAATTTGCGCCTAAATCCATTGAGGCTTCTATCATGCTGGCGCTGGTGCGGCGAAAACGCGCGAGCACATTGTTGTAAACGACAACCACGCAAAATGTGGCGTGACCTATTACAATCGTCCAAAATGAAAAGGGAATATCAAGGCTGCCAATAGCGGAACGAAGAGCAATGCCCGTAACAATGCCGGGCAAGGCAATCGGTAAAACCAGCAAAAATGAAATTGACTCTCTGCCGAAGAAATTACTGCGATATACCGCCGCGGCGGCAAGCGTGCCTAACACTAATGCGACGACGGTGGCGACGGTGGCTACTTGTAACGAGAGGATTAAGGAGCGCCATAGGTCGGGGCGTTGTAACGCTTCTCCAAACCATTTGGTGGTGAAACCAGGTAAAGGGAATGTGAAGGTTTGCTCATCGGGCGTAAATGAGTAGAGAAAAATAATGAGCATGGGGACATGCAAAAACAATAGCGTGGCAAACGCGGCAACGGTTAATGGAAGGGGCGCTTTTTTAGAGTGCATCGAAGGCTCCCAGTTTGCGAGCAATGAGGAGGTAAATAATCATAATCACAATGGGTCCCATGGTCATAGCGGCGGCGAGGGGGATATTCCCCGCCGTGCCTTGATAGGAATAGACCGCTTGCCCTATTAAGAATTTTGAATTGCCCACGGCAAGCGGAATAATAAAATCGCCTAAGGTGAGCGAGAAGGTGAAAATAGAGCCTGCAATTACGCCGGGGAACGCCATTGGCAAAATAACGGTTCGGAAAGTTTGCAGCGGTTTTGCGCCTAAATCGCTGGCGGCTTCGATTAATGAATTTGGCACGCGCTCTAAAGCGGTTTGGATGGGGATAATCATATACGGCAGCCAAATGTAAACGAACACAATAAACATCCCCAAGGGCGATAACGCCAACGATGAACCGCCGATGCTTTCAAAACTGAGCAGCCACTCAAGCGCGCCGCTTAACCCAAACAAGTTGATGAAGTAAGATAAAATGCCTTCTTGCGCGAGGATTAATTTCCATGAATAAACGCGCACGAGGTAACTAGACCACAAAGGAATGGTGACGCCAATTAATAACCATGTTTTCAATCGCGGCGAGGCGTATTTGGCGATGTAATAAGCGAGGGGAAATGAAATAATTGCAGAAACAACCGTGACGAAAAAAGCCATAGTTGCCGTTCGGGTGAATATCTCGCGGTTGGCGGGCGAGAAAACTTGAGCGTAGGTTCGTAAAGTAAATTCACGAATGATAAGCCCCGAAAAGTCGTCAATATAATAAAAACTATTAATTAAGAGTAAAAATAACGAGCCGAGATACACCACCACCATATACAACATGGGCGGCGCAAGGAACAAAAACAAAACCAAGCGCGGGCGTTGATAAAAATATGTGGAGAGTTTGTTCAACATCTTACGCTCCGATGCGGCTGATATGGTCTTTGTGCCAAGATAATCTCACTTTTTGCCCTTTGGCTGAAACCGCATCCATTGAGTTTGTTTTTAAATTTTGTTCAATCACCACAATATCCGCGCCTTCGGCTTCCACCAGGTAACGGGTGTATAAGCCCAAGTACACCACATCGCGGATAACGCCGTCTAACGTAACGGTGTCAATGGACATTGTTTTTTCTATGGTGTGAATTTGAATCTTTTCGGGGCGAATGGAAAAGGTTTGCTCTGAACCTGTTAAGCGCTTTGCCAGCGCGCCGCTAATTAAGTTAGATGTGCCTACAAAGCCTGCCACAAAAGCGCTGGCGGGTTTTTCATAAATTTCGGCGGGAGAGCCAACTTGCTCAATTTTTCCATGATTGAAAACGGCGATGCGGTCGCTCATGGTAATGGCTTCTTCTTGGTCATGCGTTACAAAGATAAAGGTAATACCCACGCGCTTTTGAATCGCTTTTAATTCCACCTGCATTTGCTGGCGTAGTTTTAAGTCTAAGGCGCCGAGGGGTTCGTCGAGAAGTAAAACTTTAGGGTGGTTGATTAACGCCCGCGCAAGCGCGACGCGCTGCCGCTGTCCGCCAGAGAGTTGAGAAGGTTTGCGCGAGGCAAATCCGCGCAATTGCACAAGGTCAAGCATTTCTTCCACGCGCTTTTCCCTTTCAGGCTTGGGAACTTTTTTCACCATCAAACCATAGGCGATGTTATCGCCAACGTTCATGTGCGGAAACAAAGCGTAGTCTTGAAAAACGGTGTTCACGTTTCGCTCATACGGCGGCAAGGTAGAAACGTCCTGCCCGTATAAATAAATAGAACCGCTGGTGGGTCTATCAAACCCTGCAATCATCCTTAAACAAGTTGTTTTGCCAGAGCCAGATGGACCCAACATGGCAAAAAACTCGCCATCGCGGATTTCAAGGTCAACTTCGTCAACGGCTTTAACATCGCCAAAATAGCGGCTGACTTTATTAAATTGAACGGCAGAAGCGGAGGAGGGGTTAGTCATAGAACTTATTATATCGTTGGTTTTGATTTTTTTGCTCAGCGCCAAAACCGTAGAGAGCGCCGAAATTCGCGGCGAAAAAGAACGGACGCTTTTTTATGGCTTTGATATTCGGCGCTTTCAAATCGGTAAAGGGAAATAAAAAAACGTCCCGCAATGATTACATTACAAATGAAAACAATTGCGAGACGTTAAACTTAACAACTAGCGCCCGCCAATCACAGCGACGTAATTCGTCACCCATTCATGGTAAGGCACACATTCCATGCGTCCATCGCCGCAATCTGATGTGGGCGTGCGCCACCAAACGATTTTGTCAAAGTCGTTCAAACCGTTGTTGACACAACCGTCGGGACCGAGCAATTCGTTGCCCTCACAAGCGTCTAAACGAACAGGAATGTTTTGGAACCAAGCGGCTAAATCGCCTTGCACTTTCGGGTTCAAAGACCATTCCATCCAAGCATAAGCGCAATTTGGATGAGCGGCGTCCACATGCATCATAGTAGAGTCAGCCCAGCCAGTCGCGCCTTCCACTGGCACCACTTTATCAATGGGCGCGCCAGCCGCTTTTAATAAATTGGCTTGGAAGGGCCAAGAGCTAGAAGCCGCAACGCCTTCATTAGTAAAGTCGTCCATTTGAATGAAAGCGTCGTGCCAATAGCGGCTGACCAACTTGCGTTGTTGGCGAAGCAAATCAATCGCCGCATTAAATTGTTCGCGGGTTAAGGCATACGGGTCTTCAATGCCAAGTTCTGGGCGAGTAGCTTTCAAGTACAAAGCCGCATCCGCCACATAGATTGGACCGTCGTAAGCCTGAATACGCCCTTTATTTGATTCGCCGTCGGGCAAGGTCATTTCTTCAAAGACCACGTTCCAACTGGTGGGCGGTTCATCGCCAAAGACTTCGGTGTTATACATCAAAATATTTTGACCAGAAGAATACGGCACGCCGTAATGCTTTCCATCCACCGTGTGCCATGGCGCATTTTGTAAACGCTCATCAATAAATTGGTAACTCGGAATGCGGGAAAGGTCGAGTTCTTGCACGCGCCCGCCGGAAATCAAACGGTTCGAAGCGTCGCCCGAGGCGGTCACCAAATCAAAGCCGCCCTCGTTCATCAGCGCCACCATTTCGTCAGAAGTCGCCGCAGTTTTCACAGTCACCATACAGCCTGTATCGGCTTCAAATTGAGTCACCCAGTCAAAATTGGGGTCGGTCTCGCCGCGTTCAATATACCCTGGCCAAGCCACAATCGAAAGCGCGCCTTCTAACTCGCCAGAAGCCGCGCCGCCACCGCCAGCGCCGCCGCAAGCAGAGAGAATAAAAGCCGCTACGAGCGCCAAAACCAGCAACTTAAACGTAAACTTTTTCATCTCATTCTCCTTATAATTTTATATCAAACAGACGAACACACTATCTCTATCGTTCAGCCCCCGCTACACCTCCTTTCAGGTATGAATAATACACCGATAGGAACATTTTAGATACGTTTCTTAATTATCATAGAATGAAAAATGGAAGTCAAATTTTCGTTTCCGATTACGACAATCCGCTTCACACTGAACCTCAATCAGGTCAACCCGCGTAAGCATACGCTGCGCCGCAAGCGCACCGCGCGTTCCACAGGGTATAATGCAAAAAACTTTTGGAGAATAATCTTCATGACAGAACTTCCCATTTACCCACTCACCAACGAACACAAAATGCTGCGCGACGCCGCACGAGATTTTGCAGAAAGAGAGATTGCCCCCATCGCCGCAGAATTTGACGAAAGCGGAGAATTTCCCTTTGAAACCATCCGAAAAATGGGCGAACTCGGTTTTATGGGCATCGAAGTCCCCGAACAATACGGCGGCGCCGGCATGGACGCTCTGGCTTATGTTTTAGCCTTAGAAGAAATTTGCAAAGTGGACGCTTCGCACGGCGTGATTATGTCGGTGAATAATTCATTATATTGTCACGGCATTCTCAAATTTGGCACAGAAGAACAAAAGAAAAAATTTGTGACCCCCATTGCCTCAGGCAAAGCCATTGGCGCCTATTCGCTCACCGAACCGCAAAGCGGCTCCGACGCGGGCAACATGAAAAGCCGCGCCGTGCGCGAAGGCGATTTTTATATTTTGAACGGGCGCAAATCATGGGTCACCAGCGGTCCTGTCGCAAATTATTTTGTCGTGTTTATGATGACCGACCCCAGCAAAAAACAAAAAGGAGTGACAGCGTTCCTTGTGGATGGAAACACCCCCGGGCTAACGCGCGGCAAAAAAGAACCCAAACTAGGCATTCGCGCCTCCGCCACCAGCGAATTGATTTTTGACAACTGCAAAGTGCCCGTAGAAAACAGACTAGGCGAAGAAGGCGAAGGCTTCAAAATTGCGATGACCGTTTTAGACGCAGGCAGAATCGGAATTGCCACACAAGCGCTGGGCATTGCAGAAGCGGCATACGAAGCGGCGCGTAAGTATGCCAGTCAGAGAGAAGCGTTTGGTCAGGCGATTGGTCAATTTCAAGGCACAGGGTTCAAAATCGCCGATATGAAAACGCGCATTGAAGCCTCTCGTTTGCTCATCTATAACGCCGCAATTGCAAAAGATAAAGCCAAAGCAAACAACGGGCGTTATTCGCTCGAAGCCTCTATGGCAAAATTATTCGCCTCAGAAACGGCAATGCAAGTCGCCCATCAAGCCGTGCAAATTCACGGCGGCATGGGGTATAGCAAAGAATTGCCTGTGGAACGGTACTTCCGCGACGCAAAAATTACAGAAATTTACGAAGGCACAAGCGAAATTCAACGATTGGTCATTTCAAGAAGCGAATTAGGAATCAAGTAAGAGTTTCGTTTTTATGAACAACTCTTTTTTCGTTTTAGCGGTTTTGCTGCTGGTTGCCATTGCGCTCGACATCTTGATTCTTTCCAGATGGAAGATTTACAAAAAAAGACTTAAAGAAAACCCTAACAATCGAATGGGGTTATTTCGACAAGTTTTTATTGAAGAGCCGTTTGCCGTTTGGAAACGCCCCCCTCTCGCCCAACTAAATTTACACCTGTACCTTGAAGCGGCAATATTAGCGCTGTGGGCAATTTACATCGGGTTAGAATATCTTGATTTTGACCCAACAAAAATTCCTTTAGGGCGCGAGCTAGGGTCTTCGATTCCAGCCAACCACCTATGGAATCAAATTCAAAAGTGCGGATGGTGCGCCGCATGGAATGGCTTTCAGCGAGGCGGCTTTCCCGCTTTTGCAGATATTCAAGGCAGTATGCTTCACCCTGTGGTGATTGCCGCCACTCTGTTATTCGGCGTTGTGAATGGAGTGAAAGTAACGATTGTCGCTTCGTTTTGGATGGCTGGCATGGCGCAATGGTGGATTGCGCGTGAATTAAACTTAAGTTGGCTTCCGCGCATGTGGAGCGCGGGCATTGCCGTTGCGGGCGGGCACTTAGCGGGCAGAATGGATTTAGGCGTTTACGGCGTTGTGTTATCCACCGCGGCATGTAGCCTTGCCATTGCCGCCTTAATTCGGTTAGCGAAAGAAAACACAAAAAGAAACGCAATTTTATTAGGGGCGTTCACCGCCTTAGCGGCAGTTTCAGGGCAGGGGTATATGCAAATTGGCTTAATAGCCGTTTTCATCGTCTTCGCTTTGTTTTACTGGGGAGGGGAAAATATCAAAGCCGTATGGAAAAATTATTTTATTGCGGCAGTCAGCGCTTTTCTACTCGCCGCGCCGTTTCTTGTGCCGTTTTTGCATTTTAGCCCCAACCTCAGCAAATGGTTTGATGCGGATTTTATCTCCGCCCAGCCGCTTTCCTATTTTGTATTAAATCTTGTCATTGACGATGCGCGCTATTTTTATTCCGATGTGATGGAAAAATTTCCATACCCGTATCTTTACACGCTCTACATCGGCTGGATACCCATTCTCCTGTTTACATTCGCATTACCCCGCATAAAAAACGAAGATAAAAAACTATTTTATTTTATGGCGGCGAGTATTGTTTTTATTTTCTTAATTGCCAGCGCCGTTATATTAAAACCGTTGGCAAATCTTTTTCCGTTTCTAGCGGGCATCAGGCACCCGCCTCAAATCGCCGGCTTGGCTATTCCATTTATCCTTGCTATTGCCGCGTATGGGTTAGAACAAATTCTTTCAACAAAATCTATTTCTATTCCATTCCCAAAATTCTTCGCAACCCTCAAAATCTCCACGCGCTGGCTAGTTCTCATTCCCTTGTTATATAGCCTTTATACTTGCATGGAATTTGCAATTTACTGGACAGGCACAGTGAAATTACGCGAAGATTTATTCCTCACGCTGGATAAACTAAAAACGCCCGATTTGCAATGGGTAAACACTCCCTTTGGCGAACATGCCTATATTGAAGCCGCCATCGCACAAGGGTTAAAATTATCGCCAGGCATTCTCACTTGGTCATGGAAACATCGCATCCCCCCGCAACCCTTCTTAACCGCAGATAGACAAACGCCAATTGACGAAAATTCTGAACTGATTGAAAAAGTCACCAATCTCCGCTACGTCAAACGCCCCGAAAATATATATGCCTTTATTAGAACGGATACGCAAATCATCCCATGCGAAGCGCACGGCTCAGGCGGGCAAATTCAAGTAGAATGCGCCTCGAATCAAGAGGGCGTTTTACGCGTGCAAGAATATACATGGACGGGTTGGCGCGCTTGGATAGACGGACGCCCAACCGAATTACTTGACGCACAATACTTAGAAGTTCACGCCCCCGCAGGAAAACATATTTTCACCTTTGCCTATCTGCCTTGGGATGTTCCGCTGGGCATAGCCTTATGGGTTGTTGGCGTATTCGCCAGCGTTTGGCTTTGGTTTTCCAAAGAAAACACGCCGAAAGTTCTTATACAATAAACATCGCTTTTCCATCACATGCCTAAACAGAAAAAACAGCCCCAACTCTCCATCATCTTGCCCGCCTACAACGAAGGCGCGCACATCTTTGAAAATTTAATAAAGGTTTACAAAGCCGCAAAAAAATACAACTGCGAAATTATCGTCGTGGACGACGGCAGCGCAGACAACACCCACTCCGAAAGCAAACGCGCCGCAAAAATTCACCGCAACATCAAACCGTTTCGCGTCAAAAAAAATCAAGGCAAAGGCGCATCTCTCTTTTATGGGTTTGAAAAAGCCAAAGGAGACCTCATCCTCTTCTTAGACGCCGACCTAGAAATTTCGCCCGCTTACATCGCTCGCCTATTAACGGCAATGAAAAAAAATAACGCCGACGTCGTCACTGGCGTAAAAGACCCTGTCGCCAACCACTTCCCGCTTCCACGCCGCCTCATGAGCGCGCTCTATCGTCAAACGGTAAATTTTTTATTTGGCTTAAACGTCACCGACACACAAACAGGCATAAAACTCTTCAAACGAAAAGCGCTAGAAGACTCCATCCCCCGCCTAAAAGTCAGCCGCTTCGCATTCGATTTAGAACTTCTCGTCGCCGTCTCGCGCTTCGGCTATCGCATCATAGAGTACCCTGTAGAAGTCACTTACCAACGCAAAGGAAAACTCGGCAGAATGAAATTTACCCACATCGCCCATTCATTGATAGACACCTTCGCAATTTACTTTCGCGCCAGCTTTTGGCGCTGGCTAGAGCCAAGCGCCGGCACACAATTTTGGATGATAATCTTCGTATTTGGCGTATTTCTCACTGGCATTGGCGTCGCCAAAATTTTATCGCCCATCATCCTGCAACCCACGCTCGATAAAATCTCCTACATCGTTTTCTTACGATTTATCCCCCCCGCCATCCGCGACCCGATGCTCGCCATTGGCGGCATTATCGCCATGCTGGTTTCTCTCATTCAATTAAACAAAAGATTGCTAAACGCCTTCGCCCGAAAAGACAGAGGCGATTTAGCGGGAATTTTACGAAAATGACTCACACCGCCTCTTCTTCCGACCTTGAAACTGCCTTCTGCCCCCTCTGCGGACCCACAGCCCCAGCAGTCACCCGTTACGATTTTTCGCCCTACAAAGTCGTCACTTGCGCTTCTTGCGGTTTAAACTACCTTTCCCCGCGCCTCACGCAAGAAGCGATAATGAAATTTTACAAAAACGAATCCTATTACAAATCCAACGTCGCAGGGCAAGGGTATGACGAATACCTCGAAATCGGCGAAAATTGGATTAAAACATTCACCTTACGCCTCAAACAAATTTCGCCTTACCAATCTACAGGCAAAGCGCTAGACATTGGATGCGGACCTGGCTACTTCCTCGCCGCCGCTCAAAAACTCGGCTTTGACGTGTACGGGCTCGACCCATCCGACTATATCGTAGAAATGGCGCAACGCACTTGGGGCAACAAAGTGCAACTAGGCGTTATTGAAACCGCAAATTACCAACCCGAAAGTTTCGACTTAATCGTCGCCTTCGACACCTTTGAACATATTTACAAACCTAAAGAATTTTTAGAGGCAATTCATAAATTCTTAAAACCAAATGGCATACTTGCCATCACCACGCCAAACCCCAAAAGTTTATTAGCAAAAATTTCCGGCAAAAATTGGGTATCATTCAAATTGCCAGAGCACGTTTTTTATTGGTCGCCCGACACAATAAGAAAAATATTGGAAGAAAAGTTTGAAGTCCTTGAAATTCGGCGGGCGGGACAATACGCCACATTAGGTTTCTTATATCGGCGCATCTTTCGCCTAAGCGGAAAATTAGGAAAATTTAATCAAGCAATGATACATTTCCTCAACCGCTTTCGCATGTATTCTGATAACGGCTCCCTAACAGCCATTGCGAGAAAAAAATAATGAAAGCAGTTTTATTCCACCAACACGGCGGACCTGAAGTCCTGCAATATACCGATTTCCCCACCCCTGAGCCAAAAACAGGCGAAGCGTTGATTCGCCTGCGCGCGGCGGCATTAAACCGAATGGACGTCTTTGTACGCAATGGCTGGGCAGGGCTAAAACTTGAAATGCCCCACATCAACGGCGCCGACGGCGCGGGCGAAGTTGTTGCAATGAATCTCCCCGCAGAAGAGCAGACAGAAATCAAAGTGGGCGATAGAGTCGCCATTAATGCTAATCTTGGGTGCGGCGAATGCGAATTTTGCAAAAACGGAAAAGATAACCTATGCAAAAAATGGCATTTGCTTGGCGAAACGGTGCGCGGCACATATTGCCAATACATTTGCCTGCCAATTCGACAATTATATAAATTACCAAACGATTTCGACTTTCACCAATCTGCCGCGGCGGCGCTGGTGTATCAAACCGCATGGCATTCGCTCGTCAGCCGAGGCAAAGTAACCGCCGGGGAAACAGTGGCAATTGTCGGCGCAGGCGGAGGCGTAAATTCCGCTTCGATTCAAATTGCCAAATATCTTGGCGCAAAAGTTATCGTCATCGGCTCTCACTCAAAAAAATTAGAACAAGCCGAAAGACTAGGCGCAGATATTTTAATTGACCGCTCAAAAGAAGAAGACTGGTCGAAAGCCGTGTTTCTAGCCACGCAAAAACAAGGCGTAGATGTAATTGTAGATAACGTCGGCACAACCTTTCCCTTGAGTTTCCGCGCGCTAAAAAAAGGCGGAAGGCTATTAACCGTCGGCAATAGCGGCGCGCCAAAGTTTGAAATTGACAATCGCTACATTTTCGCAAAACATCTTTCTATCCTTGGCTCAACAATGAGCACGCTCGCCGAATTTTCTCAAGCGATGGATTTAGTTGTCGCTGGCAAACTTAAACCCATCATAGACCAAACGTTTGACCTAAAAGACGCGGCGCAAGCGCAAGAACGACTATGGCGCGGCGAAAACTTTGGAAAAATCACACTGGATATTTTGTAGAACCCATCTGAAATGAAAAATTTTATAAAACAAGTTTCTCTTTTTGAAATTTTATTAACCCTAACAATTTTAGCGATTCACATCAACGCCGCATTAGCCGACGCTTATACGTTTCCCAATCATTGGTTCAAACGCGACGACGCTTATTATTATTTCAAAGTGGCGCAAAACATCAGCGAGGGCTACGGCAGTTCGTTCGATAAAATCAACTTAACCAACGGATATCACCCCTTATGGATGTTAATTTGCATTCCAATTTTTGCGTTGGCGCGTTTCGATGTCATCTTGCCTTTGCGCGTTTTATTGGTTGTCATCGCCTTCATGCAAGCGGCAACCGCCGTCTTTATTTATAGGCTAATTAAAAAATATCTTTCGCGCACAGCGGCGATTCTCGCGGCGGCGTTTTGGTCTTTCAATTTTTACATTCACAGCACGGTTTATCAAATGGGTTTAGAAACGCCCATCGCAGCGTTATCCATTGTTTATTTAATCTATAAACTTTCGCAATTTGAAGAAACATGGCAAACGCAACCCGTTAACCTAAAGCAAATTGCATGGCTGGGTTTTCTTTCCGCCGTTGTCATGTTCAGCCGTTTAGATTTAATTTTCCTCGCGGTCATTATCGGCATGTGGGTTTTATTTCGCGGCGCGGCGCTTCGCTATCTACTGCCGTTGGATATTTTCATTATCTTTCTTTCAATGACCAGTTCCGTTATTTTGCGCGTTGGCTTTGCAGCCTATAACACAACGTACGCCAGCTCGGCGGTAGAAGCGGCAGTCATCGCCGTCGTCGTCAAAACAATCGCGCTATATTTTTTTGGCGCATATCAACACCCGCGCGCAAAATCAATTTCACAAAATATTCTTAGCGTTTTTTACGCGGCTATCGTTAGCGTAATCCTTACCGCTGGCGTGTATATTACATTAATTCAATTTGAGGTTGGAAAAAACTTCCCGCGCTCCGCTTTTGCTTTAGATTTTGGCATTAGTCTGCTTTTATTCATTGCGCTTCGGCTTACCTTTTATCTGTTTGCCCGCCCCAACATTCGTTCCGCCCCAGCCCCGTTGGCGCAACTTAAACTGAATATAAAAAAATGGCTAACCGAAGGCTTTGCCTTTTATGGCGTAGTCGGCGGATTATTAATCGCATATATGCTCTTCAATCATTTTATGTTTGGCACATCTAGCCCAGTGAGCGGACAAATTAAACGCTGGTGGGGTACGCTGCCCAACACCGCCTACGAGCGGGCCGCTTCAGATTGGCATTCTTACTTTGGAACAGGCGTAACAGAAATCAAAGCATGGGAGCCTTTTACAAGAGTATTCTGGGCGGCTTCAGAATATCTACGCCCTATCTTTCCTGGCGCCGATAGACAAGATGAAAGATTTTACATCACCGCGCTGTTCGCCTTAATTTTTAGTTTTGGAATATTTTTAGCCAACAAGCAAAAAATATCCCCTGCAATGATTAAGATGAGCGTTATGCCGCTTGCGGCTAGCTGCGGCGTTCAATTACTGTCTTATACTGCCGCCGCTTATGGCGGCACAAAAGAATGGTACTGGGCGAGTCAAATGATTTTGCTCACTTTAGTATGTAGTCTTTTGGCGCATACCCTGCTCAAGCCTGCCCAAAAAACAGCGCAGATGCGGCGCATTTTAGAAATTACCTCTTTAGCAATTACATTCTATTCCGCTTATCAATTCAACCAAATTATCTCCGTCACCATGCCTCGAAACTACTTCCCGCCCGACCGCGCCTATATGGAAGCGGTGGAATACATTGAGCAAAACACGCCCGCTGGCAGCATTATCGGCATGACGGGCGGCGGGAATATCGGCTATCTCATAAAAGATAGAACGATTGTGAATATGGACGGATTAATCAATAGTTATGAATACTTCCAAGCCTTAAAAGCAGGCGAAGCGCCTACCTACTTGCGTGAGCATGGAATGACAATCCTATTTGCCAACCCACGTTTATTAGCCATTCCGCCTTACTACGGGCAATTTGCTCCTTATTTAGAAAGATATGATAGTTATGGCGGAAAAGATTTACTGTACTTACTTGAAGAGCCGAAATATTAATTGAAATGACGCGCCCAATTTCAGTAACCCTCTCGCTATGCTTGGTGTTAATGTTCGCAACATGGAATCTCATTAAAACATGGACATTAATTGCATGGCGAGATATTTTGCTTGAATTTTCAGTCCAACCCAACCCGCATTTAAGCGTAATTCTTAGTACAATTTGGGCGGTCGGCGGTTTTATCTTAGTATATGGAATGGCGCAAGAAAAAAACTGGAGCGTAAAACTGCTCCCCGCGTTGGCGCTCAGTTACACCGTTTGGTATTGGAGCGAAAGATTTCTCTGGCATCATGGAAAAACCAATTTGCCGTTCGCGGTCGTTGTCAATCTCATATTCTTAATCATCGTTTACTTTGCTACAAAATCATTATCACGAGAGGCTTATGAGCGCACAAACAAACATCCAAAAATTGAATGATAAAAAAGCGCAAGCGCGTTTGGGAGGCGGGCAAGCGCGGATTGACGCGCAACACAAAAAAGGACGCCTCACCGCACGAGAAAGATTAGACTTGCTCCTTGATAAAGGCTCTTTCCGCGAAGTGGACGCCTTTGTGGTTCATCGCACGCATGATTTTGGATTGGATGAACAAAAATATATAGGCGATTCTGTTGTAACGGGTTGGGGAACAATTGAAGGCAGGCTGGTGTATGTTTATTCACAAGATTTCACCGTGTTTGGCGGAAGTTTAGGCGAAGTTCACGCTGAAAAAATTTGTAAGATTATGGACTTAGCCATGAAAAACGGCGCGCCGATGATTGGATTAAACGACTCGGGCGGGGCAAGGATTCAAGAAGGGGTGGTTGCTTTAGCGGGTTACGCCGATATATTTTTACGAAACACAATGGCTTCGGGCGTGATTCCGCAAATTTCCGCCATTATGGGTCCATGCGCAGGCGGGGCAGTCTATTCCCCTGCCTTGACTGATTTTATTTTTATGACGCGCAACACTTCTTATATGTTTGTGACGGGACCCGATGTGGTAAAAGCGGTGACGCATGAAGAAGTGACTCAAGAAGAACTCGGCGGCGCCAGCGTGCATTCGGAAAAATCGGGCGTATGCCATGTGGCGGCGGATAGCGAAGCCGATACTTTATACTTGATTCGCAAAATGCTTGGCTATTTGCCTCAAAACAATATGGAAGACCCGCCCTTTGTCCAAACCAGCGACGACCCCTTGCGAATGGACGAAGCATTAAATGAACTTGTGCCAGACGACCCCAATAAACCTTACGACATTAAAGAAGCGATTCGCTTAATTGTGGATGATGGGAACTTTTTTGAGATTCATGAAAACTACGCCCAAAATATCGTGGTTGGCTTTGCGCGGTTGGGCGGGCATTCGGTAGGCATTGTGGCAAACCAGCCAGCGGTGTTAGCGGGCGTATTAGATATTGACGCCAGCGAAAAAGCCGCTCGCTTTGTAAGATTTTGCGACGCGTTCAACATTCCAATAATCACCTTTGAAGACGTGCCAGGCTTCTTACCCGGCACCTTCCAAGAACATCATGGCATTATTCGTTCAGGCGCAAAATTGTTATACGCCTATTGTGAAGCGACTGTTCCGAAATTAACCGTCATTACCAGAAAAGCCTATGGCGGCGCTTACTGCGTAATGTCTTCCAAACACATTCGCAGCGACGTGAACTTTGCTTGGCCCACCGCCGAAATTGCCGTGATGGGACCCGACGGCGCAGTGAACATCATTTTTAGAAAAGAACTAGAAGCCGCACAAGACCCCGTAAAGAAAAAAGCCGAACTGGTGGCTGAATATAAAGAAAAATTCGCCAACCCGTATGTGGCGGCAGAACGCGGGTACATTGACGATGTGATTGAACCCAAAGAGACCCGCCCGCGCTTGATTAATGCCTTAGAAATGTTAAGCAACAAACGCGATATAAACCCCGCCAAGAAACATGGGAACATACCGCTGTAATTAATAAAGCGCGTAGGAGATAAAAAACATGTTTAAGAAAGTCCTCATTGCAAATCGCGGCGAAATCGCCGTTCGCATTATTCGGGCTTGCAGAGAACTCGGGTTAGAAACGGTGGCTGTGTTTTCAGAAGCGGATAGAAACGCCTTGCATGTTCGCTATGCAGACGAGGCGTATTTATTAGGTCCGGCGCCTTCGCGCGAATCGTATTTACGCGCAGATAAAATTTTGGATATTGCAAAAAAATCGGGCGCCGACGCTATTCACCCAGGCTACGGCTTTTTAGCCGAACGCGAAGATTTTGCCAGCAAATGCGCCGACTTAGGAATTACATTTATCGGTCCCAAACCATCCTCCATTGCGGCAATGGGAGATAAAGCTGAAGCCCGCGCAACGGTCATCAAAGCGGGCGTGCCTGTGGTGCCAGGCACCGAAGACGTTGGCAATATGACCAACGATGACTTACTTAAAATTGCGCCGACGATTGGGTTTCCGCTATTAATCAAAGCCACCGCCGGGGGAGGCGGAAAAGGCATGAGAGAAGTAAAAAGTTTAGAGGAAATGCCAACTCTCCTTGAGTCTGCGAGGCGTGAAGCAGAGTCAGCATTTGGCGATGGGAATGTTTATCTCGAAAAATTAGTCGAAGGCGCGCGTCATATCGAATTTCAAATCCTTGCCGATTCGCATGGCAATGTGATTCATCTAGGCGAGCGCGAGTGTTCTATTCAGCGCCGTCATCAAAAATTATTAGAAGAAGCGCCTTCGCCGTTTATGGATGAAGACCTGCGCGAAAAAATGGGAAGCGTGGCGGTAAAAGCA
Organism: Anaerolineales bacterium; assembly: GCA_034434495.1. Classification (GTDB taxonomy): domain Bacteria; phylum Chloroflexota; class Anaerolineae; order Anaerolineales; family Villigracilaceae; genus Villigracilis. Next base: position 36,818 of record DAOTZE010000021.1, read on the forward strand.
GCGCAAGCAGTAGATTATATTAATGCAGGCACAATCGAATTTTTAGTGGATAAGGATAAAAATTTTTATTTCTTAGAAATGAATACGCGCCTGCAAGTGGAACATCCGATTACTGAAATGGTAACAGGCGTGGATATTGTGGCTGAACAAATTCGCATTGCGCGCGGCAGGCAACTGAGTTATACGCAAGACCAAATTAAATTCAATGGTCACGCTATTGAATGCCGCATCAACGCAGAAGACCCGTTCAATAATTTTGTTCCATCCACTGGGCGCATCGCGCATAGTTTATTGCCCACAGGTCCAGGCGTGCGCGTGGATACAGGCGTGTATCCTGGTTTTGAAATTACGCCGTATTACGACCCAATGATTGCAAAGTTAATTGTATGGGGCGAAACGCGCGCGCAAGCCATTTTGCGAATGCGCCGCGCTTTAGAAGAATATCGCATTGTTGGCGTGCGCACGAACATTCCATTTCACCAAACATTGATGGATTCGCATCGCTTTATGGGCGGGCAATTTGATACGCGCTTCGTTGAAGAACGCTTTTCAATGGATACAGAAAACGCTTCGGACCCAAACGTGGAAATTGCCGCCATCTTGGCAACATTAGTCGCCCACAAACAAACGGAGCGCTCCGCGCAAATCGTTCGCAGAAACGAACGCGATACTAGCAACTGGAAATGGGTTGGCCGTTGGGAAAGAATGCATAGGTAGCAATTAGCGGTCAGCATTCAGCAATTAGCGGTCAGTGATTAGCTTTTAGCAATTTACGAATTACGCACTTTGAGGCTTTATGAAATATATAACAACCGTTGACGGTAAAGAATTTGAAATTGAAGTGATAGATGAAAAGCATATCCGCATTGGCGAGCGGGTTGTAGCGGTAGATTTTGAATCCGTGAGTGGGCAACCTGTTTTCTCGCTCATCTTAGACGGAAAATCTTACGAGTCCTTTATCTCCGAAAACGATGAGGGCTGGCAAGTGCTGATGCGCGGCAAACAATATCAAATCACGGTTGAGGATGAAAGAGAAAAGCGCTTGCGAGCGGCGGCAGGCGGAGGCGCGGCAGAAGGAGGCGAGTTTAATCTCAAAGCGCCAATGCCTGGCTTGGTCGTGGCGATTCCTGTTGCAGAAGGTCAAGAAATCAAAAAGGGACAAGTGTTGATTATTCTTGAATCGATGAAAATGCAGAATGAGTTGAAGTCGCCAAAAGATGGAATTGTGGAGCGAATCCGCGTGAAGGCTGGGGAGAGTGTGGAACAAAAGCAAGCGTTGTTGAGCGTCAAATAGTCTAAATGGTCTAATTAGTCTTATTGGTCTAAAAGGTCGTAGGGGCAACCTACCCATTTTGATAATGATGCTTATTAATTTTGACGGGTCGCCCTTACAATTGCAATATGAACAATAACCAAGAAACAGAAGTTAAATTTTTTGTGCGGAATTTGAAGCCGATTGAATTGCGTCTTCGCGAATTGAAGGCGCAATTGATTCAACCGCGCGTGCATGAAATCAATTATCGTTTTGATTTTCCGAACAATGAATTGAGAGCCAATCAAAAGGTTTTACGACTCAGAAAAGACAAACTAGCGAAATTAACGTTCAAAGGCGCAAGCGTGGAAGGCGAAAGCGGCGTGATGAGCCGCGAAGAGATTGAATTTGTAGTAGAAGATTTTGATAAAGCGAAAAAACTTCTTGAGGCGCTTGGTTTTACGCCTGTTGTGTTTTATGAAAAATTCCGCACCACTTATGAGTTAAACGAAACTCACATTATGCTCGACGAATTACCGTATGGCGAGTTCATTGAAATTGAAAGCGGAAATATCTCTGCCATAAAAAATGTCTCTGATTTACTTGGCTTGAATTGGGATGCGATGGTCAAAGCAGGCTATCACGCCTTGTTTGACCGCGCGGCGGGCAAATATAATTTAGACCGATGGAATTTGAGCTTTGAGGCTTTGAATGGAGTGAAAATCAAAACGGAAGATTTACAAATCAACTTTGCGGATTGAGTTTTTGAAATCATTATCAAATTTGCATTCAGTTTACAATCTCATAATCATTCTTCCAAGTCACAGGTTTTATTTCCACATTTTCACTTATCAACTTTGATACAACATTCTCTGTTGATTTCACATCCCCCGAAGTGAAAAATACCACCAAGCCATTTTCATTTGATTGATTTCTTAATCCCTTTGCTTCTAGCAGACGTTCAACTTGTTTTGCTACGGCTGGAGCAGGGTCAATGACTCGCACATTATCCCCGACAATTTTTTCTATCAACGGAATCACAAACGGATAATGAGTGCAACCTAGTACAACCGTGTCTATATTTTTTTCGAGCATAGGAAGCAAAGCGTCTTCTAAAATCTTTTTTGTTTTTTCAGAATCCAACTCCCCCGCTTCAATTTGTTGCACCAACCCTGTGCAAGTATTTTGAAAAATTTCCACATCCGAAGCAAAGCGCTCTACAACCGAAGCGTATAACGCCCCTTGAAAAGTCGCAGGGGTTGCCAGCACGCCGACTTTTTTCGTCTGTGTTTTTTCAGCCGCAGGTTTAATGGCAGGCTCCATACCTACGAATTGAATATCTGAAAATTTTTCTCGCAAATATTTCAACGCGGCGGCGGAAGCGGTGTTGCAAGCCACGACAATAATTTTTGCGCCGTGTTTCAATAAAAAATTTGTAATGCCTTCCGAAAAGTTTTGAATCTGTTCCATAGGGCGAGGACCATAAGGCACATGCCCTTGATCGCCAAAGTAGATAATATTTTCATTTGGCATCAATAACCGAATTTCACGCAGAACAGATAGCCCGCCTACGCCAGAATCAAATACGCCGATGGGAGATTTAGAAATCATTGGTCATTGATAATTGGTAATTACGATTTACCAATCACTTATTTACTTTCCGCCGCATCCACAAACGACTTAAACAATCTTCGCATCACAGGCTGGTCTGTCAGCCATTCGGGGTGCCATTGCACACCGATTGCATACGGATGGTCAGGGATTTCGACGGCTTCAACTACGCCATCAGGGGCATGACCCACTATGCGTAAGTCTGAAGCGAGGTCTTTTATCGCTTGATGATGCAAACTATTCACCTGTAACAACGTCTCGCCGAAGATTTCAGCCATTTTTGAATCTTCAATAAGATTGACAGGATGAGCAATATATTGAAATTCCTCGTTATTGTGTTTGAGAGAATGCGGAATATGGTCTGGAATATGCGTGTGAAGCGTGCTGCCCAACGCCACATTCATCACCTGCATTCCGCGACAAATCGCCAGAAACGGTTTTTCACGTTGAACAGATTGACGAAGCAAGAACAGTTCAGCGACATCGCGCGCCTCATCAACTTCGTGAATACTTGGGTGCTGTTCCCCAGCAAAATATTTAAGGGAAATATCGCCGCCGCCTGAAAAAACAATTCCTTGCAAGCGAGTATATAACTCGGCGAGGTCTTCATCTGGCAAAATGGCTGGAATTAAGATAGGAACTCCGCCTGCTTGCGCGACAGCGCGAATGTATGTGTGCTGCACAGCCGCAATGTCGCGTCCGTATGGGTTTTTTGAGTTGTAAGTTGTAATGCCGATTAATGGTTTTGCCATGCGTCTCCAGAGAATCTTTTGGGATGTTGTGATTTAATCATAACTCAGCCCGAAGAATTTTAACCTAACAAATTTGAATATCGGCAAAACCTCATGACGCCCCTCCACACGGCAATAAAAAAGCCCCTGATTTCTCAGAGGCTTGGTAAAAACTTAGTTTGTAAATTTTTCTTTGATGCGGGCGCTTTTTCCGGTGAGGGCGCGCATGTAGTAGAGTTGCGCACGGCGGACTTTGCCTTTGCGTTCTACGACAATTTTATCTATGCGAGGCGAGCGAAGTAAGAAAGTTCTTTCTACGCCGATTCCGTTCGACGCCATACGGCGCACGGTCAATGAAGCGTTGTTGCCGCTATTGCGTAAGCGAATCACCAAGCCTTTGAATTCTTGAATACGCTCACGTTCGCCTTCTTTAATTTTTACATGCACGCTCACAGTATCCCCAGCATTCAGTTGGGGGATTTTTTCGTTGTCTTTTGCCTCAACGGCTTTGATTAAGTTTGCCATTTTCGCTCTTCCTTAAAATTTCTGGTGGGTTTCTAAACGCGAGGGCGGATTATAGCACGCAATTTCACAATCTACAAGATTAAAAACAACCAAAAATGAACAGGATTAATACTTCCTTATCGCCAGCACAGCGTTATGACCGCCAAACCCAAACGCATTGCTAATTGCTAATGAAATGTTTGCCTCGCGCGCTTTGTTAGGAATATAATCCAAATCGCATTCAGGGTCTGGGGTTTGATAATTGATAGTGGGCGGCAAAATGCCCTCTTGAATAGCGTTTACGCAAAAGATAACTTCCAAAGCGCCCGTCGCACCCATCATGTGCCCCGTCATAGATTTGGTGGATGAAACTGGGATTTTATACGCCAACTCAGCGCCAAAGGCGGCTTTAATGGCGCGTGTTTCGGCTTGGTCATTTAACGCAGTCCCTGTGCCATGCGCATTAATGTAGCCTACCTCGTCAATATTTGCTTCGGCTGACTTTAACGCCATGCGTATCGCCGCCGCGCCGCCCTCCCCTTTTTCATGGGGCGCAGTGACATGAAACGCATCTGCCGTAGCGCCATACCCTGCAAGTTCAGCCAGAATATTCGCGCCGCGTTTTTTCGCATCCGATTCTCTTTCCAAAACAAACACTGCCGCGCCTTCGCCCATCACTAAGCCATCGCGGTTTTTATCAAACGGTTGCGGGGTCAAATCTAATTTGCGCGAAGTTGCGCCCACCCTATCAAACGCGGCAACGCCCGTTGAAGTTAGAGTGCATTCTGCGGCGCCGGCAAAGGCGGCGTCAATCATCCCCGAACGCAACATCATCAAAGCGGTGCCAATTCCATCGGCGCCAGAAGCGCATGCCGAAGCGACAGAAAAACAAGGTCCCTTAATCCCAAATTCAATCGCGGTCATCCCTGCCCCGCCGTTTGCCATCAACATTGGAATTAAGAATGGACTCACCCGTCTTGGTCCTTCTTCATAATTTGTAAGGATGGCTTCTTGCAACGAAGTTAACCCGCCAATTGCCGATGAAATAATCACCCCAATTCGCCCGGCGTTCGCTTCTGTAATTTCTAAGCCCGATTGATTCAACGCCTCACGCGAAGCGGCAATAGCAAACTGCTCAAAACGGTCGCGGCGACGCGCCTCTTTTGCGTCCATAAAGTTCTCTGGTTTAAAGTTTTTCACTTCTGCCGCAATATGCACTTGCAAATTCGCCGCATGTGAATCAAATAACGTAATCGGCGCAACGCCTGTTTTTCCTGCAATTGCATTCTCCCAAGTTTCTTTCACATTCAAACCAAGTGGATTGACAGTCCCCATGCCTGTTATGACTATTTTTTCTTGCATTCGTCCTCCGATAAATTTATGGCTACCAATAAAACCCCAGCCCATACAAACCGTCACGCGATACACAACCCGCGCCTCATTACGACGGGGAAAATTGCTTTTGCCCCTTCGGCATTTCCTTTACCTACACACCGCGCGGAAATAAATCTCCGCGCTATTTAAGCCAAGCCCGCTAAAGCAGGCTCAAGATTGGCTTGGCGTTATGGTAGCGCGCGGCGCTGCAGTTCATCTGGTAGTTGGGTTACTCATTCGCTTTTGGAAAATAATCCCCTTCCACCCATTCTTCGCCTTTGGGTCCCACCTCTTTTTTCCAAATCGGCACAATTTCTTTCAAGCGGTCAATGCCGTAACGGGCGGCTTCAAACACGCCCGTATCACGATGCGCCGCCGTGCAAGCGATTAGCACCGTTGGCGTTTTTGGGTACAACCTTCCAATTCGCTGCACAATGGCAATTCCTTCTATGCTTGACCATTTTTGGCGAATCTCATCCGCCACTTGCTTCATTTTTGCTTCCGCCATTGGGATATACGATTCGTATTCTAAATATATTGTCTCATGCGGCGTATCGCGCGATGTCACACCGCGCACCATACCCGTAAATATTGCCGCCGCGCCCGTAGAGGAAAGCGTGATTTTGGCGAGCAAATCGTTGAGGTCAATTTCAGTTTCGGTGATGGAGTAGATGGTTGGGAAGTTCATAGGGAGAATTAGTGAGTAATTGGTAATTGGTAAGTGGTAATTGGTAAGTGGTAAGTGGATAAATTATCCGCCTGAGACGGGAGGGAATAAAGCAATTTCGGCATTAAGCGGGATGACGGCTTCGTCGAAAGCGTATTCACGGTTTATCGTCATCAATACCGCTTTCATTGATTCTTTTAGGTTGGGATATTCGGCGGCGAGTTTTTCTTTCAATTGCTTAATGGTCATCTCGTTAGGAATATCTAAATCTATAGATTTTGTTCCCGCTTTATCTTTTATGGTGGCAAAAAATAAAATTTTAATTTTGTTCATACTTGTTTTCTTATAAATTCTTAAGCGCGCCTCGTCATGGTTTAGCAGAAACGTTGTCATGCCGAGTCGGTTTTATAAAATTATTCATTTACCACATCGCCGCTTTGGCCGCCATGTTTTTCAATTAGTCGAATATTTTGAATTTTCATTGTCTTTTCGGCGGCTTTTGCCATGTCGTAAATGGTCAATGCGGCAACAGAAACCGCCGTGAGGGCTTCCATTTCTACGCCCGTTTTGCCAGTGACTTTGACTGTGGAGGTGACGATAATGCTGGGGGGCGAATCGACGAACTCGAAGTCAAGGTGAATGCTGGAGATAGGAAGAGGATGACACAGCGGAATCAGGTCGAAGGTTCGTTTAGAAGCGGCAATGCCCGCAATTTGCGCGACGGTTAATACATCGCCTTTTTTGATTTGGTTTGAGCGAATCAAGTCTAATGTTTCTTTTTTCATGTGAACTTCGCCGCGCGCAATGGCTATCCGCTCGGTTTCAGGTTTATGACCTACATCCACCATTTTGGCGCGACCATGTTCATCAAGATGCGTTAATTTCGACATGGTCAGATTATATTCGAGAATTGCCTCTCAATCTACACGACCGCCGTCATTTGCAATGATATAATTTGCGCGCGATGGAAAATTTTTTAGGTAAACAGCTTGGCAATTACAAAGTGGAAATTCCCGTATATCAGGGTCCGCTTGATTTGTTGTTGAATTTAATCGAACGCGCTGAATTGGATATTACCGCCGTTTCGTTAGCGGCAGTAACCGACCAATACTTGGAATATTTACGCGGGCTTGAACAAATGATGCCCGATGAAATTTCATCGTTTTTGGTGATTGCGGCAAAGTTGGTGCAGATTAAATCGGAAGCGCTGCTGCCCCGCCCCGTGGAACGCGAAGTGGGAGAAGAAGACCCCGGCGTGTCGTTGGTTGAGCAATTGAAATTGTATAAGCGCTATAAAGAAATCGCTTTATGGATGGAGGAACGCCAACAAAATAATTTGCGAACGTTTTTGCGCGTGGCGCCTCCGCCAAAAGTTGAGCCGAAACTCGATTTGTCGAATTTAACGTTAGAGGGTTTGCTGAACGCCGCAGAGCGAGCCTTTGCGCGTGAAAAAGAAAAGAAACCGCTTAGCGTCGTAATTACCGCTCCGCGCGTCACTATCCGCGAAAAGATTGATTATATTATTCGCACAATGAAACAAGTGCAAAAAATGACGTTTAGCGGATTAATCGCCGACAAAGCCACGCGCGTTGAAATTGTAGTCACGTTTTTAGCGATGTTAGAATTAATTAAACGGTATCGCATTTCAGCCGTGCAAACCGAATTGTTCGGCGATATTGAGTTTGAGAAAAGCGGCGATTGGAACGAAGATGAGGAAATTGAGATTGAGTTTGAGTGAGGTAGAGAATTAGAGGTTAATTTAAGCTCTAGTTCGACTGTTTTTGCCAAGAAGGAAAACAAATCTATACACAAGGAAAAAAATGGTTATATCTAGCGTAATTATTGGGTCTATAACTCTAATTTTTACATTAGGAGGCACGTTACTTTTTCCATTATGCACACCCTGTGTCGCTTTGCCACTTGGGGTAATAAGCGGTTTTTTAACTTCTTTCTTCGAGAAGCCTCAAGAAAAATCGCAAGCCCTGACACGCGGAGCTTTTTCTGGAGCAATTTCAGGAGTTGGGGCGTTTCTCGGTCAATCTATCGGAGCGGCCATTAATGGGCTTGTTGTTGGTCCAACAGAAGCCGCAATAATAATGGAAAGATTTTTTGGTTTTCCGGAAACTATTTTTAATGCATCTAGTTGGGATATACAGTATTGGATTAGTCTGATTGGCTCTACAATTTGCATTAGCCTGTTTAACATAACGCTAATGGCAGGCATGGGCGCTATTGGAGGATTGTTATGGCGGACATTCACTAGCAGTAAATATTAAGTCTGACCTAAATTAGCGGCATAAAAAACACATCAAAAATAAATTTCAGGAGAGCGATAAAATGAAAAATAAAATCTTTAGTATTGGTTGCGGCGGCGCGGCATTAGCGATAGTTCTCACCCTTATTGGTTTGTGGTTATCATTATCTAACTCCTTCGTTAAATTTGGAATTATTAATAATTTAATTAATTACCGAACCGCCATTTTAGAAATGGACATTGACAAGGAGATAAAAAAGTCGTTAATTAACGATATTGAAAAGATACGCCGATCTATTGTGGATAAAAATAATATTGGTTTCTTGGAATGGATATCTATAGACGCTTCTATAAGCAGCATACTTTTTGATGGAGCAATATCAACAGACGAATATGAGATATTACAATCTGAAATTGAAGAAATTAAACGAATACAAAACATTCAGTAGTTGCGCTGCGTTTTAATAAAAATTTTTGCGTGAATTATCAACAGCTTAATAACCTACCGTGGACTAGCAATTCTCTAATTACAAACTACCCACTACCAATTCCCCCGCTTCAACCCCACTTAAATACGCCCCATGCACAGTGGCAAAATATTTGCGTGAAGTCGCCTCGCCTGCAAAAAACAAAACATTATCTACAGGTTCAAACAAAGCGTCAAAATCATCGCCGCTGGCAAACGGCGGAATGTGCGAATACGAGCCGTATGAAAATTTATCTTTTCCCCAACGCGTAATCAAAAAACTTTCAGGGTCAGGAATATCCGCGCCATACAAAAACTGCAGCGTCTGCATAGCGCTCGCTACAATTTCATCGTCTGAAAATTCTTCCAACGCCCAGCCTTTATCGCCGCCATGAAACGCCAACAAAATCGGCTCGCCGTTATACGCCGCATAATTTAACCAATACGCCCACTCCCCTGCCCGCTCGCCTGCATAACTGATATTTTCCAATTCAGCGTCCCAAAAAATTTTAGGGAATTTCAAATAGACTTTATTCAACACCCCCATAGCCAGGCGATTAATCGCCGCTTGTTTTGATTGCGGAAGCGGCGGCTCAAACTTAACGTCAGCCTGTTTCAGCGCCCCAAGTGGAATCGTCACTACGATTTTTTCTGATGTAAATATTCCAGCGTTTGTTTCAACTTCTACGCCATTTTGAGAATACGTTATCGCTTTCGCTTCGGTATTCAAGCGAATATCCAAACCTTGCGCCAACCCGTTTGTAATTTGGTTATACCCCTGCGGAAAAATCACATGCTGCCCGCTAAATTCCTCATCCGAATCCCACTCCCATAAAGATAAATCTTTTGGGTCTGCCGCATATTCTAATGACGTTTCATATTGAATATAAAGATTCAGCCCGCGCAATTCTTCAGCGGAGAGGTTTCGCTTTGCAATCACTTGGTCAAATATTTCTTGCAAAGACGTATCTTCGTCTAAGGCTTCGCCAATCTCTTGAACTTCTTCATAGATAGATTCATATAATTGTTCAATCTTTATAAACTCAGCCGATGTCATCTCCCGTCCGTCCGCGTGAAAAACGACGCCATTATCGTCAATAGTTGGGATAGTTTTCGCATTAAACTTTTTGGCTAATTCGGTAATTGGGTTGCCATTAATTCCATGTATCCATGACGCGCCCAAATCCAATGGCGCGCCTAAAGCGCTGTCTGTCCAAATTCGCCCGCCAATTCGATTCCGCGCTTCAAGAATTATCACATCAACATTTTTATCTGTTAAAGTTCGCGCGGCGGCAAGCCCTGCAATGCCCGCGCCAATTACAATCACCTTTGCATGGCGGGAATCAGCGCTTTGCGGCATAACATTTTCCTGCGCGTCTTGTATCCATCCGCAAGATAAAGCAAATGCGGACGCCGTTCCAATGGAGGCAACTTTCAAAAAATCTCGGCGGTTAAATTTTTTCATCTTTTTCTGTAATCCGTTGACTGAGTAGGCGATGGTATCCATCGTATTGAGACTAACGCATAAATAAAAAATTTTCATTCTCTTTCGGTCTTCATACGGGTTTCGGCATTCGCCTCAACCCTGCTCGACCGCCGAGCATGTAAAAACAAAGCAAGCATTGCCCCAATATTATCAAACGCCAAAACATCCATCAAAGAGGGATTTCGCCCCGGCGTAAACGATTGATGAAATTCATCGGTTGCGGAATATAGCAGCGCCAAAAACCACGCCAAAACATAATTTTTCTTGGGCATGGCATGGAGGTAAGAAAGCGCCAGCGCCCCATATCCTATGGCATGAGCCGATTTTTTGACGAAGTAATCCCACGCGCCGTAATTGGGCAGTTCATTGCTAGGGCGCGATGAAAACAGGAAAATTGTTATCATCAAAGTCAATGCGGGAAGCCAACGGGGTAAAATTGATTTAAGAGTTTTCATATTTTCCAAACTACATTCGACGCGGTTCTCAGCGCCGAACGTTACCGCAGAGGTTTCATTGAACACAGTTTATCTTAAAAAAGATAATGAGTGGCTACGCTTTCAAAACCCGCAAACAATAATCGCAACAAAAAATATCAACGAGGCGCGCGAAGCGTTAGAAAATGTAGAGGCGTTGGTCAATGATAAAAATTGGCACGCAGTTGGCTTTGTTAGTTATGAAGCGGCGCGGGCATTCGACTCAGCGTTTCAGACGTTTGAGTCAAACGATTTTCCATTGATTTGGTTTGGGCTTTATGAAAAGCCAACCAGCCTCAAAAATCTTAAAAACTTTAACGATCAGACCTTTCCATCTTTTAAGTCCAATCAGACCTCTGAGACTTATAACAAAGCGATTCGAAAAATCAAAGATTACATTGCGCAAGGAAAAACATATCAAGTGAATTATACGATGCGCCTCGCGTCTAACTTTGAATTTGATTCGTTTACCTTATTCGCCCACCTCGCCCAGACTCAAAATAAATACGCCGCGTTCATTGAAACCGATGAGTTTGCAATTTGTTCGGCTTCGCCTGAATTGTTTTTTGAGTTGAATGGCGAAACAATTTTTAGCAAGCCGATGAAAGGGACAGTGAAAAGAGGAAGGACAACGAAAGAAGATTTAGTTAACTCAAATTGGCTACGCGCATCGGAAAAAAATCGCGCCGAGAATGTGATGATTGTAGATATGATTCGCAACGACTTGGGGAAAATCGCTCAGGTAGGCAGCGTGCATGTGAAAGAGTTATTTACGATTGAAAAATACTCCACCGTTTTTCAAATGACCTCAACCGTGCAAGCAAAGACAAACGCTTCGGTGGCGAAAATTTTTTCGGCGTTGTTTCCATGCGCGTCTATCACTGGCGCGCCAAAAGTCAGCGCGATGAAAATTATCAAAGAGTTGGAAACAAGCCCGCGTAAGATTTACACAGGCAGCATCGGCTATATTGCTCCAAATCGTCAAGCGAGGTTTAATGTCGCTATCCGCACGGCGCTGATTGATAAAAAAAATAAAACTGTTGAGTATGGCGTGGGCGGCGGCATTGTTTGGGATTCGGAAGAAAAGGATGAATTTGAAGAGGCGTTGCTCAAAGCAAAAGTATTGACTAATCCCCCACAGCCTGAGTTTTCTCTGTTTGAAACTTTATTATGGACTAAAGACAATGGTTATTTTTTGTTAGATAAACACATCGCTCGCCTAAAAGATTCGGCGGAATATTTTGATTTTGAGTTTTCGGAAGAGAAAGTAGAAAGTTATTTGAGCCATATTGTCGCTGAGTCAAATGACGGCAGGCGGCGGACAGATGTCAGCGGTCTAAGTAAATGGAGAATAAAAGTTATTCTAAATAAATCTGGTCAGTTAAGCCATGAAATGAAAGAATTGAATTTGCAAGAAAAAGTTTTCAAGGTTTGCCTTGCAAAAGAGCCTATCAATTCAAGCGATGCGTTTCTATTTCATAAAACGACGCATCGTGAAGTTTACGAAAAGTCTATGCAAAAAGGGTTTGACGACGTTTTGCTATTTAATGAAAATGGGGAATTGACTGAATTTACAATTGGAAATTTGGTCGTGGAACAAAATGGAGAGTTATTCACCCCGCCCGTCGCTTGCGGGTTGTTAGCGGGTACGTTTAGAGCGCATTTACTAGAGACGGGAAAAATAAAAGAAAAGATAATTTATAAACATGAATTATCTAATTTTTCAAAAATATATTTGATTAATTCGGTTAGGAAATGGGTTGAGGCTGAATTAAAAATATAGAGGCGGCTCGCAAGTCGCCTCTATATCATTCATTAAACGTCTTGCAAAGTAATGCTAATGTTGACCGTTCCATCGCCTAAATCTACGCCTTGAATGACAACCGATTTTCCGCTAGGGTGACCGTCAAAAACTAAACTAAAAACGCCGTCCGAAACAACGGTGAGCAATTCGCGTTCGGTTAAACCTTGTTTTCCGTACACGTCTCGATAAAACGCCATCGCTTCGTCAAGGCTGAGGTTGGTTTGGAAATTGGTGGTGCCGGCAATGCTCACAACGTTACTGGCGTCATCGGGCATGGGGAAATCCGAGTCGCCGCCGAAAGAAAAATCCGATTCAGGTTCAGTGGACGGCGCTTCCGTTTCAGAGTCGCCGCCAGAATTTTCAAATGACGACGCTTCTTCCTGTTGGCTGTTGCTCCCGCCGCCCAAAACAGTTTGGCAGGCGAGAGAGGCGAGAATCAATATCAAAATGGCTATATACATACGCTTGGTTTTCATCTTCTTTTCTCCTTGCCTTTATCTTATGAGAGCCAAAGAAAAATGTTAATCCCCCATAAAGCACAAAGCAGAATTGACAATGTCAATTCCGCTTTGTGTTGTTAAAAGGAAATCTTATTCTTCAGAAGAAGGTTTGAAGATTAAGAAGATGGCGTTAATTAAAATGCCTAACACTGCCGCAGTGGCAATAGCAGGTAAACCGCTTGGGAAGCCAGGCAAGACAACTGGAATAAAGCCGCCAGGATAACCAATGTTACCGCCAATGCCAACAATCATAATGACTGCGCCAATGGCTAAGTTTTTAGGGTTAAACATGCTCACTTTATTCTCTTGCATAAGCGCAATGCCTTGCATACCAATCACGCCGAAGAGGTAAATCGCCAAGCCGCCGCTCACGGCTAAAGGCACAGTTCGCACAAGTTCAGCCAATGGACCAAAAAAGCCAAGCAAAATGGAAATAACGCCAGCCGCAATTAACGCCGGACCAGAATAGTTGCGGGTAATTGCCATCAGCGAGTTGTTTTCGCCATAGTTTGTTCCGGCGGTTGCGCCCACCAAACCGTTCAAGAAATCGCCCACGCCGTCAAACACAAGGTTCAAGCCGACGTTTTTATCTAAATGAATTTTCTCGCGCCCGGTTTCTTCAGCGAAGCGGTCAACATACAAACTCATTTGATACAAATGAGCGGTAGATTCAGGAATGGTGGCAATTGCCATAATGGCAATGCTAAAAATTGCAGTGACCACAAATTCGCCGCTAAAACTTGGGAAGGTAATATTTGGCATAGTAAACAAAGGCGCTGCAGCAACGCCGCTAAAATCTACAGAACCCGGCGCAAGGATAGCGGAAGCAATATAGCCGACAATGGCGCCAAAAATTACGGGGAGCATTCCCAAAAAGCCTTTATTTTGCAAATATACAGAGAACAAAATGGTGGCAATCAAGGTAATTAGCGCTACAGTAAAGTTTGCGCTCGCCATAGAGCCCAACGCCGCAAAGGCTAACCCAAAGCCGATAATCGCCGCCACCGAACCCGTCACAATGGGAGGTAAAACTTTATCGAGACTAGCTTTGCCAACAGCGCGAATAATAAAACCAACGGCGATATTCACTAAGCCTGTCACCACAATTCCCGCTTGCATAACGCTAATCACTTCATTAGGCAGCGGCACGCCAAATTCAGGCGCAGAACCAGTCATAGCGGTTGCAATACCTTGATACGCCGCAATATAACTAAAACTTGAGCCGTAAAAGAGAGGGATAAAGTTTCCGATGCTGTTTTTAGAAAGTATTAAAGCCACAATGGTTGAAACGCCCGAAGCCAACAAAACGGTGCCTGGGTGAAACCCGCATAACGCCGCCACAAGCACAGTCGCCGGAAACATCGTCAACACATGTTGAAAACCCAACAAAATATTTTGCCCAAGCGGGGGCGTATCATTGGGCATGTATCCTGTTACATTATTTTTTGCCATTGTCATTTCTCCTGTTGTTGGTTTTGATGATTTAGATACGCTTTCTTTCGGCTTGCTTGTCTTACTAGGTTTATTGTTTTTCTTTTTTACTGCCATCTTACGCATTCTCCTTTCTCAAATTGGCGAAAGCATCAATACAAAATCTTCAATAATCACCTCCAACAAAAATCGCCATGCAAGTTCAGCGTGGCGATAGAAAAGAATAATAAATCAAACTCACGGGCAATGAGTTTTTTCTCAATACAGTCAATCAAATGACTTTGATTTAACCTCATCTTAATAATGAATAACACGCCAAAACAAATGGAGATACGCAATTTATTGATGAAAAAACCGCTTCATTCTACGGGGCGCCTGTTTCTGTTTAGACACATTTTCTTCGCCTCATTTGACTTGCGCAATACCCTTGTGCTAAACTTTGAAGGCGAAACGTCCCACAGGTTGGTTAAACGTTTGTCTGACAAAGTTAAACCTGCGGGGCGGTTGATATTTATAAAAAGGAATTCTTCATGCAGATTAATGGCAGCGTCACTATTCAAGCCCCGCGTAAAAAGGTTTGGGATTTCTTAACCGACCCCAATCAACTCGCGCAATGCGTGCCGGGCATTGAATCGGTTGAAGAAATTGAGAAATTAAAAAAATATCGCGGCGTCGTTTCGGTGGGGTTGGGTTCGGTCAAGGCAAAATTTTCGGGCGAAGTGGACATTCTCGAACTGGATGAGCCCAATTTTGCAAAACTCAAAGCGCACGGCAAAGCCACAGGCAGCGCCGCCGACGCCGTTAGCGAAATGAAAATGTCCGACACGCCTGATAACGCCACGCTCGTAGAATGGACTGCCGATATTAATGTCTCAGGTCAATTGGCGAGTTTGGTTTCAAGGCTGATGATTCCCGTCTCGCAAAAGTTGGCGGGCGTGTTTTACGATGAAGTGAAGAAGAGGATAGAAAAAGAATAACCGTAGGGGCGAGGTTCTCCCGCCCACGTGTTTTGATATGCGCGATATTTTGACAGATGTCGAAAAATGGATAGACGCGGGGGAAACCATTGCGCTTGCCACCGTGCTTCAAACTTGGGGGTCGGCGCCGCGTAAAGTCGGCTCGCACATGGCGTTTACGCTCAGCGGAAAAATCGCGGGTTCGGTAAGCGGCGGGTGTGTGGAAAACGCCGTAATTGAAGCGGGGCTGGAAGTTCTAAAAACAAATCAGCCGCAATTTTTGCACTTCGGCGTGGCGGATGAAACCGCTTGGGGAGTTGGGTTAGCCTGCGGGGGAAGTATAGATATTTTTGTGAATGTATTAAACCCTGTTTTTTTTCGGCAAGTGAAAACCGTTTTGGAAAATGAAATAGCGGCGGTTCATGTCGTTGTCATTCGCGGTACAGACAAATTGCTTGGCAAAGAAGTCCTCATTGCCGAAGATAAACAAACGTTCGGCTCGCTCGGCAACGAATGGGACTCAAGAGTGTTAAGTTTGGCAATGGAAATATTGTTGCATAAAAATTCCCGCCGCGTGAAGTTGAACGAAGATATTGAAATTTTTATGGGGATGATGCAGCCTTCGCCCACTTTGGCGATTGTTGGGGGAACGCATATTTCAATCGCGTTGGTCACTTTGGCAAAAACTTTGGGCTACAAAACCATCGTCATTGACCCGCGCAAGGCATGGGGAAACGCGGAAAGATTTCCTAATGTGGATAAGTTGATTCAAACTTGGGTTGATGAGGCTTTTAAGAGGATAAAAATAAATTCTTCTACGGCGATTGCCGTTTTGACGCATGACCCGAAAATTGACGACCCCGCTATAAAAATCGCTTTGAACAGTTCGGCGTTTTACGTCGGCGCGCTGGGCAGTAAAACCACCAATGCCAAACGCCGCGAGCGCTTGCTGAACGACGGCGTAAGCGAATCGCAAATTAATAAAATTCATGCGCCGATTGGCTTGGATATTGGCGCACAGAATCCAGAAGAAATTGCGTTAGCCATTATGTCGGAAGTGGTAAAAAGTTTCAGGAAACAGAATCAGGTCGAAGTTAAGAAAGAGGCGGAGCCAATCTCTAGTCTCTAGTCACTACTTCTCCAATTCTCATTAAAAAGGAGATTGCTTCGGACTATCGTCCTCGCAATGACATAAAAAAATGAAACCTGCTCCATTTGAATATCATGCTCCGAGTTCTATCGAAGAAGTGTTAGATTTGAAAAGTCAATATGGCGACGACGCGAAGTTCTTAGCGGGCGGGCAAAGCCTTGTGCCTGCGATGAATTTTCGCATTGTGCAGCCAAGCGTGTTGATTGACTTGAATCGCGTGAGCGAGTTGAGTTACATCCGCGAAGATAAACATACGCTGCGCGTGGGAGCGATGACGCGCGAGCGGCATTTGGAGTTTGACGCTTTGATTCAAAAACATGCGCCGCTGCTGCATGAAGCCGTGCCGTTTATTGCGCATCCGCAAAT
>DAOTZE010000022.1:0-94994 GCA_034434495.1 Anaerolineales bacterium
GGGTCAAACATTTCTGGCTGAACAGCGTCTATCCGCTTTTTTGCAACTTCAATGTATTTCTTTTCTCTTTCCAAACCAATCCAATTACGATGAAGCCTTTTTGCAACCGCGCCGGTTGTGCCGCTCCCAAAGAATGGGTCAAGCACAACATCACCAGGGTTGCTGGACGATAAAATGACGCGATACAGCAGCGATTCAGGCTTTTGCGTAGAGTGGGCTTTATCTCCATTGTCATCTTTAACCCGTTCCGCGCCCGTCGCCAACGATACAAGCCACCAATCGGAGCGCATTTGCTTTTCATCATTCAAGCCTTTCATGGCTTGGTGATTGAATGTGTATTTTGCGCCTTTTCCAGCGCTTGCCCAGATAAGCGTTTCATGGGCATTTGTAAAGCGCACACCCCGAAAATTAGGCATTGGATTCGTTTTAACCCAAATGACATCATTGAGAATCCAAAAACCCAAATCTTGCATGATTGTCCCAACCCGAAAAATATTATGGTAAGAGCCAATCACCCAAATTGTGCCAGTCGGTTTCAAAACTCGCTTGCAAGCGGTCAGCCATTGCCTTGTAAATTCATCATACGCCTGCATAGACTCGAATTTATCCCACTGGTCATCTACGGCGTCCACTTTGGTCATATTGGGACGGTGCAAGTCATTTTGTAATTGTAAATTGTAGGGCGGGTCTGCAAAAATTAAGTCAATAGACTTCTCTGGCAAAGCATTAAGATTTTCAATGCAATCGCCTTCGATAATCTGATTTAATGGTAATGCCATGTTTTACTGCCTCCAAGTTACGATTATAAGGCGATTTTATTCCCAAAGGAAAATTTTTAGGCAAAGGGTAGGTGACAAATAAAGGCTATCCAAAAGTTTTTGACCCTTCAAGAAGTTTTCGTTAACGGGGAAATGTTTACAAAATTGTTACAAATCGGCGCTGAAATTGTGAACTGGATTTTGTAAGATGGATTCACCTTCGGGACGCTTCACGTAAAAAATCGCCTAAATTGCATTTGGAGATACCATGAAGAAACCTTCTTTCCTTAATCGTAAGGTTCTTGTTGGCGGCATGATAGTTGTTGCTTTGCTCGCGTTTGGTTGGTATCTTGCCAGCCTTGATGGGAGAGTCGTCATTGTTACTTCTAAAGATGCAACTGCGACAAACACAGCATTGCCTGTAACGGCGACAATCACCCCAGTTGTTCCGACTCTCACTGCGGCAGCCGGTACTTCTTCCACACTCAGCCCCCAAGCCGAGCAAGCCCGCGCCTTCGCCGAGCCGATTTTGCAAGCCATTGCAAACCGCCCGCCAGATTACGAATATGATTTCAACGAAACAGAAAACGGCTGGATTAGCGGGGTGGAAGAAAGCAACACAAGAGGATATGTTGACGGCGAATACTTCGTAACTGTGAAACCGAGCGGTGGCACGGGCGCAGGTCCCGGTCAGAATTTTGTCTTCTCCGATTTTGTGGCGGAATTAGACGCCCGCATTTTGAAAGCGACCGACCCCGGCGGTTGGGGCTTCATTTTTCGAGAACAGCCTTTCCCGCAATCTTTTCGATACCACATTAACTTCAACAGCAGCGGGCTTTCGTTATTTTTGGATACAGGCTCATACACCGACTTGTTCTATTTGCAAGGCACGCCGGTTCAGCCCGCGCCGGAAACAAATCACCTGCTGGTGATTGCCAAAGGTCCAAACATCGCCATCTATGTCAACGGCGAGCCAGTGACGGTGGTTAGCGATTCGACGCTTTCCAGCGGCATCGTCTCACTAGGCATCCATGCAGGGGAACAGGAAACGGAAGTCCGCTTCGACAACTTCAAAATCTGGGACATTTCCGATTTGCCGTAAACACTAAAAGGAACAGATATGAAAAAGATATATGTCATCGCTTTGTTTGGAATGTTATCCGCTTCGCTGCTTGGATGTACGCCTGCCAGCCCGCCTGAGACTTCAACGCCCGCGCCGACAAATACTGCGCTGCCTACAGTTACACCGCCTCCTACTCATACTCAAACTCCGTTTCCAACCGATACGCCTACCGTCACCCCGCTCCCCGCGATTCTCATCGAAACAGCAGAAGGCGTGCTTGAAGTGACAAAAGTGGAGGCGGTAAACACTTTCCCGCCGGGATGCGCTCCCGTCGGATTCGGTTGTTCCCAAGCGGCGCCCGGCTATGTCATCCTAGTCGTTTGGCTCGAAAAGGCAGATGAAGGAATGTCTGTGGACGATATGGAATTGATAAGTAAGCCGATTTATGTCACCGGCTCAGATGGGTCGAAGACGAAGATTTTTGCGGGAGGAATCTATAACAACGAATTATTCGTGGCATTCACGCCGCCTGAATCCGCCCACGATTTCGTGCTGGAATGGCCCGATGCCCCGCCGGTGGAACTGGGACAATAACCCACAACTCCATAAGGAAGACGTTATGAAAAAAATAATTCGGTCCGCTTTATGTGCGTTCGTATTTTTAACGCTTTTACTGAGCGGTTGCGCTTCTGCTCCTACGCCCATACCGCCCACGCCTACTCCATTGCCGACCCGTACGCCCACTCCGACAGACACGCCAACACCCACCCCAACCTCCACGCCCACGCCGGCGCCCACGTTATCTCCGCTGGAGTTTTCGCAAAAGGCGGGTCCGCTTTGCGAAGCGGCGTTTTCATCCAATAACGTAGCCCTTCAGGAAATTTCCATCCCTCTTGTGTATCTGTTTCAGTACGAGTATGCAGAAGACAAGGCGTGGAGCGTTGTGAACAACCTCTTCCCGCCTGCCGAGGCGGTCACCGAATCGGATGTAAAAGCAGTCGCCTGCGTCCGCGCCAGCCGTCAGCGCATCTTCAGTTATACAGACGGAGCGCCCGGTTACCAATTGACATGGAACGTTCGTCTGATTTCAATGCCCGATGGCGAAGTCATTGGTTCGAATACTTTTCGCGGCGACCGCCCGCCGGCGATTAAATATGGAATCGGAGCGGAATACGGGCGTTCGCCTATTGACCAGTTAAACCAATGGATTTATGAACACCTGACCAGCAAGTCCTTCTTTTATACCGGCGACAGGGTTTCCGAACTTGCATTTTCACCCAACGGGCAGATGTTGGCGGCAGGAAAAGGGCTGCGCTACAACGTTACTTACGAAGGGTCGAGTTTTGACATGCCCATCAGCGTTTGGAATGTCGCCACAGGAGAAAATCTTCACACGTTAAGCGGACATACTAATGAGGTCATGTGGTTCTCCATTTCTCCCGACGGCAAATTGCTCGCTTCCTGCAGCAGCGATAAGACATTGAAAATATGGGACCTTATGAACGGGGAACTATTGCATAGTTTGGAAAAGGGAAATTGCAACGTTGCATTCTCTCCAGATGGCAAATATTTGCTGGTGAGCGGCAGCAGTGAGGGCATCGAATTATTAGACCCTGCGACCGCAGAGATTGTCGAGATACTGCCTCACTATGGCGGAACAACTTTTACCCCCGACGGCAAGACCCTCATCATCTCCAGACGGGATGAGACAGTGTTCATTGATATGGAGAGTCTCCAACTTGTTAAGTCCCTTCAAGTAACTATTTCTGGCGACCTCCAGTTCGACGCGAATGGCAGGTTATTAGAAATCGTCGGACGCTGGCTGGACCCGATTCAAGTTATTGATTTTGAGACCAAAGATGTGATTTTCACCATCCAGCCGGAGAATTCGCCAATCACTGTCTCGGAGTTTTCCCCTTACGGATTGCTGGCAACAGGCTCGGAGAGCGGCACAGTTGCCATCTGGGATTGGAAAACAGGCAACCTGCTCCGTGAAATACAAGCCAGTCCGTTTGCCCTAATTTCGAGTCTTGCTTTCAATCCAGATAACTCCCTGTTGGCGGTTGGCGACGATAACGGCATAGTTACGCTGTGGGATATATCCGATTTGCGTTAATTTTGAAAAACAAATGCCCTGAAATATTTTTGAGCGCAACCTCATAAGGAGACGCAATATGAATAAACAAAATTCGATGATATTTATTGCCGCAGGATTGATAGCAAGCCTGTTGGTTGTACAGCGGCGCCTGTCCCGGTCGCCACTTCAACCCCCGCCCCAACGAACACGCCCGCGCCGACCGCTACCCCCGCGCCGCATTCATTAGTGGTAGTCAAGTCAACCATCAGCGGCAATCTGCTTGGTGTCCTCATCCAAAACCCAGATTCGGAAGGCGAAGCGCTGGATACGATGGGTTTAGGATTCCTGTGCCTCAGTCAAGGTATTTATGCGATAGATGAAAACGGCTTACGGCTGGAATGCGTTCAAGTCACAGACGCAACCGATAGCCCAAACCAAATTGCAATCATATTTTCGGGAGCGTCTTCAGAACGCCAATATCAACTCATCAGAGGAGAAGACGCACCGATTGCTCTATTTCCAGAGCAAGTTAATCCATAAGTCTCAATTGTAAGGAGATTGGCAATGAATAACCTACAAAAAATTTTAATCCTTTATAGTGCGCTGGCAGTTTTGCTGACCTCAAGTTGTAACTATTTTAGTGAGTTGCTTGGACCCACGCCAACTCCTACTTTTACTTCCACACCCACGCCCACTGTCACGCCGTCTCTAACGCCTACACTGCCAGCGCCTGTTTCTGGCCTTTGGAAAGGAACGACCCAAGATAATCACCCCATATCTTTTGAAGTTTCTGCAAGCGGCGATAAAGTCGTCAAGTTCTTAATAGAAAATATTGAATTTTTTACAACAAAATGCGGCGGCGAAACCTCCGGCACATTTTCTCAAACTACCGAAGGGGCGTTTAATATTGCCAATGACCAATTTCGTTACTCCAATGAAAACTACTCGTTCCAGGGGGAGTTCACTTCCGCAACAACCGCCACAGGCACATACGAAGTTGAAAAGTTGACAATACAGGTGGCGTCTTTTCCAACGTATTCGTTGAAAAATTGCACTTTTGATTTTGTTTTTTCTAATACATGGACAGCGGAAGCGCCATGAAAACATTCTTTCATTTCATTCTGTTTTTTATGCCCTGGCTAATGGTTTATGCTCTTGCAGAATCTAATACCCTGCAACAACGTAGGGGTTCAGCCCTGTAAAAGCAAAATATATCATTTTATAAAATATGTATTTGAGGGCAACTGCGCGCCGTAAAGTTTATAAACTCAAGTTCTATAACCGCTTTTCTAATTTATAGCATCGCCGCCAATCAACGTCAGTGGACTACGTTATCGCTTCGCCAACTCATCATACTTCCTGCGAACTTCTTTTATATCTTCCCACATCAACGCTTTGGGCGAGCCAGGCGCGCGAGATTGATTGCGTAATAAATACGATGGATGAAAAATCGGCATCAGCCAACGACCGTCCAACTCAGTCCATTGACCGCGCAAGGTTGTAATGCCCGTCTTCTGCAAAACCGATTGACATGCCACATTTCCAGTCAACAAGATGACCGTAGGGTCAATGAAGCGAATAATTTCAAAAACAAAGGGGCGATAATATTCAATTTCTTTATCGTTTGGTTTCCGAAAAGATTTCCCGTCTTCGCCGGGCGGCATACGAAAAACGGAATTTGTAATATACACATCTTGCTCTGGGTCAAAATTCGCCGCTTGTAAAATCTTATCGAGCAACTGCCCGGCAGGTCCTACAAACGGTTTACCTTTGATATTTTCTTGCGGACCCGGCGCCTCGCCAATTAATAATAACTTTGCTTGGGGGTTTCCGCGGCTGATTACGATATTTGTCCCAGCGTTTGCCAGCGGGTCGTCTTTCATATTTTGAATAGCGCGGAGAACTTCATCAAGCGAGCGGTAGGGCTGAGAGAATAAATCCGTTTGCATACGCAATTTATACCATTATTATTTTCCCCTCCATAGAGCAAAACAATATAACACAAGCCCATTGGCAAAACATTCTCAAATCATTACAAGCGCGGCTCTTTTCAGTTTTGTTAAGAAGCCCGCTTGCAATCTTTTTGTCAGGTTTGTTTTTTTCAAAATGTGTATTATCTCGCCGTACAAACTTCCCAAAAGAGTTAAGCGATGCAAACCGAATCAATCACCATTCACGCCACATACGACGATATCCTTCTGCCTGCCGCGCACTTGCGCGAGATACTAATGGCGCAAAACATCTCCGAAGAGATTATCAAAAGTTGCGAAGAAGCGCTCAATAAACTATTAAGAAATATTGTGGATTACGCCTACCATAACGACGAACGACAATTAATTACCGTCAGCATTACCTATAACGATAGCGGCGTATATATTGAAACGCAAGACGAAGGCGCCCCGATGGAGTTTTCCATCAACAAAGTTATCGAAGCGAAAAATCTACAACCGATTTCAGAAACTGAGGAGCAAGCCCCAATGCCGCACAACATGCTAGACGAAGTTTGGTACGAAGTGGATATGGGGAAAAATATTTGGCAACTGGTGAAATACATTTAGCCGCCGCCCTTTTTCATCGTCCCGCATAAACTGTGCGGGACGTTTCGTATTTTGGCGTATTTCACATTGGGCGATATAATATAAGTTCACTACAAAACTTTAGAGAAACTTGATGAAACGCAAACTCGACTTTACTGGACCCAACTACGCCTACATTTTAGACCTGTATCAAAAATATCAGGCAAACCCAAACGCGGTAGATGAAGAAACGCGCAAACTGTTTGCAGACTGGTCTCCGTTAGAAAGCGACTCTGCCCCGCAGGCGAACGCTTCGCTTCCTACGGTCAACCTGTCTGCCATTATTGGGGCTGTTCACCTCGCCCGTTCAATTCGCTCGTATGGCTACCTTTCCGCCAACCTCAACCCCTTAGAAGACGCGCCAAAAGAAGAAAACCGCCTCGTCAGCCTCGCCTTTCACGGCTTAACCTATGACGATTTAGCCGCTTTGCCCGCCAGCGTGTTAAACGTCTCGGGCGCGCCTGCCCAAGGCAACGCCAAAGAAGGCATTGACCGATTGCGCGCTATTTACTCTGGCACAATTGGTTACGACTACGGTCACATTCGCATTCCTGAAGAGCGCGATTGGTTATACCAAACCGCCGAAAGCGGAATTTACCGCCCGCCCAAACACACCTTTGACAAGAAAAAACTCCTCGAACGGTTAAGTCAGGTAGAAGCGTTTGAATTATTTCTTCATCGCATTTACCCGGGCAAAACTCGATTCTCCGTCGAAGGTTTAGATATGCTCATCCCCATGTTAGATGAAATTGTAGATTCAGCCGCCAAAGCAAAAATCCCCACCGTCTTTATGGGCATGGCGCATCGCGGAAGGTTAAACGTCCTCGCGCATATTCTCAATAAACCATATACCCAAATCCTCGCCGAATTTGCCGACCCGAAAGGGCGCGCAACCACTTGGGATGAACTTGGTTGGACGGGCGACGTCAAATACCATGCTGGCGCGCAAAAATTTGTCGGCGACGATAAAGAAACGCACACCGTTATTCACATGCCAGCCAACCCCAGCCACCTTGAACAAATTGACCCCGTGTTAGTGGGCATGGCAAGAGCAACCAACACAAAGGCAGAAAGAGGCGGCGCTCCAATTTATAAAAATGTGTCTCTGCCTGTCTTAATTCACGGCGATGCATCCTTTATCGGGCAAGGCATCGTAGCCGAAACGTTGAACTTCTCGCGTATTGAAGGGTACGCCAACAGCGGCGCGTTGCATATTGTGGCGAATAATCAATTGGGCTTCACCGCCAACGAAGGCGAAGCGCGCGGCAGTTTGCACGCCAGCGACCTCGCCGAAGGATTTGAAATTCCCGTCATACACGTCAACGCCGACGACCCCATCGCTTGTATTGAAGCGGTCAAAACCGCGTTTGCTTATCGTCAAAAGTTTGAAAAAGATTTTGTGATTAATTTAATTGGCTACCGCCGGTATGGTCACAACGAAGGCGATGAGCCGCGTTTTACGCAACCTGTGATGTATCGCAAAATTGACGCGCACCCCACCGTGAGAAAAATTTGGGCAAAGAAATTAGAAGACGAGCGCCTAATCGCCGAAGGCGAAGCGGAAGAAATACTGCAAGGTTTTTTGAAAAATCTGCAGCAAGCCAACGAACAATTAGATGCGGAGAAAGAATTAGTTGAGCCGATTCCCACCCCGCCGCCGAGCGGCGCGGCGCAAAAAGTGGAAACCGCCGTGACGAAAAAACGCCTCAAAGACCTAAATGGGAATTTGTTGCTGTTCCCTGAGGGCTTTCGCCTTAACCCCAAATTGGTGAAAGCCATTGAAAAAAGAAAAACTTTATTCAGCGACGGACAAAACAAAATTGATTGGGCGGCGGCGGAAGAATTAGCCTTTGCCTCTATTCTTGAAGAAGGAATACCGATTCGCTTAACAGGACAAGACAGCGCGCGCGGCACGTTTAGTCAGCGCCACGCCGTGTTTTATGATTTTGAAACAGGCGCCCCGCATATTCCGTTGCAAACCATTCCGCAAGCCAAAGCGGCGTTTGAAGTGTTAAATAGCCCCTTAAGCGAAGCGGGCGCCATTGGCTTTGAAATTGGTTACAACCTTGCCGCTCCCGAAAGGCTGGTCATTTGGGAAGCGCAATATGGCGATTTTGTGAATAACGCGCAAGGCGTCATTGACGAGTTTTTACTTTCAGGGCGCGCCAAATGGGGGCTGACTCCTTCATTAGTCCTTCTATTGCCGCACGGCAATGAAGGACAAGGACCCGACCATTCCAGCGGGCGGATTGAACGATTCTTAGGCTTAGCGGCTGAAATTAACGTGCGAATCGCTTACCCCACAACGGCGGCGCAATATTTCCATTTGCTGCGTCGTCAGGCATTGTTGCTCAAAACAGACCCCTTGCCGTTGATTGTGTTTACCCCTAAAGGGTTGTTGCGTCATCCATTGACTAGCTCTTCAATAGAAGAATTTACCTCAGGCAAATGGCAACGGGTGATAGACGACCCCGATTTACCCGGCAAAAAGTCGGATGTGAAAAATTTACTTTTGTGCAGCGGGCGGGTGTATGTAGATTTAGTGTCTAGCGAATATCGCAAAGAAAATAAAGACGATGCGATTGTGCGCGTGGAACAACTGTATCCGTTCCCGATTAATCAATTACAAAAATTGTTAGACGAGTATCCTAATTTAGAAAGATTGATTTGGGTGCAAGAAGAGCCGCTTAACATGGGCGCTTGGAATTATTTGCGCCCATTACTGCGAGAGTTAACCGAAGGAAGATTGCCCGTGCATTATGTGGGCAGACCAGAAAGCTCCAGCCCAGCCGAAGGCTCTACAACGTTATATCGCATTAATCAAAAATCATTAATTGAGCAAGCCTTTGCGTTTGAAAAACAATTACAAACATCCAGCGTGGTGAAAACAAGAGGTTAAGATGGCAGTGAAAATTGTTGTGCCTGAATTAGGCGAATCAGTATTGGAGGCGACCGTCTCCGCGTGGTTGAAGAAGGAAGGCGATTTCGTCAATATGGGAGATGTGTTGGTGGAATTAGAGACGGATAAAGTGAATGTGGAGGTGGGCGCAAAAAGCGCCGGCGTGTTGCAAAAAATTCAAGCGCCCAAAGGCAGCGACGTGAAGGTGGGCGATGTGTTAGGGATGATTGACGAAACGCAAGGGGGGGCTTCTCAACCTGCCGAAACGCCTAAATCTGTTGAACCTAAGCAAGAAGCGAAAAAAGAAGAACTCGCTGAACGAGAAGCCATTCCGCAGGTTTCGCCTGTGGCGGCGCGTTTTGCAAAAGAGATGAATGTGGATATTAACAAAGTGGTTGGCACGGGGAGCGATGGGCGCATTACCAAGGCGGACGTGGAGTCTTATTTGCAGGGTTTGCAAACACAAGCTGAAGCGAAGCCTGAGGCGAAGGTCGCGCCTCCTCAAAGCGTCATCGATTCGTCTTCAAGAAGCGAAGAACGCGTGAAAATGACTCGCCGCCGCCGCACCATTGCGCAACGCTTGCTAGAAGCCAAACAAAGCACAGCTATGCTCACTACGTTTAATGAAATTGATATGAGCGCAGCGATAGATTTAAGAAAACGCCGCAACGATGAGTTTCAAAAACGACATGGCATAAAATTGGGCTTTATGTCTTTATTTACAAAAGCGGCGATTAGCGCTTTGAAGATGTACCCGCAACTTAACGCGGAAATTGACGGCGAAGATATTGTCTTTAAGAATTATTACGATATTGGCATGGCGATTGGCTCTGAAGAGGGCTTGGTGGTGCCGGTGATACGCAACGCCGATAAACTTTCGTTTGCCGATATTGAAAAAGCGATTAAAGATTTTTCTGAAAAAACGCAACAGGGAAAATTATCGGTGGAAGATTTACGCGGCGGAACTTTTACAATTACAAATGGCGGCGTGTTTGGTTCATTGTTAAGCACGCCTATTTTGAACCCGCCGCAAGTGGGCATTCTTGGTTTGCATAAAATTGAAGAACGCCCAATCGCTTTGAACGGTCAGGTTGTGATTCGCCCGATGATGTATGTGGCGTTGAGTTATGACCATCGCATTGTGGATGGGCGCGAGGCGGTTCAATTTTTGGTGCATATCAAAAATTTGTTGGAAGACCCCGCTTGGATGTTGGTGGAAGGATAAACAAAATGCGCTGAGTAAAATCAGCGCATTATTTTTTTATCGCTTGTTCTACTGCTTGCGTAACAATTTCTTGCAAAGATTTTTTTTCTAAAACGGTATGCGATATTTGTCCTTCGAGCGCTAACGCAATAATGCCGTGCACTTGCCCCCAAATGACGACGGCTAACACATCCGCTTCGCCAGATTTGATAACGCCTGCTTCTTGACATGCCTCAATAATTTCCACAACCTGATGAAATGTTTTTTGCGAAACTTCTACGAAGGCGGGATATTCTTTTTCTTTTTCCAACGCGCTTGAAAACATGATTTTGAAAATATCTTTGTTGGCTAAAGCAAACTTGACATAAGCCTGTGCGCCTTCGAATAATTGTTTTTGGGGATTATCTTTATGAGAGTTAATTGCAGAATCTAACGCTTTCGATAATCTTTGAAACCCTTCGGTGGAAATTGCCGCAATGAGCGCTTGTTTATCTGAAAAATGTGAGTAGGGGGCAGTGTGGCTAACCCCTGCCTTTAGCGCCACTTTTCGCAGGCTTAATTTTCCAATCCCTTCTTTTGCCAGAATTTCTACGCCCGCTTTGATGAGCGCGTTTTTCAAATCGCCATGATGGTAGGTTTTTGATTTCACCTTATAATCTTGCCTTAAAATCTTGACAGTGTCAAGATTGCAATCTAAAATGCAGAAGAAAATATAAACTGGAAAAAAGCCATGTCAGACTTTTACGCTTTGAAACAACAAATTGTCGAAACGGCGCAAACGCTCGTTCACAAAGGGTATTTGATGGCGACGGGCGGCAACCTTTCGTTGCGCGTCTTTCATCGAGAGGCTTTTGCGATTACGCCTTCAAATTACGATTACATGAAAATGAAACCGGACGATGTGTGCGTGTTAGATTTTGATTTAAATGTGATAGAAGGCGAATTAAAGCCTTCGGTTGAGGCTGCTATGCACGGGGCGGTCTATCAAACTCGCAAAGATGTGAACGCTGTGATTCATACGCATCAGGTATATACAAGCGCGTTGACCTTGATTAAGTCTCCCATCCCCGCTTTGTTTGACGAACAAGCCCGTTTTCTTGGTCGTCGTGTAGATATTATCCCGTATGCCCCGTCAGGGACTTCGCTTTTGAAAAACATGGTGGCGAAGTATGTCAAAAATCATAACAACGCTTATATGATGCAAAATCACGGCGCTTTGATATTGGGTCACGATTTAGAACGCGCCGTTCATAACGTAGAAATTTTAGAAAAATGCGCGCTGGCTTATTTATTGGCGCTTTGCAGCGAGAGAAAAATCAGCAAAATTCCTTTGGCAGTGCGTGAGATTGCGTTTGCCAAATTACGCGGGGACCAAAAGAAAATTGAAAAAGGCGAGAAACCCACTGGCGGAGAATAAAATGACTGAACAAGGATATGCCATTCGTGAATATCACAATGTAGATGAGATTTATAAAAAATTAAATCACTTAATTCTTCAGCCTTTGCGTCAGATTCGACGAGATAAGATGGCGGAGTTTTTATCTTATTTTGATAATCGCTGTAAACGCTCAAAAGCGTTGACGGATGAAGCCAAGAAATATATTCCCGGCGGCGTGCAGCATAATTTAGCGTTTAATTATCCATTTCCATTAGCCATCGAAAAAGCGGAAGGCGCTTATTTGTGGGATGTGGACGGAAATCGGTATATTGATTTTTTACAAGCAGGCGGACCTACTGTGTTAGGCAGTAATTACGAACCTGTGCGCGAAAAAGTTTTGGAGATGTTAAAGTCTTGCGGACCGGTGACGGGTTTATTCCATGAATATGAATTGAAGTTGGCAAAATTAATTAATCGTTTCATGCCAAATGTTGAAATGTTTCGCATGTTAGGGTCTGGCACAGAAAGCGTGATGGCGGCAATTCGCGCGGCGCGGGCATACACTAAGAAAAAAATTGTTATCAAGGTAGGCGGAGCGTATCACGGTTGGAGCGATAGCATGGTGTATGGGTTACACATCCCAGGCACAGGCAGGTTAGAAGCGACTGGCATTCCGCGTGGGGCAAGCGCCGCCACACAGGAGATATTTCCAAACAGTTTGGCGTCATTAAAACGCCAATTAATTTTGAATCGATTGCGAGGCGGCACAGCGGCGGTGATTGTCGAACCGTTGGGTCCTGAATCAGGCACGCGCCCTGTGCCGTTTGACTTTAATCAAAAAGTGCGCGAGTTGTGCGATGAATTTGGCGCGCTTCTGATTTTTGATGAAGTGGTGACTGGCTTTCGTATTGGTTTAGGCGGCGCGCAAGGTTTTTTTGGCGTAAAACCAGACCTAACGGTTTTTGGTAAATGTATTACCGGCGGTTATCCTATGGCAGGCGGCGTAGGCGGGCGAGCCGAGGTGATTCAATGTTTTGCGGCAGGCATTGGCGGCGTTGGCGAACGCGCATACATTGGCGGAACGCTTTCGGCAAACCCGCTTTCATGCGTGGCGGGGTATTACGCTTTGCTTGAAATGGAAAAAACAAACGCGCCTGTTCTTGCTGGGCGAGCGGGCGATAGACTGACAAAAGGTCTGCAAACGATAATAGAAAAATACAATTTGCCCTTTGTGGCATATAACCAAGGTTCGATTGTGCATTTAGAAACTTCGGGCGTGATGTTGTTGGATTTACGAAATCCATTCCGTTTGTTGAAAGAATTAAAACCACGCAAACACATGATGGAAGAAATGGGCGCGGCATACACCTCGCAAGGATTAATTACATTGGCGGGCTCACGCATGTATACATCTATGGCGGATACGGATGAAGTGATAGATGATGCATTAAATAAATTTGAAACGGTGTTAGCCGCTTGCGCATAAAGGAGCATGATGAACAACGAAAAACTCATTCTCGCTGTTGACCTTGGCACTTCAGGTATGAAGGTTGCTTTAATTACCATTAATGGCAACGTCCTTGATTGGGAACAAGAAGCGATTAAAACTATCATTACCCCTGACGGCGGCGCGGAGCAATCTCCAAACGAATGGTGGTCGGCATTTTTATCTGCATCAGGAAAGTTGTTGAAACGCAATTCAGGCGCAAACCAAAAGGCGATTGCAATTTGTTGTTCAACGCAAGGCGAAGGCACAATTCCTGTTGATAAAGACGGCAACGCCCTATCCAACGCAATTTTGTGGATGGATATGCGCGGCAAATCAAACTTACAAAAACAATTGAGCGGATTAATCAACATAGACGGCATAGATTTATTTAAGATATTGCGCTTCATTCGCCTAACGGGCGGTATGCCCTCGCCAACTGGAAAAGACCCCGCCGCCCATACATTGTTTATCCGCGATACCCAGCCCGATATATACGAAAAGACTTATAAGTTTTTGAACGTATTAGATTACATGAACTTACGTTTGACTGGCGAATTTGTGGCGAGTTATGACTCCATCGTTACATCGTGGATGACGGATAATCGTGATGTAAACAATATTAAATATGATGATAGTTTGATTCGCGCTTTAGGAATTGACCGCGAAAAACTTCCTGATATTGTCCCATGTACACAAGTAATCGGAAATTTAAGAAGCGATATTGCCAATACGCTTGGGCTTTCTAAAGATGTAAAAGTGATTGCAGGCGCTATTGATAACACTGCCGCCGCCATTGGCGCAGGCACAGTGAATGATTATGAGCCGCATTTATACATTGGCACTTCATCATGGATTGCCGCGCATGTGCCTTATAAAAAGACGGACATCGCTGCGGGCATCGCTTCTATTCCATGCGCTGTAAATGGCAAATATTTACTCACCGCCCTACAAGCCACCGCCGGCGGAAACCTCACCTTTTTACGCGACCATGTCATTTATCACAAAGACGAATTATTACAAGAAGCCGCCGTGCCTGATATTTTCAAAGTATTAGACCAAATAGCAGAGCGTGTGCCAGCGGGGGCAAACGGCATAATTTACACCCCTTGGTTATGGGGTGAACGCGCGCCCATTGAAGACTCCACCCTTCGAGCTGGG
Organism: Anaerolineales bacterium; assembly: GCA_034434495.1. GTDB lineage: Bacteria > Chloroflexota > Anaerolineae > Anaerolineales > Villigracilaceae > Villigracilis. The sequence continues at coordinate 14,603 of DAOTZE010000022.1, forward strand.
CTTTATAACTTATCGCTACATAATACAAGAGAAGATATTATTCGCGCCTTTTTAGAAGGCATTGCATTAAATACACGATGGTTGCTCTCTCCCGTAGAAAAATTTTTAGGCAAACAAATTAACACTCTCAACATCGTAGGAGGCGGGGCGCAGTCTGATGTGTGGTGTCAAACTTTTGCCGATGTGATGAATGTTGAAATTAAACAAGTGATTGACCCGTTATACGCCAACGCGCGCGGCGCGGCGTGGATTGCGGCTGTTGGTTTGAATGAGATTCAATTTGGCGATATTCCTCAGTTAGTGAAATTCAAAAAAATATATCAGCCACAGTCAACGTATCGTAAACTTTATGATGAAAAATTTGACGTCTTCAAATTGATTTATAAACAAATGAAAAATGTTTACCGCAGATTGAATGAGTAACTTTTTATGCCGTCAATTTTTGTAACGCATTCACTAAAACAACGACAGATTTTGCATATTCTTCTAGTTCAATATGTTCATTCGGAGTGTGGTCTAAAGCGGAATCTCCTGGACCATACACTACGGCTGGGCATTTCCACACAGGCGCGACGATATTCAAATCTGCCGTTCCTGTTTTATAGATAAAGCGCGGCTCACCGCCCTGCGACCTGATTGCGCTTAAGAAGCTTCGCACGAGGGGAGTGTTTTTTTCACATCTCCATGCTGAAATTGCATAACCTTTTGGTTCAACATTTGCATCTCCAACAATTTCTTTTAATCGTTGATACCAATCTTCTGGCGATACTTCCACAGGCAAGCGCACGCCAACTTTCAAAATTGCTCTTTGCTCAAAGCCATCCTGACTTGAATCAATTTCTCGTAAAGTAAGCAACAACTGGTCAAAGACTCTTTTCTTCTCTTCATTGAATTGATTTGCATACGCTTTGATTTTTAACCAAATCTCCACTGCCGCTTCTGCCGCAGTTTCTTCGCCGCTGGCTGTATGATTTTGTTCACGTTTGACAATCACATTCGCCCAAGCGCTTCCTTTATACCCAAGCGCGACTCTATCCCAATGATTTGGCTCGCCGATAACTGCAAAGTCTGGTTTGTATTGATTGACGACAAATCTCGCCCCTTCCGAATCTCTTTCTTCTTCCACCGCGCCGATGACAACAAATTGCCATCCATCTTTAACTCCAACTTTTGCAACCGCATCCACAAAACACGCCAACGGACCTTTCGCATCCACAGAGCCGCGCCCATATAAAATTCCATTTTCTTCACGGACAGGAATTTCACCAGGCACTGTATCAATATGCCCAAGTAAAACAACTTGCTTCTCCCCTTTGCCCATCACACCAACCGCATTGCCTGCTTCATCTATAAAAGATTCATCATAGCCAAGCGATTTCATCCGCTCAACCAACCATTCAACCGCCTTTCGTTCGCTTCCCGAAGGGCTGTACTGAGAAACAAGTCCAATGAGGGTGTCAAAATGATTCATCTACGTTAGCCGCTCTCCGCTGAAGATACATTCATGGCCAACACTTGGCTCAATGTATCCGCCAAAAAATCTAACTGTTCATAAGTAATCACTAATGGAGGAAGTAAACGAATCACCGTCATGCCTGCATTCAAAGCGATGATGTTTGCCTCTTGCAACGCTTTGAGATACGGCGCAACTTTTTGTTTCATTTCAATCCCAACCATCAAACCCATCCCGCGAATCTCGCGGATGTTTGGAGATTGAATCGTTTTCAATTTTTCCATCAAGTACTTGCCCTTCGCTTCCGATTGACCCACTAAATCTTCTTCTTTAATCACATCCAATGCCGCGTTTGCCGCCGCGCATGAAAGCGGGTTTCCGCCAAACGTTGAGCCATGCACGCCTGGGGTTAAATTTTTGACATTCTTTCCAATCAACACAGCGCCCATAGGAACGCCCCCCGCTAAAGACTTTGCGCAACATAACAAATCAGGCGTCATTCCAAAATGTTCAATAGCAAAAAACTTTCCCGTGCGACCAAACCCTGTTTGGATTTCATCTACGATTAACAACGCGCCGCGCTCATTGCAAATTTTTCGTGCGGCTTGAATATAGTCGGCGCTTGCAGGGTAAACCCCGCCTTCGCCTTGCACCGCTTCTAAAATCACAGCCGCCGTTTCTTCATTGACTGCTTTTTCCAACGCTTCGATATTGTTATACGCCGCATGACTAAACCCAGGCACAAGCGGTTCAAAACCTTCGCGATATTTTTTATTGAACGTCGCAGATAACGAACCATACGTTCTTCCATGAAATGCGCGCATTGCCGCAACAATATTTTTCCGTCCAGTGGATATGCGCGCAAATTTCAACGCCGCTTCCACCGCTTCCGTTCCGGAGTTACATAAAAAGACTTTATCTAAGCCTGGAACTAACGCGGTAATTTTTTTCATCAACTGCGCGCGCTGGTCATTTGGAAACGACTCAAACAAAGTAATCAGCGTGTTCGCCTGCTTATAGAGCGCTTCGGCGATTTTCGGGTGAGCATGACCAAGATTTGCAACGCCATGCCCCGATGAACAATCCAAATATTCTTTTCCGTTTGCGTCAAACAACAATGCGCCTTGTCCGCGCACAATGGCAAACGGTTGTTTCGCGTATGTTCCCGATGTGTGTTTATTTTCGATTTCGATAATTTCGTTTGCGTTCATTGAATCACCGTTCCATTTCCTGCCAACGCATTTGAGATTGGATGTTGTATCCGACCGTCGGCAATGACGACGCGCTTCACGCCGCCTTTCAGCGCTTCCGCCGCGCCCAACACTTTTTTCTTCATACGACCTTGCGCCGCTTCGCTTGCCGCCTCCAGTTCACTTTGCGGCAGATGTCGAATGAGCGTTGATTCGTCTGGAAAATTTTTCATTAGCCCAGATACAGCGGTGAGCAATAAAAGGTTTGCCGCTTTGAGAGCAGAGGCAACCATCGCCGCTGCGCGGTCTGCATCTACGTTTAATGCTTCGCCTTTTTCGCTGACAGCCACAGGCGCAATGACTGGAAGATACCCCGCGTTTAACAGCATGAACAACAATTCGCTATTAATCGTTTCGATTTTTCCTGTGTAATCATCGCGGATAATTTTGCGCTTACCGTTTTCAACGCTTTGAATAGCGTCTTTTCGCGCGGCTTGTATCAATTTACCGTCAAGCCCGCATAACCCAAAGGCATTGACTCCCAACATCTGCAATTGCTCTGTCAACAATGAATTGACTTTTCCATTCACCGCCATCAAAAAGATTTCCAAAGTTTTTCTATCGGTATAGCGTGATGTGTACCCAGAAGGCGAGGTAATCATCTTTGGCGGGGCGCCTAGCCTTTCGCCGAGCGCATTCGCTTCGGCAGAACCGCCATGCACAAAAACTAGGCGTTTGCCTTGCGCTAATAATTCTTTTGCATCCGCACAGATTGCGGAAAAATCTACGCCTTCTGCGCCGCCGAGTTTTACGACTGTAATGTCCATAAATTCTCCAATGAAGAATGATGAATGCAGAATAAAATTCTACATTCATCATTCTAACTTCTGCATTTAAATCGGATGCAACCCCATAAACTCCAAGCCAAGCGTTTCATCCCAGCCCATCATCAAGTTCATACATTGCACCGCCGAGCCTGAGGCGCCCTTCATAAGATTATCAATCGCGCACATGGCTACAATGTGACCGTTGCTCTCATCTAGTTCAAAACCTAAATCGGCATAATTGGAGCCAGCCAAAATTTTTGGTTCGGGGACGCGATAAATTCCGCGTTGTTCTTTAACCACGCGAATGAATGGGTTTTCATTAGCAACCGCTCGGTAGGCTTTCCACAAATCTTTTGTCGTTATGCCTGCTTTCACCTTTGCATGAGCGGTGGCTAAAACGCCGCGCACCAAATCCACAGCGGTCATGGTCAATGAAACGTTTTTCACGCCCATTTCTTGAATCACTTCGGCGGTGTGACGATGCCCAAACGAAGAAAATGTTCGGATGACAGAAGCCCGCTCGGGGTGGTGCGAAGCGGAATTCCCTTCCGCGCCGCCTTCGGATGAACCCGTTTTCACTTCAATAATGATGGGCGACTCGAAATCAATCAAACCCGCTTTGATTAAAGGCAATAACGCGAGGTTGCTTGCGGTGGCGTTACAGCCCACGCCGCTGACGTAATGTGCGTTGGCGATTTCGGCGCGCCGTAATTCAGGCAAACCATATACAAATTTGTTTAACCATTCAGGCGCGGCGTGTTTTTCGCCATACCATTGCTCGTAAAAATTTGCGTCGCGCAAACGAAAATCCGCCGAGAGGTCAATAATTTTTTTGGCTAGTTTGGCGTACGAATCAATATAACGTTGCGCCTGACCATGAGGCTGCGCCAAAAATAAAATATCCACAGGTTCAAGTTGCGATGGGTCGCTAAATTTAAGTTGAGTTCGCTTTCTTAAATTGGGATGCGTTTGATACGCATATTCGCCCACGCGCGAACGCGATGTGACTTGTTTGATTTGTACGTTTGGATGACTTAACAACAAACGCAATAACTCGCCGCCGCCATACCCCGAACCGCCAAGAATAGAAACGCTGGTCATTATGCAACTCCAAAGACGCGCGCTAAGATGGCTTTTTGCGCATGTAAACGATTATGCGCTTGCGGAAAAATAACCGATTGCAAACCGTCGGCGACGTCGTCTGTAATTTCATGATTGCGATGCGCGGGCAAACAATGCATGACGATTGCTTCTTTTTTCGCTTCGCTCATTAATTGATGATTGACCTGATATTCCGCAAAGGCTTTTTCTCTTTGAGCGCTTTCTTCTTCTTGTCCCATCGAAGTCCATGTGTCGGTATAAATCACATCCGCTTCTTTGACCGCTTCATACGGGTTGTGATAGAAAGAAATATTTGCGCCAGTTTCGAGCGTAATATCTTTTGCAATTTCAACGGCGTTTGCGGCAATTTCATAACCTGTTGGGTTTGCAATTGTAAAATTCCAACCGAGTTTGGCGCAGATATGCATTAACGAAACGGCGACATTATTGCCGTCGCCAATAAAAGCGATGTTCAAGCCTTTGGCTTTTCCAAATTTTTCTTGTATGGTTAATGCGTCTGCAAGCGCTTGGCATGGATGGTTGTAATCACTCAACCCATTAATCACAGGAATACTTGCCCATTTGGCTAACTCCACAATATGCTCATGGTCAAAGACGCGCGCCATTATGCCATGCACATAACCCGATAACACGCGCGCCACATCGGCAATCGATTCACGTTTGCCAAGCCCAATCTCTGCAGGCGAAAGATACATCGCATGACCGCCTAAGTGGCGCATTGCCATTTCAAAAGAAACGCGCGTGCGCAAACTTGGCTTTTGAAAAATCATGGCTAAGGTTTTTCCTTGCAATATAGGCGGGTTGCCTCCGTTGAAGTATTCTTTCTTCAAAGCCAGCGCAAGGTCTAACAAATCTTGTATCTCCGCTGGAGAAAAGTCGGCAATATGTAGAAAATCTTTTTTTGTGGCAAATTCTTGATTCAAAATGGGTTGTAATAATTGCATGTTCATGCTTCTACCTTTTCTTTCGCTACGCTCATAACATATTCAACAATCTCGCCTGCAATATCTATGCCGCTGACGGGCTGCATAGTGTGAAATTCCATTGTGTGATTAATTTCATTCACCATGAGTCCTTTTTCGGGGTGTTCCACCAAATCCACCGCCAGCACGCCGCCGCCCACCGAGTTTGCCGCGCGTAAACATAACTCTTCAATTTCAGGCGTAATGGGGCATAACTCGCCTTCGCCGCCGCGCGCCGTGTTCGTAATCCAATGCTCAGACTTGCGATACATTGCCGTTAATACTTTGTCGCCAATCACAATCGCGCGAATATCGCGCCCTGGCTTTTCGATATATTCTTGAATATAAAAAACGGAATGTAGCGCCGACCCAAGCGTAGATTTATGTTCCAACACCGCTTCCGCCGCGTCACGGTCATTGATTTTCGCCAGCAAACGTCCCCACGAACCGACGACTGGCTTCAACACAACAGGATACCCAAACGCTTCAATCGCTTCTAACGCGGCTTCAGGCGTAAATGCGGTTGCATTATGCGGTTGCGGAACGCCGTCTCTCGCAAGCGCCGCGCTGGTCATTAACTTATCGCCGCAAATTTCTGCAACCGCCGCTGTGTTTACGGTCGGCACGCCAAATGCGTTTAATAATCGCAAAGCGTATAAGCCGCTGTTGTAACTAATGCTTCGTTCTAAAACAGCATCGTACGTTTGCCATGGTTTCGGATTATTCAAATCAAAATAAATGGCGCGGTCGTCCAATCGGTCATACTCTATGCCGCGTTTTTCAAGCGCGCCGAAAATCCACTTCTCTTCCACGCGCACACGCGAATACAAAACGCCTATTTTTAATCGTGGTTGCATAAGACCTCAAAATGTAGAATGAAGAATGCGGAATGTAGAATGAAGAATTTTATTTTGCATTCCGCATTCTCACTTCTGTATTCCAAATTACTCTCCCCAATCTTCCTGTTCCATTGGCGCAAGTTGAACGGTTGCAGGTTCAAGCGCGGTTACTTCCAAATCCACGCCGCAATCAGAGCAGACCAAAATTTCACCAACTTCGACGCCAGCGGCTAACTCAATTTGGGCTTCACATTCAGGGCAGGTTACAGTCTTCATTTTTATTACTCTCCTTTAATTTTTTTAATTTGATTTTTTACAGATTGGAGACTCGCGCCGCCAATCGTATTTCTTTTTTCAACCGATTTCATCGGGTCAAGCGCTTGATAGACATCCGCTTCAAAGGCTGAACATAAAGCCTGATACGCTTCGAGCGGCAGTTTCTCTAGGGGCACATTTTTCTCGCCCGCCTTGCGGACAGCCCGTCCCGCAATTTCATGCGCTTTACGAAACGGAACGTTCTTTTCAACCAAATAATCCGCCAAATCCGTTGCCAGCATAGATGAATCAATTGCATTTCGCATTCGCTCTGCTTTGACGGTGATGGTCCTCAAAGCTTCGGCAATGACGGGCAAAATCGCAAGCAAGGTATCTGTCGCCTGAAAGACGGGCGCTTTATCTTCTTGCAAATCTTTATCGTATGTAGAAGGTAAACCTTTGAGCGTGACTAATAGACCAGTTAACAAACCTAATAACGTCCCTGCTTTTCCTCTTGTTAACTCAAACACATCTGGATTCTTTTTCTGCGGCATCAAACTTGAACCTGTTGAAAACTCATCCGCTAATTCAAAAAAACCGAATTCAGACGTTGTGAATAAAACAATCTGCTCGGCAAGTTTGCTTAAGTGAAGCCCAATCATGGCGGCACAGAATAAATATTCCGCCGCAAAATCTCGGTCAGAGACCGCATCTATGCTGTTTTGCGATACCTCCGCAAAGCCAAGCGACTTTGCTAATTCCATTCTGTCAATGTCAAACGGCACGCCCGCTAACGCGCCGCTCCCTAATGGCAGAGCAGAAACCCGCTTTGTTAAATCTTGTAATCGTTCCACATCTCTTTGCAGCGCCCAATAATGACTCAACCACCAATGCGCCAATAAAATCGGTTGCGCGCGTTGCAAGTGGGTGTAACCGGGCATCATAATTTCATTTGCTTTTTCGGCTTGTTCCACGAAGGCAGTTTGCAAATTCTGCAATGCGGATTTCAATTCAGGAATTGCGCCCAACATCCACAGACGAAAATCAGTAGCCACTTGGTCATTGCGGCTTCTGCCTGTATGAAGTTTGCCTGCGGCGTCGCCCATTAATTCGGTTAATCTTCTTTCAATAGCGGTATGAATATCTTCATCCGAAGCGGCGAAAGAAAACTGCCCCGAAGAAAACTCTTTACGAACAGTATCAAGCCCAAGCGAGATTGAAGCGAGCTCTTTATCCGAAAGAACGCCCGCTTGATGAAGCGCTTTCGCCCATGCTAGGCTTCCGTCAATATCTTGAGACGCCATGCGTTTATCAACGGATAAAGAAGCGTTGAGTTCAAAAGCAAGTTGATTGGGTGATTGGGCGAAGCGTCCGCCCCAAAGTTTTGTCATGCTAATCTCTCTTGAATTTTGAATAATCGGGCTTGGGCATATCCAGACCTGAAACAGGCAAACCGTTCAACGCGCGGACTTTCATGCTCAATCCATACAAGCGAATAAATCCTTCGGCATGGCTTTGGTCGTACACATCTTCTTGACCAAAGGTGGCAAAATCTTCGCGATACAAACTAAACGGAGATTTTTTGCCAGCCGTGATGATGTTGCCTTTATAAAGTTTTAATCGGACAATGCCAGTGACAGGACCTTGCGTTGCATTGACAAACGCATCGAGCGCTTCGCGCAGCGGCGTAAACCATAAACCGTTGTAAGTGAGTTCGGCATATTTCACGGCGACCATTTCTTTGAAGTGCATCGTTTCTCTATCTAACACAAGCGATTCGAGTTCACGATGAGCAAATAAAAGAATGGCGCCGCCCGGCGTTTCATACACGCCATGCGATTTCATTCCGACCAAACGGTTCTCAACTAAATCAACGCGACCAATGCCATGCGCGCCGCCAATGGCATTAAGTTTTTGCACAATTTTTGCAGGCGAAAGTTTTTCTCCATTCACTGCAACAGGGTTGCCAGTTTCAAATTCAATCTCCACATATTCGGCTGCATCGGGCGCATTCTCTGGCGAAGTGGAGATTTGATACATGGCTTCTTCTGGCTCGTTCCATGGGTCTTCGAGCAAGCCGCCTTCATGCGAAAGATGCCAAAGATTTGAATCGCGTGAATAAATTGATTTAATTGTTGCAGTGACAGGCACATTGTGTTTTGCGGCGTAATTCAACGCATCTTCACGCGAACGAATATCCCATTCTCTCCATGGCGCGATAATTTTTAATCGTGGGTCAAGCGCCATAACCGTTAACTCAAAACGAACTTGGTCATTGCCTTTGCCAGTCGCGCCATGCGCTACGGCGTCGGCGCTAAATTGATGAGCCACTTCTACTAAATGTTTTGCAATTAATGGACGGGCAACCGATGTGCCTAATAAATACTTGTGTTCATACACCGCCCCCATTTTCAACATTGGAAAAAGATATTCAGACGCAAACTCTTCTTTCATATCGTGGATGACGAACCGACTCGCTCCGCTCTTAAGGGCTTTCTGCTCCAAACCCGATAAATCTTCATCGCCCTGACCAATATCGGCGCAAAAGCATATCACTTCACAGCCATAGTTTTCTTTTAACCATGGCACAATCACAGACGTATCTAGCCCGCCTGAATAGGCTAAGACAATTTTCTTTATTGATTGTTTTGATTTCGGACTCATTTCATACTCCTTTAGGAAAATAAAAAACAGCCCGCTTTGAGAAAGCAGGCTGTTTGTGCATGGACTGGTATGTGTGCGCTTATTTATCACATCTTTGCGTTTATCCGCGTATCATCCAAACAAAAACGACCAACTTTCTCAACAGAAGTTGGCTTTGGACGACGGGTACGCGGTAACGCAAATGGGTAGTACATATTGGGCGGTATTCTACTACTAATGTGAAATGTGTCAATGGTTTTGACGAAAGATTACCCATTTGGGTAATGCCGATAAATAACGCTATTTCATGTTTTGATAATGACTCTGCAAACTTCGATACTTCAATTCCTTTTTGCGCATGGCTTGAATTGCCGACACCGCCGCGCTCGCCGCAGAAAGCGTTGTAAGCAAAGGAACGTTCATGGCAATTGCCGCTTTGCGAATTTCAACGCCGTCTGTGCGCGCATGGGGACCCAACGGCGTGTTCAACACGAGTTGAATTTTCCCTGCGCGAATCAAATCTACAATTTGCGTTGAACCGTTTTGCGCTTTTTCAACCACTTGCACGGGTAAACCCGCTTTATCAATCATGTAAGCCGTGCCGGGCGTGGCATAGATGTTGAATCCCAAACGATGCATATCGCGCGCAAATTTCAAGCCTGCGCTTTTGTCATAGTCATTCACCGTAATTAACACAGCGCCTTCATCAGGCAAGCCTGTCCCCGCCGCAATTTGCGCTTTGGCAAACGCATGACCAAACTGCGAGGCATGACCCATCACCTCGCCAGTGGAGCGCATTTCAGGTCCAAGCAATATGCTGGAGCCAGGCAACTTTTTGAATGGCAAGACGGCTTCTTTGACGAAGAAACCGTCCACGCGGGGTTCTTCGGTTATGCCAAGTTCGCTTAAAGTTTTTCCTGCCATTACTTGCGCCGCAACATACGCCATGTTTAACCCGGTGGCTTTGCTGGCATAAGGAACGGTGCGTGAGGCGCGCGGGTTTACTTCCAACACATAAACCACATCGTCTTTTAATGCGAACTGTATGTTCATTAAACCTTTTACGCCTAGCGCCAAGCCAATTTGCTGGGTATATTCGCGCAGGATGGCTTGATGATACGCGCTCACTTTATACGGAGGCAACACACAAGCCGCGTCTCCCGAATGCACGCCCGCTTCTTCAATGTGTTGCATGACCGCGCCGATGACGACTCTCTCTCCGTCCGCTAAGGCGTCCACATCAATTTCAAAAGCGTCTTCTAAAAATTTATCAATCAATATCGGTTGATGAGGAGCCGCCTCAATCGCCTGTTGAATGAAGCCCGCTAAATTAGATTCTGAATCCACGAACGCCATGGCTCTGCCGCCCAAAACGAAGGATGGGCGCACCAAAACAGGGTAGCCGATTTGTTGAGCGATTGCTTGCGCCTCTTCCAACGAACGGGCGATTCCGTTTTCAGGTTGTGGAATATCCAATTCTCTTAATAATTTTGCAAATTCTCCTCTATCTTCTGAAAGTTGAATGGCATGGGGCGGCGTGCCTAAAATTTTGACTCCCGCCGCTTCTAGCCCTGCCGCGAGGTTTAACGGGGTTTGCCCGCCGAATTGCACGATGACCCCGATGGGGTTTTCTCTATCAATCACGTTTAATACATGTTCGAGAGTCAACGGCTCAAAATACAATCTATCTGCCGTGTCGTAATCAGTGGATACAGTTTCAGGGTTGCAGTTATACATGATGGTTTCATATCCCATCTTAGATAATGCAAACGCCGCCTGACAACAACAGTAATCAAACTCAATACCCTGACCAATTCGATTCGGTCCGCCGCCGAGGATTAATATTTTTTGTTTATCGGTCGGTCGTGATTCATCATCCATTTCATACGCGGAATAAAGATATGGCGTCTGTGATTCAAACTCTGCGGCGCAAGTGTCCACTCGTTGAAAGGTGGGGAGGATGTTGAGTCGTTTTCGTAATTCTCGAATAGATAATGCAGAATGCTGAATGCGGAATGCAGAATTTTGAATACGTGCAATTTCAGCGTCTGAGATTCCCATTCGTTTTGCTGAATGTAAAATAGATTTGCTTTTTGCATCGTTTTGCAATTGATATTCTGCAATCTTCATTCTCACTTCTTCATTCAATTGCATTTGCGCTAAGAACCATAAATCATAACCAGCGGCATTTGCAATTTCATCTAACGGCATGCCTTGTCGAATTGCGCGATAGACTCGGAACAATCTGTCGGATGTGGGCGTTGAAAGGGAGGCTAAGGTTTCGGGTTCAGCAAGCAATTGGAGGGTAGGTCCAGAAGCGTCGAGTGCATCCACGCCAATTTCTAAAGATTGAATCGCTTTGTTCAACGCTTCGGGAAACGTTCTTCCTAACGCCATCGCTTCGCCTACCGATTTCATTTGCGGTCCGAGGGTCGAATCTACGCCCGGAAATTTTTCAAACGCCCAACGCGGAATTTTCACAACGACGTAATCGAGCGAAGGTTCAAACGCGGCTTTGGTTTGTTTGGTGATGTCGTTGGCGATTTCATCGAGCGTGTAACCAACGGCAACGAGCGCGGCAATTTTTGCAATGGGAAAGCCAGTCGCTTTGGATGCCAATGCAGATGAACGACTCACACGCGGATTCATTTCGATGACAACCACGCGCCCAGTTTTTGGGTCAACGCCGAATTGAACATTCGAGCCGCCAGTTTCAACACCCACAGCCGATAACACGCGATGCGCGAGGTCGCGCAAAATTTGATATTCGCGATCGGTCAACGTTTGTGCAGGCGCAACGGTAACGCTATCGCCTGTATGCACGCCCATCGGGTCGAGATTTTCAATCGAACATACAACGACAAAATTATTTTTCTTATCGCGCATCACTTCGAGTTCATATTCTTTCCAACCCAAAACAGATTCTTCCAACCATGCTTGCCCGATGGGCGATTCGGAAATGGCTTTTTGCACCGCTTCGGGCAATTCGTTTTCTTGATACACCCACGATGCGCCTGCTCCGCCCATAGCAAACGAAGCGCGAACTAAGACAGGATAGCCTGTTTGTTTGACAATTTCTTGCGCTTCTTTCAACGTGTAAGCCTGTCCGCCGCGTGGGACGGGGATTCCATGCTTTTGCATGGTTTCTCTAAACAACATGCGGTCTTCTGCGGTTTTGATGGCTTTAAGGTTGGCGCCGATTAATTGCACGCCATATTTTTCAAGCACGCCGTTTTCACTTAATGCAAGCGCGAGATTTAATCCAGTTTGTCCGCCAACAGTGGGGAGCATGGCGTCAGGTTTTTCTTGCGCAATGATGGCTTCAAGCGCTTCGGGAGTTAATGGTTCAATATACGTTGCATCGGCAATTTCGGGGTCGGTCATAATCGTTGCAGGGTTTGAATTAACCAACACAACGCGATAGCCTTCCGCTTTTAAGGCTTTGACCGCTTGCGTGCCAGAGTAATCAAACTCTGCGGCTTGACCGATGACAATGGCTCCTGAGCCAGGGATGAGGATGGTGTGAATGTCTGTTCGTTTCATAATTGAATGTAGAATGTAGAATGTAGAATGTAGAATGTAGAATGCGGAATGCGGAATGCGGAATGCGGAATGTAGAATGGCTTACGTTTTGTTTTATTCCTTATTTAGCGTTATTTCGTTTTGATGTGTTTATGGATGAGACGAAGATGGCAATTAATTCATTGGTTTCTTTTTGTAAGTCGCTGAGTTTGGCGGGGGGAACAATCTCGCCTTCAACGAGTAGTTCTAACCAATAGGCGGTTTCATCTAATTCTTTTAAGGAGCCGCCCATCATGTTTATAAAATCGGCTGGAGATTTTGCCCTGCACGCTTCACGATATTGCGCCCCCACCGAAGTTCCGCTTCGTAAAATTTGTTTTCCAATCACCTGCGCCTCGCCTGATTTCGGAAGATTTTGATACAGTTTGATGATTCTCAAAGCAAACTTTTTGGTTCTTTCTCGTAAGTCTGTTGCCTGATGCGTCATTTCAAATCTCCTTTTTATTCATCATTCACCATTTATTATTCTTCAATCTTCAATCTTCATTTTTCATTCTTCATTCTTCATTCTTCATTCTCACTTCCTCCTCTATCATTCTAAAGAACTCGCTAAAAATATCATGCGCGTCATGCGGACCAGGCGCAGCCTCAGGATGAAATTGCACGCTGAAGACAGGTTTGTTTTTCATTCTCAAGCCTTCAAGCGAGTTGTCGTTCAAACTTTTATATGTAATTTCAACTTCGTTTTTATTTAACTCGCCTTCAGTGACGCAATAATTATGATTCTGTGCAGTGATTAAAATTTTTCCACTTGGCAAATGTTGAACAGGATGATTCCCGCCGTGATGACCAAATTTCAACTTATGCGTGCTTGCCCCCAGCGCTCTGCCAATTAATTGATGTCCAAGACAAATGCCAAAGATGGGTGTATTACTTTCAATCAATTCACTGACGGTTTTCACAGCATACGGCAAACCTGCTGGGTCGCCTGGACCGTTGGAGAGAAAGATTCCATCAGGTTTCAATGCTAGGGCTTCTTTGGCGGTTGTATCCGCTGGAACGACGGTTATATTTGCGCCGTAACTTGAAAGGTGTCGCAGAATATTTTCTTTAATGCCAAAATCGTAGGCAACAATATGAAATACAGAATAATGAATGTTGAATGAAGAATTCTGCCTTCTGCCTTCTGCTTTCTGCATTACCCAACGGCTTCCTGCGTCATCCACCCAATGATATGGCTCTTCGCAGGTCACTTCTTTGACCATGTCTCTTCCATCGAGTCCGCTCCAAGCGTGTACCATGTTCAAAAGCACATCCGCAGGCGTACCCTTAGTAGAAAGAGCCGCTTTTTGTGTGCCGCCGTCACGAAGTTTGCGAGTCAAATAACGCGTATCCACGCCGCTAATGCCGGGAATATCATGTTGACAAAGCCATTCAGATAATGAAAATGCAGAACGCCAATTTGAAACAACTGGACTCAATGAACGAATCACAGCCGCTGAAACTTGTGGCTTTGCTGATTCATCATCTTCCAAATTGATTCCTACATTGCCGATGTGCGAAACAGTAAACAAGACACCTTGTCCACGATACGAAGGGTCGGTGAGAATTTCTTGATAGCCCGTCATGCTCGTGTTGAAAACCAACTCAAACACTGCATCGGTTTGTGCGCCAAAGGCTTTGCCTTCAATAATTGTGCCATCTTCTAAAACTAATGTTGCCGTCATGTATTAATCCTTTCATAATTGCAGACAAAAAAATAACCCTCCAAAAGGAGGGCTATTTTTAATTAACGTTTTCGATGAAATCCTGAATCGAACCTGCCAAGTCAAAAACTTCCAACCTTTCGAGAAAAGTTAGTTTTGAACGACGGGTACGACGAGCGTTAGGTTGTCTGAACATATTGGGCGGTATTCTACCATCCCCATAAAATATGTCAATAGAAATTATCCAGCAATTTTTTCGGTCAATTCAATTGCCAAACCAATATAGGTTTCTGGAGAAAGATTTTGTAATTTTTTTCTTGTGGCATCATCCACATCAATTGAATTGCACCAAGTTTTATATTCTGATTCCGTCAGCACTTGTCCGCGAGTTTTTTCTTTCAACGTTTCGTATGCATTGGATTTTCCAACTGCGCGCAGGATAGTTTGTGCGCCTTCGGAGACGACTTCCCAATGGGCATTTAATTCTGCTTTGAGTTTTTCTTCGTCAGGAGCAATGCGCTTCAATCCACGTTGAAAGTTGGTCCATGCTAGTAAGCTGTGACCTAACGCCGAACCAAACGTGCGGCGGACAGTGGAATCAGATAAATCTCTTTGCAAGCGTGACACAGTTAATTTCTGAGCATAATGACTGAAAAGAGAATTTGCGACGCCAAGATTACCTTCTGCATTTTCAAAATCAATTGGGTTAACCTTTTGAGGCATTGTGGAAGAACCAACTTCACCTGCGATAACTGCTTGTTTCAAATATCCATCACTGATATATCTCCAAATATCTTGGGCAAAGTCAATCAAAATGGAATTGGTTAAACGAATCAAATCAAAATAACGAATCCAATTATCGTAGGGGAGGATTTGTGTGGTTAATAAATTTGGCTCTAAGTCAAAGCTCGATACAAAGTTTTTGCTGAATGAAATCCAATCTATTTGTGGAGCAGATGCTTGCAAAGCATTGAAGTTGCCAACAGCACCAGTCAACTTGGCTTCAAAACGAAACGCGGATATTTCATCACGAATCTTTTTGAGACGAGCAACATAAACTGCAAATTCTTTTCCTAAAGTTGTAGGGACGGCGAATTGTCCATGCGTGCGGGCGAGCATGGGAGTGGATTTGTATTCCAGAGCGAACTCGGAGAGATTAGAGATTAGAGATTGGAGATTGGGCAGAATGACTTTGTCTCGTGATTCTTTCAACGCAATGGCTTGACCAATGCTATTCGTATCTTCGGAGGTTAAGCCAAAATGAATCCATGGGAGCAAATCTTGTAAAGATGAGTTTTGTAATTTGCTTTGGATAAAATATTCAATCGCTTTTACATCGTGACGTGTTCTACGTTCGTGTTCGAGTATCAATTCTGCATCGGCGTCTGAAAAATTTGAGATGATAGATTTGAGTTGAGTGGATTCAGAATCGCTCAAAGGGCGAATTAAGCCTGTTTTGGAAAGAGCAAGCAAAAAGTTAAGTTCGACGCGCACTCTATCGCGCAGAAAAGCAAACTCGGAAAAATACTCCGTTAACGGTTTGGTAATTTCCGCATAGCGTCCATCTAATGGGGAGATGAGATGTAAGGTCATTTATCGTTGGCTTAATTGATAGTTTGGCGCTTCTTTCGTAATGATAACATCATGCGGATGGCTTTCAAGCAAGCCGGCATTGGTGATGCGCGTGAGTCGAGTTTTGGTTTGTAAATCTTTTAATGAAGCCGCGCCTGCATAACCCATTCCCGAACGAAGACCGCCAACGAGTTGATAAACATATTCACTGAGCATTCCTTTATAAGGCACACGACCTTCAATCCCTTCGGGCACAAGTTTTCCGCTACCAGCCTGACCCGTTGCATAACGGTCAACGCCATACCCTTTCATCGCGCCCAAACTTCCCATACCGCGATATTCTTTGAAACGACGACCTTCATATATCATCACTTCGCCAGGCGCTTCATCCAAACCTGCAAGCAAACTGCCAAGCATCACAGCATTTCCACCGGCAGCAATTGCTTTAACAATATCGCCACTGAATTTGATTCCGCCATCCGCAATAATTGAGATGCCATGTTTTTTTGCGGTTTGAGCGCATTCAAAAATTGCGGAGATTTGTGGCATGCCCGCGCCAGAGATGATTCGCGTTGTGCAGATGGAACCAGCGCCTACTCCGACTTTAACCGCATCAGCGCCTGACTTTATGATTGCTTCTGTTCCTTCGGCTGTGACTACATTCCCAGCAATGACTGGTAAATCTTTCCATGCGCTTTTGATTCTTTGAATTGCTTCGAGTACACCTTTGGAATGCCCGTGTGCAGTATCAATGGTTACTGCATCTACGCCTGCTTTCAACATTAACTCAACGCGCGTTTCAACATCTTTGCCAACGCCAACTGCCGCGCCCACAAGCAAACGTCCTTTTGAATCAGTAGAGGCATTTGGATAATCTCTTGCTTTTTGAATATCTTTGACGGTGAGCAAGCCTTTCAATTTTCCGTTTTCATCTACAAGCGGAAGTTTTTCGATGCGATGTTTTTGCAAAATATCCTTCGCATCTTTAGCGGAGATTCCAACTTTTGCCGTAATGAGTTTGTCTTCTTTCGTCATAAATTGGCTGACGGGTAAGTTGTAATCGCTTGCTTCCACAAAACGAATATCACGATTAGTCAAAATACCGATGAGTTTTCCATTTTCATTTGTGATTGGCACGCCGCTGATGTGATATGTGGACATAATTTCTTCGGCTTGGCTAAGTGGAGCATCGGGAGATAAACTAATCGGTTCAACAATCATGCCAGATTGGGAGCGTTTTACTTTTTCCACTTCGGCGGCTTGCGTTTCGGGCGGCATGTTACGGTGAATAATTCCCATACCGCCTTCGCGGGCTAATGCAATGGCGAGTCTCGCTTCGGTGACCGTATCCATTGCGGCGGAAAGAATCGGAATGTTCAATTGAATCGTTGGCGTGAGTTGTACTTTCACATCGGTTTCGTTGGGTAATACTTCCGTATAACCAGGGACGATTAATACATCGTCGAAAGTAAGTGAATCAAATCGGTCAAATAATTCTTCGTTCATATTTTTCTCCTTATATAGGGTAAGGGCGACCCGCCATGATATATCAAAGTCCTTGACTTTAATTGACGGGTCGCCTCTATGATAAATATATTTCTATTTGGTTTGTTCTTTCAAATAATTATGAATGGCTGTATCGTAATGTGCAGTGGAAGCAAATCCCTTAACTGCAAGTTTCTTGCGAGTTTCTTCAGTAATATTTCCTGATTGCAATTCTTGTAATACTGAATTGTAATCAGCAGGGTCACAAATTAATGTTACGCGTTCGTGATTTTTGGCTGCGGCACGAATCAAAGTCACACCACCAATATCAATATTTTCAATCGCATCTGCATAGGTGACATTTGGCTTTGCAATCGTTTCTTCAAATGGATATAAATTAACAGCGACGAGGTCTATATAATCCCAGCCGAGGCCAAGTAATTCTTTGTGGTCAGATTCTGTTGGACGGGCAAGTAATCCGCCATGAATAGCAGGATGAAGAGTCTTGACTCTTCCACCAAGAATTTCAGGCGACTTAGTGTAATCAGCAACTTCGGTAACATTGATATTATTTTCATGTAAAAGTCTTGCAGTGCCACCTGAGGCGAGCAGAGTCCAGCCGAGGTCAGCCAGAGATTTGGCAAAGTCAATAATTCCAGTTTTGTCGTGAACAGAGAGAATGGCGATAGGCATTAATTACTCCTTATTACTTTTTCTTCAAGAATCTTTTTCAATGTATTGACTAATAAATTATGTTCAACTTCATGAACACGAGTTTCAAAATCTTCAAGCGTTTCATTTTGAATAAAATTAATTTCTTGTTTTGCTAACACTAGACCATCATCCACGCCTTCATCAGGCACGAGATGAATCATTACGCCTGTATGGTTGATTTCTCCGCGTTGATACGCTTCATAAGCTTTTTTAATTGCATGGGCGCCAGGAAATGTATTTGGCAAAGCAGGATGTAAATTGATAACTTGATTTGGAAAATGATTGAGGAAGTTAGATGTCAATATTCTCATCCAACCAGCGAGGACGATGTGGTTGGGCTGTTTTGTAATTACAAAATCTGCTAATCGTTTATCGTAGTCTTGTCTGGTTTCGTTTTCAAGTTTTGCAAAGTGTATCGCTTCAACGCCTGCATTCTTCGCGCGGATGAGTCCGTAAGCGTCCGCTTTGTTTGAAATAACGCAAACAACAGATGCAGGCAGTTCTCCAGATTTACAAGCATCCAGTATCGCTTGTAAGTTTGAGCCATTACCAGAGATGAGGACAACGAGTCGAGAAGCCATATTTAATGATGGAATAAACGAACACCAGAAAATATCATCGTCATGCCATATTCATTTGCGGCTTGAATGACCGCATCGTCACGATTGGAACCGCCTGGCTCCAAAACATATTTCACGCCACTGACAGACGCGCGGTCAATTGAGTCACGGAAGGGGAAGAAGGCATCAGAGCCGAGAGTCACAGAATCCAGTTTGGAGAGCCACTCCCGTTTCTCATGCAGAGTCAGTTGTCGAGGATTCGAAGCGAAGATGTTCGTCCAATCCGCTTTTTCATTTGGAGTCACATCATCACGCAAAAATTGGTCAATGGCATTGTCGCGGTCTGGGCGTTTGATGCTCGTTTTGAAAGGCAGATTCAAAACAGTGGGGTGTTGACGCAGCCACCACAAATCCGCTTTTTGACCTGCGAGGCGCACACAATGCACGCGCGATTGCTGACCCGCGCCAACGCCAATGGCTTGACCATCCGCAACAAAACAAACCGAATTAGATTGTGTATATTTGAGCGTGATCCAAGCAATTGTCAAATCGCGAAGCGCGGATTCTGGTAAATCTTTTTTTGCGGTGACGATATTTGTAAAATCTTCAGGCGTCACGAGGCGGTCATGCCGATGTTGCTCAAAGCGAATACCAAAGACATCGCGAACTTCTTGATTTGAAGACGGTTCATACGACGGGTCAATTTGAATGACTGCATATTTCCCCTGTTTTTTCGCTTTGAGAATCTCCAACGCATCTTTTTCATACGCGGGGGCGATTACGCCATCCGAAACTTCGCGCGCAATCAACTTTGCAGTGGATACATCCACAGTATCGGACAAAGCGATGAAATCTCCGAATGAACACAAACGGTCTGCGCCGCGTGCGCGCGCATACGCAGTGGCTAAAGGAGAAAGCTCAAGGTCATCTACGAAATATGCTTTCTTCAAAACATCGGATAATGGATTTGCAACTGCCACACCCGCAGGGCTGACATGTTTAAAAGAGGCGGCCGCAGGCAGTTTAAGGGCGTTTTTTAATTCACGAACAAGTTGCCATGAATTGAGCGCATCCAATAAATTGATATAGCCAGGTGAGCCATTTAACACAGTGATAGGAAGTTCAACTTCCGATGGCATGAAGACGCGAGCAGGCGTTTGTTGTGGATTGGCTCCATATCGAAGGGGAAGAGACGATGACATAAATAATTCCTTATTAAATGAGTTGAACTTTTTGTTTGCCTTGGGTCAATTCACCGATAATAAAAGTTTCTTCTTGAATTGATGCTTGTAATTTTGAAACCGAATCTTTATCTACCACTAAGACCATGCCAATACCCATATTGAAGACGCGATACATTTCTTCGGTGTCAATTTTGCCTGTCGCTTGAATAAAATTCCATAGTGGAGACATTTCCCATGAACCGAGTTGAATCTTTGCATTCAGATATTCTGGCAACACACGCGGAATATTTTCGATAAATCCGCCCCCTGTGATATGAGCAAGGGCTTTAACCTCAGATAATACTGGAGAGAGAATAGAATAATATGAACGATGTGATGCAAGCAATGCATCTGCAAGTGACATGTTAAGTTCTGGAATTGTGGTTTCAAGCGATGTATTCGCAAAGATTTTACGAATTAAAGAATAACCGTTGGTATGCGGTCCACTGGATTTGATTCCAATCAACACATCACCTGCTTGAATATCTTTTCTTGGAAGAATCGCATCTCTTTCCAAAACGCCGACGATTGTTCCTGCGACGTCAAATTCATTTGGTTGATATACACCAGGCATTTCGGCTGTCTCGCCACCCAGCAAAGCTACACCTGATTCTTTGCAAGATTCGGCTATTCCAGCGACAACTTCCGCAGTTTGTTCGGGATTTAATTTTGATGTCGCAAAATAATCCATAAAAAATAATGGCTTTGCCCCTTGTACCAGAATATCGTTGATGCAGTGATTGACGATATCATGCCCGATGCCGCGATATCTTCCAACGGATGCGGCGAGTTTAACTTTTGTCCCAACTCCATCTGTGGATGCAACCAATACAGGGGATTTCATCTCTTTCAAAGCAGAAGCATCAAAGAGTCCGCCGAAGGAACCAATTCCAGCCAAGACAGAAGCGTTATATGTAGATTTGACTATATCCTTCATTAAGTCAACGGCTTTGTTGCCAGCGTCAATATCTACACCGGAAGAAGCGTAATCGGATTTAGGAACGGATTGCTTGCGCGAAGCGGATAAGCGGATGGCGGCTCCTGATGGCGAGGGTACTTCGACGTAAATTTGTCCGCCATGAGTAGATTTGAAACGGATAGGCGGTATAGGATTTAATTTATTCTTATCCGTTAAGGAGGGCAATTTCATTTCAGGGCTTTTGTGGATATAACGAAACAAGTCTGTTTGCCATTCTTGAACATCTTTTGGCGCAAGGATTCTCTTAAATTCAAGACTTCTACGTCCAAAATTAAAAAGCAGACCAATTGCGCTTCCTGTTGCGGCAAGGTATGTTAATGTTTGTCCAATCTCATCTTTTCCTAAAGAATGTGGAAACGATTTACATTCTGCAACTAATATTTCTTCAATCCACAAATCTAAAATTAAGTATCCAATTTGTTTATCTCCAACCCAAACTTCTACACGTTTTTCAGGTTCAACAGCCAAGCCGGCATCTTTGCAAAGTTCTACAAGCCTGCGTTTGTAAAACTTTTCTGCATGACCTGCTTTAAGCTCATTATGCGTTTGCATTGCTAATCCGTTGACTTTAAAAGTTAAATCATCTAAAGTGGTTTTAATTAATCCTGGTTTATTCATTCGCAAACTCCGATATCCGCTTATCCGTTTATTGAATCCGTTCTTCAATCCGCTTTCAAAGCCTTTTGAGCAATATCTTTTCGATATTGTACGCCGTCAAATGAAACTTTTTCAATATTGGAATAAACCTTTTCAACAGCATTGGCAATATCATTTCCAAAAGCGGTTAATCCAAACACACGCCCGCCAGCAGTGACGATTTTATTTTCATCAAACTTTGTGCCTGCATGAAAACAAATCAAATCTTTTGGTAACTCTTTAAATGTGACAACTTTTCCGTTCTCCGCTTTTTCAGGATAACCTTTGCTTGCCAACACCACACAAACTGCCGCGCCGTCTTTCCACTTAATATTTATATCTTTCAATTTTCCATCAATACATGCTTCAAGGATTTCAATCAAATCAGTTTCAAGCAATGGGAGCGCTACTTGAGTTTCAGGGTCGCCAAAGCGACAGTTAAATTCCAAGACGCGAATTCCATCTTTCGTCAGCATTAAGCCCGCATACAACACGCCGATAAATTCTCTGCCTTCATTTCTCATTCCATCAATCGTTGGTTGCAAAACTTTTTCAATGGCTTCATTCAACAACTCATTTGTCAAAACAGGTGCAGGTGCATACGTTCCCATTCCGCCCGTGTTCGGTCCTTGGTCGCCATCCAACAATTGTTTATGGTCTTGCGCAGGAATCATCGGCACGCAATGTTTGCCATCAGAAAAAGCCATCAAAGAAACTTCTTGCCCAATTAATTTTTCTTCAATCACCACTTCTGCGCCAGCCGAAGCAAATTCATTTTTCACCAACATCGCTTCCAACGCAGAAATTGATTCTTCCAACGTTTCTGGCAAAATCACGCCTTTGCCCGCCGCCAACCCCGAAGCCTTAATCACAACAGGATAATCAATTTTATGAACGTGATCGACTGCTTCTTCAAAATCGGAAAACGTAGCATACCTTGCCGTTGGGATTTGATTCCGCGCCATAAAATGTTTTGAAAAAACTTTCGACGCTTCAATCTCCGCCGCGGCTTGCTTCGGCCCAAAACAGCGGATTCCTTCAGCCGATAAAGAATCCACAATGCCGTTTGCAAGCGGAATTTCTGGACCGACAATTACCAAATCAATTTGTTTGTTCTTACAAAATTCAATAATGATTGAATGTTCATCAATAGGCAAGTTAACATTTTCGGCAAGTTCTGCTATGCCTGGGTTGCCTGGCAAGGCGTACAACTTCGTTAGCTTGGGCGATTGCTTCACTTTCCATGCAAGAGCATGTTCACGTCCGCCAGAACCGATAATTAAAACATTCATACTTGTATCCTAATCCGTTTTCATCCGTGAGTCTGTGACAAAGTCTGTTTACTTCGTCGCCTTTTCAAAGCCAGTCTTGACCGAAGTCATATCCACTGGAATTGGATATGCCCCCGTAAAACACGCCTGACAAAATCCATCATTGCGTTTGAGGGCGCGCATCATGCCTTCAACAGATAAATAATACAAACTATCGGCATTGACGTACGCTCGAATTTCATCTACCGTTCTTTTATGGGCGATTAAATCTTCATGCCTGCCCATATCCACGCCCATAAAACAAGGGTGAACAATCGGCGGACATGTAATCGCCATGTGAACTTCTTTCGCGCCCGCATTTCGCAGCAACTTGATTAACGGACCTGTTGTGTTTCCACGCACGATACTGTCGTCAATCACAACGACTCTTTTATCGCGCACATTTTCATTGATGACATTAAATTTCAACGCCACGCCGCGTTTGCGTAACGAATCGGTTGGTTCAATAAATGTTCGACCTACATATCTATTCTTGATAAACCCATCATTATAAGGAATCCCGCTCACATGTGAAAACCCAATTGCCGCAGGAACAGATGAATCAGGAACAGGGATGACAACATCTCCAAGGTCACTGCCCATTTTTTCTGTAATCTCACGCGCAAGTTCTTCGCCTAATCTCTGACGCACATGATGCACATTGATTCCATCCCACACTTGGTCGGGGCGTGCAAAATAAATATGCTCGAAGATGCACATGGATGTAGGGTTCACACTTGGAAGCGCTTGCATCACTTTCAATGCGCTATTTGATAATGAAACAACTTCGCCAGGTTTTACGTCGCGAATCGCTTCACATCCCAAAGTTTGCAAAGCGCCAGTTTCAGAGGCAACCGCATGCCCGCCATTCGGCAACAACCCAATACATAATGGACGAAATCCCCATGGGTCACGTACTGCATAGACACAATCTCGAGTCAAAATGACCAATGAATAAGCGCCAATCCATTTTGCCATGGCAGTTTTGATACGTTCTTCCCAAGTTTCGCCGCCATTGCGCGCCAACATCATGGTCATCACTTCAGTATCGGATGAAGATGAAAAGCCAACACCTTGTTCCATTAATTCTTGTCGCAACTTTGCGGAATTAACTAAGTTGCCATTATGCGCCAATGCCAACGGACCATTAATCGTTTCAATCATAAATGGCTGAGCATTTCGTAACAACGAAGAACCTGTTGTTGAATAACGCGTATGCCCAATCGCATAATGACCTTTCAAATCCGCAATGATGCTGGGCGTGAATACATGCGAAACTAACCCAACCCCTTTATGCATGGATATGGTTTGTCCATCCGCAACAGCGATGCCCGCCGCCTCTTGCCCGCGATGTTGCAAGGCATATAACCCAAAAAACGCCATGCGCGCCACCTCTTCGTTCGGCGCAAAGATGCCAAGCACACCGCATTCTTCTTTTGGCGATTCATCAAAATAGTTCATACACTTCCTTTACCAAATCAATTTTCTTTTGCAAACTTTCCATATCTTTTTCAACAAAAGTAATATGCCCAAGTTTTCTCTTCGCTCTCGGCTCTTTATCGTATAAATGCAAATGTGCGCCTTCAATCTTTAAAATGAATTCCACATCTGGAATAGTTCCTACCAAATTGACCATTCCACACACCCCAAGCGGATTCGCGCTCCCAAGCGGCGCATCTGTCACCGCCCGAATATGATTCTCAAACTGAGAAGTGACGCTACCCTCAATCGTCCAATGCCCGCTGTTGTGAACTCGGGGCGCTATTTCATTTGCCAGCAATTGACCATCCTTCTCAAAAAACTCAATCGTCAATACACCGACATAATTTAATTTGTCCATTACAAGTTTGGCGTATTCTTCCGCTTGCTTTTGTAACTCGGAAGAAATATTTCCCGTTACAAGCGACAATCTCAAAATTCCTTCACGATGATGATTCTCAATCAACGGATAAAACTTCATCTCACCCGATTTATTGCGCACAGCAATAATAGATAACTCACGTTCAAATGAAACAAATTCTTCCAAAATCAATTCATCCGTTTCATATCCGCTTATCCGTTTTTCTAATCCGTTACCCAAATCCGCTTGTGTATTAATAATCGCTTGACCTTTGCCATCGTATCCCATACGCCGAGTCTTCAACACAGCAGGAAATCTAACCTCATTGCCTTTGGACAAGTCCGTTGTAAATTTCGGCGTTGGAATTCCCAATTCGCAAAAAAATGATTTCTCAACAAACCGATCTTGCGCTTTTTCCAACGCTATGGATGGTGGATACACAGGCGCAATTTTTTCAAGATGACGAACAGTTTCTACGGGCACGTTTTCAAATTCATAAGTGACTACATCCAAGCCATCGGCAAATTTTTCAAGAGCGGATGTGTCAGCGTAGTCCGCTGTAATTTGTTCAGCGAGCAGACTTGAAGGTGAATCAGATGCGGAGTCAAAGAAGCGGAAGCGATGTCCGAGCGGGTATCCTGCTAATGCAAGCATTCTTCCTAATTGACCTGCTCCTAAAATGCCAATCTTTGTCATCCGTTAGCTTCTCGCGGGTCGGGGTTATCCAAAACATTTTGGGTTTGCTTGGCGCGATAATCAAGAAGCGCTTTGAGATATTCGTTATGTTTGTTTGCAACAATCGAAGCCGCGAGCAACGCCGCATTGATTGCGCCAGCCTTGCCAATTGCAAGCGTGCCAACGGGAATGCCCGCAGGCATTTGCACAATCGAGAGAAGCGAATCCATTCCATTGAGAGATTTCGATTGAATAGGCACGCCCAGCACAGGCAGATGCGTTTTTGCCGCGGTCATGCCGGGCAAATGCGCCGCCCCGCCTGCGCCTGCAATGATGACTTCAATGCCACGTTCATGTGCAGACTCAGCGAATTGAAAAAGCAAATCTGGTGTGCGATGCGCGGAAATAATTTTGACTTCGTACGGAATCTTTAATTCATCAAGAGTCTTTGTGGCATGTTCCATTGTCTCCCAATCAGACTTGGAACCCATGATGATAGCAATTAATGGATTCATTTGATGCCCGCTTGTTCTAAATTTTTAATCAATCGTTCTTCAATCGGATAACTTTCAGGCTTAAAAGTTTTGCCTGTCAGCATTTCATAAATGGCAATGTACCTTCGCGAAGCGGACGCCCATAAATCATCGGGCATGGGTGGAATTTCCCCATCGCCGCGATACCCTTTTTCAGCATAAGTAATGCGGATAAATTCTTTATCAAAGTTTTCAGGCTCTTTGCCTTCATTAAATAATTTTTGATACGCATTCGCTCGCCAAAAGCGAGATGAATCAGGCGTGTGGACTTCGTCAATCAACATCACTTGACCATCATCAGTTAAGCCAAATTCATATTTGGTATCTACTAAAATCAATTCTGCTTTTGCGGCTACTTCCTGCCCGCATTTGAAGATTGCCAATGCGGCGGCTTGAATTTGCTCCCATATTTTTTTGTCAAGAATTCCTTTCTCAACGACTTCTGCACATGTTAATCTTTCATCGTGTCCAGTCTCGCCGCCTTTGGTGGTAGGTGTGATAATCGGCTCAGGTAACTTTTGATTCTTTCTTAACCCTTCAGGAAAGTCATAGCCATAAATATTTCGTTCGCCCAAAGAATAACGATGCCATAATGCAGTAGATGTAACGCCAGTGATATATCCGCGCACGATGACTTCTACTTGAATCGGATTCACTTTTTGAACAATCGCAGCGTTTGGGTCTGGAATTGAAATCAAATGATTTGGAATAATTTCTTTTGTCTGCTCAAACCACCATGCGGATAATTGATTTAATACTTGACCTTTATATGGAACTCGCGCAAGAATTCGGTCAAATGCAGATAAACGATCCGTGGCGACGATTAATCGTTGTCCGTTTGGCAAGTCGTACCAATCGCGTACCTTGCCCGATTGTTTTTCTGCAAATGGCAAATTTGTTTCATCCAATGCTTGCGGAATTAATTTCAACAACTCGTTTTGCGAAATCATTTTACATTTGCCTCGCGTAATTCACGCCGTTTTCAAACAACTTCAATCCACTTCCGCTAGTTTCTCCGCGTGTGTGGCGCGGATGTTGCCAACTGTAAATATGATTTTCAGGATGCGGCATCAACCCAAGCGCGTTGCCCTTTGCATTCGTAATTCCAGCAATGTCCATCGTCGAGCCATTTGGATTCATCGGATACGCGCCATTTGCCGGCGAACCGTCTTCATTTACATAAATCAATGCAATATGTTCGCTGGGCATAGTTTCAATGGATTGAAAATTCCCTTCGCCATGCGCGATGGGGCAGGCGATAATTTCATCTAAACCTTTTGTCCAGATGCAAGTTTGCGATGTGGATTTAAGATTGACCCAACGACATTCAAAATGACCATTAGCGTTGAACGTCAATGTCGCTTCATTCTTAACGTTTGCTTGTTTCTCTTTCCCGGGCAGAATCCCCGCTTTAACTAGCGCCTGAAACCCATTGCAGATTCCAAGCACGGGTTTGCCCGCTTCTACAAATGTAGAGACTTCATCTGCAAAGTAAGATGCCAAATCTAAAGCAAGAAGTTTGCCTGCACCTAATGCATCCGCGTAGGAAAAGCCGCCAGGGACAACGAGCAGTTGAAAGTCCGCGAGAAGCGATTTGTGATTCCGTAATTCGTTTAATGGAACGCCAGTCGCATCTGCGCCTGCGAGAGTTAATGCATCCATCACATCGAAATCGCGATTAGTACCGTATGCTTGGAGGACAATTGCTTTTGGTTTCATAATTTAATGAGTGGCGTTGAAGGCTTGCACGAGTTCTTCAACAGGAATTTCCGTTTCGTTGAGTTTGAGAATTGGTTTAGATGTAACAACGCCAATTTTATTGAAAGGCAAATTTGCAAATTGTTTTTCAAATACAGTTGCATCATTTGCCGAAACTTCAACAAGCAAACAACCATTCACTTCATTGAATATATTTGATGCTTCAAAATTGATTTCTGCACCCAAGCGACCGCCGATGCACATCTCTGCAATCGTAACCCCTAGACCGCCCTCACTTAAATCATGCGCGGATTTGATAATTTTGTTATTGATAGCTTGATGTAATGCTTTATAAACTTGCAATGCCGATTTTGGAACATGGGGGACAGGTTTTTGTTCGGCCGCAAAATCTCCAATGAGGTAAATCTGATTATTCGTTTCTTTCAAATCCATGGTGATGGCTTTGTTGATATCATGCACAATGCCGATTGCAGAAATTAACAAAGTTGGCGGAATGGCATGACGCAACCCATCTGCGCCGAGATATTCATTATTGAGTGAATCTTTTCCGCTGATGAACGGCGTGCCGTAAAACAACGCCGCATCATGACAACCGCGGCAGGCTTCAACTAACGAGCCCATTGTCTCAGGCCGAAGCGGGTCGCCCCAACAGAAATTATCAAGCACAGCAATGCGTTCAGGGTCTGCGCCAACAGCGACTGCATTGCGAATCGCTTCATCCATCACAGACCATGCCATTTGATAGGCATCTCGTTTGCCAAATTCAGGATTAATACCATTTGATAAAGCAATCCCTTTCACACCTTTTGTCCCGATGGGTTTAATCACAGACGCATCTGAAGGCGCGTCCATTTCAACTCCAGTCAATGGCTTGATGACTGTTCCGCCTTGCACTTCATGGTCATAGATGCGAATGACAGATGATTTGCTGGCGATGTTTGGAGAAGAAAGGAGAGAGAGCAGACGTTCTTTGATATTTACGATTTGCGAATTACGATTTACGATTTCTGATAACTGACTGCTGATTACTGCACTTAATTGTCTTTGTGGAATGCCATCGTGTAAAAATTCATTGTCCATATCCACAACGGATTTTTCGCCGTAACGAACAACAAGTCTGTTTTTGCCAGTGAATTCACCTATGTCGGTCAATTCGGTATTGAAGGTGTCACATAAATTTTGCAAAGCAGAAATTTTTTCTGGCGCTACTGCAATCACCATGCGTTCTTGCGCTTCGGAGAGCCATATCTCCCATGGCGCAAGACCAGGATATTTCAACTTCACGCGAGTCAAATCAACGTCACAACCAATGGTTGAAGCCATCTCGCCAACTGCGGAAGATAATCCACCCGCGCCGCAATCGGTGATGTCGTTATAGAGTCCTAAATCACGCGCGCGGACAATGACATCAATCAAACCTTTTTCTGTAATTGGGTCGCCGATTTGAACGGATGCGCCAGAGACTTCGCCAGTTTGTGCATCTATGGTCATGGAAGAAAATGTTGCGCCGCGTAATCCATCACGACCAGTTCTTCCACCTAATACAACGACTCGGTCACCAACTTGTGGATTCTTTTTATGTTTTCCTTTGGGAGCAATGCCAACACATCCACAAAAAACCAATGGATTGGCTGTATAACCTTCATCGTAAAGAATAGCGCCATTGACAGTTGGAATGCCGATTTTATTTCCATAATCTTGCACGCCAGCCACAACGCCTGACTGAATTCTTCGCGGATGTAAAACGCCTTCTGGTAAAGATTTTGGGTCTATATTTTGCGGACCGAAGCATAAAATATCGGTGTTCGCAATTGGTTTTGCTGAAACGCCGAGGATGTCACGAATCACTCCGCCGACGCCTGTGTTTGCTCCGCCGAACGGCTCAATGGCGGATGGATGGTTGTGCGTTTCGACTTTGAATGAGATTTCAAACTCATCGTCAAAATCAATAATGCCTGCGTTATCAACAAAAGCAGAGATAACCCAAGGTGCGTTAATTTTTTCAGTTGCGGATTTGAGATAAGTTTTAATCAGACCGTTGACCGTGGACGATGGACCATAAACATTTTCGGTCTGCCGTCTATCGTCAATGGTCACCTTTGCTTTGAAAGTTTTATGAACGCAGTGTTCGCTCCATGTTTGAGCGATGGTTTCAAATTCTATATCGGTAGGTTCACGATTTTCTTTGATGAAATAACTTTGAATCGCTTGCATTTCTGCTAAGTCTAAAGCGGCGCGTCTTTTTTTGGAAAGAGATAACAATTCTTCATTCGATAAATTTCTAATTGAAATAATTTCCACTTCGCCGCTTGATTCAACTTCCTGTGGAAAGGATGGAGTGATTTCGCCTATTGTCCAATGTTGGATAACGTTATTTGCAAGTAATGCCTTTGCAAGCTGTTCAACTTGCTCAACTTTCAAACCTGAAACCTGAAACCTGAAACCCGTAGCGGCGCGATGGACTCCGTTAATTTTTAATTCGTGTGAAGCGCGGATGATTTGCTCAGCAACAGAGTCTGTGACGCCGGGGCGAAGAGAAATTTCGAGGATAACAGAATCAGGTTCACCCGAAGGAAGAGGCGTGGGCAGTTCAGTCCATAAAGCGGATTGCGTGACAGGGTCTGTTAAAAGTTTGAGAGCCAACTGTTGCAATTCTTCCTGCGACAGTTGGCCCTCGATAAAGTAGAGGTCCTGAACGCTGATGCGTTTCAGGAGCTGGAATCCGAGTAGGTGGGCGTCTCTTAAGTAGCCGTTGGAACGGGGGGCGTTATTTTTAGTTTGAACAAGAAATTTATAGATCGGCATAGTGTTTTTTAGATTCTACCTTTTAGCATTTGTCTAGTCAATATGCCGTTTTGAATGTTAATTTTTTGATTTTACACTTTGCAAAACATATTCAACCATTTTTTGCGGAATGTTTACGCCGGTAGTTACAATGCTGTTGCGAAACTCCATCGTGTGATTGATTTCGTTAATTGTTAAACCATGCTCTGTTTCAAATACATCCAGCGCCAACAAGCCGCCGCCAATGGTTTGCGCCGCTCGTTGACATAATTCTGCAAGTTCATCGGTCACTGGGCAATTGCTTGCCACGCCGCCGCGCGCCGTGTTGGTTATCCAATTTTCTGAAGACCGATAGATAGCGCAAATACATTCGTCGCCAATCACAAACGCGCGAATATCTCGATTGGGCTTGTTGATATATTCTTGAATATAAAAAACTTGATGATGGACTCCCAGCGAGGCTTTATGTTCAATCAACGCTTCAGCCATTGAACGATTTTCGACTTTGGCAAGCAACCTTCCCCACGACCCAATCACTGGTTTTAACACGCATGGATACCCCAGCGCTTCAACCGCCCGTAAGGCTGATTCTTCGTCGAAAGCCATCATCACTCGTGGCGTTGGGATGCCGTTCTTCGCAAGCAGTTGACTGGTGACATATTTATCGCCGCATCTTTCAGCAACCAGTGATGAATTCACAACAGGAATTCCATGCGCTTCAAAGATGCGCGAGATGTAAAGCCCACGAGAATGGGAAATAGAACGTTCAAACAAAACATCCACCTTTTCAGAGAGTTGGTTGATGTCGAAGAAAGCGTCGCCATCGTTAATGCGGACGATTTCTACATCGTCATGTTTTTCCAATTCATCCAGTAAATATTTTTCTTCGGCGCGTAAGCGGGTGTATAAAAATCCAGCACGGGTTGTCATAGGTTCTCCTTATTTGGGTTTATGGAAATAAAAAAACGCCCTCCGTTATCGGAGAGCGTTTAGGTAAACAGATAAAACTTAGTTCTATTTTCCGTTTAACCGAAACAAAACCAAACCCGACAACGCCCGTTGCAGATTTGGCTTGCGCTTTGATTTGGTTTCATAACAGAAAATAGAAAGCATAACGATTGAGCCGAATTCTACTCGTGATGTGAAATATGTCAATACTTTTGTATGACCCGCCACTGGCGCGGGTAGGGCTGGGTATTTGATGGGAAATCAAGAAACCCCAATCGCCGTATCTTTTTTAAGTACCCGTTTGGGTAATAGACTGACCCTACCCATAAATTCTATAATCCCAACGTTGATATCATTTATTCGTAAGGAGTTTCTCTATGGCAAAGACAGCGAAAGACGTGTTGGAATTAGCAAAAAATGTGCAAGTGGTAGATTTACGCTTCATTGACCTGCCCGGAACATGGCAGCACTTCACAATTCCTGCACAACGATTTACAGAAGACTTTTTGAAAGAAGGCATTCCGTTTGACGGCTCTTCGATTCGCGGTTTTCAAGAAATTCATGAATCGGATATGCTTCTCAAAGCGGACCCAGAAACTGCATTTATTGACCCTACCTCCGCCACGCCAACTTTGGTCATTTCCTGCAATGT
The DNA here is from genome assembly GCA_034434495.1 of Anaerolineales bacterium. Taxonomy (GTDB): domain Bacteria; phylum Chloroflexota; class Anaerolineae; order Anaerolineales; family Villigracilaceae; genus Villigracilis. The sequence continues at coordinate 46,752 of DAOTZE010000022.1, forward strand.
ATTTGACCCATTTACAGAAGAACCCTACTCGCGCGACGCGCGTTATGTGGCGCAAAAAGCCGAGGCGTACTTAAAAAGCACAGGCATTGCCGATACGGCTTACTTCGCGCCAGAAGCGGAGTTCTTCGTCTTCGATGGCGTTCGTTATGTATCCACTCCAAACGAAGCAGGCTTCTCCATTGAATCATCCGAAGCCTGGTGGGGCAGTAACGAAGCGGGTTCAAAAGGCGGGCAAATTCAACCCAAGCGCGGCTACTTTCCCACTTCGCCAACCGATACGTTACAAGAGCTTCGCAACAAATTTATGCTAGCCATGATTCAAGCGGGCGTATCTATGGATTTGCATCATCACGAGGTTGCCACGGCGGGTCAAAGCGAAATGAGTATGACCTACACCACCCTCACCCGCATGGCAGACGATTTACTGTTATACAAATATATTATCAAAAACGTCGCTCGCCAAAATGGCAAGACCGTAACGTTTATGCCCAAGCCAATTTTTGGCGATAACGGTTCTGGTATGCACGTTCACTCTTCTTTGTGGAAAGGCAAGACCAATATTTTCTTCGATGAAAAAGGGTACGCTGGGCTTTCGCAAACTGCAAAATACTACATTGGCGGTTTGCTCAAACACGCCCCTGCCTTGTTAGCGCTCACTTCGCCGACTACAAATTCATATCGCCGCTTGGTGCCGGGGTATGAAGCGCCAGTCAACATCGCTTACTCACAACGCAATCGCTCTGCGATTTGTCGTATTCCTGCAAACAAAAGTTCCAAAGCAAAACGCGTTGAATTCCGCGCGCCCGATGCAACCAGCAATCCATATCTTGCGTTTGCGGCAATTCTTATGGCTGGTCTCGATGGCATCTTAAACAAGATTGACCCAGGCGAGCCACAAGACCGTGATTTATACGAATTGCCAGCCGAAGAAAAGAAACTCATCAAACAAGTTCCTAGCTCATTAGGCGAAGTGCTTGATGCGCTTGAAGCCGACCACGATTTCTTGTTACAAGGCGGAGTATTCACCCCCGACTTGCTTGAAGAATACATCAAATACAAACGTGTGTATGAAGTGGATGCCGTGCGCTTGCGCCCAACCCCGCATGAATACGTTCTTTACTTTGACGCATAACCCGCGCGTTTAACATCGCCTCTTAACTAACGCCGACAGTTGGTTGCTGACCTGTGAATGTGCATCTACCTGTCGGCTTTGATTCGCCAACGCAAGCGCCTGTTTGCCGCGCTGGCACGGCGCTTCATTTTAGAGGGTTGCCCACCTTCTGAAAGCGAGAGTGTAAACAAAAAATGCTTCCACTTTTTATCTCTTCTTTTATTCTTGCAATCTCATTTTGCGCTCCGCCCGGAGTCGTCACAGCCGAAACCATTCGGCGCGGCGCGGCTCGTGGGTTTCTCCCCGCTTTGTATGTTCAATTTGGCTCATTAGTGGGCGATAGCGCTTGGGCAATCCTTGCCTTAGCAGGTTTGGCTTTTATCATTCAAAACCCAATTGCCAAAACGATTCTTAGTTTAATCGGCGTTACCCTTATGCTCAAACTCGCATGGAACGCTTTTCAAGACGCTCAAAACAACAATGGCTTAGATATTTCCGCCTCCGCTTTCCAACGCGGAGATTTTGCCAGCGGGGCATTCCTTTCCTTAGGCAACCCCATGAACATCGTCTTTTGGACTGGGCTTGGAACGACCGCGTTTGCGTCTATTGCAGGTAGCCCACAAACGACTCATTTTGCGGTTTTCTTTGCGGGCTTTTTATTGGGCGCGGTGGCTTGGTCTTTTGTGATGGCGGGGTTAGTGGCTTGGGGGCGAAAGTTCCTTACCCCAGCGTTTTTTCAAGGTCTTAATCTAATTTGCGGTTTGGCGCTTGTCTATTTTGCCATTCGGCTAAGCGTGAGTTTGTTGCAAAATTTTATATAACCGAACTTGCATGGATAGCCAACCGATGGGAAAATCATCTTTAATTCAAGCGTATTCAATATTTGAGATGACTACCCAACCTTTCTCCGCTTCTAATTACGACCCGCGCTTGCTAGAAGCCTTACGCATTCTGAATCAAATCAGTCTGGCGATTAATCGCATCGGCTCGCAAGATTCTAGCCAAAACGCTTTAAGCCTGCAATTAATTGTAGAGAGCGCCATTCGCGTGGTGCCGGGGTCGTCGGCGGTGATTTATACCTACGACCAAAATACAGGGCGCTTTGAAAAAGAAATGCGCGTTTCGGCGCAACCGCAAGAACGCGCCCCTGTTTTTATTTCCACCGTGATAGACGACGAACCCCGCCCAAATGGTATTGGTATGCGCGCCATTCAAAACCGTCAAAGCCGTTTTTCGTATGACGAAACGGATTTAGATATTCACCCCTATCATGCCGCGTTGGGGGTGAAAGCGGTGGCTTGCTTCCCATTAATTGTCGCGGAGCAAGCGGTGGGCGTCTTGTATATTTATTTATACGAAGAACGGCGTTTCACCCCCTTAGAGCAATTAATGTTGGATAATTTCGTCAATCAAGCCGCTATGGCAATTTACCACACCAGAAGGCTGGCTGGCATTCAACGCGATTTGCTCCGAAAGGAAGAGGAATTAAATCAACTTCGCCGCGCAGGGTTGTTAATTTCTTCTCGTTTACGGTTAGAAGAAACGCTCGACGCAATTTTGCAATGGGCGCTTGAAATTACAAACGCGCAATATGGCATCTTCCGTTTGTTAGATAAAAAGGGAGAATACCTTGTCACCCGCGCGGTGACTGGGCTTATGCTAGAACGCCCGCTTGTCGAAAAATTGCCTTTACATGGCAAAAGCGTAATGGCGCATGTGGCGCGTACGCGCGAACCCGCGCTGATTTCAGATTTACATCAAGAACCTTGGCGAGATATGTATTACCCATTGGACTCAAAAATTGAGATGCGTTCTGAACTGGCGGTGCCATTAATCAACGCCAGCGGAAGGTTAGAAGGCGTGTTGAATTTAGAAAGCCCCAAGTTGGGCGCTTTCTCTGAAAGCGATAATCACTTACTGCAATCGTTAGCGACTTACGCCGTGATTGCCATTCAGGAAGTGCGCTTGTTAGACGCTTTACAAGAAGCGGCGCACTTATTAATTTCTCAACCGACCCAAAAAGTATTAGACCGTTTGTGCGAAATGGCAAACGATTTGCTCAACACTTCGTTAAGCGCAATTTGGTTGAAAAACGAATCGAACGAATGGCAGATAATCGCTTCGAATGGCGCAACACAGCATATCGGTTCGTTTTTTGAAATGAAAAAACAAAATAACGCCTTGTTGCTTCCGTTAGGCGAAGAAGCGCAGGCGTTGGGAATGTTTGGGGTGTTTAACCCAACCCCAAGCGAAGAAAGAAGCGTGAAATCCGAATGGGATAAAAAAGTGTTGGCATGTTTGGCGAATTATGCGGTCTTGGCAATCCAAAATAAATCCAGCCAGGAGGCGTTGCGAAGAACGCAAGAACAGCATTGGATGGCGGAAACGTTTGCGGCAGTGGGCGATATTTCCGCAAATTTGTTGCACAACATGAATAATAAAGTGGGGACAATTCCCGTGCGCGTGCAAGCCATTCAAGATAAATACGCAAAAACGTTGGAAGCCGACGCGTATTTATCGAACACATTGGCGGAGATTGAACATAGCGCCATGGAAGCCATGCAAATTGTGCAAGAGAATCTTTCGCATTTGCGCCCGATACGAATGGAGAAAGTAAACATTGCCGTTTGCATGAAAGACGCCATTCAGGCGGCGCGCGTTCCAGCCGATGTGCAAATTGAAATTCATTCCCTGCATGATTTGCCCCTGGCGACCGCCGGCAAACAAAGTTTAACCTTTGTGTTTAGAAATTTAATTGAAAACGCAATTGCCGCGATGAACGGAAAAGGTTTAATCGTCATTCAAGGCGCGGCGGTTTCTAATTGGGTTGAAATTTCGATAACCGATAGCGGCTCGGGCATTGCGCCTGAATTTCATGACCAAATTTTTGAACTAAATTTTTCACGCACGGGCTCGCACCCCGGCAAGTTAGGCTTTGGGTTGTGGTGGGTAAAAACGTTGATGACGCGCTTGGGCGGCTCGGTGCATGTTGAAAGCGACGGCAAACACGGCGCAACGTTTCGATTGCGCTTGCCTATAGTGGAGCGTGTATGAATCAAGGAATGCGCGCATTGGTTGTGGAAGACGACCAATCTTGGCAACAAATCATCGGCGAAATTTTAAGAGAGTGCGGTTTAGAAGTGGACCTCGCCGCAAATTTGGACGACGCCACGCTGGCTCTGAAGGCTAACGCGCATCGTGTGGCTGTGATTGACCTTTCGTTATCTCCAAACGACCATAATAACATTGACGGTTTGCGCGCGTTAGACGCCGTTCGCAAACTTGACCCGAATTGCCGCGCCATTTTATTAACAGGGTTTGCCACCGTTGAACTGGCTGTGACGGCGCTAACCGATTACGGCGCGTTTACATTTTTACGAAAAGAAAGTTTTCATCGCAGTCAATTTCGAGATATTGTCTATCGCATTTTAGTCAGCCCGCCGCTTCAAACTTCGCCTGCGCCTGCTCCTGTTTCCTCAACATCCGCTTTGCCTTCAAAATTTCAACCGCCCATTACAAAGCTTCAAACCGAAAAAGCCCTTGTAGTTGAAGACGATGCAGGTTGGCGAAGCATTATTGAAGAGCTGTTAAATGATTTGGGTTTTCAAGTGTTAACTTGCGCCAGTTTTGGAGAGGCGCTTGGTTCATTGCGCCGTGAAAGGTTTTCATTGGCGGTCATTGATTTATCTTTACAAGGGATGAAGAGCGCCGTGTGGGATAAACATTCCCCTGAATTTGAGTTAGAAGGGTATCAGTTATTGACCGCGACGCAGAGCAAACATATTCCCACTATTGTCGTTAGCGGCATTACAGAAACGGATGAAATTCAACGCGCGTATTCGCAATATGCCGTTTCGGCGTATATTGAAAAACAAGCCTTCGACCGCGCCGCGTTTCGGCGCATTGTAGAAGAGACGCGCAAAGCATATCAATCTTTGAGCGAATTAAGCGCATTGACCGACCGCGAACGAGAAGTGTTGGAGTTATTAGCAAAAGGGCTCACCAATAAAGAAATTGCCGAAAAACTCGTCATCACCACCAATACCGTCAAACGGCATCTCAAATCTATTTTTGAAAAACTAGGCGTGCATACCCGCTCTGCCGCCGCCGCAAAAATGGCGGGGCAGTAAAGTTACCCCATTGTCAATTTGGGGCGATACTGCAAAGCCTCCGCCAAATGCGGAGATTGAATCTCTTCGCTGCCCGCTAAATCTGCAATTGTGCGTGCGAGTTTGAGAATGCGATGATAAGCGCGAGCCGATAAATTCATCTGACTCATCGCCGCGCGCATCAAACTTTGTCCCTCAGCCTGTAACTGACAAAATTGACGTATTTCTCCCACGCGCATATCTGAATTACATACAATATCTGAATTTGCGAATCGTTTCGATTGAATATCTCTAGCCGCTTGCACGCGTTTGCGAATGGTTTCGGATGTTTCGCCTAATTGGTTTCCGCTTAACTTTTCATAATCCACTCTTGGAACTTCAATGTGAATATCAATTCGGTCGAGCATTGGACCCGAAATTCGCCTTTGATATTTCGTGACTACAGCGGGCGCGCAAGCGCAAGGTTTTTGGCTATCGCCATAATATCCACATGGGCAAGGGTTCATAGCGGCAATCAACTGAAAGTTTGCCGAGAACGTTAATGAGCCTTTGGCGCGGCTGATGGTGACCACTTTATCTTCTATGGGCTGGCGCATCACTTCGAGGACGCGAGAACTAAACTCTGGGAATTCGTCTAAAAATAAAACGCCGCGATGCGCCAGTGAAATTTCTCCGGGCTTGGGGATATTTCCGCCGCCGACTAACCCAGCATGTGAAATGGTGTGATGCGGCGCACGAAACGGACGCTGTTTGATTAATGGAGTTCCAGCAGGGAGTTGGTCGGCTACGGAAAAGATGCGGGTGACCTCTAAAGACTCTTCGATAGACATTTCTGGCAAAATGCCGGGGAGCGCGCGGGCTAATAAGGTTTTGCCTGCGCCGGGGCTGCCTATCATCAGCACGTTATGCCCGCCAGCGGCGGCGACTTCTAACGCGCGCTTAACATGGTCTTGTCCTTTAATTTCGGAAAAATCTGTTGGAATGAATAACGGCTCTGGCGGCTTTGTTGAGGGGTGGTAAATGTCAATGAATTGGCGACCAGCAAGATGGTTGTAAAGATGCGCGAGCGCCTTGACGGGATACACTTCCAAATCAGGTATCAAAGCCGCTTCAGCCGCATCCGCTTCGGCTACGAAAATTTTTTTGAATCCATTTGCGCGCGCGGCGGCAGCCATCGGTAAAACGCCGCGCGTGTGCCGCACAACGCCGTCCAGCGAAAGCTCGCCGACAAACATCGCGCCTTCAATAGAATCTTGCGGAAGAAAGCCCGCAAGAATAATCACGCCAAGCGCAATAGGCAAATCGTAGGCGGGTCCTTCTTTGCGAATGGCGGCGGGAGATAAATTGACCACGATGCGATGACGGGGAAAATGTAAACCGGCGTTTTTCACGGCGGTTTGCACCCGCTCGCGGCTTTCTTGCACGGCGGCGTCTGGCAAGCCAACGATGGTGACGCCGGGCAAACCGTTAGTGTAATCTACTTCCACTTCAACGATGACGCCTTCTAAACCCACTACGGCGCAGGAGTAAACGCGAGAGAGCATAGGTAAATTTTATCAGAATTAAAGCGAAAGACCCGACAAACTTATAAACATTGTCGGGTCTTTTTGCGTTTTTTGATTTAATCTAACAACTCTTTTGGAATATTCCCGCCGTTTGCGGCGATTTTCCGCAACACTTCTTTATGAAGCCAAACATTCATTTTAGAATAATCGCCGCCGATTAAATCCGCAGGGCAACCGAGTTCTTTTGCAAGTTCAATACGGGCGTCTTTGCTGGAGTCAAGGTCGAGCAATTTGAGCAAATCCACAATTGAAACTTTCCAATTTAAGTCTTTGCCTTTTGCAAGACCTTCTAATTTTGCAACAACGTCCACTTCAGAGATGGCTACAGGCTTTTTCATGCCTTCCTCCGCAAGCGCATCGTTTTTCGATACTTTGCTTGCCATTCCACCGCTGACGACTTTCTTAGGAGCGGACGCCGAAGGCGTTGCCACATCGTCTTTTGCTTTCATTCCGCCTTTGGCTTCGCCGCCAATCGCTTTTTCTTCTTCTTGCTTCTTAAGACCTATCTTTTCTAAAATTTTATCGAAAAAACCCATAGCGCACATCCTTTCATTGATTGCAAATAAAATATATAAGGCTTTGAATAAAATCCTTATGAATTTATTATAACCATTTTTTCAAAGTTAACCTTCCCAACCAGACGCCGAAACAAAAATTTAACATTTGGCAAAAAGTCGTTATATAATCGCGGCATGGATAATAAAAAACCGATTTGGACGCGCGATTCGTCTATTTTGCTTGGCGGGTTTTTTGTGACAATTTTTTTAATTGTTTATATTTGGTGGCCCCTTGCCGAAGAAGTTTTATCTTACATTGATTGGGACGGACCATGGTGGTTATACATGGATTGGCTTTTGCTTGGCATTTTTCTTTTCATGTCTATCACCATCGTGGCGCGCGCCAATCTCAAAACAGATTTACTCATCGTCTTTGTGGGCATTTGCGGCGGGCTGGCAATCGAATCGTGGGGAACGCAAACAAATCTTTGGCATTATTACACCGCCGAAAGACCCCCGCTTTGGATTATCCCCGCCTGGCCCATTGCCAGTCTTTCAATTGATAGAATAACAAGATTCTTTAATTGGATACTTGACCGAAAACCTATTCACAATTCCTTATTCACAATTCCCTATTCCCTATTCACTTATTCCTATTGGATTATCTTCGCTTCTTTCTTGACCTTGATGCTGGTCTTTGTTTCCCCAACATTCGACAAATCTTACACCTGGCTGGCAACAATTCTCTGCCTTCTCCTAATCCTCACCCCAACCGATTATCGCTTTGCGCTATTGACGTTCATCGCAGGCTCAGGGTTAGGATATTTTCTTGAGTTATGGGGCACCACCCGCCAATGCTGGACATATTACACCCTAGAAACGCCTCCCTTATTTGCGGTCTTAGCGCATGGCATGGCGGCTGTCGCATTTTGGCGCGCAGGCTTGTTGATGAAGATGATGGGGGAGAAGATTTTCAGAAGAAGAGAACAGTGATTTGTAATTCGTAAATCCGTGAGATGAAAGCCTCGTAGATTTTTTATTTGGCTGAGGCTGCTTGAGCAGACTTTGTAAATATAGCGCGCGGGATTTATCTCTGTTCTTTTATATGTAATAGAATACGACTTGCGAAAACCCGTATTGGATTTTAATAAGAGATACAATATAGGCGATTAAAAAGTGGACAGGTAAACGTATCGAGAGTATCCTCCGCTTGTTTGCTTGTTTTCATCTTAATAACTGATATCACGCGCCGCCTTACAAGATTATGACAGAAAACAAACCCAAATACGAGGATTATTGAGGGCTTCGCGTAAGGTGAGTTCATAACGTTTGGAGTTAATATATGTCAAATACCATCATCACCGTCATCGGCGCAGGCAGCGCCTCATTTGGAGAAAACACATTATCGGCATTGCTTCGTTCAAAAAAACTACAAGGCTCAACGCTACGCCTCGTGGATAGAAATGCTCAAAGTTTAGATATTGTTCACAGGTTGGCGAATAGGCTAAACAAAGAATGGAATGCAAACTTTCACATCTCCGCCCACACTCATCATAAAGACGCGCTTCAAGATGCAGACTTTGTAGTCTCTGCAATTGAAGTGGGACCGCGTGAAGAACTATGGAAATCTGATTTTGAAATTCCATTGAAATATGGCGTGCGCCAACCGTACGCCGAAAACGGCGGACCGGGCGGCTTTGCCCACGCCGCGCGCAATATCCAACCTGTTTTAGAAATTGCGCACGATATGGAAGCCGCTTGCCCGAACGCATGGTTTATCAACTTTACAAACCCAATGGTAAGAATATGCGACGCCGTCAATCGTTATAGCAAAATAAAAGTCGTTGGGCTGTGTCATCAAATTTATCAAGGATATATGATGGCGGGCGTCGCTTTAGCAAAAGACTTAAATTTGCAAATACCCGAAGGGCTCGAAAGCACGCATGCCGATATATTACAACACCCATTACAACAAATGATGATTCATCAAGCGCTGCCATTAATGGATATTAAAGCCGCAGGCACGAATCATTTCACATGGATACTTTCAATTCATCATAAACAAACAGGCGAAGATTTATATCCATTATTGCGAAAAAGATTTTTTGAATTAGACGAAAAATTTGAACCATTAACCCGCCGCCTCTTTCATGACTTCGGTTTATTGCCCGTCCCCGGCGATTCTCACCTGTGCGAATATCTTCCTTGGATGAGCGACCCCATGACAAAGCCGCATGAGGCGTTCAACATTCGTTTATACGATTGGGACGTGATGGCAAGCGTGCGCGATTTTAGTTTAGATAGATTAAATGAAATGGCAAACGGCAACGCCACTATTGACGGCTTGCTCGAAACAGACTCCGAAGGCGCATTAGAGATTATTGAAAATATCGCCTATGCAGGAAATCACTATCACCTCGCGGCAAATCTTCCCAATCGGGGCCAAATTGCAAACTTGCCGTTCAACGCAATTGTCGAAACGCCCGTACATATAGGCGCGGCAGGTATTCAACCCCTATATATGGGCGAACTGCCAACCCCAATTGCCGAACTCTGCCGCCGTGAAATCACAACGGCTCAACTATGCGTAGATGCGGCGGCGGAAGGCGATTATCAAAAAGCCTTGCAATGCTTATTGCTCGACCCTGTTATTACCGATATGAACCTCGCTAAAAAAATATTGGATGATTATTTGAACGCATACAAAGAGCATCTACCTCAGTTTTGGAAATAAACAAACGATAGATTGATTTTACGGCGAAGCAAATCGAAACTTTTCGCAAAGCGCCTCGTCAGACCGTTATAGATAAGGCGATAATAATTTATAAACAAACTCTTGCTTGTAATGCGGCAAGGTCGTTAACCGTACGTCAAATAAAATATCTTATCAACGACAAAGAGAGACTCGCTTGAGCCTCTCTTTGTTTCTTAAAGACGTTAAGAACCTTAATAACCTTAAATAAAATTTATATTCAAAATATAAAACATATCAATCAACGCTTTTATGCTTATAAAATTTTAAGATATTTGTACGCTCAAAAACCTTTACAACATTCAATAAGTATGTATAAAATAAACATCGTTATCATAATTATTGGATGAATTATGATAATGTTGATAATAAAAAAATAAAACGTTTATTATCAAATCATAGGAAACGAAAACAAAGGACAACCATTATGTATATTTGCGTATTAACAAGCGCGCCGGATAAAGACGACATTCCATACGACCCTTCGCCTTACATGAAGGGATATAAATGGAAACAACATCTTGTGGCGCCGACCAACGTAGAAAAACAAATTAAAGCCCTAATAGACGAAGGCGTTGAAGTGTTTGTCAACTTATGCGACGGCACGCCCGACGACCCTCTATCTGGCATTGCGTTAGTTCACGCGCTTGAAAAATACAACGCCGCATTCACCGGCGCCGATTCAAAATTCTTTGACCCCACACGCGACGAAATGAAAAACGCCGCGCGCCGCGTTAAAGTGCCGACCCCCAATTGGATATTTGTCAACCGTGTGGAAGACGCCGATAAAGTCGTCAAAAAATTAAAATTCCCCATGCTTGTCAAACCGCCGCATGGATACGCCAGCGTGGGCATTCGACGTAACTCGCGCGTAGAAACGCTCGAACAATTGCGCGAACAATTAAAAATTGCAATTGAAGAATTTGGGCGCGCTTTAATTGAAGAGTTTATCGAAGGGCGCGAATTCACCTGTTTAGTGGCTGAAAACCCCGACGACGCCGATAACCCTATTTCAATCAAACCTGTTGAATTTATTTTCCCACAAGGCGAATCGTTCAAACACTACGATATGAAATGGGTGGAATACGAAAAGATGGACGTTGCACCAGTCAAAGACGCAAAGATTGAAAAAACTTTGCGCGAACAAACCATTCGCGTTTTCAAAGAACTTGGCGGCAACGGCTATGCGCGTTGCGATTATCGCATGGACGCCAACGGCGATATTTACATGCTCGAAATCAACCCCAACTGCGGCATCTTCTACCCGCCGCATGAGCCAGGCTCGGCAGACTTTTCATTGATGAACGATAAGCAAATGAATCACACAAAATTCATGAAGTTAATCATTCGCTCGGCGCAGCGCCGCCAAACCCGCATTGCCGCCGAAAAAATTATTCGCCGCCAACGCCGCAAACAACGCCAACTCGAAAAGCAATTGGCTTTTAGTTAAAATAAAAAATGGACTCACCCGAGTCCATTTTTTATTTCAAAACCCTCACCTCTGCCAGCCGCCTTTAAATTAGACTTGCCCCTTCGCTCGCCTTACATACATACACACTCGCCTCAAGCCCCGACTTCAGCCTGTATGCCGCAGAGACATTTTTAACAAACGCCCCGACATTTTCATCATTCACCAAAGCCGCCGCGCAGCCGCCAAACCCGGCGCCCGTCATCCTTGCGCCATAACATCCCGCTTGCTCTCTAGCGCAGTCCACCATGATATTGAGCGCCTCGTTTGTTACTTCAAAATCGTTTTTCAAACTTTCATGGCTTTCATTAAACAATTCGCCTAATCGTTTTACATTGCCTTTTTTCATTGCCTCAACGGCTTCTAGCGCTCGTTCATTTTCAGAAATCACATGCCTTGCCCGCTTAAAAACCAATTTTCCCAATTCGCCTTCCTCTTTCATCTTTTCGCTTGCCGCTTTCCACTTTTCACTGTTTAAGCTCACATCGCGTAATGCTTTCACCCCCAACCGCTTCGCCGCTTCTGCGCACTGGCTTTGCCTTTCATTGTACGCCGATTCAACCAACCCGCGCCTTGTGGAGGTATCCAAAATCACAACAGAAACATGCGAGGGGAGGGGAACATGCTCAATTTCTAGCGAACGACAATCCAAAAACATGGCGTAACCTGCTTTGCAAGCCGCGCTTGCCATTTGGTCCATAATGCCGCTATGCACGCCAACCCATTCATTCTCGGCTTTTTGGCATAACTTCGCCATTTGCACAGCGTTCCATTCAAACCCTGAAACGGCTGCGAACGCTTTGGCTGTCGCTAACTCCACTGCGGCAGAGGAAGATAAACCCGCCCCGCGCGGCACATCGCCTGCGATGATTCCATCAAACCCTTTGAGCGTATATCCCGCTTTTATCAATTCATTCGCCACCCCTTGCGGATACGCCTCCCAGCCGTCGCTTGGGCGAAGCGAATGCAGATTGAAAACAGCGTCAGTTTGCAAGTCAAAAGAAAAGAGGCGGAGGGTTTCATCGCCGCGCGGATTTAATGCAATGCACACTTCGCGGTCAATCGCCATTGGTAAAACAAACCCATCGTTGTAATCGGTATGTTCGCCAATTAAATTAACTCGCCCCGGCGCGCGGACAATAATTGTGGGTTTCGCGTTAAAATACGTTTCAAATGCTTGAGTAAGTAATTGGTAATTCATCCATCAATTTATACCATAGAGGCTTCATGGACGATTTAGCGTTGCTTGAAAAATATGAACCAGTTTTACGTTTTGCAAAAAGCGAGCGCTTTTTTCCGATGGCGGTTGAACCGTATTTAGAATGGTGTCATTTTTTTGCCAGCGGACCTCAAGGCGCGGCGGAATTATTTTCTCATTTGAACGAGCCGTTAATTTATAAAATAGGGCGCTTAAATAGCGACCAGTTTTTTTTGCGCTTTGTCAACAAACCGCTGTATGATTTTGACGCTTGGATTTGGTGGGGCGGGCTTTCTATAGCGGGCGCAGCGGCGGGTTGGTTTTTTGGCGGCTTGATTTGGCTAGAAATTGCCCTCGCCGCTTCTTTAATTGCCGCGCTTGTTATTTTTATGCTTGCTTCGCCGATTCGCCTACGCATCATTCCGCCGTTTTTATTAGTCGTCTTTTTTGCCGCGTTAGCCATTGCGCCCATTTACTATTTTTTTGGTCCCATTCCTTATGTTAGTTTGGCGGTGGAATACTTAATCTTATTGCCGATTTATTTGCTGATATTGTTTTATGCTTTAATTCGCCTTCTAAAATTTTATATCGAAAAAGTATTGCCCGAAGGACCCGGCTTGGCAATGGATATGCTTTCGCAAGCCACTGAAAAAATAGCGCAAGAGGCTTATAAGCAATATCGCCAAATTTTAGAAAAGCATGACCAGCCCGTGTATTATGGGCGCGTGGCGCGCGAAAAAGACAAAGAAGGCAATGAATGGACGATTTTGCAGTATCATTTTTTTTATGCGTTCAACGATTGGCGGCTGGCGGCAAACGGTATGAATCACCATGAAGGGGATTGGGAAATGACGGCGGTTTATCTTAAGAATAATAAACCTTACGCGCTTTTGCTTTCGCAACACGGCGCGGGAAATATTGAGCCGTGGGAAACCGTTATCAAAGCCGTTGATAAAGAAGGCAAAACGACTACTCACCCTGTGGTGTATGCCGCGCTTGGCTCTCACGCTAATTACAGCAAGCCTGATGTGATTCGCTCGCCTGCTATGTATAAACCGGGCAGATTACAACGCTTCTTATTCTGGTTTGACGGTTTAGTGCATTACCTGTTTCTTTTATTTAACCCCAGCCAAAAGGCGCGGCAAATCGCCCTAAAAGAGTTGCAAGCCAAACATGCAAATGTGCTTGCGGAAGACGCGTTTATCTCATTGAAAGATGAAGCCGACCATTACATCGTGAGCCTACCGTTAGAAATTGCCTCTGGCGACGGCTTTCGCGTGGGGTTTCAGGGAGATAATTTGAAGGAGCCGGTGTTAAAGTCTAGTAGTTACCTGAAGCGAATTATGTCTCACCGTGAAGTCGCTCGCCCAAAAGTGAAAGAGTGGAAGCGCGTCCTCTTGAATCCTGAACCTGATTGGGTACAATATAAAGGGTTGTGGGGAGTGAAAAGTTTATTAAGCGATGAATCGGGACCGCCAGGACCAAAATGGGACCGAAAGAAAAAAAATCAAGAGGTAACCCAACGCGTGCGCTGGAGCAAACCATTAAGTTGGCTGGCTGAATTGGAAAAACTAAAACATTAAAAAACTGCGCCTGCCCGCCGCCGAAAACTGCGGCAGAAGCAATGCAAACGATAAATAAAACATTCAAGCATAACAAAGGAGAATACTATGTCTTTTTCACAAGCGTTGGAGGTAGTGATTGGTTTGATATTTATTTATTATGTGCTTGGCTCTATTGTTTCATTAATCACGCAATGGATTAATGAGTCTTTAGAAACGCGCGGCAAATCGCTAGAAAAACACCTCAAAAAAATTGTGGGAGATAGCCACGTCGGCGATTTTGTCAAACTTCCTCAATTGCAAGCCTTGCGACCGATTCGCTATAAACATTGGTATAGTTTTATCTCCTCAGCCACCGAACCGAAGATGATTGAAAAAATACCAGTGGCGACTTTGGTGGATTCGTATTTTGATTTTGTCGGGTTAACCGCTTCGAAAGAAATTACGGGTGAAGGGTTGAAAGACTTGATTAACGCCTTCCCCGACTCGGAAGGCAAACGCGCCATAGCCAAATGGGTGGCGCAAGGCGTTACCGATTTAGAAGAATTACGCAAGCGAACCACCGCCTATTTCGGCGGCTTGATGGACCAAGCCTCGGCGACCTTCCGCTCGAATGCGCGCAGTTTCGTCATTGTTTTATCTATTTTGCTCACGGTCTTCCTCGGCACCGATAGCATTCAACTAGCGCAAACGTTGTGGACAAACGCCGGCGTGCGGGCGCTAGCGGTTGCCCAAGCGGAAATGGCAGTGCAAATGCAACAAGCCGACGGCTCGGCTCCGGACATCAATATAGACGATTTAATTCAACAATTAATTGATTTAGATATTGTCAAAATTGGCTGGTGGCAAACCGACTTGCCTCCCGCTGGCTCTGATGTGAACACCTGGGCTACCTTTATCGTATTAAAAATTGTCGGTTTGGGGCTAACGGCGATGGCAGTGTCGCAAGGTTCATCCTTCTGGTACGACTTGCTGAAGAAGATAGTTTCCAAAGGCGGAAGTAGCAGTAGCGGCGGCGATAGCGAAGCAAAAGGGTAATGAAAAAACTCCGAGGTCTCAAAGACCTCGGAGTTTTACTTAGCGAACCACCGCGCATACACCGCTTGCGAAAGCAAGCGGTTGGCGCTTTTTTCGCGGGTCACCAATTCACCGCTTTCCACAATTCCTTTATATTGTTTCATCATTTCATCCACCGCTTGGGCGACGTGAATCGCCGAGGCGCGCACGGCGTACACTGTCACAATCACAAACAGAGGAGTATCGCTCAAACATTGTCGGCACATCTCCAACAAATTAGGCAAAGACTTATACACCTCCCACACTTCGCCTTTCGGTCCACGCCCAAACTTGGGCGGGTCTAAAATGATGCCATCGTATTTCACTCCGCGTTTTATTTCGCGTTGTACATATTTCACAGCGTCTTCCACAATCCACCGAATTGGTTTATCGCTCAAACCAGAAAGTTCTTGATTCTCTCTCGCCCATGCCACAGATTTTTTGGAGGCGTCCACATGAGTCACAGACGCGCCAGCCGATGCGGCGGCTAAACTCGCCAAGCCAGTGTAGCCAAATAGATTAAGAATGTTGGGGCGAGTAGTCTGTTGACGCATGGAAGCAGCCATAAAGTCCCAGTGTGAAGCGACTTCGGGGAAAACGCCGAGGTGACGACCAGGCGTCGTCATCGCCCAGAATTTTAAATCTTGATATTGCATGACCCATTTCTCTTCAACTTTTTTCTTAAACTCCCAATGACCGCCGCTTTCTTCGCCTGAAGGCTGAAACACCGCGTGAGCATTTTGCCACTCCGACGGATTTAACGCCTTGCTCCACATGGCTTGCGATTCGGGACGTGAAAAAATGTACTTGCCAAAGCGTTCAAGTTTTGAGCCATCGCCTGAATCAAGCAATTCATAATCTCGCCAGTTTGCGGCTTCGAGTAGGTTAAAAGAATGCAAATTCATCTCCAAATTATGCGGACTTAAGAAATTTTTCTATGAGAATTGCATATTTTGCATGCACAAGAATTATTGGCGAAGTGCCTAACCCCAACTACCATATTCCCTTTTCGATCAGCGCGCTCAAATATTAAATCAAATAATTCGCTTTCGTTATTTTCAAGGTAACGGCGCAAAGCATAAGCGCATAAATCAGCAACTTGTACCATGCTGGTTAGTTCGCTATTTACAAATAAAGGAGTTTCGATAAGGTTCTTGAGATTTGTCCAGAGCGTTCCTTCTCTATGAAATTTTTTCATCATCAAGGTATGTTTTTTGGCGACAGTTTCATTATTATCGTGAATGAGCACCCCAAAATTTTTCTGTTTACTATTAAGACCAGTTACTTGTAAATACTGTTCAAATCTTGAAACAATTTGTTCAAATGCTTGCTCGTCTATGGTTTTTTGCGTTCGAGAAGGGTCAAAGTGTAATTTATCAATACATTCTGCAAATAACCTTGCAAATCCCCAATTTGATAAAGTGCGCGCAATGTCTTTTATCAAATTTCGTCTTTCAATATATGTGAGATGAATGTAGTTCTCTGTTTTTTGATAATTCTTTCTCGTTTGTTTATATAGCGAAGGATTGCCTGACCGTTGTAGCCTTAATAGTTCTGCATTCCGAATAGCGTTTACTTGATAACGCCTTTGTTGGTAGTTAAGATCGTCAAATCTGTTAATTTTATTTTGTTCAAGATAACTTCTCAATAGCCATGCCACATGGATTTCTTTATCTGAAAGGGAATAGCGTTGTTTGATGATTTCAATATCTTTATCACAGTCTTTCCAATATTGAACGGGGATTGAAACGCCAGCAAGTATGTAATGAGACGTGTTTCCAGGTATATCTGGCGTACCTGATTCATCTACATAACAAAAATACATAATTTCCTTTTTATGGGAATAAAAAAGCGACTGGGGATTAGGGCTAAAAGCCCTTTGATGAGACGCTTGGCGACTCATCCCAGACGCAAGACAAATTTACACCCAAATTATTTCCATGTCAAGCAATTCATAATCTCGCCAGTTTGCGGCTTTGAGTAGGTTAAAGGAAGGGGGCAGTTTCATAGGGAATATGTGACCAAAGTAATGCCTTTGTAATGCGAAAAAAGCCCTCTTACCACTTGCTTTTTCGGTCAAAAAGCGTATAATGTGGTAAGAAGTGGTAGAAAGTGGTAAACGCCACACAGGAACGCCGAATGGTTCGGCGTTTGTGCATTAAAAGGATAAGTAGCACAAATGTTCTTAGGTCACTTCCAGCACAACCTCGATGATAAGGGTCGCCTGATGATACCAGCGCGCTTCCGTGAGTTGCTGGAAGGCGGCGCTTTCATCACACAGGGTTTTGATAAATGCCTCATGGTGATGACCGAGACATATTTCAAACAAGTGTATGAGCGCATTGAGGCGATGAACCTTGCCGACCCAACCGCTCGCTTACTCCGCCGTTTAATCCTCTCCAACGCCTATCCAATCGAAGCAGACAAAGTTGGGCGCATTTTAGTTCCACAGAACTTACGCGCTTTTTTAGGCGTTGAAAACGGCGAGCTCATTGTAGCAGGGCAGGGCGAATATTTTGAAGTTTGGACTCCTGCCGCATGGAACGAACAAATGGCTTTGTTGCAAAACCCAGAAGCGAATAACGCCCGCTTCTCAACGTTGGATTTATCGAAGAAACTGTAGGGGCGAGAGAATCCCGCCCGATTGGGCGACAAAACGTCGCCCCTACACGATGATGCAACACAAACCTGTACTTTACCAAGAAATTATACACGCTCTGCAGCCCCAAAACGGCGGACGGTATGTGGATGCAACAATCGGCGCGGGCGGGCACGCTCGCGGGATTTTGGAGGCTTGCGCGCCAGATGGGCATTTGCTTGGTCTCGATGTAGATGCACATGCTTTGGCGATTGCTCGTAAGACCTTGGCTCCTTACGAACATCGCATTCATCTCGTGCAAGCCTCCCACGTCACCTTGAATGAGCAACTGCAAAAATTGCAGTGGAATTCAATTGACGGCATTGTTTTGGATTTAGGCGCATCGTCTATGCAGTTTGATAACCCCGCGCGCGGGTTTTCCTTTATGCAAGATGGACCGCTCGATATGCGATTTGGAATCAATGCCAATATGACGGCGGAAGACATCGTCAACACGTTTGATGAAAAAGAATTAGCCGACATCATTTTCAAATATGGAGAAGATAAAGACGCCAGAAAAATTGCCAAAGCCATTGTCGCCAACCGACCGCTTCACACGACAGGAGAGTTGGCGGCTGTGATTGAGAAAGCCTCACCCCGCCGAGGCAATAAGACCCACCCCGCCACCCAAACCTTTCAGGCTTTGAGAATCGTCGTCAATGATGAATTAGCCGCAGTGGAGAAGACGCTTCCGCAGGCAATCAGCAGTTTGAAGTCTGGCGGAAGATGCGCAGTCATTTCGTTTCATTCACTCGAAGACCGAATCGTCAAAGATTATTTTCGAGAGCAGAGCAAAGAGTTAATCAATCCGCCTTATGAAAAGATATACGAGCAAGAGCGTAAGGCAATTGTAAAAATCATCAATAGAAAACCGATTACGCCGACAGATGAAGAAATAAAAGAAAACCCGCGAGCAAGAAGCGCTAAGTTGAGAGTGATAGAGAAACTATGAACATTCCGAATATCAATTTTATTCACGCCTATCGAATCGCCCCTTGGAGGGTGCAACGCCAATGGATTGGCAACGCCTTGTTGGCGGTGGTTGTTTTAGCCTTAGTGGCGGGTTTGTATTTGAACGTCACCTCGCGCACCGCCATTGCCGGGCGTGAAATTCAAGATTTGATGAACGCCATTGCAATTAGCCAACAAGCCAGCAGCGATTTACAAACGCAGTTGGCTTCTTTAACTTCCGTTTCTGCTATGGAACAACGCGCATTGCAATTGGGCTTTCGCCCCGTTCAACCAGAAGAACTGCAATATCTCATTGTGCCTGGGTATGTCGCTCCAGAACCGATAAACTTTTCATCAAACGCTTTGCCTCAATTAAGCGCATTGACCATTCCGCCGGAATACAACCAATCGTTGTTAGATTGGTTAGATGAACGAATCGCTTCGCGGAGAATACAATAGTGAGACAGCAATACGCCCGTCGTATGCAAGTTTTGGCTAGCGCAATGATGTTGATTGCGCTGGCTATCATTGTGCAACTGACGCGCATTCAAAACAGCCCAGAAGCGGCGGTTTTTCGGAAACAAGCCGAAAATTACGCCTACGAATGGAAAACGTTTTACCCGAATCGCGGAGAAATTTACGACCGTAACGGTCGTTTATTAGCCGGGCAAAAAACCGTGTACGAAATCGGCGTGGATTTGAAAACCGTCACAGACCCACACGCCATTGCCTTTGCCGTTAGCCGTGAATTAGGCTTGAATTATGATAACTTAATGAACGTGATACAAAACCCGCCTGAGGGAATTTCGTATTTGGTATTGGCGGATTACGTTGAAGCGCAACAAGCCCTAAATTTACAAGAACTCAAACGCGCTTTGCAAGAACAAGCCGCAGAAGGCGCGCTCGGCGGGCTAACAGGCTTACAATTCAAAGCGCATCCGCAACGGAGTTACCCTGAAAATGCGCTGGCTTCTAATATTCTTGGCTTTGTCAACCGTGAAGGCAAAGGCTATTTTGGAATTGAAGAAAATTACGATAACTTATTGGCTGGCAACCCAGTAAGCGTATTAATCCCCACAGACCCAAACAAAGCTTACGAAATTCCGCGCGTGCCAGACGGCACAACCATGATTCTTACTATCAACCGCGATTTGCAAGCCGCCGCAGAAGAAATTTTAGATAACGCCCTAACTCAATATGGCGCGCAAGACGGCGTGATTGCGATTATGAACCCGCAAAACGGCGAAATTCTTGCAATTGCCGTTTCACGCCGCATGGATTTGAACAATTTTTGGAATTACGACTCGATTTACGATAACGCCACCGAATTCAACCCCGCTATTTCTAAAACATACGAACCGGGCTCGGTATTAAAAATCTTAACTATGGCGGCGGCGTTAGATACAAACACCGTCACACCGAACACCACCTATTTAGACACAGGCTCTATTCTCATCGGCGGCGTGACGATTCAAAATTGGGACCGTAACCCCTGGGGCGTGCAAAATATGATTGGTTGTTTACAACATTCATTGAATGTATGTATGGTTAACCTTGCTACGCAAATGGGCGCAAACAATTTTTACGCCTACATGGACGCCTTTGGCTTAGGTCACCTCACAGGCATAGACTTGGCTGGGGAAGCGACAGGCAGGCTCAAAATGCCGGGCGATGCGGATTGGTATCCTGTAGATTTAGGAACAAATTCGTTTGGTCAAGGCGTTGCAGTTACGCCAATTCAAATGATGGCGGCGGCTTCGGCGGTCGCAAACGATGGACGCATGGTCACCCCGCATGTGTTATACGCTATGGTGCGCGACGGTCGTCAATATAATGTGCCGGCGCAATTTGCCGGCTCGCCCATATCATCGCAAACCGCAAACACATTAACCGAAATGCTGGCGCTTTCTTTAGAAGCTGAATCATCGTTGGCGCTGGTGCCGGGCTATCGCGTGGCTGGTAAAACAGGCACGGCTGAAATTCCCGTCAACGGTTTTTATGATATATCGCAAACCAACGCTTCGTTTATTGGCTGGGGACCAGTTGACGACCCGCAATTTATGATTTACGTTTGGCTTGAACGCCCCACCGCCTCGCCATGGGGTTCTGAAACCGCCGCCCCTGTTTTTTCAGAAATGGCGCAAAAGACAGTCATCCTGTTAGATATTCCGCCTGATTTTATTCGCCAACAAATTGCCTCACAATAATATGTTATTAACTCTTGCCGATGTTATTGAAGCCTTAACCGCAATTCGCCCTGCGAATGCAAACGCCGTCATCACCGAAGCGGCAATTGATTCGCGCCAAACGATTCCCGGCTCGTTGTTTGTGGCGATGCGCGGCGAAAAAGTGGATGGACATGACTTCCTGCAAGACGCATTTAAGCGGGGGGCGTCTTTTGCTTTAATTCAAAAAGACATAGACGCTTCTTTTCGTACCCTCGACCTGCGCGGCGACGTTCAACTGGATGCAAACTTCCACTTTGATTCTCCCTTATGCCTGCGGGTAGATAATACCCTTTCTGCCTTACAACAAATTGCCCGCTTTTGGAGGCGCAAACTAAACCTGAAAGTGATTGGCATTACGGGCAGCGTCGGCAAATCTACCACCAAAGAAATGGTCGCCGAAGTGCTGAGCGTGAAATATCGCACCCTCAAAAGCCCCGGCAATTTGAATAACGAAATCGGTTTGCCTCTAACGATTTTGAAACTCGGCGCAGGGTATGAACGCGCCGTGCTAGAAATGGGGTTTTATGTGCCGGGCGAAATTCAATTTTTATGCGATATTGCCCTGCCGCATATTGGCGTTATTTCTAATGTCGGCACAGTCCATGCCGAACGCGCAGGCTCACAAGAAGCCATCTTTAGAGGAAAAAGCGAATTGCCGCAAGCCCTGCCAGAAAACGGCGTGGCGATTTTGAACTTTGACGACCCCTGGGTTCGCAAAATGGAAGAAAGAACAAAAGCCAAAGTGTTTTTTTACGGCTTATCTCCCGAAGCCGATTTATGGGCAGACCAAATTGAAGGCTTAGGCTTAGACGGAATCCGTTTTCGTTTTCACTACAAAAAAGAAATTTTGCATACGCGCGTGCCGATGATTGGTCGTCATTCTGTTCACACGGCTTTACGAGCCGCATCGGTTGGGTTAAACGATGGACTCACCTGGCAAGAAATTTTAGAAGGCTTATCGCACGGACACGCTCAATTACGCCTTGTCGCCGTCAGAAACGATATCGGCGCATTGATTTTAGACGACACCTACAACGCCTCGCCCGAATCGATGTTAGCCGCGCTTAATTTATTAGACGAACTAGACGGTAGAAAAATTGCTGTGCTAGGCGATATGCTGGAATTAGGACCCTACGAACGGCAAGGGCACGAAATGGTGGGCATTCGCGCCGCGCAAGTGGCGAAGATTTTGCTAACGCTTGGCGCGCGGGCAAAAATAATCGCCGAGGCGGCGCGCAAAGCGGGGATGAAACCGTCTCACATTTTTGAATTCGAAGCGCCCGAACCTATGATTGACTGGTTAAATAAAAACCTAACTTCATCTGACGCTGTGTTAATCAAAGGCTCGCATGGTTTGCGCATGGACCGCATCACCGCCGCATTGGAGGTTCGCTCGTGAGAGATATTGCCCTTTCGCTCAGTTTAGCAGGCTTAGCCTTTGTGATGACGGCTATTTGGGGCGGACCGTTGCTGCGTATTTTGCGCCATTACAAACTCGGCAAAATTATTCGCATCGAACAGCCTGAAGGACACCGTGTCAAAATGGGCACGCCGACCATGGGCGGCATTATGTTTATTTTGCCGGTCATTTTATTTGGCGGTTTGTTAAACGCCGTTGGCATTATTGGCGTTACCGCCAGCGTAGTGGGTCCTTCTGTGCTTTTGCCTATGGCGGTTATGCTTGCGTTTGGCATTTTAGGCGCCGTGGACGATTGGGAGGGCATTCACGGCAGGCGCAAAGGCGACGGTATGCGCGCGCGCACAAAATTTATGGTTCAAACTTTGCTTGCTTTAGCCACCGCTTACGCCTTGAAATACATGATTGACGCGCCCGATTTATACCTGCCCGGCTTTTTCTTTGAAATTGAAATTGGCTGGGTTTATGTGCCGATTGCCGCTTTCATTATTGTGGCTGAGTCCAATGCCGTCAACTTTACCGATGGGCTAGACGGGCTGGCTGGTTTAATTTCCGCTACCGCCATTGCCGCCTTTGGCGGCATTGCCCTTATGCAAGAGCAAGTATATTTAGCAAGGTTTTGTTTTATCCTTGTTGGCGCGTTATTTGGTTTTCTTTGGTTCAATGTTCACCCTGCGCAATTAATCATGGGCGACACTGGCTCGATGGCGCTAGGCTCGGTATTAGCGGTCGTCGCTTTGATGACCGGGCAATGGCCTCTTTTGTTAATCATCGGCATTATTCCGTTGAGCGAAATGTTAAGCGTTGTCATTCAAATTGTCTATTTCCGCTGGACGGGCGGCAAACGATTTTTCAAGATGACGCCGATTCATCATCATTTTGAATTGCTTGGCTGGAGCGAAACGCAAGTGGTGCAACGGTTTTGGCTTATCGGTTTAATGGCGGCGTTGATTGGAATTGGACTTTCACAAGTGTAACAATGGCAAATTACTGGATGAACAAACGCATTCTTATTCTTGGCGCCGCGAGGCAAGGGCTTGCCCTTGCGCGCTGGCTCTCTTCGCGCGCCTCATCCGTAACGTTGAATGACGCCCGCCCTGCGGAGGCGTTATCTTCCGCCCAAGCCTCTTTAAGCAAGGCAAATGTGAAATGGGTGACGGGTTCTCACCCCATTGAACTACTA
Organism: Anaerolineales bacterium; assembly: GCA_034434495.1. Lineage (GTDB taxonomy): Bacteria > Chloroflexota > Anaerolineae > Anaerolineales > Villigracilaceae > Villigracilis. The sequence continues at coordinate 70,487 of DAOTZE010000022.1, forward strand.
GACGATATTGATTTGCTTTGCGTTTCTGGCGGCGTGCCGTTAGATTTGCCCATTGTGCAAGAAGCCCTCAAACGAGATATTCCGCTTTCTAACGATTCGCAAATTTTTATGGAAGTCGTTCCATGCAAAACGATTGGCATTACAGGCTCTGCCGGAAAAACGACAACGACCACGCTGGTTGGCGAAATGGCAAAAGCCGCTATTAAAGTTCAACCTATACAAAAATCATCTTGGGCAACGGTGCGCCGCCCGCGCGCCTATGTGGGCGGAAACATCGGCGACCCATTAATTAATTATGTGGACGAAATGCAAGAAGACGACCTCGCCGTTTTGGAGTTATCTTCTTTTCAATTGGAACAAATGACAATTTCGCCGAACATCGCCGCCGTTCTTAACATCACCCCAAATCATTTAGACCGCCACGGCACAATGGAAGCCTACGCCAAAGCCAAAGCCCGCATTTTAGATTTTCAATCGAAAGATGATATTGCCATTCTCGGTTTTGATAACGCGGGCGCATGGAATTTACGCGACAAAGTCAAAGGCGCGTTGTTTACATTTAGTTTAACCGAACTGCAAAAAGACCTAAACGGCGCGTATGCGAAAGATAACGTTTTATACATCCGCGACGGCAAGCGCAAGATTGAACTGATGCCCAAAGAGAAAATTCAATTGCGCGGCGAGCATAATGTCAGCAATATACTTGCCGCTTTCGCCATCGGTTACGCCGCAGGGTTTGATTTGCAGACCATGATTCAAGCAGCCGAAGAATTTCGCGGCGTGGCTCACCGCTTAGAATTTGTGCGCGAATTGAACGGCGTGCGCTGGTATAACGATTCGATTGCCACCGCGCCAGAGCGAAGCATGGCGGCGATTAACTCTTTTACTGAGCCGATTGTGTTACTGCTTGGCGGCAGAGATAAAAAATTGCCGTGGAACGATTTAGCGAAGTTAATTCACCAACGCGTGGAGCATGTGGTTGCCTTTGGCGAGGCGAAAGAAATGATTGAGGATGTCATCGCAAGCATCACCGTAGGCAGAGGCGTAGAAGTGCATCTTGCCGAGGGGTTGCACGAAGCCGTTTTGAAAGCCCATCGGGTTGCAAAATCGGGCGACGTGGTGTTGCTCTCGCCGGGTTGCACTAGTTTTGATGAGTTCAAAGACTTTGCAGAAAGAGGAGACGCTTTTAGAAAATGGACGCTCGAACTTTCGTAAAAGAAAATTCATTCCCCAATGCGGCGCGTTTTGTTCGCGGCTTTGATATGCCCTTGCTGGTGACGCTAGTGGCGCTGACGGTATTTGGGTTGGTGATGTTGTACTCCGCTTCGTGGGATTTTTCGCGCGCGGCATATAACGGCGATGCCATGTATATGTTCAATCGTCAATTAATGTGGCTGGGGCTTGGCTCGGTTATCGCCTTATGTTTGGCGTTTTTTGATTATCACCATTGGCGCAAGTTGGTTGTGCCAGTGATGGCGTTTACTATTTTGATGTTAATTACCGTGTTATTGATGAGCGAAATTCGTTTTAACGCTAAACGCGCTATTTTCGCAGGCTCGGTGCAACCCTCTGAATTGGCGAAATTAGTTTCTATTTTGTATTTAGCCGTTTGGCTATATGCCAAACGAGATTTATTGCAAGATATTTCATTAGGGTTAATTCCGCTCGGCGTAATTTTAGGCATTGTGGGCGGTTTGATTTATCAACAACCTGATTTAAGCGCGGCAGGCACGGTGTTAATCTTAGGCGGCTTGCTATTCTTTTTAGCCGGCGGCGACTTAAAACAAATCGGCATCTTATTAATCATCGCATGTGTGGCGGCATGGGGCGTGGTTTCAATTAGTTTAACAGGGCAAGAAAGAATTTCAGATTTTTTGGCTGGCATTAAAGACCCACTGCAGGCTTCGTATCACGTCCGCCGTTCGTTTGAGGCGATTGTCAATGGCGGTTGGTTTGGCGTGGGCATTGGCAATTCGTTATCAAAAGTAACGGGTTTACCTGTGCCGCCCACCGATAGCGTCTTTGCGGTGGTAGTGGAGGAATTAGGTTGGTTTGGCGCGGTGGGCTTAATGGGTTTATATGGTTTGTTGGTTTGGCGCGGGTTTGTCATTGCGCGCCGCGCGCCCGATATGCTGGGCACATTACTTGCCTCTGGTTTAGTGTTATGGATTGGCATGGAGGCATTAATCAATATGGCGGTCATGGTGGGCTTATTGCCGTTTGCCGGCAATGCGCTGCCGTTTATTAGCGCCGGCGGTTCAAACTTAGTCACCACGCTTGCCGCTTTAGGAATTTTATTTAACATTTCACGACAAGCAAGTTTGGCGACCAACGCCTCAGACGACGAATGGAGAACATACAGTGCGATTACTCATTTGCGCTGGTGGAACGGGCGGAGGGGTGTACCCCGCTCTGTCCGTTTACGAAGCGCTAAAAAATAGAAAGGCAAATATGCAAACGCTTTGGGTCGGCGGCGAAGGCGGTATGGAAGAAGCGCTCGTGAAGCGCGCTGGTATTCCATATCTTTCTATCTCTGCCGCCGGCGTGCATGGCGTGGGCTTGCACGCTTTGCCCAAAAATATCATGAAACTAATGAACGGCGCGTTTGAATCGAAAAAAATATTAAATGAATTCAAGCCCGATGTTTTATTGTTTACTGGCGGTTATATTGCCGCGCCTATGGCAATTGCCGGCAGAAGCGTTCCTACTCTTTTATATGTGCCAGATATTGAGCCTGGGCTTGCCTTAAAATTTTTAGCGAACTTTGCCGATGCGATTACATTAACTGCCGACGACTCAAAAAAATATTTTTCATCCTCCAAAAAACTCGTCGTCACAGGCTACCCGCTTCGTTCTGAACTTTCAACTTGGTCTCGCGCCTCAGCCTTATCTTACCTGCATCTTGACTCTACAAAACCCGTCTTGCTCATTACAGGCGGAAGCAAAGGCGCGCGTTCGATTAACATGGCGGTTGTGAGGCATCTTAAGAAAATTCTTGAAATTACCCAAGTGATTCACATCACAGGCGCAACCGATTTTGAAACGATAGAAAAAACCGTGCAAAATTCTTTACCAAAAGAGTTGACCAAGCATTATCACGCCCTGCCATACTTGCATGAAATGGGCGCGGCGCTCGCCGCCGCCGATTTAGTCGTGTCGCGCGCGGGCGCATCTACGCTGGGCGAATATCCATATTTTGAGCTGCCCGCCATTCTTGCGCCCTATCCGTATGCGTGGCGTTATCAAAAAGTGAACGCCGACTATTTAGCCAAACACAACGCCGCCGTCGTATTGCAAGATGAATTGTTGCAAGACCAACTTTTTTTCGTAATCAAAGATATACTTTTGAACGAAAACAAACGACAAACCATGAAAGCCGCCATGAAAAAACTAGCCACCCCTCATGCGGCGGATTTAATCGCCAGCCGCTTGCTTGAATTGGCAGGAGAGCGCCCCCTATGATGAGCATTTATTATATTTTTTGGATGTATGTGTTCTTATTCGCTTTTATCGGCGCGATGCGCGGCTGGGCGAAAGAATTACTGGTCATCTTCAGCGTTATCACGTCTTTAGCCGTCAATTTACTATTAGAGAAGTACATTCCCCTTGTGCGCGATTTAGATAAAACCAGCACGTCTGTATTTTGGACGCGCATTATTATTTTAGCGGCGCTGGTGTATTTTGGCTATCAGAGCGTAAACGTCTCGCGGTTTGCGCCAAAAGCCAACCGTGAAAAACTGCAAGATAGTTTATTTGGCGCGGTGCTTGGCGGCATTAATGGCTACCTTATTGCTGGCAGCGTGTTGTATTACATCCATTTCGCCAATTACCCTTATTCGAATATCATTAGCCGCGCCACCGACCCCGCCATAGCGGATACAATTGAAAGAATGATGGCAGTCATGCCGCCGCGCTTTTTGGGCGAACCCGGCATTTATTTCGCCGTCATTATTATTTTAATATTTATCATTGTAGTCTATGTCTAAAGGCGAAGCGCGACCATGAAAAGAGTTCACTTCATCGGCATTGGGGGCTCGGGGCTTTCTGCCATTGCGCGCCTGTTAAAAGAAAGCGGCTACGAAGTGACAGGCTCCGACCAAGCGCCGAGCCAATTTGCCTTAGATTTGCAAACTCAAGGCGTAACCGTTTACATCGGTCACCACCCGCGCAATATTGGCAATGCCGAAATGGTGATTATGTCTTCCGCCGTAAAAGCAGATAACCCCGAAGTGGAAGCGGCGAAGAAGGCTGGCATTCCCGTTTATAAACGTTCCGATTTTCTGGGTCAGTTGATGGAGAAGAAGACGGGGATCGCCGTGGCTGGCACGCATGGAAAAACAACAACGACCGCTATGATTGCTTGGATGTTATACGCCATGAAACGCGACCCATCCTTTATTGTGGGCGGCACGTTGAACAATTTGAAGGTGAACGCCCATGCCGGCGCAGGCGAAGCGTTTGTAATTGAAGCCGATGAATATGACAAAATGTTTTTAGGGTTAAAGCCGCAAATTGCCGTAGTCACCAACCTGGAATACGACCATCCTGATTGTTTTCCGACGTTTGAAGATATGTACGCGGCGTTTCAAAGTTTTGTAGATTTACTTCCCGAAGACGGCGTATTCATCGCCTGCGCCGAAGACGAAGGCGCGGTTTCGTTGTTAAGCCATGCGCGGCGCAAAGGCTTGAATGTTTTATCTTATAGCGTGCAAGGCGAAATGACCATTAACAGCCCGCAATGGATGCAAGCCCGAATGATGCAACCGAACGAACGCGGCGGTTACGATTTTTCCGCCGTTACAAATATAGATATATCCGCTTCAATTCATGTTTCGTTACAAACGCCGGGCGAGCATAATGTGCGCAATGCGCTCGCGGCGTTATCAGTTGCGGCAACGCTTGGTCTTCCGCTCGATGAAGCCGCAAAAGCATTAAGTGAATTTACTGGCACAGGTCGCAGGTTTGAAATTCGCGGCGAGAAAAAAGGCATCATCATCATTGACGATTATGCCCATCATCCTACTGAAATTCGCGCCACATTGGCGGGCGCCAGGGCGCGTTACCCAACCTCGCGCATTTGGGCTGTGTGGCAACCGCACACATATTCACGCACAAAAACTTTGATGATGGATTTCTCCCGCGCTTTTTCAGATGCAGATGAAGCGCTGGTGACGGAAATTTACGCTTCACGCGAGCCTCAACAGGATTTTTCATCCGCGGCAGTGGTTTCCATTATGCCTCACGCTTCGGCTCGTTATAGCGGTTCGTTAAGTGAAACAAAAGAATATTTATTGAAACATTTGCGTTCCAATGATGTTGTGCTTATCTTATCCGCTGGCGATGCGGATAAGTTGAGCGGAGAGTTGTTGCAAGAATTGTAAATTTGAAACTTGTCGCCCTGACGTAATAAAAATATGTTTATGACCCAATCAACGCCCGCTTTTGAAATACTATTCCCAAAATTTGGGAAAGCCGTGCAAGAGAATGCGCCTCTTGCGCCTTATACCTCCGCGCGCATTGGCGGACCTGCGGATGCGTTGATTACCGTGAAGTCGAAAGACGAACTCGCCGAGGCGATTCAATTGATTTGGGAAAATAACATCCCTTACGTCGTTCTTGGCGGCGGGTCAAATGTTTTAGTAAGCGATAAAGGCTTTCGCGGCGCGGTGGTTTTGAATCGCGCGAAGGCGGTGAAATTTGAGTTGGGCAATCAGCCTCAAGTGTGGTGCGAGGCGGGCGTGGTCGTCAGCAATTTATCGCGGCGCTGCGCCGAAAAAGGATTATCAGGCTTGGAATGGGCATGCACTGTGCCAGGCACGGTGGGCGGCGCGGTATATGGCAATGCCGGCGCGTATGACGGCGATATATCGCATAATTTAATTTGGGCAGAAGCGCTGACAGAAAACGGAATTGAAAAAATTTCCGTTGAACAAATGAAATATAACTATCGCAGCAGTGTGATGAAACGCAATGAAATTAAAATGGTCGTCCTTTCAGCATTGTTGGGGCTAAAACATTCAACGGTGGATGAAGTGTCTGTTAAAATTAATCAATTCAGCGAACGCCGAAAGTTAACTCAACCGCCCGGCGCGAGCATGGGTTCTATGTTTAAGAACCCGCAAGGCGATTATGCTGGACGATTAATCGAAGCCGCAGGGTTGAAGGGCGCGCGCGTCGGCAACGCTGAAATTAGCCCGTTGCACGGAAATTTTTTTATCAATCACGGCGAAACGAAGGCAAGCGATGTCTTCGCTTTGATTCAGTTAGCCCAAAAAACCGTAAAAGAAAAATTTAACGTTGAGTTGGAATTGGAAGTTGAGTTGATAGGTAATTGGTAATTAGTAATTCTTTGAGATTAGAGACTAGAGATTAGATGACTGAAAAACTTCGTATTGCAGTTTTATTTGGAGGAAGGTCAGGAGAGCATGACGTTTCGCTCATGTCGGCGCGTTCTGTGCTGTCTGTTTTAGATTCACAACGTTATGAGGTTTTTCAAATCGGCGTCACTTTAGACGGCAACTGGCTTACAGGCGCACAAGCCTTAGAAGCCTTTGAAAAGAAAGAATATTCAAAGTTAACCCCGGTCATTCCGCCAACCCAACCGTCTCACAACGCCCTTTACGAACTAAGAACGACGAATCACACTGAAACGCTTCATAAAATTTCAGATATAGACGTTTTCTTCCCCGTCTTGCACGGTCCCTTCGGCGAAGACGGCACAATGCAAGGCTTATTTGAACTTGCCGATGTCGCCTATGTTGGCGCGGGCGTAGCGGGTTCATCCGTAGGGATGGATAAAGCCATCTTCAAAGACGTCATGCGCGCCAACCGCATCCCAATTGTAGATTCGACTCTCGTCTTACGAAACGAAATTGAAAAAGATATCAACGCCGTGATTCAAAAAGCCGAAGCCCTAGGCGATTACCCGCTGTTCACAAAACCTGCCAATCTCGGCTCATCCGTTGGAATTAGCAAATGCAATTCCCGCTCCGATTTAACCGAAGGCTTGCTAGACGCCGCCCGCTACGACCGGCGCGTCTTAATCGAAAAAGGCATTGGCAACGTGCGCGAAGTTGAAGTGAGCGTATTAGGCAACGAAGACCCAATCGCATCGGTTTGCGGCGAAGTGCTGCCCAGCCGCGAGTTTTACTCGTACGAATCAAAATATATTGACGGCACATCGGGCTTAATCATCCCTTCGCAATTGCCAAATGAAATTACCGAAAAAATTCGTGAATACGCCATCCGCGCCTACAAAGCCATTGATTGTGCAGGCATGGCGCGCGCAGATTTTTTTGTGGACATGCACAATAACAAAATTTACTTAAACGAATTGAACACCTTGCCGGGCTTCACTTCGATTAGCATGTACCCCAAATTATGGCAAGCCAGCGGACTATCCTACGCCGAATTAGTCAATAAACTCATTGAACTGGCTTTAGAAAGAAAATTACAAAGAGATAGAACCGAACGCCGGAGAACTGCATGAGAAACAAACGTGAATTAACCCGCGCCGAAATTGTGCGCCAACGTCGCAATGAACGCGCCGCCAAAGAAATGGCGCACATTGCCCAACAAGCCGCCAAACCAATGGTAAAGGTCACTTCGCGCACCCCAACGATTCCAATCAACGTATATTCTCCGCCGCGAAAAACGCAAAAACGCCGTTTTAACGTCTCATTGGGCTTGCCTGAAATTCATTTATCCAAACCTAATATCGCCTTGCCCAATTTCCGCCTCAACGCCAATTGGCGCTTTGTTTCATTGATTACCGCTTTGCTCTTAGGCATAACCTTGTATGGATTATTCGCACTGCCATACTTTTACGTTCCCCAAGCCACCGTATTAGGCAACAACCGCCTCACCCGCGAAGAAATCAACGCCGTGAGCGGCGTAACGAATCAATCCATCTTTTTCATACAACCTGAAGAAGTGCAAAAAAATATCTTAATGAACTACCCCGAACTCATCTCGGCAGAAGTGAAAGTATATTTGCCAAACCATGTTTATATCACCATCGCCGAGCGCACGCCCCTCATCTTATGGCAACAAAACGGCGGCTACACTTGGATTGACGCAACAGGCGTGGCGTTTCGCCCGCGCGGCGTTGCCGAAAATTTACTCGTTGTCAACGCAATAGACACCCCCCCAGCAGGCATTCCAGCCGATAACGGACCCACTCCCTACATACAAAAAGATTTAGTGGACGCCATCACGCTTCTTTCTTCGGTGAAGCCTGCCGACGCCACCCTGACATTTTCCTTAGCCGACGGTTTACACTGGCGCGACCCACGCGGCTGGGTTGCCGCCTTTGGCGCATCGGCGCATGATATGCCCCTCAAGATTCGCGTGTATCAAGCCTTAGTTGATTCATTAATTGCCAGCCGAAAAACCCCAAGTTACATCAATGTCGTTCACCCCGACGCGCCGTTTTATCGAATGGCAGAAATCGTAGAAACGGAAGAATAAATCAATAGATTAAAACCTAAACATCTTTCTTTAGGATTTATAAAAACGATAGACAGGAATATATGGAAGAAATTGTAGTCGGCATAGACGTAGGCACAACCAAAGTCTGCACCCTTGTTGGCAGAGTGGAAGACCGCGGTGAAATTCGCATTCTCGGCGTAGGTATCGAACCTTCGGCTGGGATTCGCAAAGGCATCGTGGTAGATTTAGCCGCCGCGTCGCAAGCCATCAAACGTTCCGTAGAAAAAGCGGAAAGCACCTCCAGTTTAGAAATTACTACCGCATTGGTCAGCTTAGCAGGCGCGCATGTTTCCTCTGTCAATAGCAGAGGCGCGGCTGGCGTCCCCAGCGGCATTATTGATATTCATGACCTAGCCCGCGCCTTAGACCAAGCCCAAGCCATCGCCATTCCGCATGACCGTGAAATTGTGCATGTCATTCAACGCGGCGTTTCGGTAGATGGGCAAGAAGGCGTAAAAACCCCAGTGGGGATGCACGGCTTCAAGTTAGAGGTTGAAACGCACATCATCACCGCCGCCAGCGCAACGGTAGATAACATTCGCCAATGCGTCAGCGCGGCAGGCGTAGAAATTCAACAATTTGTCTTGAACCCGCTTGCCTCGGCTGAAGTGGTATTGACCGAACAAGAACGTCAGGCGGGCGTAGCGGTTTGCGATATTGGCGGCGGCACAACCGACTTAGCCATTTATGTGGACGGCGATGTGTGGCATACGATGGTTTTAGCGGTTGGCGGCAATCATATTACCCAAGATATTTCACATGGGCTTCGTTTGAATCTATCTCAGGCTGAAGAAGTGAAAAAACAGCAAGGTCATGCCGTTCGGTCAGAGATTGGAAGCGAAGAGTATTTCCTCATCCGCCCATTTGGCGAAGATAAAGACGTGCGGATTAATCGTCAAGACTTGGCGCACATCATCGAAGCGCGGGTGGAAGAAACATTCGGATTAATTTTGCAAGAAATAAAACGCTCTGGCTATGATGGTTTATTACCTGCCGGTATGGTGTTAACGGGCGGAACATCTGCCTTGCCGGGCATTAGCAAAGTTGCCAGCGAAGTGTTAGGAATACCCGTGCGAACCGCTCAACCGCAAAACCTAAAAGGTTTAGTGGATAAATTAAACTCACCAATGTATTCAACCAGCATTGGATTATTGAAATGGGCAGTCGCCATGCACGACCAGCAAGTGACTATTTCCAGCGGAAATAAAAGACGAAGAAACAGAAACGAGTGGAACTTTAACTTTGAAGCGATAAAGAAATGGGTGACGAGGTTGTTGCCATGAAGGATTTTCGAAAAGTCAAAGGTCGAAGGTCAAAGGTCAAAGGTCGAAGGTCGAAGGTCGAAGGTCGAAGGTCGAAGGTCAAAATGTCAAGCGTAGTTATGGCTTGCAACCAGAAACTTATGACCTTTCTACCCTGTTAAAAAATCAATTTATCGTTTAAGATAAGGCATATTCTTTGCCAGGAGAATAAAATGGACACAAATAAAAGAAACTTACAAACCGAAGCCTTTGCTCGTATTAAAGTCATTGGCGTGGGGGGCGGCGGGCAAAACGCAGTCAACCGCATGATTGAAGAAGGGATTCAAGGCGTTGAATTTATCGTCGCCAATACCGATGCGCAAGCGTTGACTCTTTCACGCGCGCAAACACGCGTGCGCCTCGGCGATAAAATTACGCGTGGGCTTGGCGCAGGCGGCGACCCTGAAATCGGGCGCAAAGCCGCAGAAGAATCGTCTGATGAACTTTACAACGTGCTCAAAGGCGCCGACATGGTTTTCGTCACTGCTGGTATGGGCGGCGGCACAGGCACTGGCGCCGCGCCTGTGGTGGCGCAAGTCGCCAAAGAATGCGGCGCGCTGACCATTGGCGTGGTTACTCGTCCATTTACATTTGAAGGCAATAAACGCAGTCAATCTGCCGAAGCGGGCGTTGCCAAAATGAAAGAACATGCGCATACGCTCATTTCTATTCCCAATGACCGTTTGCTTCAACTGGCTGATAAAAAATCTTCATTGCAAGATGCCTTCCGTATGGCGGATGAAGTGCTGCATCAGGGCATTCAAGGCATTTCTGAATTAATAACAATTCCTGGCTTAATCAATTTGGATTTTGCAGACGTTCGCGCTATTATGTCTGAGGGCGGCGCGGCGCTCATGGCGGTGGGGCGAGGCTCTGGCGAAGACCGCGCCAAACAAGCCGCTGAGCAAGCCATTTCCAGTCAATTGCTTGATATTACGATTGACGGCGCACGCGGCGTTTTATTCAACGTCACTGGCGGACCAAACATGACGCTCTTTGAAGTCAATGCCGCCGCTGCAATCATCCGCGAAACGGCGCATCCAGATGTGAACATGATATTTGGCGCGGTGATTGACCCTGAAATGGGCGATGAGATTCGCGTCACCGTCATCGCTACTGGATTTGAACGCAGTGGAGTTCCACGCCGCGCTTTAGAACGCCTCCCTCGCTCTAACGATAAACCTGTTTCTGTTTCCAACACACCTTTTGCTCGCCCCAGCGAATCGGTCAGCGTCAGCGCCGAGACGCGCTCATCCAGCGATGTCAAATCACAACCTGCGCCGAATCTTGGCTCTGACGATTTAGATGTCCCTACGTTTTTGAGAAATAGAAGATAAGATAATTATTGAAACGAAAGTGACAGTCATCTCAAAGGTGATTGTCACTTTTTTTATGTCATTGCGAGCCATCGTTCTTGTTTTTTGATGGCGAAGCAATCTCACATTACAACAATAAGATTGCTTCGTTGTGACTTCGTCACTCCTCGCAATGACATGCTATTTCATGCTAAAATATCCTCAATGACCGAAAAAGCAAAAATTCCGCAGCGACCTGAGCATTATTCGTATCTCAAACACCGCAAACAACGCCTGACGCAGATTATCTTGCCTGTGACGGTGAGCGCATTGGCTTTTGTTGGGTGTGTGGTGTGGGTGAGCGTTGCTACCTTTAACCAAGGCGGCGACGTGGGTCGTTGGGCGGCGATTTCTACGATTTGGATTGTGATTCCAATGATGTTGGCGGGGTTAATCGTTCTGGCTTTATTAATTGGACTCATTTATCTTATGGCGCGCGCCCTGAGCGGTTTGCCTTATTACACGGGCATCGCTCAAGAATATGTATATATAGCGGAAGGGTATATCAAACGCGGCGCTAATATGGCAGTGAAGCCGATTATTGCCATTAATGGCTGGCTCGAAGCAATCAAAGCGTTTTTTGAAAAGGTGACTCCATGAACAGAAGTAGAACAATTTTTGGCGGCGTGGTGATTGGCGCAGTCGTTGGTCTGATTGCGGCAATGCTTTTGAATCGCCGCGCCGAACGAAACAATAGAGAAACCGCCATAACAACAGGTGAAGGTTTGAAGTTAGGCATATTATTGTTTGGCTTATTGCGCGCCATTGCGGCATTGAATGATGATTAGTCATAGACCGTAGACAGTGGACGACAGACCGAGATGAATCATCTCGGTTTTTTTGTTAGGTAAGGGCGACCCTTCAATATCATTAAATAGTCTTATTATTCTGGGCGGGTCGCCCCTATAATTATTAGAACAAATATACTATAATCAAAACATGGAAACTATTTCAAAACAAACGTATCGAAGATTTTTACTAGGCGCGCAGGGACTATGGCCAGGTCGAAGATTTGAAAATGTCAAAGGTGTAGAAGCCGCTTTACGTCAGATTGAGGCGTTGCAACTTGACCCGCTCACGATGGTGGCGCGAAGTCAAGATATTGCCATGTATGGTCGCGTTATCAATTACAAACCTGAAATGTTATATCAAATGGCGTATGAAAAACGACAAGCGTTTGATTATGGCGGCTGGCTGGCGTTGTATCCGATGCGTGAGTTTCCGTATTGGCGTTTGCCAATGAAAAATTTTCAAGCGCGCGGGATGCGCTACGAATCGTTCAAACATCCGCCAAAAGATTTGGTGAACTTTATTTTGAAAGCATTAAAAGATAATGGACCCATGGGCAACCGTGATTTTGAAGGCAATGCTTTCAAAGAGTGGAGTTATCGAGGGCGCAAAGATACTTCGGTCGGTTTATATTATTTGTGGCTGACTGGTGAGGTGATGATTTCGCATCGCAAAGGTTTTGACCGTATTTATGATTTGCGCGAAAGAGTTGTTCCGAAAAAATATGATTATGTTGCCGATGAAAAAGAAGCGGAAACACATTTTGCACTCAAACAAATCAACATGGTCAATATGATGAAAGAAAAACGTTTTCATTATGTTTGGAAATATAGCATAGAGAGAAGTTCGATGCCTGCCAAAGAAGCGCAAATTAAACTAAATGAGTTGTTTGACGATAAAAAAATTATGCGCGTGCAAATCGAAGGTTCAAAAGATGTTTGGCTTACATTGAGTGAAAACAAAAAATATTTTGATGATTTGGAAGCAGGACGAATCCCCAAAAATTGGAAAGCGTTGGATACAACCACTGATGAAGAAGTAACGCTTCTTGCCCCGTTGGAAATGGTCAGCGCTCGCGGACGCGCGAAACATGTCTTCGACTTTGATTATGTGTGGGAAGTGTATAAGCCTGAACATCAACGCAAGTGGGGATATTACGTTCTGCCGATTTTATATGGCGATGATTTAGTTGCCCGCCTCGACCCAAAACTTGACCGCACGACAAACACGCTTCACATTCTTGGATTTTGGCTTGAGGATGATGCCCCAACAGATTCTAAATTTGCCGATGCGCTTGCAAAAGGATTAACTCGTTTCGCCAAAATGATTGACGCGAAGAAGATTGATTTGAGCGGAATTAAGTTGGCGAAGTTGAGAAATCATTTGAAGGGGAAAATAAAACTTTAATCATGGTCAGGGGCGACCCGCCCATTAAATTCAAAGTCTCTTGATTTATTGTGAAGGGTCGCTCCTACGCTTTAATTCAACAATCACTCTCTCCTTGACTCCAATTCGTTAACTTCGCCCATTCCTCTGCGCCGCCGATGATAATGTCGCAGACGGGGTCTTTGATATCGTAATACGCTTCAATATCTTCGGGGTGATGTTTGGCAAGTTCCTTTTTTACTTTTGCATAGGCTTGGGCGACCATTGGCGCAGCGCGTAAATAATCGCGGAATAAAATCGGGTAGCGCTGATTTGCCCGCCCCTTCACCCTTACATGCAAATTAATTTTACGGCTTGATGAAGCAGGTTTGAAAACCCACTTTTCCCATTCTTTCGGGTCAGATGTAGATTCAGGCGGGATGTGGTCGTGGGTGATGTGCAAATGCCTTTGAAAGCCTGCAAGGTTTAACGCTCTTTCTACTTCATTCGATAATGATTCAACAGTCACTTGAATATCAATAATATCTTTGGCGTCCAAATTCGGCACAGAAGTTGAACCGATATGGTCAATGCGGGTAGCCAAATCGCCAAGAAATTTTCTGAGCGCTGTTCCAATGTTCTGAAATTCATCTTTCCATTCAGGTTGATAAGGCGTAATGGTTATCATGTTATCTCCATAAAAGTAAATTTCTAACAAGCAAAAGAGTCTATCATAGGGTAACATCAATGCCAATTGCGAAGGCAAAGCCCAAAGCCTCTGATGACTATTATGCGTTGTTGCGGCGCTCTTTGCAATGACATACAAACAAATAGGAGAAAAATGCTCAAACCGATTCGATGGAATACGTTTATTCGTGATTTTTTTGTAATTCAAATTGGTTTTGCTTTGTATGGAGTTTCCATTGCATTAACCATTCAAGCAAATTTAGGCACAAGCACATGGTCGGTATTTGAAGTGGCATTAGCAAACCTAACAGGTTTAACGATTGGCACAATTACAATTTTGGTTGCTTTTGTCGTTTTAGTCCTCGTGCTTTTCTTAAGAGAAAAAGTGGGCTGGGGAACGCTGGGCAATATTCTTAGCATCGGCTTATGGTTAGATTTATTTTTGCTAATCATTCCCGCTGTAAAAGAAAATCTGTTTTTACAAAGCTTGATGTTACTTGCAGGGATTTTTATTCAAGGCATTGCCAGCGCCGTCTATATCGGCGTGGATGCGGGCGCAGGACCGAGAGATAGTTTGATGTTGGCGATTCACCGCACCACAAAATTAAGTCTAAGGTTAGCGCGCGCCTCTATTGAGTTGACGGTATTTACAATCGGCTGGCTTCTCGGCGGACCCGCTGGAATTGGCACTTTGGTTTTTGCTATTCTTATCGGTCCCGCCGTGCAATGGGCGTTCAAAGCGTTTAAGGTTAGACCACATAAAGAAGAAAAAATATCTGAAAGTAATGTTGTTGTAAAATAACCTCATAAGGAATCAAAATGACTGAAGAATCTATTTCCAATCAACCCATTATTGCACAGCCTCAGAATCGTAGCCAAACATCACTAGTTTTTTTCTTATTACTGACAATTCCACTACCATTTTGTTTATTCATCTATCACTGTGTGATTTGGTCGTTTGAACAAAGCGCCGTCATTTCTTTAAGCGCCAAAGCGCTGGAATGGTCTGGGGTGATTGGTCTCGCAGCGCAGGCTTTGGTTTTAAGCCTTAGCGCTAGTTTGTTGTGGCGTTTCACATCTGACGAACGATTCAAAACATGGTTTCGCGGAATTTTCATCGCATCATTAATTGGATTCCCAACTTTAATGCTTCGTTTATTAGGCGCGAACAACGACCAACTTGGTTCAATTTTCCAACTTGCCATTGCGCTTATTACATTTTTTATCCTGTTCCGCATAGATAAGCGTACTCTCCATTGGCAAACGAACGCGCTTCCATTCGGGTTATTAATTTCAGCGCTTGGAATTGCGCCTCTCGTCATTTTTGGTTCATTAGGTTCAGTGGGCGATGTGTCGCTCAGTTTGTTAGCAGGTTTGGGAATTGGCTTATTAGCCTCCATCTTAATCACTGATTCAGCCGAAAATGTTTTATTAAATGGGCTTGGCGTAGGCGCAGTGTTATCGTTGCTGGCTTCATCGTTCGGTTATGATGGCGCACAATTAATTTTGATTGTTTTACTGCCTGCTTTTGCATTTGGAATTGCCGCGCTTTTACCATCCAAAGGCGCCGCGAGCGTTGCCATTGGTTTAATCGCATTTGCAGGCTTAGCGTTTTTTGACCCAACAGAATTAACTATCGTATTGGGTGATATTGGCGGCTTAGCCACAAACGCAACTGCGATTGCATTACTCATTGGTTGGGGAACAAGTTTGGTTGCATTGCTCATTCGTCAGGTAGCAAAAACAAGTTCCACGTCAAGAACGAAGCGCGCAATCAGTTGGTCAAGCGCGGGCATTGCATGGATGATTCTCATCACAACTTATTTTCTGTTTGGTAATCCGGGCAATTATGGCGACCGTTTATTTATCATCTTCAAAGACCAAGCCGATATTTCTGATGTTGTCAACATCGAAGACCGCGAAGAACGTTTAATTAAATCTTATGAACTTTTGACTGAACATGCCAATGCAACCCAAGCCGATTTGCGAAATATTTTTGACAGCGTTGGAATCAAATATACGCCATATTATTTACAAAACTCGATGGAAGTGCAAGGCGGCACATTGATACGATTATTTTTATTGACTCGCCCTGAAGTTGAGCGCGTCATTCCTAGCCCACGCCTGCGTGCCGCGCCCGAAGCGTCTCCTTCGCCTGGATTTGTTTCTGAGGTTGATGGAAGCGTGCAATGGAATATCGCCATGATTGGCGCGGATAAAGTGTGGGAAGAATTTGGCGTGCAAGGCGAAGGAATCATTATCGGGCAATCTGATTCGGGTGTGGATGGCGAACACCCAGCCATTGCCGAACAATATCGCGGTTATAACGGAAGCGACGACTACAACTGGTTTGACCCATGGGCTGGCACAACATCGCCAAACGATGAAGGCGGGCACGGCACGCACACGCTAGGAACGATTTTAGGAAAATTTGGCATTGGCGTTGCCCCCAAAGCCAAATGGATTGGCTGCGTGAATTTAGATAGAAATTTAGCCAACCCTGCTCTTTATTTAGATTGTATGCAATTCATGCTGGCGCCGTTTCCAATTGGCGGCGACCCATTGAAAGACGGCGACCCAACCCAAGCCGCACATGTATTGAATAACTCATGGGGTTGCCCTGAAATTGAAGGCTGTGACCCAAATGCTTTGTTATATGCCGTAGATAACTTAAGACATGCAGGAATTTTTGTGGTTGTTTCTACTGGCAATGACGGTCCAAGTTGTGAAACAGTCGCTTCGCCTTTGTCTTTATATGATTCTGTTTTTTCAGTCGGTGCAATTGATTGGAACGGCGATATGGCTTCATTTAGCAGTCGTGGACCTGTGACAGTAGATGGCTCTGGTAGAATCAAACCTGATATTGTGGCGCCCGGCATGGATATTCTTTCTTCTATGCCGTTGGGAACATACGCTTCTAATAGCGGAACGTCTATGGCGGGACCTCATGTTGTAGGCGTAGTTGCATTGATTTGGTCAGCGCAACCCGATTTGATTGGCGATATTGACGCGACTGAGCAATTAATCATTGACACCGCTCAACCTTACACAGGTAGAACGGAAGAAGGTTGTTTTACGGGCGATATTCCAAACAATGCCTATGGCTTTGGCGTGGTGAATGTGTATGAAGCGGTAAAACAGGCGTTAGGAGAAGAATAATGAATCGCAAAGTAAAAATTGCCCTAAGTTTATTCGTTACAATTTTGCTTGGTATTTTTGCTGGGCTGTTATATCAAACTCGCGTTGAAGCCATCAACTTATTAACTGCTCCCATGGAAACCCGTAACTTACCCAACGAAACTCCAGCCGATTACAACTTGCCTTTTGAAGATGTAGAAGTGACAAATGGAGATGGCATGAAATTAGTCGGTTGGTTTATTCCATCTGAAAATGGAGCGGTCATCATCATGCAACATGGCTACAAAGCCACGCGCCGAGAAATGCTCAACGAAGCGGCGATGATGCACAAACATGGCTACGGCGTTTTGATTACGTCTGTCCGTGCGCATGATTATAGCGAAGGCGAAAATATCACGCTGGGAATCTATGAAATGTCTGATATGGAAGCGTGGTATCAGTATCTGATTTCTCGTGATGATATAAATCCAAATCAAATTGGCATTTTGGGCAATTCGTACGGCGGCATGTTGGCGATTCAATACGCGGCACAAAATGAAAATATCAAAGCAGTGGTGGCGAATTGCGCTTTTTCATCTATGCCCGACACTGTCGCCACAAGCGTTAAACATTTTACAGGTTTGCCAGAATTTCCATTTGTGCCGTTGATTGTGTTTTGGGCGGAACGGGATACGGGAATCAAAATGGAAGAGATTGATACAACCAAATATATTCCGTTAATTAGCCCGCGACCTGTTTTCTTAATGCAAGGCGGAGCAGATACCGTCATTTCACCCAGCAGTGGACAAATTTTGTATGATGCGGCGAATGAACCAAAAGAATTATGGTTTGATGCAGAGTTGGGTCACACTGAGTTTGATAAAGAACGTGCGGAAGAATATGAAGAAAGAGTTGTTGAATTTTTTAATCAATATTTGTTAGGAGAATAGTAAACCGTCCCGCAGGTTTGAAGCGAAGCCTATTGATACATTAAACCTGCGGGACGGTTAATTTAACTATGTGGATATATCTCATTCAAGGGTTAGGATTTGGTCTCGCCGCCGCCTCGCAACCTGGACCGTTACAAACGTATCTGATTTCTCAAGCATTGACTCGCGGCTGGAAGAAAAGTTTAGTCAATGCACTTGCGCCATTAATCAGTGATGCGCCAATTATTTTGTTGTGTGTTTTGATATTGAGTCAAGTACCTGATTGGTTTCAAATCTTTTTATACATCGCCAGCGGACTTTTTATTTTATATCTGGCTTATGGCGCTTATACAACATGGAAAAACTTTGACGAGAATCAGGCGCAACCAGAATCAAAGATAGATGGTTTGCCCAAAGCGGTGATGATGAACTTTCTCAGCCCAGGTCCATACATATTTTGGAGTTTGGTGACTGGACCGATTTTAGTCAAAGGCTGGAGAGAAACGCCTATTCATGGAATCAGTTTATTGCTTGGGTTTTATATTTCTTTCATCAGTAGCTTGATGTTGATTATTTTCATCTTTGGCGCTGCCGCAAAAGTTGGACCGAAAGTGAATAAAGCCATGCTAGGCATTTCAACGCTTGCTTTGTTTTTCTTTGGCTTGTATCAACTGTGGTTAGGGATTAATTTATTGTAAATCAGATTACTACTCTCTATTCCCTGTTCTCTACTCTCTTTTTTCTTAACTCCAGCGCCACAAACACAATCACTCCTACCGAAATGGCAATCGCCAAATCGCATAAACTTAATGGAACGACTTCAAAGAAATTTGCAAGGGCAGGGATGTAGATAACGGCAAGTTGAAGAGCGGTCACCAATAATGCCATTCCAGCCAGAAGCGGGTTTGTCATCACGCCCATTTTGAATAATGATTCTTTATCAGAGCGTGAAGCCAGCGCTTGAAAGACTTGCATAAAAGCCAGCGATGTAAAAATCATCGTTTGCCATTCGGGGCGACCTGTGAAGAAATACCAAGCGCCGAGCCCTAACGCCAATGCGCCAATGAGAATGCCAACCAAAATTGTTTGCTTGCCAGCGCCGCGTGAGAAGACTCCCTCAGTAGGTGAGTAAGGTTTTCGTTTCATCGTATCGCGTTCTGCATTTTCAACGCCCATGCCTAAACCTAATAAACCATCGGTTAATAAATTTAACCAAAGCAATTGCAATGGCAACAATGCTAAAGGCTTCCCTAAAAATGGAGAGAGCAACATCACCAACACTTTACCAATATTGCCAGCCACGCTAAAGCGCACAAACTTACGAATGTTATCGTAAATCGTTCTACCTTCTTTGACGGCGGCGACAATGGTTGCAAAATTATCGTCAAGCAAAACCAAATCAGAAGCTTCTTTAGAAACATCTGTACCTGTAATGCCCATTGCCACGCCAATATCCGCTTTGCGTAAAGCGGGCGCATCGTTCACGCCGTCGCCCGTCATCGAAACAATGTGACCTTTTTCTTGCAAGGCTTGCACAATTTTTAGTTTATGTTCAGGGGCAACGCGCGCAAACACGCTCACTTCATCCACAACATGTTTTAATTCTTCAAACGTTAAATTTTCAATTTCGCTTCCTCTTAACGCGCGACCATTTTCTGTAATGCCAAGTTGTCTTGCAATTTCAATTGCAGTTAATGGATGGTCACCAGTAATCATCACTGGTCGAATGCCTGCCGCGCGACACATCGCCACAGCGTCTTTCACTTCTTTGCGCGGGGGGTCAATCATACCGAACAAACCGACTAAGGTGATATTTTGTTCCAAATCCGTTTGGATAATTTCCGGAATTGAATTTAATAAACGGAAACCAACGCCTAAGACGCGCATTCCTTTTCTTGCTAAACGTTCATTAGCCGCTTCAATTCTTGACCTCCAGCCTGCACCAAGAACTTCGGCTTTTCCATTCACCCAAACATGCGAGGTGATGTCTAATAATCCATCAATGCCGCCTTTGGTGAAGGCGATATATTTTTTATCGGATACATCTACGCCTGCCAATATATCTGGGTCGTATTGACCAAGATGATGCACGGTGGTCATCCTTTTTCTTTCAGAGTCAAACGGCAGTTCTTCTATGCGGGGGAAGGATAAATCTAACGACGACTTCCAATACCCCATGCGCGCGGCGGCGACCACTAATGCGCCTTCGGTGGGGTCGCCAATGGTATTGAATGAATCGTCACCAGTATCAATTAATTTTGCATCGTTACATAATGCGCCGCCAATTGCCGCAAGCGAAAGAGAAGATTGAATAGGCGCGCCAACTGTCCGCGTGGCGCGAAGCGAACCGCTCTTTGTCACTTCGTTGGATAAATCAAGGGCATGGTCAGCCACATCTAACACCACCACCGTCATTCTGTTTTCTGTCAGCGTGCCTGTTTTATCTGAACATATCACAGTGACCGAGCCAAGCGTTTCAACAGCAGGGAGTTTACGAATGAGCGCATTCCGCGCCAACATGCGTTGCGCGCCTAATGCAAGTGTGATGGTAACAACTGCTGGTAAACCTTCTGGCACAATGGCAACAGCCACGCTTACGGCGGTTAATAACATGTGACGAAGTTCATCGCCGCGCATAAGACCTAAAATAAAAATTAAACCTGCAATGAATAAACCAATCAGCGCTAAGTTTTTTCCAAGCGCATCGAGGCGGCGTTGCAACGGCGTTTGTTCTTGTTGCACTTGTTGAATCAAATCGGCAATTTTGCCAAGTTCGGTTTGCATCCCTGTTTCTACAACAAGCGCCAACCCGCGCCCTTGTGTAACAATAGTCCCCATGTACGCCATGTTTCTTCTATCGCCCAGCGGAAGTTCTTCGCTGGCGAGGGCGGCGGTATGTTTTTCAATCGGCTCCGATTCGCCCGTCAATGCCGCTTCTTGAACGCGTAAATTCACCGCTTCCATTAACCTCAAATCGGCAGGGATGACGTTGCCTGTTTCCAGTTGAATAACGTCGCCCGGCACGAGTTGGTTTGCGGCTATATCTTTTATTTGACCTTCTCGAATCGCGCGCACATGCGGCACCGATAATTTTTTGAGCGCCGCAATGGCTTGTTCGGCGCGATATTCTTGTATAAAACCCAGCAAAGCATACAACGCCACAATCGAAAGAATAGCGATTGTATTTTTTGTGTCGCCGAGCAAACCTGCCACCACTGCCGCCGCAATGAGAATTAAAACCATTGTGGCGGTTAATTGCTCCCATAAAATTTGTAGGGGAGTTCTGCCGCCGCGTTCAATTAATTCATTCGCGCCGTATTTTTTTAGGCGCTGGGCGGCTTCGGCTTCGCTAAGCCCGTTGGTTTGATTTGAATTTAGTTCATCTAATGCCGTTTCGATTGTTTTTAAGTGCCAGTTCATTTTTGTATCCTCTATGATAAGAATGATACTCCAGCGGCAAATAAAAGACCACCGTCATTTTATATGACGATGGTCTTGCCTTTATCTGAACAGCCGAGAAAATAATTTTCCGAATTGACGACTGTGCAACCCATTACGCTGGGCGGCTACTCCCCATCGGAGTAACGAGCATTTTACAAAAGAAAAAGATTTTGTGGTTAAGAATTTTCTAAGTTTTGCTTTCTAAATACATCTAATATTTTTTCAGCCTACAAACGCATTTTTCGCATTCCGAATCGCTGAGCGAATCATTAAATACTCAGTGATATTTTCCGCCGTGATTATGCCAACCAATTGACCAGCATGGGTGACAGGCAAGGCAGGCACGCCAGATTCTTGAATTTTTTCCAGCGCGTTTTCAACCATTTCATACGAATCAATTTCAGGCAAATCTTTTTTCATCACAGCCGATACGGCAATTTTATCTCCGTGTTGCGCCAATGCCCGCAAAAAATCATCGCGCGTAACCACGCCCACAATGCGCTCTTCATCCACCACAGGAAAATCATGCTGCGAACCCGCTAACAACAGTTGCGACATTCTCTCCAGCGGGTCTCGCGGCGACAATGTTTTGTAATCGGTGAGCATAGCTCGCCCGACAGGAATTCCACTGATAGCGTTTTTCATTTGGGTCATGCTGGCTTCTTGCGAAGCGCCAATCCAAATGAAGAAGGCAATAAACAACAACGAGGCGTTGCCGAATAAGCCTATCAAACCAAATAACAACGCCATGCCCTGACCAATCGTCGCCGCAATTTGAGTCGCGCGCACATAATCCAAACGCATGGCTAATAAGGCGCGTAACACACGTCCGCCGTCCATTGGGAAAGCGGGCAACAAGTTAAACAACACCAATGAAATATTTACGACTAACAATCGTTCGAGAAAAGCCCCAGAAGTGACGGTTAGTTCGCGCAATGGCGTGAAACTTGAAGTGAGAAATAAATATACAAACAAAACAACCGCAATGACCACATTCACAGCGGGTCCCATCAAGGCTACCCATAATTCTTCAATTGGTTTTTCGGGCATTCGTTCCAAACGCGCCACGCCGCCAATCGGATAAATCGTAATATCGCGCGTCTTCACGCCAAACTTTCGGGCAGTTAGCGCGTGACCATACTCATGCAAAATTACGCAGGCAAACAAAGCAAGGATAAAAATAATTCCGTTCAACACCTCGCCCCAATTTCGATTCGCCAACCAATGGCTGTAGCCAACCCACGCAATTAACAATAAAAATGTGGCGTGAATATACACGTCAATTCCAAAAAACTTTCCCAATTTCCATTGCCATTTCATAGTTCGCTCCTTATTGATTGACGCGATTGTAAGATATGTGCGTTAGAAATTCGTTATAAAAACGCTTGCAATTTCTATCAAGATAGCCCCCGCTTCTTTCTTGATTTCTAGTGGGTTGCCGTTTTAGGGAATTTTTTCTCGCCCTCATCCCCGCGCGGATGTAAACATCCGCGCTATATTTACAAAGCCGACTCAAGTCGGCTGTTATAAATTTAAGCGGCAAAAAAAGTTGCTTGCCTTCGCAAACAACTTTTTACTATTCTCTATTCTCTTAATCTTACTTCACCATTCCCATTCTTTTCCCCGCCTGATAAATCACATCCATCGCTCGCTCAATTTCATCAGGCTCATGCGCGGCAGTGACGGTGGCTCTCAACCTCGACATTCCCTCTTGCACCGCCGGCGATACGACGGGCAAGACAAACACATCGTTTTCTTGGCAAAGTTTGGTGAGTTCAAAGGCTTTTTCGTCCGTTCCGCATAACACAGGGACAATGGCTGTTTCAGTTAATAACGTATCAAAACCCATGCCTTTGAGTCCACCGATGAATTGCTTGGTGTTTTGATTCAATCTTTCGATGCGCCACGGTTCATCTAAAATCACTTTGAACGATTCGTTGGCGGCGGCGGCTTGCGCCGGCGGCAATGCCGCAGAGAAGATATACGCGCGGCTTCCGTGGCGCAGATAATCAATTAATTCTTTTTTGCCGGCAATGTACCCGCCAACCGATGGAATGGTCTTGCTTAGTGTTCCCATCTTAATATCAATCACATCGCCCATGCCGAAATGTTCTTCGATGCCTGTGCCTGTTTTCCCTAACACGCCCACCGAATGGGCTTCGTCAATCATCAACCACGCGTTATATTTTTTGCTCAGTTCCACAATTTTGGGCAAGTTAATAATGTCGCCGTCCATGCTAAAAACAGAATCGGCAATCACTAATTTGGCGACATCCGACGGCGCGTTTTTGAGCAAGCCTTCTAAATGCTCCATGTCGTTGTGGCGGAAGCGGCGAAACTCCGCGCCAGACATTAAGCATCCATCCACAATAGAGGCGTGGTTGATTTTGTCGGAGAAGACGTAATCTCCGCGCCCCATCAATGTTGAAATGACGGTGAGGTTGGTGACATATCCCGATGTATAGGTAATGGCGGCTTCTGTATGCTTGAAGTTTGCAATCGTCTCTTCAAGTTCATTATGAATAGTCAATGTGCCAGCCAAAGTGCGCACGCCGTTTGTGCCGGTGCCGAATTTATCCACCGCTTTTTTGGCGGCTTCGTTAATGCGGGGGTGATTGACCAAGCCTAAATAAGAATAAGAAGCGTACATGCCCATAATGCGCCCGCGCACGCGCACTTTTGCACCTTCTAAAATTTCTTCGACAGGCTGATTATAAAAATAATAATCGTGGTCTTTCATCATTTGCACGCGTTGACGTAACGCTTCAATGCGTCGCGTGGCGGCGTTATCTATGTTGTGTAAATCCATATGTGTTCCTCCGAACGAGATTGGGGTAAGTTTAGTCTAGGGGAAAGTTTCTGTCTAGTTGAAAAAATATGAGTAGCAATATAAAGCAGCCTGTATAAAACGAAACGCCGCCTAACAAACTTGTATATAAAATTGCCTTGTTTGTAAAAAGCCTCGTGGATATAATGTGAGATAAGTTTTTGCATTGAGGGATTTTTGTATGCCTAAACCAAACCAAACCAAACC
>DAOTZE010000023.1:0-1941 GCA_034434495.1 Anaerolineales bacterium
AGGCCGCGCCCAACAATTCGCTGTAGCCGACCGCCTACCGCTCGGATTGTCAACCTCAGCTTGCCAACAAAGTCGGCTTTAATTGTACCCAGTCTTGCTGGCCCGGCGGCGGCTAAGCTCAGGCGTTAGGCGGCGAAGAGATGAACCTTACCTTGCAAAACGCTAAAACTTGACTATAATTGTGTACAGAATGGTACACAAACAACCTTTTGACCTCATTTATGACTCTGAAACCGGAAACCATCTCCGGGCTATTGAACGGAAATTTCATTCGCTTATTCGCACCACCATTGAAGAACAATTAACCTTTGAGCCAAATATTGAAACGACAAATCGTAAACCTCTGGGACGCCCTATCACCTTCGGGGCCAGATGGGAACTCCGGTTTGGCCCTAAAAATCAGTTTCGGGTATTTTATCGGGTTCGGGAAGAGAAACGAGAAGTCTACATTTTGGCAATCGGGGTCAAGGAAAGAAATAAATTGTACATCGGAGGAAAGGAATTTAGTTGATGAAAATTGCGCCGATTGCTGAAATCAAAGCCCAATTTAGTTCGTTTGTGAAAGCGTCGCAAGAAGAGCCGGTGATTGTCACTAAAAATGGCAAACCTGTGGCTGTTTTGTTAGCTATTTCGGATGAAGATGAGATTGAGCGTTTGTTGTTGGCTTATTCAAAAAAGTTTCAGGCACTCTTGGAAGCGGCAGAACAGCGGATACAGGAAACGGGGGGTATTCGCCATGAAGACTTTTGGAAAGCGGTGGAGGCGGAGACGAATTAAAGGAGTAGGTATAGCCCCGGCGGTTCTTGGCCCCCAAAAGCGCCGCCTAACAATTCGCTGTAGCCGACCGCCTACCGCTGCGATTTACAACCTCACCTTGCCAGCAACGTCACTTTTATTGTACCCAGCCTTGCTGGCCCGGCGGCGGCTAAGCTCAAGCGTTAGCCAGCCAAAAACTATCCTCCTGGTGGTTAGTATAGCAAGGGAGAATCATCAAAATGTCGAGTATTACTTTAACATCAGCCGAAAAACAAAAAGCAAAGAAGTTGCTGGCAGATTACTTCTCTCAACATCACACCCAAAACCACCTCAATAATGTTACTCAAGAAGGCCAACACCAACAAAGATTTTTCCGAAAGGTTTTATTGGAAGATGGACGACCAGATGATAAGAAATTTCTAGAGTTTTTGCAGGATGAAATTTGGGCTATCCACGAATCGTTGCATCTTGGACTACTGTCTAATATTGTTCAAAATAACTCGGTGAACGAAATTAGAGAAGCATTCAAAACTATGCTCTCAAATGTAGCCCATAATTCTAATCCTGATGAAGTGCTTAATTTGGGCCGTCGTCCTTACTTGGGGATTTCAATCCTAACTGAAGCATTAGGTAAAGTTTATCCTGACCGTTTTGCCATAAAAAATAAACGCTCAGAGTGGGGGGCATATTTTATTTTGAGTGTTAGTCCCGACTACATCGAAAATCAAATGACCTATGCAGATTTTATTAATATCTCAGCGCAAATCTGGGACTTAATCGTTGAAGAATACCATCAGCGCGAATTTAATTACGACTCAGACAGACGATTATGGTATGTTGACAGTTTTTACCTGTGGATATATGAACGTCCACAGACCAAGCAAATAATGAAAACGTTAGGATATGTTATCTAAAGGCTGTTACCGTAGCGTGGGGAGGCTGGCTAACAAT
Source organism: Anaerolineales bacterium (assembly GCA_034434495.1). Classification (GTDB taxonomy): domain Bacteria; phylum Chloroflexota; class Anaerolineae; order Anaerolineales; family Villigracilaceae; genus Villigracilis. Next base: position 1,708 of record DAOTZE010000023.1, read on the forward strand.
TCGCTGTAGCCGACCGCCTACCGCTGTGATTTTTGACCTCACCTTGCTGGTAATATCACTTTTTAGCGTACCATACTTTGCTGGCCCGGCGGCGGCTAAGCTCAGGCGTTGGGCGCTTGTTGAGATTGAAGTAGGCTTTCAAACTAAACGGGTGGGAGTAGGAAGAATTATGTTTCAGTCAGACACTTTAGCCAATCATCCCAAAATTCGGGTTTTGATTGTGGATGATATTCC
>DAOTZE010000024.1:0-57552 GCA_034434495.1 Anaerolineales bacterium
AAGAAACGCGAAGAGGAAGAAGCGGCGCAACTCGCCCAGATGACCGCCGAAGCGGAAGCGAAAAATGCGGCGGTGGAAGCGGGTAGAATAGCGCTGATAGAGCAGTTGAAAATACGGAATTGGCGCATTGCCCAAGCGGCGCAAAATGCGAAAGAGAAATACACCAACCTCTCTGCCGCGGAGGAGGAGATGGGGAGGGTTGTTCCCGTCGCGCCGTATGCGCCGCTGGGGTATGTGGATGAGGAGGAGAAGCGGTGGCTGGAGGAGGGGGAAGGTCAACGGGCGTGGGAGGCGCAGCGGGCGTATCAGCACTATCGCCAGGGCGAGCGGGCAGACCCGCAGCCGATGGCACAGCCGAAGTCGCTATGGCAACGGGCAGAAGAAAAGATCGCAGATGGCCTGATAGCATTGGGGCAAAAAAGCCCATTCGCAAAACAGGTGCTTCTCGCTACCGCAGCAGGCTGGTTCCGCTACGGACAGCCGGCAGTGAATGCTGCGGCTGATTTCATCAGCGGCTTTGCTCTCCAAAGTGTACAGAACAACCTGGATGCTCTGGCCGTGCTTGCTCCCATGCCGCCTGACGTACGGCGAAACTACGAGACCAGTTGGGAAAATCTGCACAGCGGGCGTTCGGTCTGGTATCAGGCGGGGCGCTTTGTTGGCAGTTTGGTAGGAATTGTGCAGGGCCTTTGGGAGATGGGAAGCGGTGTTGCCACAGCGACAGGTGGCACGGTGGTCTCGTGCGGGACGGTGGTGCTGTGCTTTGCCGGAGGCGGCGCAGCAGTGGCGGCAGGGGCAGCGTTAGCGGCGCATGGTGCCCTGGTGACATCAGCGAGTATAGTCAATGCAGTCAGGAGCGGGCAGGCATTGTTTGCTTCAGCAAAATCTGCTGCTACGTCAAGCAATGCCAAAAAACTGGAGCGAAACATTACGAAGGCAACCGGGCAGGTCAAACCAGCAGGGTATGAAGCACATCACATCGTGCCAAGCGGACATAGCGATGAATATGCTGTCAAATCCAGACAGATACTGGAAAAATGGGGAATTGGTATCAACGACGCAGAAAACGGTATATTCTTGCCAAAACCTATTCACAATGGTCTGGCAAATGATAAGGTTTACATGAAGACCGTATATGAAGACTTAACAAAAGCCATCAGCAGAGATGAGGTAATTGAAATCCTCCAAAGAATTGGTCAGCAATTGCTAGACGGCACGTATCCACGCAGCAGGAGGTAAATAATGAGAAGAGTGTTCTGGGATGTTTTGGTCAATTGCAACGAATATAGAATGTTTCGCACTCAATTACCTGTGGACGTGTCATTGGGGCTTGATGAAAGGCTAAAAACTTACCCATTTCCAGACAAATGGGAACTGCTATCATTAGAACTATGGGAAGGGGAGAAAGGAAAAAAGAGAGAAGAGAAAAGGAAGCCTGTAGCAGACTTTATGGCTACTGGACTGTTGATGGATGCAATCAGTCCACGTGCACGAATATTATTAGAGCCCTTGATCACCACTCAAGTTGAGTTTCTACCTGTTGAAACCCCTGTTGGTCCATACTATGGCTTGCACGTCAAGTATGTGGATTGTTTGGATGTAGATCATGCAGAAGTCGTCCGGTTCAAAAGCTCTGGGCGCATTATGGAAGTTATAAAATATGCGTTTTACTGGGAGCGATTAGAGGACATCCATATCTTTCGTCTGCCGGAATTGGGTCTCTCACGGTTGTTTGTTTCAGACGAATTCAAGCGTGTAGTGGAAGAGAATGGGTTGACGGGATTGTTGTTTTATCCCGTACCGCTGGCAGATGAAACTGGGTAAATTTCTGCCGATGTGTCTTCATGAGGATTGGGTTTACCTTCGCTGTCAAATGCTGCTGCGCTGACGCAATCAGTCAAGCCTGTCAAAGTGAAAAGTATCAGCAAGCCGAGCGCGTGCGGGCGGAAGTGGAGGCCAAAAATGCCGCCCTGGAAGCAGCGCGGCGGGCGAAGATGGAAGCGCTGAAGCTGCGCAACTGGCTGATGGGGCAGGCGATGGTGCGGAATGCGCTGGCGCAATCGGGGTTGAGCCAGGCCGAACAGACACGGGTGCAGGCGGAAGCGCGCACGAAGGGCGTCAGCGCGGCGCTGGGATTGCTGGCCTCGCTCAAACAGGCGGCGCAGGCAAGGCTGGTTGCTTCCTGGAAGGCGATGGAGCAAAAAATCCAGCACGCTGAAGAAGCTGCTGAGCGAAGTGCACAGCAACAAGCACGCTCCAGCTGGGATATGGCAAAGTGGAAGCAGCAAGACTACGCCGAGTCCGCGCGCTGGGAGGCGCAGCAGGCTTACCAGCGCTACCGTCAAGGCGAGTGGGCCGATCCGCAGCCGATGGAACAGCGGAAGTCCTGGTGGCAGTGGGCGGGGGAGTGGATAAGCAGCCCTTCTACTTGGTGGGGCTTGTCTACCGAAGACGAAGCCGTCAAATTGATGCAAAAGACAAAAGGTTTTCCTGATATTCCTATCATCCTGCCTATGCTGAAAGGTTTTGGTATGGATGATGTAGCCGGTCCCCTGAAATACACGCTCAAAACGGACACAACCATCCGTCTGATTGGGCGCATACTGGACGACTTCAGTCCTGGCGTACTGACAGGTATTGGCTGGGGCTTGACGGTTACCCCCAATCTGGTCAAGAATATTCGCAACAAGAATCCCTGGCATCAAACCACTGCCGACCTGATTGTGGATACAGGCGGATTTATTGCGAGTGAGATAGCTGGCTGGGTGGCAGGAGCTTTGGCCGGCGCCGTAACGGGCGGTAATCCTGTTGCAATACTTGCTACAAAAGTCGTGGTGGACAGCGTCGTGAGTATAGGATGGGATTATCTTGCCGAGCGTTATCGTTGGAGTGATTGGCTGAGCCAACACTTGGAAAAAGGTGCCCACTCTTTTGGGGGAAGCATGATAAACTCGATGCAGCAAGCCTTTGATACAGAGAAATATCCACGTGTGCCAACCCCGCCTACGCCACAAGTGACAGAAACGCCCACTCCATTGGGACAAAATCCAGACGTGCAGCCATCAGGAACGCCTGTTCCTGGTCATACCAGCATGCCCACAGCACCCGGTCCAACTCGACCGCCTACACCATAATTGCTTTCGAGACTAAGGAGATTGGCAATGCGCGGCTCTAACAATGTGCAAATATGGCAAGAACCCAAGCTGCTTTCAAAATTGCTTGGCAGAGGACGAAGACGATATGTAGTGGGAGGTCCCTTAGCTGTTACTGCTCTTTCTTCAGTTAGCGCAATATCTTTGATTTTTGAAATACCTCAAAGTGTACTGCGATTAGTTTTTGTCATATTTCTGATTGGCTTGTTTTTGAACTTGGGTGTTAGTTTACGCGTGCGGTATTGGCGAGACATTATGCTCTGGAGGGCAACAGCTTCTGTGACAGTTGTGCTTCAATCATTTATTACAGGCTCTGCCCTTATTTTCACAGGTGGAGGATTTTCTTCTCTTTTTTCAGCCTTAGTACTCATTTTAGTAAGTATTTTTCTGGTATTTCGCAGCAATCAGCGAGGCGTGCAGCAATTTGAATTAGCAAGGCGCAAAGGGTTTCTCAAACAGTACCTGGATGAGAAGAGTTGGACTTATGACGATGATCCTGCTAAAGCAAGTGGAGTTTGGTTAGCCATTCAGAAAGCCGGCGATGAAACGAAGGCGAAAGGTGCTGTAAAATGGCTTAGGCGGTTAGAAAAATTGCATTATCTGATACCAGGTATAGCCATTGCATTTCGCCGGGCGTTTGGACACGAAGGCATCGTGATAGGCATATTTTTATTAGTCTTTGGATTACTCTTTACTGACATTTTGCTGTCGTCCTTCTTGTCTTACCTGAAAATTCGCGAATGGGAAAAAGTGGAAGGAAAGCCAATTTTGTTACGATTTGTATGGGAGAAAGAGCAGCAGCGCAGTGGAAATCCGAGACAAGAAGCAGGCTGAGCGGCGTGGAAATCCAAATCCGCGACCCGCAGGGCAGATGGCAGAAAGTTGTCCGCTCGTATGAAGCCAATGGCGATTCCTTCACGACCTCCATCGCCTGGGATAGAACCTTTGCCGACGGCACGCTTGCCCCCGTTGGAACATACGACGTGATGGTCACCGCCCGCGACCTTGCCGGCAACGAAAGCCGCGAGACCGCCCGCATCCTCATCCCCGCGCCGGCCGCCCGCCGCAACGCCGCCGAAGTGACCGCCGAAGCGGAAGCGAAAAACGCGGCGGTAGAAGCGGGTAGAATAGCGATGATGGAGAAATGATACGGAATTGCTTGCAAGGACAAGCCATACGCAATGCGAAAGAGAAATACAACAACCTCGCTGCCGCGGAGGAGGAGATGGGGAGGGTTGTTCCCGTCGCGGCGTATGCGCCGCTGGGGTATGTGGATGAGGAGGAGAAGCGGTGGCTGGAGGAAGGGGAAGGTCAACGGGCGTGGGAGGCGGTGCGGGTGTACCATCAAGGCGAACGGGCAGAGGTTGTTACGCCGCCCCCCGTTTGTACGCCGGAGAACATCCAACAGCCGAAATCGTGGTGGCAGCGGGCAGGGGAGTGGATTCAAGATAAAGTGGATAGATTTGTTCGGCATCCCTTTTCGTGGATGAGCGTTTCCTATCAAGGTCCCTTTGACTCAAGAAACCTGTTTGTAGACGAGATAATTTATCCCCAGTTTTCCGCCAGAAATGGATTTGAAACCTGGGTGTATCAAAGCGCTTCCATTAGCGTTGAAACGGCAACCAAATTTACATCCAATCCGTCGGGATGGTTGGATTTCAATTTTTCCAACGGGCATCTCACCTTAAAAGGCAAAGAAAAATCAGATGGCTCTCGTGTGGATTATTTCATTCAGCCGTTTGCCTTGAGCGTTGGGCAAATAGCGTCACCCCCCACAAAGGACGATCCTCAAGTGAAAATAGTAAACGTGAGCACAATTGATATAGATATTCTAGGGAAGGATTGGGCAAGCCTAAAGGTATCGCAAGCATCCGGGTTTTCGACCACCAAAACCAATACCCTTCCTACAGGAGAAACGATTGCCATCTCTGAGAGTTTCCAGTTGAAGGGGACGGTGAGCATTCATCGCTGGCCTCGGATTGCAGCGATTGCTGGGGTTTTTGTTTATGTTTGGGAATCGGCGGGAGTCGGAGCAGCCCTTGAAACCCTTGCTTCTACGCCGCTCGTTCAGCGAGCCATCCAGGCAATACCTTGAGTGGAAGTGTGAGGCATATATGAAAAGGAAACAATTATGGCTGTTTTTGGCATTCGTTCTTCTGGCGGCCTGCGCGACGCCTGCGAAAGATGTTGTGTTGCAGCCTGCGGCGCGCGATATTTTCTCGCCTGAAGAACTTCCCCAGTCGTTGATAGACGAGCAAATCTATTGGCAGGACGGTCTGATTTACCTGAGCGGGAAGCCCGCTATGGAGAATGACCCGGTGAGGCAGTTGGAGGATGAGGTAAACGCTGTGTTCAAAAAATTTTCTCATAACAAGCGTTACGTGCTTTATAGACCAATTCTCGGGGCGAAGATTTTGCTATGGGATTTGGAAACGGATGAAAGGAAATGGCTTGCAAAAGCAGGAGAAGATTTGCCTGCTGGCGCAAAGATAGGCGGCATGGCGTTTATGCCGAATGACGACAAAGTCATTTTTTCCTATTACGTTCAGGGTGGCGATAATCAAATCGCATATTCGGATTTGGCGCTTGTGGATATAGAAAGCGGAAAGGTCGAGTCTTTGAACATTGTTGGCTTCCAGTCCGATTTTTTTGAACTTACTGTATCTCCTGACGGCAAATGGGCGGCAACTAACATGGTGACGCTGGATGACCACGTATGCCTATTAGTGAATTTAGAAATGCGCAGTGTTGAATGTTTGAACGGTGAAAAAGGTTGGTATATCTATCCTGTCTTTCTTCCAGATATGGAACACATTGTATACAGCCATAATAAAAAAATCGATTCCCCTTCTAGTATCATACTTTCAAGTATTGACGGCACAGAAAATCGAGTTTTGGTTTCTGGCTTGACAGCCGGTAGTGTTGTAGCTGCTGTTTCTTCTAGCGGGGAAATTGTGTTTGTCGGTAGAACTTATGATAATCCAGCGTCTTATGTATATGTCATCAATCAAGATGGCAGCGACTTGCGCAGATTGGTTTATTTGGACGGGCAGCACATAACGAATGATGGTCCTGTCGTCCCGTAAAGGGCTGCAAATGACCAATCTAAATTCTGCCAGGCGTAAGCGCATGCAAGTGCGATGGGCAATGGGCAATCACGCGGCATTACAAGCCGCCCGCCGCAACGCTGCCGAAGTGACCGCCGAAGTGGAAGCGAAAAACGCGGCGATAGAAGCGGGTAGAATAGCGATGATAGAGCAGTTGAAAATACGCAATTGGCTGCAAGGTCAAGCGACTTTACAGGCTTGGATAAAGGCGTTAGAAGGTCAAGGCGCAAGCAAAGAGGAGATTGACAAGTTGAAAGCAAGCGCAAGCACAAAAGGTTTTGGTGTGGCGATTGCCAATGCGCAGGGGTTAAGTCAGGCGGTGGCGGCGCAAAATGCGAAAGAGAAATACACCAACCTCTCTGCCGCGGAGGAGGAGATGGGGAGGGTTGTTCCCGTCGCGCCGTATGCGCCGCTGGGGTACGTGGATGAGGAGGAGAAGCAGTGGCTGGAGGAGGGCGAAGGTCAACGGGCGTGGGAGGCGGTGCGGGGGCAAAGCGCGCTGCCCGCTCTAGTGTGCACGCCTACCGTCTTCGATAAACCCAAACCTTGGTGGATACCTTCATTTTCTGTTCAAGAAGCCGTTCAGTTGGTTCGAACAATCCCCTCGGTTGAAGTGGCAAGTAATCGCAACCCCGTTCCTGTTGCAAAAATTTTCGCACCGGGAAAAATGATTTCTTTTGGCACAGTGACAGCATGGAACTTCGGCTCGAATGCCAACCCTGGCGCTGAATTGCGAACCGATGGGTTTGGAGCTGGAACAATTAATGAGTCGGACAAGCCATCTGCGTTTGCCATGGTTAATTTTGACACGGCTGAAATATCAAGCAGTATCAGGTTTCCCGTCGGACTTGGATTTACTCAAGATGGATTTTCTAGTTCTCTGGGCTATTCGCTCAATGCGTATGCCCACTGGGACGGCTGGAATACCACTGTATCCATAGACTTGAATTATGCAGACGTAGCAACCAGCGGCGCAGGGATGAAGGGGAACATCAGCAAAGGGGTGTATGTGGAAGTCAAGCCGTTGCAGGTAGCGCTTGCGACCACGATTTTAGTTTTGACTGTAGCGGCTGCTCTTTCAGGGTATCCAATAACGAAAGAACAGCTTTGCCCAGCTTTTGGATGTTGAATCTCAAGGAATATTACCGATGGATTTCTATAAAAAAATTTTCAAGGGACAATTTGATTTAGCGCAAAGAGACATTGAGGAAAAGCGAACATCTGCGTTTGACGCCCAATTATTTTCCTGTTTTCTCAATGCGATTCATGGTAAGTCTACTGATTTAGAAGTGTTTGCGAACCGTGAAGAAATGAATGACGCGAGGTCGCTATTAATTGCGTGGATAACAGCGTTATCAAGAAACGATTACAGAGATCTCATAGATTTAGCTGAGACTCATCGCGACAACCCTGTTGCACAGTGGCTTGCAGGTTTTGCTTGCCTGAGAATCAGAAACGGCAAAAAGGCGGAGGAGTTTTATCAACGATGCGTTGACCTTGAGCCTGCTAATCCATTGTTTGCATGGTCTTTTGGTGCTTTTTATCTTTCCACAAGTCCTGTTCGGCTCTATCAGATGGCTAGATGGTATAGAAAAGCGTTGGAAAATGGTTTTTCAAACGATTTGTTGTGGGTTATTCGCTATTTAGAAGTTTTTAACGCTTTGCAAGGCTCGTTCATAAAAACTATAATTTTTATTTGTATATGGGTAGGCTTGGCTATATATCCTCCAACTCGCTTAATATGGGGCGGGTTTTATGTGATTATCATGCTTTTTCACTATAACGCAATTAGAGCAACGTTCAAACTACAAGATGTGAATCTATTTCGCTGGCTAATTTTCCGGGCAATAATCTTTAGCGTAGCGCCAATGGCTTTTGTCTTTTTGTGGGGCTGACGCTTTTAAGCCGCTTGGCTGAATATGGCAAGGCGACTTCCGTTGTCGAATTCCCTGCGCCACCCCAAAAAGAGCAGATGCGCGAGCAGGCGAAGATTCAGAACTACCTGCCGAGCAACGCCGTGCTGGAAGCGATGCTGAAAAACTCCGCCATGAGCGCTGCCAAGCAAAGGACTGGCGGCTGGGTTAGACCTCCGCTAAAATTGCGACCATGCTCAATGCTTTAATTTCCTTCCCGACCTTTGCGCCGCCTGTAGAGCAAGCCTCTAACTTGCCCGGCGAGAGACAGACGTTTGGGAGTTCCGCCGCCGCAGTGGATGGTGATTCTGCCAGCATAGCGAGCGACTCATCGCGGACATGGACGACGCCCGGCGCATCCTCCGCGCGTCACCCCGACCTGACCGCGCCGCTTTCCCTGCTGCATTGGTTGCCGCGGGCAAGCGGAAACGGGAAAAGGACGGCTCGACCGAAGTCCAGCGGCGTCAATCCAAAGTGGAAAAACGCTGGAAGGAGTCTGCTCATTGCGGAGCGGATTCCAACACCAACCTTGCCATCGCGGAAGCGGAGATGGGGAGGGTAGTTCCCGTCGCGGCGTATGCGCCGCTGGGGTATGTGGATGAGGAGGAGAAGCAGTGGCTGGAGGAGGGGGAAGAGAGGTAAGCCTTCCTATATCTACATTTGCTCTTTAAAAAAACAGATTTTCGAATTGCCCAAAAGGACTTAACCTATAATCGCGCTTTATATTAAAATAACATAAATACTATATCTAAAACATAAGGCGCTATGTTCATCTAATGCAAAACTATAAAGACGTACTATCCGAAATTCTTATAGACGAAAAAACCTTGCAAGCCCGAGTGAAAGAACTCGGTCAGCGAATCAGCGCGGATTATCAAAATCAAGATTTGCTTCTCATTTGCATTTTGCGCGGCGGCGTGCCATTTATGGTTGATTTGAGCAGGCACATTACCATTCCGCACATGATGGATTTTATGGCAGTTTCATCGTACGGAATTGGCAAACGCGAATCAAGCGGCTCGGCGCGAGTCACATTAGATTTGCAAATGGATATTCTTGATAGAAACGTTATCCTTGTCGAAGATATTGTAGATAGCGGGCATACAATTTCATCTGTTTTGCAATTGCTGGAAACACGCCAGCCAAAAACATTGAAAGTCTGCGCTTTGCTGGATAAACCCGAACGCCGCGAAGCCGAAGTTCCTATTCATTATCTTGGCTTTACCATTCCAAATAAATTTGTGTTTGGATATGGTCTCGACCTTGATGAGTATTATCGTAATTTACCTTTTATCGGCGTTGTAGATTTGAATAAATATAAACCTTCGGAGTAACTCTTAATAGGTGGGATAATGGAAGAAAATAAAAATCCGTATGCAGGGCGTTGGGTTGCAAAACTAAAAGGACGCATTGTCGCGCAAGGCGGCACGCCGCAACAAGCCCTGCTTGCGGCGCAAGCCACGCGTCACAAAGAAAAACCAGAAATTATTTTCATGCCCATCCATTTTTCACTCCCGCCATTGATACAAAAAATAAAAGATATTTTGCCTGCCGGGCAAGAAATCTATCTCGTTGGCGGCGCCGTGCGGGATGTATTTCTCTCGCGCTTCTCTTCTGACTTTGATTTTGCCCTGCCCTCGGGAGGCATTGCCCTAGCCCGAAAAATCGCCAACGCCCTCAAAGCCGATTTCGTCCCCCTAGATGATGAACGCGACACTGGGCGAGTCATCGTTCACGAAAACAACACAAGAATCTTCTTAGACTTTACAAAATATCGCGGCAAATCTTCTTCAATAGGCTCAGAACAAGCCTTAGAAGAAGATTTACGCGCCCGCGACTTTACTATCAACGCCATCGCTTACAACTTGCAAAACGATACTTTGCTCGACCCCACCGAAGGCGTAAAAGATATTGAATCAAAAATCATTCGGGCGTGTTCACCGACCTCTTTGACAGACGACCCCGTCCGTATTTTGCGCGGCGTGCGCCTTGCCGCAACATTTGACTTCGCCATAGATAAACGAACTCGAGAATGGATGACCCAAGCGCATCCGCTTATCCGTTCTGTATCCGTTGAACGAATTCGTGATGAAATATTCAAAATCTTAAATTCAAAGCGCGTTAGCGACTCAATCAAAGCGCTAGATATGCTGGGCATCATTGAACAACTCATGCCCGAACTGCTGAAAATGAAAGACGTAAACCAATCGCCTCCGCATGTGTTTGAAGTGTGGACGCATACTTTATCCGTTTTAGATTATTTAGAAAGAATTTTATCTAACTTATTACGCCCCCAAACCGCCGCGAGCGAGGCAAACTTCAAAAACGAATTTGCCGAAGCCCTGCATACCCAACTTGGAAAATTCCGCGGGCAAATTGCCCAATATTTTTCCGAATCATTAAATATAGACCGCACGCATCGTTCCTTACTATTTTTCGCCGCGTTATATCACGATGTTTGCAAGCCCGATACCAAAACCATTGACGAAAACGGTCGCATCCGATTTTTTAATCACGACGAACAAGGCGCTAATGTAATCGCAAAACGAGCGCATTCTTTTCACTTAAGCGCCGACGAGATAGACCGATTGAAAACCCTCGTCAAAAACCACATGCGCATTCATTCATTTGTCAGCAAATTAGAAAATGAAAACGAATACCCGACCCGCAGGACGGTTTATCGGTTCTTCCGCGACGCTGGTAAAGCGGGCGTAGATTTAATCTTCCTCGCGCTTGCCGATGTGCGCGGCACACGTCATAAAGAAATGACCCTGAAGACTTGGAATATTTACTTAGAAATTTCAAAAATCTTATTAGAGCATTATTTTGAAAAGCCGCAAGAGGCGGTTTCGCCTCCGCGCTTGGTGAATGGCAATGATTTGATGAAAGCGTTGAATCTCAAGCCAAGCCGCCTGCTAGGCGAACTGTTGGAGGTAATTCGAGAAAATCAGGCGGATGGGAAAATTCAAACGCGCGAGCAGGCAATAGAGTTTGCGCGCGAGGAATTAAGCAAGTTAGAAGAGATGAAATGACTGACTACCGTTAGGGAAGGGGATTGGGCGTTAAATAAATACATGCCCTTCTGTTGAGGCGAAGGGCATATCTCCGAAGCGGAAGCAGGCGCCCCGTTAGGAAGCGAGAGGCGCGGTGTTGTTCAATCTAATTTTTTTTTCTGCGGGCGCGTCATCGGCGGGCAAGTGTAAGGCGCCGGTTCGTCTCATCATCTTGCGAATGTGAGCGACCAGCACGCCGCTTGGCACAGGTTTAACGAGAAAATCGTCTGCGCCTGCGTCTAAAATGCTGGCGACCAAGCGGGGGTCGTTGATAGCGGAAAGAATCAAAATGGGCGCGTTGCTAAAGGTGCGCACGGCTTTGCACACTTGCCAGCCGTCCATATCGGGCATCATTAAGTCTAAGATGATGACATGGGGCGATTTTATTTTGACGAGGTTTACGCCGTCTGCGCCGTTGTTGGTGGCGGTGACGTCAAAACCATGCGTTTTGAGCAACATGCTCATGAGTTCGGTGATAGCGACGTCGTCGTCAATGACTAATACTTTTGGGTTCATAGTTTTTCCTAAACGCTATTATTATCTCCCATTTGTACCATTTTTAACTTTGCAATATGTTTACAAGTTTATTTTTCTTAACGTTTTTGTACGGTTGTGTTTGTTTGTAACTTTTGGTACAATGCGAATTGAAGGCTCGTGAAATCCGTTACATTTGGAGGTTTCCAATGAAAAAGTGGATTTACTTATATGACGAGTTTAGCAAGGTTGAAAAACTTGCGCGGGGGTCGTGGGATGAGGTTAAGGCAATTGTGGGAGGAAAAGGCGCTGGCTTATTAGATATGACGCGGGCTGGCATACCAGTTCCCTTATTTTTTACAGTCACTACGCAAGCATGTATTGCTTATCAAAAAGCGGGGAAGTTTCCAGCAGGGTTATGGGCTCAAACGTTAAGAGCGCTCAAAGTGATAGAAAAAAAGACAGGGAAAAAGTTTGGTAGCCCGAAGAATCCATTGTTGGTTTCGTCTCGGTCGGGCGCTAAGTTTTCGATGCCCGGGATGATGGAGACCATCCTAAACATCGGTTTGAACGATGAAGTGGCGCAAGGAATGATTGCTACGACGGGCAACGCCAGGTTTGCATGGGACTCGTATCGCCGCTTGATTGAGATGTTTGGCACGGTGGTTATGAATGTGGCGGACGAAGCGTTTGAACATCGGCTGGCGGAATATAAAAATAAAAAAGGTTATAAGTTAGATGTGGAAATGAGGGCGGAAGATTGGCAAAAAATTGTGGGGGAATATAAGCAAGTATATCAGCAAGAAACAGGCAAGCGCTTTCCCCAAGACCCATACAAACAACTATACCTAGCAATTGAAGCGGTTTTCAAATCGTGGAATGGTAAACGCGCGGTAGCGTATCGAAGAAAAGAGGGCATTTCTGATTCGTTGGGTACGGCTGTTAACATTTGTACGATGGTATTCGGCAATATGGGCGAAGACTCGGCGACAGGCGTGGCTTTTACGCGCAACCCCTCTACTGGCGAGAAGAAAATGATGGGCGAGTTCTTAATCAATGCGCAGGGGGAAGATGTAGTGGCGGGCATTCGTAATACCGAGCCGATTGAGCGTCTAAAAAAATATATGCCGCGTACATACAAGCAATTTATGAAAATAACGGAACGGTTGGAACGCCATTACAAAGAAATGCAAGATGTGGAATTTACCATTGAGCAAGGGAAGTTGTGGATGCTCCAAACGCGCAATGGTAAGCGAACCGCCAAAGCCGCCGTGAAAATTGCAGTGGATATGGCGAAGGAAGGTTTGATAACGCGCGAGCAAGCCCTTTTGCGCATTACGCCTGACCATGTAGATGCGTTGCTTCACCCTCAATTTGATTTTTCTGCCATGCAAGCAGCGGAGAGGGATGGCAAATTTTTTGCGCGCGGGGTGAATGCCTCTCCCGGCGCGGCGGTTGGGCAAGTCTATTTTGAGGCGGATACTGCTGAAAAGATGGCGAAGGAACATCATCAACAAGTCATCATGGTACGTCCATTTACAAAACCTGATGATGTGCATGGCATGATAGCCTCTAAAGGCGTGGTGACTAGCGAAGGCGGCGCGACTTCACATGCGGCGGTGGTGGCGCGTCAACTTGGAATTCCATGTGTGGTGGGCGCTTCGGCGATTCATATTGACCTTGAAAATAAAACTATGACGGCGAATGAAATCACAATCCATGAAGGCGATTGGATTTCTGTAGATGGCGGAAGCGGCAAAGTGTTTGTTGGCAAAATCGCAACCATTGAGCCGACTTTGGAAGAACAAACCGAATTAATGACTTTGCTCAAATGGGCAGATGAGGTTTGTGCGCGTAAAAATATTCGCAAGGGTTATCCAAGCGCAGGTTTGCAAGTGTGGGCAAATGCCGATTATCCAAAAGACGCTCAACGTGCGCGTGCGTATGGCGCAGTCGGCATTGGTTTATGCCGCACCGAACACATGTTTTTTGAAGCGCAGCGTTTACCTATTGTGCAACAAATGATTCTGGCAAAAACCTCTAAAGAGAGAGTGAAAGCCTTGAATCAATTGCTCCCGTATCAACGCAAAGATTTTGACGGTTTGTTTGAAGCGATGGATGGTTATCCCGTTATCATCCGCTTAATTGACCCGCCTCTGCATGAGTTTATGCCTGATGAAGAAAAACTGTTTGAAGAAATCGTCGCTTTGCGAGTGAGAGGCGAAACGCAAGGCTTGAAAGAAAAAGAAAATTTGTTGAACGCAATTCGCACTTTGCGCGAATCAAACCCGATGTTAGGTTTGCGCGGCGTGCGTTTGAGCATTTTCATGCCTGAAATTGTAGAAATGCAAGTGCGCGCCATTTTTGAAGCGGCGGCAGATTGCGTGAAACGCGGCGTCAAAGTCAAACCAGAGATAATGATTCCGCTGGTGGGAACTGTTAAAGAATTAGAGTGGATTCAACCGCGCCTTGAATCTATTGCGAAAAAAGTAATGAAAGAAAAAGGAATCAAGTTTAAATATAAATTTGGCACGATGATTGAAGTTCCGCGCGCCGCGCTCACTGCGAGACGGGTGGCTGAAAAAGCGGAGTTTTTTTCGTTTGGAACAAACGATTTAACTCAAATGACGTTTGCTTATTCGCGTGATGACGCCGAAAGAAATTTCTTGGTCACATATCAAGAGCAGGGTATCTTGGAGAAGAATCCATTTCAAACTTTAGACCGCGAAGGCGTCGGCGAGTTAATGCGTTGGACAATCCAAAGCGGGCGTAAAACTAGACCTGACCTTGAAGTAGGCATCTGTGGTGAACATGGCGGCGACTCTGACTCAATTGAATGGTGTCATCTGATTGGAAATAATTATGTTTCGTGTTCCCCGTTCCGTGTGCCAGTGGCGCGGTTGGCGGCGGCTCATGCGGCATTGAAACATAAACCTAAAAAATAATTTTATTCACTATTGTTTTACATCTAACCGATAGCCCTTTTGTAATATTGCCGTTTCATGCAATATCTATGATAATTTTTATATACAAAAGGAGATGAATAGCATGAAAAGAAAAAGTTACTTCGTTATTGCTATTTTAATGCTCGTTTTACAAGCATGTAACATGCCAAGCGCTCAACTAGAGACTGAAGAATTACTTTCTGCAAGCGCTGAACAACCTTCTCCACAGCCGCCCGCAGAAACCCCTACCTCTATTCATCAAACATTTCCTGTTTCTGCTCCAGAAGCAAAACCATATCCAGATGTGACCTCAATAGATACCGCCTCAGAAAAACGCGCACCTTATGGCGATTCGTATGACATCAACCGCTTAGAGAGACCTTTTTTGCAAGATATGACCTACCTGCCAGATATAGACATTGCTTCATTTTCAATTAGCGAAGACACTGATTGGTATTACATCTCTATCGGCATGGTAGGAAAAGCCCCAAACAACTCTATTAGTATTAACTTTGGCGTAGAAATAGACAAAAATTTAGATAGTTTCGGCGACTACCTTATTCTCGCACAACCGCCATACTCCCAAGAATGGACTGCTGGCAACGTTCAAATTTATCAAGACACAAACCGAGATACCGCTGGCGCATCTCCAAGCAAATCCGATGCGCCGTTTTCTGGAAATGGATATGATACATTAATCTCTAGCGTTAGCCAGAATGTTGGTGAAGATCCGGATGTTGTTTGGGTGCGAATTAATGCAGGCGAATATGCTACCGTGCAATTTGCTATAAAAAAATCATGGGTTGGTTCAACATTTATGTATAGTGTTATGGCAGATGGCGGCTTAAAAAACATATCTAAATTAGATTATGTAGATGCTTTTACCCAACAAGAAGCCGGCTCACCTGTTCGCAGTAATAGTTACTATCCACTTCAAGCCCTCTTTGCTGTAGATAACACTTGTTTTCAAGCGTTTGGTTTTACCCCTTCTGGCTTCGAACCAAAAATCTGCCCAGAGATTGTTCAACCTGTTATTGCAGAAGGACCTATTCCCAACACGCCCGGCGTTGATGCTTGCACAGCAATTGGCAGCCCTAACCCTGGCAATTGCCCTTGGGGATGGTCCGACTGGCCTTATTGCGTTTGTACACCAGGGTAATTACCCAACAAATTTTATGAAAACTTGATTACCTAATAAACGTCCGCGTTGTGTAAGACGCATATAAACCTCCGAGTTTTCTGAAAACTCGGAGGTTTTTATTTCAAGCAAATCATTTTTGATTAACGACTCAATTTCTTTTTGATACACATCCAAAAGCCCGCGTCCGAATCTTAACTTGAATTCTGATTCTACAACCCCAACTTCTACTAGCCTGAGGTTGTTTAGCATATAGTCGGACATATTTTCTTGCAGGCTTTGTTTTTTGTGATTGACGGTTGCAGGCGTTAATGGGAATTGGTCATTGGTAAATTCGGTATCGGAAAGTCGTTCAATATATGTTTTGATGCGCAAGACATTTGAATAGCGAATTCCATTTACATAGCCATGCGCGCCTGCGCCTAAACCTAGATAGGGAAGTGATTTCCAGTATTGAAGATTGTGCTGACAAGCGTAGGAGGGTAGGCGGCGGACGGGGGGCGGTGAATCGCGGTCTGTGGTCTTCGGTTTATCGTCTAGCGCCCAATTTGAAATTTCATATTGCGCGTAGCCTGCTTCGGCTAGATATTCACAAGCCCATTCATACATATCTGCGGCTAGGTCGGGGTTGGGGAGCGGGAGCAAGCCTTTTTCAGCCCATTTGCCAAATGGAGTACCATGTTCAAGCGTGAGGGCATAAGCAGAGATATGCTCAGGGTGCAAATCTAAAACTCGTTTGACCGTGGTCTGCCATGTAGATAGGGTTTGTTCGGGTAAGCCGTAAATTAGGTCAAGATTTAAGTTATCAAAGCCTGCTTTTCGAGCGGAAGAGACCGCTTTGATGACGTCAAAAAAATTATGCTCGCGTTCGAGCATTCGCAACTCTTCTGCGTTGGCAGATTGCACGCCGAAACTGATGCGGTTAATGCCTGCTTGGCGCAGGGCGGTTAGTTTTTCGTTTGAGATGGCGACTGGGTTGGCTTCTATGGTAATTTCCGCTTCGGGGCGGATGCTGAAAGATGAAAATAATGCCGAAAGAATCGAAGCAAATTGAACCGAAGAAAGAAGCGAGGGAGTTCCTCCGCCGAAGAAGATTGTTTTAATCGTCGAATCCGTTTGCTTTCCAACCCATTCGATTTCTTTTATCAAGGCATTTACATAAGCGGGGATTGAGCCTTCTTGGTTGGCGTAGGTGTTGAAGTCGCAATAGGCGCAGCGATGTTTGCAAAAGGGGATGTGGATGTAGATGGAGGTTTCAGGTTTCATGCGTTGGGTACATTTAACCATAGTTTTTGGCTTTGTTTGAATCATCAGCGGAAGATTTGATTGTATGATGTTAATGACTTGTGTAAACTCTGTAATGCAGTTTTTGATTTGCAAAGGGCTTTGTAGTAAAAAATATTCATTGGCTTAAAAGATTGACATTGCAAAATAAGCGGGTATAAATATGACTACAGAGTCTGCTTGGAAATGGTTTCAGGCGTTACGCAGGGATACATCCTGCGAATCGTTTGGGAGTTTGTTTCTGGGCGGGTTCTTTACTTTTTAACCCTCGGAGGTGTGAGTGAACGCAAATTTAAAATTAGGCGAGCATTATATTTTTGACCTTTCGGATTGCAACCGTGAAATTTTGATGGATAGCGAACGCGCTTATGCGCTTTTCTCGAAAGCGGTGCGCGACAGCGGCTTGACGGTTGTGGATGAAGGGTTTTATAAGTTTAGCCCGCATGGTTTTACTTGCTTTTTATTGTTAGCGGAATCTCATGCGAGTTTGCACGCGTGGCCCGAATATAACTATTGCGCGATTGATTTATTCACCTGCGCTTTGGGCAAAGACTTTATGCCCGCGTTAATGCGAATTAAAGAGGCGTTTGGGGCGGATGATTTCGCCGTGCGCAAGTTAGACCGTGAAGCGTCTATTGAAACAAAGATGCCGATTGCGATGTGACGTTGCGTTTATAAATTATAAAAATCTTAATAATGACCGCCGACTACTGATTGTCTTCAGCCGTTGGCGGTCTAATGTTTTGTAAAGCGTTTTTTCTTGGTAAAATTTATTTATTATATAGAGGAGAGTATGAGCATTTGGTTTACGGAAGAATTGCACCCTTATTATCGCAAAGGGATTCGCGTTAAGAAAATTTTGGCGGACGAGCAAACGCAATATCAACATTTGCAGTTTGTTGAGGCTGAGTTTTTCGGCAATGCCATGATTTTAGACGGCATTATTCAACTTACAGAACGCGATAACATGGGCTATCACGAAATGATTGTGCATGTGCCGATGTTAGCGGTTGAAAACCCGAAGCGGGTGTTAATCGTCGGCGGGGGGGACGGCGGCTCTTTGCAACAAGCCTTGCGATATGAATCGGTGGAAGAAGTGGTGGTATGCGAATTAGACCAGCGTGTGGTGGATTTGTCTCGTCAATACTTTGCCGCTTCTTTCGGCGACCCGTGGCTGGATACACGCGCGAAACTACTCGTTCGGGACGCATTCGGCTACCTTGAAGAGAATCCCGGTCAATTTGATGTCATCATTTCTGACACTACTGACCCGATTGGTATGGCGGAAAGATTGTTTTCGGATGAATTTCAAAAGTTGGTTGTGCGCGCTTTGGCTCCAGGCGGCGCGGCGGCGACTCAATGTGAGCAACCGTTTTTTGATACCGAATTAATTAAGACCATTTATCAATCCGCCAAAAGGTTGACGAAGAATCCTGCTTATTATTATGCCAACATCCCAACTTACCCCGGCGGGGGGATTGGATTTATGTACGTCTCTGATACGCCCTGGGAAAATGGTTTGAATAAACCATACCCGCCGGGGAAGAATAATTATATTAATCCTGACATCCACAAAGCGGCATTTGCCTTGCCAGAGTTTTTTAGGAAAGAGTTGTATGGGTAAATAAAAAACTTCCGAAGTCTCAAAGGCTTCGGAAGTTTGCTTTTATACCAACATTCTTACTGGATTTTCTAAAAACTCTGCCAGTTTTTGCATAAATTGCGCGGCTTCGGCGCCGTCGCTGACGCGATGGTCAACGGAAATGGTGGCTTTCATGCGCCAGCCTGCTTTGATTTGACCATTCTCCACAACAGGAACTTCTCTGGCAGAACTAATTGCTAAAATCGCGGCTTCGGGTGGGTTGATGATGGCGATGAAATCTTCAACATCGTACATGCCTAAGTTGGACGTTGAAAAGGTGGAGCCATCTACGTCTTCTGGTTTGACTTTGCCTTCGCGGGCGCGGCTTGCCATGGCTTTGACTTCGGCTGAAATTTGGCGCAGCGATTTTTGGTCGGTGTTTTTGACGACGACGGTCAGTAAGCCGCCGGGCACGGTGACGGCTACGCCTACATTGACGTTTCCAAATTGTATAATTTCATTGCCTTTGATGGAGGCGTTTAGATTGGGGAATTGGCGCAGGGTTAATGCCACGGCTTTGAGGATAAAGTCGTTGACTGAGACTTTTTCATTATCGGGTAAGTAGGCGTTGATTTGCTTGCGTATGTCCATCAACGCTTCCATTTTGAACTCGTGGGTGACGTAGAAATGCGGAACAGTTTGTTTTGATTCGACTAGTCTGCGACCAATGGCTTGGCGGAGTTTGGTGGTTTGGATAACTTGATTTTCGTAATTCGTAATTGGTAATTGACGGCTGACCGCTGACGGCTGACTGCTTGTAAGCGCTGACTCAACATCTTTCTTTACGATTCTTCCGTTTGGTCCGGAGCCTTGAAGAGAGGCAAGGTTGATGTTGTTATCTTTGGCGATTTTTTTGGCAAGTGGGCTGGCTTTGACTCCTGACGGCGGATTGCTGACCGCTGATGTTTCAGGTGAAGAAGATGGTTGAGGAATAGCATCAACTTTCCCTTGAGTCGGAAGCGGTTTTTCATCTTCAATTTTTTTACGGCTTGCTGATGGTTGTTCGCTCACTGTTTCACCAGCCGCTCCTACAACTGCTATCGGCGCATTGACGGGAACAACTGTGCCTTGCTCAACAATATGTTGAAGCACAACGCCGCTTGCGGATGATTCAACTTCAACGGTGGCTTTGTCGGTTTCAATTTCGGCTAGCACTTCGCCTTTGTTGATGCTTTCGCCAACTTGTTTGACCCAGCGGACTAATGTGCCTTCCGCCATGTCGAAGCCAAGTTTGGGCATGTTGATTGTTTCTGCCATTATTTCAATACCTCCTTTACTGCGGAGATAATATCGGCGACTTGTGGAAGCGCGGCTTGTTCGAGGGTGCGGTTGTATGGAAGCGGGACTTCTTTTTGGGCGACGCGAATGATGGGTGCGTCCACATAATCGAAGGCTTCTTCGTATATGCGGCTGACGATTTCGCTTCCAACGCCGTAAGATTTCCAGCCTTCTTCGACGACGACGGCGCGGTTGGTTTTTTTGAACGATTCAATCACTGGCTCCATATCTAGCGGGCGAAGCGTGCGTAAATCTACAATTTCCACTTCAATGCCTTGTTTGGATAATTCTTCGGCGGCTTTCATGGAAAGTTCTAAGCCTTTGCAGTAGGTGACGATGGTTACATCTTTCCCTGCCCGTTGTATTTTTGATTTACCAATGGGGATGGTGTATTCGCCTTCTGGCACTTCGCCTCGCACTTGATACATGGTGGCGTGTTCGATAAATAAAATGGGGTCGTTTGAGCGGATGGCGGATTTGAGTAAGCCTTTGGCGTCTTCTGGGGTGCCGGGGCTGACGACTTTGAGGCCAGGGAAGTGCGCGAATACGGCGTCGGGCGTTTGGGAGTGGGTGGCGCCAAGCTGACGCCCGCCGCCGCCGACGGCGCGAATCACCAAAGGCAAGGTGAATTGCCCGCCGAACATGTAATGCAGTTTTGGCGCTTGATTGACCATGTAGTCCATTGCGGAGAAGGCGAAGTTAATGGTCATTAATTCGGCTACAGGTCTTTGCCCAACCATTGCCGCGCCAATAGCGCCGCCGATGATGGCGTTTTCTGCAATGGGGGTGTCTTTGACTCGTTTGGGTCCGTATTTATCGTAAAAGCCTTTGGTGACGGCGTACGTTCCGCCCCATACGCCGACTTCTTCTCCCATGATGAAGACGGCTGGGTCTCTATCCATTTCTTCCATGAGCGCTTGCGAGATTGCCTCGCGCATTGTAATTTTGGGCATAATTCCTCGTTATTCGAGAATCGTTGTTGTGAATTGGTTTTTGTTCCGATTTTCAATTCGCAATTTACGATTCTGGTTAATTTTCTACATATACGTTCGTAAATAATTCGTCCATGCTTGGTTCTGGGCTGTTCTCTGCAAACTCAACAGCCTCGTTCACTTCTTGTTCAGCGCGCGCTTCAATTTCGTCCAGTTGCTTGCGTGTGGCGATTTTTTTATCTAAAAGATATTTGTTGAAGATGCCAATGGGGTCGTTTTCTTGCCATTTTTTTACTTCTTCCGCTTTACGGTATCGTTCGGGGTCGCCCATCGAATGCCCGCGGAAGCGATAGGTGTTAACTTCGAGGAAAAACGGTTCGCTCTGTTTGCGTACAAATTCAATGGCTTCTTTTGCCGCTTCATAGACTTTTATCACGTCCATGCCGTCCACCTCGGCGCTTTTCATGCCGTAGCCGTCTGCCTTTTGGCGAATATCTGAAACGGCTGACGCGCGTTCTACGGAAGTTCCCATGCCGTATTGATTATTTTCGCAAACCCAAAGCACGCGCAGTTTCCATGCTTTTGAGATATTCAACGCTTCATGGAAATATCCAATGTTGGTTGCGCCGTCGCCAAACATACAAATTGTGACGTTATCATTTTCGGCATATTGGTCGCCGATAGCGAGACCGGCGGCTATGGGTAAATGCCCGCCCACAATAGCGTGCCCGCCCCAAAAGTTATGCTCCACGCTTGCCATGTGCATCGAGCCGCCCTTGCCTTTAGAAATTCCAGTGGCTTTGCCGAGTAATTCCGCCATCATTTCTTTTGTGGAAATTCCGCAATTGATTGCCACGCCATGGTCGCGATAGGCGGTGATGACTCTATCTCTTGGTTCGCGCGCCGCAATTAACCCAGTCGAAACCGCTTCTTGACCGATATACAGGTGCATGAACCCGCCGATTTTGCCTGCCTGATATAACTCTGCGCCGCGTTCTTCCGCTCGCCGTATTACCACCATTTGATAATACAAATCTAGTTGTTGTTCTTTCTTCATTATGTATGGAACTCCATTTGCTGGATTTATTCATTTCGCTTACAAAAAAACACCGAAAGTCTGCTGGCGTTATGATTTTGGGCTATCTATTTGGGATTATATCAGAGGAAAAAGGCAATGAATCTGGCTATGCCGCCCTTTGAACTAGATTTTTAACTTGAAACTTTAACCCAAAATATATTGACACCCTGCCTAACTATGCTATAAACCGCTTATCCGCCAGAATTTTTTTGTTTTTTATAAGGAGAATGAGATGAAACTTACCCCCCCCTAAAGCGGCTACTTTTTGGATTTCGATTGCCCTTGGCGCGCTTGGTTTGCTCGCGCAGCTTGGTCTTTTCACGCTTATCCCAGTGCCAGCGTTTTGGCTTTTGTTCTTTGGCTTTGTGCTTCTTGCCCTTAGTTTGATGGTTAAAGGTCTCTAGTAGATACTTTTGCTGGCGGATAATAAAATAGGCTCCCGTCGCCGTTCTTGGCGGCGGGAGCCGCAAAATATTGTATCAACTCAACTACTTAGCAGGGGGGCGTTTATTTACATGCAGGCACAATTTGAATTGCTTTATCTGAAACGCCGTTTTCATTATACGCTTCAATCTCGTAGGTGATATTTTTATTATAAGGAGCATTGACGTCTTTATAATTTAATCGTTCCGCTTTCAACTCCGCAATGCGGTTGCCGTCGCGATACAAGCGAAACCCGTCTGTTTCACTGCCAGCCGACCAACTTAAGGTGACTGTAAATTTTTTAGGACCAGGTTGGCATAATTGGTCAGTCACATAAAATTGAGCGGGGATTCCGGGCAAGGGCGGACCTTCTTTAATGGGCAAGGCGCTAAAATCGGAATTCGGTTCCGCGTTTTCATAGAAAATCCAACACTCACGGTTTGTGGCGTTCACTACTTGCCACCATGTGCCGTCTTCATTTTGCGCAAACACAGGTAAAACAACGGGCGCGTTATTTTTTGTTTTTGCAATTTGGTCAACAATGTTGTATAAGGCGCTTGGTCCCAAACGGCAATTTGAGTCTTTGGTTAAGGTAATTTCAGGCGGGGCAGATGGCGTAGCAGTGGGGCTGGGCGTTTCTGTCGAGGCGGGGGTTGGGGTATTTTCTATCACAATAATTGTCACGGGCGCTTCTGCCATAGGCGTAGGAGACTCGACGGGTGAATTTGCTGCGCCTGGCAAATTACATGCCAGCATGGCGATAATCAAGAAAACAAAGGCAAAAGAACTTTTTTGTGATTTCATACAATTCTCCTTGAAACGACGCTTTCATTATAGCCTGCTCCTTTTTCATGTAAAATAGCCCAATGGATTGATTCTTTGGAAATTTTATGAAACGAATTCATGCTTTACTAGCCGTTCAATCGGTTGTGGCGATTTTGGTTTCAATTAATCGTTTGAGTTCACTCACGCTTGGCTATGTAGCCGAAAACGAATTTCTGCGCTGGGTGGATTTGAACAACATGCTTGTTTTGCCGTTGATGAGTTTGATAGCGTTTTATTTCTTGAAGAAAACCATAGAATATGATTCGCCCCAAAGAGAAGGCAAAGTTCATTTTGCTATTAATTTAACTTTTATCATCGGCATTTATTTACTCGCGGCTGGATATGGCAACCATGAAGTGACAAACTATTTGCATCAGCGTTTTTGTTTAGAAGACTCATCGAGTGATTTATGTCGAATTATTATTTTTAATGACGATGAATTTAGTCATTGGGTTTTCTTTGCTGGCTTTATTCTAATGAATGCCGCTTTGTTGTTTCTTCAAAATTTATTTCCGCATCGTGAAGCAATATCCAAAACGGATATTGCTTTGTTGATTATCAATTCTTTATTTTTAGGCGCGGGCATTTTTGCCAACCTCGGTTTTGAAGATATTGGCTTAGATTTATATGTGGTGGCGTTGCTTGCTTTTTTCTCCGTTTATCTTTTATGGAAGAAGGGCAAACAACCTTTGTTTATTTATTACACGTCTGCCAATTGGCTGGGGTTAATTGCAAGTTTAATTGCGCAAACCTTTCGATAAATTCTGAGCGCAGGCGTTCTTGTAATTTTATAGGTTAAGAATTTTTTCAATCGCAGGCGAAATTTCGGTTAATTGTTTAACGCCAGTAAATTCAGCCCTTAATTTTTTATCCCCAAATAATAAAAGCGGAACAGGGTTCGGTGTGTGCTTTCTTGTGGATACGTCTTCCATATTGCCATGGTCTGACGTTAACAAGATAAGCCCGTCTTCATTTTGCCAATGAGACACTAACCCTGCCAGCACGCCGTCAAATATTTCAAGTTGCCTCACCGCCGATTCCATATCTTGTTTGTGACCTGCATAATCGCTTGCCCAATATTCAAAGAAAGAAAAGTCGTATTGTTTGGCAAGCTCTGCTAGTTTAATTCCCGCTGTGTATGGGGCAAACAGGGGAGCGTTAGGAAAACCAAGAAATTCACGCCAACCTTGCCCAGTGAAATCGGCGGATAGCGCTTTGCCTGCGAAGTAATCTTCGTGGGTAAATAATGAGAGGTTGGCATTCGTCAACGCCAAAGGAATGGCGGAATATAATCGTTTTCCCGAGTCAATGCCGTCAAAATAACGTGGGGGATAGGCGTTCAGTAAAGCCGTTGTTTTATTGGCTTTGATAACTTTATGAAAAATTGTGTCTGTTTCTAAGTATTGGGCGGTTTCAGGATTTGGTTTAGGACCGTAATGATAGCCCAATGCTTTTGGGATGTTGATTCCAGTGAGTAAAACCGCTTGACCTGTGGCAGATTGCGGCAAGCCTGCAACGCCAAGCGTTGGGTCAACTGCGCGTAGGCTGATAAGGTCGTTGTCTATTGGGGCGGAAGATTGAAGCAGTTTTTTCCCTTCAAGCGCCGATTGTAGATACGGCATATTGGCTTTGGCGAATGGGTTGATTTCGGGTTTATCTTCGCCAAGTCCGATTCCATCAAGAAATAAGAAGAGTAGTTTCATGTAAAGAAGTAAGCAACGCTCATTAATTAGGAAAAGTTCTACAGGGATGAAATGATTATAGGCGAATTATTTCAACTCGGCAGGGTTGATGTAGATTTAACAAACATTCAAGTTAAGAAAAAGGCGAAAGAGCAAGAATCAACTATCCTCGAAGAATGCGAAGCGTTAGGGGTTTAGCGTGTCGCGCACGAGTTGTGGGTCAAATGTTCCAACCAAGCGCCATTGTTCATTGCCCAACTCGTCAAAATATATAAAAGTGGGCGTAAATTGAAAACCATACAACGGCGCTAAGTCCATGCCTGTTTCTTCTTGAATATTGATGCGGATAATATGAATTTGCTTGCCAACGGTTTCGTTGTTTAATTCTTTTTCAAGCGCGTCCACTTCGGGTTTGATGGCGATGCAAGCCATACAATAGGGCGATTGAAATTCAAGTAGTACGGGCGTGCCTGAGCCGATGAAAGATTGCACTTCTTGCGCGCCTTCTCTTAATTGCGTTGGGCGCGGGTGAACAACGCTCCAAGCGACCACTAAACTCAGAACAATCATGCCAAAGGCGGCATAATCGTTCCATTTGGGTTTATTGGTGAGCAAGATAATGCCAGTGACAATGAGGAAGCCAATTGCGATGGCAAGAAATGAATAACCGACGGGAATGAAACTCATAAGTTCTTTTGCTGAGGAGGAGTATCCGATTTCTTTGACAATTCATTTAAGTTCTTTTACAATCATGCAACTTGCCAGACATTCTAATAACTTGAGGAAGGGCTTTTTCAATGAAAGAGTATACCACCGAGTTTTTACGCAACGTTGCTTTGGTTTCGCACGGGGGCGCTGGTAAGACAATGTTAGCAGAAGCGTTTTTACATGCTACGGGGGCTTCAACCCGCTTGGGTAAAGTGGAGGAGGGGACAACGATTTCAGATTATGACGATGAAGAACACCGCAGAAAAATTTCAATTTATACAAGCGTTATTCCTGTTGAACACCGCGACCATAAAATTAATATTTTAGATACGCCAGGGTATACCGATTTTGTCGGCGAGATGATTTCGGCATTGAGCGTTGCCGACGGCGCAATTTTATTAATTGACGCGGTGGCTGGCATTGAAGTAGGCACAGAATTAGCATGGAAATATTTAGACCAATTCAATTTGCCGCGTTTTGTAGTCATCAATAAGCTTGACCGTGAAAATGCGGATTATGAAAAGGCGTATGCCGAAGCGGAGGCGTTCATCCGTGCGCATGGTAAGCGCGCCATCAAAGTTCATTTGCCCATTGGCGAAAAGCATGAGTTCAAAGGCGTGGTGGATATTATCGGCATGAAGGCTTACATGGGAGATGGAAAAACAACGGCTGATATTCCTGCCGAGTTAAAAGAAGCGGCAGATAAGGCTCATTTTGATTTGGTGGAGGCGGCGGCAGAAGGCGAAGATGAATTGATGGAGAAATATCTCGAAAACGGTTCATTATCTGACGCGGAAATGGTGCGCGGGCTGGAAGATGTGGTTTACGCCGGCAATTTTGTGCCAGTCTTTTGCGCGGCGGGCGGGCATGAAGTGGGCGCCATTGCTTTGCTCAACGATATTATTGATTTGCTTCCCCCGCCAACTCATGCCCCCAAACGCACAGCGCAAGGGAAAAACGGCGAAGAAGAATTAAAACCTTCTGATTCAGAACCTTTGGCGGCTTATGTTTGGAAAACCACAGCCGACCCATTTGTTGGTAAGACGACTTATTTCCGCGTTTTCTCAGGTTCGGTTGCGGCGGATGCGCATGTGTGGAATCAAAATAAAAACGCTGATGAAAGGATGTCGGGTTTGCATTTTCAACGCGGCAAAGAAGCAATTCCGACAAAAATAGTTCACGCGGGCGATATTGCCGCCGTTTCAAAATTAAACGCCACCACCACAGGCGATACGTTTTGTGATAAGGGGCATCCGCTGACGATTGCCAAACCAGAATTCCCCGCCGCTTTGTATCGTGTGGCGGTTACTCCAAAAACGCAAGCCGACGCCGCGAAAATTTCGGCTACATTGAGCCGCTTGTGCGAAGAAGATATGACGCTCACTTGGCAAAACGACCCCGTAACGCACGAGACTGTTTTACAAGGCATGGGCGACCAGCAAATTGACGTGGCGATTCACCGCGCGCAAACCAAATTTCAAGTGGGTATTCAAACCCACGAGCCTAAAGTTCCATACCGTGAAGGCATTACCAGAAAAGCCACCGCGCAATATCGTCACAAAAAACAATCGGGTGGGGCAGGGCAGTTTGGCGAGGTGCATTTGAGAATTGAACCCTACCCTGACGGCGATTTTGATTTTGTGGATGAACTGGTGGGTATGAATCTCTCGCGCTCATATTTGCCGCCAATTGAGAAATCTATTCGCGCTACGATGGAAAAAGGGGTAATTGCTGGGTATCCGATGAGCAACGTGCGCGTGATTGTGTTTGACGGAAAAGAACATGAAGTAGACTCGAAACCTGTGGCTTTTGAAATTGCCGGGCGCGAGGCGTTCAAACTAGCCGTGCAAGACGCAGGTCCCGTGTTGTTTGAACCGATTATGAATGTGCGCGTCACCGTGCCGGAAGCGCACATGGGCGATGTGATGAGCGACCTAAGCGCTCGACGCGGGCGCGTGCAAGGCACCGAATCGGAACGCGGCAATACCGTCGTCATTGCGCATGTGCCAATGGCAGAAATGCTGCGTTACACCACGCAAATCCGTTCGATTACAGGCGGGCGCGGATATTTCACAATGGAGTTTGACCATTACGAGATTGTGCCAAGCCATATTGCAGGTCCAATCATTGAAGCGCATAAGAAGGAACTAGAAGCAAAGAAGGAAGAGTAGATTAAGAAAATCCTCAAGAGTTTTTGAGGATTTTTTATGCCATGCGCGCGCATGGCGGAAGTAGTTTATTTTGGATTGAATAAAATATCTTCTATGGGCGTTTTCATTTGGATACGCCGACCGTTAAACTGCATTAACTCCGCTAGCGATTTGTGTTTTGTTCCATCCCAAAGTTCTAAGTGGTCTTTTTGTTTTGCCATATATTCTTGTAATTTTCCAAAGTCGGAGTAGTGGTCGAAAAAGTTAACCAAGCGGCGAAAAATTTTTGGCATAAGCAGAATATCATCTTGCAAGGTACGCACGTCCCAAATTGTAAAATCGGACGTTTTGTCAATAGACCAAATTCCGCGCCGCGTGCTTTTTGCCCTTGCCACAACCGCGCGAAATTTTTCCGCAAAAAGCCTATCGGTTGTTTTGTAAAAAGTTGGGTAGGCTAACCCCTCGCGCGCCAATTGAAAGTTGATAGATTTTTCCACAGGCAACGTATTGGAATCCATCACCTCGCCGTCTTTTAATTTGACCGATTTTGGAAATACATAACTAATCGGTCTGCTAAAGCGGTCAATGGAGGCGGCAGCAATGAACCCTGCTTTTCCGTCGTCGGCGTCTACAATATGCGTCACGCTTAAGCTATAGACTATATTTTTGATATTCAATAATTCTAATAACGCCTCTAAAGCCGCTAGGGCAAAGGGGCGCGGTTGATGATACCCCTCATAATGCGTTTCCATGGCGTCAATGGCTTCAATGCGCAATTGCTTTTTTGGGCTTTTCTTTTCGCTCTCGCTGCCCCATTTGAAAAAATCCCAATGTTCAGGTTTATTTGCCTGAAACCGTATCGAATCGCCATCAGGTTGAAACCCTTTGACGTGAAACGTACCTGCGATAATTTTATATTGATTCATGGCGCTCTCCTTCGTTCATTATAGGTTTTTTTTAATCAAATGCAAGTAGAATATCAATATGCCGCAAGTAAAATTTCCGCCGTTGATGAAATATTATGTAGGAAATCAAAATGAATTTTCTGCGCCGGGCGCGAGCGTTTCGGATTTGTTTGAAAATATCTTACTGCGTTACCCTGCCCTTCAGCCGCACTTATTTGATTCAAAAAACCATTTACGCCGTCACTTTCAAATTTTTGTCAACGGCGTTCATATCCGCGAGTTAGACGGCATGAATACAAAATTAAACAAAGACGATAAAGTTGTCCTTGTCGCCAGCGCGGCAGGCGGGTGAACATTGACAAATCTCGTAAGATAAGTAAAATAACGCGCATCTATGAAAATTATGAAACCTTTATTTCAAGATTGCTTGTGTCTATCGCGGGGCTCGTAGCCGCCGCTGAGATAGACCCCTCCGCAGTCAACGGACTCAGACGGTAGAGCGACCCCCGCTTGCAAACTTTGTGTAGCGCGAGGCGTTTTCGCCGTCTTTTTGTTTGTCCGTTGACTGCTTTTGATTTAACTTGATACAGGATGAAATGACTTTACTAGACTTTCAATTAACAGAATCAAACTCTATTTTGCTCGATGGACTTCCCGCGCATGTCGGCGCTACGCCTTTACTTCCGCTTCGCCGACTTAACGCCAGCCTGAGCCGCCGCGTGAAAATTTTTGCCAAAGCCGAATGGTTTAACCCCGGCGGCTCGGTGAAAGATAGACCCGCTTTGCATATTATTCAAACCGCGTTAGCCAACGGAGATTTAGGCAAGGGAAAGCGCCTGCTTGACTCCACTTCGGGCAATATGGGCATTTCGTATGCGACCTTCGGCGCAGCGTTAGGGATTCCCGTCACATTGGCTGTGCCTGCTAACGCCAGCGCCGAAAGAATCGCTATCCTTAAAGCGCTTGGCGCGGAGATTATCCTCACCGACCCTTTAGAAGGCTCAGACGGGGCAATTCTCAAAGCGCGTGAACTTGCCGAAGAGAACCCCGATTTATATTGGTATGCAAATCAATATAACAACCCAGCCAATTGGCAAGCGCATTATTTATCTACTGGACCTGAAATTCTCACCCAAACCAACGCGACCGTCACTCATTTTGTGGCAGGCTTAGGCACATCAGGAACATTGATGGGAACGGGAAGATATTTGCAAGAGCGCTTGCCGCATGTAAAGGTGATTGCCTTTCAGCCCGATGCCGCGTTTCATGGGTTAGAAGGGCTCAAGCACATGCCAACGGCAATTAAGCCGGGGATTTATGATGAGTCGCTGGCTGGCAACCCGCTTGAAGTGAAGACTGAAGCGGCGCGCGAGATGGTGAGTCGCTTGGCGAGAGAAGAAGGTCTATTTGTAGGAATCTCATCTGGCGCGGCGGCAGCGGCGGCGCTTGATGTGGCTCAGCAATTAGACGAGGGCGTAGTGGTTACGGTATTCCCCGACGCTGGTTATAAATATTTGAGCGATAAAAACTTATGGAAATAAAAATTTCAAACGCCTTGCTTGAAAAAATAAATTTACATGTAGAACAAGCCTACCCTGAAGAGGGAGCGGGGTTTTTGCTTGGCGTAAATAATGAAGTAAAAGATATTTTGCCGCTGAATAACGCTCGTGAAAAAGAAGCGCGCCATCATCGTTTTTTGATTACGGAGCAAGATTATTTGAAAGCCGAATTAAAAGCCGACGAATTGAATTTAAGTTTAATTGGCGTGTTTCATTCTCACCCCGATTGTCCGAACGTCCCCTCTGAATTTGACCGTGAATGGGCGCAGCCAAATTTTTCATATCTAATTACGCGTGTGGATAAAGGCAAATCCGTTCACCACCGTTCGTGGCGTTTGGCGGAAGATAGGGCAAAGTATGAGGAAGAGAGAATAATAAGTAATAGGTAATAGGCGATAGGTAATAGGTAATAGGTAATAGGTTTTGGCGGCAGAGGCGTTGCGAGCGAAACGAGCGCCGTATGGAGACCGCCGCAAAAATAATTTCAATAACTTATGGTCTTGGTATGCCTTCACAAAGACCGTTCAGGCTACTCGACCGCCGAATATAAAAACAGGAAAATAAAATGACCGCACAATCTTTACAAAAAGTTGACCATGCTATTCTCAGAACGAATCAATATTTTATTATTGGCATTAGCCTTTTGGCTTATATTTTGAATCAACCGATTCTCGCGGCGTTTGTCGCTTTGGTCATGGGCATTGGCTCTGCGCTGAAAACGCCGGGCTTTGGTATTTTTTACACTTATATCTTCAAGCCGCGCGGCTGGATAAAACCCGATGTTTTAGACGATAACCCTGAGCCGCATCGTTTTTCGCAAATTGTTGGGTTTATCTTTTTGGCGGCAGGCTCAAGCGCATTATTTTTGGGCGCAACCGTTTTAGGTTGGGCGTTGGTTTGGATTGTAATTGCCCTTGCATCGCTCAATGCCTTTGGCGGTTTTTGCGTTGGGTGCGCAGTGTATTACTGGTTGGCGCGTTTGGGCGCGCCGGGGTTTAACAAACAACCGCCGGCAGGCACATTCCCCGGCGCAAAACCGAAAGCGAGCGCGAACGTATGACCGCTGAAGTTATATTAACTCGTTTTAGTTTTGCAATTGCGATTATAGTTTTAGGGTTCGCAACCTATTGGTTGATAAACCGCAGGGCGTTATCTCGCGCCGAACGCCAGATTCATCAATTATTGCGCCCATTCCCAAATAAGCCAGTGATTGTCTATTTCACCACGCCAGATTGCGCTCCTTGCAAAACGATTCAGCGCCCTGCCCTAGATAAATTGACTTCTACGTTGGGAGATACATTGCAAGTGTTAGAAATTGACGCCACCCAACGCCCCGACCTTGCGAAGTCATGGGGCGTGATGAGCGTGCCGACTACGTTTTTGCTAGACTCAAAAGGCAAGCCGCGTTATGTTAACAACGGCGTGGCGCGCGCTGAAAAATTGATAGAACAATTACAAACTTTATAAATCATTTACTGTGTCAAAAAAATAGGAGAAAACTGAATGCCTGTATTACGAATCCCAACCCCATTGCGCGCTTACACCAATGGACAAGCCGCAGTTCATGTCGCTGGAAACAATGTTTCAGAAATATTGACTGACTTAACCAATCAATATCCAACGATTAAACCGCACATCTTTAATGAAGACGGAGCGCTGCGACCGTTTGTAAATTTATTTGTCGGCGAATCAAATATCAAAGACTTGCAAGGCGTGGATACGCCAATCAAAGAAGAAGATAAAGTGATGTTAATTCCGTCGATTGCAGGCGGATAACAGACTGCTTACCACAGACCGCCGACAGCGGCTTAAAACGGTCTGCTGTCCACTGTCTGCGGTCATTTATCAACTAAGAATCGAATAGGAACTACTTATGCTCCCCGAACTTTCTCGCGAAGAAATTCTTCGTTACTCTCGTCATCTTCTCATTCCAGAAGTTGGCTTAGAAGGGCAAAAGAAATTAAAAAATTCATCCGCTCTTGTTATCGGCACTGGCGGGCTTGGCTCGCCTGTTGCGTTATATCTTGCCGCGGCTGGCATTGGAAGAATCGGCTTGGTTGATTATGATGTCGTCGATTCATCTAACTTACAACGCCAAGTGATTCATGGAACTGCAAGCATTGGCAAATTAAAAGTCGAAAGCGCCAAAGACAAATTATTAGATTTGAACCCCGATATTCAAATTGATATTTATAACGAACCCTATACCTCTGAAAATGCGCTTCGCATCGCCAAAGATTACGACATTATTTTAGACGGCACGGATAATTTCCCAACGCGATATTTAACAAACGATGTGGCTGTGTTTCTTGGCAAGCCGAATGTGTATGCTTCTATCTTCCGTTTTGATGGGCAAGTCAGCGTCTTTTATGCAAAAGAAGGTCCGTGCTATCGTTGTTTATTCCCTGAGCCGCCTCCGCCTGGTCTTGTGCCGTCTTGCGCAGAGGGCGGCGTGCTTGGCGTTTTGCCCGGCACCATCGGCACCCTGCAAGCCACCGAGGCGTTGAAAATTTTGCTTGGCATCGGCGAACCGCTCATTGGAAAACTTCTCTTATACAACGCTTTAGATATGTCTTTCGATTTTGTGAAATTGAAGAAGAACCCAAATTGTAGAGTTTGCGGACCAAATGCAGACATCAAAGAATTGATAGACTATGAAGAATTTTGCGGCGTGCCAAGTCATGACCATGAAACTGCGGATACAAATTCAACATTAGATATTCTCCCTTTGGAATTAAAATCCCGCCTCTCTCTCAACCCGAACCTGATTCTGCTTGACGTGCGCGAACCTCACGAGTTAGAGATTTCCGCCATTCCAAACGCTATTAATATCCCGCTCGGTCAATTGGCGGGCAGGCTTTCGGAGCTTAATAGCGCTGAAGATATGATTGTCTTTTGCAAAAGCGGAACGCGCTCGATGCGCGCGATTGAATTGCTTTCCAGCGCAGGATTTAAGAAATTAAAAAACCTCAAAGGCGGAATCAACGCTTGGGCAAAAGAAGCGGATACGAATTTGCCGGTGTATTAAATGCTTTGAACAGAACAAAACAAAACTCCCGCCAATTTGGTGGGAGTTTTACTATCATCTATTTACTATCACCTATTCACTATTACCTATTCACTATCACCTATTCACTATCACCTATTCACTATCACTACTCACTCTTCACTTCATCACGAAAGAATCACCTGACCACAATACTCACATTTATCCATACCAAGTTCCAATGTGCCGCCGCAGTTGGGGCAGTTGAAAGTTTCGGCTTTGATGTTATACCCTGCGGCTTTGAAAGCGGCTTCGTTTTCGGCTAAACTTTCGCGCAGGCGTTTGAGGCGCGCGAGGTAAGCGTCGCCAGCCATTTCACCGGATTTTCGCAATCGTTCCACGTCTGCAATGTGTTCTTTCAACATACGGCGTTCGGCTTCTAAACTTTCTTTACTTTTATCTTGGAATGAAACTTTCATCTCAGGTTTCGGCGGGATAGAAGCAAGAATCCCCGCAATGACCAGTATCACAGCAGAAACAAGTAGCCCGACGATGAGAGGCGTGTATGTGAATCCAGGTATCGCGCTCAAGGTCACTTTTTGAGTCTGCACTTCGTTATAGTCTGCAATCACCACATAACGTTCATTCCCAAGTTTGCCAATATCAACCCGTGTGATGCCCGTTGAATGGCTTGGTAAATTATGACGCATACCATCGGCGGTGAACACTGCAATAACGCCCGAATCATCTCCGATGACCGCTTCTTGTTTGCCGTCTTCATCAATATCTAAACCTGCAATTTCATTTACTTTATCGGATAAAGAACCGCTCCAGATTTCGGTGGCGCTTGTTCCTGTATAGGAGAAAGCCCACACGCCTCCATCTTTTCCGCCGACCACAATCTCACGCGAGGATGGGTTGCCATCTAATTCCACTTCGCGCACTTCGCTCACTGCTTGCCCAAGCGTGGCGCTGAAAACAATACTGCCGTCTGTTGCAGAAAAAATATAAAACTCACCATATTCATTGCCAGTGATAACTTCGCTATTTCCATCGGCATTCAAATCAAAGGCGCGCATACGGCGTAATTGACTTTGCTCAACATTCCAAACGCTCTCGCCATGGCTATCAATCACATGCACGCCGCCATCATAAGACGCCACCGCAAGGTGCACTTGACCATTAATCCGCGCATCGTCCATGCCGCGAATTTCATCACTGCCGATATTTTTTGCCCAAAGTTGTTGACCACTTAAGTCTAATGATATTAAATTGCTAGACATATCGCCTAAGATAATTTGCGGTCCAGACGGAAAACGAATCAATGCTACGCGTGAAGGTGTGCCAATTGGAAGGTTTGTTGCCAACGTCGTCACTTGCCCATTGATGATGACATCTACGCCGTTATTATAAAAAACGATAATATCTTCTGTTCCATCGCCGTTGAAATCACCGAGTGTGGTTTTCGGTTGTTGATAATTCCAAGACCATAATACTTCGCCACTCCCATCATATACCGTGACGTTAAGTGTGTTTTGAATAAATAATTCGTTCTGACCATCACCAGTAAAGTCTAGCGCTTTCATGCTTTCGGCTGTGGAATAAGGTTGAGTCCAGGCTGTATCGCTGTCAAATTTTTCGGCGGTGACGATTCCGCTAAAGGCGAACACACCAGAGACGAGCATTACCAAACATGCCAAGATAAATGCAATAACAAACGGGATAACTTTTCGATTCATGAATATACCTTTCGTATTTTGTAGGTCACGCTTGTAGCGTGACATTTTATTAGTTCTCTTGTAAAAGTCTTTTTAGCGGATTTTCACAGATTTTTTAATGTACTCCGTGAAATCTGTGGCAAAAATTGTTTATTTCGCTTGTCATGCTAAAAGCATGACCTACCTTGCTAGGCTGTCTTGCGTTGTAAAAGAGAATATGCCGATTTTAGAAAATTCAAAATATGCTCTTGCTCCACTTCTTCAAATGGAGATTTGGCGACGATATTAATCATGCCGTCTTCGGTGTTTAATTCTGCAATGGTGTATTTGCCGATATTTTGTCCTTGCTTAAATTCCTTATTTGGCACGATGATATACGCTTCAGGGTTAACGACGATACGCACTTTCAACTCTTGTTCTGCGCCTTTGAACTTTTCTGGCTTCATTTTCATTTTCCCGCTGATGCGGCTACGCTTCCAATACGATTTGCGATTTTTTGTTTTTTGAATGGCAGAAAGGCGTAAAACATTTCCGTCATATAGTTTTGCTTTTAATGCCAGCCATTGGTCTGTAAAATGTTGTGTGATTCTATCTTGCGTATCTTTGGTCTCTCGCGCAACTTTGGTGGGGAGCATGGCGCCAGTTAAATCCAAATGCCCAAGGAAAGTAGAACCAGGTTTGAGGTCGTCGCGAAGCGTGTTTAAGATTTCTCTTAATCCCTGATAGCGCGGAGAAAAGTCATGCGAGTCGCTTTTTCGTAAATTTCTCGCCATAACGAATGAAGCAATCCATAAAAGCAATGCGCCGCCTGAAAAGACTAAAGAGAAATACCCCCACACTAAAAGTACAACGTCAATCAATACCAGCCCCACGCCGACTAAAAAAATAATCATCGGAATCCAACGCCATTTATCGCCTGCGGTTTCTGTTTTTTCAACTTTGCTTTTGAATTCATCCAAACCGCGAATGATTGCATCAGGTTTATCGGCAATCGAAATATACACAGGCGTGTAATCTTTTTTTCCTGCGCGGCTGGGGGCAGGCGCTTTTTTGCGAGCGGTATTTAACAAATAAAAAAACAAAACAACAACGATAACTGCAATTCCACAAAAAACGAACATTCACTCCTCCGAGCGTTTATAATCCAACGCGATGCCAAAAATTCTTTATACTGCCTTCGATATTGTGCCAAGCCCAAAGGGCGCATCTACTCATATTTTGCATAATCTTCGCGGGTTGGTCAATAGTCAATTCGACGTCCATCTTATCACGCCCAACGACGGCATTCTACCCACCGAAGATACTATTGAAGGCGCAAAAGTCACGCGCATTTCGCAAGACCTTTCACAAAATTTTTTAGCGCGCGCTGTCCATTTTGGAAAATCGGTTATGTCGCATCTGGCTTTGAATCAAGATTACGACGTGGTGCATTTCAGAAATATTTGGGATGGCTTTTCAATCACTCAAAATAAAAATAAATTCAAATATAAAACATTGTTTGAAGTGAACGGGCTTCCTTCTATTGAATTGAAATATCATTATCCAAATTTAGACGCGGAATTGTTATTGAAAATCAAAGAACAAGAATTGGCGACTTTACACCTAAGCGATGCCATCATCTGCCCTTCACAGGTGACTAGAGATTACATCGCTTCATTGGGTCTTGATAGACAGCTGGCGACTGTTATCCCCAACGGAGTCAGCCCTTCAGACTTTTCCCCATCGCCTTTGCCGACTCGTGAAAACCGAATCCCTGTTTTGCTTTATATCGGCACTTTGGCGGATTGGCAAGGCTTAGACGTTTTGATTAAAGCGCTGCCGAAAATTCTTGAACAGAGACAAGTTAAATTACAAATTGTTGGGCGTGGGCGCTCTCGCCAAAGAAAAGCGCTGGCAAAACAAATTCGCAAATTGGGTTTAGAAGAACATGTATTGATTCAACCCGCTGTGCCTCACCATGAAATTCCGCAATTAATTTCGGAAGCAGATATTTGCGTCGCGCCACTTGGGCTCAATGATAGAAACGTGACTCAAGGTGCTTGTCCAATCAAAGTATTGGAATACATGGCGGCGGGCAGACCTTTGCTGGCGTCTAACATGCCCATTGTTCGTGAGTTGGTTCGTGAAGATGTTGACGGTTTATTGTTTTCGCCGAATGACCCCAATGATTTGGCTCGCCAAACTTTAACTTTATTAAATAACTTTGATTTATCGCAAAGGCTTGCAACTTCCGCTTCCGAACGCGCTTTGACAAAGTTTACATGGCACGAATCACAGAAGAAGTTGGTGAAGGTGTATAAAAAATTATTGACCTCTACATAGCCTCTTTATTTTATAAACATTATGTGGATTTAGGGGAGGCGCCCGCAGGGCGGAGGGGGTTAAATATCTTTTGCACCGCTTCAGGCACAGCCTTTGGCGTTCCTGTTTTTATATCTACAAATACCCAATCTGTTTCGCCCCTGACTAAAACTTTCCCATCGCTTTTCCTAACAAATTCATATTTTCGTAATGACCGCACGCGCCGAATGTTTTCAACCCAAGTGCGAATTTCAATTTCTTCATCTATAAATGCAGGCAAAAAATATTCAACTTTATGTTCGCGCACCACCCAAGTGGACTCGCTGCCTTGCACTTCAATGCCGCCCATTGAAGCGTAATGTTCAACGGCAATATCTTGCATCCACTGCACATAAGCCACATTGTTGGCATGACCGTTTTCGTCAATGGCTGATTTTGAAATCTTGATTGTTTTTGAATAAATGGAAGAAATTGGCATAGTGTGATTGTATCAAATGATAAAATCAGAGCATGGCAAAATTAATCCCCGCCGCAGAACGCCTCATCCGCGCTAGAAAACTGATTCAAAAAGCCAAAGATTACCCTGCGCCTACAACTGGGCTTGGCAAAAGCGATTTGTCTTACGTTGCCAATGTGAAAGATTTGCTGCGCCAAGCAAAAGATATGATTAAGTTTATCTCTATGACGCCAACCGCGACCGCTGAAATGAAAGCGGAAGTTAAAAAGATTTATGAAGAAATTGAACAGGCGGAAAAAGAAATATTGAGTTAAAAAAAGACGACAGGTTATCGCCTGCCGTCTCTTACGAATTATGGATTAAGGATTACGGCGGATTGGTAACCGCTGGCGTGGTAATATCTCCAACCACAATATTGACGCTTAAAGTATCGCCAAAGAAAACGCCGTTTTCATCTGCCATGCGCCAAGAAGATTGAATCAAGCCGTTGATTCCGCTTGGCACAACGAGTTCAACCGAAATTTGGCGTTTTGCGCCGGTGGGAATCGCTTCGGTTAGGGTGACGGTATTTCCGCGCATCGAGTCGCCGCCGACATGCTGAAAGGTAAAGCCTGCTCGCCAAGCGCACCCGCCAATGTTTTGCACTTCCCATGTTTTGGTGAATACTTCTCCCGCTTTCATTTGCGTCCCATCGGGAATGGTTACGTCGCGAATATAAAGCAAGTTGTAGCATGGGTTTGTCGTTGCGGTGGGGAATGGGGTTTCTGTTTGGATAGTAGGCGTGGCGCTCGGTTCTTCAAAAATGATTGGGGTAGATGAATGCGTGGGAGCGGCGGCTAAAGTTTGCGTTAGGGATGAAGCGAAGGTGGAAACCGCTTGCGTACGAACTGAGTCTAAATCTATATTTTGTTCCGTTGGGTTGGCGCTGCATGAAAATATCAACGCCCCGATGACCATTAGCAGCGCCAGATATAAGATTTTATTTTGCATGTTTGAATTTTACGCTAGTCTTCGGCAAGCCAATCTTTCGCTTCGTTTTCGTTGTTGAAATACATCAGCGCCTGCCCCGTGATTCTGGAAAGCAAATCGCCTAGCGTGCGTTTGATGCCCGAAACGCCGACCACGGCGGTTTTACGAACATGCGCTTTTGTTTTTTTAGAGGCTTCGTTAAGCAGCGGCATGACGGCGGATGTGATTTCGGTGTTTGAAAAATTTGAAAGCACTAAGGCGGAGTTTTCTGGCTGGCTTAAGATAATTTCTTGCACTTCTTTCAATTCGTTGATGACCGCTTTTTCATTGAAGAAGTGATTGGAAAAATCTTGATAGAAAATTTTTTTGCCTTTGTGTTCAATCCATTTAGATTTCATGCCAGCCTCCTTATTTCTTCTTCTTTCCTTTGGTTGCGGAGATAGATACAGGTTGCGCCGCTGATTTATTTTCATAATACAGCGCTACGCCTGTGGCGATGGCGCCGACCAATTCCCAAATTGCAACGCCTAAAAATCGTTGCGGGGCAACGCCCAATAAAACCACTGCGGTAAAAACCACGAACGTCACTGTGCGGAACGGAACAGTCCAACGATAAAAGATTTTCACATCGTTTAACGCGGCAAGGACATAATACACGCCCATATTAAAAGACGCCATAGAGGAAGCGGTCATAAATACAAGGGTGTAATCGCCCGCCGCGCGCGAAGCGCGCTCTATCACTTCAAACCCTAAAATAGACAATAAAATTTCGGGTCGAATTAAACCCATTAACCCAAGCGCAAACGCTAACGCGCCGAATACAAAAATCGTCCAACCAGATGCATCTCGAATTTTCATGAGTAATGTTTTCTCCTAATAAAGTTGTGGATTGATGTTGCGCGCCCCGTTGAAAGGCGGTTTATCGCGCTTTTTATAGAGCGGCAAACTCTTTAAGAGCGTAACTGGAATTATACATGATAAAATAATTGAATTATGGCAAAACATTTGGTGTTAGTGGCAGGCAATATTGGCGCCGGCAAAACCACACTGACAGAGCGCATCGGCGCGCGCCTCGGTTGGTGGACGGGGTATGAATCCGTCGCTGATAACCCTTATCTTTCCGATTTTTACAGCGACATGCGCGCATGGTCGTTTCATTTGCAAATTTTCTTTTTAGGTCACCGCGCCGACCAATATTTAGAAGCCGCGCATGACGCTCGCTCTTCTATTCTTGATAGAAGCATTTACGAAGACGCGCACATTTTTGCCCGCGCTTTACATCATTTAGGCAATTTGAACGAGCGCGATTATTTAGCCTATCGAAAATTATTCGATTTGGTGGTAGAAGGCTTGCCCCGCCCCGACTTATTAATTTACCTAAAAGCCCCCGTGCAGGTTTTAATGGAACGTATTCGCCGCCGCGCGCGCAACATGGAAACGGGCATTACGGCGGAGTATCTAACTTTGCTCGATTCGTTTTACGAAGAATGGCTTGGCGCGTTTGATTTATGCCCCGTGCTAACCATTCAAACGAACAATTTAGATTACGCCAACATGCCCAGCCATTTAGATTTAGTGGCGCAGCGCATTCAAGATAAACTGGCAGGCAAAGAAGTGATGGACTTGCGCGGCGAATAGCATGAACGAAACTCTTTTTGTCAGAATTCCGTTATTTAAGAATTTATCTAAATTAGATTTATTCCAATTAATTCACGAACTGCCGTCTGAAACTTACAAAGCGGGCAGTTTTATTTTCCGTGAAAACGAACGCGGCGATAGTTTATTTATCCTCATGGAAGGCAAACTCGAAATTGTGCTTGCCCCCAACACGCCCGACGAAATGTTATTGCGCGTTTGCAACCCCGGCGAATGCGTAGGCGAGATGAGCCTCATTATGCCAGAAGGAATACGCACCGCCAGCGCGCGCGTGAAAGAAGATAGCCTCGTGCGCGTAATGACCCGCGAAAAATTTAACCAACTGCTCCAGCGTTACCCGCAAATTGCTTACTCAATGGTTGAAATTATGAGCGAACGACTCGATACGTCAAACGAGGCGGCGTTTAATGATTTGGTCGCAAAAAATCATGCGCTTCAAAAAGCCTACGATGAATTAAAAGAAGCGCAAGCCCAAATCATTGAAAAAGAACGCATGGAACGCGAACTGCAAGTCGCGGCGGAAATTCAACTGAGCATTTTGCCCGACGTCCTCCCCGACACCGAAGAATTTAGTTTCGGAGCGAGAATCCTGCCTGCCCGTCAGGTCGGAGGCGATTTTTACGACGTCTTTGAATTAAAAGATAATCGCATTGGAGTCTTAATCGGCGATGTGGCAGATAAAGGCGTCCCCTCCGCTTTGTTTATGGCGCGCGCTCACGCGCTCATCATGGCAGAAGCGGATATCGCCATCTCTGCAAAAGAAGTTTTGCAATTAGTAAATAACCACATTACGCGACTACAAAAATCAACGCAATTTGTCACCGTGTTATACGGCATTTTAGATTTAAAAACCCGCCTCTTTTCTTACGCGCGGGCTGGTCATGAACCTCCGCTTTTGCTTCACCCCGACGGAAGCGTAGAGCGCTTGCCGCATTCCGCTGGCATGGCGCTTGGTTTGTGGGACCCTATCACGGTGGATGAAAGAGAAATCACCCTCGCCTCTGGCGACACCTTGATTATGTACACCGACGGTATGACCGATTGCCGAAACCCCGAAGGCGCAGCGTTTGGATTAGATAGAATCAAAAACTTATTGGGCGAGTTGACCAAACTTAACGCTCAACAAGTCAGCGATAAATTATTAGAGACGTTGCAAGTTTATCAAAACGGCGCCAAGCAAGACGATGATGTGACGCTGGTGGCCATTAAAGCGAAATAATTTTTTTGACCGCCGTTTGCCGCCGGCGGTCTTTTTTATTTCAAAGCCTGTTCCAAATCTGCAATCAAATCATCCACGTTTTCAATTCCAACCGATAACCGCACTAAGCCAGCGTCTATTTCCAGTGGAGAGCCTTGCGTAGATAAATGCGTCATTGCGGCTGGCACTTCGATTAATGATTCCACGCCGCCCAACGATTCCGCTAATGTAAATATCTTTGTAGCTTCAGCGACTTTGATGGCGGCGTCTTTGCCGCCTTTCATCACGAACGAAATCATCCCTCCGCCGTTTTTCATTTGTTTTTTTGCAATTTGCGCCTGCGGGTGGCTTTCGTGAAATGGATACATTATTTTTTCAATGGTTTTTTGTTTTTCTAAAAATTGAACGATTTTTGTCGCATTCTCAAAATGCCTATCCATGCGAATGGGTAAAGTCTTAATGCCTCTCAATACCAAAAACGAATCCATTGGACCTAACACGCCGCCAATGGCATTTTGTAAATAAGCCAGTTTTTCGCCGAGTTCTTTATCTTTACCGATAATGGCGCCGCCCACCACATCCGAATGCCCGCCTAAATACTTCGTCATGGAGTGAACGACTAAATCCGCGCCTAGTTCTAAGGGGCGCTGTAAGTAGGGCGTTGCAAAGGTATTATCCACCACAAGCAAAGGTTTGCTTGGGTGATTCTTTATCATTTCAGCGACGGCGCGAATATCGGTCACTGCTAATAAAGGATTTGTGGGAGTCTCTAACCACACAATTTTTGTGGATGGAGTCAGCGCTTCGGCTAAGTTTTCTGGGTCGGTGGTATCGGCAAATGTAAAATCAAGCCCGAAGCGGCGAAGCACTTTATCAAACAGGCGAAACGTTCCGCCATACACATCATTGCCTGCAACGACATGGTCGCCGCTTGCAAGCGTTCGCAAAACGGTATCGGTCGCCGCCATGCCCGAAGCAAAGGCAAGCCCCCATGTTCCGCTTTCTAATTCCGCTAAACAATCTTGCAACGCCTTGCGGGTTGGGTTCAGCGTGCGAGAATATTCATACCCTTGTCTTGGCTTGCCAATGCCGTCTTGCATGTAAGTAGATGTGAAATACACGGGCGTCATCACTGCGCCGTTGTTAGGGTCTGGTTCTTGCCCTGCATGAATTGCCAGCGTTTCAAATTTCATTTTGTCTCCTCGATATGTCTGTCATTGCGAACCATGCTCTTGTTCATGGCGAAGCAATCTCTAACTTAACTATAAGATTGCCTCGGCGGAAAATCGCCGCCTCGCAATGACGGATAATTTAGTAGATTATAAACTCTCTTACTTTATTATTTTCCTATCTTTCACAATCCAAACATCGGTTGCGAATTTTTCAATAAAATTTCGGTCATGCACTACGGCAAGAATCGTGCCTTGAAAATTTTCAAGCGCTTCTTCAAAACGTTCGCGCGATGGAATATCTAAATGATTAATCGGTTCATCCAAAATCAAAAAGGTACACCCACTTGCAACCAACAAAGCAAGTTGTAAACGCGCGCGTTCGCCAAAAGATAATTCGCTTGAAGCCCGCAAAGCGTTATCGCCTTTGAATAAAAAGTAATGCAAGAAATTTCTCGTATCAGTTTCATTCATCGCTGAAATATTTTGAATCGTTTGCACGGCGTTCAAATTCGGTTTGAGCAATTCTTGTTCTTGCGACATATACCCAACTTTCGTCGCGCCGCCCAAACGAAACGAACCGCTCAGTGGGGATATCTTTCCGACAATCGTTTTGATAAAAGATGTTTTGCCCGCGCCATTTGGACCAGTCAACGCCACTCGTTGACCTGCCAAAATAAATACGTTGATATTTTCCAAGAGTGGATTTTCCATCGTGTAGCCAATTGATAGCGATTCGGTCACCAACGCCTCTTTCGACTGGTGTTCTGGTTTGCCCAAGTCAAGTTTGAGTTTCCAACTTCCACGCGGTTTATCAATTTTTTCATCGGTTTGCAGCGTTTTAATGCGGGCTTCAATATGTTTTGCGCGCGCCGCAACTCTTTTTGTGGCTTTGTTTCCAAAAAAACCTTTTGCAAATTTATCGCCGCTATCCGCTTTGCCGCCTTTCTTCATCACTGTCAGGCTGTGCACATGCTTTGCGGCTCGTTTGAGTTGTGCAATTTCAACTTGCTGGTCTTGATAGGCTTTGATTTGTTTATTAAATTCAAGGTCTTTTTGTTCAAGGTAGTCACTGTAATTGCCATCGTAAATTTTGACGCTATGAGAAGTTATATCTAATTCTAAAATTTTATTGACTGTATTATCTAAAAACACACGGTCATGCGAAACGATTAAAACCGCGCCATCAAAATGATTTAACCAATCCTCCAGCCACTCCAGCATTTCAATATCAAGATGATTCGTCGGTTCATCTAACAAAAGTAAATTTGGTTCTTCAAGCAAAACTTTTGCAAGCATGAGGCGAGTTTTTTGTCCGCCACTTAAGTGGGTGATAGGAGTCTCAGGCGGAAGATGAGATAAACCCAACGCTTCAAGCATTGCTGATGGCTGATATCTGACTGCTGAAAGCTTAGTCAACGCCGAATCATATTTTTGCTGAAGGATGATGTTATCAGGATGTAAGGCAAGTTGCAGCGCCAGCGACTCAAGTTCCAGCACAGGGTCTGTTGAGGTTTTTGAATCAATTCCAAGCGTAGATTGAAGCGTTTGCTCGGAATCAAATTCCATGCCTTGCGCGAGATATCCGATTCTTAAATTGGAACGTGTCAAAACTACGTTTCCTGAATCTGGTTTTTCAAGTTTTGCAAGAATGCGCATGAGCGTGGTTTTGCCCGAACCATTTGCGCCGATTAAACCCATGCGCTCACCCGCGCTGATGTTGAAATTGATGTTTTGTAAAACGGGTTGCGCCCCGAAATGTTTTGAAAGGTTGTGAAT
Organism: Anaerolineales bacterium; assembly: GCA_034434495.1. Lineage (GTDB taxonomy): Bacteria > Chloroflexota > Anaerolineae > Anaerolineales > Villigracilaceae > Villigracilis. The sequence goes on from DAOTZE010000024.1 coordinate 44,482, forward strand.
ACTAAGCATAGGATACCTGTAATATCTTTGTAGGGGCGAACCGTCAGGGTTTTTCCTAAAATCTGATTAAGATTGTCGGTTTGCCCCTACGTAATTAAAACGAAAACCGAGGGCGAGCCTCGGCTGATTAAACGAGAAAAGTCAGCAGGTTAGCGCCCTACATACATTGGGTTACAGGTTGCTGTCCATTATTCGCTGGGTATCCTTTCAAGCGAAATTATATCATTAGTTCAATGGGAAACAAAATCGTTGTTGATGTTTATATACGCTTGAGTATAAATATTAAGATTCTCATTCATCGTTTATAAAAAGTAGGGCTTTCGTAGGGTAATCCTAATTTTCGGTTAATTTTTTTCAAATATCCTAAGAACTCATATAAAGGAGAATTATGCTTAAATCAATGCCGAAAAAACAAAATAACTTAATGATATGGATTGGAGTTGGCGTACTCATTCTGCTTGGCGTCGTTTTATTGATTATTTCATTCAGCGGCAGAAACGCTGAAGAAGACGCGGTGATTGCCGCGCAAACCAACGCGGCGGAAACAGTCGCCGCGCAACAATTGACTCTGCAAGCCGCCTCGCCAACCGCAACGCCCACCTTGTTTACTCCAACCCCATCATTCACTCCTACTTTATTTGTTACGAATACATTGCCAGCGCTTGTATCCCCAACCGTTTCAACTGGCGGAACGACTGGCGGCGGGAGCGGCGCAGTCGGTTGTGATAATTCAGCCTACGTTGCCGATGTAACCATTCCAGATAAAACCGCTATGACCGCTGGGCAAGCGTTTACGAAAACTTGGAGATTACAAAACACTGGCACATGCCCGTGGACAACTTCATACAGCGTGACGTTTTTATCGGGCAATCAAATGAGCGGAAAGAACACGCCCTTAACGGTTACTGTTCAACCAGGTCAATCGGGCGATGTATCGGTTAGTTTAATCGCCCCAACTACGCCTGGCACCGCCATTGGCTATTGGAGATTATCAAACGCCAGCGGCGTGCAATTTGGCACATCGTTTTACGTTGAAATTGTAGTAGGCGGCGCAACCTCCACTGGAACTGCCGCCACTGCCACTGCCGCCACGGTCGCGGCCACATCTACCACTGCGCCTGCGCCAAGCGCAACTTTTACGCCAACTGTTGCTCCATCGCAAACCGCAACCCCTCAAACTCCTGCGCCATAAAAATAAAACCAAAAAGAAAACGCTGGCTTCTCTATTGAACAGCCAGCGTTTTTTTTAATTTGCCTCTGATTTACTTATTTTCTTTCAACCAACTCGGCTAAATCATTTGCAATTAAATCAATTGTTGGTTGCCATGCTTTGGCTTCTTCTCTTGTAGAAACGCCGCTTAATACCAAAGCCACATGGCAACCTACCTGTTGCCCAGCGGCAATGTCCGTTTCCAATCTATCGCCAATCACCAACGTTTCTTCTCTTTTTGCCCCAAGCCGCTCCAGCGCAAGTTCCATCAAATAGGGGAAAGGCTTTCCCGCCACAACTGGCTCAACCCCCGTAGCCGTTTGGATAACCGAAACCCACGCCCCAGAGCCGGGAATTTCTCCCCTCGGCGTTGGAAACGTCCGATCGGTATTTGTTGTATAAAATGGCTTGCCTGCCCGCACTAACAAAGTCGCTTCGGCTATTTTTTGAAAATTAATTCCTCTATCAATGCCCATCACAACCGCTTCGGCTTCTTCGGCATTTGCAACGCCTACAATTTCAAACCCCTTTTCTATCAACGCATTCTTAATTCCCTCTTCGCCAATCATAAAAATCTTCGTCCCACGCGGATATTTCTGCGAGAGCAAAAACGCAATTGCCAGAGCCGAAGTGACAATCTGCGAAGCGTTAACTTCAACGCCAAGTTCGGATAATTTTTTTTGATATTCTTCAGGAGTCTTTGTTCCATTGTTTGTAGCAAACGCAAACTTCAACCCCCGCTCACGAATTTGCTTAAAGATGACAGGCAAGTCGCCAATCGGCGCATCGGCTTTCCAAATTACGCCGTCCATATCTAAGATTAATGCTTTTATATTTGAAGGAATCATTTTGATTTACAATTTCCAAGTCATGATTTGGAATTGAGACATGAGCGCTAATTTACCGACTTACAAAACAAAGACCTCAAAGATTTCTCCTCGAGGTCTCGTTCTCTAATTCTCTAACTCTCTAGCCTACTTTGCAACTTTCTCAGGGCTTTCAATCACCTGGTCCACAATGCCATAATCTACCGCTTGTTGCGCGTCTAAATAAAAATCGCGGTCGGCGTCGCGTTCTAACACTTCCAGCGGTTGACCGGTGTGCTTTGCCAAAATGCCGTTTAACAAACTCTTCAAACGTAAAATTTGTTTAGCTTGAATTTCAATATCAGTGGCTTGTCCTTGCGCGCCGCCAAGCGGTTGGTGCATGTGAACGGTGGCATGGGGCAGGGCGTAGCGTCTGCCTTTTGTGCCAGCCGCCAGCAGCACCGTCCCAAATGAAGCGGTGACGCCAACCGCCACTGTGCTAATTGGGTTTGAGATAATTTGCATGGTGTCATAAATGGCAAGCCCAGCGTAAATGACGCCGCCTGGCGAATTAATATACATGCGAATTTCTTTTTCAGGGTCTTCGTGATTCAAAAACAACAACTGCGCCACAATCACATTGGCAACTTGGTCGTCAATGGGCGTGCCGAGGAAAATAATATTGTTTCGCAACAGCAACGAGTAAATATCATAAGCGCGCTCGCCGCGCCCGGTGTTTTCGACAACCATTGGAACTACATTTTTAAAATCTGGAATCATGGTTTCTCCTTTTAATAGCGGAAATGATACAGGAAAACTATTTGATTTTTATTAGAGATAGATAGGCGCTGGGAAAACGAAGCGCTTCTTCTCTAAGGGGCGGCTTGCTCTTTGCGCCTCAGCCCTTTACTCTTCAGACGCTTTTTCTTCCTCTGTTTTTACTTGTTCGCTTTCCTTTTTTGCTTTTCTTTCCGCTTCGCGCTCTTCAATAGACTTGTAATTCCCAGTCGCAATATCTTTGAGCATGTCTAACGCTTTGCGCGTCATCACGCGGCTGGCGGCGTCCATGGCTATCGCTTGGGATATTTCGTTTTGTCGTTTCTTACCGCCTTTGCTTAAATCCACGCCTTGCATGGCTAAACTATTCACCGCATTAATATATTCGGCTTGTAGCATATCGTTATCTAATTCGATTTTTTCTAATTTAACGATTTCATCTAAAATCAAACCGCGCTCTAGCCGCTTCTTTGCCACAGGCTCCACTTCGTTTTTGATAAATTCTTCGCGCGTGGTGTTGCGGGCTTTGAAGTAAGTTTCCAAATCCATCCCTTGTTGCGCAAGGCGGTTTGATAAATCGGATAAGACATGCTCGCCTTCATGTTCTAAGGTGTGCGCGTGATATTTAATAGTTGCGCGTTCTTTAATTTTTTCAATCAAATCTACAAAATACACGTCGTCATATTGGGCTTGTGAGCGGGCTTCCACGTCTTTTTTAACCGCTTCTATTAAAGCGTCCACTGTTTCGCCAGCGCCCGTCATCTTTGCAAAGTCATCGTTCACTTCGGGCAAGGTTACGCCGCGCACGGTTTTAATGACGACTTCCATTTCTACTTCTTTATCTTGCAATTCTTCAATTTCCCAATCTTTGGGGAACTTGTGTTTAATTGTTTTGCTTTCGCCAGTCTTCAAGCCAATTAAGTTTTTGGAGAAGCCTTCGTAGGGCCATTCGGTAGGTCTGCCTTCTTCGCGCACGAAGGTGGCGAAGCCGGTGCGGTTTAATTCAGGCGTTTCCGATTTCACGTCTAACAAGACATAATCGCCGTTTTGAATTTCTCGTTCAACGGTTTCTGTGCTGGCGTACATTTGGCGCAAGTTTTCAAGCGCTTCGTCAATTTCTTTTTGCTCTGGTTTTTGCCAGTTATAGTCGAGGCGTAGCGAATGATAGTCGCCGAGGTCGACGGTTGGCGCAAGCGGGACGCGGAAAATAAATTTAGGCGGGTCCATGCTTTCAATCTTTTCTAATGTGCCGGAAGCGCCGGGGGTGACATCCGCCTGTTTAAGGATATTGGAATATTCTTTGTCAATAAACATATCTACCGCAGTTTCGGTAATGGCGGCTTCGCCATACGTTCTTAGCACCACATCGTAGGGGGCTTTGCCCGGGCGAAAGCCCGGAATTTTTGCCTGCGATGAAATACGCGATGCGGCTTTCTTTTTATACTCTGCCATTTGCTCTGGTTTCACTTCTACAATCAGCGTCACAGAGTGGTCGTCTTGATATTGTTTTTCGATGTTCAAAGTTACCTCTTTATGATTTTCAAAACTAGTAAGGGCGAACCGCTTTATCTTATCAAACGTTCTTGATGATTGTTGAAGGGCTGCCCTTACGATAGAGTGGGGATGGTGGGAGTCGAACCCACACGCCTTGCGGCACATGATCCTAAGTCATGCTTGTCTGCCAATTCCAACACATCCCCGTGCGAAAGTAAGCGGGGCTATTATACCGTAAGGTTTGCTGAATACAGGGAAGTAGTCGGCGCGGAGTTTCCAGTTATAATTATTTCACCATTGCAAAGGAGAAACGTACAAATGCCCCTGCCTGCAGGCATTCCTGCCCCCGATTTTGAACTGCTAGACGATACAAACGCTAAGCGAAAACTTTCAGATTTTCGCGGCAAGAATGTAATTTTATATTTTTACCCGAAAGACGATACGCCAGGTTGCACCAAAGAAGCCTGCAATTTTCGAGACGATTATTCCGCTTATGAAAAAGCGGGCGTGGTGATTTTGGGCGTTAGCCCCGATACTGTGGAAGCGCACGTTAAGTTCAAAAAGAAATTTCAACTTCCTTTTCCATTATTAGCCGATGAAGGTCATCGAGTTTGTGATTTATACGGCGTTTGGGGACCGAAAAAATTTTTAGGCAAAGCCTACGAAGGCGTGTTGCGAACCACGTTTCTAATTGATGAAAACGGCGTTATTAAGAAAGTGTATGAAAACGTTCGCCCAGCGGAGCATAGCGCGGAATTGCTGGCAGACCTGGAATTAAGATAATGTTAGATTATCCAAATCTCTGTTAGCAATATAAATGAATAGCGGAGATTTTGTTGATTTGTTAAACAGGCTTGAGAATACTTGTGCAACCCGTTTGAACCCTAGTGACAAGTAGGTTGGAGTTTGTTATAATCGGCTTGTGAAAATTGAGACAAATTGCTCAGTTTGATAAAATCAAAAACCGGGCTTCGCCCGCTTGAATCCTTTTTAGGAGAAAATCTATGCAACATTTTGTAATTGTGGGGATTCTGGTCATTGTGACGACCGTTCTCACTTATTTAGGCTTGGATGTTGCCGGGCTTGCCAAGCAACAACATCCTATTGCGGCAAGCGCACAATCGGCTTCGATTGACCAATTGTGGCACTGGGAAATGATTGTCATTTCCTTCTTATTTGCTTTAATTGTCGTTCCAATGGTATATAGCCTGATTGTCTTTCGTCAAAAGAAAGGCGAAATGCAAGACGGCGAACACATGGAAGGCAACACCACCCTTGAAATTACATGGACGGTAGTGCCGCTTTTCATTGTGGTTATTTTTGCTTATTTGGGGGGCTGGTCGTTGGGCGAAGTAAACCGAGTGGACCCACAAGCCTTAGTCATTAATGTCAAGGGGCAGCAATTTACTTGGACGTTTGAATACCCTGAATATGGAATCATTTCCAACGAATTACATTTGCCCGTCAATCGTCAAGTGGTTTTGAAGATGACCTCGACGGATGTGATTCACTCGTTTTGGGTGCCAGAATTTCGCCTCAAAAAAGATGTGGTGCCTGGCCGCGTGAATGATTACCGCATTACGCCCACATTAGTCGGCGAGTATAAAGTCCGTTGCGCCGAATTATGCGGAACGTCTCATGCTTATATGGAAAACCCTGTGATTGTAGAAAGTCAGGCGGAGTATGATGCCTGGATTGCCGAACAATCTGCCCTAGTCGAAGAAGCGTTAAAGACTCCTGAAGGTCAAGGTAGATTGTTAACCGTATCCAACGGTTGCACAGGCTGTCATTCGTTAGACGGCACGCCTTTAACCGGACCGACATGGCTGGGTATTTTTGGGCGGCAAGAGCAAATGAGCGATGGGACAACGATTGTGGTGGACGAAGCCTATATTACAGAATCAATTTTGAATCCCAACGCAAAGATTGTGGCGGGCTTTCCCTCGCCGAGCGTTATGCCAGCCTTTAGTTTTACAGACGAACAACTGGCAAACATCATCGCCTATCTCAAGACTCTGAAATAGAGGAAATGATTATGAAGAAATTTTTTACCAGCGCATTATTCAAAGGCTTGGTTTGGCAAGTGATTGGCTTCTTTATTGGAGCGGGGCTTGTCACCGGCATTCGCGCCTTAATGGGGCTAAGCGTTACCGATACGTTCTTTTTCACCGAACCCGCTTGGGTATTGGGCGCATTTTTTGGCGCCCTTGCCTTTTTAGTGGGTTGCGGCGTTACCGATGATTGGATTAAATGGGCAAGAGGCATAGACACGCCCGACCACCATGAAGAACACTGGCATGGCTGGGAAAAATACATCAATGTATCGCTTGACCATAAAGTCATTGGCATTCAGTACACCTTAATTTCGCTGGCGTTGATTGCCATTGGCGGCACGTTTGCTATGATTTTCCGTACAGAGCTTGCCGCTTCCGAATTGCAATTCCTCACCACCGACTTGCAATTATTTGGTCAGAACGGACCGCAACTTTATAACACCCTTATGTCGTTGCACGGCATGGTGATGATTATCTCAATCTTGTTAGGCGTTTCTGGCATTATCAACTATGCAGTGCCGTTGCTTATCGGCGCGGCGGATATGTCGTTCCCACGTCTCAACGCCTTTTCATATTGGATTGCCGTTCCCGCCGCAGTGACCTTAATCTCCAGCCTTTTCCTCGGCGGTTTCGATACAGGTTGGACGGGCTATCCTCCGCTTTCAGCGCGCGCTCCTGTCGGTATGCAAATGTTCTTTCTTGGCGTGTTTATTGCGGGTTGGTCGTCTATTTTGGGCGCACTGAACGTAGTGGTAACCGTTTTGCGAATGCGCGCCAAAGGTATGACCGCTATGAAAATGCCCATTTTCGTTTGGGCAGGCTTAGCCACTTCCATCATCGCCATGACCGCCACCCAATTCATTGGTTTAGCCTTTCAATTGGTTATGTTCCAACGTCTCTTTGGCATGGGCTTTTTTGACCCCGCCAAAGGCGGCAACCCGATTCTCTTTCAACATTTATTCTGGTTCTATTCGCACCCTGCCGTGTATGTATTCATTCTGCCGGGCTTAGGCGTAATTTCAGAATTGCTCCCCGTTTTTGTTCGCAAACCGTTATACGGCTACCGTTGGATTGCCATGTCTTCCATCGGAATCGCTTTAGTGGGGTTTGTGGTGTGGGCGCATCACATGTTTACCTCCAGCATGAACGAATACTTGCGCGTGCCGTTTATGTATAGCACCTTGCTGGTATCTGTGCCAACAGGCGTGAAATTCTTTTCATGGGTGGCTACCATGTGGAAAGGTAAAATTTCCACCCCAACGCCCATGTTATTCGTCTTAGGCGCAATCGTTGTATTTCTCATGGGCGGTCTTTCGGGTCCTCCGCACGCTACCGTGTCCACCGACCTTCACTTACACGATACCTATTTTGTGGTCGGTCACTTCCACGATACTATTTTTGGCGGGTTCGTCTTCCCCTTCTTTGCCGCTATTTATTACTGGTTCCCCAAAGCCACAGGCAGACGGATGAATGAATTTTGGGGCAAAGTCCATTTTTGGCTGATGACCCCTTCATTCTTTGTGCTGACGTTTGGCATGATGTATGTCGGCTTAATGGGTATGCGCCGCCGCATTGCCGATTACGACCCCGCGCTCGGCATTGACACAGCGCATCTCATCTTAACCATTGCTGGGTTTGCCATCTTCTTCTCGGTTTTGATTTTCTTCATCAACTTCTTCTACAGCATCAAACATGGAGAGAAAGCCGAAGGCAATGTATGGGGTTCGCGCTCGCCAGAATGGCAAGTGCCTTCGCCTATGTCGTTACATAATTACCCAACGCCCATTGAAGTGGTTGGCGAGCCTTATGACTACGGCTTGAAAGATGCGCCCTATATTCGTTTCGCTCCAGCCGCTAAAGGCAAAAGCAAACATTAATTTATAAGGTGAGGAGCAAACTAGATGTCTCATACGCAAACTAAATCTGCCGCGCTCATGCAGGGCGTAATTATTGCCGTGTATTTAGCCGCGCTAACCGTTTTAGAATATTTTGTGGCGGTCGCTTTTGACGCCGTTCCATTGTTAATTATTGTCGCCGTTATCAAAGGCTTTTTAGTGCTGTATTACTTTATGCACATTTACAAACTAAACGAAGCCGATACCGACCCTAACCACGATTCGTACGCTTATAAAACTGTCACCAATCGGCTCGGTTTATGGTTGTTTTTACTTTCAGACGCCTTCGTCTTCGCTGGTTTATTGGTAATGCGCGCCAACTTGCTTGGGCTTTCCCGTCCGCATCTTAATCAGACTTTAGGCTTGGTCGTGACCGTTGTGCTGTTAGTCTCATCTTTCTTTATGAATCGCGGCGAAACGCAAATGGCGCACGGCGATGTAAAGGGCTTTATGCGCAACACGCTCATCACCTTTTTACTTGGCTTAGGGTTTTTACTCGGCGTAGTGGTGGTGGAGTGGCGCGGAATTCCAGCCATTGCAGAGCCTATTTTGCACTTCTTTGGCGAGCCAGCAGGCATAGAGCCATTAACCGCCGCCACAGGCAACCCGCTCACAGGTCCAGTGGGAGGCGTGTTCTTTATGATGACAGGCATGCACGCATTTCACGTTTTCACAGGGTTGGTTTTCTTAGCGGTTGTTTGGAATAACGCCCGCAAAGGCGTTTACACTGCCGAAAAACACTGGGGCGTAGAAGCCGCCGCCGTATATTGGCACTTCGTTGACTTGGTGTGGATTTTCTTCTACCCTGCGCTGTATTTAATCGGCAAGGTGATTGAATAAAAAGTTTCCGCCGCCGATGAGGCGGCGGATTTGTTTCCTCTGGAGCGATGATGGATAAGAAATTGCTTAGCATTGGGCTCGGAATTGTAGCCTTAATTGCCGTTGGGGTTTTCCTTTCAGTTATTTTTGCCAAACCGCCTTCTTTTCGCGGAACATTATACGCAGAGCCTTTTCCGCCTGCGCCTGAAATTGCGCTAACCAAAGCCGACGGTTCAACTTTTCGGCTAAGCGAACAAAAAGGAAAAATTCACCTCATCTTTTTCGGCTACACCTCATGCCCCGATTTTTGCCCCACCACCTTAGCCGAAATGAAATTATTGATGGACGCCTTAGGCGAAGACGCTGAAAACGTGCAAGTCGTCTTTGTAACCGTTGACCCCGAAAAAGATACGCCGCAAAAAATTCAAGAATACGTCAATCGCTTTCACCCAAGTTTCATCGGTTTAAGCGGCGCGCAAACCGAACTTGAACCGATTTGGCAAGCCTATACCATCTTCCGCGAAGCGACCAATCAATCCACTGCCTTAGGCACAGTCATCAATCACACCGTCCGTTTATATTTGGTTGACGCAGAAGGCAACTTAAGATTATCCTATGCCTATGGCACGCCTTACAGCGATGTTGCCGCCGATATTGCACTATTGTTAGACTTAGCAAAATGAATTACAACGTCTCCCGAATTTTATTTGCTTTTGTTTTAGGCGTTATCTTCGGCGCTGTGACCACCGAAATCGCTTACCTTTCTTTGCGCCGTGAAAACCGCGCGCCCACCACCATTGAGTTAATCATCCCCGCTGGCACTGCCGCGTTAATTCGTCAGGGAGAAGCGCCGCCCACCATTCCACAAGATATGCGCTTTGTCGTCGGCGATATATTGCGCGTTATCAATCAAGATAGCGAAAATCATCAACTTGGTTTGTTATACATCCCCGCCAACTCATCCGCCAGCCTAAAGTTAGAAACTGTTGAAAACATGACAATGGAATGTTCGTTTCAATCTACTAACTTTTTAGACATCACGGTGCAAGAGCCCGTCACCTGGCAAACCCGCCTGCGCGGTTATTTTTATGCGGGCTTTCCATTGGGCATGTTGTTTGCCGTATATAGCGGCTTGATTGTAAAAAAGAAAAAAGAAAACTAATCCGCTCAAAAACGGTTTGCGACCGTTGCGTCTTATAAAACATCCACAAGTTATGGGCTTTGTGGGAGCGTAATGAAAATGAATCTAGTTCAAACAATGTTTTCAAAAAAATGGTTGCTCACAACCATTTTAGTTTTTATCGGCGCGGCAGTTTGCGTTCGGCTTGGCGTTTGGCAATTCGATAGGCTTGAACAAAGAAGAGCGTTTAACGCGCAAGTGGAAGCCATGCGCGCCGCAACCCCATTAAACTTAAACGATGAAATTCCAAACGATATCGAAACGATGGAATGGCGAAAAGTCGTCGTCGCTGGCGAATATGATTTTGAAAATCAAACGGCGCTACGGAATCAATATTACGATAACCAACTAGGATATCACCTAATCACGCCGCTTCGATTCGACGGGGGGGCGGTGTGGGTCAACCGCGGCTGGATTCCCGCCGACGCCGATTGGCGCGACTTTGACGAAACGGGCGAAATCACCGTTCACGGGTTGATTCGGCTGGGGCAGAGCAAACCAGCCATAGGCGGAGCGCCCGATGCGTTGCCTGAGGATGGCTCAAAACTTGAAGTGTGGAATAATCTCGATGTGCAGAAAATGTCGGCGCAAATTCCTTATCCAATATTAAATATTTTTATTCAACCCGACGTTGACAAAAGCGATACGACGCCGCCTATTGCGTATCAGCCTGAAATTGAATTAACCGAAGGGTCGCATTTTGGGTATGCGCTTCAGTGGTTCACATTTGCCATAATTTTATTTTTTGGGTATCCTTTTTATTTGAAGAAACAACATTAAAAGTTTCATCGCCCATCTTAGCGGTGAAGTTTGAAAGCGAAAATATTATGAAATATTCTTTACGAACATCATTTGCAAAACTCACGTTGGCTTTATTCGGCGCTATTGTGTTGTTGAGCGTTGTGGGTTATTGGGTCGCCGCCGAAAACGCGCAAGCGTTTTGCGAAGGCGCAGTGTTTTGTTTGCCTACACACCCTGTGGGTTATATAAAACTTGCGCATGTGCTCATGGCGGGTATTGCGCTGATAATTTTATGGCTTGTTTGGCGCAAAGCGTGGCGCGAACAAAAACATCATAAAATTTTATTGCCGCTCACCACCGTGACGACGATTTTATTTTTAGGGCAAGCCTTTGTGGGAACAATGCAAGCCCTTCGCGGATACCCGCTTCACCTCACCGTGTTGCACTCGCTCAGCGCCGTTTCGTTGTGGGTTTCGCTTGCGCTTTTGGTTTATTTTGCCGGCACATTGCAAGAAGACGGCAAAGTTGAAATTCGGTTTGGCTTTTGGCAACGCATTAAAGATTTTTGGATTTTATCGAAACCGTTAATTGTGGCTTTGTTGTTAGTCACAACGTATGGCGGGTTAGTGATGGGCGGAAAAGCGTTTCCATCCGCCTCCTTAACATTTTGGACGTTGTTTGGCGGCGCATTAGCCGCCGCAGGTTCTAGCGCGTTGAATCAATACATTGACCGCGACCTGGATAAAAATATGCAGCGCACCGCCAAACGCCCCTTAGCCGACGGCAGGTTAACCCCCGCTGAGGGGTTATCGTATGGCTTAGCGCTATGTTTGTTGAGTTATTACATCATGGCTGGGTATGTAAATTTTCTGGCGGCGCTGCTTTCGCTGACCGGAATTTTTTACTATGTGGTTTTTTACAGCGTTTGGCTAAAAAAAGCCACCGTGCAAAATATTGTCATTGGCGGCGGCGCGGGGGCAATACCGCCTATGGTGGGCTGGGCGGCGGCAACTGGCGAGTTATCGCTCGCGGCATGGATTTTATTTGCCATTATCTTTATGTGGACTCCGCCTCATTTTTGGGCGTTAGCCATCGTTCGCAAAAATGATTACGCCCGCGCCGGCGTGCCGATGTTGCCAGTGGTTGAAGGCGAAGAAAAAACGCGCAAACAGATTTTGATTTACACTATTGAATTAATCGCCGTTACGCTTCTTCTTCCGATATTCAATCTGACAGGCGTTTTCTACTTAATCTCAGCCTTAGTTTTGGGCGCTCTTCTACTTTATGCCGCGTGGAAAGTCTTTCGCCTTGGCGGCAACAAAAACGCTTGGACAATGTACCGCTGGTCGAGCATGTATTTGGCGTTCATCTTTTTGGCGCTGATGATAGACGCGGTTATCGGATAAGGATAACCGCTTGCTCGTCTTCATAAACTTTTTGCCAACCATTATTTTCTAAAATTTTTATAATGTCCCAATAGGGTTCAATCAATATGAAGCGAACTTGCCACTCGTCTAAAATTTGAATGGCGTTTTCATTTCCGCTGACTACTGCGTGCCATTGATTGATAATTTCGTTTCCATATAAATCTGCGCGCCCATCAACAAAGACGGGGTATTCGGGTAAAGCCCATAATAGATATCCGCCCCAGTTGTATGAATTAAATAAATTGCCTGGCGGTTGGTTTGCTTTTATCCATTGAATCGCATGGACGGGGTAATGTTCGTCCACTTTTTCTGGTAACGAAGCGAGGTATGTGTTTCCAAGCGCAGTGACAGTGAGAGCAAAAACAAGCAGGGAGTTAATCAAAAGCCGAAGAGGACGAGCCAACTCTCCGCGAGGGGTGAGGCGTGTATCTTGTTGAAAATGTCGAAGCGTTGCATTTGCCCATTCCGAGAGCAACGGCGCGGCGACAATTGCAAACAAGGCAATGTTGCGTTGCGAAAAAAACGTTAGATATGCAAATGACCTGCTCTGAAAAATGTGACCAAGTAAAATGAGAGTCGAGCACCCCAAAAGGAGCCAAACTCTATGAACCGAAAGAAGCCCGAACAGATTGTGAAACTCTTGCGAAAAGCCGATGAAGAATTGGCAA
>DAOTZE010000025.1:0-3868 GCA_034434495.1 Anaerolineales bacterium
GGGATTATGTGACCGGAATCGATATAGTCGCCTACCATTCACGGAAGAAGGAGCGGTTTTTTATCGAAGCCAAGGGCAATATTAAAAATAAATCTTTGGATAATACGCAATTCACCGGCCTTCAAATAGCGCAGCACTTTGCAGTTCAGCTCTGGCAAATTTGTGAATTGATGCACCGTCACAGAGATGAAAAGAAGGCACGATTTGGAATAGCCAATCCGCGCATCCCTCGAATTATTAATCGTGTCGAGGTTTCACGCACAGCGCTCAAGAAGCTGCCCATCGACCTCATTTGGGTTACGCCAAAGGGTGTCAGCTTAAAGAGGCCGTAGCTTTGGTGTCATGGGTCGGTCAAAACCAGCCACTAAGGGTCGAATCAAAACCAGCCATTTTGAAGGAGTGCTATATATCAGCTCTCAAAAGGAGACTGATGTATGGCAAATCAACTCAAGATGGCAGAAGTGCAAGCAATCATTGGACTTTTGGAGAAAGGCTGGTCTCAAAGGCGCATTGCCCGTGAGCTCGGCGTTAACCGGGAAACGGTTGGCCGTTATGCGCACGAGCTAAAATCAAAACCAGCCAATCCGACCCCCGGGTCTGAAAGCCCACCCGCCCCAAAACCAGCCATTTCGACCTCCGGCTCAGGGGGCCGGAAAAGCCACTGCGAATCCTTCCGGGATTTAATTGTCGAAAAACTCTCCCAAGGTCTTTCCGGCGTCCGGATCTGGCAAGATTTGATTTCGGAGCAGAGTTTCACCGGCTCTTACCCTTCGGTCAAACGATTCATCCGCCGTTTTCAAACGAATCAACCCTTGCCCTTCCGTCGCATCGAAACGCCGCCAGGCGAAGAGGCCCAAGTCGATTTCGGTACCGGCGCCTGGACTTTGAAAGACGGTAAAAAGCGCAGACCTTACGTCTTTCGCATCACGCTGAGTTTCTCCCGCAAAAGCTACAGCGAAGCCGTTTGGCAGCAGACCACCGATGTATTTATTCGTTGCTTAGAGAATGCTTTCCGCTGGTTTGGCGGAGTCCCCAAAACGCTGGTGATCGATAATCTTAAAGCCGCGGTCACGCGTGCCGACTGGTTTGATCCGGATCTCAATCCCAAGATCATAGATTTCGCCAGGCATTACGGCATCGTGATTCTTCCCACCAAGCCCTACACTCCCCGGCACAAAGGCAAAATCGAAAGCGGCATTGATTATGTCCAGGACAATGCGCTCAAAGGCAAGCTCTTTAAGGATCTCGCCGAGCAGAATGCGTATCTTCAGCATTGGGAAACCCACATTGCTGATACGCGCATTCACGGTACAACCCGCCAGCAAGTCAAAAAACTTTTCGAGATCGAAAAGACTTTGCTTCAACCGCTGGCTCTTGATTCTTTTCCCAACTACCAGGAAGGCGAGCGTACGGTCCACCGCGACGGCCATGTCGAAATCGCCAAGGCTTATTACTCCGTGCCACCGGAATATTTGGGCCGCAAACTCTGGGTGCGTTGGGATTCGCGTTTCGTGCGCATTTACAATCAGCGCTTTGAGCAAGTCGCCATTCACAGCCGGGTCCAGCCGGGAAGATTTCATACGTTGCGCGAGCATTTGGATGATCGCAAAATCAGCGCGGTCGAAAGAGGCGCTGAATTCTTGATTGCCAAAGCCTTTCGCATCGGTCCCAACGCGGGCGAGTGGGCCAAGGCGATGATCGAAGCCCGAGGCATTGAGGGCGTGCGTGTCCTGCAGGGATTGCTCAGTTTGACAACGCGTTATCCGGTTGAAGTGCTTAATCGAGCCAGCCTTCACGCCTTGGATTCCCAATGTTTCCGGCTGCGCTCGCTGCGCGAGCTGTGCCAGCGCTTTCACCAGCAGCCAACTTTGGAATTTTCTCAAAACCATTCGCTCATCAGGCCCTTGAGCGAGTATCAAAATTTAATTCGCGTCTCATTTCAAACTGCTTCAACTCAAAAGGAGGATTCAAAAAATGAAGTCGTATCTAACCCTTGGCCATACCGAGATCGTGCGGCTAATACAAAATAAAAGAAAAATTTTTCAGGCGTTGGATCAAAAAATCCAGAAAAGAGGTCTTTCATGAATCCGCAACTTGCAAACAATCTCAAACGCTTGCGCCTGTCGGGAATCCTCAACACGCTCCAGCTCCGGGTCCAAGAAGCAACGACGAATCAGCTTAGCCCGTTGGAATTCCTGGAACTCGTCTTGCAGGATGAAATCACGCTGCGCAACGACCACGCTTTCGCCAAACGCCTTAAGGCGGCGCGGTTCCGGGAAAATAAATCCATCGAGGATTTCGATTTCTCTTTCAATCCTTCCGTCAAGCGCAAACAAATCCTGGAGCTTTCCACCGGCCATTTCATCCGCCAGCATCAGGATTTGCTTTTTCTCGGACCTCCCGGCGTCGGCAAATCGCACCTCGCTCAAGGCCTTGGACGCCAGGCTGCCAAAATGGGATTCGCCGTCCTTTACCAATCCATCTTTGATGCTGTCTCGGATCTTATGCAAGCCGAAGCCTTCAACGAAACTTCCACTCGCTTAAAACGCTACTTAACCCCGGATCTTTTGATCATTGATGACATGGGCTTGAAGCGCCTGCCCAAAAATTCAGGCGAATATCTCTTTGAAATCATCATGCGCCGCTCCGAGCTGCGCTCAACGATCCTGACTTCCAATAGGCCTTTGGAAGATTGGGGGAAATTAATCGGCGATGTCCCGACCGCCGGCGCCATCCTCGACCGGCTCCTTAGCCGTGCGATGGTTATTGAGATTTCAGGAAAGAGTTACCGTATGAAAGAAAAAACTTGCCCAAAGCTGGAAGACAATGATAATCAAAAGTCAAACTAACCCTGGCTGGTTTTGATTCGACCCCGACTGGCTGGTTTTCATCCGACCCGTGACAAGAATTTGATCGAATGAGAGAATTTATTCTGCAGGGAAAGCATCAAACGGAAAGTTCTAGTTTCTTTTTTCCCAATCAGCGACCTATTCTTGTAGAAGAAAGAATGGTGGAGAAATTTGGACTTAAAAATAGGCAGCTTTATATTGGTCATTTAATTACAATTGGTTGGGAAAAAGCCGAAACGGTTAAGGCGCAAGTGAGTCTTTACAATAATCAAACTTATAAAATACTACTATGCCAATCATTTAATGGAATTTGGCGCGACATTAAATCTGGCCATTTTTTTGATCCAAAAAGCCATAAAATCAATGTTTTGTATGGTGAGCCGGGCACCAGTTTAATATCTAGAATTATTCAAAAAATTGGTTTGAGGCAATAGGATAAAGAAATCGACCACAGGCATTTTTGACGCTTGTCGTCTGAACATTTAACTCGGCCATACCCATTGGCGGCACTCATTGTCTAAGTTAAATAAATTCATCAAGAAGAAATGTGATAGACGGGTATTCGTGCTTGGCGCAGGAGCGTCTAGGGCTTTTGGTATACATAACGATCACGAACTATTAAAACGCATTCTTGTTCATCATAAAAGTTTTCCTAGCCAATTTCTTCCTATTCTTACTGGCGACAGACGTAAATCCTTCGAGTCGGTTTATACAAGTTTGCGTTTGGAATTGGATTTTCATGAGATGGTGCCAGCCTTTCATATGAGGGAGTTTTTGTACGAAACTTGCGAAAATGTCCTGAAAAATTTATGTCAAATCCTTTGGAAATCCGTTCAAACGGCGTATAAGAATGTTCTTTTGCAACGATTTATTCGAAGCCTTAAACCTAATGACGTCATTATTACATTCAATTATGATACGGTCATCGAAGCCGCACTTGAATATCACAATTCTTTACCAAACGCTCAGAAAATTCCATGGTGTTACGGATCACTTTTTTCAGAAAATGCGGTTTCAAT
>DAOTZE010000026.1:0-136419 GCA_034434495.1 Anaerolineales bacterium
CCAGCTCCCATGACGTGACGGGCGGTGTGTACAAGGCCCGAGAACGTATTCAACGCACTATAGCTGACGCGCGTTTACTAGCAACTCCGGCTTCATGCAGGCGAGTTGCAGCCTGCAATCTGAACTGAGGACAGTTTTGGGGGATTGGCTCCACCTCGCGGTTTAGCAACCCATTGTACTGCCCATTGTAGCGTGTGTGTAGCCCCGGACATAAAGGCCATGCGGACTTGACGTCATCCCCACCTTCCTCCGGCTTGATACCGGCGGTCCCGTATGACACATGTAACATACGGCGAGGGTTGCGCTCGTTAGCGGACTTAACCGAACATCTCACGACACGAGCTGACGACAGCCATGCAACACCTGTGCAAGCTCCCTTGCGGGTCGTTCACCTTTCGGATCACTACCACTTGCATGTCAAACCCGGGTAAGGTTCTTCGTGTAGCATCGAATTAAACCACACGCTCCGCTGCTTGTGCGGGCCCCCGTCAATTCCTTTGAGTTTTAATCTTGCGATCGTAGTCCCCAGGCGGTTAACTTATCGCGTTTGCTACGGCACTGATGGAGTTTAAGCCACCAACGCCAAGTTAACATCGTTTACGGCTAGGATTACCGGGGTCTCTAATCCCGTTTACTACCCTAGCTTTCGCGTCTGAGCGTCAGAAATGGTCCAGAAAATCGCTTTCGCCACTGGTGTTCCTCCCGATATCTACGCATTTCACCACTACACCGGGAATTCCATTTTCCTCTACCACTCTCTAGCCCGGTAGTATTGGACGACCTCTCCTAGTTAAGCCAGGAGATTTCACGCCCAACTTACCGAACCGCCTGCACGCGCTTTACGCCCAGTGAATCCGGATAACGCTTGCCTCCTACGTTTTACCGCGGCTGCTGGCACGTAGTTAGCCGAGACTTATTCCTGAGGTACTGTCCTTTCTCATCCCTCATAAAAGCGCTTTACGACCCGAAGGCCTTCATCGCGCACGCGGCGTTGCTGCTTCAGGCTTTCGCCCATTGAGCAATATTCCCTACTGCTGCCACCCGTAGGTGTATGGACCGTGTTTCAGTTCCATTGTGGGGGGCCACCCTCTCAGGTCCCCTACCCGTCGTCGCCTTGGTGAGCCGTTACCTCACCAACTAGCTGATGGGACGCAGGCCCCTCCCAAAGCGCATTGCTGCTTTAGTCATCAATTTCTAAACTTGAAGACCACATGCGGTATTAGCAATCCTTTCGGACTGTTATCCCACACTTTGGGGCAGGTCACCCACGCGTTACTCACCCGTTCGCCACTAGGACACTTCTCGTATTGCTACAAAAAGCGCCTCGTTCGACTTGCATGTATTAGGCACGCCGCCAGCGTTCATCCTGAGCCAGGATCAAACTCTCCGCAAAAAATATTTTTCACTCTTGCGAGTGTTAAGTTTACGGAATGTACTGGATTGACAAAAATGTTGTTTTCTATCACTCTTCAGTTGTTAAGGTGCTTGCCATTTTGAGCGGGCTACCAGTCGTTCTGCCCGACAACCGCCCACATACAGACGAAAATACCGATGCATCCTTTCGCATCGGCGCATCAGACTGCAAAACATACTGCTTTGTGTCTCTGATGGAAGACGGTTTACTCAGTTGTGAATGATCTGTCTGGAAGACGAAATCTTTTGAATTTGTACTGGCGAGTGCTGATTATATGTATTTTTATCACTTTGTCAATAGTTATCAGACAATTAAACCTTAAAAAATTCGACCAATTTTTGACCCGCCTCTCCACCCATTGACATACGACTCAATCGCCCGAATCGCATTCTCCACTCCATTTTCGCTTCGAATCGCTTGACCTATTATTTGCGCTCGCCTTCGGGTTACATCCGATTCAGCCTCAGCAATTGCACGAACCAATCGCGCCGTTGAAAGATGTTTTATCAAAATCGGCTTCGGACCTGCGCCAACAGCATAAACTCGATTTCCCCAAAACGGTTGGTCGGCAGTAAACGGCAGGACAATGTTTGGAATACCCGCCCTCAACCCAGCCGAGGTTGTGCCTGCGCCTCCATGATGAATCGCTATTTTACATTTTGGCAACAACCAATCATGCGGCGCAGAATGAATATATAACAAATCGCTTGTAGATTCATGCGTTATTCCGCCCCAGCCCGATAAAACAATCCCTCGATTATTGGTTTGCTTCAAAGCCTCGCGTATAATTTCGTCAATACGTTTTGCGTCTTTGTTAACCATGCTCCCAAATGAAATACAAATGGGCGGCTTGCCTGCTTTCAAAAACGAATCAAGTTCGTTCGGCGGGCTATAGGAATCATCGGGCGAGAAGAAAAAATATCCCGTCACATAAGTTTGCGGGTACGACCAATCTGCTGAGGCTGGCAAAATGCTCGGAGACCATGCACACAGGATGGGGGTCTGAAAATGAAGCGGGGTTTTATCAAACGGGAAAAACAATTTTCGTTTGGGTAATTTCGCTTGGCGGCGAATGTATTCAAATCCAATTTTCGCGGCAAGGAAAAATATTCTCGCAGAGAGAATATGCGTGAGGCGATTGATAAAACGATTGTTGAAGTTCGGCATGGTCACGTTGGGGTAATCGCCTGTGGGCGTGAACATGGGAAATGTTTGAATGTGAATATCGGGGATGTTTTTTTCGCGGGCAAGCGCGTGCGCGCCAATAGCATGGGCGAATGTGTGAATAATGAGGTCGGCGTTTTGACAGGCGGCTTCAGTTTGGCGCAAAATATCTGCGCCGATTGCCACAGCGTGTTTCATTAAGGCTTGGGTTTGTTTGATGAAATTAAAGCCGACATCGTTTAACTGGCGGCTTAACTCTTCGGGGTCGCCAGCCAACGGGTAAAAATGTATTTGACGTTCTTCGACAAGATGTTTGAAACGAGACGGGGCGGCAAGTGTAACTTTATGACCGCGATTGATTAACCCCACTGACAGCGGAAGAAGGGGTTGCACGTCGCCGCGCGAGCCATAAGTGAGGATTGTGATATTCATTTTAAAAACCATGACCGCGGACGACTGACGGCGGTCGGTGGTCTGCGGTCATTAATTTGTAAATTAAAAAAAAACAACTTAATTCATCTCCTGCCTACCAGACAATGCTCTCAACAAAGTATTTTGGTCTGCATATTCCAAATCACCGCCGACGGGCAAACCGCGCGCAAGGCGTGTGACCTGCACATTGAATTGACGCAATTGCCCTTGCAAATATTGCGCGGTGGCATCGCCTTCCATGCTCGGGTTGGTGGCGAGGATAATTTCTTTCACTCCCCCATTGGCAACGCGAGCCAATAACGGTTTGATTTTCAAATCATCGGGTCCTACGCCTTCAATGGGAGATAACACCCCTTGTAAGACGTGATACTTTCCATTGAAGCCGCCCGTGCGTTCGAGGGCAAGCACATCAAGCGCTTCTTCAAGAACGCAAATGATTGATGAGTCGCGTTTGGGCGATTCGCAAATTTCACAACGCGCACGACCCGCTTGCATGATGTTGAAACATTCGGGGCAAAATGCCGTGTTGGCTTTGAGGTTTGCCAGCGCGTTTGATAAATCTTGAGCGATTTCATCGGGCGCGCGTAATAAGTAGAAAGCCAGCCGAGAGGCAGATTTAGGTCCGATGCCGGGCAGGCGCTCGAGAGCGGTGATGAGGGATTGGATAGATTCGGGAAGCAACATAATTAGGGGTTAGAGAATTCTCGATTCTTCTAATTCTCTCTTAAAATGGCAATCCACCTGCCAATGGACCCATTAACTTTTGTTGCAAAGCGCGCGATTCATCCAATGCCATATTGACAGCGGATAAAACCATATCTTGCAACATTTCTGCGTCTGCTTCTTTTAGGAATTCTGGGGAGATTTCCACCGATTTGCATTTTTGGTCGCCCGTCATAATGACTTTAATCGCGCCGCCGCCCGCCGTTGCCGTGACGGTTTCTTCGGCAAGTTTTGCTTGGGCTTCTTCCATTTGTTTTTGTAGGCGTTGTAATTGTTGCATCATTCCGCCGCCCATTGCGGGACCTTTGTTAAATCCTTTTGCCATAATAAACCTCGTTATTCGTTATTTAGGAATCGGAAGTTGTGAATTAGATTAACACTTTAACGGATTTCCGATTCACTATTCCCTTTAATTTAATCCATATCCACAATTTCGCCGCCATGTTGAATAGCGGTCGCCACCATGCCGTCTTGCGAAATATGCGCCGGAATTTTACCTTTTGCGTTTGTCACCACACAGCGCACGGCAACATCCGCGTGAAAATGGTCTTTGATGAGACGCTGAATGGTTTCGATTTGGTCAGGCTTATTCAACTTTTCCACCAGCACATCGCTCGCCATGCCAAGCGACAAAACGTTCCCTTGCACATCTATCATACGAACCGAATTTAACAACGCGGCGAGGTTCGCTTGTGACTTTGGAAGCGTGGCGATGAGGCTTTTCCATGCTTTGACAATATCATTGGAATTGAGAATTGGTTTTTCGGTTGGAACTTCCGCTTCTTTCTTAACTTCGAGCTGGGTTGCCGAACCCTCAGGCTTTGACTTGGCGGACGAAGCGGCAACCCCTTGGGGTTTGGTTTGAAGCGTTTCTCCGTCTAATATTTCCGCTAAGGCAAGTTCTAAACTCAGCGAGGGTTGCCACCCGCCGCGTAAATCGGTTGCGGCGTTGTTAAAAATTTTCATCATGCGCAAGACTTCGGTTTGATTAAACGCTTTTGCATGTTCTTGCATTTGCGCTTTGACCTCGCGTGTGGCTTCGACTTGTTCGAGATTGCCCATTTGAATCAACATTAATCCGCGCGTGTATTCAACGAGTTGGCGAGCCAGCGAGCGTGGGTCGGCGCCGGAATCGAGGGCGTGATGAATAGTTTCAAGCCCGCGAGCAGGCTGACGATTAAGAATCGAAGCGATGACGTCTAAAACGGTTTGGCTGGTTGCCGTTCCTAACACTTGTTGAGCAAGCGCAAGCGTAATTTTTGTTCCAGTGGACGCGAGTTGGTCGAGCAGAGATTGCGCGTCGCGCATTCCGCCAGCCGATTGACGCGCGATTAAAGTCAGCGCTTCATCTTCGGCTTGAATATTTTCGGCTTGGGTAATTTGTTTTAAGTTAGAGACGATTTCATCAATCGGCACGCGCCGAAATTCATGGCGCTGGCAACGCGATAAAACGGTGGCGGGAATTTTATGAATTTCAGTGGTCGCTAAAACGAAGATGGCGTGAGGGGGGGGCTCTTCTAACGTTTTGAGCAAGGCGTTGAAGGCGGCGGTAGAAAGCATGTGAACTTCGTCAATGATGTAAATTTTATATTTGCCTTGCGTGGGGGCAAAGTTGATTTTGTCGCGCAAATCGCGCACGTCGTCAACAGAGGTGTTAGATGCGGCGTCAATTTCTATTAAATCAAGAAAGCGGTTTTCATTGACGGCTTTGCAATGCTCGCAAGCGTTATCGGGGCGTTGGCTTAAATCTTCGTTGAGGCAATTGACCGCTTTGGCAAGCAAACGGGCGACGGTGGTTTTCCCCGTCCCGCGCGGACCTGCAAATAGATAAGCATGGCCGACACGATTGGCTTTAATGGCGTTCGTGAGCGTTTGGACGACATGGTCTTGTCCAATTACTGTATCCCATTGTTTTGGGCGATACTTACGGTAGAGGGCTTGAGTCATATATAGGTTTTCGTCGTCAAATTTCGGTTAGGTATTTCTCAAATATAGCACAGAATATTTTGATATAAGGGAGATTAAGGGATGTGGGTAATCATAAAATTGTCGAAGGAGACGTCGGTGTTGGTTGCGTTGGCGGCGCTGGAGACGACCACGCCCACTGCGCCGTTGGTATAGGTTGAGTCGCTCACTGAGGTAATTTCTTGTCCATCTACAAATAAGGTGAGCGTTCCGCCGGCGCATTCTGCGCCAATTTGATAAGTGGGCGCATTTTGCGGGATGATTTCGGAAAAGCCCCATTGACCGTCGTTGGTGAGAATTGCGCCAAGAGCGCCGTCGTCTATTCTGACGATAATAAATTGTTCGGCAGGCGTGACGGCAAGGTAATAAAAAGATTGAGCGGTGGGTTGTCTGTGGCACATTAACCCAAACATGGTGTTGGGGTCGGTGTTATTGTTGATAACGGTCGCTTCCACTTTAATATTTTCGTAACTGGTGTTATTTGGGGTGCTTAGAATGAAACTATCGGGTTGTAAAATTTTTATGCGCAGGGTTTCATTATCATATTGAACGGAGATATTTCCATCGTTCATCGTTCCCCACCCGCCGTTGGGCGTTGAAAAATCATCTTGCAAAATCATATTTGTATCTTCTGTGAAAAGGGGCGACTGAGTTTCTTGCGGGGCGGGCGATGGGGTTGATAGTAAGTTGGCAAGAGAAGCGAGCGTATTCGGCGAGTTAATCAGGTATATTACAAGAGCCGCCGCGCTAAGCAAGCCCACGATGAAAAAGAAAAAACGTATGGGAGAAAAAGAGCGTTGAGGTTGAGAATCAAACGTCCGCTTCGGTGGTGAGGCGGGCATTTCGCCTGTATCGGCTTCAAAGGGGTTTATTGTTTTGTTTTTTAGGGCAATCTTCCATGCGGCGATAAATTCATCTGTGCTGGCAAAGCGACCTTCTGGAGATTTATGTAACGTTTTCAGGATAATTTGTTCTACGGCAGGCGGCACATTCGGCGCGATTTTTGAAGGCGGCGTAACTGTGGCTTGAATGTGTTGTAAGGCAATAGCAATAGCGGTGTCTGCGTCAAAGGGCAAACGCCCTGTAATCATTTCATATAAGATAATGCCTAATGAATAAATATCGGAACGCTGGTCAACCTCTAGCGCAGCCACTTGCTCCGGGCTGCTATAAGACGGCGTGCCTAAGATAGAGTTTTTTTCTGTAAGGCGATTGGAAGCGGTGTTTTCTATTAGTTTGGCAATGCCAAAATCGGTTAGGAATAAATTATTTTTTTCGTCTATTAAGATGTTGGCGGGTTTTAAGTCTCGATGAATAACGCCTTGTTTATGAGCGTATCCGAGCGCATCGGCTAATTGAGTGACGATATGGTCAATATCGTCTAACGTTAGAGAACTGGTTTGTAATTTATCGCGCAGCGTTCCGCTGGGCAGGTAACGCATGACGAAATAAGCGATTCCGTTTTCTTCGCCATAATCAAAGACCGGCAGAATGTGCGGGTGTTCTAACTTGGCGATGATGCGCGCTTCGCGTTTGAACCGCAAAACAAATTCTTGGTCTTCGGCTAAATCTCTGGGTAAAACCTTAATGGCCACGTATCGTTCCATAGACGGCTGATAAGCTTTATACACGGTGGCCATGCCGCCCGCGCCGATTTTTTCAATAATTTTATAAGCGCCTAAGGTTTGACCTGGTTGCAGTCTTTCCATGTATTCTCCTGAGGGGTAAATATGCTTATGGCACTCGGTACACCGCTCTTAAATTTCCTTGCGCGTCGTACAAACTTGCGTTTTCGCCAGAACTCCAAACCGAATCGCCAATGCCCCAATATAAATCAATCACCGTATCTGTGCCAGCAATGGTATGAACTTGCACTGCGCCGTTTTGGTATAACGTTAATTGCGGGAAGGTAAAGGTGTTTCCGTCTTCGTCTTTTAATTGCCAAGAAGTTAAACTTAATTCGCCTTCGCCTTCAAATTTGATAATCACAATTTCGGTTTCTAAAACGCCCGCCCCAATGACGCTGGTAATTTTAACGGGAATATCCGTCTGCAATTCGGGGCTTGAAGAGGAAGAGGGGTTTGAAACAGGCGTGGCTTGAAGCACAGCGGGTTGCAGCGCGGCGCGATAATTTCTATCGTACCAAAATAACATGCCGCCCGTCACAGCGGCTGAAACGAACACGTTGAGCAAGATATATTGGATGAGTTTTTTTCTATCCATTGTGAACGAATGATAGCATAAAAAGGTTGAAAGGCGGCTGGTCTCTCGTTTAAGGCTTTGATAATGAAATCGCCACCCAATCATGGATTTGACGAACTTCGCCTTTGACTAATCCTTTCGCCTGCCCCGCTTCTATCACGCTTTCGGCTTGGTGACTTAAAATTCCGCTTAAGATTACCTCTCCGCTGGGTTCGATTAAATCTGCGAGTCCCGCTTCAAATAGGCGAATTAAAACTGGAGCAAGGATATTCGCCGTCACCAACGGCGCAGACTTAAACTCAAATTGTCCATTTAATATTTCCGTCACCGAGCCTTGACCTAAAATCAATTCATCGCCAATTCCATTCACTGCCGCATTCTCACGCGAGTTTTTAATCGATTCGATGTCAATATCCACGCCGAGAACTTTTTTCGCTCCAAGTTTCAAAGCGGCGATAGATAAAATTCCAGAACCACAACCAACATCTATGACGGCTGGCCGCTTACGGCTGACATCTTTATTCGCGGTCTGCGGTCTATCATCTACGGTCGTTTTATCAAAATATAATTCCATTAATTCCAAACATAATTGAGTCGTTGGGTGTGCGCCCGTGCCAAACGCCATGCCAGGGTCAATTTTGATGGGGATGCGAGTCGGCTCAGGGTTGGGCAACCAAGCCGGCAGGATGAGGAGGCGTTTGCCAATCAAAATGGGTTTGTAGTGTTGCTTCCACGCTTCCATCCAATTTTGTTCGGCAATTTGTTTGTAAGTTGGCTTTGGCACAGGTTGAATCATTCCCAAATAAAAAAGCGCCTCTTCAATTTTTTGTCTTGTTTCTTCTAGGCGCTCGTTCACTTCTAAATAAGCGCGCACCGTGATAGGACCTGTGGCAGTGCCTTCGTCTTCTTCGTCATTAAATTTTACGCCTTGCTCGGTCATCACGCCGTTAGGAGCGAAGCGCGCCAACACATCCGCCACCGATTCGGCAAGTTCGCCATTGACCGTGAGAGAAACTTCAAGCCAATTCATATTATCTATCTCCAAATTAAGTAGCCAATGGCTCGCCCAAGCCACACAACAAGTAACCCAAGCGTCACATTGGCGCTAATGTTCGCAAAAGCATTGAAACCAAAGCCTTGGCGCATTAAGTTGACCGTTTCATTTCCAAATGCGGAAAATGTTGTGAAGCCGCCCAAAATGCCCACAAAAACAAATAAACGCGCCTCATCGGTAAACGCGCTCCTGCTTTCTGCAAGTTGCGCCAAAAAGCCAATGAGGAAACAGCCAACGAGATTAACCGCTAACGTTCCGTACGGAAAGTTAACGCTTTTTGAAAACTGTTGAACATACCCGCCCACCAGATAACGAAGCGCAGAGCCGATAAAGCCGCCAACACCAACAAGAAGAATATTTGTCAATTTCTACCGTCCACCGTCTATTACCTATTACCTATCACCTATTACCTATCACTCTATTACCTGTCTATTCACTGCCCAACGAATCAAATCTTTTTCGGCATATAACATTTGCGGCAAATCATTCACAGCAAAATATTTCATCTCCGAAACTTCATGCGAAGGTTGAAATTCGCCGCCTATGATTTTACACAAATATACAATACTGAGATGAGGAAAGTCTTTTGCGGAAGAAACTTTCAATAGTTTTTCAACGCGAATCCTAAGGCGAGACTCTTCGTAAAACTCACGAACGACCGCTTCTTCTGGCGGTTCTTGATATTCTAAACTTCCGCCGGGGATGCCCCATTCAAATTTTCGATAAGTATGTTTGAAAAGCAAAACTTTCCCCTCCTCGTCAAAAATCAACGTGCATACGCCCGCATTGAATTTTGGCTGAGTGAGGCGCGTCGCCAAAACATGAAGCCACATAGGCATTTTTTGCCAAATACGCATTAAAGTTTTCATCATAGAAGTAAGAGATTATAAATCTACCCAAACAAAAAGACGAGCAGACCCTTCATCCGCTCGCCAATTCTCTAATTCTCTAATTCTCTAGTTCTCTAATTATCAATCACCCACCCAACGCCTCATTCAACCAATCTAAAAATCCCTTTTCTTGCGGTTTAACGGTCGTCCCTAAACTCTCAGCCAATTTCTCAAACAAAGCGCGCTGCTCTTTTGATAACTTCGTAGGAATCTCCACGTTCACAATCACCAATTGATTGCCGCGCTGTTTTTGCCTTAAATATGGAACGCCCTTTCCTTTCAAAGTAAACACTTTGCCGGGTTGCGTGCCAGCGGGGATTTTTAATTTTTCCTCGCCGTCTAAAGTCGGCACATCAATTTCTGCGCCAAGCGCCGCCTGCGCCACGTTAATATCAAGGTTGAGGAGAATATCATTCTCACGGCGTTTGAAAAAGCGATGCGGCTTGACATCTAAAACCAAAAACAAACTGCCGTTCGGTCCGCCAAATGTGCCGGGCGCGCCTTCTCCATTCAAGCGAATTTGCGTGCCATGGTCTACGCCTGCAGGAATTTGCACCGTCTTCTTAACTCGTTTTCGCTCTAACCCATTGCCGCGGCAAGTGGCGCAAGGCGAGGCAATCGTCTCGCCGCGCCCTTCGCAAGTGGGGCAAGGATACGTCTGCACCATTTGCCCCAAAAATGTTTGGCGCACCTGCCGCACTTCGCCTTGCCCATTACAAGTGGCGCATCGCAAAGGAGTAGTGCCTGGCTCGGCGCCCTTGCCGTTACACCGCGAACAAACTTCATCGCGCTCAAATTCAATTTCTTTTTCAACGCCAAACACCGCCTCTTCAAATTTCAAAGAGACGGTCATCTGCAAATCACGTCCGCGGCGCGGCGCATTTCTCGCACGCCTGCCCGTAGAAAAACCAAACCCGCTGAACAAATCTTCAAAAATATCGCCAAAATCCACCGTATAATCATGGAAGCCGCCGTTCCCCCCCAAACCCGCTTTCCCAAAACGGTCGTAGCGCGCGCGCTTTTCAGAATCCGAAAGCACGCCATACGCCTCATTCACTTCCTTAAATTTTTCTTCAGCGTCTGGTTCTTTATTTACATCAGGGTGATATTGGCGCGCCAACTTCCGAAACGCCGACTTAATCTCATCTTCGCTTGCGTTTCGGCTCACGCCCAAAACATCGTAATAATCTCGATTAGACATATTCACTCAAACCGCCTTTCTCGGCGGCGATATTATTCCTTCACTTCACCTTCAACCACATCAGGGTTTTCGTTATTTTTAGATGAAGAGCCCGCTTCGCCGCCAGCCCCAGCCTGATTCTGCTCATACACGCTGGCGCCTATCTTTTGAATTGCCTGCCCCAACGCCTCTGTCGCAGACTTCATCTTTTCCACATCGTCGCCTTGAGCCGCCGCCTTCACCTCGGCGACTTTGCTTTCAATATCGCCTCTTACCTCAGTTGGAACTTTATCGCCAAACTCGCGTAAGGCTTTTTCAGCCGCATAAACGGTGTTATCGGCATGATTTCTCGCCTCAATTAACTCTTTACGCTTGCGGTCTTCCTCAGCATGAGCCTCCGCGTCCTTACGCATTTGCTCCACTTCGGCGTCGCTCAAACCAGAAGAAGCGGTAATGGTAATATGCTGCGACCTTCCAGTGGCTTTATCTTTTGCGCTCACTTTCAAAATGCCGTTGGCGTCCACATCAAACGTCACCTCAATTTGAGGCACCCCGCGCGGCGCCGGCGGAATTCCATCCAAAATAAATTTACCTAAAGATTTATTATCCGCCGCCATAGGGCGCTCGCCTTGCAGCACATGAATCTCCACTTGGGTCTGATTATCTGCCGCAGTAGAAAACACCTGCGTCCGCCTTGTCGGAATCGTTGTATTCCTCTCAATTTGCGGAGTGGCAACGCCGCCCAACGTTTCAATGGCAAGCGTCAACGGAGTCACGTCTAACAAAAGAATATCTTTCACATCGCCGCCCAGCACCCCCGCTTGAATCGCCGCGCCAATAGCCACCACTTCATCGGGGTTCACGCCTTTATGGGGGTCTTTACCAAAAAAAGCGCGCACTCTATCTTGAATCGCCGGCATACGGGTCATACCGCCCACTAAAACAACCTCATGAATATCGCCGGCGTTTAATCCTGCATCTGCCAAGGCTTGCTTCACTGGGGCAATTGTGCGGTCAACCAAATCCGCCGTCAATTGCTCAAACTTCGCGCGAGATAACGTCATCACCAAATGTTTCGGACCGTTCGCATCGGCGGTGAGATACGGCAAGTTAATTTCGGTTTGCATCACGGTTGAAAGTTCAATCTTTGCTTTTTCAGAAGCCTCTTTCAAACGTTGTAAGGCTTGGCGGTCGTTATGCAAATCAATGCCGTTTTCTTTCTTAAACTCTTCAATCAAATAATCCATAATGCGTAAGTCAAAGTCATCGCCGCCGAGGAAAGTATCTCCGCTGGTAGCGCGCACCTGAAACACGCCGTCGCCCACGTCTAAAATCGAAACGTCAAACGTACCGCCGCCCAAATCATACACAACGATAATTTCATTTTTCTTTTTATCTAACCCATAGGCTAAGGAAGAAGCGGTCGGTTCGTTAATAATTCGCAACACCTCCAAACCGGCAATTTTGCCGGCGTCTTTGGTCGCGTTGCGTTGCGCGTCATTAAAATAAGCGGGGACGGTAATCACCGCTTGCGTAATTGGCTCGCCCAAATACGCTTCCGCATCCGCTTTAATTTTTGCAAGAATCATCGCCGAAACTTCCGGCGGAGAATAATCCTTGCCGCCCAATTCCACGCGCACATCGCCATTCTCCGCCTCTTTCACGGCATAAGGCACGCGCTTTTTCGTGCGCTCCACTTCGGGGTCGTCCGTTTTTCTTCCCATAAAACGCTTCACCGAAAAAATAGTGTTCTGCGGGTTTGTAATGGCTTGATTACGCGCCACGCGCCCCACCAAGCGTTCTCCGTTTTTATTCACCGCCACCACCGAAGGCACAAGCCTTTCGCCTTCAGCGGATGGAATCACAATCGGTTCGCCGCCTTGCATTACCGCCGCCACCGAGTTGGTCGTGCCTAAATCAATTCCAATAATTTTTGCCATGAGTTCCTCTTTAGAATGATAAGTGATAAGTAATGAGTAATAAGTAACGAGTTTTCTACTCCAATCTTCCGCTTACTATTTGCCGAGGGTTGAAAACTCGTCGCTTGTAATTTGCATTTTGTAATTTTATTGAGCCACTCTCACCAACGCGGGGCGAATCACGCGCTCGCCCAACATATAACCGTTTTGCACAACCTCAATCACATACCCGCTTTCCACCTCATCGCTTGGCTCATGAGAAATCGCTTCATGGAAGTTCGGGTCAAACGCCGCGCCTTTGGCTTCAATGCGTTTCAAATTTTCATTTTCTAAAATGGTTTGAAATTTTCGCACAATCAACTCAACGCCGTTCGCCCATGCGTCGTCGGCTGGGCGGTTTTGCAAAGCGCGTTCCAAATCGTCTAACACGGGCAGCACTTTTTTGATGATATCGCCTTTCATATTGGCGTACATCAACTCGTTGTCGCGTTCCATGCGTTTCTTATAATTTTGAAAATCCGCCTGCGACCTTGCCCAACCGTCTTTATATTCGATGATTTTCGCTTCGGCTTCTTTCAGTTGATTGATTAACGCTTCGCGCTCAGGGTCAGCCTGTTCATTCGTCTCAGGCATTCCCTCGTCGCTCGCGCGTTCTTTTTCTACTTCTTCTTGTTTTTCGTTATCGTTTGCCATTGTTTTCACTCTCGTTTTTCGATGTTAGATATTGGATAATTGAGCGTTTGCTTATGCTATATCGTTTTCATTTGAAATTGAATCGCTCACTAAATCGCTTAGCACGCCAGCCACATAGCGCACGGTTGGAATTGCGCGCGCATACGACATTCGCATTGGACCTAACACGCCTAACGTTCCAGTCGCCATGCCCGGCGCTCCGTATCGAGCAATGACCATAGAGCATTGACGTAATTCTTCCCATTCGCCTTCGCCGCCGATTAAGACTTGCAACCCGCCAACATTGCTGTTGACGGTTGTTTTTTGCAATAAATCTTGCAAGGTAGAGCGCTCTTCAAAAATTTTTAGGGTCTTACGCGCTTCTTCCGCTTCTGAAAATTCGGGTTCGCGTAATACATTAGTCAAGCCGTCGGTATAAATTTCACTGACGCGATGCGAAGTATTTCGTAAATCTTGTAATATCAATAAAAGGATGTCTTGGTCTAATGGGTCAGAACGGGCTGGAAGCGAAGCGATTGCATCCACTGTCAGCCCAGCCAAAAGCGAGTTAAGACGCGCGGCGGTTTGGCTCAGTCTTTCTTGGGTAACAGGTTCTGTCAAAGTAAGAATCTGTTGACGTACGTCGCCGCCCACTAACACCAGCACCATCAACACTTGACGACCTTGCGTCGAAATTAATTCCACGTGTTTATATTTGGCTTGTTCGACATGCGGCGCCGTGACGATTGAAACGCCTTGCGATTGTGTAGCCAAAATCGAAGCCGCAAGCGTCATCCATTGTTCCAATTCTGGGCGCGATTGGTGGAACTGATGAGAAATAGTATGTTGCACGCTTTCGGGCAATTCGGCTTTGTTCATCATCTCGCTAACGAAGTAACGATAGCCCTCTTCGGTTGGCACGCGCCCAGCCGAAGTGTGCGGCTGGCGAAGATAGCCTAGCTCGGTAAGTTCCGCCATTTCGTTGCGAATGGTGGCAGGGGAAAGTTTAAGACGATAATGCTCCGCCAAGCGCTTCGAGCCAACGGGCTGAGCGGTTTCGATGTAATCTCTTATTAGTAGAAGGAGCAATGTCTTCTGGCGTTCGGTTAGGCGATTCATATTCAAAAGTTAGCGCTCCCAAAACGAGAGCGCTTTTTTCACAGGATAATGATAACAGTGGGACAAGGTGAAGTCAATAAGAGGAGTGTAAGAAAACTCCCGCTTTAGCGCGGGAGTTTTTCTTCTTTTATGGGTTGGCAGCAGGCCGCCATGCAGGGTGAAAATCTTGCGCTCTGTCGGTTGTCAGCCGCACGCGGTCTCCGCCTGAAACGGTCATATAAAAAACGTCAAAGTTACCCGCTTCGCCCACGCCTTCATAAGCGATGTAAAAACCGTCGGGTGAGTAGGCAATGCTTTCAATGTATGCGAGATTAAGTTGAACGCGTAAGCCTTGTTCGCTGCTTCTGTCGGTAGGAGAGGTACTCATTAGGTAAGGGTTGCAAAAAGCGGTAGCGCAACGCTGGTTGAAGAGAATAACGTCGTTTCTTGGCGACCATTCTGGGTTGTAATCGGTATAAGCCACGCCGCTGCGAATAATTTGGGTTTGGTCTGAGCCGTCGGCGTTCATCATCCAAATTTGGTACACGCCAAAACGTCGAACTGAATAAACGATTTTAGAACCGTCTGGCGACCATGCAGGCATTCGCGATTCGACCGCTTGCGCCCCAGAGGTGATTTGTGTGATAGAAGATGGGTCATCCACTTTGACGGTAAAAATTTCCATCTGGCCAGTCCGCAAGGAGGTGAATGCAATTGTCGTGCCATCAGGCGACCAAGCGGGGTCAAAGTTTCCGCCGGGCGAGGCGTCAAATGGGGTTAGACCTGTTCCATCGGCATTAATAAGGAAAAGGCTGGTGTTGTAGTAAATGTCTTCTGGTCCACGGCATGGAGAGATAAATACAATTCTTTGTCCATCCGGCGACCAGCTGGGTTGGCAAGCCCCATTAGGCATGTTTGTAATTTGCGTTGCCGATTCGCCGTTCAAATCGGTGAGGTAAATTTGGGCAACGCCTGAGCGAGTAGAGGCAAATGCAATTTGCCCCGCTCCCCCGCCAATAAAAGCGGAGGGTAAATTTGAAATAGGAGTAGCGGTAAACAAAGGAGTTTGTTCTACCCTTGGAACGAATGTATTCGTTGGCGCGGGGGTAAATGTGCGCGTTGGCGTATGCGTAGGCGCAGACGTGGCGGTGAAAGTGGGCGCGTTTGTAAACGTCGGCAAAGGCGTAGGCTCTACCGTTGGCGTGGAAGTTTGAGTGGGCGCGGCAAGGAAAGGAATCATAGCGCGCACATCGGCAGGCAATATGCCTGGCGCAAAATATAAAACGGCGCCAATGGCAAAAATAACCATTAAGAAAACAAAGCGAATTAAGTTAGCCCGTTGCTTTCGCTCGCGTTCTTTTTGGCGTTTGAGCGGAGAGATAAAAGGTTGTTCTTCATGCTCTGAAGCGGATTCAGGCGGAACGGGTCCTTTTGGCGTGCGAGCGGGTTTTATGCCGCTTTCGGCTTCCACAATCGTATCGTGCAAATCGCGCATGGCAAGCGCGTCGGGCGGCGGTGGGGCAACCGTGTATGAGCCGGGGATTTGTTGCGTTTTCGATTTTGAAGCCAGCAACGCTTTCTTAAATTCTTCAGCAGATTGAAAACGGTCAATCGGGTCAACCGCCATGGCTTTTTCAATAGCCGCGGCTAACTTGCGCGAAACTTTAGAATTGCGTTTTCGCAATGGGGTTAACTGGGCGTTATCCATTGCGCGGGCAAGCCCGTCTTCTGGAATGACGCCGCTTAACGCCGCATATAAGGTTGCGCCGAGCGAGTAAATATCGGTGCGTGGGTCGGTGCGAGCCGTGCCATATTGCTCAGGCGGAGAGTAGCCTGGCGTCATGGCACGCGCGCCAGTGGTAGTGGCTTGGCTGGCGCTTTGATACACTTTTGCCAAACCAAAGTCCACTAAAAAGATGTGACCATCTGGAGTGATTTTGACATTGCCCGGTTTAATATCGCGGTGCAAGATAGGCGGCTTACGAGTATGTAAGTAAGTCAGCGCATCGCACATTGCCGCGCCAATATGAACCGCATCATCTTCAGAAAGCATCCCTAAGCGTTCCATACGAAAGCGCAAATCTTCGCCTTCGATAAAATCCATCACCAAGTATTGACCTTGATCGCCTAGCACAAAATGGTCTGATACGCGCGGCAAATTGGGGTGACGTAAATTCGCCAAAATCACCGCTTCAAGGCGAAATTGGCGAGCGTATTCATCTGTGGTGAATAAATTTTCTTTGAGCGCCACAGCCACGCCAAGATTTTCATCTATAGCGCGATAGACAGAGCCCATGCCGCCCTGCCCAAGAATTTCAACGATTCGATACCGATTATGAATGAGGGTGTCTTTTTCCAGCGTCATTGATTAACCTAAAGAGCAATTGCCCTTAAATAATTTCTCGTGCTGTATTGTAGAATGGGCGCATTATATCAGACGGACGGCTTTGGGGCGGGAGATGTAGTTAAATTGAAATGTTGGAAGACCCACGGCGCGCCGCCTGTTACCCAAAAACCGACAAGGGTATAACGCAAAAAGCGTAAGGCGTACACGAGGACGTCGTCGCCGCGCGGGAAAATTGCCCCTAAGCCCATCCATAAGATTAAGACGCCAACCAAACCAATTACATACCGAATAGCGCGCTTCATCAACGTACCGTCAGCCTGATACCCGCCTTGCGCATGAATCCACGCCAAGCCCAACGCCAACCCAAAGAACGTCCCTGCTGAGGTGAAGATGTTGTTTGAGTCTATGGGGGCAGGCGCTTCCACGTTAATAAGAAGCGTGTTCTCTATCCACAAATTTGGAATTTGGAAATCGCTTCGTAACGCGGTGACCGCTAATCCGAGCGCTATCAAAATCATAGACGCAAGAAATGCCACCCAAACTTGTTGACGAAATGATTTTGCCGCCAGCCATGCGCCAACCGATTCCCAATAGCGAGAAAATGCCCAAAGCAGAATCGCTCCAAATAACCAACCCAAAAGAATATCGTGCGGGAAATGCGCGCCAAGATACAAGCGCGAAAAGCCGATAAAGAAAACGAGCAGAAAACAAAGGATACGCACCCATGTTTTTTTGCTATACAAAGCGACCGTTCCCCATACGCTCATGGCATGTTGCGCGTGACCAGACGGCGCCCCAAAACTAGTCTCCGTCCACAGCGCTTGCACATGCGTACTAACCCAATAAGGGCGCGGACCGGCAAACAGCAATTTACCCGCATAGTTAAACATACTGCTCGTCGCCAAAATTAAACCCACGCGCAAGCCCAGCGCCGAATCAACGCTCCAATAAATTAAAGGAAGAACTAAAAAGAAAAAATCTTCTGTGCCTAATTGACTAAAAAACTGCATGGGAGCATTTAACTGCCCGCCAAGGCTCTGAACGGCAATGACAAGCGCAATGCCACTATCAATCCATATTTGCATAGAAACCTCCAAAATAGTTTTGAACGCAAGCCGCCGATGATGAAAATTTTTCGTCGGCGGCGGCTTTTCACATCATGCAATTGACGAAAGATTGCTCATTATTGTACACTCAAAGGCATGGAAAAAACATCTGCCCGCTGGTGGGACGCGCCCTCGGCAATTTTATTGTTTCTTTTAATTTTACTTTCTACTTGGCGCGCGCAAGCGACCGATTGGGTAGAAGGGTTAACGCACGTTAGTCAGGTTGCCATTTTAGGCTTATGGATTGGGCTGACGCTTGGGCAGAGCCGATTTTCAAAGCGAACGGTTGGGTTCTTATCCATCGCTTACATGATTGTCGTTCTCATTGGGCAGTGGTTGGGAGCGATTGAATTTGCAAAAGAACAAACTTACTTAGGCGAACGTCTCTTCATCTTATTGAGCAGAGTTTTTACAAACGTACGCGAGTTTCTTAGCGGGCGCGCAATAGAAGACCAATTTTTTATCATGGCTTTATTATGTTTTCCATATTGGCTGGTTGGTTTATATAGCGGCTATCAATTAACGCGCCATGCCAATCCGCTGGCGTGCGTTTTACCCGCCGCCGTTTTGATGTTTTCTATCCATCAGTTTCATTACACCTCTAAAAATTACAGTTGGATGTTCGGCGCATATCTATTCATTGCCCTTTTGTTGATAGGCAGGCAAAAATATATAGCCGACCGAGTCAAATGGCTCAAACAACGGGTAACCTACTCGCAAGAAAGCGGTTTCGACATCGCTAGCGCAACCGCCTATGTATTGGCGGCTTTGTTTGCTTTGGCTTGGTTACTGCCATACACCTTGCCCGTCAACGCGCAAGCCCGCCAAGCATGGCAAAATACCATCGGCGACTGGTTTACAGAAAAACGTTTTGAACGCCTTCTTTCTTCAGTCAATCAAGAGCCAAAACCCCAGCCGCACAATTTTCAAACCGAACTTTCGCTCGGCGCTCAAACCTCTCAAAGCGACAAGATTGTATTCGTTGTATATGCCCCGCCAAACGCGAAACAATACCCACGCTTATATTGGCGCGGGCAAGCGTTTGACGCCTACGAAAACGGCGTGTGGCGCATTAGCGCCGGCGATGAAACGCGGCACAACGCCTCGCGCGATATCAATATTCCCGATACAAGCCGGCGTTCGCGCCTATTATTTACGTTTGATATTTACACAGAAACGCAAATTCTCTTATTTGCCGCCGCCCAGCCCGTGTGGGTCAATCACGACACAATTATTCTGCACGAAAAAATTCCGCCCAGCAACGCCGAACTCGATATCCTCACGCTTCGCGCTTCGCCGCCTTTAGAAATCGGCGACTTGGTGCGCGTTGCCTCTATGATGACAAACCCGCTCGTCTCTGAATTACAAAACGCAGGCGATGACTACCCCGCTTGGGTAACGGAAAAATATTTACAACTGCCCGAAGATTTTTCGCCTCGCATTCGCAACTTGGCGCTTGAGATTACCGCGTCGGCAGAGACTCCCTTCGACAAAGCCGCCGCCATCACCAGTTACTTGCGGCGTGAAATCACCTACGCTCCGGCCATTACCATCCCCGCTGAAGCGACCGACCCCCTAGAATACTTTTTATTTGAAAGAAAACGAGGCTTTTGTAACTACTCCGCCAGCGTGGAAGTATTAATGTTACGCGCGGTGGGCGTTCCCGCTCGGTTGGCAATCGGTTATGCCCAAGGCGAAGCAAATATTCAAGGCAGTGTATTCACTGTGCGCGAAAGAGACCTACACGCTTGGCCCGAAGTGTACTTCCCTCAATATGGCTGGGTAGAGTTTGAGCCAACGGGCAATCAAGAACCTTTGAATCGTCCATTAGAACGGGAAGAAGGAAACGCCTCGACGGCAAATCCATTTAACCCCATTCCACAACTACCGCTGGGCGAAGAGGAACAACTCTCCCCTGAGATT
The DNA here is from genome assembly GCA_034434495.1 of Anaerolineales bacterium. Lineage (GTDB taxonomy): Bacteria > Chloroflexota > Anaerolineae > Anaerolineales > Villigracilaceae > Villigracilis. Next base: position 20,090 of record DAOTZE010000026.1, read on the forward strand.
GAAGCGGTCGAAGAAGAAGCGGAAGAAACCGCTCACTCTTTGGTCACGCAAAATCAAATCCGCTGGTTGGGCGCATTGGGCGGGCTAATCTTATTAGGCGCGGCGATATACCTCATCAAAAAAAGATACGCCCCCAAACGAAGCGCGGTTTTCATCTTAAAAACAACGCTTGAAAAGTGGAATTGGAAAACGCCGCTTTGGTTTAATCAATTCGCCGCTTGGTTAACGCTGCCAAGCATTGAAAGAAACTTTTACGCCATTAACACAAGTTTACAATGGATGGGAATGCCGCAACCCGCTCATGCCACCCCCGCCGAGCGCGCGCAAGCCTTGCAAAAGGCTTTGCCTATGGCGCGCGATGCGATAGATATTTTATTGCGCGAACATCAAACGGCGTTGTTTAGCCCGCATGGCAACGCAAACGAAAAACTTGCCCGCCGCGCCGCTCGCCAAATTTTATTTGCAACGATTTCCGCACGTCTTAAAATCTTGATAATGGGATACAATTAGCGGTATAAACAAATTGGGTTTCTCAAAATGCCTGCTGATAACACCCGACCAAGTACATTACACGATCAACTATTAGCCCTTGCCGTCGTAGCAGGGAAAATTCGCTCTGACTTCAGCGCGAATAAAATTCAACTTCCCAAAGAAATAAATAATCATTTACATCACCTGCAAACTTCGCTAGAGCAAATCAGCGAAAAGATTGAAGTGTTCCAAAATGAACACAGTAATTTAATGGCCCTGGCGCAAGTCGGTCAGGTGATTAATTCGTCGCTTGAATTAGATGAAGTATTGCGAATTGTGATGGATAACATTGTGCGCCTGACGAAAGCCGAACGCGGCTTTTTGATGTTGCGCGACGATAAAGGCGAAATGATTACCCGCATTGCCAGAAATTGGGAAATGGAATCCATCAACGCTTCGGAGAAAAACGTCAGCCGCACGGTGGTGCAAAGGGTGATTGATTCAGGCGAATCCATCGTCACGACTAACGCCCAAGAAGACCAACGCTTTGTGGGGCAAGAAAGTATTGTGGCGTTTAACTTACGTTCTATTTTATGCGTGCCGCTTAAAGTGAAAAACGACTTAATCGGAGTCATTTACGCCGATAATCGCATTCGGGCTGGCATTTTTGCCGAAACCGAAAAAGATTTGCTTGAAGCGTTTGCAAACCAAGCCGCCGTTGCCATTGATAACGCTCGGCTATTCTCTTCGCTCAAACAAACGTTAGAAGAAGTGACCGCGCTGAAAAATTTGATGGATAACGTCTTCGCTTCTATTGCAAGCGGAGTAATCACCGCCGATATTCAAGATACGATTACGCTTGCGAATCGCGCCGCCGAAAATATACTTGGCTCGCCCACCGAAAAGATTATTGGGCATCGCTTAAATGAAGCGTTGGCTTCGGTTGCCAATGAGTTAGAACCGCATTTGAAAGAAGTTCGCAAAACGGATAAACCGATTGTTGATTTGGAGATTAGCCATAAATCTGAAAAACGCGGCAACGTAGATTGGCGTTTGAATCTATCTCCGCTGAAAGACGCCAGCCAAAAAACTCAGGGCGTGGCAATTGTTTTAGACGACCTCACAGAACGAAAGCGGTTAGAAGCGCAGCGCCGTCTGTTTGAGAGAATGGTCTCCCCCGCCGTCATTGACCAACTTGACCCGAACAGTTTACAACTCGGCGGTAAGCGGGTGGAAATTACCACTTTGTTTGCAGATATTCGCGGGTTTACAACTTATAGCGAAAAACTCGCGCCTGAAAAATTGGTGACAATTTTGAATTTGTATTTAGCCGCTATGGCAGAAGCCGTGCTGGCGCAAGAAGGCACAATTGATAAATTTATGGGCGATGCAATTATGGCGTGGTTTAACGCGCCCGTGCCGCAAAAAGACCATACCTTGCGCGCCGTGAAAACCGCTCTGGCGATTCGCGAATCGGTTGAAAAGTTATATAAAGAATTACCGAAAGACGCGCATTTGGCTTTCGGCGTTGGGATTCATGTGGGCGAAGCGGTGCTAGGTTTAATCGGCACTGAAAAACGCTTGGAATATACCGCCATCAGCGACTCGGTGAATACAGCCAAACGCATTCAAGAAAATTCCGCCAACAATCAAATTTTAATTAGTAAAGAAGCGTATGAACTGGTAAAAAATCATGTGGAAGTTAAACCATACGCAAATATGAACGTTAAAGGTAAAACACAGCCGATTGAGGTGTATGAGGTGTTGGGGTTGAAGCGATGAAGTGAATAGGTAATTGGAAATAGGTAATTGGTAAATAGGTAATTGGAAATAGGTAATAGGTAATTGGTAAATAGTAATTGGGGATTGGAGAATTAGAGAATTGCCCTGTGATGAGATTTGAAAAAATCTAGGTCACAGGGCTTTTTTATATTTGGCTTTCTTTACAGAATAAGCCAGGGCTTTGCCCGCGCCATCAAGAAAGCCTCGACAAACAAGCCTTAGCCTGTTTGTATTTCTGGCAAAATTATGATGTAGGAAACACACAAACGAAAACCGATTCCCTAATTCTCCCCACAACTCCTTATTCCCCATTCACAATTCCCGATGCGCCAATTCCACAAACCTCACCACGCTCGCCATGCCCTTCTCAATCCCATCCACATCAATAAACTCATTCAGCGTATGCGCTCCGCCGCCTGTGGTAATTCCCAGCACAATTGCAGGAATATTTTGGCTCAACGGAATATTCGCATCGGTTGAGCCTGCGGTTAAAGTTGCCGATACATTTTGTTCTTGCAAACAATTCACCGCCAGTTTCACCAATTTATGTTCAGCGGAAAGTTCCCCAGCGGGTCTTTCGCCAATCACTTCCGCCATAATTTTCACGCCAACGCGGTCGGCATGAATCAAAATCTCTTCCACTTGATGAATTAATTTTGCCAACGTCTTCGGGTCTTCAGAGCGCAAATCCAATTCGCATTTCGCTTCAGCCGCTAAAACGTTTACGCCCGTGCCGCCGTGAATCACACCCACGTTCATGGTGGTGCGCGGTTCTTTTGGCAAACGCAATGCAGTTAATTTTGTAATCACATTCGCCAACTCATGCACTGCCGATGGCGAACCATAATCAGACCATGAATGTCCGCCCGCCGTTTTTGCTGTAATCCGATAACGCTTCACGCCAATCGCTTTATGATACACATGTCCCAACGCCAGCCCTTCCAATACCAAATAACCAATCACATCGCCGCCAAATTTTTTCACAACTTCTTTCATGCCGCACAAATCGCCCAAGCCTTCTTCTCCCACATTGGCTACACACCATACGTCGTGTTTCAATTTATTTTTTAATGACCAAATTATTCCAAACAAAGCCGCCACGCCAAGCGAATTATCTCCAATGCCCGGGGCGCTGACCCTCCCCGCTTCTTTCTTAACTTGTAAATTGGTGGCGCGTGGGAACACAGTATCCAAGTGAGCGGTGACAATCAACGGTTTGGCGCTTTTCCCTTTACCCGGCATTCGCGCATACACATTCCCAATCGAATCAATTGAAATATCTTGCAAATTTTCTTTTTCAAAGCAATCGCGCACAAACTCAGCGCGTCTTTTCTCTTCAAACGTGGGCGCAGGGATTTGCTGAATTTGAATTGCAAGGTTAAGTAGTTGTTCGGTGGCGTTTATAGTCATAGGTCATTGTGAATGGTGAATGATGAATGATGAATAGTGAATGGTGAATGGTGAATAGTGAATGGTGAATAGTGAATGGTGAATAGTGAATGGTAAAACATGAATGACTATTCCCTATTCCCTATTCCCTATTCCCTATTCCCTATTCCCTATTCTCTATTCCCTATTCCCTTATCTCTAAACCTCTCTTGCCATTTCTTTCAATGCATGTAACCGCGCTTCGGCTAAGCCGGGCATTACATCTAGCGGATAAAACGGTCCGTTCCCTTCGACTTTTAATGAAGCGGAAACATTTCCATACAACGCCGCTTGAAGGGGGTCGCTCGTTTTTTGAAAGCCCGCCAAAAATCCGCCGCAGAATGCGTCGCCCGCGCCTGTTGGGTCTGCCATGCGAGATGGGTAAGCGGGAATTTCGTATTTCTTTTTACCGACCGCATCATACAAAATTTGACCTTGCGCCCCACGTTTGATGACCACAAACTTAACGCCATATTCGCCGATATGCTGCGCCATCTCCCATAAGTCGTTGGTTTCGCCCCAAAATAGGGCGCGCATTTCTTCTTCAGATGGGTGGAAAGCGGTCAACCCTTGTAAGACGAGTCTCAACTCACGCCAAAAGCGAGGAATCATGTATCGGGAATCAGGATCAAGCGTCACCGTTTGTGATGAAGCGTTTTTGAAAAGGTTCGCTATCTGACTCTGACTCGCAAAATCAAACGGGCAGAGATGGACATGCTCCACGTCATGAAAATCTTTTGGCGTTTTCAACGCCGTCGGCGAAGTTGAATCAATGGTTCGTAAATCTTTTATGGTTTCATCGGGCGGCTTATAACCAAGCAACGTTTTTGGAAAGGTTAATGCACGGCGCGCAAAATAAGCCACTGCGCCCGTATGACTGCGTTCGTGCAAGTCGGTGTAGGCGATGAAATTTCGTAAGTCAAAATGTTCTTCGGCAATTTCTACGCCGCGAATATCGAAGCCGCGTTTTTGAAAATCATCTAACCATTCTTGGGGGTATTCTTTTGTGACGCGCGAAATGAACCCGATATTCGCGTCCCACACTGCCAGCCCGCCCGCCGCATATAATAAATTACCGCCCGGCGAATCTAATAACGGGCTTCCTTGCGGCGGCAATAAATATTCGCGTGTGAGTTTCCCTGCAATGATGAAATTTGGCTTCATTTCAATTTACGATTTATAAATTACGAATTACTTTTTCATCCACATGGGCTTTTTTGCGGCAACTTTTTTATAAATTGGGCAGTTCTTAACGTGCGCGCCTTCTAAATATCCGGTGGACATGAGAAACTCGTTGACAATTTCTCCGCCTGTAAACACAAAGGTTTTCTTGAATAGTTTTGTCCATTCTTCTTTTGTGAGCGGGTGATGCGCATTTAGCCAATTTTTGAACGAGCCGTATTCTTTTTGCAATTCAAGAATCTTTTGAGCGTTGGTAATCGCCGCGTTGATTTTTAGTTTATTGCGAATAATGCCTTCGTCGTTTAATAATCGTTGAATATCTTTTTCTTTATAGTGCGCGACTTTTTGAATATTAAAGTTATGAAACGCCTTGCGAAAGTTCTTTGCCCGTTTGAGAATCAAAATCCACGATAAGCCCGCCTGATTTATCTCCAACACGAGGCGTTCAAATAATTCATCGTCATTTTGGATTGGGAATCCATATTGTGTATCGTGATATGGTTTGTTAAATTCATCTTCGGGGTGGGTGTTGCAGTAGTCACAATAAGTTTGGGTCATAGGGTATATAACTCGAATTTTATTTCTTCATCAAGAACGGATGCCAAACGCTTATCACGCGTAAGAATTGTTAAACCAGTAATTTTTCCAGTAGCAGAGATAAACGCATCCATCCAACCAAGCCCTGCGTTTGAATATTTTTGCATCCATGCACCTGCTAAACGAGCCATCTCGGATTCTAATGGAATAGATACAAATTGTGCCATCAATAATTCATGGCGTTCTAATTCTTCGGTTCGCAAACCACGCCATAATTCTGCTTCTGTAATTACAGAAACAAATGACATAAGCGATTCATCTAGCATCGATTCAAAATACGCGCGCATGCTTTCTTTGCCGCGATACATGTCAATCAATGCGTTTGTATCAAAAAGCAATTCAACAGGTTTAGCCATTTTTCCAAGCGCTTTCCCACTTAGCACGCCCTTCTGCCAACCAGTTATCAGTTATATCTGCACGTTTTGCCCACATGCCAAATGCTCCACGCAACACTTCAATTTTTGCTGGAGATAATTTGGTGCGTTTAGCGCGTTCATATTCACGGACGCTTAAAATAACCGCAACTGATTTTCCATCGCGCTCTACATAAATAGGACCACCTGATTTGGCAACCTCGCGTAAAACACGCCCAAAACGATTTTTTACTTCAGTGGCAGGAAGATATTTGATAGGCATAGAGAACTCCTTTAGCCAATTAAAATGGCTAACACATTTTACCCCCACTTTTACCAAAAATCAATTTGAATTTCCATCACGGGCAAAATCCGTTCTTGACCGAATAAGTCCGATTTGCTCTCGCCTACTTTTTTCGCTCCCATTTTTTCATAGAAAGATTGAGCATTCGGGTCTGACTCGATTTTCAAAACAGATGTGCCGAGTGCTTTGCATCTTTCAAGGGCATGGTTAAATAACTGTTTACCAATTCCTTTTCCTATATATTCAGGTAGCACCCATAAATTATCTAACCAAAGACCTTCATCATTTTTAATCAGTGAGTAATAAGCCACTGATTTATCTTCTATCTGAGTAAGCCATGTTTCATTGGCAAGGATATATTCTGGGGTAATCACCAATCCTTTTGTCATCCAATACTGAATCCACGCTTCGGGATAATTCCAATGTCGTTTGGCTGAGATGGCAATTTGGGTTAATGAATCAGCATCATTTGGTGTGGCGCGAATAATTTTCATAAAAATTACTAATTACCAATTACTCTCAACTCTCTCGGCATATCGGATAAACTCTCCGCGCTATTTTCTGTAATCACCAAATTATCTTCAATGCGCACGCCATTACGACCTGTTAAATAAATGCCAGGCTCCACAGTAAAGGTCATACCTTTTTCCAATATCATCATATTATCGCCGCGCATATATGGCGCTTCGTGGCTTTCCATGCCAATGCCATGCCCCGTGCGATGCGTAAAATATTTTCCATAACCGCCCTTTTCAATCACGTCACGCGCGGCTTTATCAACCTCTGCGCATGGAGCGCCGGGTTTCGCGGCATTGCGCCCTGCCGCATTGGCTTGCTTCACCAATTCATAAATCTGCTTGCATTCATCATCCGCCTCGCCCACTGCAAAGGTGCGCGTCAAATCTGAAATATAACCTTCATAACTTGCACCCCAATCCACCACCAACAAATCACCTGCTTGAATTTTCCTATCACTTGGCGAGGCATGTGGGTTTGCCGAGTTTGGTCCCGCGCATACAATCGGCGCGAACGGCATTTCAGATTCAGAACCATGTTTCAGTAATTGGATAACCAATTCACCTGCGATTTCTTTTTCTGTCATTCCAATTTTGATTTGAGGAAGCGTCGCTTCTAACGCCGATTGGGCAATGGTTACAGCGCGGCGCATTTTCTTCACTTCATCCTCGTCTTTTCGCAGACGTAATTCTGCTAACACATCTGTCGCGTCGGGATAATCGGCTTCGGGCGCGCCCGCTTTGACATGGCGAAATTCCATGAGGCGTAATTGACGCGATTCGACTCCGATTCTTTTGCCGTCTAAATTTAATGATTGCGCCGCTTGACGAAAAACATCATCCCACGAATCTGGATTCTCGCTATAAGCAAAATGTTTTATTTTAAATGGGAATAAATCCACTTTAGGCAATTCAAGTTCGGGCAACACCAAAACAGGTTCTTGGTTTGGCGTAACAAACAACACAACCGGTCTTTCCATAAGGTGGAAATTTATGCCAGTCAAATATTTGAGGGTAGGACCAGGGTTGAGGATGACCGCGTCAAGTTTCCCCGTAGTTAATGAGGCGGTGAGTTTATCGAGTCGTTGTTGAGTCATGTTGTCTCCTATAAAAGCGCAGGGTTGCCCTTACTTTATTTTATGTTTTCGTTTTGCGAAAAGATATGAAATCCAATCTACAAGCGTTGGGAAAAGCCGAACAAACGCCACCACAATATTCGCCCACCAAGGGATAATTAGTGTGCGGCGCGGATATTTTGCGAGTTGAATCACTTTGCTAGCAACATATTCAGAACTCATACGAAAATTGATTTTGTTGCGAATCGAGCCGTAGGCTTCGCTTTTGCCAATGTGTTGACCAAACTCCGTTTTTGCAAAGCCCGGATAAATGCCGCTCACTTTGATTCCCAACGGGGCGACTTCACGACGAAGCGAATCGGTGAAAGCGCGTAAGCCAAATTTGCTGGCAGAATAGCTTGAAATTAAAGGCGAAGCGATAAACCCCGCCACAGAAACCATATTGATAATATGTCCTTCGCGGCGCGCCAGCATGTGCGGCAACACGGCGCGAGTGACTCGCATCGTGCCAATTAAATTGACATTGATTAACGTTTCAATATCTCTATCCATTGAATATTCTTCATACCAACCCACGCGACCAATGCCAGCATTATTGAAAAGAATATCTATCTGACCATATAAATCAATGGCTGAGTTGACCATGTTCTGGACATCATCCGCATTGACAATATCCATCGGAATTGCAATCGCTTCACCGCCTGCGTCTTGAATATCGGCGGCAAGTTTTCGCAAACGGTCCACACGGCGGGCGGCGAGGACGACTTTGCACCCTTCATTTGCAAATAGCCAAGCGGCATCTGCCCCAAAACCAGAAGATGCACCGGTGATGAGGACTACTTTATTTTCGAGAGGAATAGGAAAGAAGTTCATGCGGATAATTGTAAAATAAAAATGCAAAACACAACATGACAAATATGTTTTAGCGGTCATTGGGGTTGAAAGAAAGTATGCAGATTTTTAATTTAATTCTTAAATTAAGATAAAGATAAGTGGGCTATTTCTATACGATTTACCTATAAATACCATTTCGTTTGACAGGGGGAAAAAAAATCTAGGTAAAATATATAAGTCAGAGGAAGGTACATTGATACCCACTGGAAATAAAATTACCATTCTACTGGTGGATAACCAACCCACAACTGTTGCTGGGCTTCGCGCTTTATTCTCTAAAACGAAAGCATTAAAACTGCTTGCCAAAGGTTGGAGTAATAAGCAAATTGCTCTCGCTTTAGATGTTTCTACAAGCACTGTCGCTTTTCATGTTAAAAATGTGATGAAGAAATTAGGTGTGAATTCCCGCAATGAAGCCGCAATTTGGGCAATTAAAAATATGTCTGACAACCTAGCATAGTTAATAGGTTTAAACCTATTAATATTAACAGTAGTAATTTGGGTGGAAATTTCCTAGAATTCTCTTTGTAAGGAAATCTATTAAAAAGCCCTGCACCTAACTACACAGGCTGTAGAGCATGGTAGTTCAAAATATTTCATAGAATAAATTCCAAAGGTTATAGCACATGAAAAAAATACATAATTCTTTATCAAAACTTATCACAACTGCAATAGTAGCCTTAATCTTAGGCGTAGCATTCAAGGTTGGTTTATCTATTTACAATTTCAACGCGAATAACGGTAACTTAATTGTATATGCCCAACCTAACCTCCCTCCCTTACTCCCTAATGAAAATAAAGCAACTCCAACTCCATCTGTTGTTCAACAATCACAATATCTTCCTGAAACTCAAAGCCAAAATTCACAAGGCATAAAAGTGACAGTATCCAATTTCTATGTTGAAGAAAATCATGTTTTTGTAGATGTTTGTTACGATTTGCCAGGTAAAGATGTTTGGGATATTAACACTGCTACATTAGAATATGATGGAAATTCAACTGGCAATTTTGCTGTCAATGAAACTTCAATTGACTTAGCATTGGACAAACCTCAAAATGGTATTCGTTGCTTAAGGTTGGATTTTTATGATATTCAATCTAATTCTGATTTATCCACTCTGACATTAACAATTGGAAATCTTGGCCAAATCGCACCAATGGAAGGGCGTGAATGCGAAGGATATTTAGCAAGAATTAATACAAATGAAAAAATCAAGGAATCTGAAATTGAAGTTACTTGTGAACAATCACCATCTAGTGTAGAAGTAAAGGTAAAAAATAAACCAGATGACTTGAGTGAAGAAGAAGTGAATGCCTTAATTGCCGAAGCCATGTTTAACCAAGTAAGTGGGAATTGGGTATTTACGGTAACACAAAATAAGTAAGCAAGATTCAAACATAACATCTACTGAGTTCTTTGAGAACTCAGTAGATGTTATGTACTACTCTTCCTCCTGACTGTCTTCTTTATTCTGTTTCTTCACTTTCGGCGGTTCCAGCACTGGATTCTTCCCAAGTGCAATATCCAAAACATCATCCATGTGTTTGACAGGCACAATTTTCAATTCAGATTTTGCGGTCTTGGGTAAATCCACCAAGTCTTTGAGATTCTTTTCAGGTAACAAAACAGTTTTCAATCCAGCACGATGCGCGGCGAGAACTTTTTCGCGCACACCACCAATCGGAAGTACACGTCCGCGCAATGTGATTTCACCAGTCATGCCCACATTTTTTGAAACGGGTCTGCCTGTTAATGCAGATGTAATCGCAGTTGCCATCGTAATCCCAGCCGATGGACCATCTTTTGGAATGCCGCCTTCGGGCATGTGAATATGAATATCAAAACGTTCAAAAATTTCCATATCAATTTTTAATTGCGCCGCACGAGACTTAATATATGTCATCGCCGCTTGAGCAGATTCTTGCATCACCTCACCCATTTGCCCCGTCATTTGCAAACTGCCTTTGCCTTCAAAAATGGCAACTTCAACCGCCATAATTTCGCCACCGGTTTCTGTCCATGCCAAACTTGTAGCGACTCCGACTTCATCATTTCGTTCTGCTTCAGCAGGAAAAACTTGTTGCGGACCTAATAACTTTTCAATCATATCCACTGTAATCACAGCAGGATATTTTTTCGCTTCGGCTTTCAGACGGGCAACCTTGCGGCAAACACGGTTGATTTCTCTTTCCAGTCCACGCACGCCTGCTTCGTATGTATATTCGCGGATAATTTTTTGTAACGCTTCAGTTTCAAATTTCAAGTTGAGTTCTTCAATTCCATTTTCTTCTATCTGACGCGGAATGAGATAACGATTGGCAATTTCCAATTTTTCTTCTTCAATATAACCGGGGAATTCAATCACTTCCATGCGGTCTAACAATGGAGCAGGAATTGTTGATAATGAATTTGCAGTCGTCACAAACATCACTTTAGATAAATCAAATGGCAATTCTAAATAATGGTCGCTGAAAGCGTTATTTTGCTCAGGGTCTAACACTTCCAACATGGCAGAGGCAGGGTCGCCGCGAAAATCGGAATACAGTTTATCAATCTCATCCAACATAAATAGCGGATTGGATGTGCCAGCCCGTTTCATGGTTTGAATAATTCTGCCGGGCAAAGCGCCAATGTACGTTCTTCTATGCCCGCGAATTTCCGCTTCATCACGCACGCCGCCAAGTGACACTCTTACAAATTTTCTTCCAAGCGCATCGGCAATGGACTTGCCTAAGGAAGTCTTCCCAACCCCCGGCGGACCGACAAAACATAAAATTGGCTGACGCGCTTTTTTCGGTTTCAAAGAACGGACGGCGATATACTCCAAAATTCTTTCTTTGGCTTTCTTCAAACCGAAATGGTCGCGTTCTAAAATCTTAGCCGCGTGTTTCACGTCTAAATTATCGGGGGTGGGGTTATCCCACGGCAAATCTAAAATCCAATCAATGTATGTGCGAATGATTCCCACTTCGGGCGCCATCGGCGGCATTTGATTGAGGCGTTCCACTTCTTTCAGCGCCGCCTTCTTCGCTTCTTCAGGCAATTTTGCGGCTTCTACTTTCTTTTTCAACTCCACCGCATCGCGCGTAAAAATATCTCCCTCGCCCAGCTCGGTTTGAATTTGCTTCATTTGCTCGCGCAAATAAAACTCACGCTGGTTTTTATCCACTTCATCTTGCACGCGCGAATGAATTTCATCTTCTAATTCCAGCACATCCACTTCTTGCGCCAGCAATGTATTCAACTGACTCAACCTTGCTTTCGGGTCGAGAATTAATAACAAACGTAATTTCGCTTCATACGTCAAAGCCAACGAAGCGGCAATCATATCCGCCAGCCAGCCTGGCTCTGAAATATTCAAAGCAAACAAATGCGATTCTTCAGGAATAGAACGGTCTAATTGAATACAGCGCTCAAACAAATTCAGCGCCGAACGCATCAACGCTTGAGTTTGTTTATCCGCCGTCGTAGATTCGTGAACCACGCGCGCGCGAACTTTGATATATGGCTTCAAACGAATAAACTCAACAATTTCAACGCGTCTGCGTCCTTGCGCTAATGCAGAACGCGAACCATCGGGCATGTTTAATAAACGCCCCACCGCAATTTCAACGCCAATCGGCAAAAAATCATCCACGCCGGGGTCGTTCACTTCTGGGTTGCGTTGCGTTAGCGCAATGACCGTTTGCTCGCGCGCTTGCGCTTCTTGCAGCGCCATTAATGAAGATTCGCGCCCGACAAAAATCGGCGAAACCATGCGCGGGAAAATCACCATATCGCGCAATGGCAACACCGCCGCCTCAATCAAACCGTCTTCATTCGGTTCAAAGTTCGGAATACGATATAACTCTTCCGTTCTTTGCGAAAGCGTTAAATCAAAATTATCTTCTTCAGTCCAATTTGGTTGACTCATTCAAAAACTTCCATTCTCTCATCGCTTCCGCCGTCACAAACATCGAACCAGCGGATAATACAATGCTACCATCTTTTGACGATAATTCTAACGCTCGCTTCAACGCCTCTTTAACTGGCGACACCGCTTCGGACTTAATCCCAGCTTGCTCTGCCAACTCGACAATTCTCTCCACTTCCAACGCGCGCGGGTGGTCGGCGCGGGTGGCGATAATTTTTTCTATCTTCGGTTTGAGCGCGGCAAACATATCTAAAATATTTTTATCTTCCGACGCGCCAAAAATTAAATATACCTTTTGATTTGGAAAGTATTCTTGCAGGGTCTCCTCCAGCCGAAGGAAAGAATCCTGATTGTGAGCGGAATCAAAAATCACCGTAGGGTTGAGGCGGGCAATTTCAAAACGAGCGCGCCATCTCACGTTTGCAAATCCTATTTGAATCTGTTCGTCAGAAATTTTAATTCCGCTTTTTTTCAACGCCATGTAAGCCGTTGCCGCATTTTCGACTTGATGACGACCCAGCAATGGAATTTGAAGTTTAACCATAGATGGTTGACCACTGACCGCCATCTGCTGTCCGTCGTCTATGGTCAGAGTTTGCTCATTCAAAGATGACTCAATTAATTCAAACTTTACATCTTTTCCAATTAAAGTCAACTCTGAATCTTTTGATTTGGCTGCACGCAAAAGAACTTCGAGGGCTTCATCCTTTTGTGGGGACGAAACGACTGGAATATTTTGTTTGATAATGCCAGCCTTTTCGCCAGCGATTAATGCAAGTGTATTTCCCAATACTGCCGTATGGTCATAAGATAATGAGGTAATCACCGAAACATTGGGCGTGACGATATTGGTTGCATCCAGCCGCCCACCGAGACCAACCTCAAACACGGCGGCAGTGACGTTATATTTTGCAAACGCCAGAAACGCCAACGCGGTTGTAATCTCAAAGGTGGTTAACTTTTCAATTTTGGCAACATACGGTTTGATTTCTTCAACCAGTTCGACAAGTTGCTCATGCGAAATTGGCTCGCCGTCAATTTGGATTCGCTCTACAAAATCCAACAAATGCGGTGATGTGTATAAACCTGTTTTGTATCCTGCCGCTTTCAAAGCCGAGGCGCATAAAGCGGAAACAGAGCCTTTGCCTTTTGTGCCTGCCACATGAATAATCGGGTATTTTTTTTGCGGATTCCCCATTGACTCCATCAATGCAAACATGCGGTCAAGGTTAAAATCTGCCTTTGCCAATTCGGAAGAATGTTTAAGGCTATAATCCACGAAGGAGTATAGATAGTCTAGGGCTTGGTTGTATTGTTGTTCAATGTTCATATCGACAGATTGTAAATCGCAAATAGAAATTCGTACATCAAAATTTTATATGATTGTTACCCGCACCTTCCACCTCCGCCTCCCTACTTGCAAATCCCTCAAAGAAAAGCGCGGACGAATCAAGCCTCTCATCTCGCGTTTACATCGTGAGTTTAATATATCGGTTGCCGAAATGGATTTGCAAGATAAATGGGATGAAGCCATTATCACCTGCGCTATGGTTGGCAATGACCATGCTTTTTTACAATCCGCGCTTCAAAATGTGGCAAAATGGGTAGAAGCGAATTGGTCTGATGGGGATGTGTGGGACTCAAAAATTGAAATTGTCGCTTAATGACGAATTACATATTGCGTAATACGCAAAAAAATTGGAGAAAAAAATGGATTTAGGATTAAAAAATAAAATTGCATTAGTTACTGGCGCATCAAAAGGTTTAGGTTACGCCGCCGCGTTAGGGCTTGCCAAAGAAGGTTGCAAAGTGGCTATCAACGGGCGGGATGAAGCCAGAATTAAAGAAGCGGCGGAGAGAATACACAAGGAAACTGGCTCGCAAGTCATTGGTTTAGTTGGCGATGTAAGTTTGCCCGATGTGCCTGAAAAAATTGTAAATGAAACAGCCAAAGCCTTTGGCGGGTTGGATATTCTCATCACCAACACGGGCGGCTCGGCGCACGGCTCCATTGAAGCATTAAGCGAAGAGCAATGGCAAAAAGGCATTGATTTATATTTGATGAGTCATGTGCGGTTGATAAAATCGGCGCTGCCTTACTTAAAGAAATCCGATTCTGCCTCTGTGCTAGCCATTACTTCCATTGCGGCAAAACAACCCATTCCCAGTTTGTTATTATCCAATAGCATTCGCGCCGGCGCGTTGGGGCTAATTAAATCGTTAGCGCTCGAACATGGCAAAGACGGCATTCGCTTCAATTCGATTTTGCCGGGTTGGACGGCGACGGAAAGAGTCGAGGAGTTGTTGTCTGCTCGGGCGAAAGAACGAAACTCCACCGTAGAAGAAGAAGCGAAAAAGCAAGCCAACGAAAGCGTGTTTGGCAGGTTAGCGTCCACTGAAGAGTTTGCAAACGTGGCGGTCTTTTTCGTCAGCCCCGCCGCATCGTATGTGACAGGCGCGATGTTAACTGTGGATGGCGGAAGTTATAAAGCAACAATTTAAAAGGAACATAAATGAACAAATTGACTCCACTTGCGCGAAACTCATTGATTGTCGCGTTTTTCTTTTTCATCAACAAAGTTTTAGCGTTAGTTGAAACGATGATTGTCTCGCGCATTTATTCAGACCAAGTGGAATTGCTCGATACATTCAACGCCGCCAATAATTTGCCCGATTTATTGTTTGCATTAATTTCCGGCGGCGCATTAGCCATGGCGTTTATTCCTCTGTTGACGGAATACCTAACAACCAAAAGCCGCGCAGCCGCATGGGATTTATTTTCGCGCGTGGCAAATTTTGGTTTTTTGGTGACGGGCGTTTTTGCTTTATTGATTGCGATTTTCGCCCAACAAATTGTGGATGCCGAACTGGGCATTGCGCCGGGCTTTAGCCAAGAGCAAAGAGTGTTGTTGGCGCAATTAATGCGTATGAATTTAATCGCCACCATGATTTTTTCCATCAGCGGTTTGGTGATGGCGTCGCTGCAAGCCAATCAACATTTTGTGACGCCAGCCATTGCGCCCATTATGTATAACGTTGGTCACATCTTCGGCGCGATTTTTCTTGTGCCTCGTTTTGGAATTTATGGTTTGGTCTATGGCGTTATACTCGGCGCGGCGTTGCATTTGCTGGTGCAATTTCCGATGTTGTTTAAATTCGGTTTTCGTTGGACGCCCGCTTTGGATATTCGCCACACAGGTTTAATTGAAGCGCTCAAATTAATGGCGCCGCGTTTGTTTACAATGGCGGGCATTCAATTAATTTTTATTGCCCGCGATAATTTAGCGTCTCGCTTAGACCAAGTCGGCGCGGTGACTTCGCTCACTTATGGCTGGATGATTATGCAAGTCCCTGAGACGATTCTTGGCACAGCGCTTGCCACTGCTTTGTTACCCACGCTTTCAGAACTCGCCTCAAAACAAGACTGGAAAAATTTTACCGAAACCGTTGAGCGTTCTCTGCGCGTCCTCATTGCGCTCACGTTACCCATTGCGGCGGTTATGTCGGCTGGCATTCATCCACTCGTGCGCGGCGTGTTCGGGTTCGACGAATCCATCTCCTCATTACTCACATGGACGACCCGCGCCTACCTCGCCACGCTGACGGGGTATGTCATTCACGAAGTGGCGGTGCGCGCTTTTTACGCCCGCAAAGAGCCGATGATACCTTTGTATGCCGTGCTTTTCCGTTTGGCGTTATTCATCGGCATCGGAGTCGTGGGCGTCTCGTTCTTCCCCGAAATTGGCGCGCCGATTATCGCTATTGCAGAACTTGCCTTGTTAATCGAAGCGGTCATTTTATTGGTTTGGCTCTCGCGTCGCACGCATGAACCCTTGAAAACAAATCGCGCCATCATCAAGGGATTAATCTCCGCACTTGTCGGTGGCGTTGTAACTTATCTCATTGCCTTATATTTGCCCGGCGGAGCGATTGTCACCGCTTTGATTGGTATGATAATTGGCGGGCTAGTTGCATTCGCCATCGTCTGGTCTGAAGCGAAACAATTGTTTAGGCTATAACCATTCACATGAGAGATGAACAAAGATTCCTTCTTCGTTCATCACTCTAGGCGTTAACCAAAAATAAGAAGATTTTCTAACTTTTCAAAGGAATGTATAATTCTATCTATGACAGAACAAACCGGAAACACACAACCCATTACACCTCTAAAAGAAGACGACACCCAGCCGCTGAGCAAAGTCAAAAAGAAAAACGCCTGGAAGTCCATTCTTATCAGCGCCGCTGGTTTTATCTTAATCATCGGCTTAGGCGCATTCGGAGGGTATTCCGCTGGCCTTGGCGCGCGTCAAGCCGCCGAAGCGGAAATTTTAGAAAAGCAACTCTCCGAACAATACTCCTTCGCCTTAGTGGATATTCAATTCGGTCGTTACGAAAACGCCCGTCAACGCTTAGAATTCATCATCGCCCAAGACCCTAACTTCCCCGGCGCGCAAGAAAAACTAACCGAAGTTCTGGTACTCAGTTCCGTCCCCACCCCAGCGCCGACCATCACCCCCACCGCCACGCCCGATTTTAGCGGCGCAGAAAGCGCCTTTGCCCGCGCGCAAGAATTAATCCGCGCACAAGACTGGGCTGGCGCGCTCGCCGCTTTAGACACCATCCGCAAACTCGACCCTACCTACAAAACCGCCCAAGTGGATGGCATGTATTACTTCGCGCTTCGCAATCACGGCTACAACTTAATTACAAATCAAGGCAACCTCGAAGGCGGCATTTACTACATCACCCTTGCCGAAAGATTCGGTCCCCTCGATAACTCCGCCAACGGCTTACGCGAAGGCGCGCGCGCTTACATCACAGGCGCAAGTTTTTGGGAACTCGATTGGGAACAAGCCGTATTCTACTTTCAACAAGTTGCCAGCGGTTGGCCATCCTTATGGGACGGCACACTAACCGCCTCCGAACGCTATCGCATCTCCCTCATGCGCTTTGGCGATGAACTCTTCACAAGGCAAGACTACTGCGCCGCCTACGATGCTTACACCCTTGCCTCTGGCATTGGCGGGCTAGACTCAACCGCCGCTTCCAACTTTGCTCAGGCGCAACTTCAATGCTTCCCCGCCACACCCACCCTAGCCGTTTTCACCCCAACCACAGGCGCGGCGTCTCCAACTGCGGGCGCCCCCACCGATACGCCCCCTCCGCCTACCGATACGCCTCCACCTACCGATACGCCAACCCCATAAAACATGCCACCCATTCCGCTTTGGGCTTTGACATTAACCTACTGGCTGCACATGCTGGCTGTCATCGTTTGGGTTGGAAGCCTAACCGCCATCAACTTCCTCATCCTGCCCGCTTCGCGTCGGACCTTGAACCTGAGCGACCAACTCAGCCTTATCTCTGCCCTACAAAAACGGCTCGAACCGATTGCTTGGTTTAGTATTGGCGTGCTAGCCTTCACAGGCTTAATTCAAATGTCCACCAGTGAGCATTATGATGGATTCTTAAACATCAGCACAACATGGTCATTGGCGATTCTTGCGAAACACATCCTCGGCGGATTAATGATTGTCGTCAGCGCCATCCAAACATGGGAAGTCATCCCCGCTATTCAAAGAATCTTGCTCAAAAAAGAAAAAGCCAAAGAAGCCGAACTTATCAAACTACAAAAAAGAGAAATTCGCCTCATCAACATAAACATCTTTCTTTCCCTCCTAGCGCTCGGAGCGACCGCCATTGCCAGAGTTTCATAATAAAAACCCGAAGTCGTCGTAGGACTTCGGGTTTTTATTATATCTTTATCAACTCAGGCTGGGCAATCGTTCCGGTCAAATCGTATGCCAGCGCCCCAGTAATGCGCACAGGCACAATATCGCCCACCTTCGCTTTGCCCTCCGCCAACACCATACCGTCAATTTCGGGCGCATCACGATAAGACCTGCCAATAGAAACGCCATTATCATAACCTTCAATCAACACATCTAACGTTTTCCCCACATAACTTTGATTCACCTGCAAAGAAATATTTTGTTGCAACTCCATCAACCGATTGTATCGCTCTTGTTTCACCGAAGCAGGCACAGGGTCGCCCAAAGGCGCAGAAGTTGTTTCTGGCTCAAAAGAAAACTGAAACGCTCCCACGCGGTCAAAACGAATCTCATTCACAAAATCGTACAAGGCTTGGTATTCTTCATCCGTTTCGCCGGGATAGCCCACAATAAAAGTCGTGCGGATTGCTAAATCCTTAATTTGCGAACGCATTTTTCCGAGCGTGCGATGCACCCAATCAATGTTTGACGGGCGACGCATACGATACAAAGTTTTTGGGTGCGCATGTTGAAGCGGCATATCAAGATATGGCAAAATTTGTTTACGAGTCGCCATCACCTCAATCAATCTATCGGTTACATAACCCGGGTACGCATACATGATGCGTATCCAATCCATATCTGGCACAGCGTCGGTTAATCTCTCAAGCAAAACCGCCAAACCGTCTTTAATTCCCAAATCATGACCATAATCGGTAGTGTCCTGCGCAATCAAAATCAATTCACGCACGCCTGCATCGCGCAATTGACGCGCCTCATTAAGAATAACCTCCACAGGGCGTGAAACCGCCGTGCCTTTGATTAAAGGAATAGCGCAAAACGCACAAGGCCGGCGACAACCATCCGCCACTTTAAGATACGCGCTTGCCCCCGCCACGCTCACGCGCAACGTATCGTTTTCGTCAACGCCCACTGTTTTAACATCTGGCAAATGATAAACTGGCTCAGGGTGTTTATTTTTTCTTAAATTATTTACAACCTGAACAATATCCATCCAACGCCGTGTGCCAAGAATACCATCAATGCCCGGCGTTTTTTTAGCCACTTCAACCCCATACCGTTGAGTTAAACACCCCGCCGCAATCAACACCTGTCCATCGCGCTTCGCCTGCGCCAATTCACTCAACACCCGATACGATTCCTCTTTTGCAGGTCCAATAAAACCGCAAGTATTGACAATTAACACGCTGGCTTTCTTCGGGTCTTCAACAAACTGATAACCGTCGCGCGTCAGCAATTGCGCCATCGAATCCGAATCAACCGTATTCTTCGCACAACCTAACGACACCAAATGAAATGTATTTTTTTTAAGCACTATATTTTCCTAGTTCAAAAATTACGAATTACGCATCACAAATTACTGACTCTCTGTCGCTGTTGGCGTGACGGATGGCGTAAACGTTGGCGTAGTAAGCGGCGTACTCGTCGCCGTCGGCGAAACGGTAGCGGTTGGCGTCGCCACACCTGTCGCCAAATATACACGATTAATTACCTCGCCCGCGCCGCCCATCAAACCTAAATCTTGTCCATTATACGTCACCCGCAAAGCCGAGCCGTCGCCCGTCAACACCACTACCTGATTTTCCGCCTGATACACCTGCGTCTCACGCGGAGACATACGCCCCTCAAACACAACCTCGCCATCTACCGAAATTTGCACAAACACTCGTTTTAGCGCAAACAAATTAACCACCACATTCGCATCCACCTCTGGCGAAGGCGCTAATAATGTCGCCTGTGCCTCGCCGCCTTGCGGCGTATTAATCGAAGGGTCGTCCACTGCAACAAAGGTCAATTCAACCGTAGGCGTTGGCGAAGACTGCTCAAACACATCTACAAAAGGAATAACCGTTGGCTCAACGCTTTCTTCCGCTTGCAAACGCATCACACGTCCCACGCCAAAAATCGCCAACGCCGCCAACAAACCAATCATCGCCAAACCAAAAATCAAATCGCCGGCAATAAACGTCCGAAACAAAGGAATAGACGCATTCACTTGCGTTTCAATTTTCTCGCGCGGCGTTTCGGCGTATTTTTCACGCCTGCGGGCTTGCAACGCATCGGCAAAGCGCAACAAAATTTTATCGGCGTCCAAATCTAAAAACGCGGCGTAATTTTGCAACATACCGCGCGTTTGCACAGGCGAAGGCAATTTCTCAAACGAACCCTCTTCTAACGCCTTGATAAACGGCGCGCGTAATTTGGTATGTCGTTCCACTTCTTCAATCGTCAAACTAATCAACTCGCGCTGCGCGCGCAAGCGCTTCCCAATTTCCGCAAAAATCGCATCGGCTGGTTGGGTTAAAGTTTTCTCCTCAACGGCAATTTCTTGTTTAGGTTCTGCCTGCGCTTCAACTTCTTGATTTGATTGGGCTTCTTCTTTTTTGAAGTGAAACCGAAATAGCGATTTGATTCGCCCCGCCCGATTCGGCTTCGCTTCTTCCCTCGCTTCAACCTGCTCGGCTTCGGTCGTCTGATGCTCATCCTCAAGCGCCGTCTCCGCCTCAGGCGAAGAGTCTATCTCAGGTTTACGCTTTAGCCAGCGCGTCCAAAAAGGAAGCGGCTTTTCATCTTCCTCCGCCAATGGCGGAATTTCCGTTTCAACTAAATTCACTTGCGGCAACGGTCCGGCCACTTCTTCAATCACTGGCGGGTTTTTTTGTATCTCGGCAATTAATTCGTCAATGTTCAGGTTGAGATATTCGGCATAAAGGCGCAAAAAACCCCGCCCTTGCGCCGCCGAAGGCATGACCGAATAATCATCCGCTTCTAATGCCTGCAAAAAGGTTTTGCGAATGCGCGTTTCTTCCGACGCTTTTTCCAGCGAGATAAAAAGCGCCTCGCGTTCTTTTTTTAACCTCTGACCGATGGTTTCTGACATGGAAGTATTGTATTACAAACATCACCGACTTTCGCCGGTGATGCGCTTACATGTTTATTCCGCTGTTTCAGCAACTGGCTCTTCGGCTGATTCTGCCTTTTTGCTTTTCTTTGGTTTTTCAACCTTTTCTTCTTCTGCGGGGGCAGCGGCAGTTTCAACGCTTTCGCCCTCGCGGTGAACGATAATTTTGACGACTGGCACCAAATCCATCGTCAGACGGATGCGGGCTGTAAATTCGCCTAATGTCCGAATCGGTTGCGTATCCACTTGTTGGCGTTTCACTTCAAAACGAATTTTTTCGGTAATGGCAGTGGCAATATCTTGCGTGGTGATAGAGCCATAGAGTTTGCCCGTTTCGCCTGCTCGGGCGGGGAAGATTAAGGTTAAATCTTTAATCTGGTCGGCAATGCCTTTTAACTCTTCGTTTTGCGCGTTGCGGCGGATTTCGGCTTGCGCCTTAATTTTTTCCACTTGCTTCATAGCGCCTTCGGTGGCAAGCACCGCAAAACCTTGCGGCAAGAGGAAGTTGCGCCCGTAGCCATCGGCTACTTTTTTAATATCCCCGGCGCGTCCTAGTTTATACACATCTTTAATTAATAGCACTTTCATTTTGTTTAAGCCCTTTCTGGCAATTTGATGTCAGAGTGAAGGGTACAACACTCTGCGGGGGCAGAGTATACCACAAGTAGGCTTGCCAACTCTAAAAAATAAGATAAGATAAAGCCATGTTCAAATTCCCTATTAATTTTCGGCGCGTGCTTGTCTTCGCGGGCGTTTTCATTTTAATTTTATTTGTGATTGAATTTAACTCACGCCTAGAAGAACTAAACCGACTCAATGAACAACGCGAGCAAGTGCAAGCAATGGCAACGCAGGCGATGCAAACGCAACTCGCCTTGCAAACCCAAGTCGCTTACGCCAGTTCAGACGAAGCCGTAGAAGAATGGGCGCGCACCGAAGGGCATTACGTTCAAGAAGGCGACCAACCCATCATTCCGCTTGGCGTGCCGGGCAGCGAACCCGTCATTGCCCCAACCCCTGAACTCACCCCAACCCCAATGCAAAATTGGGAAATTTGGTGGACGCTATTCTTCGGCAAATAAGACGCACTACAAAATGGAAAGCAGTTTACCTGCATATTTAGTTTCGCTCGTTTCTTTAACGGCGCTGGTCATTGGCATTGCCGCCGTGTATTTTTTACGCTGGAAAAATACACAAGAACAAACCTTACTCAAAGCCGAGCGACGTCGTTCTCAATATTTGGGCTTGCTAGAAGAAACCGTGCGAAGCATTGCCGAAAGCTTTGACGAAAAAGAAATTCTCCAGCAGGCAATCGCCTCTATCACTTCTCGTTTTGGCTATTCCATATCCGCTGTCTCTAAAGTGGTCGAAAACGGCATGCTCGAAGTGGCGGCTATTTCTGGCACGCAAGACTTTGGCTACCAGCCGGGCTTTCGGCAAAAAATAGGCGAGGGCATTATTGGGCACACGGCTCAAATAAGAAAAACTTACATCGCCGATAACGTTTCGCAAGACCCTTATTACTTTTCAAGCGACAAGCGATTTGGCTCAGCCCTTTGTACCCCAATATTTTTAGGCGAAAAACTGTTCGGCGTGCTGTATATTGAAAGCCAAAACCCGCACGACTTTGACGAACTAGACGCAAAAACCATGGAAACGCTTGCCGCGCATATTTCCGCCTCGTTACACCGCGCCGCTTTATACGCCGAAACGCAAGAAAACTTGCGTATTTTATCCACCATCCAAAATATATCCAAAACAATCTCTAGTTCGTTAGAAAAAGAAAAAATTGCCCACCAAGTTGTCACTGCCCTAAAAGAAGCCTTTGGCTACACCCACATTAGCATTTATTTTTTAGAAGAAGATTACCTGCGCCTTGCCGCCGAAACAGGCTACCCCAAAGAAATGGTAATTGAAAAAATTCATATCAGTCAAGGCGTGAGCGGAAGAGCCATTCGCACAAAAACCGTTCAATTTATTGAAAATACCGCTCAAGAAGACGTCTTTCTCAGAGCAGACCATACCGTCACCAGTGAAATTTGCGTACCGCTTATCAAAGAAGACACAGCGCTAGGCATACTAAATGTAGAAGCCGATAACGCCCGCAAATTAACCCAAACCGATGTTGCCCTG
Organism: Anaerolineales bacterium; assembly: GCA_034434495.1. Taxonomy (GTDB): domain Bacteria; phylum Chloroflexota; class Anaerolineae; order Anaerolineales; family Villigracilaceae; genus Villigracilis. The sequence goes on from DAOTZE010000026.1 coordinate 43,433, forward strand.
CTAACGGCAATTGCCAGCCCGCTTGCCATAGCCCTAGATAACGCCCGCTTACACGAACAAATAAAAAAAATGGCAACCACCGACGCCGTGACAGGCTTATCAAACCGCTATGTATTTGAGCAAGCCCTCGCCGCCGAAGTAGAGCGCGCCGAAAGGCTGGGGCTAAATGTTTCGCTTATTATTTTTGATATTGACGGATTCAAAGAATTTAACGATATGTATGGTCACCCCGCAGGCGACGCCCGCTTAAAAGGCATGGCGGAAATTATCAAAGCCAATTTACGCAAATACGATATCGCCGCACGCTATGGCGGCGATGAATTTGCCATCATCCTTTCCAATTCAAACGAACAAAATGCGCTTCTGTTTGCAAAACGATTGCTTGCCGCCGCGCAAGTTGGCGCCACCCACACAACCGATGAATATTCGCCGGGCTACACCCTGAGCATAGGCGTTGCCACCTTTCCGCAAGACGCCGCTACGCATACCGAATTGCTCATCGTCGCAGACCATGCCGCCCTACGCGCCAAACATTTGGGCAAAAACCAAATCAAACTCGCCAGCGACACGCAATCATGAACCGACTTGACCTCTTCCCCATCACTGCAAAAATTGAAAACGCCGAATTAACCGTTGCAGGATGCAGATTAAAAAACCTTGCCGATGAATTTTCAACCCCGCTCTATGTTTACGATAAAGCGACTCTCGACTCCTCTGCCTTGGAATACAAAACCGCTCTCGCTTCTTTCTACCCTCAGCCTGCCTCTGTGACCTATGCAAGCAAAGCCTACCTGTGCCTTGCCATCGCGCAATGGACGCAACTGCATGGCTTCACGCTCGATTGCGCCGGCGAAGGCGAAATTCACATTGCCTTAAAGGCAAACGTCAAACGCGAAAATATCCTCGTGCATGGCGTGAACAAATCAGAGACTGATTTGAAATCTGCGCTTCAATATGCAGGGACGATTGTCGTTGATAATTTAACGGAACTTGAAAGAATCTCTCAACAATTCACTCATCAATCTTTCCCTAACATTTGGCTGCGGCTTTTACCCGGGGTCGCCGTCTCAACGCACCATGCGCACACGCAAACCGGTCACCACGAAAGCAAATTTGGCATGACCTACGCAGAAACGCTAGAAGCGGTAAAGTTTTGTAAGGAAAATCAATTACCGCTAAACGGCTTGCACTTTCATCAAGGCTCAAACTTTCGAGACCCCGAACCATTAATCCCAGCGCTTGAAATGGCTTTAGAGATTGCAAAAGAAATTGGTTTTGAGCATAACTGGCATTTATGCCCGGGCGGCGGTTGGGGCGTGGCGTATCACGAAGATGAATTGCCGCACCCACCGATTGCCGATTATGTGAAAGGAATATCGCAAGCGCTTGTTGAAGGTTGCAAGCGAAGAAACTTATCGCTTCCGCATTTACATTTGGAGCCCGGTCGAAGCATGGTTGCTAGAGCGGGCGTAGCCATTTATCGAGTGGGGGCTATTAAAAAACGAGAAAATAAAACTTGGGTTTTAGTAGATGGCGGATTGGCGGATAATCCGCGCTATGCCATGTATGGGGCAAGATATAGTTGCCTAGCGCTCACAGGCTTCCCCGAAGAGCGAAGCGCAACGGTTTCGGTGGCGGGCCCGTATTGCGAATCGGGCGACGTTATCTTTGAAGATTTGCCGATGCCCAAACTCAAAGAAGGCGATTTGATTGCCGTGCCGATGAGCGGCGCATATCATTTGAGTATGTCGTCGCATTACAATGGCGCGCGTAAGCCGGCGGTGTTGCTGTTGGAGTATGGGCAGGCAAGGTTGATTCAAAAAAGAGAAACGTTGGATGATTTATTGAGGCGGGATTTTAATTTATAAAAAAATCGCCGTCTTCGGCGATTTAATTTTTTATTTTTCAATTTTTTCTGTTGCGTTGGCGGGGATAGCGGAAGGCGGCATGGCGGCTTTGCGCATTTGGTCTTCTTGCATCATGCGAATGCCGTTGTTAACTTGAACGCTTAACTTTGCGATTTGGTCTTGTAATTGCAGGAGGGTTTCGATAACGTAGTTATCGGCATCGGCGCGAATGGCTTCGGCTTCGGCGCGCGCTTGGCTGATAATTTGTTCGGCGCGGCGCTGGGCTTCTTGGGTAATCATATCTTTCTGCGTCATTTCTGAGGCTTTGTCGCGCGCGATTTGCAGCGTGCGGTTTGCTTCTTCTTGCGCTTGGGCTATGACGCGGTCTCGTTGGGCGATGACTTGCTGCGCTTTTTTGACTTCTTCGGGGATGGCGATACGCATTTGGTCAATGAGTTCTAACATGCGGTCTTCATCCACAATGACGTTGTGCGTGAAAGGCACCGCTTTCGCGTCATTGAAGAGTTCTTCGAGTCGGTCAATCAGTTGCAGAATATCCATAAGGTTGTTTGTGCAATTTTACTCTGAAAATCAATTCTTAACAATTCTAGCACAAATTAATCGCGCAGGGCGTTGGGCGGAGAGTGTTCCCCCATTTGGGCTACTTTTTCTTTGAGGGCTTTTTCTACATGCGGCGGCACCATGCTAGAGACGTCGCCGTTGAGGGTTGCGATTTCACGAACCGTAGTAGATGAAAGGAAGGTATGTTGCTCGGCGGTGATTAATGCCACTGTTTCTACCGCGTCTTTGGCTAAGCGCTGGTTTGCTAACGCCATGCGAAATTCAAATTCAAAGTCGGAAAAAACGCGCAAGCCGCGCACAATCACTTGGGCGTGAATTTTTTGGGCAAATTCAATCGTCAACCCGCTATAACCCGTCACTTTGATTTTGGCGTTATTTTGGAAGGCTTCGCTGACTAACGACATGCGTTCTTCAGGCGAGAAATATAATGTTTTCAAGGGTTTATCGTACACGGCTACAACGACTTCATCAAACAATTTGGAGGCGCGATTGGCAATATCCATGTGACCGTAGTGGATGGGGTCAAACGTTCCGGGGAATAAGGCTCTAACCATGTTTTGTTTCCTATTTAGTGATTTGTTAGCAAAATCATATTCTGGGGTTAATTTCTTTATTACGCCTGCCTAACTAATATCGCTTTGTGCGCCGTTCCAAAATCTTTGAAACGCTTCTGCAAGCAAGGCATGTTCGGGTTGGGTTAGGTCGGGGTCTTTTTCAAATAAGGCTTGGGCGTGGGTGCGCGCCTTTTCAATGAGTTGAATGTCGGTAATGCTCGCCATTTTCAAAGACGAGGCAAAGCCTGCTTGGCGCGTCCCCAAAAACTCGCCAGGACCGCGTAATTTCAAATCTAAATCGGCTAATTCAAAACCGTCGTTGGTGGTCGCCATCGCTTGCAGGCGTTCATTTTCGGTTGCGTCTTCGCGCGTAGGAATCAGCAAACAAGTGGAAGCGACAGAGCCGCGCCCGACTCTTCCGCGTAGCTGATGAAGTTGCGCTAAGCCGAATCTATCTGCGCCTTCAATTAACATCAAGGTTGAGTTTGGCACATCCACGCCCACTTCAATCACTGTGGTTGAAACGAGAATATCAAACTCTTTATCTCTAAATTTCAACATGACTTCGTCTTTTTCGCTTGGGCGCATTCGCCCGTGTAACAAGCCGAGTTTCAAATCTGGAAACACATGGTTAGACAACGCCTCAAAATCATCCACTGCGGCGCGCGCGTCCATTTTTTCGCTTTCGTCAATTAATGGGTACACAATAAACGCCTGATTTCCGTTTTTGATTTGCGAACGAATCATCGCATAGGCGCGTTCACGTTCTTGTGGGCGAAGCACATAGGTGGCAATCGGTTGCCTGCCTGCAGGCATCACGTTCATCACAGAAATATCTAAATCGCCGAACATCGTCAACGCCAACGAGCGTGGAATTGGCGTCGCCGTCATCACCAACAAATGCGGGTTTGTGCCTTTGCTTCGCAACTCGGCGCGTTGCTCCACGCCGAAGCGATGTTGTTCATCAATGACGACAAATTGTAAATCTTTGAAATGCACGTCGGGCTCAATCACGGCATGAGTGCCAATCACAATTTTGATTGAACCGTCTGCCAAGCCAGATTTAATCGCTTCTTTTTCGCTTCCCGTTGTGTTGCCCACCAGCAAACGAATCTCATCTTGTTTCAAAAACCCATTTTCGCCTGCCAGCAAACTGACAAAATTCCGATAATGCTGTTCCGCCAATATGGAAGTCGGCGCCATAACGGCGGCTTGCGCTTGATTCGCCACCGCCATGCTTACGCCCAACGCCGCCACCACCGTTTTCCCCGAGCCTACATCGCCTTGAATTAAACGATTCATCGGTTTACCAGAATCTAAATCTTTGCGAATATCGTTCAACGCGGTTTGTTGCGCCGATGTAAGGGTGAAAGGCAAAGCCGCCACGCGCGCGCCCAGCCACTCATCCGAAACGGTGAAGCGTCTCCCCTCCACCGATTGCCAATCTTTTCTTTGGCGCAACACGCCCATTTGCAAATAAAAAATTTCATCAAAAGCCAAACGTTCACGCGCCAGTTTGAGTCTATCCTGCGAGTCGGGAAAATGAATCTGCGTCAACGCTTCGCTCAAAGAAACCAAACGCGCTTCCCGCTTTAATGAATCAGGCAATGGGTCTACCACGGCAGGCGCCCAATAAGAAACGACCTGCTTCATTTGATTCCGCAGCCATTTTTGCGTAATGCGCTCCGTCAGCGCGTAAACTGGCACAATCCGATTGGTGTGTAAATTTTCCATCTCCACAAATTCCCAATCGGGGTTGTTCATAACCAAACGCCCAAGATACTGGTCAATTTTCCCGGAAACGGAAATCATGTCGTCTTTTTTGAAACGGTTTAACAACCAAGGCTGATTGAAAAAAGAAATTCGCAACGACCCCGTGCCGTCGGTAATGATGACTTCAACAATGCTTTGCTTCCCGCCGCGAATCGGTCTATTGGTCACGCTTTGAATCGAGCCTAACACCGTCACCACGTCATTAAACATCAACGACTGAATCGGCTTCAGTAAAGAATAATCTTCATAACGGCGCGGATAGTTATACAACATATCGCCCAGCGTTTGCATTCCCAACTTTGCCAACGACTCGGCGTTTTTCGGTCCCACGCCTTGCAACACCGTTAACTTTGAATCAAATGCAGGCGGCGTTTGGCTGTGTTTTGCGCCCGCCACCGATTCAGAACGAGGCGCAGGTTTTGCCTTTTGTTTGTGATGCGCCTGATTTTGATTTTGTTTTACTGAACTTTGATTCTGCGGTTTTGACTCGTGCCGACGGGGAACATCGCTTCTCTCTGGACGTGGAACGGGTTGCTGTTCCTTCGGCTTTTGATTCGCCTCGGGGTACGTCTCGCCAATTCGCTTCCACAACCCCTTTAACGATTCAGCCCGCCCTTCGGGGCTTAACTTTTCATACGAGCGCAAACGCGCCACGACGGCTTGAATCACTTCTTCATTAATTGAATCCGCTCTGGCTTCCCCTTCCCAATAATCTAACATACTTGCCAGCCCGCCTATCACAGCGGTATTTTGATATTTATTTTCATGTTCAAGACGAAAAAATTTACGAAGTTTCTCTAAAGACGGTTGCATAATGACTAATTTTATCATGGAGGTAGAGTATGATTAATGAAATAGCGTGTCGCTCTAAGCCGCGCTCTTGCTCTTGGGAAAATCTCTAAGAGAAGGTTTGGAAATTTATTTTCACCCACCTTTATTTGCAAGGAGACCTACTATGGACTGGTTTAACAATAGCAAATTATTTGACTTAGCGAAGCAAGGTCAGCGATTGCCGCATATCGCGCTGGTTGTTCCGCTTTCGTTCCTTTTTGTTTTCATCGCCCAAATGGGAATCGTCCCCGTCGTTATCGTCTTAGGAATCTTATACGGCTTTTCAGAAACTGGAATTGACCTGCCTCAAGAATTACCCGCAGTAATCTCTGGTTTTTGGATGGCAATGCAATTGATAACTGCGTTTGGCTTGGTATATGTCATTTTGTGGGCATGGCTTAAGTTTTTTGAGAAACGCCCGTTTTGGACTTTAGGCTTTGAACTCAAACATGCAGTCAAACAATATGCGCGCGGATTTTTATTCGGGATGTTGATGTTCGTCAGTTCAGTAGCAATTCTCGGCGCGTTTGGAAGCGTAGCATTTGAGTCGGGTAACCCAAGTCAACAAGGAGTCGCGGCGCTTGGCGGAGTGGTCTTGGTCTTAATCGGTTGGATAATTCAAGGCGGCGCGGAAGAAGTTCTGATTCGCGGTTGGGTATTGCCTGTGATTGGCGCGCGTTATAAAGCGTGGATTGGTTTGCTGGTTTCATCTTTGATATTTGCAATTTTGCATGGGTTGAATCCAAACTTGAGCGTGATTGCATTACTCAACTTGGCATTGTTTGGTTTGTTTGCTGGTTTGTATGCCATGCGTGAAGGTTCGATGTGGGGCATCAGCGCGTTGCATAGTGTGTGGAATTGGGTGCAAGGAAATTTTTTTGGTTTTGAAGTGAGCGGCACACAAGCCAAAGGCGGCACATTGATTAACTTAATGGAAACTGGTGACGATTGGTTAACAGGCGGAGCATTTGGTCCAGAAGGTGGAATTGCTGTAACGGCTGTTTTGGTGATTTCAATTTTGATTACTTTGTTTTGGAAAGAGAAAGAAATACAATAATGAATCTTTAACCCTTACCTATCTGCCAATATGAGGGATGTAAAACTTCATCTAAATCGATATTTATATCTTCTATAATTTTGCTATCTACTATCTCAAGCAAAATAGCTGGGATCGCTTTTGGGAATTTTATTTCATCCGTCAAATCATACATCTGCCAACCTCTTCCAACTAATTGATCAATGCTACTTATTAAATTCAATTGCTCTATTAAATTATCAGCTTCTTTTTTATTAATATAAAATCTTCCTACCAATTGTAAGTTTTTATGAAAAATTTCTATTTTAGTACCATGAACTGTTTGATAATTATCCAAAAACTCTCCATGAGCATCAAAAAAAGTTTCTATTAATTTATTTCTTTGATAATCTATAGAGTAATACGCTAATAATTGTGGAATTCCATTAATTACTGAAATCAAATCCGTAACATCTGAAATTTGATTAATAATAGATTTTGTTGAAATTAAGTTTAGAGCCCTTTCCATAATTACTTTTCTTTCTCGTGAATAGTCAGCTATTCTTCTTAACTCAACTTTTGCAATTCTAGTATTTGGATCTGAACTACTAAATTGAGGAGAATTAATTATTTCTTCAATCAATTCTAAAGGCAGATAAGAAACCTCAAAAAGAATTTTTGAGCCCTTCTTTGCATAGTAAATTGCCTCTACGAAGGATGCTTTCAATTCTTCAGTTAACTCTTTTTCAATTCCTTTGTCAGTCAAAGATAGTTTGAACAGAATAATTTCTTGTTGTAGTTCAGTATCATTAAAAGAAACAACATTTAAATTTCGAGATTTATATTCGCTATTTACAACAGCTTTAGTAAATTCACAAAGAAAAGTTGCCGTCGCTTTTGAAATGCTAGGTAATTCTGTACTCCCATGTCCAGCTAAAGGAGTCACATTCCTATCTTTATATACAGCAAAAATGTAATCTAGAATCTCTTTTGGAAGTAAGGATTCTTTTCTAAAAAGTGGATAGAAACTTCCTAATGGCTGATTTTGAACATTTGGATTATTAACAATATCCTTTGCTAATGTTTCAAATACATCTGAACTTGTTTTTAGCACTAAAGCAAAGTCATTCCTTTGAAATGCATTTTCCATTCGATCTATAAGAGTCTTTATATTAGGATGAATCGATTTAGTCATAAACTTTCTCTCATTTAATCTAATTTATTTTCTCACAGCCGCAAATCCGATTGCATTTGGACCTAAGTGAGTTCCAATTACAGCGGTGACGTTCACAAATAAAACGTCTTGTGGAAGAGATATTTTTTTATTTAATTCATTCAACAAATTTTTTGCGCGCGCTTCGGCGTTGGTATGTAAAATCGCAAGCCGTTGTATGTCGCCCACTTCCGCTAAAAAATTTAATATCTTCTCATCGGCTTGCTTTGTGGTGCGAACCACGCCAACAGGTTTTACCTCGCCATGCTTAATTTCAATCATCGGCTTGATAGAAAGCATCCCGCCTAAATTTGCCACCAAAGCAGGCGCTCGCCCACTGCGTTTCAGATATTCCATCGTATCTAACGCGGCAATGACTTTTAACTTTTTCTTCGTGGACTCAATCGCCTCAATCGCTGACGGTATACCTGATTCTAAATTTTCAATAGCAGACAACACCTGAAAACCGAGTCCCATTGAAAGTGAGCCACTGTCAATGATAGTGACTTTATCGCCAAACTCTTGCGCGGCTTGACGCGCCGAATTAACGATTGTGGTCAATTGGCTTGCGGCGTGAATGGAGAGGATATGGTCACAGCCTTGTGAGAAGAGAGTCTGATAGGGTGTAAGAAAATCTCCGATGGATGGCGCGGCAGTTGTCACCTTAGTTTGAAGCGTTGGTAAACGTGTATAAAAATCCTCACGGCTGATTCCGATGCCATCAGCATATTCTTTTCCCTCTAAAATCAATATAGATGGCACAACTTGGATTTGATATTTTTTGATTAGGTCAGCGGGTAAATCTGAGGTGGAGTCTGTGACGATGCCGATTTTCATGGGGAAAGTTTAACATAATCGCCCCTTTGGGGGATACTTTACCCTTGACATACTGTATATTACACAGTATAATGCGATAAAGGTTGAAATATGACAAACACTGAACCCGTAGAAAATGTTGTCCTCGAATTGAGGCGCGGCGTGATTGTTCTCGCGGCGCTCAGTCAATTAAGCGTAGAGCAATACGGCTATTCCCTGCTCAAAAAACTTTCTGAACAAGGGTTAGAAGTTGACCAAGGGACGTTGTATCCGCTTCTGCGCCGTTTGGAAGCGCAAGGGTTATTGGAGTCTGTTTGGAAGTTAGAAGAGGCTCGCCCGCGTCGCTATTATGTCATCAGCGCGGAAGGGAAGAAAATCCTTCCGAAATTAAAAAAAGAATGGGCTGACATTGTTTCAGTCATGAAAAAATTTTTAGCATAAATGTAGGGGCGACCCGCCCATGAAAATTATTCGTCTTTATGAATCACGAAGGGTCGCCCTTACAAAAAGGAGAATGAAATGAAATTAATTAATCGTTATGTGAATGAAGTTGGGAAACATCTTCCTTTGATTCAAGGGCGCGAAGATATTGAAAAAGAATTGCGTTCCACATTGGAAGATATGTTGGAAGAACGCGCTCAAAAAGCAGGCAGACCCGCCGATGAAACTATGGAGATTGAATTATTGAAAGCATACGGCTCGCCTCAAAAAGTTGCGCAAACATACAACCCGCACCCATACTTAGTTGGTCCGCGTGTGTACCCATTTTTCTTGATGATTTTGAAAATTGTTTTCTTTGGGATTGTCATCGGTTTATCTGTGGTGACGATTATCCAATTGCTTTCACAGCTATCTACTGGCGTTGCATTTATGAGCCCAGACTTTATGAAAACAATTCTGCAAGGCGCCGGCAAAATTATTTCCACAGGGATTGCCGCATTTGGATATGTTGTTGTGGCGTTTGTTTTGATTGAACGCCTCGTGCCAGACCTCAAATTTGATTTTGAAGAGGAAAAAGAATGGGACCCTGCCGCCTTAGCCAAAGAACCAGACGCAAATTCAGTCAGCCGCGGCGAGTTGATTACAGAAATCGTATTCACCTTTGTTGGGCTTGCTATTTTGAATTTTTACCAACAAATTCTTGGTATGTATTTCTTCTCAGGCGAGCAGTCGTTTTTTATTCCGCTCTTTTCTGATGAGTTTCAAAAGTTCATTCCATGGATTAACTTAATCTTTTTGGCTGAAATTGCCGTAGATATTTACCTTTTACGAAACGCCGTTTGGACGACGGCAACCCGTGTGGCAAAAATTATCATCGAAGGCGCAAGTTTAGTTTTGGCGGTTCTCATCATTCGCACGCCAAACATTCTCGGAGTGACTGCGGAGTCGCTTGCAAACTCGCCGTTTACGCCAGAGCGAGCCGAACAATTCTTCAAGATTGCCAATGTTAGCTTCAGCATTACGCTAATAGCGGTGATTATTACCGTCAGCATTGAATTAATCAAAGCAGTGATTGGCTTGGTGAAGAGTATTAACAGTAAACAAAGTAAATAGTCACAGAGAACGCAGAGTTTTTGAGAAAGCAAAGAGACAGTCAATACGTTGGCTGTCTCTTTTTATATCTTATTTTATTGACGTCAAACCGCCGACCGCCGCCTTTGGACCGCTGTTGGCGGTCAAAATTCTTAAGGCAAATTCATTTAGTAAAGCATAAAACCTGTTTACCTATTTACTTATCTACTTTCATTCTATCGAAATAATAAACTGATAATGCGGTTGACCGCCTTCTTGCACTTCCACTTGAAGCGAAGGATATTTTTGAGTAATCAAATCCGCAATGCGATTGGCTTCGGCGTGAGTCATGTTTTCGCCATAAAACATGCTGACAATTTCCGCTTCGCTAGCATTTGCTTTTTCGAGCAAGTCCATCACGCCTTGTTCAACCGATTCGGCGGCAAGGGCAAGTTTGCCGTCGAGCAAGGCAATCACCTGACCATTTTTCACACTCACGCCGTCAATTTCAACGGTGCGGGTTGCAATGGTAATTTCGCCCGTTTTCACACTGCTAAAGGCTTTGGTCATTTTCTCCGCGACAGAGTCAAGTTCCCCGTCAGGTTGAAGCGCGAGCATGGCGGCTAATCCTTGCGGAACGGTGCGAGTCGGAATGACATGCACGTTTTTCACGGTCACTTCTTTGGCTTGGTTCGCGGCGAGGATAATATTTTTATTATTCGGCAAAATGATAACTTTATCGGTCGGCAAATTTTCAAACGAAGCCAAAATATCTTGGGTAGATGGATTCATGCTTTGCCCGCCAGAGACGATATTGGCAACGCCGAGGCTGGCAAAAATTTTGCTTAAACCCTGCCCAGGCGAAACAGCCACCACAGCAATATTGCCTGGCTCTACGGGGTTAAATTTAATTTGCGCCGCTTTTTGAATATCATCCATTTGCGCCATTAAATTTTCCATAGCCACTTTTGTAATTGTGCCAATGCCCATGATGTAATCAATCGGCGTGTAACGATTTTCAAGCGGAACGTGAATGTGCATTCGATACATGCCGTCGCCCTCGCCCACTTGAATTGACGTGCCCATTTCTTCGAGTTTGCCATAAAACGATTGCAAATCTAATTCGCCGTTGGGAACAAAATCAACAACCACTTCATAATCTTGCCCTTCTTCCACTTCTTCTAACGCGCCTTCCAAATTCATTGCGTTCATCGGTTGAATTTGAATCGTGGGCGCGTCTAACGGCTCGCCATACACATGGCGCAACATGCCTTCTAAAATGAAGAACAAACCTTTGCCGCCCGAATCAACAACGCCTGCTTGTTTTAAGACGGGGAGTAAATCGGGCGTTTTCTTGACCGCTTCATCTGCGGCTTTGACGGCGACCTCTAACACTTCGACCGCGTCTTTTACCGACCCTCGAACGGCTTCTGTCGCGTTGGCAATTTCTTTAATGACGGTGAGAATCGTCCCTTCCACAGGTTTGACGACGCCTTTGTAAGCCGTGTCTCTCGCTTCGCCGAAGGCGCTGATTAATGTATCCACGTCTAAAACATTTTTATCGTGCACGCCGCGCGAAAAGCCGCGCAAAATTTGGCTGGTGATAACGCCTGAATTTCCGCGCGCGCCCATTAACGCGCCTTTAGACACCGCGCTCGCCATTTCGCCTACGTGTTTGACGCCTAAATCTTTAATTTCATTCCATGCCGCTTGGAGCGTTAACGTCATGTTGGTTCCCGTATCTCCATCTGGCACAGGAAAGACGTTCAACGCATTGACGTTTTCCTTATTAGTTCGCAACCAAGTCAAGCCAGCGTCAATTAATTTCTTTAACGCCAAGCCGTCTATCTTTTTCTTGCGGAGTTTTTCAACGCGCACGGGGTTTATTGCCATACATTCCTCGTTTTAGATGGTTTATAAAACTCTGTTCACACATTGTTAATCTTTTTGTGAAAAAATATCCCGCAGGTTGGCTTCTTTTGCTTAGGGCAAGCCTGCGGGACGTTCTATTTCTTAATCGGTATTGCTGATTCTTAACCCAGCCACATGCACATTGACGGTGTTCACCTTCAAACCCAATGCTTTTTCCACATGAAAACGCACGGTGTTAGCCACGCTCTCTGCCACAGCCGTAATGCGCGTGCCATATTCCACAATGATGTGAATATCAATGTCAATATCATCGCCTCGGTAATGGACAGAAACCCCGCGGGAAGGTTCGCGGGTGATGCTGGCGACAATGCCGTCGGCTAAGTTTTTTGGCGCAAGCCCCACCACCCCATACGATTCTAACGTGGCGTGGTAAGCAATCGTCGCCACAGCGTTCGGGGAGATGTGAATGCCGCCCAAAGAGGTCGTTTCTTCGCCCATAAGTTTATGATTCCTTTTCTATAAGGATTAACCCTTATGTAGGTTTTCTGTTGTGCCTATTTTAGCATGGGATATTCTATATAAAGTTCAACCTGCAAAATTTATCTTGAAGTTGCCTGTTTTGTGTGGTAAAATGCAGCGCTTTTAGAAAACCGAACTGCAGACGCCCCGTCTGCTTTTCTTTTGCAAACAAGGTAAGGAAAGGATTTAAAAATGGCAAAATGTAATCACTGCGGCAAGGCAACTACTTTTGGTCACAACCGCTCTTTCTCCCAACGCGCCACCAATCGCACGTTTAAGCCGAATCTCCAAAAGGTTTCGGTGATGGAAAAAGGTCGCTTGGTCAAGAAAACGCTGTGCGCCAAGTGCATTAAAACGCTCGGCAAGTCTTTGGCGTAAGTTATTTTCCAAATCATAAAAAATCACGGGATGCCGTGATTTTTTATTTAATTCCCTCCCGCGTTGGAGAAGGACTCAATAATTTTTTTAATTCCCGCACGCCGATTAATGCGCCTTGCGCATGTTTGAATGCCGCATTCCCAGTCACAAACGCATTTGCCCCAGCCGATTTCATCAACGGTAACGTTTTGAGATTGATTCCGCCGTCCACTTCAAGGTGGGCGCTGGAATGAAGCGCATCTAATTTTTTACGAAGGTATTTCACGCGCTCGACCATTTTGGGCATAAATTTTTGACCAGAAAACCCGGGCGGTACGCTCATTACCAAAGCCAAATCCACTTTATCTAAAAGCGTTTCGATTTTTTTTACGGATGTGGAAGGTCGTAAGGTAATTCCCGCTTTGCACCCCAAAGATTTAATTTTTTTGATTGTTTTTTCGGGATTTGCGCACGCTTCAATATGCACGGTGATATGGGTTGCGCCCGCGTCGGCATAAGCCTTGAGGTGAGCGTCGGGATTCTCTATCATCAAATGCACATCTAATGGAAGGTGTGTGTTGCGCTTTAATGCCTCAACAAATAGGGGACCAATCGTAATCGTCGGCACAAAATGCCCATCCATGACATCTACATGAATCCAATCCGCCCCAGCGGCTTCGCAGGCGGCAAGTTCTTTGGCGATGTTTGCAAAGTCAGAGGCGATGATGGAAGGCGCGAGGATATACGGTTTTTTCATTAGAAGATTAATTGGGAGGAAAGAAGGTGAGATACACCCATAACCAAAATGGGATTAAGCCTCCCACCGCTAACACTGCCAATAATCCTAAACCAATGGATACCCAGTCTGTATCGTCGGGCGGAGATTCTGCTGGGGCGGGGGAAACAGGTTGCCACGAAGTCGGAGGCGCGTATGCAGGCGGGATGGTCTGTTCTTCTGGCGCGGCGAGTCTTTCGGCAATTTCAGGTTGAAGGGTGATGACGGCAGGCGAAGCAATCGGTTGAGCAGGCTGAGGCGGAGGGTCTGGCATAGCGCCGAATTTTTGCAGCACTCTGCCGAGTTGGTCGGCAGTGCGATAACGCGCGGCAGGTTCTTTGGAGAGAACTTTCATCACAATTTCTTCCAGCGTAGATGGAATATCTGGCACGTATTCGCTAATTGGCACAGGGCGGCCTGAAATATGCAGGCGGGCGAGTTCATCGGCTGAAGAGGCGGTAAATGGCGGTGTGCCGCTTAATAATTCGTACATGACGACGCCCAGTGAATACACGTCGGAGGCGGGCGTGGGCGATTCTCCTGCGGCTTGTTCGGGTGAAAAATATAACGGCGACCCCCATACCACATCGTGCCTTTCGCCGGGTTTTATGCTTTCTAAAGCGCGGGCGATTCCAAAGTCGGTCACTTTGAGGCGCATGTCTTTTGAGACGAGCATGTTATGCGGTTTGATGTCGCAATGCACTAAGCCCGCGCGATGGGCATACCCAACGCCTTTGCAGGCTTCAATCATGAGTTGAATGCCTTGTTCGATGTTAAATCTTCCGCGTTCTCGAATGAGTTGTTTGAGGTCTTTGCCGGGGATATGCTCCATGACGATGTAAAGCAAGCCGTCGGCAAAGCCAAAATCATGCACGGTGACGATGTTTGGGTGTGAAAGGTTGGCGGCAGATTGGGCTTCTTTGCGAAATTGTTTTTGAAATTCTTCGTTATCAGAATAATCTTTTCGCAACACCTTAATCGCTACACGGCGAGCAAGGAGAACGTCATGCGCGAGGTACACATCTGCCATGCCGCCTGAGCCAAGTTTTTCTTCCAGTTGATATCTGTCGTTGAGTAATGCGCCTTCGGTCATGAAATGCATTATATCATTGGGCGAATTGGAGAATTAAGAAGCGTGAATTCCTAATTCCCTCTTATAATTCTATTTATGCGCAAAGGGCTTTTACTCTACAACCCAGCCGCAGGGCGCTTCCCTGTAAGAAGATTCGTGCGTGGCGTTATCAAGCCATTAAAAGAATCGGGTTGGAGCGTTGATATTGCCGAAACATTAAGCGGCACACATGCTATTCAAACCGCACATCAAGCCGCAAAAGAAAATTACGACGCCGTCTTTGCCATTGGCGGCGATGGCACGGTGGGGCAAGTGGCAAGCGGTTTGGTCAACACAGAGACGGCGCTAGCGGTTCTTCCTGCCGGCACAACCAATGTGTGGGCGCTAGAGCAAGGGCAAACGCCGTTTAGTTGGTTTAAGTGGAACGCATTAAGTGAAAACGCAAAAGCGCTGGCAAACGTTGAGCCGCAATATGTAGATGTTGGGTTATGCAATGAACGTCCATTTCTATTGTGGGCAGGTTGCGGGCTTGACGCCCAAACGATTCAAAAAATTGAACCGCGTCCACGATTTTTCAAACATATATCCGTGCCGCATTTTTTTGTCACCACTGTTTTAGAAGCCAGTTTTTGGCAAGGCTTAGACTTGCGCGTCTATCAAGAAGATAAATTAGTTGAGGGGCGTTATCTCGTGGCAGTGGCGACGAACATTCGGCATTATGCAGGCGGCATGTCGGTTTTATCTCCTCACGCTCTGCTAGACGACGGCGAAATGGATTTATGGTTATTAAGTGGAGAAACTTTAGCGGATACGTTTCGACATTTTTTTGATTTGGTCGCTGGGCGGCATCTCACGTCAGAGCAAGCCCGCCGCATTCCTTTTCAAAATGTGCGCATCGAGTCAGACGTTAACTTCTCTATTCAAGTGGACGGCGACCCTATGCTCGGCGGCAAAACCGCTGAACTTAAAGTATTGCATCGCGCGTTAAAAATTCTCATGCCTGAAAACGCTTTATACTTATTGAAAAACCCTAAAAAATAAAATGGATATTCGCCCCTTCTTAAATCGATTTGTAATTTTCGGTTCGTTGATATTGGCTGGGATTCTAATTTTGATTACATTGATTCTCATCGGCTGGACATCTCCCCGCTTCTCTCCTGAAGTGGGGTTTGCCCCTGCCGACCTGACCATGATACCTGCGCCCACCCACACGCCCGCCGCCTCTCCCCTCCCCACTAGTGACCCGCTCGCCACGCCAACCTTTGCTCCCAACGTAATCGTCATCAATGGTTATGTGCAAATCAGCGGCACAGGCGGAGATGGTTTAAGAATCCGCTCGGCGCCGGGCTTAAATAGCGAAACCGTTTTTCGCGGTGAAGAATCGGAAGTGTTTCTCGTCAAAGACGGTCCACAAACGGGCGATGGATATACTTGGTGGTATCTCGTCGCTCCATACGATGAAACCCGCGCAGGCTGGGCGGCAGATGAATTTTTGGCAGTGATTCCGCCGCCATAGTTAACTTCACCCCTCACACTAGCCCTCTCCCAGATGGGAGAGCGTGTAAAAGGAAAATAAATGACTGAAAAACCGACAAACATTACCGCTAATAAAAGCAAACGTGAATTCACCGTCGCTTGGGATTCAGGACATACAAGCATATATCCGTTTGGATTGTTACGCGCGGCTTGCCCGTGCGCTTCGTGTCGCGGCGGGCATGAAAATATGAAAGCCGAACCCGACGAAGACGTGTTTACCAAACAAATGGAAGATAACCCCACCACGCGAATCGCCAATGTGGTGGCAGTGGGTTCGTATGCTTTAACAATTGTGTGGGAGGATGGTCACGATTATGGAATTTATAACTGGCATTATTTACGCGCCTTATGCCCGTGCGAAACATGCAGAAAAAAATAAGGGCGTAACGCCTTAAAGTTTTTTATTAACCGACGAAGCGCTTTTTATGGCGTTGGCGTGGGCGTTCTGGTCGGTGTGGGGGTAGAAGAGGTTGGGGTTCGCGTGGCAGGCGTAACCGTTGGCGTGGAGGCGCCGCCGCGCGGGGTGGCAGTGGGCGGAATTAAAATGTCAAGTTGGTTTTCAGCTTCTTCGCGCATTGCTTCTGTCATAGCGCTTTCGTCTAAATCAAGCAAAGCGTTCCACGCTTCTATGGCTTCGCCAATTTCGCCGCGTTTTTCTTGAATTTTTGCCAACCAATAATATGCCAGCGCGTTCTGTTCTTCGGTTTCCGCTAAATCAATGGCAACTTCAATTTGTAAAAAGGCTGTGCCAAATTTTTCGTCGAGGTAATTCGCGCGGGCGTAACCAATACGAGATTCAAAGTTTTGGTCGTCTTCTGCCACCGCCACAATAAAATCGTCAATGGCTTGCGCGCCGTTGCCCAGTTCCACATGCGCTAGACCGCGATAGACGTAATAATCGCGCACGCCGTTGGGGTTCAAGTCTATCGCGCGGTCTAACACGCGCACGGCTTGTTCGTATTCGCCAAGGCGGTATAACACCAAGCCAAGTTTGGCAAATGCGGTAGCGTCTTCTACTTCATAGTTTGTGTATAGTTGTAAGGCGTCTAAGGCGCGGGGGTAATCTTCGATTTGAATATATAAGTCGCTCAATAATCTGTAGGTAGATAAATTGGTGATGTCTAAGGCGTAGGCTTCTTCGGCATAGATGAGGGCTTGTTCAATATCGTCTTCGGCAAGGTAGGCGTTGGCTAACGCTAAGTAAACTTCGGAGGAGCCTGGCAAGAGTTCTTGCGCTTTTTCTAAATCTTCGAGGGCGTCTGCAATGTCGCCGCGACGGATGTAGAAGCGGGCGCGTTCTAGGTAGGCTTCGCCGTGAAATGGGTCGCGTTCGATGGCGTCGGCAAATAAACTTTCGGCGTTAAAGTTTGGGTTAATTTGCAAACGGGCGCGCGCCAAGCCTAAGAATGCCGGTCCAAAATTTGGGTTTTTATTTATGGCTTCGTTGTAATACCGAATGGCGTTGTTAGGTTCTTCTTTGAAGCGGTAGGCTTCGCCGATGTAATAGTAAATATCCGCCGAGTCTTCTTCGAGCGGAATTAATAATTCCATGTTAAGAATAAAAGCGTCCCAGTCGCCTTTTTCGTAGGCGTCTTGGGCGATGCGGTATTGGTCAATAGAAACGGGAGAGCGCGGCGTGTTGACATATAAGGGAGTCGGTGTGTACGTTTGCGGGAGATATGCCCATAGGGGCGTTGGTCCGCCAAAGACGCGAGTTGGAATGGCGGTCGCCCCGAATAAAGTGGGCGTTGCGGTGAAGGTGGGCGAGGGACCAGGCGTGTGGGTTTGTGTGGGTTCGGGGCGAGCCTGCCTTGGCAAGATAAATCCAAAAACTACATAAAGGCATAGTCCCATTCCTAACAATGCAATGCCTGCCAAACGAAAGACAGGGCTCTTAAATGGGCTAACGCGCACTTTGGGCTTTTCATTGGCAAGGAGTAGTTTTTCTTCCCAGGCGCGCGGGCGATTCATGGGGAATGGTTGAATGGTTTCGTCTGGCGCTAATGCCCCCATTAAGATTAAGCCTCGTTTGGCGGTGGCGTTTTCAGGGTCTAGTTTAAGAGCCGTTTGTAAGCAGTAAATTTTTTCTTTTTGCGAATCGACTGCCGCGCTTAGCCAAATCCAATAGATAGCGTTGTTTTGGTCCGATTTTAATAAAAGAGTGAGCAGTTCTTTGGCGCGCGGTTTCTCGCCGCGGCGCAAGGCGTCTACGGCGTCTTGAAAAATGGTGTCGCTGTTCTGCTCTTTGAGTTCGCCAGTCATAGACTGATTCTAATTCAATTCCTGAAATTCTTCGACCTGATATGTAAACACTTGCAATTTTGTTTCCCGCCAAAAATTTTCTCGCCCAATCAGTTTGTAGGATAAACGATTCATAAATTCTTGCGGGTTTGGAATTTTTTGCCACACTTGCGGTAAGAAAGTGGCTTTTCTTTCTCCATGTTTTAAGATAACGCCGTCAACATGCGGTTTGATTTTTTTGATTAAATCTTCGCTGGATTCATATGGCAACGCTTGCGGCGCGCTTAATACCGAGACTTCAATTTTGATTCTGTTGAGTTCATCTTTTACTACGGGTGGAAAGCGCGGGTCTTGTAATGCGGCGGCGACGGCATGTTCGCGCACATCTTCGGCTAAAGGTTGATACGCTTCTAACGCGCCGATACAGCCGCGCAGTTGGTCTTGAATCGTTAAGGTCACAAATGAGGCGCGGTTTGCTTGTAGCGCTTGCGGAAACGAATTCAGGTTGAGTTTTGGTAATTTTTTCCCCCATACTGCCAATTCAATAGACTCGCGCGCGAGTTGCAATAAAAGTCGTTGCTCCCCGTCGGTTAAGGGTTCGGGCATATTGCCTCCAATCTTATGGCAATTTTTGCAATCTCCAATATTCGCGGTTGTGATAAATCAACGGGTCTCCGCTTCCTGTTCCGCGCGCCGCCACAACTTCTGCAATCAATAAGGTGTTCATGCCCGCGTCAAACGTTTGAACAACGCGGCAATCTAACCACGATAAGCCGCCTACAATGAGAGGCGAACCCGTGACTAAGGTTTCTGTGCGTAGGTTTGCAAATTTATCTTCAATCTCTTTGAGCCGACCGGCAAAAATATTAGAAAGATGGCGTTGTTCGGCGGAAAGAATCGTTAGACCGAACGCTTTAGATTGCATCACAATTTCATGAGTGCGTGTATTTTGTTGTAAAGAAATGGTAATTAAGGCGGGGTTTAATGAAATTGAGGTAAATGAATTAACGGTCATACCGTGTTTTTGGTCTCCATACACAGCGGCGACTACCGTTACCCCAGCAGACCAAGCCCGCATGGCGGCGCGTAAATCTTCAGGGTCTAATGTCATCGCAAAAGTATCCTCTCCGTTTTTTCTTTCATCATACTTGCCCGTAAGAGGCGCGTCAAGTCAAGAAACTTTTTATCCCTGATGATAGGCTCCGCCCCCAAAGTTTTATGGTTCAACAAGGTTTTCTGAAAGCGCCCCGCGTAAGAAAAATTTATAAAATCAACGAACTGTGATAACCACCGCCGTAGAAGCGCAAAAATCTCCTCTGCACACCGAAACGGCGACAACATACTCGCCCTTTTTTTGAAAGGTATAAGAAAACTTACTATCGCCTAGCGTTGGTTCATAAATCATGGCGCTTCCTTGTCGAATAGACCAAGTATATTGGCATACATTCTTAAAAGTGCAGAATAAATCTTCGCCGCCTTTTACGTCCACAAAAGAGCCTTCTGCGCTAAAGTTCACTTTCAAAGGCGCTTTCCCTTCTGCGGCGCTAAACTGAAATTGTAAAATCATCTCGGCGCTTAAAGTCGGCGTGGGCAAAACCTCTTCAGTAGGCGCTGGGGAAGCGCTTGGAGTGAATGTATAAGTCGCAGTAGAAGCGATGGGCGTATCGGTTAAGAACGGTTGAGGGGTTGAATTTGAAATAAGCGTTGGAGCGGGCGAACTCGAAAAAAAATCTTGATAAACCTGAAGCAAAAACGGAGAAGCCAAAATCGCCGTTATGCAAACGCCAATCGTGGTCAACAACCCGACAATAATTGTCGCATTACGATTTATCTTCGCTATTTCTACCGTTGCGTCATTTTCTTGCTTAGCATAATTAGCCCCGCCGCCTTTTTTATTTTTAGACATATATGCCTCCCAATCATAAGCTATGATGAACGCCTTTAACATTGTATGAATTTCTAAAATAAAGTCAAGCGACGGCGGCAAATCAACCCCATACCTTAAAAATATTTCATTTACACATGATACACTCTCGTCTATGCCAAAAAATAAAACCGTAAAAATTCTCGTCTCGTTGGCAGGGGTATGCCTGCTGGCGCTCTTAATCTATCAAATTCCCGCTGTGCATTCTCGTCTCGCCTGGCGGTTAGACGTCTTGCAAACCTACATCAAAAACACCATCAACCCCATTGGTCCCGTGCCAACCGCATTGCCTATCACCCCGCCAAGCGCCTCACCCACCCCGGCGCCCACCAACACAACCATTGCGCAAGCGCTTCCATCCATCACCCCAACCGCCACGTTTATGCCGTTACCCGCCCAAGTCGCTATGGCATCTCCGCCTTATGAAAAACAAACCCCCAACAATTGTGGACCCGCAACCTTATCTATGGCATTACACATGTACGGCTGGGAAGGCGACCAAACCGATATTTCAAACTTAATCAAACCTGTCACTGGCGACCGCAACGTAAACCCCGAAGAAATGCGTTACTACGTCCGCACACAAGCAGGCTGGCTCAATCTCGAATACCGCGTGGGCGGCACCATTGAAATCCTCAAACGCTTATTGGCGGCAAATTACCCAGTCATAGTAGAAAGCGTCACCTCCTTAAACCCTGCCGACGCGCTCGGTCCAACCGATGATTTATGGGCGGCGCATTACTTGCTCCTAACTGGGTACAACGACATGACCCAAGAATTTACCGTTCAAGACTCTTATCATGGTCCCGACTTAAAAATTTCATACCAACAACTTGAAAAAGATTGGAAACCCTTCAACAATTTATACATGGTGATTTACTTCCCTCAATACGAAGAAGAGATAAAAACCCTACTCGCCTCTCACTGGGACGCCAACCTGAATCGGCAATTGACATTAGACTTAACCCAAAGCATTATCTCCAGCGGAAGCGCCGACGCCTTCGACTGGTTCAACTACGGAAGCAACCTCACCTACTTTGGAAGATATGAAGAAGCCGCTCTCGCCTACGATAAAGCGCGCGAACTCGGCTTACCCTTACGAATGTTTCGTTACCAATTCGGTCCCTTCCTCGCTTATTTCCACTCCAACCGAAACGACGACCTACTCGCCCTAGCCAATTATGCGCTGGGAGTCACCGAAATGTCTGAAGAAGCGTGGCTATGGTATGGCTATGGCTTATATCGCCAAGGCGATAACGCCGGCGCGCTCAAAGCGTGGCAAAAAGCAAATGAAATCAACCCAAACTTTTTTGAAGACCAAGCCCAAAAAGCAATAGACTTGTTACAGTAAATTAGCGTTACCTAAAATTGTCATCCAAAAACTAATAGTTAAAACATCAATGAAAACGATACGCCTTCTTCTCTTATGTATATTTAGCGGCGCGTTCCTCTCCGCTTGTCAAACAACGCCGCAAGCCGCCCCGCAAGTCTCCATGTCATCAACCGTTTCTGTCGCTAAAACGCCAACCGCGCCTTCCACCTCCACAGAGATTCCCGCCTCTGCAACGCCTGCCCCCACCGCCACGCCGCAAACGATAAAAATTTCAGCCAAAGACGGCATGACGCAAATTTACATCCCCGCTGGCAAATTTACAATGGGCGGTTTAGACGTGTACCGCGAAAACGACGAATTACCGCCGCACGAAGTTTTCATCAGCGCCTTTTGGATAGACCAAGTGGAAGTAACCAACGGCATGTATGGCTTATGCGTGCAGGCAGGCGAATGCCGCCCCCCTGCAGAAATTCGCTCGGATAATCGTGAAGAGTATTTTGGGAATATAGAATTCCAAGATTACCCCGTCATCAACGTTACATGGTCTGACGCAAACGCCTATTGTCAATGGGCAGGTAGGCGCCTCCCCACCGAAGCGGAATGGGAATATGCCGCGCGCGGGAGCGATAAACGAAATTACCCCTGGGGCGACGAACCGCCCAATGAATACACCGCTAATTTCATCAACTTAATCGGAGACACCTCACGAGTAGGAAGTTACCCCGAAGGCGCAAGCCCATTTGGCGCATTAGATATGGCTGGCAATGTGTGGGAATGGGTAGCCGATAGATACCGCCTAGACTATTATGCAAAATCGCCCGCCGAAAACCCAACAGGTCCTTCAATTGAGGAAACGCTCAACAATATGTTTGTCATTCGCGGCGGCTCATTTCAAGATGAAGGCTATGACTTACGCGTTTCTAATCGAAATTATATTGAAGGACCCAACCCAAAAGCGCCGTTAGAAAAAGAATTGTATGGAAAATATTCGGTAAAAATCGGTTTCCGATGCGCGGCAAACGAATAATTTCAAGCGTCTACAAAACTATACCCGCCGGGCCAGGTCTTAATTAATTCAGTCTCGCTTAATTCCTCTTCAATCTTCTTTCGCAGGCGATACACCACATTTTTCAATAAAACCACATCTCCCTCTGAGCCCCAAATTGTTTCAATAATTTCATCGTTAGGAAAAACATGACCAGGGCGGCTCATCACCAGTTGCAAAAATTGAAATTCGAGGTTGGTTAATTTCACTTCTTTTTTATTCTTCCCAATTGCCGAGCGGCGGTGAACGTCTAATTTTAACTTTGCGCGGCGCGGCTTGGTATGCTCGCCATGCGTGCGATTCGCCCATGCCAAAATTTTCGCTAAAAAAATGGCTGGGCTAATCGGCTTCACCACGCATTCATCCACCCCATTTTGATACGCCTCCAAAATTTCGTTTTCATTATTGCTAGGCAGAAAAAATAAAATAGGGCTGGCGCTTAACGCACGAAACGAGCGGGCAATTTCAATCCGTTTCTGATGCGGCGCGTTCAGGTCAATCACAATTAAATCGGGCGATTCTTTTTTCGCGTTCTCAATGGCTTTATCAATCGAGGTTTCGACAATCGCAATCAACCCTTTATCGCGGATAATATACCCCCAAATGGGCGCTGTGGCATTTTGGTCGCATACAATAAACACACGCGGAGTTTGTTGATAGGTCATCGCAACGTCCTTTTACTAACAAAGTTGTAAGTCATTATATCCAATAAAGTCGTAAAAAGTCGTAATTTCTAACCAAATTATGACCTTTGGGGGATTAGGAAAAAAGTACCCCATTCGTATACTAAGGCTATCTTGACAAAGGAGACTCTATGAAAAAATTAATTCCAATTCTTGCTATTGTGGCAATCATCGCCTCGGCATGTGGCGCGGGCGGCGGCCAGCCTACTGCCATTCCAGTGGCAACCGCTTTCCCTACCAATACGCCGCCTGCCATTAATGCAACGGCTGAAATCAGCGGCGGACAAGCGGGCGAAGAGCGCGTTTCTTCCGTAGACGGTATGCCCGCCGTTTATATTCCAGATGGCACCTTCCGCATGGGCGGTATGGATACCGAAGCGCAAAACGATGAAATGCCAGCGCACAGCGTCACCATCAAAGGTTTTTGGATGGACAAATTTGAAGTGACCAACGCCATGTACTTTGCCTGTGTGCAAGCGGGCGCATGTGAACCGCCTCAATTCTTCAAATCGGAAACGCGCGATTCATACTTTAATAACGCTGAATTTAACGATTTCCCTGTGGTATATGTTACTTGGCTACAAGCAGACGCCTATTGCAAATGGGCTGGCCGACGCCTCCCCACCGAAGCGGAATGGGAACGCGCCGCGCGCGGCGATGACTTCCGCACTTATCCTTGGGGCGATGAACGCCCAGATAACTCGCGCGGCAACTTCAACTTCTTCGTTGGCGATACCACGCGCGTTGGCAGTTACCCCGCAGGCGCTAGCCCATTTGGCGTGTTAGATATGGCTGGCAACGTAAACGAATGGGTCGCCGATTATTATGACGCAAATTATTATGCACAAGGCGTAAGCATGAACCCGAGTGGACCCGGCGCGCGCAGCAACTACTTTAATCGCGTGGTGCGCGGCGGCTCATATCAAGACGCCTTCCAAGATGTGCGGGTTGCTAATCGCGCTTCGGTACGCGGTTCAAACCCCAATGCTTCTGACCCGCTTTCGGCAGATTATTTAGGAGAAGTCTCGCCTAAGATTGGCTTCCGCTGCGCTTCAGACTAAGTGGATTGTTGTTTCACCCAGTCGGCAGGATTCTCATCCTGCCGATTTTTTTTGTTTGTAAACCCATGCTGAGGTTGTGAAGCGGGCAAAGGTCAAGAATGAAGCGGGGTTTTTATCTTTACGCAGAATAATCGCTATGGTAAACTCGCATTCTAAAAACATAGCCCCAATAAGATGCTCTTATCCAGAGAGGCGGAGGGAACGGCCCTGCGATGCCTCGACAACCGATTAGGAATCCTAACACGGTGCCAACTCCGACAGAGGAATGCTGGAAGATGAGAGGGTAAAAATTTTTATTGCCCTTTCTGCACGTCTGAATGGGCAATTTTATTTTCTTGAAGGAGAAACAAAAAAACAATGAGTAATACTTTTATGACTTCGCCTAAACTGATGTTCACGTCAGAATCGGTGACAGAAGGACACCCCGATAAAATTTGCGACCAAGTATCGGACGCCGTGTTAGACGCATGTTTGGAGCAAGACCCACGCTCGCGTGTGGCTTGCGAAACGGCGGTTAAGACTGGTTATGTAATGTTATTGGGCGAAATTACAACCAACGCTACCTTTAATTACGACGAGTTAGTTCGCAAAGTGGTTAATGAAATTGGATACGACTCTAGCGAAAAAGGGTTCGATGGAAATTCATGCGGCGTGTTGGTTGCCATTGCGAAACAATCGGGCGATATTGCAATGGGGGTAGATAAAGCCCTCGAAGCGAAATCGGGCGAAATGACGGAAGCCGAAGTGGAAGCGGTGGGCGCAGGCGACCAAGGGATGATGTTTGGCTACGCTTGTAACGAAACAGATACGTTGATGCCTTTGCCTATTTATTTGGCGCATAAACTCACCCGCAAACAAAGCGAACTTCGCAAAAGCGGCGCGATTAAGTGGCTGCGCCCCGATGCGAAAAGCCAAGTAACGATTGAATATTCCAAAGGCAAGCCTGTGCGCGTGGATACGGTGTTGATTTCTACACAGCACGCCCCTGAAGTTTCGCAACAGGAAATTACCGAAGTGATTACGGAAGAGTTGATTATGAAAACGCTTCCTGAACATTTGGTGGATAAGAATTTGAAGGTGTTTGTTAACCCAACGGGGCGTTTTGTGGTGGGTGGACCTATGGGCGATGCGGGCGTCACTGGGCGAAAAATTATTGTTGATACTTACGGCGGAATGGGACGACATGGCGGCGGCGCTTTTTCTGGTAAAGACCCAACAAAAGTAGACCGCTCTGCCGCGTATGCCGCGCGATATGTGGCGAAAAATGTCGTTGCCGCCGGTTTGGCAGACCGTGTGGAAGTGCAAGTGGCTTACGCCATTGGCGTGGCGCGCCCGCTTTCTATTAACGTGGAAACGTTTGGCACGGCTAAAATTGCCGACGAAAAAATCGCTAAGTTGATTGATGAGCATTTTGACCTACGCCCCGGCGCGATTATCCGCGATTTAGGGTTACGCAAACCGATATATCGCAAAACCGCCGCGTATGGTCACTTTGGGCGCGATGATGTTGAGTTCCCATGGGAACGAACAGATAAAGCCGCCGCCTTGAAAACAGCGGCTGGTTTATAAAGGTTTTATCGTTTAGCCGTCCCGAATCTTCGGGACGGCTTTAATATCAGTTCGTAAGAGAAGGCGGGGTATTTTGCAGAGTGAGGCGCTTCAATATTATATAGTTGAAGCAAATCGTTTTGCTTTTTCTATTCTCTCTCCTAATGGCGGGTGTGAATAAAACATAAAGACTACCCATTTTTCGGGGTCAATTTCGCTGAGGTTTTGGTTGGCTAAGCGCGTAAAGGCGGAGGCGAAGGCTTCGCCTTTTTGGGTTGAGGATAAGGCGTAATCATCTGCCATGTTTTCACGCCAGCGAGATAATGCGTTTTCTAACGGTTGCGTTAGTAAGCCATACGCGCCTAAAATTAAAGATAAGGCTGGGAAGGCGGCAATATCTGAAACGGATTGGAAGGAGAAAAAGGTTACGGCGTAGTCTAATGCTAACGATGCAATGAACAAGCCGAGGGTAGTGAGAAGCGTTCCGCTTGTTATCAAAAATGGAATGTCTTTGTTGACGTGATGTCCAAGTTCGTGCGCCAACACGGTCTCGATTTCGTCAGGCGTAAATTCGTTGATTAATGTATCGCCAAGAATAATGCGACGCGTGTTGCCAATGCCGGTGAGCGCGGCATTGGCGGCTTTGGTGCGTTTGGACATATCAAATTTGAATACGCCTTTTACTTTTGTGTTTGCTTTTTTGGCGAGATTTAATAAGCGTTCTTCAAGGTCTTTGTGTTCATCGCCTAGCGGGACGTATTTATTGAACAACGGCATGATTAAGATGGGAGCAAGATTTGAAAGAATGACATTGAAGAGAAGCAAACCGCCTGCCGCCCACAACCACCATGTATCACCTGTGAGGCGGAGGGTAAGATATAACAGTTCAAGCAAAAGTAAACCAAGCGGCGCGCCAATGGCTAACCCTTTGAGCTGGTCAATGACCCAATCTTTGAATGATTGATTGGATTGCCCAAAACGATGAGGTAAAACAAATCCGCTGTAATAGCCGAGCGGTAAATTTATGATTGCAAAAACTCCGCCAAAGATGAAGATATAAAGCGCGACAAGCAACCAGTCATTGGTTGTGATTGTGGTAAGCCATTCTCGCACTGAAAGGCTCCAGCCAAAGAAGAGCCATGCGAGGGCGTATATTGCATTGAGAAAGGTGTCTAGTAGCCATAATCTGCGGCGGATGCGGGCATATTGTTTGGCTTGTTTTTGTTTTTCGGAGTCAAGAGCGGTCATGGTCAGTTTCCAGTTAGAGGATTAGAGAGTTGCGTTCGCTTCTCTTTTGAGGAATGTATCAATGGCGTTTTTATATGGGTAGAAACTAAATACGAAAAATAGCGCGCCTAGCGCATTAAGAATGACAAGTAAGATGAGACCCGTGAGCGCCATGCGGTATTGGATTTGACGGGTCGGGGAGTTTAAATCTACATAGCCGAGACAAATCCAAGTGGAAGAAAAACCGTCGGGTCTGGAAAAGATGAGCGCTTCATGATTCTCTTTGCGAATAAAGCGTTGTTTGAATTTGAGAAATAAATATTCTTTTTCTTCTACAACATCGCGCTGTAAGGAAGAAAGGTAATTCCATGATTTAGCGTCGAGTTCTCTGCTCCAAACTTTTACGCCGCGTTTGAGTTTGCCTTCATATCGTTCAAATAAAGACATATCTACAATAAACCAGACGATATATAAAACAAACACAAGGATAATTAATAGAAGCGTAATCAAAGGATATATCTCAAAAGTTTGTTATTAAAAACTGGGGCGGTTTTTATTTTTCTCTCTCGCCAGCCAACAAGGCAATAACCTCGCTAGATTTCATCACATCGCCATACGCGCGGAGCGCCGCCATAAACGCCTTATGGACATGGTCGGCGGGAATAATTGTATCGCCAAATTTCAAATCTTTTGTGGCGCAGGCGTCTTCCGCCACAATAACTTTGAATCCCAAATCATACGCGGCGCGGGCGGTTCCATCTACGCACATGTGGCTCATCATACCTGTTATCACCACGCGTTCTATTGCCCAATTTTTTAATAAGTCAAGCAAATTTGTATTGAGAAACGCATTGACCTCATTTTTATAAACAATCGGCTCGCCTTCAAAATGAGCGACTGAATCGTGAATATCTGAACCTTCGCTGCCTTTGGCGAAAAAAGGGGCGTTGGGGTCATCCTCAATATGTTGAATGTGAACGTGATGCCCGCCATGTTCGCGGAAGCATTGTAAAAGCATGTAGGCGTTTTTTGCCGCTTCGAATGGGTTCACCAGCGGGTTTTTGCCGCCGGGGAAATAATCTTTTTGGATGTCAATAATCAATAAGGCTGTTTTCATTTGAAATTTCCTTTATTTGCCCATTATAATCGGCGTATCGTTATCTAAAACTAGAAGTTAGCCTAATAAAAAATCTACGCCCCCATGAGGGAGGAAACATAATTTATGAGAATTATTCATGAGAACGCTTATCGTTTGCTTAATCTCGTCATGCCGTTTTTATATTTGCGGTCTATCACCAAAACGACAGAAGTTCACCAAGTGAACGAACAGATTAAGATGAAATTGAGGGTAGGGTCTTTTGATAAGTGGGCTGTGTATCAAGTCTGGAAGTTTGGCGATTATAAAAGCAAAAGTTTTGCGATTCAACCTACCGATACGATTATTGATATTGGCGGGCATATTGGCTCGTTTTCTATTTGGGCGGCAAAGCAGGCGCACCGCGGCAGGGTGTTTACTTTTGAGCCAAACCCCGAAAATTTTTTACTGCTAAAAGAAAATAAAGAAATCAATCAAGCGTCTAATTTAGAAATTTTCAACATGGCTGTTTCTGAAACGATTGGCGAAATCACTTTGTTTAATTCGGTTCATCAAAACATGGGGCATTCCATCTATGAATATAGTTTGCCCAATCAGACAAAAGTGAAAACCACAAGGCTCGATGAAATTTTGCGAAACAACAATATTCAAAAGGTGGATTTATTGAAAATAGACGCGGAAGGGGCGGAGTATCCTATTTTGTTGAACGCCTCGCCGCACACATTGCAAAAAATAGAAAAAATCATTCTCGAATATCATGATTATTTGAATCACGGGCATACTTATCAAGATATAAAAAAGCATTTAGAAACAAACGGATTTAAAGTTGACGTTAGCGGAAGTTTGTATCGGCGCAAAGCGCTTAAGTTGGGGATATTAACCGCAAGGAGAATGAATTCGGTATAAACCCGCGCTTCAAATCTAACCTTCAACCTGCTCAGGCAGGTCGTTAGCCTTTCATCCCAAACAGTGGGCGCGTTGCATTGAAACGTTCATTTATTTTCTCCCAAAATCGGCGGGGTTTTCGCCCCATAGTTCTGTATGCCACTTCAAAACTTTATCTTCGGGCAATTGATTTTCAGCCAGCCAATTTTCGGCGCTTTTTATTAAAGCAAACAGCACCGCCGTTTTAGGAGAATGTTTTAATTTTGTTTTGCATTCGCCCGTATAAACCCATGAAATTGCGTTTTCAGAATCGGAATACACGGGGATATTCATGTTATGTTTGGCTTGCCATGTAAGCGCGTGAACGATGGCTAAAAATTCGCCCACATTGTTTGTGCCTTCGGGGTATGGTCCCGCTCTAAAAATCTCTTCGCCGCTAGCCGTGTTCACGCCTCGATATTCAACCCGATTGGTTTTACTATTATGAGCGGCGTCTACGCACATGGAGGGCAAAATAGGTTTTGTGTGTGCGTTTTTCCACCTGCCTAATGAAGACGCTTTGCCTTTGTAATCTTCGTACTTCGCTAAATATGCCGCTTCGGCTTCAGATTCTTTGTCAAAGGCTTTATATTGCGCGCCAATAAATCCCTTCACTTGTTTTTCACATTCCGCCCAAGTGGTGAAGATGCCCGTCTTACGCCCCTTCCAAACGACGTAATATTTTTGTTTTGGCATACCCTAATAAGGCTCTACCTTTCTTGCTCTCTCCATTATACCTAATCCAAAAAGAATTCTGTCTAACTTTGCCCAACGCAATGTATTGTGTATATATTCCCCACACGCTCACGACAAAACAATTTTTATCTTGACAAAAACTTTTATTTCCGTAAAATACGTCCAGCCTTATGAAAAAATATTTGTATTGCTTGTGTCTATGGCGGGGTTCGTAACCGCTGCCTAAGACATATCCGCCCAGATAAGCAGTCAACGACTTAGGACAGTGGAACGGCTCCCGCGTGAAAAGTGTATCCGCAGGATTGTTTGCTGTCCTTTTGTTTTAGGTTGACTGCTTTTTTTATTAATACCCCTACAAAAATATAAAGGAAAACATATTATGTCTTACGCTCGCCCCGAATATTTAGTTGAAACCGAATGGGTTGCAAAAAACCTAAACAATCCAAACGTCCGCATCATCGAATCGGATGAAGACCCGTTGTTGTACGCCACAGGTCACATTGAAGGCGCGGTGCAAGTGGATTGGTTTAGCACATTACAACACCCATTACGGCGCGACTTTTTGACCAAAGAAAAATTTGAAGAAGTCGCCTCCCATTTAGGGATTGCAAACGATACCACCGTTGTATTTTACGGCGATAAATCAAATTGGTTCGCTTGCTATGCGTTGTGGCTCTTTCAATATTATGGGCATGAAAACGTGAAAATTATGAACGGCGGACG
Source organism: Anaerolineales bacterium (assembly GCA_034434495.1). GTDB lineage: Bacteria > Chloroflexota > Anaerolineae > Anaerolineales > Villigracilaceae > Villigracilis. The sequence goes on from DAOTZE010000026.1 coordinate 74,208, forward strand.
TTTGAAATGGGAAAAAGAAGGCCGCCCCTTTGTAAAAGATGTCCCCACTTACCCAAAAACAAACTATCGAGCAAAAGAAGCGGATAAATCCATTCGCGCCTTTCGCGACGACGTCTTCAAACAAATGGAAGCGAAGAAACCGCTGGTTGACGTGCGCTCGCCAAAAGAATATTCCGGCGAACTGACTCACATGCCAAATTACCCGCAAGAAGGCGCCACGCGCGGCGGGCATATTCCAACCGCCGTCAATATCCCTTGGGCGCAAGCGGTAAACGAAACGGACGCAACGTTCAAAAGCGCAGAAGAATTGCGCGCTTTATACGAGGGCAAAAATATCAAACCCGACGGCGAAGTGATTGCCTACTGCCGCATCGGCGAACGCTCCTCGCTCACTTGGTTTGTGTTAAAGTATTTGCTCGGCTATGAAAAAGTTAAAAACTACGACGGTTCATGGACAGAGTGGGGGAATCTCGTTGACGCGCCAATTGAAAAATAAATTTATTCTTAGGGGCGAGGTATGCCTCGCCCCTATATAAACAACATGCCTTTACCAACTAAGTTACAAGAAATTATTGACGACATCGCCAGCATGACGCGCGAAGAAAAATTAGAAACGCTGATTGCCTACGCCGAATCGTTCCCCGCACTGCCCGAACGCTTCAAGAATCAAAAAGAAAACATGGAGCCAGTGCCTGAGTGCATGACCCCTGTGTTTTTGATTGCCGAAAAAGATTCAAACGATAAGATAACTTTTTATTTTGACATTCCCAAAGAATCTCCTACGGTGCGCGGGCTCGCTTCGATTCTACTCTACGGGCTAAATGGCTGCGCGTTGGAAGAAATTATCTCCGTCCCAGCCGATTTTTATTTGCCGATGAATTTACACGAAGCCGTATCGCAACAACGGATTAATGGGTTTATCGGCGTGTTGAGCCACATGAAGCAAGCGGCAGTAAAAGCAAATTAAACCGCAGACGGTGGACGATAGACGGTTTATTATCTACGGTCTTACTTCCCTTCTATCCAGCCTTGTTCTTCCACTGCCATAAAAATATCGGTGGCTGAAATCATGCCAATTAACGCGCCGTTTTCATCGGCAATGGGCAGGTGATGAAATTTATGTCGCTGCATCACTTTTGAGCATTCCATCAAAGTCCACTCAGGGCGACCTGTAATAATAGAACCCGACATAATTTCGCGCACGGTGGTTTCGGCAGGGTTGCGCCCTTCCGCCACAATTTTGTCTCGAATATCGGTTGTGGTGATAATGCCATACGAAGGATTATTTTCGCCAACGTTCACCACCAAACTATTGATTTTGCGGCGACGCATGAGGGTCATCGCGTAAGAAACGCTGGAGTCTGCGTCTACGACAATGACGGGGGAAGACATCCAATCACGAACAAGGTTTGGCATAAAATTCTCCTTTCCTTTCAAAGTTGCGCTCTTGCCAAAGGCGGCGAGTTTTATTTCAAAATAATTTTCACGCTTTCCAAAGCCAAAATCGCTCCGTCTGCGGCGGATTGGTCTTGAATTTCTATATAATAAGTTCCGGCAGGCAAAGCGTCTAAAGCCATTGTTGTATCAAATGTTCCGGGGGCGCCAAAATCAGGCGCGACGACGTTAATCGGTCCTGCCATGTATTGATTGCCGTCTTCATCATAGACAAAGTAAGATAAATTATTTTCAAATGGCGCAATGCTCACAGAGCCTGTAAGTTGGAAAGTACGGCTGGTTAATTCTGTATTATCGGCAGGCGCTGTAACCACAATTTCACGCTTGACTCCAGTTGGAGCAACCGTTGTGTAATTCACCAAACGCAATTGATTTTTTACCAAAGCATAGGTTTGCGTAGTTTGCAAGGTTGGGCAGCAACCGCCATCGTCAAAGTCATGCACAATCACGTCTAAAAAGATTTCGCCGTTGGCGATGGAAAGGCTGTTAGGCATGGGGCGGTCGTCAATTAATAACGAATCTAAAAACATCGGTTCGCCTGAGGCGTTGGCATATACGGCAAGCACGCCAAATTGCCCTGTGCCGCCATAATTTTCTAAGAACATCACCGCCGCATCGCCTGCGCCGTCGCCGGTCACGTCTCCGAGCACAAAAAATTGAGTGACGGTTACATAAGCATAATCGGGGGCAAGCGTATCTGCGCCGCTTTGATATACGCCGTTGTTCAGTTGCGCCACACGCCCGTCTTCTGAAACCAGCAAGGGATATTGAGCGTTCTTGATTTGCTCTATCGTCAAGGCGGGAGGGGTCGTCGGCGTGGGCGGAGGGAGCGTTTCCGCGGGCAGAGCAGGCGTGGCTGAGTCTGAGGCGGTTGGCAATCCGCAAGCGAGCGTTGTCAGGATGAATATCAAAAATAATTTTATGGAATTAAGACGTTCCAAGTGGCGCCTCCATCTTCGGTGCGGTATAAAGTCCTTTGGTTGGTTGCGCTGGTTGTAATTAACCAGCCCATGTTTGTATTGGCAAAACTGATATCGGCGACTGTATCGCCAAATGAAATTTCAGAGTTGACGACGTTGAACGAAGCGCCGGCGTCTTCGGTGATGTAGAATTGGTCGGCGGAATAAAAGACAATTTCAGCAGCCGAGATAATATCCAGCAAGCCCGCTTCGGGGATAGGTTGTGAAAACGCTTGCCAAGTTTCGCCTCCGTCGTTGGTGGAGAAAATTAACGTTTCTTGTTTGTTTGAACTCAGACGCAGAGCTAGCGCGCCTTGCGTGCGCGAAATGAATTGTATTTTTTCAACGCCCACTTGAATTTCTTGCGCGGTTTGGGGCAGTGGAATGTTTTCAATGGCTTGCCAAGTTTTACCGCCGTCGTCGGTGCGGAATAAATACAAGGTGTTCGGCGAATAGACGACGCCGCCAATCCATGCGGTTTGCATATCGAGAGGGGCAAGCAACACTTTAATGCCGCTTAATGGCAATGTGTCGCTTGCGCCTTCAAGGTTGGGGTCGTTGGTGTAAACGCGTTCCCAAGTGGCGCCGCCGTTTGTGGTTTGAAACACAGAAACCGCCATTGAGCCGGCGCCCACGCCTAAATCGGCAAGAATCCAGCCGTTGTTTTCGTCAATAAATTCAAGGTCGCCGGCGCTAAAGGGGGTTTCAAACATTTGCCATGTCAAACCGCCGTCTTGCGTGCGATATAAAAACCCGCCAAACGGATAATTGTTGTTATCGGCTATTTGAATCCATGCGGCGTTTTCATTTAAGAAATATGGAAAAACCGAATAGCCCGTTTCGGTTATATTAGGCGGGGTGACGTCGTACCAAGTTACGCCGCCGTCGTCGGTGCGGACGATTTCTTCTTCGGTAATGCCCCAACCATAGCGTTCATCTATCATTTCAATATTGATGAGCGAAGGCGAGTCAATTAATGGGGCGGAATTGACTGCCGGTAATGAGGTAGAGGCGCTTGTCGTCAACGCTTCGGGAGAAGCCGCCGCTTCTTCCGCCGTTGGGCTTGCCAGCGGAACTTGAGCGGATTCTTCGGTTTGAATTGATTCTGTCGTCGTTGGCGGCGCGCATGAAATAATCCATAAAGCAAGAAGGAAGAGAAAAGAATAATATTTTGTCATAAATAATCCTTTTATGGCGCAGAATACGTCATTGTAAACAGGCAACTTGTATCTTGTTATTCGTTTCAAAACTACCCAACAAACTCAAGCACGGTCGCTTCGCCTTGCCCCACCCCCACGCAAAGAGTGGCAACGCCATAGCGCACGTTTCCGCGATTCTTCATTTCGTGAACCAATGTGGTCACTAATCTTGCGCCCGAACAACCAAGCGGATGCCCAATCGCAATCGCTCCGCCGTTTACATTCACAATATCGGGGTTTAGTTCTAAATCTTCTATCACCGATAGCGCTTGCACGGCAAAGGCTTCGTTGATTTCGATAAGCCCAATATCTTTTATGCGTAACCCAGCGCGAGAAAGCGCCTTGCGCGTGGCGGGGATGGGACCATAGCCCATGACGCGCGGCGGCACGCCTGCCGAGGCGGAAGTCACGAAGCGCGCTAAAGGTTTAAGATTTAATTCTTTGGCTTTGGCTTCGCTCATCATTAACACCGCCGCCGCCCCGTCGTTTAATCCAGAAGAATTGCCCGCCGTCACTGTTCCGCCTTCTTTTTTGAATGCGGGGTTTAGTTTAGATAACGATTCGATTGTGGTATCGCGGCGCGGGCGTTCGTCGGTATCAATCAGTTTGGCTTCGCCCTTTTTTTGCGGAATAGGAATTGGAATAATCTCTTGTTTGAATCTGCCAGAGTCCATTGCCTTAATGGCAAGGTGATGGCTTCGCAATGCAAATTCATCTTGCTTTTCGCGGGTAATGTGCGGGCGTTCTGCGGCGATGTTTTCAGCAGTCTCGCCCATTGATTCTGTGCCGTACATTTCTTTCATTTTAGGGTTTGGGTATCGCCAGCCGAGCGCGGTGTCGTAGGCGGTTAAGTTGCCGAATGAAAACCCCGCTTCCGCTTTCGGAAGCGAGTAAGGCGCGCGGCTCATACTTTCCACTCCGCCGGCGATATACACCTCGCCTTCGCCTGCGATAATGGCGCGAGCCGCCATGTTAATTGCGTTTAAGCCCGAAGCGCATAAACGGTTCACCGTTACGCCGCCCACTTCAACGGGTAAACCTGCCAGCAAAACAGCCATCCTTGCCACATCGCGATTATCTTCGCCCGCTTGGTTGGCGCACCCTAAAAACACTTCTTCAATTATGGTCGGGTCAATGTTATTTCTTTCTACAATGGCTTTAATCACATGCGCGGCCATATCGTCGGGACGCACAGAAGAGAGGATTCCTCCTAACGCGCCAATCGGCGTGCGAAGCGCGTCAATAATGACAGGGTTTTTCATTCATTTCTCCAAAGATGATTTGAAATTGATTTTACCACCTTGAAAAATCGAATACTTAGGCATTTAGCGGGTAAAATATAAACCATTGAAATCAAAAGGGGGCGTCAAAACATCTCGAAGGTTCTCGTGTATTCGAGTTTATCTTCTAGCCTAGCTTTCGAGACGGCGCCCATCACTTGATTAATGATTAACTGCAGAGATAAGGAGGTTACCATGCACGAAATTACATTATTGATTAATATCGTCGTAGCGTTGGTCGTGGCGTTCATCGGCGGGGTGATTGCACGCCGGATTGGTTTGCCCACCATTGTTGGATATTTATTTGCGGGGATTGCTATTGGTCCGTTCACACCAGGTTTTATAGGAGACACAGATACGATTACACAGTTGGCTGAATTAGGCGTAATCTTCTTGATGTTTGGGGTTGGCTTACATTTTTCATTAAATGATTTATGGAAAGTGCGTTCTGTGGCAATTCCCGGCGCGCTCGGGCAAATGCTAATGACGACTGTATTAGCCTATTGGCTTAGTCAATTGTGGGGATGGTCACCCGCTTCAGGCATTGTGTTGGGGCTAGCCATTTCCATTGCTAGTACGGTTGTTTTGCTAAGAGGTTTGATAGACAATGGCTTGTTAAATACACCGCATGGTCAAGCCGCTGTTGGTTGGCTTGTGCTGGAAGATATTGCTACGGTTTTAATTTTAGTTCTCATGCCAACATTAGCAAATACATCAGGTCAATTTGATTGGGGCGGGCTGGCATTCACACTATTCAAAGCCAGCGCATTTATCTTGTTAATTTGGTTTGTAGGTAGAAGAGTCATTCCATGGATTTTGCTCCGCATTGCTCATACACGTTCGCGTGAATTATTTATTTTAGCAATTCTTGCTATCACATTAGGCACTGCGCTTGGCGCATCAGAATGGTTTGGAGTTTCATTTGCATTAGGGGCTTTTGTGGCAGGCGTTGTCGTCAGCGATTCGCCATTAAGTCATCAAGTAGGGGCAGATGTTTTCCCATTTCGCGAAGCCTTTACTGTTTTATTTTTTGTCTCCATTGGAATGTTAGTGAATCCAATTTACTTATTCAACAATATCGGTTATGTTTTGATATTAACTCTACTAATCGTTGTTGGAAAATATATCGGCACACTTTTGCTTGGCATGATATTCCCCTGGCAAGGGCGAACGGCATTAGTCGTGGCTTCTGGCTTGAGTCAAATCGGCGAGTTTTCATTTATTCTTGGTCAAGCAGGCATTGGGCTCGGATTATTAAATCAAGAACAATATTCTTTGATATTGGCAGGTGCATTATTGTCCATCACAGTCAATCCGCTCATGTTTCGCCTGATTAACCCAAGTGAAAAATTCTTGCGAAAAATTCCAGCCGTATGGCGTTTGTTAGATAGGCACGGTCCAACTCAACCAGTCATTGAAGAAACGCTTAAAGATCATGTCGTCATCGTTGGGTATGGACGTGTTGGGCGGCACATCATCAACCTATTAAGTGAAATGAAGGTTTTAAGTTTAGTGATTGATGCAGACGCGGAACGCATTGAAGCATTAAACCGCCGCGAAGTTCCTAATCTGTATGGCGACGCTTCAAATTCAGAAGTATTGAATCATGCTTACTTAAAATATGCGCGCGCGCTCGTGCTGACAGGACCCAATGAAGATGCAAACGGATTAATCGTTGCAACGGCAAAACAAATTAACCCCTCGCTGCCCATCATTGCCCGCGCCACAACCGAAGAAGGCATCAAACATCTTGCCGCTCTTGGCGCCAGCGATGTAATTCACCCCGAACTAGAAGGCGGGTTAGAAATTGTGCGTCATACCTTGATGAAACTTGGTTATCCACTGCAAGAGATTATTCGATACACCGACGCCGTGCGACATGACCACTACGACGCTCAAATTAATTCAGAAGAAGAACACCGCCTCTTACATGACCTGATACATGCCAGCCGCCATTTAGAGGTGACTTGGCTTCGACTTGTTTCTGGCAACCAGCTCGTAGGGCAAACATTGGCAGAAGCCAACATTCGCGCCAGAACGGGAGCGTCTGTCGTTGCGATTGTAAGAGAGGGAAAAGCGATGGCGAACCCAAAATCGCAAACCGTGTTTGAAGCGAACGACCAAATCGGCTTAATTGGCGATGCGGAGCAAATCGCCGCGGCTGAGAAATTATTGACCAAACCCGAACATAAATCGGAAGAAGCAGGCGTAGAATGGGAAACATAAGCGCCCCGAAGATTTGCGCTTTCTTTATGAGTAAACCTTTGGGCGCGAGTTGAATAATGAAGCGGGTTTTCATAATGCTATAATGCGCTTATGAAAGCAGTTGCCTGGCGTTAGTTTCCGCGCTCTATATATATTTTTTGGAGGTCTCTCATGGCTGACTATGATTATGACATGCTCGTCATTGGTTCGGGTCCGGCGGGGCAGCGAGCGGCAATTCAAGCCGCAAAGTTAAACAAGCGCGTAGCGGTCGTGGAGCGAAAAACAATTTTGGGCGGAGTATGTATCAACACAGGCACCATCCCAAGTAAAACGTTGAGAGAAGCGGTTCTTCATCTTTCTGGGTATCGAGAACACAGTTTGTACGGCGCTTCGTACACCGTCAAACAAAATATCACCATGAGCGATTTGCTCTATCGCACCGACCATGTCATTCAACACGAATTAGATATTGTGCGTCATCAATTACAACGAAATCGCGTGGAATTAATTTCAGCCGAAGCCTCTTTTATTGACGCGCATACCGTGCGCCTTAAACATGTTGACCAACAAGGCTGGCGCGATGTGACCGCTCATTACATAGTCATTGCCACAGGCACGAGCGCCACAAAAGACGAGCGCATCCCCTTTGACGGTAAGCGCATCATCATCAGCGACGATATTCTTAAATTAGACCATTTGCCGCGTTCCTTAGCGGTGGTGGGCGCAGGCGTGATTGGTTTGGAATACGCTTGCATTTACGCCGCGCTCGGCGTGCGCGTGACTTTGATTGATAAACGCCGCCGTTTGCTCCCCTTTGTGGATGAAGAAATTATCGATTCTTTGACGCATCACTTAAATCAACAACGCGCCATTATGCGCCTCGGTGAAGAAGTGAAAGCGATTGAACCGATTAAAGACGAAAACAATGGCGAACGGGTCCGCATTACTTTAGCCAGCGGAAAACAAATTACCACCGAAATGGCGCTATATAGCATTGGGCGCACAGGCGCCACAAAATCGCTTGGCGTTTCCAACATTCATTTAGAAACAGACGAGCGCGGGCTTTTGAAAGTGAATGAAAATTTTCAAACCAATGTCCCGAATGTATATGCCGTTGGCGACGTCATAGGCTTTCCGTCTTTGGCTTCCACTTCGATGGAACAAGGTCGTTTGGCGACATGCCATGCGTTTGGGGTTCAAACCCAAAACGCGCCCGAGCTTTTCCCCTACGGCATTTACACCATTCCAGAAATTTCAACCGTTGGAAAAAACGAAGAAGAACTAACCCAAGCGGGCATTCCTTATGAAGTGGGCAAAGCGCAATATCGTGAAATCGCACGCGGGCAAATCATCGGCGACCAAACTGGTTTACTGAAAATTATTTTCCATTTAGAAACGCATGAAATCCTCGGCGTTCATATCATTGGCGAAGGTGCAAGTGAGTTGATTCATATTGGGCAGGCTGTGATGGCGTTAAAGGGCAAGGTGGAATATTTTATCAATACGGTCTTTAATTACCCAACGTTGGCTGAATGTTATAAAACCGCCGCGTTTGATGGGATTAATCGGTTAGGGAATTGAGAGCAGTTATTAGTGAATAGTTATTAGTGAATAGTAATTAGTGAATAGTTATTAGTGAATAGTTATTAGTAAGAAGTAAAAATGAAAACCTCAATGAATTGATGTAAAAAAATCATTGCAAATGAATGGAATGAGGGAAACGCGCCTAAATCTGCCGATTGCTTTTGTGAAGATGCAGTCTATACCGATGTATTATTTTCTTAACTCAATCGTCACTTGCAAACCGCCTTCGTCTAAATTTTTCGCTTCAATCGCGCCGCCCTGCGCTTCGATGAGTTGTTTTGCAATCGCTAAACCCAATCCCGTTCCGCCAGAAGCGCGCGAGCGGGATTTATCTTTGCGCCAAAAACGCTCAAAGATAAACGGTAAATCTTCTTTTGGTATTCCCGCGCCATTATCATTGACGGTGATTTTTATACCGTCCCTTGTTTCTTTTGCCGTCACCCACACCTTGCCGCCCTCATGGATATAACGAAGCGCATTGCCGATGATGTTGCTCATTACTTGTTCAAAGCGTTGCGGGTCAATAACGGCAAATAAGTTGCCGTCTTTTTCATTAAGCGTAAGCGAAATATTTTTTTCTTTTGCTTCCGCCGAAAACATTTCCAGCGTGGCTTCAATTAATTGACCTATATCTACGTTACGTTTATCGAATGGCAATTGCCGCGTTTCGGCTAAAGTTAATAAACGCAAATCTTCAATCAGTCTTTCTAAGATGTATGTTTGTTCAAGCGCCAATGAAACTTGCGAGCCGTTTTCCTGATATACGCCGTCAATAATGCCTTCAAGCCTGCCGCGAATGACGGACAAGGGCGTTCTTAATTCGTGGGCGACATCAGCTAACATATCACGCCGTTCACGGTCGTTGCGTTCTAGCGAACTTGCCATTTCATTAAAACTTTCGGATAAACTTCGTAAATCTTGCGGACCTTGCGTTTGAATGCGCGCGCTTAAATTTCCATTGGCTACGGCGCGGGCGGCGTAAATCACATCGGCTAAGGGGTTCACAAACCTTCGCACGAGCAAAATAGCGACGATGACCAAAAACAAAGCCAAGATAAGCGAAATTATGCCAATCGGCAACAAAATAGCGCGCACCAAGCCAAGGCGCGAAGTCAACGAAAACGATGTGATGATTAAATAACCAACAATTTTTTCTTCTACTCTTAATTCAATGACCAAATCATCAGGAGTCGGTTGATAAATAGCGCCAATCTCCACAGGCGAGTCAGTTCTACGGTCAAGCACGATGCGCCGGTTCTCATCCAATAAAAGCGCCTCTAGCGCATTAAGTCCATTGAGCGAGTCAAACGCCTTCTCAACATTGTTCCAACTGCCTATGGCAAGGTAATATCCCTCTAAAGCGCTGACAAATGGAAACGGCACAGGCGTAGAAGAAGACGTTAGAAAATATCCAGTAACGCTTATAAAGAATATCGAGGACAATAATAAAACGATAAAAAACGCGCGCGCTAATAACGCAAATAACCTTCGGCGAATTTCTCGAATAGACGTTTGCATATTAACTCTCAAATTTATAACCAACGCCATGCACAGTGACAATTAAATCGTCAGGCTCTAGTTTGCGGCGCAAATTGCGGATGTGCGAATCAATAGCGCGTTCGTAACTTTCAAATGCAACGCCATGCACGGCGCTTAATAATTGATTGCGAGAAAAAATTCGACCCGGTTGGCTCATGAGCGTCGCCATGATTTCAAATTCGGTTGGCGTTAAATTAACTTGGCGCGCCTCTATCTTAACTTGATAATGGGCTCTGTTGAGCGAAACCTTTCCAACGCGGATAACTTCCGCATTGGCGTCGCCGGCGGCTCGTCGTAATACAACTTTCACGCGCGCCACCAATTCGCGCGGGCTAAACGGTTTGGTAATGTAATCATCTGCGCCAATTTCGAGACCGATTAATTTATCCGTCTCTTCCACGCGCGCCGTTAGCATAATAATAGGCACATCGCTTTCTTTGCGAATGTTGTGCGTTAAGTCAATGCCGTCCATTTCGGGCATCATCAAGTCGGTGACGATTAAATCGGGCTTTTCTTTTTTGGCATACGATAACCCCTGCATTCCGTTTTTAGCGGTGACCACGTCGTACCCTGACGCTTTGAGATAATCCCGGCAAATTTCGAGAATTTCAATTTCATCATCTACGAGTAGAATTTTTTTAGGCATAACTTATTATAAGAGAACAGATAAATAGAGAACAGATAAATAGAGAACAGATAAATAGAGAGTAGATAACTGTTCTCTACTCTCTTTACTCATATCTCAATGCTACCATCGGATGCAGACTGGCGGCGCGAAAAGCGGGGTATATACCAAAGAATACACCAATAATAAGTGAGAAAAAGAAGGCGAGCAAAATTGAATCGGCGGTGATGAGTGAAGCAATTAACCCAGTGGCTGAGAATACGCTAGCAATGCCAACGCCCAATAAAATGCCAATCAACCCGCCAAGCAAACTCAAAGTGACGGTTTCGATTAAGAACTGAGTCAGGATTTGATTTTTTGTCGCACCGACTGCTTTTCGCAAACCGATTTCTTTGGTCCGCTCGGTGACTGAAACCAGCATAATATTCATAATGCCTATGCCGCCAACCAGCAATGAAATGCCCGCAATTGCGCCAAGAAAAATCGTCAATGTTTGCGTAACAGTATTTAACGTTTCTAATGTATCGGATTGATTCATGACATTGAAATCAGATTCTTCTGAAGGTTTCAAATCATGCGACCTGCGCAGCATATATTCTATTTGAGCGGAGACGGTATTCATAGAGTCTGTGGTTTCTACCGACACTAAAATATTGTTTACTGTTTTTTTACCGTCGTGCATGGCTGAGTCGCCGAATAGTTTGATATATCCCGTTTCAATTGGAATGAATATACTTTCATCTGGCGAGCCAATGGATGCGCCTTTAGATTCCAACACGCCCACCACTTTGAATTTCAACCCATTAATCGAAATGGTTTTTCCGATAGGCGATAAGGCGCCGAATAAATCTTCCGCCACTGCCGACCCTAACACCGCTACTGAGGCTTGTGAATCATTATCCCCGTTGGTAAGGAAGCGTCCATCTGCCATTTCAAATGAGCGAACTTCTTTTTGTTCTTCCATCACACCGACAATTGTCGCCGTAAAACTTTCATCGCCGAATTTGACAACATATGAAGACTGCACCGCAGGCGCAATCGCAGAGACGTTTGTCGTTAAATTATTTTTCAACAATTGATAATCTTCATAATACAAGTAACTTAGTTGGCGGCTCTGCCCAGCGGCGTTCAATCCCATTTGCATTCTACCCACTGAAACGGTTAGCAAATTTGAACCGCCGCTTTGAATTTGGCTGGTAATGCTGGCTGTGGCGCCTTTGCCAATAGAAAGCAAAGCCACCACAGTTGCCACGCCAATTACAATCCCTAATATGGTTAACGCAGAACGTAATTTATTTGCCCGCAAAGCGCGAATGGCTATTTTGAAATTTTCTGAAAACAACATTTTATATCCTAACTCCGTTGGTTGAGACGCAAGCAGTCGAAACCAACAAGTAACAAAAGTAATTTTTATTATTGAAAGTATTTTTATTAACAGGTGGTCTCAATACGACACTCGCAAAAACTGCTCGTATCTACTCGACCGCCGACTGTTTACTGATTACTATTTACTAATTACTATTTACTAATTACTCTTCCTCACGCTTCGCGCCCGCCTTGAGCGGGTTTTTATTGACTTCATCCGAAACAATTTTGCCGTCCGAAAGTTTGATAATTCGTTTGGTATGCTTCGCCACATGCGCATCATGCGTTACTAAAATAACAGTTTGCCCTTGCTCCTCATGCAAACGTTGGAACAAATCCATAATCTCAACGCCTGTTTTGCTATCCAACGCGCCTGTCGGCTCATCGGCTAATAAAATCGCAGGTTCATTTACTAAAGCGCGCGCAATGGCTACCCGTTGTTGTTGCCCGCCCGAAAGTTCATTCGGCGCGTGATGCGTCCGTTCAGCCAAGCCCACCCTTTCCAACGCTTTGAAAGCGCGTTCTTGTCTTTCTTTTCCTAAAACGCCCGCATAGGTTAATGGCAGCGCCACATTTTCTAAAGCGCTCGTGCGCGCCAGCAAATTAAATTGTTGAAACACAAACCCAATTTTTCTGCCGCGAATTTCAGCCAATTTTGTTTCGTCCATATTTTCAACCGCCACGCCGTCTAACGCATATTGTCCGCTAGTGGGCGCATCTAAACAACCGATAATAGACATCAATGTGCTTTTGCCAGAACCAGAAGGTCCCATAATGGCCACCATTTCGCCTTTTTCAATAGAAAAACTTACCCCGTCTAAAGCGCGCACTTCAGTATCGCCCATTTGATAAATTTTCGTCAACGCTTGCGCTTGAATCATTGCCGCCCTCCTTGAAATGGATTCGGCGCTTCAAACGAATTTTCACGAAGCAGAGAAACCCGTTGCCCAACATGCAAATCGCCGGCCACTATCACCATATCGCCCACAATCGCGCCGCCGACCACATCCACCCGAGTCAGCGAGCCGTTATTTTCAAGCGCCCACACAAACTCGCCGTTCGCGTCGTTTTGAATTGCGGTAATCGGCACAGCCAACATTGCCTGCGCTTCTTTCACTTTTATAACGACATTTGCAGTGGCGCCCAACGGCAAGAATATATCTTCATCCACTTTGTCTAAATCAATTCGTACGGTATATTTGATTAAACCCGATACCGTTTCGCCTACAGGATTAATGGCTGACACTTGACCTGTGAATACGACTCCATCCAACGCGTCTAACGTGATTTCGGCTTGGTTGCCCAACTGAACTTTCGCAATATCCGATTCATCCACCTGCGCTTCCACATACAACTGATTCAAATTCGCCAAATTCACCGCCGCTTCATTCGCGCTGACTGTATCGCCCACCCGATGCTCAATGGATAACACTTGCCCATCAAACGGGGCAATAATGTATAACGAATTTACAGTCGTTTGAGCCGCCTCCACTCTTGCCCGCGCCGCCAACACTTCATTTGATTCTTCTCCCGCTAACAATCGCTCATATTCACGTTGAGCGTCTTCTAACAAGCCTTTTTTCAGCGCCACATCGTTTTCCGCGTCTATAATCCATTCTTCGGGGGCGGGACCCTTAAAATTTTGGGCTTCGTATTTATATTCCCAGCCATTGCGGGTTTGCACTAATTCGGCGGTATATAAAGTTTGCGGAACATTTTGGTCTGTTTGCAAATACTTCAAGTAATTTACGGCTTTTTCGTAATCTTCTTGCGCTTCTTTCAAATCAATGGCGGCTTGCGCCAACCCCGTGCCAGAAGCCAGCGCGTCTTCCAAATCTTCTTGTGCGGTAATCAAATCCGCTTGAGCCGAAACAATGCTCGCCGATGTGCTTTCTGGTTGCAAAGTCAAAAGGATATCGCCAGCCTTCACAAAGTCGCCAACTTCCACATTGACCGACTCAACTACCCCGCTCGTCTTCCATGTAAGGTTAGCAAAAGGCTGGGCTTGCAATGAGCCGGAGGTTTCTACCGTTTCTGCCATTTCAATAGAAACCACCTCTGCGCTTGCGGCAGGCTCGCTGGCGCTAGCAGGCGCAAACATGCGCGGCAGCGTAAATAAAAGCGCGGCAACTAAAACCGCAAGCGTAACTGTTCGTAAAATTTTATTGCTCCAAAAATTCTTAATGACATTCATCGTATTTCTCCTAAATTTATTTTCCCTAAAGATAATTTTCAATTGTGCAGAAATTGTGCAGGCGCAAAGGACAAATGTGGATAAGATTAAGGTTAAAATAACGGTATGAAATTTGAAACGCTCAATCATGTCACCCTACCCAAAATAGGGTTTGGCACATGGAAAATCGGCGGCAACTCTACGCCCAATAAAGCCCTTGATGAAAAATCGTTAACGGCTTTGCGTTACGCCTTAGACATTGGCTACACTCACTTTGATACCGCCGAAATGTACGCCAGCGGGCATAGCGAGGAATTGCTAGGGCAAGCGGTGCGCCAAGCGGGAAAGAAGCGCGAAGAAGTTTTTATTACCTCCAAAGTGACCCCAAGCCACTTAAGATACGACGACGTTCTACGCGCTTGCGAAGGTTCGTTAAAACGCCTCAACACCGACTATATTGATTTATATCTCATTCACTGGCCCCAAGCGGGGAATAAATACGAAGACACCTTTCGCGCTTTAAATAAATTAGTTAAAGATGGAAAAGTAAAACATCTTGGCGTGAGCAACTTCAGCGTGAAATTATTAGCGCAAGCCCAAAGCCTTTCCGAAACGCCAATTATCGCCAATCAAGTCCCCTTCAGCCTTGCCGATAGGTCGTATGTCGAAAACGGCATGTTAGAATACTGTCAAAAGAATCATATTTTTCTAACCGCTTACGAGCCTGTCAATCAAGGAAATTTGAAATCGAATAAAACAATCGAAGCAATAGCCAAAGCGCATAACGCTTCCATTTTTCAAATTGCGCTAGCGTGGGTCGTCTCGCATCCATGCGTTATTACCATTCCCATGTCGTTCAACCCGCAGCACATCAAAGAAAATTTTGAAGCGGCGGATATTGTTTTGAACGCAGAAGAGATTGCAAGTTTGAATGGTTTGTAGAAAGCGGAAAGTGGATATTAAACAAGCGTCTTGTATTTCTAAAAAATTCTTTTTGAACCTTCATGACACGTTGCGGTAAAAAATGAATCCAGTCGTTCCTGAAATTGAAATCATTGAAGAAACCGAAACGGAGTTAGAACCGTTGTATCGCGTCGTCATTCACAACGACGATGTGACGCCAATGGATTTTGTCGTGCATGTGTTAACCGACATCTTCTTCCTCGCTATTGATAAAGCCACCGACATTATGATGACGGCGCACATCAAAGGCAACGCCTATGTGCAAACGCTACCAAAAAGCGAAGCCGAGAATCGAGTCAATAAAGCGCATTTTACGGCAAGACTAGAAGGGTATCCCTTACATTTTTCCATTGAGCCTGAATGAATCAAAAACAACTTGAAACGCTGACCAATATCAACCTCGATGATTTAGTTGAATCATTTGGTTGGAAAAATCATCCATTCCTTGCAAAACTGCTGAAAATTATTTTTCGTAAACCTGCCGAAACGTTTGCAAAGCACGTCATTGAATATGACGACACGGTGGGTTCACAAGGAATCGTCGCAGGCGGGTGGAATCTCACGAAACGATATGTAAAAGATTTACGCGTCGTTCATCCTGAGCGCATCCCCAACTCCGCCTTTTTAGCGTTATCCAACCACCCCGGCATGACGGATACCGTGACCCTGTTTGCGGCATTAAATAGAAACGATTTACGCATCATCGCCTTAGACCGCCCGTTCTTAAACGAACTTCCGCACACCACAAAGCGGCTATTTTATGTGTACGATGATTCGGCGAAGAGAATGACGCTCGTTAGGCAAGTCAGCCAACACTTAAAGTCGGGAGGCGCGGCGTTGACATTTCCCGCAGGGCATATTGAACCCGACCCAGATGTGTATGCAGGCGCGGTCGAATCATTAAATCAATGGACAGATAGCGTGGGCGTGTTTACCCGCATGGCGCCGAACGCGGCAATCTTGCCTGTGGCAGTGCGAAACGTGGTCGCAAAAAAATATGCAAACCATCCGTTATTAGCGTTCAAACGAACCAAAGAAGAAAAAGAAAAACTAGCCGCCGCTTTGCAATTGCTCGGCATGATTTTGTTTAACGAAAAACCCGTGAGCGTAATCGTTCAAATCGGCAACCCCATTTACGCCCAAAGCATAGGAACAAATGAAACAGAGGTTATTCATCGGGCGGTTTTGAGCGAGATGAAAAAATTACTCGAAACGCGAATCGATTAAACGCAAACGCGCCCGTACGCTGATGGTTCAAGCAAACAACCGTCAGGGCTTGCGGACGCGATTGACCATCAGCGAAGCGCCCGTAGAGGGCGCGGAAGTTGCGCCCGCTTCCATCGGCTCGTCGCCGTTGAATTTTAATAACTGGGGATATTTCCACGCCACCAATATTGCGCCGATAATACAACCAATACCGCCTGTTACCACGGCAAAAGGCGCGCCAAAAAACTGCGCCACCGCGCCCGCTTCCACCTCGCCAAGTTGCGGACCTCCCATAAAGAAAATTTGATTAATACTAGTCATGCGCCCGCGAATATAATCGGGCGTTTGTAACTGACGAATGGTATTGCGAATAATCGTGCTAACGCCGTCCGCCGCGCCTGTGGTGGCAATGGCAAACCAAGCCACCATAAATGAAGAGGTAATGCCAAACACGAGCGTGGCAAGCCCAAAGATAATCACCGAACCTAAAAAAATTAAGCCTTGCTTACGAATTTGTTTCACTTGCGAAAGAATCAAAGCCACCGTCACCGCGCCCACTGCTTGCGCGGCAGAAAGATAACCATATTCCACCACGCCCACTTTCAAAACGTCTTTTGCAATTAATGGCATTAACGTGCTTGCCGAAGCGAAGAACGTGGCTACAAAATCAATCAACATGGAAGATAAAATAATCGGCTTGCTGATAATAAATTGCACGCCTTCGCGTATCGCCTCTATGCTAATGCCGGCGGTTTTCTCGGCAAAACTTTGCGGCACATTGCCAATCATCCATAAGGCAAATAACACGGCGCAAAACGAAACCGCATTGAAATAATATACGGCTTCTTGCCCTGCAAAAGCAATCACTAACCCGCTCAACATCGGTCCTAACACCGAACCAACTTGAAACGAAGTAAACGTCATGCTAAAAGCGTTGGGCAAATCTTCTTTTGGCACAAGGTTGGGGGTCAGCGCTTGGCGCGAGGGTCCGTCAAATGCGGCGGCAACCGCTTGCAAGGCGGTAATTGCATAAATGTACCAAATGGTGACATGCCCAAATTGCGTGAGCAAGCCCAAGGTGAGAGCCAGAAGCGCGGCAAACGATTGAGTGACAAACATCACTTTGCGTCTATCTACCGAATCAGCCAGCGCGCCGCCAATCAAAGAAAAAATAATAATCGGAACAATACGAGAAACGCCAATGCCCCCCAAAGCGATTGGGTTCTTATCCAATTCGCTGACATGCCAAAACAAAGCCCACAGTTGCATCTGCGTGCCTGTGATTGAGATTAATTGACCGAGCCAAAGATAGAAAAATTTTTTATGACGTAATGACGGTGGGATTCTTAACATAAAGAAATACGCGCCTCTTTCTTCGGGGAAAGTTGATTCTGTTTCAGCGAATTTACGCTTCGCTTCTATCGCTCTGCGCGCCGAAGACGGCGGCTTGAGCGTGTTCTATGTTTTATGTTCCCCAATCTCGGAGATATAAAAAGTCGTAACCAATCGTTCGGTTGCTGACCTTAGCAATGGGCGGTTGCATTCGTTTATATTGATACCGCCGCACACGGTTGACCACGCCTTGCACAAATTTTTCGTCAAAGCCCGCTTCCAGCGCTTCTTGCGGGCTATAGCGTTGGTCAATTAATAAATACAACAGTTTATCTACTTCTTCATAGGTAAAGCCTAATTCTTTTTCATCAGTCTGCCCTAACCATAAATCTGCCGAGGGGGCTTTATCAATAATTGGCGTTGGAATACTCATCGCCCGCGAAAGTTGGCGCACTTGCGTTTTATACAAATCGCCAATTGGGTTCATCGCGCTCGCCGAGTCGCCATAGAGCGTGCTATAACCCAGCAAAATTTCCGTTTTGTTGCTTGTGCCAATGACAAGACCTTTGAAGACTTCGCTTTGGTCGTATAAAACAATCATACGTTCACGCGCCATAATGTTGCCCTTGCGCATGTTCGAGATGTCGGGGTCAAGTTTGAACAACGGCTCGACCATATCTGTAATTTCAATGGTTTTGCTTGGAATGCCGAGTTGGTCAATAAGCAGTTGCGCGTGTTCCAACGAATCTTTGCTAGAGGTTTTATACGGCATTCGCACCGCCAATACGTTTTCTTTGCCTAAGGCTTCTACCGCTAAAGCGCAAGATAACGCCGAGTCAATGCCGCCCGATAAGCCAATCACTGCGCGAGATAACCCCGTGCGTGTGACTTCGGTTTTGATAAAGCCTGTCAAAATTTCGCGGGCGAGGTCGGTATTGATGGTGAGGTTGGTGTTAATCATTTCTGTAAAATTCTTTGCAATTCAGCCACTGTTAAATTCGTGCGTTCATCGCGCAACAAAGGCAAACGGGCGCGTGTGCGGCGCAGTTGATTTAAGTCTAAACAAGCAAAGGTGAGGGCTTCTTCGTTATAGGGTCCGTGAGCGATTTCTTCACCGTTAGGGTCAAACACGGTGGCGCCGCCCCAAAAATGCAAACCGTCTTCATATCCCACTCGATTAGAATGCGCGACAAATGAGGTAAACATACTGGCGTAGGCTTTGGTGACGCGCTCTACCCAACGCGCCGATTCCAGTTTTTCTTTATCGTTTAGCCCGCGCCCTGGCGAAGCGGAAGAAAAAAGCATAATATCGGCGCCGTCCAACCACAGTAAGTAAGGAGGCGAAGCGTGCCAAAAATCTTCACAGATTAACATGCCCATCCGCCCAAAGCGTGTATCAAAGGCGCGAACTCTATCGCCCCAGGCAAAGAAACGCCCTTCATCAAATAAGCCATACGTGGGCAAATACACTTTATGATGAACGTGAAGCGTTTTTCCGCCCGAAAGGTATGCCGAGGCGATAAAAAAACGATGACGCGAATCTTCATCTACAAAGCCAACGACTAAATCAATCTCTTTTGAAGCGTTAAGCAAGTGTTTGAAAATCGGGTCATCGTCCACTGGTTTGTGCGCGGCAGATGCGACTAAATCTTGTAACACATATCCAGTGAGCGAAAGTTCTGGAAACACTAACAAATCCGTTTTTTCAGATTTCGCCTGTTTGATGTAATCAAGATGCTTGGCTAAATTCGCCTCAACATCTCCTAGTTTGGTATTGATTTGCGCCAGCGCAAGGTTTAGTTTCATTATTATGAATCTTACCATTAATGAAAAACCTTGGAGGTCTTAAAGACCTCCAAGGTTTGGTCTGGCGGAGAGGGAGGGATTCGAACCCTCGGTGACCCGTGAGAGCCACAACGGTTTTCGAGACCGCCCCATTCAACCACTCTGGCACCTCTCCAAATCTCGCGTGCGCGATTATAACTGAAAATTAGAAAACAAAAACAAAGTGGATTAAGATGTGATTTCAGAAAGTAGGTTGGTTAAAAAATATCAAGTCGTTTTATTTCTTTTTATTACGATAAAGAACTAGCAAACAAACTCACGAAACAAAATAAACCGCCTCAGGCTGGTCTATAAGCCGCATTCTGTCCAGCGACAATGTCGCTTGGGCAATCATCTCTCTGGGCGGCGTGTTGCCATGCCGCTCAATGCAGCCTACCCGGAGCTGACCATTTTCACGCTTGAAAATGGTGCGTATGGAAACGAGCAGTTTCCCATCGTCCACAGACGAACTTGCTCCTGCTTGGCCTTGCTCCCGACGGGGGTTACCTAGCCGCACACATTGCTGTGCGCGCTGGTGGTCTCTTACACCACCTTTTCACTCTGACTCGCCTCTCCCCTTGTCTCTCTCCCAATAAGAGAGGGTCCGTGGAGAGAGAGAGCGACATGTTTCTGTGGCCCTGTTCCGGCAGGTTATACCCGCCCCGGACGCTATCCGACGTCGCGCTCTATAGGAGTGCGGACTTTCCTCGATTCCGTCAACGCAGAACCGCGATTGCCCAACCAACCTGAGGTACATGGATAATACATGCAGATATGCGGCAAGTCAACGTTTGGATGGTAGAGATTTGGTAAAATAAAAGAAAATTCTAATGATGTGAAGGTAATCAATTGAGCGCCATCCCCAACAAATTTGTGATTGGTTTGACAGGAAACATCGCCACTGGAAAAAGCGTGGTGCGCCGCATGTTGGAGCATTTAGGCGCATACACCATTGACGCCGACGCGCTAACGCACCGCGTGTACGCGAAGGGCGCGCCGGGATATCAACAAGTGATTGATAAATTTGGCAAGTGGATTTTGAATAAAGACGGCGAAATTGACCGCGCCAAACTTGGCAATTTAGTCTTTAGCGACCCAGAAGCCTTACGTCAATTAGAAGATATTGTTCACCCGCTGGTAAGACAAGCGGCTGATATTTTCATCAAACGCGCAACCCAAGCGGTGATAGTGATTGAAGCGATTAAACTTTTAGAAGGCGAATTAAGAAATGTGTGCGACTCTATCTGGGTGACGAATGCCCCAGAAGAGACGCAGGTTGAACGTTTGATAAAGAAGCGCGGGCTCACCCGCGAGCAAGCCTTAGAAAGAATCCACGCCCAATCGCCGCAAAGTCAAAAAGTAAACATGGCGAACATCGTCATCACCAATAACGGCTCATTTGACGATTTATGGAAGCAGGTGAACGAAGCGTGGAAACAGATTGTGCCAAGCGCAAAAGAAAAAGACGCCGGCGACACCATACAAAAAATGAAAGCGGTAAAACCCACTAAAGAATTAAGCGGCGATTTTACCGTCGTGCGCGGCAAGCCCAAACACGCGGCGGTGATTGCAGAATTAATCACGCGATTAAGCAAAGGCAAACGCAGGATGTCGGTTGACGATGTTATGGAATCGTTTGGCGAAAAAGCCTACATGCTGTTACAAATTGAAAATCAAATTGTCGGCGTGGCGGGTTGGCAGGTTGAAAACTTGGTCACTCGCACCAGCGACATTTTCTTAGAAGAACATATTGACACAGCCAAAGCCCTCGCTGTCTTAATAGAAGGCGTTGAAAAAGCCTCCAGCGAATTGCAAAGCGAAGCCTCTTTGATATTTGCAATAGACGAGCTTGCCAATCAAGAAACGATTTGGCAAACGCTGGGTTATGAAAAACGCACGCCCGAAACGCTAGGCGTGCAAGCCTGGCAAGACGCCGCCACTGAATCCGCCTCCGCTGGCAGCGGTTTGTTCTTTAAGCAATTAAGACAAGATCGAGTCTTAAGACCGATTTAATCGCCAGCGGCGCACCTCGCCTCAAACCGAGAAAACGCTTTTACGTTGCGCATACAATAAGCGTCAGTGCGGCGCTTAGCAAAAAATTTTAAGGCTGGGCTTTTGTAATAGTTAACTGGGGGTTAATCTCTAACTGTTATAACAGCCCAAATATATTGTGACTGATTTTCTAAACAATCTCTTTTTTATATTTCAACGCATCAGCTGGCTGAGCATATTAGATATTTCGCTCGTCACGCTGATTTTCTTTGCCTTGCTATATACCTTAAAAGATACGCAAGCCATGGCGCTTTTACGCGGCATGATTTTGCTTGTGGTCGCCTTAATCCTCCTAACTAGTTTGGTAGATTTGCCTGCTTTCTCATGGATAGCGCAAAATTCTTTGCCCGCCTTATTACTCGCTTTGCCTGTGATATTCGCCCCAGAGATTCGCAGAACGTTAGAACGCCTCGGGCGCGCAGGGACATTTGTTTCTGTTAAGTCAACCGACTCTACGCTTGAAGAAACGCTTCGCGCCATCGTTAGCGCCGTGACAAGACTATCCGCCCGCCAGCATGGCGCTCTAATTGTGTTACAACGCCTCGATAATCTTGAAGAATATTCACAAACAGGCGTGCAATTGAACGCCAAAGTGACGCCTGAACTGCTGCTACAAATTTTTTACCCTAACACGCCTCTGCATGACGGCGGCGTGATTATCGTCAACTCCAAAATCGTCGCCGCGGCGTGTGTGCTTCCCTTATCCGCCAGCGGAATTTTGAACCGCACGCCGGAACGTCAAATGGGCTTACGGCACCGCGCCGCATTAGGAACTTCAGAAAACAGCGACGCCATTGCATTGGTTGTATCTGAAGAGACGGGCGCCATCTCAATCGCTCATTCAGGTAGAATGTTACGCAGAATAGACCCCGAACGCCTAGAAAATATTCTGACCGCATTCTTTAGACCGAATGGGAAAGAACTTCAACCTTCTCTACTGGCAGAGATATGGTCTCGTTTGTTTCATAAGAAAAAAGAATAACAATATGAACCTGCTCGCAAACGACGCGGAGCGGCAACAATAAAAAAGATACATCATGTTAAATTGGATTGCCAACAATTACAAAACGTTTTTATGGTCATTGGCGCTCGCCATCGCCGTGTGGATTTCCGCCGTCACCTCGGCAGACCCAGACGAAACGCGCACACTGCCAAACGCCGTCCCCGTAGAAATTGTTGGTCAATCCTCCAACTTAGTGTTTGGAAGCGAAATTCCCAAATCGGTTGAAGTCACTTTGCGTGCGCCAGTCTCAGTTTGGAGGTTAATTGACGCAAACCCTCAACTTGTGCGCGTCATTCTTGATGTTTCGGGCATGAGCTCAGGCGAACATACATCCGACCTGCAATTACAAGTTAATGCCCGCCCGGTGCAAGTCGTTTCCATTTCACCGCAAACCGTCACGTTTACATTAGAGCCGCTCACGCGCAAAACCTTAGAACTTGACCTAAGCGTTATCGGCGAAGTGGCAATTGGCTACCAAGTAGGAGAAGTCAGTTTACAACCAATGGAAGTCTTAATCGCCGGACCACAGTCGCAAGTTGAAAAAGCCGTGCGCGCCAGAGTGACCGTAGATGTTAACGGAATTCGAGAAAACTTTGACCAACCCGTCAATATTGAAATCTTAGATAAAAATGGGCAACCTGTAACAGGGCTAACGCTTTCCCCCAATTCCACGCATGTGCTTTTGCCGGTTAGCCAACAAGGCGGCTACCGTGATGTAGCCGTAAAAATCACAGTCGTTGGGCGCGTGGCAAGCGGCTATCGCCTCACCGATTTATCCGTCTTCCCGCCTATTGTCACTGTCTATTCCACCGACCCCAACCTCGTCAGCAATTTGCCCGGCGTTATCGAAACGCAACCGCTAGATTTACAAAACGCGCAAGACGATATTAGCACAAGGTTAGCCTTAATCTTGCCCGATGGCGTTTCAGTCGTCGGCGAGCAAACCGTCTTAGTGCAAGCAAGCGTTTCGCCCATTGAAGGAAGCGTAACCCTTGCCAATCAACTGATTGAAATTGTCGGCTTAGAAAACGGCTTAACCGCCGTCGTGTCGCCAGTAAATGTGGATGTGATTCTTTCAGGTCCGCTGCCATTATTAGATACGCTCACGAGGCAATCTATTCGCGCTACGGTAGATTTAACAGGATTACCAGAAGGCACTTACCAAATCACGCCTAAAGTGGAAATTTTAATTTCAAACATTGTCGTTGAATCCATTTTACCCAACGCAGTTGAAGTCGTAATTACCCCCGTTACCCCAACCCCAACCCCATAATAAAGAAAATATGAAACCCATTGTTGCTATTATAGGAAGACCAAACGTAGGAAAATCCACGCTATTCAATCGCTTCGTTGGCGAACGAATGGCGATTGTGGACGATACCCCCGGCACCACGCGCGACCGACTCTTCGGCGATTCAGAATGGAATGGCAGGCTGTTCACCATCATTGATACAGGCGGAATAGACCCCACACACGGCGGCAAGGCGCCGCTATCGGTCGGCTCTGCAGATTTTATCGAAGATATCCGCAGGCAAGCCCAAGCCGCCATCAGCGAAGCCGATGCGGTGATTTTCGTCACCGATATAGAAAATGGAGTCACCGAACCCGACCGTGAAGTTGCCGAAATATTACGGCGCTCGCAAAAGAAAATGCCAGACGGTAGTTTTGCCCCGCCCATTTTTTTGGCGGTTAATAAATGCGAATCCAAAGAAAGGCGCCAGCAAGTTACAGAGTTTTATGAACTCGGACTAGGCGACCCTTACCCTATTTCCGCTATTCATGGAACAGACGTAGGCGATTTACTGGATGCGCTCGTGGCTTCTCTGCCAGAGCAAAAAGAAGAAGCAGAAGACGAAAATATAAAAATTGCCATTGTCGGCAAACCCAATGCGGGCAAATCGAGTTTGCTGAATAGATTAGTAGGCAAAGAGCGCGCCATTGTCAGCCCGATTGCTGGCACAACCCGCGACGCAATTGACACGCAAATTGAATTTGACGGTTTACCCATTACATTAATTGACACGGCAGGGATTCGCAGGCGCGGCAAAATTGAAAAAGGCGTAGAAGAATACAGCGTCATCCGTTCCTTCAAAGCCATTGAACGCGCCGATGTTTCTCTATTGATGATTGACGCAACCACAGGCATCACCGCGCAAGACGCGCACATTGCCGGTTTTATTAAAGATGAATGGAAATCTTGCGTGGTCTTAGTCAACAAATGGGACGCCGTTGAAAAAAACAGCGCAACCATGGAAGCCTACACCGAAAAAATCCTTTCAGAGTTAAACTTCGTTTCGTATGTGCCAATTTTATACATCTCCGCCAAAACAGGTCAGCGCGTAGACCAAGTGCTGCCTTTAGCGCTGCGCGTGCAAGAAGAACGCCTTGCGCGATTAACTACCTCAAAAATCAACGAAATTATTCATAAAGCGCAAGACGCTCACCCCCACCCCACACACGCGGGCAGAGCGCTAAAAATGTATTATGGCACGCAAGTCCGCAGCGACCCGCCAACGTTTATGATTTACGTCAATGAACCCAGCCTCATGCACTTCTCCTATTTACGATATTTAGAGAATCAAATTCGCGCAGAATATAGTTTCATCGGCACGCCCATTCGTATCGTATTAAAAGGCAGAAGAGAAGAATAAAATAATGACTGCGAAGCGTCGTAAACGTTCACAAAAACAATCAATAAAACTTTGCGGTTAAAAAGTTATGAACAAAAATAAAATCTTAATTCTTGGCGACGGGATTATCTTGGCGCTGGTCACGCTGATTGGTTTTATCTCTCACGGCGAAGCAGATTCATCATATCTGCCGAGATTTTTCGCGGCGTGTATTCCGCTTTTGGTTGCATGGTTTGGTTTTACCCGCTGGGCTAAATGGCTAGATGAAGAAACTGCGATCGAGCCGAAAAACCTTTACAGCATTCCGCTGGCGCTGATATTTGTGATACCGCTCGCCGCTTTTCTACGCGGGTTCATTCTCAACTCCCCCATTCAACCGTTGTTTGTTATCGCATTTTACGCCACCAACACAATCGGCATGTTGGTTTGGAGGGTCATTTATATTTTTATAGCAAAAAAACTTAAATCATAAAAGCAACCTGCCTTAATGATTATCACGTTTGTTAAATATTGATGGGGGCGTCTCTACTTGATGACCGTTCGCCAATAACCAATCGCTTTCGCCAAACCGTGTAAAATATAACTCATGGATGAAACAGCCCTCATCAAATCCGCTCAGAAAGGCGACCTAGACGCTTTCAACACCATCATCTTACATTATCAAGATGCCGTATTCAACGTCGCCCTAAGAATCTTAGGCGATGAAGACCAAGCCCAAGACGCAACCCAAGAAGCGTTCATCTCCGCTTTTCAAAGCATTGCTTCCTTTCGCGGCGGCTCGTTCAAAGCATGGATAATGCGAACCGTCACCAACGCCTGCTACGATGAATTGCGCCGCCAAAAACGAAGACCCACCACCCCCCTCGAACCTGAAACAAACGACGGCGAAGAAATCGATTCGCCCAAATGGATGGAAGATAAAAGCATGACCCCCGCCCAAAAAGCCGAAGCCGATGAACTTGAACACGCCATACAACATTGCCTCGACGCGCTGCCAAACGAATTTCGCACCGTCGTCGTCCTCGCCGATATTCAAGGCATGGATTACAGCGAAGTGGCAACCTCCATTCGCGTTCCGCTCGGCACCATCAAAAGCAGGTTAGCCCGCGCGCGTTTACGCCTGCGCGAATGCTTACGTTCCTTTGAGGAACTTTTACCGCAAACATTTCGTCTTGATAGCGAGAAAAGCCGATGAAGAACTTTAGAGATATTGAAAACCTCTCCGCTTATATAGATGGGCAACTCAGCGAATCGGAATCAAAACGCCTGCAAGCCCGCCTCGAATCAGACGCCGAGCTTGATTCTGTTTTAAGCGACATTCGCTCCGCCCGAAACATTCTCAAAACCTTGCCCAAACGCAAAGCGCCAAAAAACTTCACGCTCACGCGCAAAATGGTTGGGCTAAAACCGCCGCTGCCAAAAACATATCCATTATTTAGATTAGCCACTATTTTTGCAACCTTATTATTTGTCGCTTCCATTTCCGTCAACGCCTTATCGCCCTATGTCAGTTTTAGCGCGCCGCAATTCGCCTATGGCTACGGTGGAGGCGGAGGCGGCGCCCCAGCCGAAGAACAATCCATGATGGAAGCCGCCTCTGCCGAAGAAGACACAACCGCAGAAGAGCCGCTTCTACCAACCGCTGAAACCGCTCGCACCGCCGAAGAAACGCCCACGCCAAAAGAAACCGAGCCAGAAGCCTTCGCGCAAGATTCTGCTGAGGCATTGCCCGACCAAACCGAAGCGACGAATGAAGCGGCATTGCCGTCAAGTTTAATATTCATATTTTTCCTCATCAGCGTTTTAGGCGTAATCGCTATGTATGTTATTCGTCAAAACGCAAAACGAAAATGGCAATAAATCCGTTTGTGTTTTGTCCGCGTTGCGGGGCAAAAGTAAATCAAGAAGAAAAGTTTGGAAAACTTCGCCCCGTTTGCCCGCAATGCGGGTTTATTTATTTTCAAGACCCGAAAGTCGCCGCCGCCGTTTTAATTGAAAAAGATAATTTTGTTTTGCTTGTGCGCCGCGTAAACGAACCGTTTCGCGGGTTGTGGACGTTGCCCGCAGGTTTTGTCAATAGCGATGAAGACCCCGCCCAAGCCGCCGCCCGCGAATGTTTAGAAGAAACGGGTTTAACGGTCGCCATAAAAAAAGTGTTAGATGTGATTGCAGGGCGCGAACATGAACGCGGCGCAGATTTTGTCATTGTATATTCAGCGGAAATTATGAGCGGGGAGATGTCTCCAGCCGACGACGCCGACGCAGTGGAATGGTTTGATAAAAATCATTTGCCGCAATTGGCGTTTAAGGCTACGCAAAAAGTTTTACAAGTTAACCGCTAACCCTTAACCGAAACGGTCAATTTTTTTTTGATACAATCTTATTTCAGAAAGGAATAAGATGTTAAAAAATAAAATCATTGCGCTTTTTCTTGCGGGGATTTTGAGCGTATCTTCTTGCCAAGCGTTGCCCCGCTTAAACGACCAAAGACCGAATTTCTTAATCATCGTCACCGACGACCAGCGTTATGACACCATGCAATATATGCCCAACACGCAAGCGCTAATTTTTGAGCAAGGCGTTACGTTTGAAAGAGGCTATGTCACCACGCCGTTTTGTTGCCCAAGCCGCGCCAGCATCCTCACGGGCATGTACGCGCACAATCATCAAGTGTATGTAAACGAAGATAAACTTGAATTCAAAACAATGGTAGAAGATATTCACAACAACGGCTATTTTACGGGGTTGGTGGGCAAATATCTCAACTCATGGAAAGGCGAAACGCGCTACGAATATGATTTTTGGGTTTCATTTTGGGGCGGCACAATCAAAAATTATTACGACCCCGATTTAGACGTGAACGGAACATGGTCAAAGCATACGGGCTATTCCACCTATTTATTTCGAGATTACGTCGTCCAATTTTTAGACGAAGCCAGTAACCAAAGCAAACCCTTTTTATTAATTTACGCGCCCAACGCCCCGCACGCGCCGTTTACCCCCGCGCAAGAGGATGTAAACTCATTTACCGATTTACCGCCGCACCGACCAGAAAACTTTAATGAAGAAGACGTCTCCGACAAACCGCTATCCATCGCCAATCAACATCTATTAAACGAGGAAGATATTCAAGAGATTGAAAACACCCGCCGCCGGCAAATTCTTACCCTCGCCGCATTAGACCGAACCATCCCCGACATCATCAACAAACTGGAAGAAATTGGCGAGTTAGATAACACCGTCATCATTTTTCTTTCTGATAACGGAAAACACTGGGGCGAACATCGGCTGACCTCAAAAAGCACAGCCTATGAAGAATCGGTGCGCGTGCCGTTTGCGCTTCGATACCCGCCGCTTGTGCCTGCGCCGTATGTGGATAGAGAACACTTAGTCGCCAACATTGACATTGCCCCCACCATTTACGAACTATCAGAAACGCGTATGCCCAGCACAGTGGATGGGCTTTCGCTAGTCGGCTTACTGAACGGCACAACGGCCTGGCGCGATATGCTCTTGCTAGAAGCCTGGCCCGATAGAGGGCATTGGTCTGCCGTGCATACGGGAGATAGGATTTACATTGAAACCGAAGACGATATATCCGAATTTTACGACTTAACCATTGACCCCTTTCAAATGGAAAACATGATTCATGACGAAAGATATCAAGAAACCATCGCCCAACTAAAACAATATTTAGAACAAGAAAGAGTTCCAAAAACCGCTCAACCTTAATTCCCCCCCTTGACTTTGCCCCGCCTCGCCCATACAATGGAAGCAATTCAACGAGTTGCAGGGAAGATACCCATCTTCTCATGGGAGCCGAAGGTGCAAGTCTGGCATAGGCGAAACCAGATGAATCTCTCAGGCAAAAGGACCCTCCAACCGCATCATCTCTCTGGAAAATTCCCAAGCAGGGAATACCGACGGTGTAAAGTTAGTCAAATAGTCTAAAACGTCTCATCATTCTAAAAGGTCTAATGCATCAAACCTTTTAGACTTAAAGACGAACAGACCTATTAGACCAACTGAATCTCTCAGGTGCCATTACAGAGGACGCGCGAAGATATTCGTGCGTCCTTTTTGATTCGCTAATTCATTAAATAGGAGATAAAACATGAACACCCCTTCTAACTTGAAATATGCAAAATCAGACGAATGGTTTGACCCCGCCAGCGGAAAGGTAGGCATTACCGATTTCGCCCAAAGCCAACTATCAGATATTGTCTTTGTGGAAATTTTCGTAGAAGAAGGCGAAGAAGTAACCGCCGGAAAACCCATCGCTTCCGTTGAATCCGTCAAAGCCTCGGCGGAAATTTACGCCCCCGCTTCGGGAAAAGTGAGCAAAGTGAATAAAAACGTGGTTGAAAAACCCGAACTGATTAACTCAGACCCATACGGCGAAGCGTGGATGATTCAAATTGAAGGCGGCATAGCAGGCGACTTAATGGACGCCGCCGCTTATGAAGCCGATAGCGCCGCTCGCGCTCATTAGCGCAAGCAACCAACCGAACCCAACGAGGTATATATGACCTTCATCCCCACTTCTCCTGCAGAAACGGAAGAGATGTTAAAAACAGTCGGCGTCAAATCGTTAGACGATTTATTCGACGCCGTTCCCAAAAAACATCGCTTTCCAAAATTAAACCTGCCCCCCGCCCTAACAGAAATGGAAGCCGCCGCGCACTTAAGCGATATGGCTTCAAGCAACGAAAACATCCGCGAGCATTTAGTTTCCTTTCTTGGCGCAGGCGCTTACAACCATTTTGTCCCCGCTGTGGTTGACCACATGCTCAGGCGCGGAGAATTTTACACAGCCTACACGCCCTATCAGCCAGAAATTTCACAAGGCACATTACAAGCCGTATTTGAATTTCAATCGCTCATGGCGAATTTAACAGGCATGGATGTATCTAACGCATCGCATTATGATGGCGCCACTGCAACCGCCGAGGCGGTGAGCCTTGCCTATGCACAATATCGCGGAAAAAGAAAACGCATCGTCATGTCGCCTGCCTTACACCCACAATACCGCGATGTGATAGACACCTACACACAAGGCATGGGCGTAGAAACGGTCGGCGACGAAGAAACCAACCTCACCCTTAGCCCCGAATCGTTAATTCCATACATTGACGAAAACACCATGCTCGTCATCGTACAATATCCCGATTTTCTCGGTCGCATCTTCGATTACAAAAAAATCATTGACGACGCTCACGCAAAAGGCGCATTGGTTTGCGTGGTGGCAAACCCAACCGCCTTATTGATGTTAAAAACGCCGGGCGAAATGGGCGCCGATATTGTCGTCGGCGAAGCGCAACCATTTGGCATTCCGCTCTGGTATGGCGGACCCTATCTCGGGTTTTTTACAACCAAAAAATCTTATGTGCATAAAATGGCGGGGCGCTTGGTAGGCGAAACGGTAGATGTGCGCGGACAACGCTCTTATGTCTTAACGTTAACCGCGCGCGAACAACACATCAAACGCGAACGCGCCACTTCAAACATTTGCACCAATCAAGGCTTGCTGGCGCTCGCCGCTTCTATTTATATGTCGGCGCTTGGCAAAGAAGGTTTGAAAGAAGTCGCCAACCTTTGTTACCAAAAAGCGCATTATGCCGCAAATGAGTTAAGCAAACTCAAAGGCTTCCAATTATTTTCAAACGAGCCGTTCTTCCATGAATTTACGTTGCAATGCCCAAAACCCGCCAGTCAAGTCAACCAATATTTGTTAGAACACAACATTCTCGGCGGTTACGATTTAAGCGCTGATTACCCCGAATTAAAAAATCATTTACTCATTGCCGTTACCGAAATGAACAGCAAAGAAGAAATTGATTCGCTCGTAGAAGCGCTCAAGGAGATGTAAGATGGCTACCATTGTTGAACCAACCATTTTTGAACTTTCCTCTCCCGGGCGACGCGGCGTGCGTATGCCCGCTTCAGACGTGCCTCAGGCTGATTCTCTACCTCAGCATTTGCTTCGCTCCGAACTTCCCCTGCCCGAAATCGCCGAAGTGGACGTCGTTCGTCATTATGTCAAACTAAGCAAATTAAATTACAGCGTGGATGAGGGGTTTTACCCCTTAGGTTCATGCACCATGAAGTACAACCCCAAAATAAACGAAGACACTTGCCGTTACCCGGGCTTTTTATTCACCCACCCATTACAGCCCATTGAAACCGTGCAGGGCAATTTAGCGCTGATGTTTGAATTGCAAGAATGGCTAAAAGAAATCAGCGGATTCGCAGGCGTAACGTTGCAACCTGCCGCAGGCGCGCACGGCGAATATACCGGCGTGCTGATGATGGCGGCGTATCACAAATTGAGAGGCGACACGAAACGAACCAAAATGCTCATCCCCGATGCCGCGCATGGCACAAACCCCGCCTCCGTAGGCATGATGGGGATGCAAGTCGTCACCATTCCCTCCGACTCACGCGGCAATGTGGACTTAGAAAAACTGCAAGCCGCCTGCGACGACACCGTGATTGGCATGATGCTCACCAACCCAAACACCTTAGGCATGTTTGACGAAAACATCGAAAAAGTAATTGAATTAGTGCATGGCTGCGGCGGCTTAATGTATGGCGATGGCGCAAACTTAAACGCTTTGCTAGGCATTGTGCGCCCCGGCGATTTAGGCTTTGACGTAATGCACTTCAATTTACACAAAACCTTCTCCGTGCCGCACGGCGGCGGCGGACCTGGCTGTGGACCCGTTGGCGTGAGCAAAACTTTATTAGATTTCTTGCCCTCGCCTTTGGTTGGCATCATCGAAGAATCTGAAGACGATGAAACGGCGCCCTTGTATGGTTTCATCACGCCCAAACATTCCATCGGACGCATGAAAGCCTTTCATGGTCACTTTGGCGGCGGCATGGTTCGCGCCTACACCTATATCGCCATGCACGGACCTGACGGCTTAAAAAATATCGCTCAATACGCCGTCTTAAACGCAAATTACTTACAAGCCAAAGTGCGCGGTCACTACAAAATTCCATATGACCGAATCTGTATGCACGAATTTGTCGCCGAAGGAAGATTTGAAGGCAGCGATGTGCGCGCTTTAGATATTTCCAAACGCCTCATGGATTACGGCTTCCACCCGCCAACAAACTACTTCCCGCTCATTGTCCCCGAAGCGTTGATGATTGAGCCAACCGAAACCGAAAACAAAGATACATTGGATAAATTTGCAGACGCTCTAATCAAAATTGCAGAAGAAGCAAAGAATCAACCTGAATTGCTTCACAATGCCCCAAGTACTACCAAGTTTGGCCGCATGGATGAAGTCAAAGCGGCGAGAGAGTTGGTATTGTGTTGTTGGTTGCCTGAGAATTATGAAATGAGTAACTAAGGAATTTGTATGAGGCTTCGGAAGTTAATCAGCTTCCGAAGCCTTTTCATATTCTTACTTTCAAAACCGTAATCGCCCATTTCCCTTCGCAAGGTTATAATGCGGGGCAGTTTCATCCCATTGTCGAAGGACTTTATGCTCAACAAAATCTTATTTCACCGCTTTCCGAAGTTAAAAAGCCTGCTCACCCGTTTGCAATATGAATATGTCTCCACCATCGTAAAAGACACGGGCGCCGTTTTTATGAACTTCGGCTACACCGCCCACCATCAAGGAGCAGAGCCTTTAAAATTACGCCCCGAAGACGAATATCATCGCTATCCATTGCAGTTGTATCATCACGTCGCCAAACATGTGGATTGGAACAATGCCGAAGCGCTAGAAGTTAGCTCGGGGCGAGGAGGAGGCGCGCACTTCATCATGCGCTACTTCAAACCGAAATCGTACATCGGAGTGGATTTCTCTCAGCGCGCCGTTGAGTTTTGCCGCCAAACATATCGCATCGCAGGCTTACAATTTCAGCACGGCAACGCCGAAGACTTAAAATTCCCCGACAACTCATTCGACGTCGTCCTCAACATCGAAGCGTCTTTATATTACCCAAACATCAAAAAATTTTTCCAGCATGTTCAGCGCGTGTTAAAACCAGGCGGGCATTTCCTCTACGCCGATTTAAGATACGAAGAAAAAGTAAACGAATGGCATAACCAAATCAAACAAATCGGCTGGAAAGTAATAAAAGAAGAAGACATTACCGAAAACGTCTTAAAAGCCCTAGAACTAGACCGCGAACAGCGCATCCGTTTAGTAAAACGATATGTGCCAAAAATTTTACATCGGCTTTTTTACGAATTTCAAGGGCTTACCAAAAACCCCAAAGACGGCGTTCCGCATTTAGACAATCGGAAATATTGGTTGTTTGTTTTGCAAAAAACATAATCGGTTAAGAAAACGCGCCGCAAGCGCGTTTTTGTTATAAAATAAAATCGCCTACAACAACCGCATTCTTTAGGAGATTGAAATGCAAACCATAAACGCAGACATTCGCAAAACATTAATCTTATTTCAAAAAACCGAAATAACCGAATATCACATTTACAAACGCCTAGCCCAAAAAATCTCCTCGCCCGAAAACGCCAAAGTTTTAGAACAGATTGCCGAAGACGAACTGCGCCATTACAACGGTTGGAAAAAATATACAAACGAAGAAGTCACACCCAATCGCCTCGCTATTTGGTTTTACTACACCGTCAGCCTCGTCTTTGGCTTTACCTTTGGGGTGAAATTAATGGAACGCGGCGAAGACGCCGCCCAAAAAAACTATGAAGCCATTGCAAACGTCATCCCCGAAGCCAAAACCTACCAACACGAAGAAGACCAACACGAACAACAACTGCTCAACCTACTCGATGAAGACCGCCTGCAATATGCAGGCTCCATCGTGCTAGGTTTAAGCGACGCCCTCGTCGAACTCACCGGCGCGCTCGCCGGGCTTACGCTAGCGTTACAAAACACAAAACTCATCGCCCTTTCAGGCTTAATTACAGGCATTGCCGCATCCATGTCTATGGCGGCAAGCGAATATCTTTCCACCCGCTCCGAAGTCACAAAAAAGAACCCCGTTCGCGCGGCTATTTACACGGGCTTTGCCTACATCTGCACCGTTGTTTTATTAATCCTCCCATACCTGCTTTTTGAAAACTATTACTTAGACCTCGCCATTGCATTAACCGTCGCCGTCATCATCATCGCGGCGTTTAATTTTTACATCTCCGTCGCTAAAGATGAATCCTTCCGCGCGCGTTTCGTAGAGATGGCAAGCCTCACTTTGGGCGTCGCCGCCGTTTCATTTATCATCGGCTACCTTATTCGGATTTGGTTAGGAATTGAAATTTGAAAATTTTAACCGTTGACATCGGCACCGGCACACAAGATATTTTTTTATACGATTCGAATCTCGACATAGAAAACGGATTCAAACTCGTGCTGCCTTCGCCTACCATGATGATCCACCGCCGCCTCAAACAAACGCTTCACACTTCGGGGAACGCTGATTCTAAACCTCGACTTTTATTTACGGGTCATCAAATGGGCGGCGGACCCTCCGCTTGGGCGCTCGAAGAACTCGCCAAAGCAGGCTTCCCTATTTTCATGACACCCCCCGCCGCAACCACACTAAACGACGAACTAGATAAAGTTGAAGCGCTGGGCATAACCATTATCTCGGAAGATGAAGCGAAAAAACTCAAGCCGAAAACCACAAACCTCGAATTAAAAGATTTTGATTTTGAATTAATCTCCAAAACATTCTCTGATTATGGCGTATCGCTAAAAGATTTATCCGCCGTCGCCGTCGCTGTGTTCGACCATGGCAACGCGCCCGCCGGCGTTTCAGACAGACAATTTCGTTTTAATTACCTAGACGAAAGAATCAAAGCAAAAAACTCATTATCCGCTTTTGCTTATGCATCAACCGACATTCCCCAAATCATGACGCGCTTACAATCCGTTGCGAATTCAGCCAATAATTTGGCATGTCCATTAATCGTCATGGATACTGCCCCAGCCGCTGTGTTGGGCGCATTGTTTGATGCAAAAATAAATTTTTCCAACCCCACTCTTTTCCCATCTTCTTCCGCCTCAAACTTAAATCTGGCTACGCGCAGAGCATTAATCGTATGCAATGTAGGAAATTTTCACACGCTCGCCTTTCGATTAGGCGAAAAAGGCATTGAAGGCGTCTTTGAACACCATACCGGCGAAATTGATTCAGCAAAACTTGAGTCATTAATTTATAAATTAGCCGATGGCTCATTGAAACATGAAGACGTGTTTGACGATATGGGTCACGGCGCTTTGATGTATTCAGATAAAAAGTTTGAATTTGGAAAAGATGATTTTGACGTGGTGGTAACGGGACCGAGAAGAAATATGTTTTCCCTCACCCCTACCCTCTCCCAAAAGGAGAAGGGGACCCTGCGCCCATATTTCGCCGCCCCCTTTGGCGACATGATGATTGCAGGGTGCTTCGGCTTGCTCGCCGCCACAAGCGAGATACTGCCTGAGTTGGCAGAACCAATTCAAACGTCGTTAAGAGGCAGCGTAAAAAAGGGCATCGCCCCTTGGGATCATCCTATCAAATGAAACTTGACCGCATTGCTATTTTATTTCCATTTTATTCAATCATTCCTGGTATCTTAGGTTGGATTGCGCTATGGGCTTTTTTCACAATTTTTAGCATATTGCGCTTTATCAATTGTCCAACATGGGAAGTCTTGAGTCCGGCGCCTGTAGGCACAATTCAATTTGCGTCATATACAAATGATGTTTTATTTATAGAAACAGAAGACGGGAAATTATTATGTAACAAAACAGCTCAGTGGCAAATATGCGCCTTACCTACTTATCCTTCACCTAACGAAAACGCCCCAGATTGGCTGAAAAATTACTCGCATATCATTTTACACAAACACATCCCAATTAAGTTGTTAACCCGTATCAATGAATATGATGAAACAACATATTTTGCATTAACAAGCGAAAATGAAATATTGCAATGTTCAACTCTTTTTGTATCAGAAATTAAGAAGATAATATATTCTTGGAACGTTTTGTTACTGGGCATACCAATTACAGTGGGTCTATTTTCTGCATGGTGGTTTTTCAAAATTTTGATTGAAGAAAGTTTTCCCGTTATTTGGGATTGGTGGGGGCGAGGAAAAAGAATTAAATAGCTATGTATCAACTCTTGACAAATAGACGTTTATCTATATAATAAATTCGGAAATGAAAACAAAATTTGACCCTGTCCTTTTTGCGAAAGCCATCTCTGATGACACACGCCAAAAAATTATGGAATGCTGTTGTTGCGAATGGCGCTCGGTGACTGAAATTGTTGAAAAGGTGGACGTTTCGCAACCGACTGTTTCGCATCATCTTGCCATCTTGCGCGATGCAGGTTTAGTCAACATTCGTGAAGAAGGCAAGCAAACTTTTTATTCATTAAATCAAGACGCAGTGGCGTATTGTTGCGGACAGTTAATGGTCAAGTTTGCGCCAGAAGAAAAAACAACTCAAATTGTGTTGAAGACGTTATCGTGATAACAAACAGCCCCTAAAGGTTTTAAGACCTTTACGGGCTGTTGTTAAATTTTTTTAAGAGAACATATCGATATGTATCTATACAACGAAAGGAGGTGAAAGCGATGAACGAATTGAAAGTTTTGAACAGCGTCTGCAATTGCGCCGAATGTGAAAACGGCAGTTGCGAATGCGGTGGAGCAGATTGTTGTTAGTTTTAATGTAAGCCTCTGTTCATCGCGCGGTGAACAGAGAGGAATTATTTTTTAATTTGATATATAGACAACAATCTATATAAAAGGAGATTAACATGGCTACAAACGAATCAATTCACGAAACGGTACGCGAGCATTATGCAGAAAGGATAAAAAACAACGCTTCTTCTTGCGGGGATGATTGTTGCTCGCCCTCCAACACGCTTTACCCCGAAACGTTATTGACCAACGTGCCAGCGGACGTTGCTAACACAAGCTACGGCTGCGGCGACCCCATTACCTTGGCTTCGCTGCAAGTAGGGCAAATTGTGTTAGACCTTGGCTCTGGCGCAGGGTTAGATTGTATTCTCGCCGCGCAAAAAGTGGGCGAAACAGGCAAGGTCATCGGCGTAGATATGACCCCCGAAATGATTGAACGCGCGCAAGCCAATGCGAAAAAAGTTGGGTTAAGTAACGTTGAATTTCGGCAAGGATATTTGGAGGATTTACCCGTTGACGATAATGTGGTTGATGTGATTATCTCAAACTGTGTTATCAACCTTTCGCCTGATAAAGAGAAAGTCTTCAAAGAAGCCTATCGCGTTTTGAAAGATGGTGGGAAGTTGGCGGTTTCGGATATTGTGACGGATGGCGAATTGCCAGATAACGTTAAGCAGAGTTTAAGCGCGTGGGCTGGCTGTGTAGCAGGCGCGGTGGATGCTAAAGATTATATTGCCATGATGGAGGCGGTTGGTTTTAAGGATATATCTATTAAACCTGTTTTCTTTGATAAAGAGACAGTAGATGCCGCATTGGCAGATATGCAATTAGACTTGCAATCAATTCCAAAAGAAGATATTTACAAAACGGTGTATAGCGCGAAAATTACGGCTTATAAATAATTTTTTGATACGCAACCGAAAACTTATATTGATAGTGTAACTCATAACAACAAAGCCTCTGAAAAATCAGAGGCTTTGTTT
Source organism: Anaerolineales bacterium (assembly GCA_034434495.1). Lineage (GTDB taxonomy): Bacteria > Chloroflexota > Anaerolineae > Anaerolineales > Villigracilaceae > Villigracilis. The sequence continues at coordinate 112,220 of DAOTZE010000026.1, forward strand.
GTTTACGATTTTGCTACGGGATGATGATTTGACGCGCAGCCGAGCAAGCTCCCCAATTCCCTTGTGCGTCTTTGGCTTGCACACACCAGTAATATGTTCCTGTTGTTAAATTTGCTCTTCTTATTACACCTCGCAACGTAAAAATGTATTCAGGAAATAACAGGTCCATATTGTTATCTATCTTAATTCGATATTCAACGGCATCGCTCACGCTTTGCCAACGAAAGGTGACAACCCGATTGGAGGAGTTAAAGGCATCGGCTGGCGAAACAAGTGTGGGCGCGACTGGACCCGTTGTATCTATAATGATAGTGCGGACCGCACTCCAATGTCCTGGATTGGCGCTGACATCATTGGCTCTTACTCTCCAGTAATGTGTGCCTTCAGGCAAAGCGCTCGAAGTATAGTTTGTGCCAGGCACGCCGTTAGCGCCATCTTCAGGCGAACTGAAATCATTATTATTATCAATTTGAATTTCATAACTTGACGCGCCTGCCACGTTTTGCCAAATAAAATTCGGCATGTTATTGTTCAGCGTCGCGCCTGAACGCGGCGAGCGTAACACAGGCGCTTTCAATTGCCGTTTTTGAATCGTGTATACCTCTCCCGCTGCGCCGCCCGATATTGGGTTGGTCACAAGGTCGGTCACGCTGTCATTATCCACAAAGTTTAATTGAATTGTTCCGCTTCCTTGCCCTGTGCTCACGCTAACGACTCGCGTGTTGCCGCTTCCATTCACGCCGCTTACAAATGCGCCCGCCACGCCGCTGGTAACTAATGTAAAGTCGGCGCTATCTACCCCTGTGACATTCTCTGAAAAGGTAACTAGATACGAAACATTTTGCATGGCGCTAGGGCTTGCGCTCGCGCGCGTGATAGATAAAACGCTCGGCGGCGTTTTATCTATTGTATATTTTTCGCCAAAAGTGAAGTTGCCGTTGCCAATTCCTACTCCTCCCAAAGGCATCAAATATGAGCTTAAAATTGTGTCATTATCAGTTACATCTAATCTAATTTCTCCATCCCCGCTTCCAGTATTTACCGTAATCAAATAAGAAGAGCCTGAACCGCTAACATGAGCGACTGAGGCGCCTGAAACTCCGCTTGTTGTTAATGTAAAGTCCGAAACATCTACGCCTGTTACATCGGCAACAAAGTTAACATTAAACACAATAGAAGATGCATTCGTTGGGTTGGCGTCTACACGGGTAATATAATTAACCTGAGCGGGAGGGATATATGTATCAATCCAACTTTTGTAGTAAGAGATACGCGTATAAATACCGGGGTAATCGCCACAAGCGGAAGCGCCAGATGATACAAGCCCAACTTGTACAGCTTGGCCACTCTGATAAATAATTAAAGGCCCTCCAGAATCGCCGCTACAAGAATCTTTACCTGTTCCATTTCCTGCGCAAAGATTGCCTGGGATAATTCCGCTCCAAGAATTAGAGCATTCTTGATTTGATATGATTGGCAAGTCAACTTCATACAATTCAGTATCATAAGCAGGTGGGTTGACGGCAACTTTTCCCCAACCGCTCACCCAAGACGGCGTATAACCCGCCAAATCGCCTATTGTGGCGGTCGCTAATCCTACTAACGCCGTAGCGGTCTCGCCACTCCCACCTAAAATAATAGGCGAGGTTAAGCGAATTAAAGCAATATCATTATCTAAAGTAATACTGTTGTAATTAGGATGTCGAATAATTTGCGCTATATCTTTACGTTGATAGCCCGCATCAGGCGATGCTAAATCATAAATTCCTGCTACGATATCAATGCTCCCAATTGATGAAATTGCGCCATTATTTTCTGTAACGCAATGCGCGGCGGTTAATACCCAATATGGCGTAATTAAAGAGCCGCCACAAAATTGCTCGTAATAAAAATCATCAGTGTAATCTTGGGCGACGCTATTAATAAGAGCCACTTGCCAAGGGTATTCGCCAGGGTCAGCCAATTGCCCGCCCACAATGCGCGGCTCAACCTCTGGCGTGGGGGTTGGTTCTTGCGCCGCGACATTTGTATTCGGTTGTGTCAAAAACAAGGTTGAAAATAGCGATAACAACAAACAAAACAATAGAAAACTTTTTATAAATTTATTTGCTTTTCTTGCCATCTTGAACTCCAATTAATAAAAAGAAACCTTCTGCAAGGATACTTGTGAACAGAAGGTTTCGTCAAGGAATTGAAATTACGGTTTTGTTATGGCTTCTCCAACCCATGCCGATTCAAAAACGCTTCATCAGCAAGGATATCTTGAGTCAAACCATCCGCCACAATTCTGCCTTCATCCATCACAATAGTTCGCAGGAATAATTCATTGACCAACGCCATATCATGCGTTGAAACCAACATCGTTATCGGCAGTTCGCGCAATAAATTAATTAATGTCCTGCGCGCGCGTGGGTCTAAACCTGCCGAGGGCTCGTCTAACACTAACAAACTTGGGTTCATAGACAATACCGTCGCAATAGCGATTCTTTTCTTTTCGCCCACGCTTAAATGGTGAGATAACCTCTCTTTATAACTTGTCATTCGCACGGCTTCTAGCGCCACATCTACCCGTGCGCGAACTTCATCTTCTGGCAAGCCCATGTGTAACGGACCAAACGCCACATCTTCAAAAACGGTCGGCGAAAATAATTGGTCGTCGGGGTTTTGAAAAACCAACCCCACCATTGCCCGAATCGTCGGCAAATTATCTTTGGTGAGTTTTTTGCCCGCAACCTCAATTTCGCCTTTGCCATGCAAAATACCGTTAAGGTGCAACATCAATGTAGATTTTCCCGCGCCGTTCGGACCCACCAACGCAACTTTATCGCCGCGGCATAATTTCAACGACACGCCTTGCAAAGCGACGTGACCGTCGGGATATGAAAAATGCAAATCGCTTACAGATAAAACATCGCAATCTGTTTCGGGTTGAATTACAGGTTTTTGAATATGAGTAATAGGCATTAGAGTCTTCCGAGCGCTTGTAAAATAAAAATGAAGCCAATTGCAAAAGCGGTGGCAAAATAATCGTATGATTTCATGTCATGCGGATTTAACGTATATAAACGCCCCGCATACCCGCGCGATAGCATAGCGTTGTAGATGCGGTCGCTGCGTTCAAAACTGCGTAAGAACAGCTGACCTGCCAGATTGCCCGCCACTTTTGCCCGCCACACAACGCCTCCCCCCGACCTTCCGCCTGCTACCCCGCCCGAACGGGATTCCCTCGCCCGAAGCAGACGAAAGACTTCGTCCGTCATCACAAAAAGGTAGCGATATAAAAAGGCAATAATGGTCGTAAGAATAGCGGGGACTTTTAGATGCTCTAAGGCGTGTATCAAATCAGGAAAGCGCGTCACCGCCACCAACAAAATTGCCATTTGAATAGAAAGCCATGAGCGGATGAGAATACTAACAAAACGTAATAATCCGTTATCGGTAACGGTAAATTGCGACGACAAAAAATAAAAAGTGGCGAGCGGTTCGCCGGGAATTGAAAATAAAACGGTAATGGCAATTAAGGCAAACGGCAAAGCGATGATAGAACGCTTAAGCGTAAAACCGATGCCTAATTTGGAAATGACATTCGTAACAAGCACAAACAACCAAGCCAAAAGAAAAGCCAGCCATGCGCCGTCTGGGAGCAAAGCGTTGGAAACGATAAAAATAACCGTCACCAAGGCTTTTACGCGCGGGTCGAGTTTGTGGAGAAGGCTTTCTTTCTCGTGGTAACGGTCAAAGGCATCGAAGTGCATGGCAATTTATGATTTCAGGTTTACGATTTGAAATTGAAGAGTGAAACGTGAAACGTAAATATATGAATAACGTTTCACGTTTCATTTTTCGCGTTTTACGACTTTGCCTTCAAGCCGCGCCCCACTAAGACCATAATTACAGCGACTACTGCCGCCCCGATGACTCCTGCCAAAATGGTCGAAAGAGCAGTTTCACCTAAGAAAGGAAGCGTGTAATCAGGAATAATGGAATAAGGCGCCTCTTGCCCGGCGTCAATAAATCCCATATCAATCGCCACGCGCTCTAAACCGTCTGGGTCGCCTGAAGCAAGCGGCGAAAGGAAAACCACAAGTAAGGCAATCGCTCCGCCAACATATATCCAATTTTTGCTTGCCTTTGCAGATTCAGAACCCTCGCCTAGTAAATCGGGTCTGGTTTGCATAATAAACGCTAAGGCAAAAACTGTAATTAACGCTTCGCCTATGCCAATCAGCGCGTGCACGCCCATCATAGCGGGGATGACGATATTTAATTGAGACGTTCCGCTCAACCAAAGTTGGAGCGAGGTGAACAAAGCGCCTGCCATAACGGAAAGCCACGCCGCAAAACCAGTGACCCCAAGTTTTACGGCTTTCGATTGCCCGCTCACAGAACGATATAAACCATACCCAATGGCGGCGGTGATAAGCCCCATGTTTAAGATGTTTGCGCCCATCACCACTAAGCCGCCGTCTTGAAAGAGCAGGGCTTGTAATGCAATCACGGCGGTCATCACCAACATGCCAGCCCATGGACCTAACACAATGGCGGCTAACGCCCCGCCCAGCATGTGACCAGACGTGCCGCCCGCTACTGGAAAGTTAATCATCTGCGCCGCAAAGATAAACGCCGCCATCACCCCCATCAGCGGGATTTGTTTTTCGCCAAGCGATTGGTTGGTTTTTGAAATTGCAAAATATAGCGTAACAATCGTAATTCCCCAACAAATGACAGAAACAACAACGCTTAAGAATCCATCGGGAATGTGAAGCGGAGCTGGTGAAAGTAACATAGTCTATTCTCCTTTTTGACAAGTGGGACATAAACCTAAAAATGTGATGTGATTATCCGTTAATTGATAACCGCTTGCGCTTTCTAAACTCTTATATAATTTTTCTAATAAGCGATGTTCCACCTCCATTTCGTTTCCGCAAATGCGGCATTTGAGATGATGATGCTCATGCCGCGCAATTTCATACACAAGGCGACCATTGCCTAAATGCGTTGGGCGGGCAAGTTGATTTTGCGTTAAAAATTCCAATGTGCGATAAACAGTCGCTTCGGTTAGACCTTTTACCCGTTTCTGCGCCTGAGCGTACACTTCGCTTGGGGTTAAGTGCCGCCCCGCATGATGAAGCGTATGCAAAATCGCCAACCGTTGAGGGGTCATTCGGTAGCCGCGAGCGCGAAGTTGAGGGGCGTATCTATCAGCGCAAGACATAAAGTTTGATTTATTATAGGCAATCGCTTATTGCAAGTTTTTGCAATAACTTATTTTATAGAATATCACAAAAGCCATTTTCTTACCCATCGATTAAAAAGAAGTTCTCCTCTTTCTTGAACAAAGAAAGAGGAGAATGCACAGGCAATTTATAAGGCAGTGAGCGAAGCGCAGCGCTTCGCTCTTTCGGGGAGAACTGTTTTTTACAAGGGAGGCGGTTTCTTACTCTTTCAGCAACGCCGCATACACCGACTCTGGAATATCCGACACATTGTAGATATACACATAATCTACCCCATAAATTTGGATTGTTTTTTCAGGAGCGATGCGCTCAAACGCCTGAAATAGTTTTTCGGTTTCGGGCTGCTTCTCGCGGATAATTGGATACAAAACCAAATAATCTGACGATTGTATTTCTTGCACAATTTGCTCGTAAGATTCATCCACCAAATACACGCGCTTGAAAACTAAAGTTTCGCCAGTAAAAAGATATGAGAATGTACCCATACCGTTATACACATAAGCCCTAAGGTCGCGCGCGTTTGGCTTATTGTTTAAGTATTCTGCCGCAAGGTTATAGCCTTCGCCATAACCAAAGGTGGCGGGTTGCTTCGCCAGTGGATTCTTGTAGGTGAAATAATACGGCGCATACGGAAGCCCAAAGCCGATTTGAGCGGATATTAAAGCCACCACAAACGCAACGCTTGCATACGTTCTATTCAAAATTTGCCATTTGCTTTGGGCATACATCCACGCAGCCCCCCAACCTATGCCGGCAAGAATATCAAACGCTAAGAAAGAGCTGGCGATGTAATGCGCGTAATTACGCCCCTGCACAACGCCAAACATGAAAATAAATAAACCGCCTAAAACAAGCAAATAAAGCATGAGCGATTTTTGGATGAGCGGATTTTTCTTAAGCAAGCCAACGCCAGCCAAAATCATTCCAAGCCATGTGATGAAAGTCGTGCCGGAAAGCCAGTAGTTGATATACAGCCTAATTCCAACCATTCGGCTTTGAATGTTAAATTCGGCAGGCGGGGTTTCTTCTATTTCTTCTAACGCGTCTAACCGTGCGCCCTGAAAGGCATAACTAAAGGCATTGCCATATACTTCAGAAAGCGTCTTAGCGGGGGCAACCCACATACCGGGCCAGAGGATGAAGTAAATGAAAGCGGCGGAGGCAAGCCAAATGCCGAAGGTTTTTGCGGCAGATGTCAACTTAGAAGGGAGCGGGTTTTCATCTTTTCTAATTAATTGAATCAAAAGCATTAATCCCACTAAGCCCATCAACACAATAGATGACGATTTGGTTAATTGCGCTAACCCAAACGATGCGCCAGAAATAAGCAAATATAATATTTTTTTATCTTGACGCAAATAAACATAAGCGGCAAGGAACGACGCCAAGACGAATATCGCTAACATACCTTCATGATTAAACAAACGCGCATGCCCCAGAAAAAACGGCGCCAGCGTTGCCAAAGCAATGGAAAGAAACGCAATGAAACGACCGACTAACATTTGCAGAAAATAAAACGCGAGCATTGCGAACGTAAGAATCACGGCAGTTTGAATGAAGCGGCTATTTCGCAAAAGAGTTAAAACATCTTTGCCTTGTTCGCGGAGAAATTCTTCGTAATTCGGCTTGCGCACGTCAAAATATCCTTGCCCTAAGCCGCGATATTCAGGGAAGTATGAAAGCATACCGGCGGTTATCGCCCATGTCGTTGTGACGGCGGGATGATAATCGTAACGGGTGTTTGCAAAATCGCGATGCGTAAGCGCGTAATAATAATTGGAGCCTGAAATCACCCACCAAGGCTCGTCAATTGTAATCGTTTGGTCGTTTTGGACGATATGCGAAGGAGCAACGACAATTAACAGGAGAAAGGCAAGCGCCCATGTGCGCCAATTTTTTTGTTTCATTATAAATCCGCTAACGCTTCAAAAATTTCAGGCGGAAGAGAATCGACCTTGTAAATTTGAACGTATTTGTAATCGTTCATCCAAACTTCGTAGATAGGCTGTTGCGTAGAAAGAATATCTAAAAATGGATGATACTTTGATAATTGAATTTGATTGGCGTAATACACCACCAAATAATCGGCTGAGGTTAAGTAATTGAGTAAATCTTCGTTATGATTGCCGTCTATATAATAAGGGCGAAAAGCGGTGGTTTCGCCGGGGAAGAAATAGGAGAAACACCCGCGCGGGTAATAGACAAAGGCTGTCGCCTCTTCGGCGCCGGGCAACTGAGCGAGGTATGCGGCGGCTTTTTCTAAGCCTTCGCAATATGGAAACTGCGGGTATTTGTTATACCAACCCATTGAATATAAAATCGGGTTGCGGTAGGTGTAGTAGTATGGAAAGTACGAAAGCGCGCTCCACATTTGAACGATAAGGATTACGGCAATTGGAATCGTTCGCCACTTTGTAAGTTTGATTTTCTCAGCGAGCCAAGTGAGGAAATGAAACCAACCAAAGCCCGCCGTTATATTCAACGCCAAATAACTGGTCAAAATATAATGAGGAGAGTTTCGCCCTTGCGCAACGCCAAATAACAAGATAAACCCCGCAGCGGCGGCAAGCAGAAGCGTAGTTAAAAGTTTGAAAACGCGAATCAATTCATCACGTTGGATGAAGCGGAAGAAGAAGCCTAATATTACGCCGAGCCACGTCAATGGAGTCAGGCGATATAACAAGACATAAAAAACGTTTCTCACGCCATAGAAATTAGATTCGAGATTGAAAGAAGAAACGTCCAACTCTTCAGTCACTTTTAGGCGCGCGCCCTGAAAGGCGTAACTGAAGGCGTTGCCGTACACTTCATATAACATTTTTTCAGGCGCCACCCACATGCCGGGCCAAAAAACAAAATAAGCGAGGATAAGGAACGCCAGCCAAATCAAAAATATTTTCGCTTGCGCCAAAAAAGAATTTAGCCAGCCTTCTTTACGATTTTGAATAAACTGAATGAATAGCAAAACGCCAATGGGCGCCAGAATTGCAATAGCCGAAGATTTTGTCAGCTGCGCCAAACCAGCCGAAACGCCTGAAAGCGCTAAAAAAATAAATTTTTTATCTTGTATAAGGTAAACCGTTAAAGAAAAAACCGAAATCATGACAAACAAAGCCATCATCGCTTCATGGTCTAACATGCGGTTATGACCTAGAAAGAATGGGTCAAACGAAGCAAAGATAACTGCAAATGCGGCAACCCATTTAGGAATCATTTTTTGTAACAAATAATAAAGAAACAAAAATAAAAATAAAAGAATAAATATTTGAATCAAACGCGCATATTCTAATAACGTCAACGGGTCGTAACCTTTGTCGTACATAAATGGGTCAAGCCGCCCTTTTTCATAATCTAAATATCCTTGCCCAAAACCGCGAAATTCCGGAAAGTATAAGTGCATTGCCGTAGCGATAATCCACATTGTGGTGACGGCAGGTTGATATTCATAGACTGTTTTTTCAAATTCACGCTGCCCCAGCGCGTAGTAAAAATTCGCGCCCTGACTTAACCATGAAGGCTCGTCTAACGTCACAAACGAATCAATGCCTGGCAAGCGCGGCGCAAGGAAGACGACTATCAATGTTAGATAAATTAAAAAATTCGCGCGTTTTTCATTCATAAAAAAGATTATACCAAAGCAAGTTTTTTAGCTTTCGCTGGTAGAATCATATTTAATGAAAAAGAACAACCAATTTCTACAAAAGCCCTTTATCGTTCCGTTTTTATTTGCGTTGATTATTTTGCTAGCCTATGGCTTGCTCACGCCGTGGCTCGGGTTTTATTGGGACGATTTACCGTTTGCCTGGTTTCTAAAATTTTTCGGTCCTACCGATTTTATTGAAGGCTTTCGCCCTTTTCGCCCATTATTAGGATATATCTTCGCTGTCACTACTTCTATTTTTGGCGGGCATCCGCTGACATGGCAGATTCTTGGGTTGATTGTTCGCTTCATTCTTGGGTTTCAAGTTTGGGCGTTGCTTCGTCAAGTTTTCCCTACACCGACACAGCCCGCCCTTTGGGTGGCATTGTTGTTTACCGTTTATCCTGCTTATCGGCAACAATGGGCAGCGTTGACGCATGTCAATCAGGAATTGATTCCGTTAATCTTTCTTCTTTCTTCTTTTATCGTAACAGTAAAGATTTTACGAAATGAAAGTAGTCCAAAATATTTTCTGATTCTTGCAGTTCTTTTACAAGCGCTTGGGCTTTTCTCCACCGAATATTTCTTTGGGCTAGAAATTTTACGTTTTTGCTTTATTGTGGCGGTTTTGTCTGAAACAATACAAAATCGTAAAGCATTAATTCAAAAAAGTATAGCGACATGGTTTCCCTATGTTACCGTTTGGATTGTAAACGCCATTTGGACGTATCTCTATCATCAATCCTCTGCGTACGCTTCTTATGATATTGATTTAGCCCCCGCTTTGTCGCCTTTGGCGTTAGTCAATGAGTTTATTAACACGCTGTCATTATCGGGTTTTGTTTCTTGGCTAAATGCATTTAACGTCTTTGCGAGTATTGACGGCTCGCTCACTCAAATAGTTGCGTTATTGATTTTTATAGCGTCCACTTTCGCTGTTTTTTTTGTTGTTCAATCTAAACAAGAACAATTTACAAATTACGAATTACGAGTTACGAATACTGGTTTACAACTCGCCCTCATTGGTCTCATCGCCGTTTTTGCAGGCAGGCTCCCCTCTTGGGCGGCGGGCTTACCCTTAAAAATAGAATTTGATTACGACCGCTTCTTCGTTTCAATCATGCTGGGGGCTAGTTTGTTTATCGTTGGGCTGGCAGAGTTGACGTTAAGAGAGGGGCGCGGAAAAATTATGGCATTGAGTATTTTGATTGGCGTATCTACCGCTTATCAATTTTCAATCGCCAATACGTTCAGAAGAGATTGGGCAAATCAGCAAGAGTTTTTTTGGCAAATGGCATGGCGGATGCCGGCGCTCAAAGAAAATACGGCGATATTAACTTATGAATTGCCTTTTCAATACGCTTCCGATTATCAATTGACTTCGGCGCTCAATTGGCTATACGCCCCCGATTTAGATAAGCGCGACATTCCATATCTGCTGATGTATTTGAAAACAAGATTTAATGTCGGAGAAATAAAGGCGGGGCGCCCCATTGAAACGCAATATCGAACCGTACGTTTTAGCGGGAATACTTCTGATAGCGTTGTGATTTATAAAGAAGCGGACGGTTGCTTGCGCGTGCTTGACCCAATTTATAACAACGCCGAAACCGTGCCAGACGCAAATGTGTATTTAATACAAGCGATTGAACTATCGAACCCCGATTTGATTTTGCTCGATGCAAACCCAACGTTAGATAGAACCTTGTTTGGAAGTGAACCCGCGCATAGTTGGTGCTATTTTTATACAAAAGCGGAAGCGGCGCGTCAGACAGGAAATTGGGACGAAGTTGTCAATTTGTATCGTGAAGCGGAACAGAATGGTTTTGCCCCCAAATTGCCTGTTGAGAATTTAATATTTATTGAAGCGTTTGCGCAAACGGGCAGTATAGATTCGGCAGTGGAGTTAACCGAACGCACGATTAAATCTCAGCCGACATTATGCCCCGCTTTGAATACATTATGGAGTAGAGCGGGAAATGCGGCGGTAAACCCAGCGCTAGAAAAAGGATGTAAGTAGTTACAACCCATGCTGAATGGCAATAATTGCGGCTTGGGTTCTATCAGAAACGTTGAGTTTTTCTAAAATGGCGCTGACGTGGTTACGCACTGTGCCTTCGGATAAATGTAGGTGAGAGGCGATGTCTTGATTCGGCATTCCTTTGGCAAGCAGGCACAGCACGTCTAACTCGCGTTCGGTAAGTTTTTCTTTTAAGATAGAAGCGGGTTGCGTTTGATTGCTGGCTACTTGGTGCAATACTTTGCCAGCCACGGCGGGGTCGAGGAAAGATTTGCCTTCCAGTGTGCCGCGAATGGCTTCGATAATTTTTTGGCGCGGCGTGTCTTTGAGTAAATAACCCGATGCGCCCGCGCGGATAGCGTCGAACAGCCATTCGTCGTCGTCGTAAGTGGTTAGCACTAAAATTTTTACGTTGGGCAATTTTTTGCGAATTTCGCGCGTGGCTTCAATGCCGTTCATAATCGGCATTTTCAAATCCATCAAAATTAAATCGGGCTTGTGTTTTTGGGCGAGTTCAAGCGCCTCTGCTCCGTCTTGAGCGGAGGCAACCACTTGAAAGTCTTTTTCAAGGGTGAGGAGCATTTCAAGCCCATCGCGGATGACTGCTTGGTCGTCGCATAATAGTATTTTCATAGGAAATCACCAACTTTAGATTGTTTCAGCCGCCAATCTTTGAGCCGATAAAGGGATTAAATTTTTAATGTCACTCGCGTTCCTTTGCCTTTTTCGCTTTCAATTTGTAAACTTCCGCCAGCGAGTTCGGCGCGCTCTTTCATGCCGATTAATCCAAAATGCCCGGTGGACGTTTTAGATTTTACATCAAAGCCTATGCCGTCGTCTTGGATGATGAGATGGGCGTGATGGTTCGTATGCGTGAGACGAACGGAAAAGCGCTTTGCGCCTGAATGTTTGACGATGTTTTCTATCGCTTCTTGCGCGATGCGGAAAATGGTTTGCTCTACATCGGGGCTGAGAGAAGGCATAGGGTCGAGATGCAGGTTGAGGTCAAGCGAGAAGCGTGAAGCGGCGGATTCGGCGATTTTTTTGACGGCGAGTCTTAATCCTAAATCTTCTAAATCAGAAGAACGCAAGGCTTTCAAAGCGCGGCGGGTTTCGTCCACTCCTTTGCGTGTGGTTTCGATGGATTTCTCTATGAGGTTGCGGGTTTGGGTAATGTCCACGTCAAAGTAGGCTTTGGCGGTTTCAAGCGAAACGGATAAAGCGGTGAGGGTGTGAGCGAGGGTGTCGTGCAATTCGCGGGCGAGACGATTGCGTTCACGGCTTACGGCAAGTTGCTCTAAGGTGGAGGCGTAATGCGCGAGGTTGGCGTTGGCTTCGCGCAGAGACTGTTGTTGTAAACGAGAACGCGTGACCAACGCATTAATAAAAATGCCAACGGCAATAAAACTAATGGTGCGGACGATGGCGACAAAGATAAATATAAAAATGTTGCGAAAATCGAATGGGTTTAGAACGATTAAGGTAAGTTCGAGCATTGCCGTTGCCAGGGCAAATAAAATAATATGTATGAGTTTGTATTCCCATGCCACGAGCGCTAGCGCCACAAACAATACGGGCAATTGACGCAGCGCCATGCCTTCGGCATTGGAAAGCGGACCTTGCGGAAAACGCGGGACAATGAGTACGTTGATAAAAATGGGCGCGGCGGCGATTAAGAAAATCATCAGCGGGTAAAACAGTTCGCCTAGTTTTTCTTTTATCCAACCCCAAAATGAGAATAGTAAAAAGAGCAGGGCGGCAATGCCGTTGCTAAGGTAAAAAAGGTAAATGGGCGCGAAGGGATTTTGCGGTTGCCCCAGTCTTTGCGGCGGAAGCAGCGGTTGTTGATTTTGTTGCAAGGCTTGAATGCGCTCGGAAATTGCCAGCGCTCTTTGAATGCGCGGCGTGTATAAGATGGTATCCATGAGCGCCATTGCGATTAAGAAGCCGAGCCAAATCCAGGCGGCGGTGCGAAGGATTTTTAGCGAGTCGGTTGGCATAAATTTATCTTATCACGAGGGGGGTATCTATGGGAATGTTGGCGGTCACTGTTTGGATGTTGAATCTATGACAATTGTCATGGGGGCGGGTGGAAAATTCATTTGGGCAAATTGAAAATTCGTGATTGGCTTCACTCTCGGTTTTGGGTTGCGCCAGATACACTGTGGGCATGACAAACTCTACGCTTACTCATTCAAAAAAAGAAGCGACTCGTTTCGTCCGTTTTGCGATTGTGGGCTCGCTTGGCACATTGTTAGATTTTAGCGTTTTGACTTTGCTCAAATTGGCGGGCTTGCACACATTATTGGCAAACAGCGTTTCTTTTACCGTAGGGCTAACAAATAATTTCACGCTTAATCGCGCGTGGACGTTTGAAGATATTGAACATGCAAATTGGAAAAAGCAGTTCGGGCAATACGTTATCGTCAGCTTAATTGGGTTGACGTTGAATAATGTCATTGTACTTTTGTTAGAGCAGGTTTTTCTCGTTTTGCTTCATCAATCGGAATGGTCGTACTTCCCTGCAAAGATTATCGCTACGGGCGTGGTAGTGTTTTGGAATTATTTTGCAAATAAAACTTGGACGTTTCGAGAGATGTAAGTTCGTAAGTCGCAAGGCTAGTAAAGGAGTTTATTAAAATGACAACAGAAACTTTTCCGCAACAACATTCATTTCTTAGTAAAAAACTATTTGCCAATATCACCCCCGCCATGCTTATCGTCGTCGCCATTATGTTTTTTTCATTGGCGTTGCACCTCTACAACATTGATGCCATCGGCAATGCAAATCAATATTACACAGCCGCAGTTGAATCCATGCTGAAATCATGGCGCAACTTTTTCTTCGCAGCGGCAGAGCCAGGCGGTTCGGTGACGGTAGATAAACCTCCGCTAGGGTTATGGATTCAAACTATCTTCGCATACTTTTTGGGCGTAAGCGGTTTTACCGTTTCGCTTCCAAATATTTTAGCGGGCGTGTTTGGTATTCCGTTGCTTTATAGCATGGTTAAAAAATATATGGGCGAAATTGCAGGCATCGTGGCGGGGTTTGTCATGTCAATTACGCCTGTGTTCATTGCAACCAATCGCAACAACACGATGGACGGCATGTTGGTTTTCACTTTGTTGCTTGCGGCTTACGCATTTATTCAAGCCGCCGAAACGGGGAAAATAAAATGGCTTATGCTTGGCGCATTCCTTGTTGGGCTTGGGTTCAATATCAAAATGTTGCAAGCCTTTTTGCCGCTCCCCGCTTTTTACGCGCTTTATTTTTTTGCGGCGAAAGAAAATTGGCTTCGCAAAATTATCAACTTAAGTTTAGCGACCGTTCTTTTAATGGTCGTTTCTTTATCATGGGCAATTGTTGTAGATTTAACGCCAGCGGAAAATCGCCCTTACATTGGTTCAAGCGGTAACAACACTGTGTTTGGATTAATCTTTGGGCATAATGGAATTTCGCGCTTGGATAATCAACGCGATAACAACGCGCCTCCATCTGGATTTCAGCCTGCTCAACCCGCGCGAGCAAACTCTCAGCCCCAACAGGGGAATCCCCCGCCGTTTGCGCTGGAAGCATGCGCGGGTCAAACGCAAGGTTCATCTTGTTCGTTCACCACGCCTAATGGGCAAACCATTCATGGGTCATGTATTACGCCGCTTAACTCAACCGAGTTAGCCTGCGCGCCTGTTAACATGCTTCCGCAAAACGGTCAGCAACCAATGGGTCAAAATAGCGGCGTTCCGTTTTCAAACGAAACGGGGTCGCCGGGGATATTCCGCTTTTTTACTCAACCGCTTTCTAAACAAATGTCGTGGTTATTGCCTTTTGCTTTGATTAGCGTTTTACTGGCTTTATTGGCTTCAAAAATAAAATTACCGATTGAATCAAATGCGCATAAAGCATTAATTATTTGGGGCGGGTGGCTGCTCACTTGCGTTGTGTTCTTCAGCATGATTTCTGGAATTTTCCATGCGTATTATGCCATTATGCTTGCCCCTGCGTTAGGCGCAATGGTTGGGGTGGGCTTTGCTCAAATTTGGCGATGGGGTGAAGATAAGCCTTGGGCGTTAGCTTTGTTAATCGTTTCGGCTATCGCCACCCTTGTTTTTCAAATCTTTGCCGCCACGCAATACAACGAGTTTTCGTGGTGGATGCTTGGGATATTGATTATGCTGGGGTGCGGCGCCATACTCGCCGTTGTCAAGAAGCGGTTGGCTTATGTCATCGTCATCGTCTTCGCCTCAATATGCGTCATTCCTTTGTATTGGAGCGTGATGACAGTTGCATCGGGTTCAAATCATAATTTACCCACTGCGTATGAGGGGCAAAATCAAAGGTTACGCGGCGTCCCTGCGCCTGTGAATGGCGGCAATGGAGAAAATGTTAATGCGCCATTGGTTGAGTTTTTACAAGCCAACACGCAAGGTATTGAATATTTAGTCGCTGTGCCGTCTTCGCAAACGGGGGCAAATTTAGTCATTGAAACTGGGCGACCCGTTTTATACATGGGCGGTTTTGGCGGTCAAGATGACGTTGTGACAGTAAGCGATTTACAAGAAATGGTCGCTAACAATGAACTGCGCTACGTTTTATACGGCGGCGAAAATGGAAGTAAGGCAGAAATATCCGTATGGCTAGAGGCTTCTTGTCAGACTGTAACGGGCGTCGCCCTATCGCAAAATACGCTCAACCAAGCCTTGAAATTATACGATTGCCTGCCGTAACGCATGTAATGCGCTGGAGGCAAAACTAAACATTGATAAAAGGAATTCCACATGAAACGTATGACCTTCCTTCTCACCCTTCTGGTTTCGTTCAGTCTGGCGTGTTCGCTGACCGGCGCGCCCGCCACCACCCAATCCCCAATTACCAGTCCCCAATTACCAGCGACCAATTCCCTCACGCCAACTACTCAATCCTCTTCCTCTCCCGCCGTCCTCTACTTCACCATTGGGATGCACATCGAGCCGATGGGCGAGACCGCACAGGGGTACGGCAACGGCAAGGGCGATTATCACCAGCCGCAGTTCTTCCAGCGTCATGTGCAGGATATTCTGACCGTGACGGGCATCGTCGAGGCGCACGGCGGGCGGATGACAATTCAGGCGCAAAGCCCGTTTACTACCGTTGTGATTGAGTCGGGTAACACCATTCTCGCTGACCTGGCGGCGCGCGGGCATGAAATTGCCCTGCACTTCCACGAGGACGCGCATTTGGGCAAGAACTCGTCAGCGCTTTCCGTTCAGCAGTGGTGCGACGTGATGAAGCAGGAAATCGCCCTCATCACGCAGGCCAGCGGTGTGACCGACATCCGCTACTGGAGCGGCGGCAATCTCTATCCGAACGTTTACGAAGCCGCCGAATGCGCGGGCTTGGACGTGAACAGCGATTGGAAGAATCCGCAGATGCAAAGCACCGACCTCTCGCTCGTGGGCGTGAACCCTTGGCGGCCGGCCGGCGGCACGGATGGCGTGGATTTCACGCTCTTCACCCAGCATGACCCGAATGGCGCGATTGTTTTCCTGCCTGAAGGGCAATATGATAAGAATAATTTCGCTTCCATGCGCCGCAGTCAGGATGCAGGCGGTGACGAAGCCTACTTTGAGTATCTCAAGACGCAACTCTATGCCTCGCTCGAAGCCGCCCAAGCGGGCAAAGTTAACGTCTTCCACTTCACCATTCACCCCGGCGAATTTCGCGGCGACCCAAATCAGCCCTTCGCCGTCATCGAGAAGTTTCTGACCGAGGTCGTTGACCCGCTCGTCGCCAGCGGACAAGTTCAATGGGCGACCTTCTCCGAGATGGCGGATGCTTACGCGGCGTGGGAGGCGGCGAATCCGGGTGTGGCGCCGAAGTGAGAGTCAGTAATCAGTGGGCAGTGAACAGTAAACAGTGATGGAGAGATGCTATGAAACCCTTCACTCTCTTATTCACCAGTCTCTTTCTCATGGCTTGCGCGTTGACCGCGCCGCTGGCGCAGGGGACGGAAACGCCGACTGCTGGTTCGACAGGCTCACCAACCGCCGCGCCCGTCTCTGCGACCGAAGCCGCTCCGACCATGACCCTCGCGGCGACGCCTCCTCCCGTCCAGCCGCCTGCCGGTCAGCCTCCTTCCGGCAAGCCCTGCGGCGATGGCGTTTGCCAGGGACCGGAGAACGCGCAGAACTGTTCGGCGGATTGCTCTGCTCTCCCCTCTCCCGTCGTGAGAGAGGCGGGCGAGGGAAACGCGTACACCGTCATCAATCCCTCCAGCGGCGCGACGTTGTATGTGGCCGTCTTCTATCCCGACAACTGGGACGGGCAAAGCAAACTACCGACCCTCGTCCTCGTCCCCGGCGGGAATGGCGATAGCGACAGTTTCCTCAAGAAGCCGCCAAAAGGCCCTTCTACGGTAGAGGTCGTCAATCAGGCCGGCTACACTGCCGTCGTATTCGACCCCGATGGGCGCGGACAAAGCGACGGGACGGAGAACTACAACGGCTTCGTCCATCAGGACGGGCTGGCGGAAGTGATTCGCTTCGCCGCGACCCTGCCCGGCGTGGACTCCGCCAACATCGGTCTTGTGACCTATTCCTATGGGATCACGATGGGCGCGGGCGCGCTGGCGCGGCATCCCGATTTGCCGGTCAAGTTTCTGATTGACTGGGAAGGTCCCGCCAATCGAAACGACACCGGCGGCTGTGACGGCGCGGGGCTGGGTCACTTGAAAGACGTTGCCTCCTGCGCGGATGAAGCCTTCTGGGCGGAGCGCGAAGCCAGCACGTTCATCGCTCAGATTCGCGTCCCGTATCAGCGCGTGCAGTCGCAAACCGACCACGTCCAGCCCGATAACGCTCACGCAATTCTGATGGTCAACAATGCCGTAAGCGGAGGGGTTCCCTGGGTGCGGCTGAACAACGAAACGCCCAACCAAACCTACGACCCGAATAATCCGCCCGCCATGCTGCCCGATAACGTCATTGACCGTCAGCAAGACCGCTTCATCGTGGAATATGCAAAAGAACTGTTTGCTATGTAGGACAACTCTATGAGTTGTCCTACCAGAGGCAGGCGATCCATGCTCGAAACAATTGCGCGTCTTCTACATCTTCAAGTCTGGCGATTGCGCGGCTACGACGCCTTTGCCGGGGAATGGTATCCGCTTCCCGGAGTCTTCCTCAGCGAGAGTGCGGCCATCCGCGCCGCGCACAGGCGGCTGAAGCAATTGGAGAAAACCCAGCCGTCCAGCATCTCCGGCGGGCAGGATGGTATTCAAGACCAGGTCTATCTCGTCTGCCCTGATGGAAGTTTGAAGCGGGTCCGTTGAAATTAAATCCTGAACATCCTGTCTATCCTGTTTGACCCCAAATGAGGTTATATGAAACGCCTCTCCCTCCTTCTCACCCTCATCACCCTTCTCACGCTCTCGTGCAGTCTGCTGCCCGGCTGGGTCTGTTGCGCCCCGCCTCCCATTCCCACCCTCACGCCCGTCGCCGCAACATCAACTGTCGCCCCACAGATGACCGCTTCGCCGACTACTGCCCCACTGATTACTGACACGCTGACCACTGACATCCCTTACATCACCTTCGTCATCAACGTCCACGACTGGACACATCCGACCGAGAGCGCCGACATCCTGCTCAAACTGGTGGACCTCTTCGAGAAATACGGCGTGCGCGGCGACTTCTACTTCACCGCCGAAATCACCCGTGAACTGGCGGAAACACGCCCCGACGTCATCGAACGCTTCCGTAACTCGAACATGACCATCAGTTATCACATCCGCCCGCCGCACCCGCTCTATACCGGCTTCGATGACCGACTGCAAGGGCTGGACGACGCCGCGCTGTATCAGACTCTGCTGGATTACGAAACCTATGCGCTGAACCTCGAAACCGGCGACCTCGACCGTTCGCGCCCCGGCGGCTACACCTACGTTGCCCAGGTTTTCGGGCGCAAACCCGTCGTCGCCTCCGTGCCGAACAGCGGGCGCATCAAAGACGTGGCGCAACAGGTCTATGCCTCGCTCGGCGCGCAGATGACCATCCTGTACCACGAAGAAGGCACGAAGCTCGAACAGCCCTTCGAGTACGTCAACGGTCTGCTCGTCCGCCCCAGCGACTTCAGCGTGACGCGCAACACCCTCGTGGACGGCACGGACAACTTCTGGTGGAACATGATGAGCAAGCCCAACGCCGCCGATTACCGCCCCCTGCATCTGCTGGAGTTGGGGCTGGAACGATGGAGAGGACAAACTGAAAGTTTGTCCTACAAGCGTGCGCAGTTCATCACCTCCCTCATCCACGAAAACAACTTCTACCGCCGCGGCGCGGAAGGCTGGACGAGCATCTACTTCGACATGAACGGCGCGAAGAAGGGCAACCCCCTGCCCGCGCCCTGGAATTTGAACGCCCCCGACCCATCCAGTCCGCGCACGGAAGAAGACAAAGCCGCTATCTTCGCCGCCTACGAAGAGATGGTCGCCTACGCCGCCGCGAATCTGACGGTGGTCACTTCGGAGGATATTTTGCAGATGGCGAAATAATTACTTTGCTCTGGCAGGGGCTTAGCCCCTGCCAGAGCAAAGAGTAACGAAAGGAAACTCCATTGATGAAAAATAAAGCGATTACTTTCGCCATTCTCATAGCAGTTCTTCTGGTGTCATGCAGTGCAGAAGCTGTGGCAACTCCTGCTGTTTCCGCAACTCAAACAGAAGCAACGCTGTCCGCGCCCGCAGATGATACGTCCCCGCCGAACATCATCCTGGTCATTGCGGACGATGTGGGCATCGATTCCAGCCCGTGTTACGAAGTCGGCGCGGAGAAACCGAACATGCCGAATCTCGAAGCGATGTGTCAATCGGGCGTGGTCTTCGATAACGTCTGGGCGACACCGGCTTGCTCTTCCACGCGAGCCGCTATTTTGAGCGGAGAATATGGACTGCATAACGGCGTCCTTGCGGCGGGTGAACGGCTGGAAGATACCGAGTCACTTTTTGATGTTCTTGCACCAGCCTCCTATGCCAATGCGGTCATCGGCAAGTGGCATGTGGGCGGCAGGCAGCCCGACCCCAATCACCCCGCATCCTTTGGCGTGGACCATTACGCGGGCTTCCTCACTTCTGGCTTGAAAGATTATTACGAGTGGGACATCATCGAAGACGGCGAGAGTTCGCATGTGAGCGGGTACGCCACGACTGTATTCACCGACAAGGCAATGGAATGGATCGAGCAGCAGGAGGCACCGTGGTTCTTGTGGCTGGCATATAACGCGCCGCATATTCCAAATCACCTCCCGCCTGAGGGACTATACACCCAGCAGGGATTAACAGGAACGCCGCGCGATATGCGCCAAAACACCCGCGCGTACTATTTTGCGGCAATGGAAGCGCTGGACGCTGAAATGGGACGCCTGCTCAATTCCCTGCCGCCTGAGACACGCGCCAACACGGTGGTTATCTTCATCGGCGATAACGGCTCGCATGATACCGTCTCGCAGGGCTTTGACCCTGAGAAAACGAAGTTCACCGTGTACGAAGGCGGCATCCATGTGCCAATGGTCATTGCGGGAGAGGACGTCACACGCATGGGCGAACGCGAAGACGCGCTCATTAACATCACCGACTTGTTCGCCACCATTGCAGAACTGGCAGGCATTTCAGAAACCGCGCACCCTGACAGCGTCAGTTTTATGGATGCGTTGAGTAGTTCAGCCTTCACAGGACGCGAGTATGCCTATTCTGAATATCGCTTTGACGATGGCAACACCGCCTGGACGGTTCGCAACCTGCAATATAAACTGATCGAATACTCCGACGGGCGCAGGGAGTTGTATGACCTGTCTGTTGATCCGTTTGAAAGTAATGACCTGATTGCCAATGGCATTTCGCCAGAATTGGAAAGCATGATTTTGGAATTTGAAAATTACAGGAATGGGCTTTAACCATGAAACGACTTACTTTTTTCCTTGCGCTTCTCGCGGTCATCTCGCTGGCGTGCAATGCATGGCAGAGTCAACCCACAGCGGAGAGTCAACCCACTGAAACGCAACCAGCCCCAAACACGGAAGAAGCGGCGACATCCGCGCCAATTTCTGCGTCCGTCACGGTCAACGATTACGCCATCTTCTCCATCAACGTGCAGGATTTTTCGTACCCCGAACAATCCGCCGCCGTGCTCGATAAAATCATCGCCCTGCACGAAACCTATAACGTGCCTGTGGATATTTATCTAACGGATGTGATGGCGCAACTCTACGCCGAACAATTCCCGCAACTGCTGGAGCGGCTCAAGACCTCGCCTGTGGTTGCCATCTCGTATCACTACCGCGCCCCGCGTCCGTATGCCAATAATTACGATTGGCTCGGTCTGCAAAATATGAGCGCCGATGAACTCTACCAAACCGTGCTGCGCTACGAAACCCACGCCGTTGACCCCGTCACTGGGCAGACCACCGACGCGGCGGGCGGCTATCAATATGTCGCTTCGCTGATTGGGTATCCGCCGTATGCCGCCTCATCCATCTCCGCTGACGCCGACTCTGCCCTGATGCGCGTCTTCAAAGAACTCGGCGCACAGATGACCGTCGTCCACGGGCGCGCGCTCAACCTGGGCGACACAAAGAAAGGTTTATACATTCGCCCTGAGCATTACGATTACATGCTCTTTCAAAACGTCGGCGCAGACCCAGCCGCCTCATTTGAGAATGCGCTCAACGAAGCGCACAACTCGCAAGGCATTGCCCCGTATTTCGTCGGCGTGAAAATGCACGACAACGATTTCTTCGCCGCGCAGTCTGCCTGGCTGACCGTGTATGTGGACGGCGGCAAACGCCCGCCGTGGAATCCCTCCCTCAAATCGCCGCTGCTCTCCCAAGCCGAGCAGGATGCCATGTGGGCGATGTACGAGCAAACCGTCCTCTACGTTGCTTCGCAGAACGCTAGAATCGGCATTGTCAATTTGCCGATGGTCTTGGATATGATTTCAAAGTAGCGCAAGATTTATCTTGCGAAAAAAGGAATAAAACATGAAACGCCCGCTGATTCTTTTCCTCGTCCTGATGATGACTGCCGCCTGCTCGCTGCCCTCTGCGACTCAGCCCCCGCCTCCCGCCGCGCCGACAGTTGCCTCCGTTTCCCCAACCTCTGCCCCCGCTGAAACGACTCCCGCCTCCGCGCCAGCAGCGAGCGCGTCCACCCTGCTGTACATCTCCGGCACGACCCATATCGAATCCAAGCCGCAGACCTGGCCCAATGTAGATGTCTATCTCGCCTTCCTGCAGCAAGTGACCGCCCTTGGCATGAAATGGTCTGTCGGCGCGGACATCGGCTGGCTCGAAGGCGAACCCCGCGCGGCGGAACTCATCCAAAAATCCGAAGCGCTGGGCGTGCAGTGGGATGTTCACACTCACAGCCCACAAGACCGCGCAAAAGCCGCCTGGCTCATCACGCAAATGGGCGGGCATCCCAACTCGGTCGTTTCGGGCATGCTGGTCAGCGAGTTGAATGGGATGGGTCCGCAAACCTATCAGGGCTTCACCTGGACTCCGCGCGTGCTGTGGGGCGGCACAAACTGCCCCGGTCACCGCCCCGGCTGTGACGACACCGCCGCAGGGATATGGATTCCGCTCAGCGCGGAGCAGTATGCCACGCACAACCCGAACGGGCAATACATCCGCGTTGGCGGCGGCACGCATCAACTGAACGATGCGCGCGCCCTCGCCCAAGCCATCGCCAGCGGGCAGTATCCCTACCCCGTCATCAGTTTCACGCTCATGGTGGACCCCACCACCTTGCAAATTGTCAACAGCAGCGACGGCATAGCTGAAATCACCGCCTTCGTGGACGAGATGAATCAATATCCCTTCGTCCGCTGGGCAACCATCGAAGAGACCGCTCAGGCATGGCTGGACGCCGGGAGCGTGCCGGGCCGGATTGAGATGGGAGAGTAAAGGTTAATTCCGCCCTGCCAGCCGATAGCTGCGCGGCGCGCTGCCCATTACCCGTTTGAAGGCTTTGCTGAAAGCCGCCTCAGAGCGGTAGCCCACCCGCGCGGCGGCTTCGTTCACGCGCAAATCTGCCTGCTGCGCCAGCAGACGCGCCGCCATTTGCATCCGCCAGCGGGTGAGATATTCCATCGGCGGCTCGCCCGTCAGCGCGGCGAAGCGCGCCGCAAACGCCGAGCGCGAACAGGCAACCGCCCGCGCCAGCGAAGCGACCGTCCACGGGTGTTCGGGCTGAGTGTGAATCAGGTTCAGGGCTTTGCCAATCAACGGGTCGTGCAGAGCGCCCAGCCAGCCGCTGTGTGCCACGCCCTGAATTTCCACCCAGCGTTGAATCATCTGCACGAACAAAATATCTGCCAGACGGCGCAAAACGGCTTCTTTAGCGGGGCGCATCGCTTCGGCTTCGCGCGCCATCATCTCCAGCGTGGCGCTCAGGGCGCTTTCTGGCTGATAGGGAATGTGGATGACGCGCGGCAGGCGTTTGAGAAAGGCGGCGGTTTCGGTAAACTCAAAGTCGAACGTGCCGCATAGCACCACCGCCGAGGGGGGTTCGCTCCAGCGCATCAGGGCGCATTCGCCCCACTGGTCGAGTTCCAGGTTGCCAAAGACCGGCGCGTCCGGCGTTTCCAGCAGGGAATGTTCTTCCCCGCCCGGCAAGAGCAGCACATCCCCTTCGCGCAGGGGTAAAGTGGCGGGGTCGCCTTGCAGGCGAAAATAGCCGTTTCCCCGATACAGAACGTGAAACACCGCGCAGGCGCGCGGCGCAAAGTGCAAGCCCCACGGCGAGCCGAGTTCGGAGCGGCAATAGACACTGCTTTTCAGGCGGGCGAGACTTAAGACTTGAGTGAGCGTGTCGGACATTTTGGACGAATGGCAAAGAAAAGCGGACGATTCATCATAGACCGTCCAATCTTTCTCGATTATATTCGCGGCATTCTTATTTGGTCAATGGAGGCGCACCATGCACATTCCGCCCGAAGGCGCAAACCCCTTTCTTTACACCCTGCTCGTTTTCATTCACATCTTCGCCACGATGGTGGCAGTTGGCTTGAACGCCAGTTACGTCATCTGGATTTTGCGCGGCTCCAAAGAGACCGCCAGCCTGTCTTTTGCCTTGCGCGGCATCAAGTTCATTGACGATTACGTTGCCAACCCCTGCTATCTGGCAGGCGGCGTGACGGGCGTTCTGATGATTCTGATGGGCAAAGCCGTTGCCCCGTTCCTGTGGGTGGCGATTGGATTGTATGTGCTGGCAATGGCTATCGCGTATGGCGTTTACACCCCTCTGCTCAGCCGTCAAATCCAAACGCTGGCCGC
>DAOTZE010000027.1:0-17875 GCA_034434495.1 Anaerolineales bacterium
CAGGACCCATTATGAAGTCACTGGCAGTGAGGTGACCAAATACCACTACGCAGGGACTCAACGAATCGCCATGAGACAAAACGGAGACTTATTCTTCATCATAGGTGACCATCTTGGTTCTACTTCATTAGTCACTGACTCAAACGGCGCTGTGATTTCGGAAGTCAAATACAAAGCCTGGGGAGAAGTCCGCTACGCTTCGGGAACAACGCTCACGAACTATACCTACACGGGACAGTATAGTTATGTCAGTGATTTTGGTTTGATGTTCTACAACGCCCGCTGGTATGACCCGTCACTGGGCAGGTTTGCTCAAGCGGATACGATTGTGCCGAGTGGAGTCCAAGGGTTGGATAGGTATGCGTACGGATTAAACAACCCGTCAAGGTATACAGACCCCTCTGGGCACATCCCCGTAGACTGCTACGGCACGACCTACTGCGGCGCCAGCAATTCAGATTTATTGCCTGACTTTAAGCCTTCCAAGCCAAAAGGTGGCGGACGCTCGCCAGGCGATTGGAAACCTTCAGGAGGAAGTGTAACGGGTAACCAAAGTTCATCTTATTCCTATACCTATGACACTATGAAATTATCTAACTTAATTCTTCCTTGGTCTTCAGAAACATGGGGGGCTATTTCTCTCACTTTAGATGAAATAGCATTAGGTTTAGATTGGCTTGCAGGCGTAATTGTACTTGGGCATGTAGGACTTGGTGCAGCAGGTACACTCACGTTTGAAGGAAACCCAGCAGGTGCTGCTGGTGGATACATATTAGGAGAACTTAATCCAGTTGTGAGAGGACTAGTAAATGGAGGAAATATAATAGCAACTTTTGTAACACAAGCAGGCTTAATTCAAGCATTGAAAGATGGTTCTCATAGAAATGTAACTACTTTAACAGTATCCCCAAATAATATTTCAGTATCTTCACGAACTCGTATATCGGGAAATGCAATGTTAGCAGTCGGGCTTACAGGTTTGGGTTGGGCGGCACAACCTGTATCGCTTTCGTTACCTGCTCAATATGCGGCTGTGCAAAATGATAAAGGAAATATTCCCTTACCATCAATAACTTTTACTAATTCAATTAACATAACTATTCCATAGGAGGCAAAATGAGAGAACAATATATTTTTTACACAATACTTGGGCTTGCATCCTTTTTAGGATTAGTTGTATCGTTATACCAAATGTTTAATAAATCAAGAAGAAAATTGTATCGAGCAATAATTTCGGCGATTGGTGGAACAATATTTGGTATTAGCTTAATATTTCTTCTTGTTTACAATCAATCTCCAGAAACGTTTTTACAAGAATGGACATTTATAAATATAATCGGATTTGCTTTGTGCTTTGTCATACCTGTATTTTTTATGCTAACTGCTGGAATATTAGTGCAATTCACTATTTTAGAAAAATGGGAAGAATCAGGAAAAAATATGTTGAACAAACTTACTAAAAAAGAATAAAATAAAAAAGACGAACCGACTTTTGGGATAGCCGAGTTCGTCTCCTGACTAGGGTGGGGCGGTTGCATCGTACATCCAAGTGCGTCTCAGCGCCTTAACAAATAAATATCTCTCGCGCCTGTTAGCCCGCTTGCTTTAGGGTATATAATTTATTCGGTGGACGATGCGCGAAAGAATAATAAGTTTGGTTAATAAACAAAATTGCGTTTAGAATTTAAGCATGATAAGTAACTATACCGTTCGTCCTGCGCTTGAAGCGGAATTTACTCAAATTAAGAATCTAATTCACAAAGTCGGAATCAACCCCTCAGGTTTGGATTGGAAGCGTTTTATCGTAGCGGTGAATGACGAGGGCAAGGTCGTTTCTTGTGGGCAGTTAAAGCCGCACAGCGGCGACATCTTAGAATTGGCTTCCATCGCCACACATCCCGATTGCGAACGACAAGGATTAGCGAGCGCCATCGTCAGCGAATTATTGAAAACCCCAACGCGCCCTTTATACTTAATGTGCATGGAACATAACGGCTCATTTTATGAAAGATTTGGCTTTCGTAGCGTGACCGAAAATGAAATGCCAAAATATTTTCGCCGCATGAAAAAATTATTCCAAGTTGCAGATGTGGTGATGCGCAGCGGCGAAGATTTATTGATTATGAAGTTAGGATAGAATTATTTTTTTTAGCGAAGCGTCTCACAGGTTTTATTTGAAGAATAATTTTTTGCAAATAAACCTGCGAGACATCCTCTAAGGTGTATCAATAGCCAATGAAAAATATTTTGTATGCTTTGCTAGGCGTAATGGCTGGCTTTGCATTGGCAGGTTTATTATTCTTTATATCCCGCGCGCCGGCCGGCGAAGCGATTATGCTACAGCCCGCGCCGACAAAACCGCCAATTGTGGTGCATGTAATTGGCGCAGTGCCGCGCCCAGGCGTATATGAATTTATACAAGGCGCGCGCGTGCAACATGCAATTGACGCGGCAGGCGGTTTGTTAGCAAGCGCAAATGCCGAAGCGCTCAACTTAGCCGCGCCGCTGGAAGACGGACAGCAATTAAACGTTCCATATAAATCTGGCGAAGAGCCTGTTGAATCTTCAACCGAAGAAGACGCGCTTGACCTGCCAAATGACAATCAAGACCCAACCGCAGAAGATGAAAACGCAGACATTGATTTAGTAAATATCAACACCGCCACATTAGAAGAATTAGACGCGCTGCCCGGCATTGGACCGACCATCGCCCAGCGTATTATTGATTATCGTAATGAAAATGGTCCCTTCAATACGATTGAAGATATTATGAACGTTTCAGGAATTGGTCCCTCAACTTTTGAGGAAATTCAAGATTTGATAACGACTTAATTATTTTCTTGAACCCGTTAGCGCCGTTGTAACGCCCAGCCCAATATAAATTAACCCCGCAAAATATTTTTGTCCTTTTTGAAACTTTGCGTTGGTATTTAATTTTTCAGCCAACGAACCTGCCGCAAAGGCGTAAACATTATCAGTGACGAACGCTAAGGCGACAAACAAAACGCCGAGCGATAACGTTTGTAGCGCCACGTTGCCTTTTGCCGGGTTAACAAACTGAGGCAAAAACGCAAAAAAGAACAACGCTGTTTTTGGATTCAAAATATTGACGACGAACCCTTGCCAGAAAATTTGACTCAAACTCTCACGCTTCACTTCTTGACCCGCGCCTGCTTCTTCCTTCGTCAACAGTTTTCTAATCCCCAAATAAATTAAATATGCCGCGCCGAGATATTTCACAACATCAAACGCCAAAGCGGACGACAAAAGAATCGCAGATAAGCCTAATCCCGCCGCAATGGCTTGGGCTAGATTCGCCGCTTCAATCGCCAACACCGAAACAAACCCAGCCATTCGCCCCTGACTGGCACTGCGCGCCGTTATATACAACACAGCGGGACCTGGAAGCAACAATAAAGCAATAGACGCCCCGATAAAAACAATTAATGACGACGGCTCGTTCATATTCGCTCCTATTTAAGTGATTGCCCCGAAGGTTGTTCTTATTCAAAGCCTTCGGGGCGACGAATGTTTACTCGCTCGCTAACACATGCCTTGAAATGACTAACCTTTGAATTTCGCTTGTGCCTTCGCCAATCGTCATTAGGCGCGCATCGCGATACATTCTTTCGACTTCATATTCGCGGCTATATCCATACCCACCATGAATTTGAATCGCCTCATAGCAAACGCGCTCCGCCATTTCGGTGGCAAATAATTTTGCTATGGCGGCTTCTTTGTTATAAGGGCGACCTACATCTCTTAACCAAGCCGCTTTATAAATATACGTTCGAGCGAGTTCAATCTCCATTTCCATATTGGCTAACTTAAATTGAATCGCTTGAAAATCGGCAATTCTTTGACTAAACGCTTTTCTTTCTCTTGCATAATTTACGGCAATTTCCATCGCCCCGCGCGCCAAACCAATAGAAATTGCGCCAATACTAATTCTGCCGGCGTCCAGCGTAGATAAAGTTTGTTGCAAGCCTTTTCCTTCTTCGCCAACTAAATTTTCAAGCGGCACATGCACATTCTCAAATGTCACGCCGTGCGCGGGCGAGCCGCGTAAGCCCATCTTTTTTTCGGCGGGACCAATCTTAACCCCTTGCGCGTTGGTTGGAATCAAAATCATGCTTAATGATTTTGAACCGCCTTTTGGATTGGTTCTTACTAAAGTAATGATATATTCCGCAATGCCGGCGTTTGTGCACCACATCTTTGCGCCGTTAATCACCCACTCGTTGCCTACTTTTTCCGCTTTAGTAATTACGCCGCCCTGAATATCTGAGCCGGCGCCGGGCTCTGTTAGCGCTAATGCGCCGAGTTTATTTTTTCCAGAAGAAACTAGCGGAAGCCAGGTTTGCTTTAGGCGGTTGCTCCCGTAGAGGGAAATTGGTGCAGTTCCAAGTCCGTTATGAGCCGTAAATGCCAACGCGGTAGAGCCGCATCCCCAGCCTAGTTCTTCAAACGCAATCGCATTTGAAATCATATCTACATTCGAGCCGCCAAATTCTTCGGGAACGCTCATGCCAAGCAAGCCAATCGGTCCCGCTTTGCGGGCGGCTTCCCAATTAAATTCTTCGCTTTCATCCACTTCACGCGCTTTGGGTCTTAATTCTTTTTCTGCAAAGTCATGCACAATTTTTTTCCACGCTTTTTGTTCTTCGCTCAACTCAAAATTCATCATTTACTCCTGAGATAAAAAATTCTTTAATAATTTTTTCGATTCTTTTATTTTTTCTTTCGGCACAAACGCTTGCACAAGCCCTAAACTGTTGTTTGTGACGGGAAAAGCGTTTTGACCTATTGACTCTTGAAAGAGTTCAACGTCTATGCCGTTCGCTTCAAGGTAACTTTCTACTAGATTCGCCTCAAGGCGGCTTGTAAATTCTGCGAGTAGTTCGTATTTCATATCGTCCATCCGTTGCCTGTAAAACTATTATAATTGATGGAAGCGTCAAAAAGGAGAAAATTTGTATGACAAAGAAGAAGTTGACAAAATCGAAACCTGTGAAAGAACAAAAAAGAAACACAACCGAGCAAACCATACAATATGTAGCCGGCGCGATAGTTTTGCTGGTGATTGCTTTTTTTGTGTGGAGACTGTTTCTATCCAGCGCAGGCGCGCCTAAACAATACGATGCGCCGCCTGCGATTTCCATTGATGTTACAAAAAAATACACCGCCACAATTGAGTTGGAAAAAGGCGGTGAAATTGTTATTGAGTTGTTTGACGACCAAGCGCCAATGACGGTGAATAATTTTATCTTTTTAGCCCGCGAAGGGTTTTACGATGGAACGACCTTTCACCGCGTGATTGATGGCTTTATGGCGCAAGGCGGCGACCCCACTGGCACAGGCGCCGGCGGTCCAGGCTATTCTTTTGCCGATGAAATTAGCGAAGATTTGGTTTTTGACCGAGCAGGTTTGTTGGCAATGGCAAATTCTGGACCGAACACAAACGGCAGTCAGTTCTTCATCACTTTTGCCCCAGCGCCGCATTTGAACGGCTTGCATACTATCTTTGGCGAGGTCATTGAAGGCATGGATGTGGTGAATGGTTTAACCCGCCGCGACCCAAGCGCTAACCCCGATTTTGAAGGCGATAAGATTAAGACGATTACGATAACGGAAGAATAAATATTAACCGTAGGGGCGAGGTAACCTCGCCCGTACAAAAAATTATAAAATCAAAATCGTTCCAAACACAATTTCAAAAACAACGCTCTGCCAATTCGATGTATTGCTGGATTTATCTACAAAAATTGAAATCACTCTGGCAATGCCAACCAATAAATATCCAAACCCAAGCATTTGATAGGCAATTAAGTTATTGACAATAATGGGGAATAAGCCAAGCGCAACAAATAACACGCCAAAGATTACCCGAATTTCCGTCACGCCGCGATTTCCTTCTGGGGCAAGCCCTGTAAACCCAACTGTGCTTTTTGGTTTGAATGTTGCATATATACCAACGAGCGCTGTAAGTACACAACCGATTATTTTTAGAATTTCTAACATTATTTATGCTCCTATTTCCTATCATAAAAAATCAACAACGTACTTCCATATTTTCTTTCTTCGGTTTCAATTAAATTTTGCAACTCAACTTTTTGATATTCAGTCGGGTCAATTTGCACAATTACACAGCCGTCTTCGGTTAACCAATTAATATTTTCATCAATTAATTTCAAGGCATTCAACCACATCTCTTTA
This sequence comes from Anaerolineales bacterium, assembly GCA_034434495.1. Classification (GTDB taxonomy): domain Bacteria; phylum Chloroflexota; class Anaerolineae; order Anaerolineales; family Villigracilaceae; genus Villigracilis. The sequence goes on from DAOTZE010000027.1 coordinate 6,217, forward strand.
TATTGGGGCGGGGCGATATAAATGTATTCAAATGTTTTATCCACATGCCCTGCTAACAGATTAAACGCATCGCCACGTTTGATTTCGCTTTGCGAATCAAACTTGCAATGCGAAACGTTTTCTTTTATCGTTTCAATCGGCAGGCGATTCAAATCGGTAAAGCGCGCGAACTTTGCGCCTCGGCTCAGCGCTTCAATGCCAATCGCGCCCGTGCCTGCAAACAAATCCCACCAATTTGAATCAATCACATCGCCCGCCAAAATATTGAACAACGCTTCTTTGACTCTATCCATCACAGGGCGCGTCGTATCGCCCGGCACCGATTTCAACTTTCTACCTTTAGCAGAACCAGAAATGACTCGCAGGCTCATTCCACACTCTTTCGCGCCGTCAAAATATTTTCATGCGATGTGACATACGGAACGACGCATCCCGTGCTCAGGATGAATCTTTTCCCTTTTGTTTCTTCAATGGCTTGCTTCGCTTCTTTCTTAACGTCAGCCTGTGTGCCGTTTTGAAGCGTGTCTTGCCTGATGCCGCCGCAGACTACGCCTTTGAATAAACTTTGCGCTTCTGTCAATGGGGGATACGTTTCTTGGTCATGCCAATTGACGATTTGAAATTTCAATAAACGCAATAGAGAAAAATATACGTCTTTGCCATGTAAGTGAAGCATATTGCACCAAAACCCTTCTACAGGTTTAAGCGCATCTTGGTCGAATGGCAAGGCAATATCTTTATATATATCTAAATCTAAAACGCTGGCTTGGGCATGTTGAATAGCATAAAAGATTCCATCCACGCCAATATCATTAACCGCTTCAATGAATTTAATGGTCGTTTTTGTGATTGTTTCTAAACCTTTTATAACCGCTTCAGGATATTTGCGAATGTGTTCAAGGAGCAAGTCATTGCCCGCTAAATTTTTGGCTTGCGATAATGGATTGAACACCGTTTGAATCAACGGAGTTTCAGGGGCAAGATTCTGCTTGATGAGACGCAAACAGGTTAGTTGTCCAGAAAGATGCGGAGAAGTAAGCGGGTCGAGCGGTTTAAGCGTCTCCCAATCTTGCGGAGTCTTAATCACATGTTTTGTATATGCGCGCGAACCTTCGGGGTTGTTTTGCCATTCATCCTCCACGCCCCAGTCTTTGACCATGAACGAAGAAGCAGGCGTAACTTTGACAATATCAAAATCATACGTTTGTTGAAAATCGAGCGTGGCTTTGGCAAGCGATTCGGGGTTTTGGTCTTCATGCGGAAAATGCCGCCAAAGCGCAACAGGAGGGCGGTCTGGCGTTTTATTATTGAGACATGCTTGTATGCGCTCGCGATGTGTTGTCATTTTTTATAACTCGCTTTCAAGGCGATGACGATGATACATGCCTTCTCGAAAAGTTTTGATAATTGTAAACCCATTGGCTTGCGTGGCTTTAAGGCTGGCGATATTTTTCGTCTCTACGCTGGCAAAAATTTTTTTATACCCGCGTTTTCGTCCCTCGTCCATTAATGCTTTTTGTAAAGTTCGCCCAAGTTTTTGCCCGCGATATTTTGGGTCAACTGTAAAGTAAACGCATTCGATTGTATTTGGCTCATCCATTTGGCTCTGAATGGTAACGCTTGAAATTGCCATTTGAAAAAACACAAGCGGTTTTGTAAAAAAAACTTTGAGAATGTTTTTGATAAACCAAACCTTATCTTCAGCGAGTTTTGAAGTTAAAGATGCAGGCTCAGGCGAAGCGAGGCTAAACCCCATGATTTCTTTTGTTCCATCATCTTGTGCATAAAAGCCAAACGCTTTTTCATCTTTGATCGCGTTTTCAAAATAGCGCAAGACAAACGGATAACCAAGTTTAGAAAGTAAGCCTGCATCATGGAGTTGAATCTCTGTGATGCGGGGCAGAAGGTCAAGAGGAATTTCTTTGAGTGGGTGAAGCCTGTAGCTCATTAAACTAATCCCCGAATTAAATAAGGTCCCATCAAACGAACGGCAAAACTCGGCAATCTCTTCCAAACTGCAATGGCAAGTTGAAATTTGGGACTCTTTTGATTCAACGAAGGAGCTTCATTTCCTTTTGCAAGCCAATACCAATACGATAGTATTTTTTTTTGCGGCGCCCATTTGGATTTGAAAATATCGTTGCCAGAACCTATTAAACTACGCCCCAAGTCGAAGGTCACAAACCCTTTTTGAATGGCATGTTCAATCACAGACCAATATAAAAATTCACCCGCATAGTTTGACCGTGCAAAATGTAAAATATTGGCATGTAAATTGAAAATCGTTTTATCTTGATAAATAAACACGCCGCCGCCTGTGATGTTTCCGCGCGAGTCGTACGTCGCCGCAAACTCTAAAGTATCGCCCAAACAATTTGCCATCGTCTTCAAATAATTTTTTGAGTGATATGGCGAGCCGAGTTCGTGCATACTTTTGGCAATGGCTTCGTAAGCATCATCGAGCAAGTCCAAATGCCCGAAGCGAATTTGAAATCCTTTTTTCAACGATTTGCGAATGTGATTGCGATGGTCGGATGAAAATTTTTTTAGCAAATCATCTGGGTTTGGAGGCAAATCTATAAGATACGTCTGATAAACAGGGTGTTGCATCCAGCCTGATGGGGGAGATGAAGCGGCTTGGTCAAATCGAATCGAAACATATTCCGCTTCAATCTCAAGGGCAAGTTGTTTTGCAGACCTCAACAGTTCATTTCGCGCCGATTCATTTTCATACGCAAACCCGCCATAACTGCCAAATGGAGCAGTGGCGAGGTAGTGACCAAACACTGGATGCTTAATTTCGACCAGCGATAATGCGCCAAGCGTTTGATTATTTTCCGTTGCAATAAAACGATGAATTTTATGACCGTAGATTTTATGTACAAAATTCATCCATGAATCAAGCCCAATATAACTGAGTTGCCGTTCAAGATGAGGCGCATGTATTGAATCAACTTTTTGAATGTTCATTGAGATAATCTTTCATCGTGGAGGTTGGAAAGTTTTTCAACAAATCCTTCAAAAAATCGGATTTATTAATGGTAAACGGATAAAGCAAAGGGTGATGGAGCATATCTACGGCAAATTTCTTGATGAAGTTTTCTGGCGAGATAATTTCATAAGGATGCAAAAAGAGTACGGGGCTTAATCCCGCTTTTAATTCTTTTTCAATAATGCTGAAAACAATTTTTCTAAATAGCCCGCTCATCATACTCGAACCATAAGGGAATTCTCCGCGAATCACAAGGGGAATATCCATTTTACGCGGCGCTGATAATTTTTTCGGCTTGGTAAGCAAAGGCAATGTGCTGACTGGAACTTCTTGAATTTTTCCTTTTTGCAAAATATTTCCGCTTGGCGCATAAATAGAGGAACTATAACTAAAATTGTATTTTTCCAAAAGCGGGTACACCGCTTCGATGGTGTTAATCATCGGCGCACGATAGCCTTGCGCATTATATTTTTTTCGCCATTCTGCTGAGGCTTTGAAATCTTTTTCAATTTCAACTTCACTGGTTAATGGTCTGTGAATTTGGCAATGCAATCCAATTTCGTGCCCTGCGGACGAAATTTTTTGGGGCAATTCTGGATACCAGTCAACTAATTCACCTACTAAATAAAATGAAACTTTTTTATCGCCAAAGATTTCGAGAATTGGGTCAATGGCTTGGTTGCAAAAATTATCGTCTAAGGCAAAGCGTTTTTCTGGCGGGAGGAAGTCGTAGCGGCGTGAAGGCGCAAACCATGATTCGTAGTCAATGGTCAGGAGGAGGCGAGGAGAGACAGTCATACAGGAATTTGTAAATTGTAATGGGTAATTTGACTATGGAACTTTTTTGATGAGACAAAATTGCGCGTCCTGACGTTCCACAGTGATTAAAGCGGGTACGTCTCGCATAAAGCGTAAATCTTCGTTGGAACGAGTATTGACCAAATAATAATCGCCAGAACCCATTTGATTTTGCTCGGTGCGAAAATCGCGGATGCGGATATTGTCGTTTGCATAATAAGCGGCGATATACGGCTCGCGGCGCACGAACAAGTTTATTTTTTCGCTGGTCATTTTGTTTAATTCAAGAACCGCTTCGCGGTAACAAGTCAGCCAGTATTCTGTTTCATATTGACGAAACGCGCCGCTGACCCCGCCAATGAAGTGATTGTAATAAGCGTATTGGTAAGGGTGAAGTTGAAAGATGGGAATGATTCCAAATAAAAGAATAATAATTATCATTATTGTAGGGGCGACCCTCCAATAATGGTTCGATACCTTAATTAAACCTGTTGAGTCGTCCTTACGATTTGCAAAAAACTCAAACAATTTTTCAAACGCAAAGCCTGCAAAAATAAAAATGGGCGGAAGGATGAAAAGAAAATGGCGGTAGCCGTCATACATGGATGGTCTGCGAAGCAACACATAAGCAAGTGGAATGGCAAACCAAAGCAAAATGATACTGAATGTAATTCGTTTTTGATTATCTGATTTCCAAAATGCCGAAACCAAGCCTATAAAAAATAAGACCCAAACAGGTTCGGTTTGCGTGTAGCCAAGAAGAGTGAGGATATACCTTCTTGGAACTTCTCCAGCCTGATAATGATTCCCCATAAATAAAACATTTAATTGCGTAGGATTATCAGACATGAAAGCGAACACTTGAATAAATGTTTGTAGGGGGGTTGCCCACAAGTAGGGCCAGGTAGCAAAGGAAATTAATAACGAAAGAAAACCGTAAATTGCAAAAAGTTTTATGAACTTAGCAACTTTTATTTGTTTGATTTGACTCAATGCATACAGAGCAGTTAGCAAAGCCGCTAAAGGTCCAAGCACGCGAATAGATGTGGCAATTCCCATAAAGAACGACGCTAGTAAGATTTTTATTACCCTCACCCTAGCCCTCTCCCGCTGGAGAGGGGGCTTTATAAATTCATCAACCATTTCAAAACCGAAACACATAGAGCCGATGAAGAATACTAAAAATGGAATGTCTTTCGGGTTGATGAAACTGTGTCCCCATAAAACGGGTTGTGAGGCGAAAAAAACTGTTGCAATAAACGCCGACCAAATCCCCACGAAGCGCGAAGCGAAACGATAAAAAAGATACACGCCCAGTTGAAATGTCAAAAAGTTCATCAAATGCCAAGCGGAGGCGTTATCGAAAAATAATTTTAAGAATGAAACGATTGGGTAAACGATAATAATGTAAGCGGGTCCGCGATTGGCATGGTCGCTGGCGCTCGCGCCAAAGGCGTTTTGCAAATCAAAATTTTCATCCAACCAATTTTGCGGCGAATATGCATATTGCAACGCATCGGCGTATTCGTAAAACAATGGCTCATCCCATGAGTAGCCATAATCTTGAAATGTAAAAATGCCAATCAAAAGATTGACGATTAGCAAAATGATAATTGGATTTTTGCGGATAATTTGCACGGAATTTTATTTTTGAGAAATGCGCCGCTTCTGACGCGCTTCGGCTTGTTTCATTCTTTCAACATCTTCTTCAGTTTCAGCGACAAGCGGCGGCACAGCGGTTGGTTTGGCGTTATCGTCTAGCGCCACATATACAAGATACGCCGTGTTGGTGTGCGTGCGTTCGCCAGTGATTGGGTTTTCGGCGGTCACTTGCACTTCGGCTTCTAATGAGGTTCTACCTGTGTAGGTTACCTCTGCGTTTAGGGTAACAAGATGCCCGATTTTGATTGGCTCTCGAAACACCAATGAATCAACCGCCACAGTGACGACTCGTTTTTGAGCATGACGCATACACGCCAATGCGCCCGCTTCGTCTACGAGTTTCATAATCCAGCCGCCGTGAACATTGCCGAGGTTGTTGGCGTGTTCGGGTTGCATGAGTTGAGCGAGCGTGATGCGCGAAGCGCGTGAAGTTTTTGGTTTGCTATTCATTTTGTTTAATCTAAATCTTGTCTCGAGTCGCCCGAGTCGGCGGTGTGCAATCTTTCTGGCATGTCTTGTAAAACGTCAATGAGCGAATGACTTAATTCAGGCATGAGCGGCGCCAAAGGAACATGGCTTGGCGTGCGAATTTTGGCTGGCGCCGGCGGGGCTTGCAGGCGCGGCTTAAGCGCGGAAGTGGCTCGTTTGCGCACAATGCGCGGGTCGTTGGTCAGCGTGCCGACGTATTCGCCAAGCACGGAGTACACTTCGCGATTGGGGGTGACAAAGCCAATCCATTCGCCGTTGCGATTGAATAAATATGGATATTGCAGAAACGCTTCTGCGTCTCCTTTTGTGGTGTAAATAGGGATAATAGGAACAACGTTCATGGTCTTACCTGTTCATCGTCTATGTCATTATACGTCCAATAGCGGTTGATGAAATAATTCCACAGCATCACTACGCCTACTGCCGCGGCGAGGGTTAGGTTTCTGGCGTACACTTCGGCGCTGATGTAGGCGAGGTGAAAAGTATTTTGCACAAATTTTAATACGGGCGGTTCAAGGTAATGTAATGTCGGAATGCGAATGGCTACGCCTGCGGCGTTGACGAGGAAAAACATGCCGAGTTGGTTGATGAGCGGGCGCGAGCGCGAATCGGGATACGTCCAATATCGATTCCATGTGAAGTTGTTTAGCACAGCCACAATGAAAGAAATTGTGCCTGCAAACACCAGCGTCATATTTGCCCAGTGCGAAAGCGCGTTCATCACTGCAAAATCAATAATGGCGCCCAAGCCGCCTACTAAGGCGAATTTGACAAACCGCTTTTGCTCTTTTCTTTTTGAAAGAATCATGCCAGCCCTAGTTTTTGTTTGAAAAATGGAATAGTCTTGCGAATGCCTTCTTCAAGGTCAACTCTTGGCTCCCAGTTTAAGATTTGTTTGGCGCGGGTAATATCGGGTTGGCGGCGTTGTGGGTCGCGCGCGCTGCGAGCGTCTTTGAATACGATGCCTGCCGTGTTGCCTGTAATTTTGTTAATCGCCTCGGCAAATTGGAGAATGGTCATTTCCACAGGATTGCCGATATTCACGGGCAGGTGTTCGTCTGAATATAATAATTTGACGATTCCGTCAATTAAATCGTCCACATAACAAAACGAACGCGTTTGGCTTCCGTCGCCATAAACGGTTAAAGGTTGGCCAAGTAAGGCTTGTTTTAATAAGTTTGGCAGGGCGCGCCCGTCTTCCAAATCCATGCGCGGACCATAGGTGTTGAAAATGCGCACAATGCTGGTGTTCACGCCGTGAAAGCGATGATACGCCATTGTCATTGCTTCGGCGAAGCGTTTGGCTTCGTCGTACACGGCGCGTTCGCCCACAGGGTCCACATTGCCTGAGTATGTTTCGGCTTGTGGGTGAACTTCAGGGTCGCCGTAAATTTCGCTAGTAGAGGCGAGTAAAAAGCGTGAGTTGTTAATTCTGGCTACGCCCAAACAGTTGTGCGTGCCTAGGGCGCCCGCTTTCATGGTTTGGATGGGTAAATTGAAATAACCTGATTTCGATTGCGGGTTGGGGCTGGCAGGCGAGGCAAAATGTAAAATTGCATCCACTTTGCCCGGCACAAAAATATAATTAGAGACATCGCGCTTAAGAAAAGAGAATTTTTCATTCCCCGCTAGGTGAGCGATGTTTTCTGGGTTGCCTGTTACAAAGTTATCCATGCCGATAACTTCATGCCCATCGGCAAGTAAACGGTCGCAAAGGTGCGAGCCTAAAAAGCCCGCCGCGCCTGTGATAACGATTCGCATTGGTTATGTTCATCCTTAATGTAATATTTTTGAATTTAACGACAAACCCTTGACCGCACGGCGTGGTTGTCGTCAATTTTATTTCCAATCAATTTTTGTGATTAAACCGTCGCCGGTCACTTGGTAACTATTGCCGCTGCCGCTATCAATTAACCATAAATTTCCTTGATGCACAATTGCAATAAAGTTGCCAATTTGCCCGCTCAAAGCGGCTGGCGCCCATACAGGGCTTTGCGGCTCTAGCCCGTTTACATCGGCTGGCGGAAATAACGCCCGGCGATTTGACCCGTCTCTATCCATCACCATGAGGCGATAGCGGCTGGTATCGCTTTGTTCAATGAAGATAGATTGTAAATAAGCGATTTGAAACGATTTTTCTTGCCCATTAATTTGAATGGGCGATACGGACGGATATGCAAACATCCCTGTTGAATTGACAAGGGTTACATTCGCTTCGCTGCTGAACGAGAGGGCTGAGAGGTCGAAGTAAGGCGACTCTTCGCTTGTAATGGGGGCTGGCGCTGGGGCATGGCTGACGAAATATAAACTGTTTCCGTCTGCGCCCCAGGCTAAGGGAGGAATCCATGCCCAGTCGCTGTGGGTGTTGAGCGGGGTAATATCTAGCAAGGGTTTGAGGTAGCCGCCGTCTTGGTCTACAAAGCCAATGCTGTCGGGGCGGGAATAAGCCAATCTGCCGTCGGGGGCGAAGGCAAAATTCATGCCCCACCAACCATATACGCCGCCGCTATTGGGATATAGTAGTCTGCGCGGCGAAGCGGTGTTGGTGATGCTTACTCGATATAAATCATTGTTGGCTTGCCAGCCTGGCGCGGCGCTTCTCGGTTCAACGGTGGAATAGGCGACGGAGTTTGTGCCTGGAATCCAAGCGGCAAAGTGAACGATATTTTTTGCGCCTAGCGAAAAAGGTTTAGGGTCTAAGTTTTTTGTGCGCACTGCCCATAGGGTATTAATTTCTTCGTCGGCTGGTTTGGTAGATTTTCTGGTAAAGACTAGATATTCGCCATTGGGCGAGAGGGTGAAAATGCGTCCGTCTAAATCGCCTGAGCTGACGATGACGCGGCGGTTTGCGGTTGAGCCTTCCATAATCCATGCATTGCCGCCTGCGAGGTAAGCGATGGTTCCGGGGATATTTAACGGAGCAAAAGAAGCCTGTGCGCCGACCATGACAATTTCGGGCAGGGCTTCTGTGATGATGACTGTTTTGACTGTGGTTTCGCTCACTTCTACGCCGTTTTCTAGAATTTTTCTGGTGGTTACTTCTTGCAAGCCGTTTACGCCCGCTTGCACGAGGCGGGTTTCGCCTTCGGGTAACGTTTCATTGCGGACGATTTGACGTTCAAAGGGGATAATGACTTGTTCGGTTTCAAATATTTCTTCAACGCGCGTTACGACGACTAAATCGCCTTCGCTTAAGACGGTATAAAGGGGCGGTTCGGTTTTATCTAAGCTGCCGATTGCGATTCCTGCGCTTTGCAGCGCTTGCGAAACAGCGCTGCCTGCGGGGACTTCTGCCGCGTAGGTTTGCCCATCTACTTGAATGTTGATGACGATGTCTTCGCCGAGTTGCGGTGAACGGCAAGCGTTGATGAGGCTGAGAGAAAGGATGAAAACGGCAAGCAAGCCGAAGCGAAGTTTGAAGCGAGGCATTCGGTTATAATCCAAATATTATTTGATTCGTCCCGTGACGGTCATAACGCCGTCTGCAATGGAGATGGTTTCTAGTCGAAAGCCGACAGCGACAGGACCGAATGAACCTGTGAAGGCTTCTTCGATAAGCGCGCTCATGGCTTGGTTGATGCCTGCAGGCGCGGGGAGGGGACCGAAGTCGGCGGAGGCAATTTCGATTTTGGGCATGTTGGTTGTTGGGTCAACGGAGACGTTCATGGTGATGAGGAGGTTGGCGCTGAACCAGCCGCGTGTAATTTTTCCGTACATGAGCATTTGACCGTTTCGCAGTAAAATTTGCGGCTCGGTAAACGGCGGGTTGGTTTGCTGGGCTAGGCGTTGTGCGATGAATGAGGTGAGTTGCGCTTCGGTGAGTTGTACGGTGATGACCCCTGTTTCGGCGCCGGAGATTAATGCTTGCTCGATGATGTTTTGCATATTGAGCGCTTCGTCTGGCGAAACGGAAACGGTTTGTTCTGGGTAATCAGGTCCGCCGAGGAACATGGAGCAAGCCAACGAATTTAGGAGTAATGAGACGATAAAAATTGTGAACTTTAGTTTTTGTTTTTTCATTTTGCTCTTTCGTTTTATAAACGTTCCATAGGTTTGTTATGAAAATTTAGGTTTTTGCGATAAAGCCTGCAGAACGATTTTAATTTTAGCGGAGTAATTATAGCATGAGCGAATCTCAGACAATTTTAGAAACAGATTTGAGTCTTTCGGCGAAGATTGAGGCGATGTTGTTCGTTTCCGCCGAGCCTGTGGCGATTCAGCAATTGGCGCAAGCGTTAGATGTGACCGCTTCGGTTGTGGAGCGCGGACTTAAGGAATTAGAAGACGTATTGCGAACGCGCGGCTTGCGGTTACAAAGAAATGCAGGGCGCGTGCAATTGACTACGGCGGCGGAGTTGGCGGGGTTGGTTGAAAAATTTTTAGGGCTAGAAGCGGTGACGCACTTAAGCAGAGCCGCGCTAGAAACGTTAGCTATTATCGCTTATCAACAGCCTGTCACTCGCCCGCAGGTCGATTCGATTCGCGGCGTGAATAGCGATGCGATGATGAAGAGTCTGTTGAGCAAGGGGTTAATTCAAGAAGCAGGCAGAGCCGAAGGACCAGGCAGACCAATTTTATATTCCACTACGCCTGAGTTTTTGCAACATTTTGGTTTGAACTCTATTATGGAGTTGCCGCCGTTGGCTGCGCCAACAGAAACAGAGCCGCAGGCAACTGAGTTATTGAAGGGGTGAGTGGAAAGTTGTTTGATGAAAGAAGAAAGGTTGATTGAATGCAGGAACGATTACAAAAGTTATTAGCGCAAGCAGGGTATGGTTCGCGGCGGGCTTGCGAGGCGTTTATTGTTGAAGGGCGGGTGTTTGTTAATGGAAAGAAAGCGGAGTTAGGGCAGAAGGCAGATGCGGCTGTGGATAAAATCACAGTGGACGGTAAACCTTTAGCCCAGAGGGAGAAATTAACTTATATTGCTTTGTATAAGCCGCGCAATGTGTTATCTGCCTCTGAAGGGCAGGACGATAGAAAAACCGTGCGAGATTTAATTCCCGTGCAGGGGCATTTGTACCCCGTTGGGCGTTTGGATTACGACTCGGAGGGGTTAATCCTAATGACGAACGACGGCGATTTGACGAATAAGTTAACGCATCCGCGTTATGGGCATGAAAAAGAATATCGCGTTTTGCTCGCCCGAAGACCCGATGAGGAACAACTCAATGCGTGGCGCAGAGGCGTTGTGTTAGAAGACGGCGATAAAACTCAACCTGCCGACGTAAAATTTTTATCCACATCGGGCAAAGGCGCATGGATTCGCGTGATTATGGGGGAGGGAAAGAAACGTCAAATTCGTGAGATTGGAAAGTTATTAGGCTTACCAGTAGTGCGAATTATTCGCTTGCGAATTGGGACGTTGCGCTTAGGCAACTTAAAACCGCGCCAGTGGCGCTATTTGACTGAGGATGAAGTGGCGGAATTGAAAGGGGAGAAGAAGAAAGAAGGAAGAGCGAAAAAATTTAAGTAAAATATTCGCTGGAGGGAAAGAAAAAAGAAGATGCGCAAAAGTTTAGGTTGCCTCTCCTAAAGATTTAGGAGAGGCGCTTACTAATCACTAATCACTATTCACTAATCACTAATCACTAATCACTAATCACTATTCACTAATCACTATTCACTAATCACTAATCACTAATCACTATTCACTAATCACTAATCACTAATCACTAATCACTATTCACTAATCACTATTCACTAATCACTAATCAC
>DAOTZE010000028.1:0-15990 GCA_034434495.1 Anaerolineales bacterium
TGCCGGGCGACAATGTGAACCTCACGGTCGAACTGATTGTGCCTGTGGCGCTGGAACAAGGCAGCAAATTCGCTATCCGTGAAGGCGGACTCACCGTTGGCGCAGGCGTCGTTACCAAGATTATTGAATAATCCGTTCCCTCGTCTCGCAGGGCGTTTGCAAAACTGCGAGACGTTTTGATAATTCGTAAGATAGAAAGTAAGGTAGTACAATGGCTTCTAAGAAAAAAGACATTCGCCCCGTGATTACATTACAATGCGGCGACTGCAAGGAACGAAACTACACAACCGAAAAAAACCGCAGAAACGACCCCAATCGGTTGGAGTTCAAAAAGTACTGTTCACGTTGTAAAAAACACACAGTACATAAAGAAACGAAATAGTTTTCTAGTTGGGTAGTTTGAGCGCGCATCCGCTACCCAACTGACCTAGGCCAGTGGCTCAATTGGCAGAGCACTCGTCTCCAAAACGAGCGGTTGTGGGTTCAAGTCCTACCTGGCCTGCCTAAGGCAACGCCGCTGTGAGCGGCGTTTTAGCCGTAAAATTATCAAGGAGCATCAAGTTGGCTGAGAAAGCAAAACAAGTCAGAAAAAAAGAAAACGCCATACAACGCTGGTTTCGTGAAACAAGCGGCGAATTGCGTAAAGTAAGTTGGCCCACTTGGCCCGAAGCGCGCCGTCTCACAGGTCTCGTGCTTTTGGTAATGGCAGTGGTTGGCGTTTTACTCTCCCTTGTAGATTATTTTGCAAGCGAGTTATTAAAACTTATCCTCGCCTAACGTTTGAAATGAGGAAACGATGGACGCACCGGAACCGCAAGAACAGTTTGAACAAGAACCCGTAGAAATGGAATCGCAAACCGAGGAGCAGAACGCCCCTGCGGAAGATTCCGCTTCTTCATCGAACGTTCAACCTGCTCCCGCGCCCGAAGTTAAACTTCCTGCGAACCTTCCGCCGGTGGAAGCCACAAGCAATGAACCAGCGTGGTTTGTCATTCATTGTTACTCGGGCTATGAAAACAAAGTGCGCCACAACCTCGAACAACGCATTGAAACGATGGGCATGAAAGACAGAATCTTTGACGTGGTGATTCCAACGCAAGAAGAAATCGAAGTCAAAGACGGCAAACGTAAAACGGTTGAGCGTCACATCTTCCCGGGCTATGTGTTGGTGAATATGATTTTGACCGAAGAGTCTTGGTATGTGGTGCGCAACACGCCGGGGGTGACGGGGTTTGTCGGCATGGGGAATAGCCCCACGCCGTTGCGCCCTGAAGAAGTTGCCTCTATCGTCAAGCGAATGGAAGCCGAAGCGCCGACCGTCAAAGTTTCATTCAAACCCGGCGAACGCGTCCGTATTATTGACGGTCCATTCAACGACTTTCGCGGCGTGGTTTCTGAAATTGATATGGAACGCACCAAAGTTCGCGTAATGGTTAGTTTCTTTGGGCGCGAAACGCCCGTAGAACTGGATTTCTTACAAGTTGAGAAGTCATGAATTTTCTTTTGCCGAGGATGGCGAAAGAGCAATGTAAAAGGTAAGAAAAAATTTCAACAGACAGTAGCAGGCTTACCCGTAAGCCTGATGCGGTGGGAGGGTCTCCCAAATGACCCGCTACAACCACACCTGTTCCTGCGTCACAGGTGCAGGCAAAGGAGTTATATAAATGGCAAAGAAGTTAAAAGCAATCGTTCGTCTTCAATTGGAAGCAGGCAAAGCAAACCCTGCGCCTCCAGTTGGTCCGGCATTGGCGAGTCATGGTATTAACATCATGGCGTTTTGTAAAGAATACAATGCGCGGACATCTAACCGACCCGGCGAAATATTGCCGGCAGAAATTACTATTTATACCGACGGTTCGTTTACGTTTGTGTTACGCACGCCGCCGGCGGCAGTGTTGTTACGCAAAGCCGCAAAGGTAGATAAAGGCTCAAGCGTGCCGAACAAAGAAAAGGTCGGTAAGGTGACGCGCGCGCAAATTAAAGAAATCGCCGAATTAAAAATGAAAGATTTGAATGCGATTAACCTTGAAGGCGCGATGTTGCAAATTGAGGGGACTGCCCGCTCGATGGGCATTACCGTAACAGATTAAGATTGTGGGAGTGGCGGGGTTCGGGAGGCGCTTTGCGCCACTCGACAAACGCCACGCTTGCACCACGGAGGATAAAATGGCTAAACACGGAAAAAAATATTTGGCGGCTCTTGCCAAGGTGGACGTTGAAAAAGTGTACCCTGCGCGCGAAGCAGTGACGCTTGCAAAAGAAACTTCCATTACTAAATTTGACTCAACAGTAGAAGTGCACATGCGCACCACGTTGGATTCTCGCCAGAGCGACCAACAATTGCGCGATGTAGTTGTGTTGCCTCACGGCTTAGGTAAAACCGTGCGTGTATTGGTGTTTGCGCAAGGCGAAGGCGCCGCCGCCGCGCGCGCCGCAGGCGCCGATATGGTTGCAGACGACGATGAATCGTTGAAGAAACTTGAAAGCGGCGCATTAGATTATGATGTGGCTATTGCCACGCCCGATGCAATGGGGAAGGTCGGGCGGTTGGGGCGGGTGCTCGGTCCGCGCGGTTTGATGCCCAACCCCAAGGCTGGCACGGTCGTTCCTGCGCAAGACCTCGAACGCGCTATTAAAGAAGCGAAAGCGGGGCGGGTAGAATTTCGTTTGGATAAATCCAACAACATTCACGTTTCTATCGGCAAGGCTTCTTTTACTGCCGATAAGCTCTATGATAACTATGTGGCTCTGATGGAAGCCATTAACAAGGCTCGCCCATCTGGCGCAAAAGGTAATTTCATCAAACGAATTACCGTCACAACCACCATGGGACCAGGCATAAAAGCCGACCCCAACGAACACATACAAGGAGTCGGGTAGAATATACCTGTTAACTTGAAAACCACTTCGCCGATGAAGGCGGGTGTTCCTAAAAAGTTAGTGCGAACGCTAGGTAACTTTGCAGGAACTTAATTCCCCGCTCAGGTGAAGACTGAATGCAAATCATTCCCACCTCTGGGATTGCAAAAAGTCTTTGCCTGCGTTAAGTGGCAAAGATTTTTTTATTGAAAGGAGGTGAAAGACCTTTGGCAATTTCTAAAGAACGTAAAGAAGAAGTCTTGGCTCAATATAACGATTGGGTCAAGCGCAGTCAGGCTGTGATTTTGGTGGAATACACCGGAGCGAACATGAAATCGCTCGATACCCTTCGCGCCAAAATTCGCGAATCGGGCGGCGAATTTCACGTCGTCAAAAATACGTTGGCTCGCCGCGTATTTGCCGACAATCACATGGAACTCCCAAAAGATTTCCTCGTCAAATCCACAGCGGTTTCTTTTGCTTTTACAGACCCTGCCTCCACCGCAAAAGCATTAACCGAAGCGATGAAAGGCAACGAATTTGTAAAAGTAAAAGGCGGCTTTATGGCAGGCAAAGCGTTAAACGCTTCGCAAGTCAAAGCCCTAGCGGATATGCCGCCATTGCCAGTGGTTCGCGCGCAATTGCTCGGCGTGTTGCAAGCCCCAGCGGGCAAGCTCGTCCGCACGATTGCCGAACCCGCTCGCGGACTCGCCGCAGTTGTCAAGGCGTTCACGGAGAAGGGCGCTTCTCCCGCCGCCGCATAAGTGTTGTTACTTTATAAAAAATTCAAATCAAAAATTATTAGCAAGGAGCGCTAAACAATGTCCGACAAATTAGAAAAACTCGTGGAAGAACTTTCCACCTTATCCGTTCTCGAAGCGGCAGACCTCGTCAAGAAACTTGAAGAAAAATGGGGCGTTTCAGCCGCCGCGCCTGTGGCTGTGGCTGCTGTGGCTGGCGGCGCTGCCGCTGGCGGTTCTGCCGAACCAGTCGAAGAAAAGACCGAATTTGACGTCATCATCAAAGACGCTGGCGCCAAGAAAATTGACGTTATCAAAGTCATTCGCCAACTCACCTCATTGGGTCTCGGCGAAGCCAAAGCCTTGGCTGAAGCCGCTGGCTCCAAAGTGCTCACTGGCGTTGGCAAAGACGCCGCTCAAGACGCCAAAAAGAAACTCGAAGAAGCTGGCGCGCAAGTCGTCGTCGAATAATAATTTCTTCGGAAACAAAAAAGAGACTGTTCCAACGAACAGTCTCTTTTTTTCGCTTCATCCTTCGGGGGCGCTTAATCCTCGTTGGCAACATTTTTCTTGCCCCCAAACAATTCCGCGTTTATCTGCGCCTCAATCTTATCTTGCGTTCGGTCCCGTCGCAGAGATAATCTCGCCGTCATTCCACTCAGGGTCTGCCTCTAAAAATGAACGGAAAATCAAATACCGTTCATGCTGGCTGGGGTCCTCCGCATTGGTTTGATACGATTCTTTATCTCTAAACACAGCCACCAGATAAAATTCATCTGAATCCGCGTCCATTTGAAAAATATAATCTGCCATCCACCCTTTGATATTTGCCGAATCAAAAGAATCCATTTTCTTTTTGAATTCCGCTTTATCTGCGCCTTGCTTAATGCGAAACTTGGCGATAGTTCCGTACATGATTAACTCCTTTATCTGTTTTCATGTTATGCTGAGCGTAGCGCCTCTGGCGCAATTAGGTAGAGACCCTTCGCTAAGTCTCGATATGTTGCTTGGCAACTACTCGACCATGGCTCAGGGTGACATATTATTTAATACACTTCTAGAATCAAAAAGAGACGGCTCATCACCGTTTCTTTTCATGTCATTGCTTTGTAGAGACTTGTAAAGTCTCTACAAAGCATCTTATGATTAGTTATATCTATCCACTTTACGAATGACCATCACCACTTTGCCTTTGATTTCAAGCGGTTCGGTCTTTTTAATCATAATCGGCTTATATTGCGGGTTAGCGGGTTGTAACCGATAGCCGTCTTTTTCTTTGAAGTAATATTTTAGCGTAGTTTCGTTTCGCTCATTTAACCACACTGCCACCATTTCGCCATTGCGAACTTCTTGAGCAGGCTTGAGGATGACAATATCGCCGTCATTAATCATGGCGTCAATCATTGAGTCCCCTTGCACTTGCAAGGCGAACAAGTCTTTGCCTTTTTCTTTGGCAGGCATTAACGAGGCGGCGACTTCTACCGATTCATCGGCGTCAAACAGAGAGAAGTCTGAAGCGGGGACGGGGATAGGCTCGCCCGCTTGAATGACGCCCAAAACTGGAACGCGAAGCATATCTCCGAGTGGGGTATTCCCAACCAATCTCATGCCGCGTGAAATTTTTCGGTCTCGCTCTAAGAGACCTGCTTTTTCAAGTTGGTCGAGGTAATAATTCACCACTGAGGTAGATGAAATATTGCATGATTCGCCAATTTCACGAATGGAAGGGGGGTGTTTGTGCTCGCGTTGATACGAAGCGATAAAATCCAGAATTTTCTGGTGGCGTTCGCCTAAACCTTTGCTCTTTCGAACCATCATCATCATAGAAAATCTCCTGCCAGAAAACTGGCACCTGTGAGCATTCTTCGCTCATTTGTGCTAGGAATAATACTCGAACACCTGTTCAGTTGTCAAGGCTTGGAGATGGGGATTTGGCAGGTAAAAATTTGCAGATTTTTAAGAGGAAAGTGGAAAGAAGAAAGAAAACGGTTTGCGTTACCTGCGTGTGGGCGGGGGATTTGGTGGGAAAATGTTAAAGGTAGAAAACATTCAACGGGGCTGAATCCCTTTGGGTGGGGTCCGCCTGCACGCAATGTTGGCACGCTTTTGACCTAAAAGCACTTTTGGCATTCAAGGCAACTCTGTTTAGACCGTGAGAATAACTTCGTTTGGAAAGAAACTCTTTGCTAATGGATAACCAAACTCTGTGAATGGTGTAAACCATGCTATTTCTAATATGGACATACCTACATAATTTGATGCCGTTTCAATTAATTTACTTGCGTAGCCCATGCGACGTTTGCTTTCTAGCACCCAAATCATCGAAACGCCCCAGCGTTTGTCTGGTAACAGCGGGATTTTTCCTTCTTTACCCTGATTGTAATACTCTTCCCATCTAACTTTTGCAGTTTTTGTTGCTTGCCGAAAAACCAAAAAACCTATTGCTCTATTTTGAGATACTCCAATAAAAACAAGCGGATAATCTGTTTTTTTGGAATCTTCTGCATGGTAAGGAGCAAAATTAAACCTTGTATCAATCTTACAACGAAATGCTATACGTTCTGCTCGTTTCTGTTGCGAAAGGGTGGAATTGGGTGAAACTAGAATAATTTTGAAATCGCCTATTTCACTTATTACGTCATCGTCTTTTTTTGAAAGCATCCTTATACCATGCAGAAATTCATCGTGAAATTTCCTGTGGAGTTTTTTCTGTTGCACCACTTCGTATTCTTCAACAACATAGAAGAAATGACAATCTTTACATCTGAATTGGACAATAGGCATACGTTATGCTTTTTATATATGCAAGGGGCGTGCCAACTATGATTTATAAACCACTTATATCCAGCATTATACAACTCATCTCACCAAAACCAATTCCCAATTCACTATTCCCAAACCTACAACCAAGTCCTTCTCCTCATCCACAAATACATGATGATTGGTAAACCGAGCATAATGCCAACTGTAATTTCAAAAACTTCTCGTGTCGTCCAGCCAACTAGGTTGGCAACGGGTTCAAAGAAGTTCATCCCAAAGAAACCTGTCACAAATGTAATTGGCATAAATAATGTTGTGATAATCGCTAGCGTTTTCATTACCTCATTCATGCGGTTATTGACCACAGATAAATAGGTATCCATTACGCCAGTGACAAGGTCTCTTAAACTTTCGTTGATGTCGTGCAGGCGCACTAGATGGTCATAAATATCACGGAAGAAAATTCTGTCTTTTGGGTCAATCACGCGATAATCGTCTCTGGCGAGTTTGTTTAGCACTTCTCGTTGGGGGAGGATGATGCGCCGCATAGATTGCAAGATGCGTTTCAACGCAAAAATTTGTTCTAACGTGGCGCGAGAGGGTCTCTCAAACACATGGTCTTCAATTTGGTCAAGTTGATTATCAATTTGTTCCACTAGCGGCATGTAACTATTGACCAGTGAATCGGCGATTCTATACAGCAAATGGTCGGGTCCATCGTGTAAGTGGCGGGTATCCCTTTGGCAAGCCGACCAAGCGTCTTCTACGGCTGAGATTAATTGGTCGTGAAAAGTGACGACAAAATTTTTGCCAAGGAAAATATCCAGTTCATCAATTTCAGATTCAAACACGCCATGCTCTTGTTTGTAATTCATCACATTGAGGACGATATAAATGTAATCGCCCCAATCGTCTATTTTCGGCGTGTGCGTTTCTTGCAGGGCATCGTCAATAGCGAGCGGGTGGAAGTTGAAACTGCGTAGGATGGGCTCGGCAATCTGTTCGGGTTCAGACATAAAGTCCACCCACAGCAACCCTCTGCGGTCACGTAAGAGGCGCGGAAATTCCGAAGGGGGAATATCAGTGCGGATGGGCTTACCGGGTAAATAATAGAGTGAGCGAATCAAAGCGAACCTCCGAAAATGGATTATGCCACCCCGAAGAAGCGGTTTACCGTAACCGAGGTGGACCTACTAAAGCGCTAGAGATTTTTCGCCGCCAAGAGCAAACGCGCGGCTCAGGATGAAGGCGCTCTTCAAAAATCTTGAAACTGACCTTGAAATTATTGATATTTAACTTGACAAATCAAAAAAAATGTTTATAATTTTGAAATAATCCTAAATAAAATTTAACTTTCTGAACAAAAAACTTGAGATTTTTGAACCAAAAGACAAATTTTTTTCAAAAAAACACTCGGAGAAAGCCCTCATGCGACCCGCTCCAACCATTTGCCCAATTTGCCAATCGGAACTTGAGATTGTGCGCTTACATTGTAATTCGTGTGATACCTCTTTAGAAGGTCATTTTGCGATGGGGCATTTTTCAAACTTAACCCCTGAACAATTAAGTTTTATTTTTACCTTTGTGCGTGTGGAAGGAAAATTGAACCGCATGGAACAAGAATTAGGTTTATCGTACCCAACCATTCGCAACCGTTTGCATGAAGTCATTCGCGCTTTGGGGTACGAACCCGGCAAAGACGATTCTTCTGATTTGAATGAAGAAACCCGTAGCGCAGTCATTGCCGATTTAGAAGCGGGAAAAATTACCGCCGAACAAGCCATGCGGATTTTACGCGGCGAGGAGGAATAAATTATGTCTAAGACGATTTCAGCGGGACGCACGCCCAAAATAGAAATTGAATTCATTGACGGCGATTTGAGTTTAGTCGGTTGGGAAGGCGACGACATCTTAATCAAAGCCGATGATGATGCGCTTCGCTTCAGACATGAGGGCGACTTGATTCATTTATCCTGCAACGATGACCTATCCCTGAGGCTGCCGAAGGGCGCAAATATCTCCATTCAAAAAATCAGCGGCGATTCTTCTATTCGCGGCGTTATGGGCGGCATTCAACTGGGCGAAATCTTTGGCGACCTTTCGATTCGCGACGTAAATCATCTTGTCGTTGAAACTGTGCATGGAGATTTAAGCCTGCGCGGCGCGAAGGGCAATGTCTCTGCAAAACAAGTGCATGGCGACGCTTCTATTCGAGATGTGATGGGCAATGTCTCTCTTGATTCTGTAGCGGACGATGTGGCTCTGCGCGATGTAAAAGGAAATGTGAACGTCAACGTAGCCGAAGATATTGTTTTATACCTCAACCCGCAAGCGGGCAATACTTATGCCGTCAATGCGGGCGACGATATTTTATTGGTCATGCCTCCGAAAGCAAACGCCACCCTCACATTAAGCGCCGACAAAATTGACGTAGATTGGGAAGGCGTTGAACAAGATAAAGACGCCACCAGCCGTGTCGTCGCCTTAGGCGATGGTTCGGCGACCATTACCTTAAGTGCTGGCGGCGATATTCGCGTTTCAAACCGAGCCGACGCCGGCGACTCTGCCGAAGAATTTGGCAACTTTGCAGGTATCGGCATGGATTGGTCTGGCTTTGGAGAGATGCTTTCCCGCCGCGTTTCATCTCGCGTGCAACGAAAACTAGACGAAGCCGCCCGCCGCATTGAGCATAAAACCCGCGATGCGGAAAGACATGGCAAACGCTTTCGAGGCGGAATTGAAATTGGACGATGGAAATGGGATTTTGCAAACCCGCCCAAAGGCGTGCCTATACCGCCTAAACCGCCCAAACCGCCTGTATCGGATGAAGAGCGCATGGCGATTTTGAAAATGCTACAAGAAAAGAAAATCACCGCTGAAGAAGCCGAAAAACTATTAGCCGCATTAGAAGGAGGCTCGTAATGTCCGCTGAAGAACGCCAAAAGATTTTGCAATTGGTTGCCGACGGAAAAATTACCGCCGAAGAAGCGCTTTTGTTAATTCATGCGTTAGATGAAGATGAATCGGAAGATTGGGATTCATCTGATGAAGGAGACTGGTAATGTCTTCTGAAGAACGCCGAAAAATTTTGCAAATGGTTGCCGATGGAAAAATTAGCGCGGAAGAAGCGGCGACTTTGATGCGCGCCTTAGACGAAGATACCGTTGCGGCTGAACCGCATGTTATCCCTGCCGAATCAAGCCGAAGTCAGGAACGAAGCGAAGCGCCGGAGATTGATGAAGTCAAAAAACGCGCGTTTCGATTTTCCAACGCCATTTTAGCCGTTGGAATTTTTTTCACCGTTTTGTTCGCTTGGGCAATGTTCGCCGTTCAACAAAGCGCTGGGGTAAATGCTTGGTTTTATTGTTTGAGCCTGCCGTTGTTTTTCGGAATTTTGCTCATTGCCATTGGCGCGGGCAGTAAATCTTCGCGTTGGTTATATGTGAATGTTGACCGTTCACAATCTAAAGATAAAGACGGACCGAAAAAAATTTCGCTGGCGTTTCCGCTTCCGTTAGGGTTAGCGGGTTGGTTCATCAAAACGTTTAGAGGGCGCATTGAGGGGTTAAAAAATACCAACGTGGACGATGTGATTTACGCCATTTCGATAGCCAAAAATATAGCCGACCCGTTAATTATTCATGTGGACGATAGCGACGATGGCGAGAAAGTTCAAGTTTTTATAGGATAAGAATTGAAACTAGAGATAAACAAAGATAAACAAAGATGCGGGATTTTTATCTATGTGCATCTCCGTTTATCTCTGGTTAATACTAAATAGGAAAAGAATGGAAACCATTAAAAAACAACCCTTATTAAGCGGCGTGTTAATTTTATTTCTGGCGGGCATGGTGTTTGCCAACATCGGCGGAAGTATGTACGACGGTTTATTGCCGCTTTACCTCAAAGAACTAAATGCAGAAATTACAGACATCGGTTTATTTTTCACCTTGTCTCAATTTGTGCCTTTGTTATTGCAAATTTTAGGCGGCTGGGTTTCCGATTCGCTTGGCCGCTTACGCGCCATTGCCATTGGAAGCGTGTTTGGGTTTGTAGCCTACTTTCCATTGGTGTTAGCCGATACTTGGCAATGGTTATTATTAGCGACCGCTGTTGGCGCGGTGGCTCGTTCGTTGGTTGGTCCGAGTTTCGACGCTTTCATTGCCGAACATTCCACTGAACAAAATCGTGGAAAAGTATACGGCATTTCGCAAGCGATTTTTATGATTGTGATGGTGGTCGGTCCTCCGCTGGGCGGCTTGCTCACGGGCGCGTATGGCTTCAAATTGATGCTATTTGTGGCAGGCGTGTTTTACTTTATCGCTATGGTGATTCGTTTGAGCATGGCGCGCGAAGCGGCGAAGACTTCAAAAGCCAATACCGATAAATTAACTTTCAAAAACCTCGCCTCTAACCTCAGCGCAATGGCTGGCTTAGTTTTTTCTGGCGGGCTGATTACTTGGATGTTAATCACCGACGGCTTACGCGATGTTTCATTCCAATTTTCTGGAAATTTATTTCCAGTATATATGCAAGAAATCGGCGGGTTAGATTATCAACAAATCGGCTGGGTGACTTCGATGTTTGGAATTTTTATGATGCTCAGCACAATTCCGGGCGGCTGGCTTTCAGATAAAACGGGAGAACGCTTCCCTATTGCTTTAGGCATGGTTCTGCTCGCCAGCGCTTTATTTATCCTGATTAGCATCCCGCAAACGGTTGAAGGGCAATGGTTATATTATGTCGGTTGGGCGGTGGCGGGCTTAGGTGCGGGGATTTCCGGTCCCGCTTATCAATCGTTAATTAGCAAAGCCGTTCCTAAAGAACAACGCGGGCTTGCCTTTGGCTTATTTAGCACTAGCTTAGGCGTTTTATCTCTGCCTGCCCCGTGGATTGGCTCTCAGTTATGGGAGAATTTCGGTCCCAAGTTTCCATTTACAATTACGGCATGCGTTATCTTGCTTTCAGTGATTCCAATTTGGTTAAAGTTCAAACTGCCAAAATAAACCCCTTCAGACATGCCAGTGACTGAAGAATTGAAAGAAGAAAAAATAGCGCTTATACCTTAAGCAATAGACCTCATCTTAAACTCCCTCTCTCATTGGAGAGGGTAGGGGTGAGGGCAACCTTAGAAAGGAGTTTTACAAAAAATGGCGAACTCAGAAGAGCGAATGAAAATTTTAAAATTAATTGAAGAAGGCAAAATTAGCGCGGAGGAAGGCGCGAAGTTGCTCTCAGCCCTAAGCGACTCTCGCCGCGGCGTTCCCACGCCGCCCCGTCCGCCGGGAAGCGGAGGCGCACGAATGCTGCGCGTGCGCGTCACCGATATCCGCACAGGACGCTCGAAGGCTTCCGTTCAAATCCCGCTTGCGCTGGTAGACGCTGGATTAAAAATCGGCGCTCATTTTGCCCCCGAAGTGCAAGGCGTGGATATGAGCAACGTGATGGAAGCGCTTCGCATGGGCGTGACGGGCAAAATTATAGACGTCACCGATGAAGAGGACGGCGAACACGTTGAAATTTTTGTGGAATAGTCATTATGTTATTCTGCCTGCGCGCGTGAGCCGCGCTCAGAATGACCGCCGAAAGTAGTGCAAAAGGAAGTGTGAAATGTACCTTTTCTTTCACAAACTCATGCAATAACGTTTTTTGTTTGTAACAGTAAAACTTTCCTCCAAGAAGAATTTACTGAACATAAAACGGCGCCAAGATAGTCATCTTGGCGCCAGGGGCGCGCCTAAATATACCAAAAGGAGAATGAATGCAAGAACCATCTACAAAACAGCCTTCGGGCATGTTAGGCTTTACCATTGTATGGTTGGGGCAAATTGTTTCTGTGCTTGCCAGTTCCATGACGCAATTTGCGCTCACGATATTTGTTTTTGAAAAGACCGAAAGCGCCACCGCCTTAGGATTAATGCAAGTGTTTTTTATCACGCCGTTTCTCATCATTTCGCCAATCGCCGGCGTCATGGTAGATAGATACAATCGCAAATACATGATGATGGTTAGCGACCTTGCGGCGGGAATCGCCACGATTTTAATTTTAGCCTTTCAATCGCTTGGCGTGTTAGAAATTTGGCATTTATATATTGCCGCCGCAATCAATGGTTTGGGCAATGCGTTTCAATGGCCCGCCTACTCCGCCGCTATCAGTAGCATGATTCCAAAAGAACAATTAGGACGCGCCAACGGCATGATGTCGCTCATCGAAGCGGGACCAGGCGTCATTGCCCCATTATTGGCAGGCGCGTTGCTTCCGTTAATTGGCTTAACAGGGATTCTATTGACTGATGTGCTTACTTTTCTATTTGCCATTGGCGCGTTATTCATGGTCTATATTCCACAGCCGCAAAAAACGGAAGAAGGCGCAAAAGCGCAAGGCAATATGCTCCAAGAAGCCGCCTATGGCTTCAAATATATCTTTGCCCGCCCTAGTTTGCTGGGCTTACAATTTACCTTCTTTTTAGGCAATTTATTCGCAGGCATTTCATTTACACTACTGCCCGCCATGATTCTTTCGCGCACAGGCAACAACGAATTAATCTTCGGCACAGTGCAATCGGCTGGGGCAATAGCCGGCGTAATTGGCGGCGTCATCATGAGCGCGTGGGGCGGCTTCAAACGCCGCGTGCATGGAGTCTTAATCGGCTGGATGATTTCTGGGCTTGGCACAGCCATCCTTGGCTTAAATGGGGGCGCGCCTGTTTGGATAATCGGCATCGTCTTAACCGCCTTAGTCATTCCATTGATGAACGGTTCGAATCAAGCCATTTGGCAATCCAAAGTCGCGCCCGATTTACAAGGCAGAGTATTCTCAGCCCGCCGCCTCATTGCATGGTTTACCAACCCAATTTCTCCCATCATTGCCGGCACATTAGCCGACTTTGTCTTTGAGCCGCAAATGCGAACCGCTTCCACACTCTCGCAAACTTTCGATTTCTTAGTCGGCACAGGCGCTGGCGCCGGCATGAGTTTGCTCATTTTCTTCTGCGGCTTCTTAACTATTTTTATCGGCATGATTGGTTACTTCGTTTCTCCCATTCACAACGCCGAAACGTTACTGCCTGACCATGATGAATCAAAAAAAGCAGAGCCATTGCCTGCTTGATGATAAAAAATCCGAGAAAATTTTTTCTCGGATTTTTTATTCGCTTCTTTCTTCGGGAAACAGGTTTTTGCTCTTCGGCTGTAAGATTTACCCCGAAGACGTTTTTGTATTATCATCGTGAAAAAACGCCTCAACATCTTTAGGGCGCTAATTTACTGGAGATTTCATGAAAATAGCAATTTTTGGAACAGGCGGCGTAGGCGGATATTTCGGCGGCAGGCTTGCCCAAGCGGGAGAAGACGTTACGTTTATTGCCAGAGGCGAGCGCCTCAAAGCCATTCAACAAACAGGTTTGAAAATCTCTTCCACGCTTGGAGATTTTACAATTCACCCCGCCCAAGCCGTAGACTCAACCGAAGCGATTGGCGTTGTAGATGTAATCGTCCTTGCTCTCAAAGCATGGCAACTCGCCCCCGCTCTGGAACAAATCCAAAACTTAATTGGCGATAACACAGCCATCCTCCCGTTATTAAACGGCATAGAACATATTGATAGATTAATTGCTAATTTTGGCAAGCGACATGTGTTGGGCGGATTATGTCGTATTAGCGTTTTTATTGAAGACGCAGGTCATATCCGTCACATGGGCATGAACCCATATATTGCCTTTGGCGAATTGGATAATTCAAAAAGCGAGAGAATATTATCTATTCATAAAATGTTTTCAAATATCGAAAACATCATGGCTGAAATTCCAGCCGATATCCACGCCGCCATGTGGGAAAAATATGTTTTTATTTCTGGCACAAGCGGCGTAGGGGCGTTTGTGCGTAAACCCATTAATGAATATCGCAATATTCCTGAGTTTAGAACCATGTTAATAAACGCAATGACCGAAACCGCCAATGTCGCTCGCGCGCAGGGCGTTTTACTTTCAGAACATCTGATAAACGATATTATGAAACGCATAGACGCCGCCCCAGCGGGTATGATACCTTCTATGCAAAAAGACATGATGGCAGGAAAACCATCGGAGTTAGACGACCAAATCGGCGGCGTGATTCGCATGGGCAAGGCGTTAAACATCCCAACGCCTACGCATGAAAAAATTTACGCCGAGTTATTGCCCCTGGAACAAAAAGCAAGGAGTAGCTCCCAAAATTAATCATACGGCTTTAGGCAATTAATCAAAGACCGTCTTCAGCACGCAAGAAGTTGATATAGCAAATTGCGTTACAAAGGTAGCCATGAAAATAATCCCTTTACAAAAAGAAGACCGCCATCTAATCCATCAAGCCGCTCAATTGCTGGTGGATGCGTTTCACGAACATTGGGGCGAAGCGTGGCAAACGGTTGAAGACGGCTTGCAAGAAATTCACAACATTTTAGAAGAAAACCACATCCTTCGCGCCGCTATAGATGATGAAAATAGCTTGCTTGGAATCATTGGCGGGCTTTCTCAATACGACGGCAATGTGTGGGAATTGCACCCGCTCGCCGTTCAACCGAAACTTCAAAAACAGGGGATAGGTAAAACGCTGGTAGAAGATTTTGAAAAGCAGGTTAGAGAACGAGGCGGGCTTACGATTATTCTTGGCACAGACGATGAAGATAATATGACTTCGCTTTCCAATGCGAATCTTTATGAAAACTTATTCGACAAAATAAAAAATATTCAAAACTTCAAAGGTCATCCATATCAGTTTTATCAAAAAATGGGTTATGTTATTGTCGGCGTTATTCCCGACGCGAACGGAATCGGCAAGCCCGATATTTTGATGGCAAAGCGGGTCAACATTCCTTAGTTATTACGCTAAGGCTTGGGCATTTCAAACGCCGCCCAAATCATGCACAGAAAACTCAAATAGTTAATTGGCGTACGGATGGCGTTGAGGGTGTTCCAGGTGTTGCGGGCGGTTTCCCAATCGGGGGGCGGGGCGGCGGGGTTCCACGTCAAAACGGTGTTGTTGATGGGGACGTTCAACACGATGGTAAAAATCCCCACCCCAAAGAAAAATAACGCCCAGCCCAGCGCGGTCAGCCGCCAGTAAGCCGCGCGGCGTTCCCCCCACAGCCGAACCAGCGGATAGAGCGGCAGCAACATGGAAAGCGTTGCCACCACAATCACGCCGGTGGGAAAGGCATCCAGCGAACGAATCAAGCCCTGCTCCACTTTGGTATATTCGAGCGCATTGAGTGTAGTCAGGGTGGGAATCACGCCCTGCTCAAACGTGTACAACAGCCCGGCGAACAATCCAATGCCAAAGGTGAACAGCAAATGAACGATACGAATACTTCGCATGACCTTCTCCTTTTGTTGTTGGTTTACCACAGCGGCGGCTCAAAGATTTTGAGCAGCAGAATGATGACGACCAGAATTCCCATGAACGCGCCAATCTGGTTGGACCGCTGCGCCAATCTTTGATATTCCGCGTCGCCCGCGCCTTTGGCGGCCAGCGTTTGGATTTGACGGCTGAGCAGAGGGGTGTAAACGCCATACGCGATAGCCATTGCCAGCACATACAATCCAATCGCCACCCACAGGAACGGGGCAACGGCTTTGCCCATCAGAATCATCAG
>DAOTZE010000029.1:0-111301 GCA_034434495.1 Anaerolineales bacterium
TGCCGGGCGACAATGTGAACCTCACGGTCGAACTGATTGTGCCTGTGGCGCTGGAACAAGGCAGCAAATTCGCTATCCGTGAAGGCGGACTCACCGTTGGCGCAGGCGTCGTTACCAAGATTATTGAATAAGGCGGAGAATCATGGCTAAGCAAAAAATCCGTATCCGTCTTAAAGCATACGACCATCGCGTGCTAGACCAATCTGCCAAGCGAATTGTTGAAACGGCTGAACGCACTGGCGCGCATGTTGTGGGTCCTGTACCCTTGCCAAGCAAATTAGAACGCTTTACAATACGGCGCTCTACATTTATAGATAAAGACTCTCATGAGCACTTTGAAATTCGCACGCACAATCGTTTGATTGACGTTTTAGACCCCGATTCAAAAACGATTGACATGTTAATGCGCCTGAATTTACCTGCAGGCGTTGATATCGAAATTAAAATTTAATTTGTAAATAACCGCCGAACAGCGGATTATTTGTGAGACAGCGTAAGAGCAGGTCTGTGTGTAGAACCGACAGAACCCGCTTCGCACCAGACCTACTGACTGCGCTGCGCGGAGATGATGCGGCTGACGCCCCAGCTGGCAGTCTCGTCAATATTTGATAAAGGAGAAATATACGATGTTGAAAGGGCTGATTGGTAAGAAGGTTGGCATGACCCAAGTCTTCGATGAAAACGGCGTTGCTTACGCTGTTACCCTCATTGAAGCTGGGCCATGTTTTGTTACCCAAATTCGCACCAACGAAAAAGAGGGGTACTCGGCGGTGCAATTAGGGTTTGGCGAAGTGCACCCTAAAAAACTGACCAATGGTCAAATGGGTCACTTGAAAGCAAATGAACTTCCCCCCTTGAAATTTTTGCGTGAATTTCGCGCAAAAGAACACGGCTTAAAAGTCGGCGACAAAGTTACCGTTGCTGATGCGTTTGCGCCAGGCGAACGAGTAGATGTGATTGGCATTAGCAAGGGGAAAGGCTTCGCGGGCGGCGTGAAGCGCTATCACTTTCATGGTATGAACGCCACGCACGGCACATCCGACCGTAACCGCGCGCCGGGTTCTCGTAGCTCGGGTACCACGCCAGGTCGCGTATATAAAGGTTCACGCGGCGCTGGTCACATGGGCGTTGACCGCGTAACCGCGCAAAACATCAAAGTGGTGTTGGTGGACGCTGAACGCAATTTGATTGCGATTAATGGCGCTGTGCCGGGCGGCAAAGGTAGCCTGGTTGTGATTAAGGAGTCGCGCAAGCAATAGGCGCGTAGGAGCAGATTAATCATGAAAGTAGATGTTTTAGATATGAAAGGCAAAAAAGTGCGCGAGGTGGAATTGCCAGCCGCGCTCTTTGAAGCCCCAGTCAATGTAGATTTAATGCACCAAGCATACATTCGCCAGATGGCAAATGCCCGCCTTGGTACGCATGATACAAAAGTGCGCGCTGAAGTTCGCGGCGGTGGGCGCAAACCGTGGAAGCAAAAAGGCACCGGGCGCGCTCGTCAGGGGTCTCGTCGCGCGGCGCAGTGGGTAGGCGGCGGGCGTATTCACACGCCTCACCCGCGCAGTTACGAACAGCGAATGCCAAAGAAAATGCGCCAAGCCGCGCTTCGTTCGGCGTTGTCTGTCAAAGCGGCAGAGTCTTCCATTGTCGTTGTGGACGAATTAGATATTAAAGAAACAAAAACCAAAGCCATGGCGGAAGTCTTAAATAACTTAGTGGGCACTTCTACCTCTTTGGTATTAATGCCAACCAAAGACCAAACCTACGACTCTGTTATGCGTTGCGCCAATAACATTGAAAACACAAAAGTGTTGCTTGCCAGTTATTTGAACATTCGCGACGTGCTTAATTTTGATAAAGTCGTTTTGCCTGTTAAAACAATTGATGCGCTTGTGGCGCAATTCGGTAAATAGGAGCGAGACATGACGAATTTATACAATGTCCTCGTGCGCCCATTGGTGACCGAAAAATCAAGTTATCAATCTAGCAAATTAAGTCAATATTCGTTTGTGGTGGCTGAAGACGCCACGCGCACTTCTGTGAAAGACGCGATTGAAACTTTGTTTGACGTAACCGTAGCGCGCGTAAATATTATGAACGTTCCTGCAAAACGCGGGAGACGCACACGCGCCCGCCGTATGTTGGTTCGCAAGCCTTCTTATAAAAAGGCGATTATTACCCTTGCCGAGGGAAGCAAACCCCTCGAAATTTTTGAGGGAGTGCAATAATGGCAGTTAAGAAATATAAACCAATTACCCCCGGTATGCGTGACATGACCGGGCATACCTTTGAAGAAATTACCAAAGATACGCCTGAGCGTTCTTTATTAGTGATTAAGAAGAATCGAGGCGGAAGAAACGCTCAAGGTCGAGTGACAGTTCGACATCGCGGAGGAGGCGCGCGCCGTTTTATTCGCTTGGTAGATTTCAAACGCGATAAAGTCGGCGTTCCAGCCAAAGTCGCCGCTATTGAATATGACCCGAATCGCACGGCTCGTTTAGCCTTGTTGCACTATGCCGATGGCGAAAAACGATACATTGTCTCGCCGCTTGACCTGAAAGTGGGCGACACGGTGATGTCTGGTCCAAACGCTGAAATTCGTTCTGGCAATGCTTTGCCAATTAGCAACATTCCAGTCGGCACCATGATTCATAATTTAGAAATTAAGCCCGGCAAAGGCGGGCAAATGGTGCGCAGCGCCGGCGGCGCCGCGCAATTGCTTGCCAAAGAAGGCGACTTTGCTCAAATTCGTATGCCCTCGGGCGAAGTTCGTTTGGTTTATCAAGTTTGCTATGCCACCATTGGTCAAATTGGCAATTTAGACCATAGCAACGTGAAATTAGGGAAGGCTGGTCGTAAACGCCATTTAGGCATTCGCCCTACGGTTCGTGGAACTGCTATGAGCCCGCGCGACCATCCTCACGGCGGCGGTGAAGGTCGTCAACCTGTCGGTTTGCCTGGGCCGAAAAGCCCTTGGGGTAAACCCACGCTTGGCAAAAAGACTCGCCGAAATAAAAAGACCGACCAATATATTGTCCGCCGTCGCAGCAAGACGAGCCGTTAGTAGATGAGGTAAGCAGATATGTCACGTTCATTGAAAAAAGGTCCTTTCATCCAACCGAAATTGCTCAAACGCATCGAAGCGATGAATGCCAAAAAAGAAAAGAAAGTTATTCGCACATGGAGCCGCGCTTCTGTGATTTTCCCGCAGATGGTGGGGCATACCATTGCCGTGCATGACGGTCGCCGCCATGTGCCGATTTACATTACCGAAAACATGGTGGGGCATCGCCTAGGTGAATTTGCCCCAACGCGCACTTTCCGCGGACATCAAACCGCAGAAAAAGCCGCGGCGACTACTGGATAGGAGATTTTAGACCATGCCAGATATTCAAGCAAAAGTTCGCTTCTTGCCACAATCGGCGCAAAAAGTTCGCGCTGTCATTGATTTGGTGAGAGGCAAAGACGCAAACGACGCCTTAGAAATTTTGCGCTTTGTCAACAAACGAGCCGCTCTACCTGTGCGTAAGTTAGTCGCTTCGGCGGTGGCAAACGCGGAAGAAAATTTCGGCGTAAGCCGCGACGATTTGTACGTTGCAAAAATTACAGCCGATGAAGCCCCTACCCGAAAGTGGAGGCGCTTTGGCGCACGCGGACGCTTCAAGCCGATATTGCGCCGCAGTTCGCATGTCACAGTTATTTTGAAAGAACGCGGAGCATAAGGAGATATTATGGGTCGAAAAGTACATCCAATTGGTTTTCGTCTTGGAGTGAATCAGCCGTGGAGCGGGCGTTGGTTTGCCGAAGGCAGCGCCTATCGCCAACAATTACATCAAGATTTTGCCATTCGCAATTTATTGCTTGGCAAATTATCGAAAGGCGGCGCCGCCGCAAATGAAAAAGTGCGCGAACTTCGTAAAGAATTACCCGAAGCGATTCGCGACGGAAAAGCGGGCATCTCCCGCGTGGACGTGGAACGCACGCCCGGCAAAATTCGAATCGCTATTCACACCGCCAAACCGGGCATTTTGATTGGGCGCAAGGGCGAAGGCGTGAAGAAAATTCGCCAATCGCTTGAAGCGTTGGTTGGCAAAAAAATAGAATTAGATATTAAAGAAATCGCTTCGCCTGATACCGACGCGCGTTTGGTCGCCCGCAACATTGCAGACCAACTTGAGCGCCGCATTGCCTATCGCCGCGCCATGAAGCGGGCTATTCAACAAGCCTTAAAACAAGGCGCTGAAGGAATCAAGATTATGGTGGGCGGGCGTTTGGGCGGCGCGGAAATGTCTCGCGACGTTTGGCTGCGCGAGGGACGCGTTCCGCTTCAAACCCTACGGGCAAACTTAGATTTTGCAATTGACGAAGCGCTGACCACCTATGGACAGTTAGGCGTGAAAGTGTGGATTTACAAAGGCGAAACTACGCCTGAAGTTGAAGAAAAAACCGAAGCGACAGAAGGCGTGTACGTCAGCGAGTAATTCGCCGATGTCGGTTTGAGATAAGAGGTATTTGAGATGTTAATGCCGAAACGAGTGAAATGGCGCAAGCAAATGCGCGGGCGCATGAAAGGCAAAGCCTTGCGCGGCGCAGAAGTTTCTTTTGGAGACTACGGCTTGCAAGCCTTAGAACCGGGCTGGATTACCGCCCGTCAGATTGAAGCGGCGCGCCGCGCCATTGTGCGCGAAATGAAACGCCGCGGCAAAGTTTGGATTCGCATTTTCCCGGCGAAACCATACACGCACAAACCGCCAGAAACCCGCATGGGGTCTGGAAAAGGAAATGTGGAATATTACGTTGCCGTCGTGAAACCGGGCCGCATTATGTTTGAAGTGGCGGGTCTGGCTTCGGATGTGGCGGTTGCCGCATTGAAGAGCGCCCAATACAAATTCTCCATCAAGACTAAAGTGGTGGCGCGCCACACGGAAGGAGAATAAAAAATGAAAGCGACAAAACCTCAAGAAATTCGCAAATTGGCGGCGGAAGAAATCCGCACAAAAATTGCAGACGCGCGCGATGAATTAATGAAACTCCGCTTTCAACAAGTGACAGGGCAACTAACCGACCCTAGCCGCTTGAAAATTTTACGTCGAGATATTGCCCGCATGGAAACAATTTTGCGCGAAATGGAACGCGCCGCTGTGGAAGGTGCAAAATGAACAACCGTCGTCGAATCATTGGCGTTGTCACCAGTAATAAAATGACAAAGACTGTGGTGGTAGAAATTACCCGCAAATATCGTCACCCGCTTTACAAAAAAGTGGTCTATTCCAGCACGCGGGTAAAAGCGCACGATGAGATTGGCTGCCAAATTGGAGACGAAGTCCAAATTGTAGAGACCAAGCCGATGTCGCGCGAGAAGCGTTGGGCGGTAGAAACCGTCCTCAAACGCGAAACCCGCACCGCTGACCAAGGCGTAGGAGAATAATCATGATACAGCATGAATCAAGATTAAAAGTTGCCGATAACAGCGGAGCGCGTGAATTGCTAGTTATTCATGTGTTGGGCGGTTCAAAGCGCAAATATGGCGCCATTGGCGATGTGGTAGTCGCCACCGTCAAAGCCGCCGCGCCGCAAGGCTCTGTCAAAAAGAGCGAAGTTGTAAAGGCCGTTATTGTGCGTTGCACAAAAGAATGGCGCAGAGAAGACGGCTCGTACATTCGTTTTGACGATAACGCCGCAGTGTTATTAGACGCCGACGGCGAAAACCCGAGAGGCACGCGCATCTTTGGACCTGTAGCGCGCGAATTGCGCGACATGGGCTACATGAAGATTGTGTCGCTTGCCCCAGAAGTGTTGTAGGAGAGAATCATGAAGGTTAAGATTCGAAAAGGCGATACGGTTGAAGTGATTAGCGGTCGCCTCGAAGATAAAGGCAAACGAGGCGAAGTGATTAACGTAAACCTAGACGACCGCCGCGTCGTCGTGCAAGGCGTGAATGTTCGCACCAAGCACCAAAAACAAACGCAAACGCGAGCAGGCAGGCAAATTAACCCTGGTCGCATTCAATTTGAAATGCCGATTGATATTTCAAACGTGATGTTAGTTTGCCCAAAATGCGGCGAACCCACCCGAGTTGGCGTGCAACGAGACGATGAAGGCGCGCGCCGCGTTTGCAAAAATTGTGAGGCAACGATTGACTAATCGTTGGAGCAGATGAACATGAATAGAATGCAAGAACTTTACAAAAAAGATGTAGCGCCCGCATTATTGAAAAACTTCGGTTTCAAAAATGTGATGCAAGTGCCGCGTTTGGAGAAAATTGTGGTGAACATCGGCTTAGGCGAAGCCTTAGATAACCCCAAAGCGCTCGAAGCCGCCACCGCCGATTTAACGCAAATCACCGGGCAAAAGCCTGTGCAAACCAAAGCGCGCAAAAGCATTGCAAACTTCAAACTGCGCGAAGGGCGTTTGATTGGCGCAAAAGTAACCTTACGCGGACCGCGCATGTGGGCGTTCTTTGACCGTTTGGTCAATATCGCTTTGCCGCGCGTGCGCGACTTTCGCGGAATTTCACCCAACTCATTTGATGGACGCGGTAACTACACGCTCGGTCTCAAAGACCAATTGGTCTTCCCTGAAATTGAGTATGACAAAATTGATAAATTGCGCGGTATGGAAATCACCATCGTCACCAGCGCAAAAAACGATAACGAAGCCCGCGCATTACTAAAAATGCTCGGAATGCCGTTCACCGGAAAGAAGGAAGCGTAACTTATGGCAAAGAAATGTATGCAATATCGTGAATTGCGCCGCCGTCATGCTGTGCAAGTGCGAAATCGTTGTCAACGATGCGGACGACCGCGCGGATATATTCGCCGCTTTGGTTTGTGCCGAATTTGTTTTCGTGAACTGGCGCTAAAGGGCAACATCCCCGGCGTCGTCAAGTCATCTTGGTAGCCGGGCGGAGGTACTGATTATGTCATTTACTGACCCTATTGCTGATATGCTGACCCGCATCCGAAATGCGGTGATGGCTGGACATGCCGCGGTAGCATTACCCAACTCTAAAATTAAGCTTGAAATCGCCAAAATTCTCAAAGAAGAAGGCTTTCTTGAAAATTATGAAGTTGTGGACGGCGAGAACGAAGGTCAAAAAGTTCTGCGCCTAAAAATTAAATATGTTGGTGAGCGCCGTGAACGGCGCGCGGTTCTCTCTGGCTTAGAACGCGTAAGCAAGCCAGGACGCCGCATTTACACCAAAAAGACAGACATCCCTTGGGTTCTTTCTGGAATCGGCGTCGCCATTCTTTCAACCCCCAAAGGCGTGATGACCGGCGCGCGCGCTCGACAATTGGGCGTGGGCGGCGAGATTATTGCGAAAGTCTGGTAGGAGTTTTAGATATGTCTCGCATTGGTCGTTTACCCGTAGAAATTCCCACAGGCGTACAAGTGGAACTGAACGGTTCTAAAGTGCGCGTGAAGGGACCCAAAGGCGAACTGCAGCGTGAGTTTTCTAGCTTAATTGCCATTCAAATGGAAAACAATCAGCTGAAAATTACGCGTCAGTCGGATAGCCCCGAAGAGCGCGCTCTGCATGGCACAACCCGCGCCGTGTTAGCCAATATGATTAATGGCGTGAGCAAAGGTTTTGAAGTTGTGCTGGAAGTAGAAGGCGTGGGGTATCGCGCCGAAATGGAAGGACAAAAACTCGCCTTGTTTGTCGGTTACTCTCACCCTGTCAAAATTGAGCCGCCAGCTGGCATCAAATTTGAAACAGACGCAAAAACCCGCCAAATTAAAGTGCAAGGCTTTGATAAAGAACTGGTAGGGCAAGTTGCCGCGAATATTCGCAATGTTCGCCCGCCAGAGCCGTATCACGGCAAAGGCTTACGCTACCTCGGTGAGAAAGTTCGCCGCAAAGCAGGCAAAGCAGGAAAAGGAGCGAAATAACACATGGCTAAGAAAAACAGAACCATCGCCCGTGAACGTCGCCATGCGCGCGTTCGCCGAAGCGTGGTTGGCACCCCGACTCGTCCGCGTTTGAACGTGTTCAAAAGCCTCACCGGCATTTATGCTCAGGTGATTAACGACGCCGAAGGCAAAACGCTTGTCTCCGCTTCAACGGTAGATAAAGAATTACGCAATCAAGTAAAAGGCTTAAAGAAAACCGAACAAGCCAAAGCCATTGGCAAAGCCATTGCAGAACGCGCAAAATCAAAAGGCATTTCTGCGGTGGTCTTTGACCGCGGCGGTTTTCGATATATTGGGCGAATTAAAGCATTGGCTGACGGCGCGCGCGAAGGCGGCTTGC
The DNA here is from genome assembly GCA_034434495.1 of Anaerolineales bacterium. Taxonomy (GTDB): domain Bacteria; phylum Chloroflexota; class Anaerolineae; order Anaerolineales; family Villigracilaceae; genus Villigracilis. Next base: position 8,255 of record DAOTZE010000029.1, read on the forward strand.
AATTCTAGGTTGTAACTGGAGAAAGATATGGCAGAAACTCAATTAGAAAGACAACAATTTGAAGCGCAAGACGCTTTTGAAGAACGTGTTATTGAAATTGCCCGCGTGGCAAAAGTGGTTAAGGGCGGCCGCCGCTTTCGCTTCCGTGTGACGGTTGTAGTTGGCGATAAAAAAGGAACAATTGGTTTGGGCATTGGCAAAGCCAACGCCGTGCCAGACGCAATGCGTAAAGCCTCTGAACGCGCTCGCAAAGACCTGCGCACCGTGCATATTGCCGGCACAACCATTCCACATGAAGCCTTAGGTAAAACAGCCGGCGCCAAGGTGTTTCTCAAACCTGCCTCAGCAGGAACAGGCGTTATCGCCGCAGGCGGCGTGCGCGCTGTGTTAGAAGTCGCCGGCGTGCGCGACATCTTAACAAAATCTATGGGAAGCGCAAACGTCTTAAATGTCGTTATGGCAACGTTTGACGCATTAGACGGCTTACGCTCGCCTGCGGTAGAAGCCGCTCGCCGCGGCAAACGCGCCGACGAGTTAGCCCCATTCTGGGAACGGAGAAAGCAACATGCCTAAGAAAGAAACCTCTGGCAAAACCATTCGAGTTACTTGGGTTCGCAGCGCCATTGGATATAGCAAAGACCAAAAGGCCACTGTCAAAGCCCTTGGTTTTCGTCGCTTACATCAAACGGTTGAGCATAAAGACACACCCGCATTGCGCGGTATGTTAACTAAAGTGATTCACTTGCTCAAGATTGAAGAGTAATAAGACTATGAAACTACATGACCTTGTACCCAATCCTGGGTCTAAAAAAGAAAGAAAACGAGTCGGTCGCGGCATTTCGGCAGGGCAGGGGAAAACTGCCGGTCGCGGTACGAAAGGCGCAGGCGCGCGCTCAGGCGAAGGCGGTCATTTATACCGTCAAGGCGGCAACTTACCTTTTTATCGCCGTTTGCCATTCATTCGCGGCGAAGGCTTTACCCCGCCGAATCAAATTGAATACAACGAAGTGAATTTGGATGAACTCTCTGCCAATTTTAAAGCCAACGCAGAAGTAACCCCCGAATCGCTCTTAGACGCGCACCTGTTACGCGACCCGCGCAACCCCATTGTCGTTTTGGGGCGCGGCGATATGACCATCCCCGTAAAAGTTCGCGTGCACCGCGTCAGCGCCTCTGCCAAAGCCAAAATTGAAAAGGCAGGCGGTTCGGTCGAACTGATTGCCTAACACGCATAGCAAAGGAATTTTTGTATGAAGAGCGCTTTTTCAGGTTGGCGTTATCTTTGGAAATCGGAAGACATTCGCCGTAAATTAATCGTCACCTTTATTATTTTGGTGATTTATCGCCTTGCGGCAAATGTGCCTGCGCCCGGCGTGAACCAAGACATTTTAGAGTTATTCTTGCGTTCATCGGGGCAGGGCAACTTCTTAGGTTTCTTAGATTTGCTCTCCGGCGGTACGGTTTCAAACTTCTCATTATTATCAATGGGCGTGTACCCTTACATTACCGCTCAAATTATTTTACAACTGCTCGTTCCTATCATTCCGTCCTTGCAAAAACGAATGCAAGACGACCCGCGCGAAGGTCGCCGTTGGATGGAAAAATGGACATATTATTTAGCGGTTCCCATGGCGGCTCTTTCGGCAATTGGGCAAATTAATATTTTCAATTCGCTCTCTATCAACTCTGGGGTGGGGCAACCGATTTTGCCTTTCAGCCTCTTTGAACCAGACCTTGCCCTCGCCTCATGGACGGTTCTCATTGCAATGACTGCCGGCACCATGTTTGCCATTTGGCTGGGCGAGTTAATTTCAGAGTATGGCATTCGCGGTCAGGGCTTATCTTTAATTATTTTCGCGGGCATTGTCTCGCAAATTCCATCGCAATTGGTCGCCTTGCTGAGCGATGAACAAACCCGCTGGGTGATGTTAGCCTTCACTCTCATTGTCATTAGCCTGACCGTTTTGGTCATTGTCTATGTGCAGCAAGGTCGCCGTAATGTGCCAGTGATGTACCCTGGCCGCCGCGTGGGTAATCGTATGTCTATGCCGGTCAAAGGGACTTTGCCGTTAATGGTTAACCTCTCTGGCATGATACCGTTGATTTTTGCCAGCGCCATTTTACAATTTCCCGTCATTGTTTCAAGTTGGTTCGTCAACAGCGAAAACCCCGCAGTGGCAGATTTCTTCTTCAACATCCAAAACTTTTTTGGCAACACAACCGGCGCCACCAACAACTGGGGGTACTGGTTGCTATATTTCTTTATGGTTGTTACCTTTACGTTTTTCTACACTTCCGTAATGTTTGACCAGCAAAATTACGGCGAAAACTTAAGGAAAAACGGCGCAACCATCCCGGGCGTGCATACGGGCGCGCCTACGCAAAAATATCTTAGCACGGTTCAACGCCGCATTACTCTAGTGGGCGCAATCTTTCTTGGCGCAATTGCAATCTTGCCTTTCTTAATTAGCCTGTTGCTTTCTTCGCTAGGATTTGCTTCCGTTGCAAACCAAACCAGCATTTTCCTCATTACCTCTTCTGGTTTGTTAATTGTGGTTGGCGTAGTGCGCGATACCTTCCAAAACATTGACGCGGAATTAAAACTACACGGCTATCAGGAATCATTGCTCGTCCGCTAAGGAGAGAGAATGCCAACTTACATCGTTTTGCTCGGACCGCCCGGCGTGGGCAAAGGCACACAAGCCAGAATTTTATCTGAAACGAGCAAACTCGCGCACATCTCTTCTGGAGATTTGTTTCGTGAGAACATTAAAAATCAAACCGAACTTGGCAAACAAGTGAAGGCTATTTTAGATAAAGGCGAACTTGTGCCTGACGACTTAACGATTAGCATGATTCGCGACCGCCTCTCAAAGCCTGATTGTCAATTGGGCGCTATTTTAGACGGCTTTCCGCGCACGCCCGCCCAAGCGGAAGCGCTAGAAGAAATGTTGGCTGAGTTTGGCGGCGAAGTTAATGCCGTGCCATATATCACCGCCGCAGAAACGGTTTTAGTGGAACGGGCTAGCGGACGTTGGACATGCAAAGCGCACGGACACATCTATCATGAAAAGTTCAACCCGCCAAAACAAACAGGCGTTTGCGATATAGACGGCTCGGACTTATACCAACGCGAAGACGACAAAGTAGAAACCGTGACCAAACGAATTCGTGTGTATCTTGACCAAACCATGCCCTTGGTTGAGCATTATCAGGCGGCTGGCAAGTTGATTAAGATAGACGGCACACAACCCGTAGAGCAAGTGACAAAAAATTTGCTCGCGGCTTTGAAGCAATAATTATTAATAATAAACGCCCTGTAGGTGTTTTTGAACCTAACCTGCGGGACGGTTAATATAAAAAGGAAACAATGTTTGACCGCCAGATTAATATCAAAACCCCTGCTGAATTAAAGATTATGCGAGAAGCAGGGCGCATTAATGCAATCGTTCTGGCGAAAGTAAAAGAACTTTTACAACCGGGTATGACGACTGCCGACCTCAACGCGGCTGCTGAGGACACGCTGAAGTCATACAATTGCGTATCGCCTTTCAAAGGCTATGGTCGCCCGCCGTTCCCTGCCTCTATCACCGTGAGTATCAACGATGAAATGGTGCATGGAATTCCCAACCCAAAACGTAAGTTGAAGGAAGGGGATATTGTCTCGGTAGATTGCGGCACGATTTATGAAGGCTATGTGGCGGACTCGGCATTTACGGCTGGGGTGGGAGAAATCTCTCCCGAAGCGGCAAACCTGCTCAAAGTCACAGAAGAAGCGTTATATGCCGGCATTCAAAAAATGCGAAAAGGCAATCGCACGGGCGACGTCTCGGCGGCGATACAAAATTTTGTCGAAAGCAAAGGTCTGTATGTCACGCGGGAATACACGGGACATGGAGTCGGGCGGACAATGCACGAAGGTCCACAAGTGCCAAATATCGGCATTGCAGGGACTGGCGCATTGTTGAAACCCGGCATGACCATTGCTTTAGAGCCGATGACGCTCATTGGGACGTTTCAAACTCGCGTCCTGCCAGACCAATGGACGGTTGTTTCTGCCGACGGTTCTTTGACGGCGCACTTTGAGCATACCGTTGCCGTTACCGAAGGAGAACCTCTCATCCTGACTGTCTTATGACCGTCGCAGATGACCGATAAAAGTATGGACGAATTGTTAATCGAACAGTATAATTAATCGTTTGGCGGCGCTATATAGCCGCAAGTAAGGAGATTTATTTTATGAAAGTATCGCCATCCATTCGCAAACGTTGCGCCAAATGCCGAATTATTCGACGCAAAGGCATTGTGTATATCATTTGCGAAAATCCAAAACACAAACAGAGACAAGGGTAGTAACCTATGGCAAGAATTGAAGGCGTTGACCTCCCGCGCAATAAGCGCAGCGAAGTAGGCTTAACTTACCTTTATGGTATTGGACCTACTCGCGCCCGCAAAATTTTAGCGGACACCAAAATTAACCCCGATACCCGCATCAAAGACTTAACCGAGTCTGAAGTTGCGGCAATACGCGACTATATCGCCAAGCACTATAAAGTGGAAGGCGATTTACGCCGCGAAGTGCAAATGAACATTAAGCGTTTAATTGAAATCGGCTCATATCGCGGTTTACGCCATCGCCGCAATTTGCCGGTGCATGGACAACGCACCAAGACTAACGCGCGCACACGCAAAGGCGCAAAGAAAACCGTCGCCGGGCGCGGTCGTCGCCGTGGCGCGAAGAAATAACCCTGCCAGAAAGGTACATAGAAAATGGCTCAGAGCGTTCGTTCCACCCGCCGCGCCACAGGCGCAAAAAAAGGGAAGCGTAATCTGTCCTACGGGCAGGTGCATATTTTTGCTTCCTTCAATAATACAATTGTTACCGTCACAGACCCAGAAGGCAACACCATCACTTGGGGGTCTGCTGGTTCGGCAGGCTTTAAAGGCTCGCGCAAAAGCACGCCCTTTGCCGCTCGCCTAGCCGCCGAACAAGCCATTAAAGCCGCACAACAAATGGGCTTGCAAGAAGTAGATTTAATTGTAAAAGGACCTGGTCCTGGGCGCGAAAATGCAATTCGCGCCGTGCAAGCGATGGGCTTAAAAGTCCGCTCTATTTCAGATGTGACCCCCGTGCCGCACAATGGTTGCCGCCCGCCGAAAAAGCGACGCGTATAAGTAAGAATGAGGTTGTAAATTTATGGCTAAATCATTAAGTCCAGTATGTAAACTTTGCCGCCGCGAAGGCGAAAAACTTTATCTCAAAGGCGAGCGTTGCTTTACTCCAAAATGCTCCTTTGACAAACGTAGCTTCGCGCCGGGACAACACGGGCGCACATCGGGCCGAAGCGGAGGAAACAGCGCTACCGGGCGCGCCTCAGACTTTGCCCGCCAATTGCGCGCCAAACAAAAAGCCCGCCGCGTTTATGGCGTGTTAGAGCGCCAATTCCGCCGCTACTACGATACGGCAATTACCCGCCGCGGTCTTACGGGTTTGAACTTACTGCAAATCCTCGAATCGCGCTTAGATAATGTAGTATATCGGCTTGGCTTTGCCGCCAGCCGCGCGCAAGCCCGCGTTCTCGTCACTCATGGTCATTTCACCGTAAACGGTCGCCGCACCGATGTCCCCTCCATGCTTCTCAGCGAAGGCGACACCATTGCAGTCCGCGAAGGCTCAAGCAAATTGACCTACTTCAAAGACCTGAACGCCTATGCAGAAAAACGCAACGTCCCCAGCTGGCTCAACCGCGACTTGAAAACCTTGAGCGGCTCTGTGGCGCGTATGCCTGAACGTGTAGAAATTGACGGTAGCCTCGATGAGCAACTCATCGTAGAATACTACTCAAGACGCTAATCCTCAAACCGCTTCATGCGCAGACGGGAAAACTAGTCTGCCGCATGAAGCAGAATCAAAAGGGAAAGGTGAACCGTGACTGGTATCATCACAAACATGGTTATGCCAAAAATCGAGCGCGAAGCAGAAGCTCGAAATTATGGAAAATTCGTAATTAGCCCCTTAGAAGGCGGCTACGGCGTGACGCTCGGCAATGCCCTGCGTCGCGTACTGCTCTCTTCCTTAGAAGGCGTAGCGGTTACTTCCGTTCGCTTTGCCGATGTGCTGCATGAATTTAGCGACATCCCCGGCGTGCGTGAAGACGTTATTCAAGTGATGTTGCAGATTAAACAAATCCGCATCAAAATGGACGGCGTTGATAGCGCCAGAATGCACCTCGAAGTGCGAGGCGAAGGCACCGTCACCGCCGCAGATATCATCACCCCAGCCGAAATTGAAATCGTCAACCCAGAACTGTATCTGTTTACGGTAGATAACCCCAAGACCAAACTGGACGTGGAGTTTGTCGTCGAGCGTGGGCGCGGTTACTCGCCCGCGAACGACCGCTCAGGACACATGCCCATTGGCGAATTGCCAGTGGATGCAATCTTCAGCCCAGTTAAACGAGTCAATTGGGAAGTGGCTTCTGCCCGCGTAGGACAAAGCACAAATTACGACAAACTCATTTTAGAAATCTGGACCGACGGCACAGTATCGCCTGAACGCGCCTTAAGCTCCTCTGCCCGCATTCTGATTGACCACTTACGCTATGTGGCTGGCATCAATGAAGAAATGCTCACCGTAGCAGTGGAACGCGAAACCTCTAGCGGAAGCCGCCTAAGCAGCGAATTAGCCGATACCCCCGTCGAAGCCTTAGACCTCTCTGTGCGCGTTTTCAATTCTCTGAAGCGCACAGGCATCACCACCGTCGGCGATGTGCTTGAACTGCTTGAAAAAGGCGAAAGCGCGGTCATGTCCATTCGCAATTTTGGCGAAAAGAGTTTAGACGAACTCCGCGACAAAATGCGCGAAAAAGGTTATTTGAAAGACCAATCATCGGAGAGTTAAGAAATGCGACATTCAGTAGCAGGTTACAAATTAGGACGCACCAAGAGCGCGCGAATCGCTCTGCGCCGAAACCTCATTAAACAATTATTTACCCACGAGCGAATTCAAACCACCGAAGCCAAAGCCGCCGCCATTCGCGGCGAAGCCGAACGCCTCATTACCCTGGCAAAGAAAAGCGCCGAAGCCGCCCCCGAACAAAAAGTTCACGCTCGCCGTTTGGCAGTTTCTAAATTAGGCGACGACCAACTGATTAAACGCTTATTTGACGAAATTGCCCCGCGCTTCGCAACCCGCAATGGCGGTTACACCCGCGTTATCAAACTCGGACCACGCCTTGGCGACTCGGCTGAGATGGTGACGCTTGAATTAGTGGAAGAGTAAATCAGCAATCAGTGAACAACGTTTAGTCAAACTGATTCTGGAAATGGCACGTTACCAAATTATCCTTGCTTACGACGGCTCAAACTTTATGGGCAGTCAAAAGCAAGCGCGCTCTCGAACGGTGCAAGGCGAGTTAGAAAAGGCTTTGCGTCAAATCGGTTGGAACGGCGCAAGCGTTTTAATGGCTGGAAGAACCGACACAGGCGTTCATGCCAGCGGGCAAGTTGCGGCATTTGACTTTTCTGAATGGACGCAGACTTCGGAAAAATTACTCAACGCCTTAAACGCAAAATTGCCGAACGATATTGCCGTCCAAAAAGCGCGCAAAGTCGCCGACGATTTTCACCCGCGCTTTGACGCCGCCGCACGGACGTATGTATATAAATTATTTTACAGCCCAGTCCGCAACCCGTTACGAGAAAAATTCGCATGGCATGTGTGGACGAAGTTTGACCCACAGGCTTTGCAAACCAATGCAAAATTGTTCTTAGGCAAACATGATTTTTCAGCCTTTGGCTCAAAAACCTCGCCAGACGGCACAACCATTCGCACAATCACAAAATGCCAATGGAAGAAAATGCCAAAGAACGAGTGGCAGTTTGAAGTAAGAGCCGACGCGTTCTTATATCGCATGGTAAGAAGAATGGTATTTATCCAAATATCGTTAGCGCAAGGCAAATGTTCGCCAAAAGAGGTTGAACTTGCTTTATCAAATAAAAAAGTTAGGCTTCCATCGGGCTTAGCGCCTGCGCATGGATTGACATTAACAAAAGTTGAATATTGAAAGAATTTAGAAAACGGAGAGATGAACGTGCAACAAAAAACATATTATCCGAAAGCCGCCGACATCACGCGAGATTGGGTCGTGATTGACGCTGAAGGTCAAAACCTTGGCCGCCTTGCCGCGCAGGTGGCGCGCCTGTTGCTTGGCAAACACAAACCCACTTTTACGCCCGGCGTAGAAATGGGCGATAACGTAGTCGTCGTCAACGCCGAACGCGTGACCGTAACAGGCACAAAAACCGCCTCTCGTCTGACGACCAAAATTTATCACCGCCATTCAGGTTACCCCGGCGGTTTGAAAAGCATTTCACTGCGCGACCAACTTGCAAAATACCCCGACCGCGCCCTGCGCGACGCCGTTTGGGGCATGTTACCGCATAACAAAATGGGACGCGCCGTGTTGAAACGTTTGAAAATTTATGCGGGTCCCAATCACCCGCATGGCAATCATGTAAAGAAAGCAGAATAAGAGGTAAGCATTATGGCTCAATATTACGAAGGCATTGGTCGCCGTAAGGCAAGCACCGCCCGCGTGCGTGTAGCGGCAGGCAGCGGTAAATTCACCGTCAACGAAAAAGAAGCGGCAGCGTTCTTCTCCCGCTATGGCGATTTTGAAAGCGTACTTCGCCCATTTAGCGCCGTTGGACAAGAAGCAAAAAAATACGACGTGACCGTCGTCGTGAACGGCGGCGGCGTTTCGGGTCAGGTAGACGCTGTGCGCCTCGGCGTTGCCCGCGCCTTACAAAACCTAAACGAAGCGTGGACTGCGGCGCTTCGCAAAAAAGGCTTGCTCACGCGCGACGCCCGCATCAAAGAACGCAAAAAACCAGGCCTCAAAAAAGCCCGCAAAGCGCCAACTTATACCAAGCGGTAAACTCTTCGATACAATCATGTGGGCGTAATTGGTAATTCGTAATACGAATTACCAATTACTTTTTAAGGAAACATCATGGATTTGAAAACCATTCCCGCTATTTTTGAAACGCTGCGCCTCGCGCCGCCCGCCAAGTTGACTCTGCTCGACGGGCATTGTTTTACGCCCCTGCATTACCCGCCCATGCCGCCAGATATTGACGCTTTAATTCTAAACATCGATTCGCAAGAGTTAGCGTCGCAAATCAAGAAGGTTCTGTTAGCGGTATATCCTGAAAATCATTTAGTAAAAATTGTAGAAAACCAAAAGTGGGAAGAAAAACGGCTGGCTGACTTACAACTTTCGACTTTTGACCTGCACCCTGTAACTTTTTACATTCCATCGCTAGGCGAGGGGACATCGTTTGAGTCGTTTGCCGAAATCACCGCCCATCTCCGCGCGCCAGATGGATGCCCCTGGGACAAAGAACAAACCCACCAAACGCTCCGAAAGCGCTTGCTTGAAGAGGCTTATGAAACCATCTCCGCTATAGACGCAAACAATGTAAACGAAATGCGCGAAGAATTTGGCGATTTATTATTACAAATTGTTTTGAACGCGCAAATCGCCAGCGAATCAAATGAATTTAACTTCACTCAAATCGTCCAGCATATTTACGACAAAATCATCCGCCGCCACCCGCACGTGTTTGGAGATTTGAAAGTTAATGACGTGAATGGCGTGTTACAAAATTGGGAAAGACTGAAAGAAAAAGAAAGAGGAAACAAAAAAGAGAATAAAGGGATATTAGACGGCGTGCCAATTTCATTGCCGGCATTAAGTCAGGCGCAGGAATATCAAGATAGAGCCGCCAGAGTAGGTTTTGACTGGAAAGAACTAGACGGCGTTTTAGATAAAGTAAAAGAAGAAATTGAAGAAATCAAAAAAGCGGAATCTGATTTTGAAATCGCTTCTGAAATTGGAGATTTATTTTTTGTGTTGGTGAACCTTGCCCGCTGGAAAAATGTGGACGCTGAATCCGCTTTGCGAAATACAAACATGAAATTCAAAAAGCGTTTCGCGCATGTTGAAAAACGCGCCAAAGAACAAAACAAAAAATTATCCGATACGACTTTGGAAGAAATGGATTCATTCTGGAACGAAGCGAAAAGCTTGGGGTTGTGAACCATATTCAAATCAAGCGAGAGGCGAGAGGGCACGTCTCTGATTGTAAATAATTTCACAATCAGGCGTCTTGTAGTATAATCTCAAAAAAATGGATTCATTGAGCCTCACGAATTTACAAAAAGAAAACATCCGCGCAAATCCATATCCCTTTTACGAAACGCTTCGCACGCAAGACCCCATTCACTGGGATAATGAAATGGGGTTTTGGGTTTTCACACGTTACGAAGATATTGCCGCGCTTTACCTTGACGAGCGCTTTTCTCGCGCGCAAGGGCTGATGCGAAATTTTGAGCGATTATCGGACCGCGAACAAAAAACCGCTCAACCTGTTTATCATTCATTCTCCAAAACCGTTTTTTACTCAGACCCGCCGCAACATACCCATTTACGCAGTTTAATGAATCATGCCTTCACGCCGCGTTATGTCGAGCGTTTGCGACCGTTTATTCAACAAACCGTAAACGAATTGCTTGATGCGGCAAATCATGAAATAGATATTATTCAAGCGCTTGCTTATCCTTTGCCTGTGATGGTGATTGCGGAATTAATTGGTTTGCCCGCAAGCGACCGTAATAAATTCAAAAATTGGTCTGATGATTTGTTCGCAATTCTAGGAACGGTAAAAAATAAATCACAACATCTATTAGAACGCGCCGCAAATAGTTTAAGTGAGATGACCGAATACATAAAAGATTTAGCGAATAAACGTCGTGAAAATATGGGCGAGGACTTGCTGAGTATTTTGCTTTCTGTATCAGGTGATGGAAAATGCCCTGTCCCACATCATCAATCTACACCTCACGCGGAGCGTTCGGGGCAGTTGCCTCGTGAATCCTCAGCAGTTTCTACGCTGACAGAAGAAGAACTCGTCGCCAATATCAACATTTTGCTCAGCACAGGTCACGAGACTACAACTCATTTAATCGGTAATGGAATTTTGGCGTTGCTTCAACACCCCGACCAATTAAAATTATTAAAAGAAAACCCCGCTTTGCTCGATTCCGCTATTGACGAAATTCTTCGTTATGATAACCCTGTGCAAATTACATATCGGTCTGCGTTAGAAGATGTGGAAATTAAAGGAAAAATAATTCGCAAAGGGGATTTAGTCAACACGATTCTCGGCTCTGCCAATCGTGACCCTGAAAGATTTAACAACCCCAATGTATTTGACATTACCCGAAGCGAAGGTCGTCACTTGAGTTTCGGACTTGGAATTCACTATTGTATCGGCGCGCCATTGGTTCGATTAGAAGCAGAAATTGCATTTGAAACTATTCTGCGCCGTTTCCCTAATTTGCAATTGAAGTCAGATATTTTGGAATGGCAAGAGCATCCGATTTTTAGGGGGTTGAAGAAGTTAGAGGTTATTCTTTAACCGCTCAACAAAATCTGTAAATGTCATTTCTTTGGTAATTTGTAACTTGGTTTTATTTTCTGTGCGCAAATGTGGAATACTTTCCTCTGAAAATTAAAGCGTTTGTCTATTCATAGTTTGGGAGAAAATAGAGAAGTCGTTTTGCCAATCGGGGTAAATGTCTTCGCCTGCCAGCGGAAAACTGCGCCGGAGGGGATTAATCAACGCACAGCGGTCCCTGAGTTGATGATGAAGTTGTCAAAGTAGCTAATGAAGGCATGAGAAGCAAATACAACTTAATCTTGGCATAGGTTTAGTATTGTGACATTACCAAGATCTGTTCGCTGTTCACCGCTTTTTCTTCACTTCGGCAAGCCTTTTTTGATTTGCTCCTCCGTAAATCGAATCTTTGGTTTCATATCATCCGGCAATTGAATACTCTCTGGTGTGGCTTGACTAATTCCATCGGCAAGCATTTGGACTTGGGATTTGGTAATCAAAGGCTTAGGCATGAATCGTTCGGAGAAGAATGCCAAGATGCGATGAAAGAAAACTGGGAACGGTAAAACGATAATATTTTTGCCAAGCGCTTTGGCAATGCGCCGCGCGGCTTGGGAGAAGGGAAATTCTTCGGGTCCAGTAACAGCCACAGTCTGGCGGGAGAGGCGGGTTTCGTCTAATAGCGTTTCACGAATCACATTCACCAAATCTTCAACGGCGAGAAGTCTCACGTTTTTTTCTTTCAAACCAACTTGGGCAAAGATGGGCATTTTCTTGAACAAATTGCTTAAGTTGTTTAGTAAATGGTCGCCCAAACCATAGACAAGCCCCGCTTTGAGAATGGTGTAATTGAGTTTTGAGGCGCGCACAATTTCTTCGCCTTGCCATTTGGTGTTGAGATATTCCGATGTTGTGTTGGGGCGCACGCTGAGGTAACTCACCAGTACGAATTTTTTTACGCCAGCCTGCTCTGCGGCGGCAACGGCTGACCGTGCGCCATCTACATGGAGTTGCCCTAAAGTTTGTTTGCCGTCTTGAACGCTGGTGCCAGCGCAATGAGCGACGGCATGGCAGCCGCGAAAGGCTTCGGTTAATTTTGCTGTGTCCCGAATATCCAGTTGAATAAACGCCGCGCCTTGAATGGGTTGTGTGTTGCGGGTGTAAACCCCGCGCGAGATGACGATGACTTCATGCCCGCGCGCGATTAAATCATGCGCGAGATGCCTGCCGATGAACCCTGTTCCGCCAGTGATTGCGATTTTCATTTCTTATTCCTTCTGAAGGCAGACCGCAGCCAGTAGATAACGTTGCTGCGGTCTGTCGTCTATGGTCAAATTTTTCTCAACACAATATCTAAAATAATTCCCAAAATATACATCATGCCAAATAGGCGAATGTGCCAAAGTTGCGGCGTGGAAAACCAACGGGGCCATAAATCGAACCCTGCGGGCGCTTCTGTGGGGCGCGGTTTGCTTAGAAGTTTAATGACATGCCATCCACGGCCTGCGGCAAGGAAAACCAATAAAACGGTTGGATAATAAAACCCAGTGACGACGAGATACACCACCAAAGCATAAGCGAGCAACACGGTAAAGATGTTGACCATTCTCGCCGCTGGCTCGCCCAGCCGAACGGGGAGCGAACCGACGCCTTTCTTTTTATCCGCTTCGATTTTATCCACATGCTTGCCCCAGTTGAAACTGCCGAATCCAAACCCGAACGCCATGCCTGCCATGACGAGTTGCGGCAGGTTGGCTGGAACTTCGCCAGCCATAATCGAATACATGCCGGGGATTAAGACCATGCCCCAGTTGATGAAAATCAAAATTTCGCCAAGCCCTAAATATTTGAGGGGCCAAGCGTAGGTGGGCAAAATTGCCGCGCCGAAAATAAAAAGCGCAATGACCAACGGCGAAAAATTGGTGTAGAACAAAACAAACATGCCGCACAACACCGCAACGCCGCCGGCAAAGAGAAACCAACGCAGCCAATCTTGTTTTGTCCAAAATTTATGCACCAACGGGTGAATGCCGTATTGCCCGCGATAATAATTATCTTCGTCAATGCCGCGCGTGAAGTCAATATAATCATTGACTAAATTTTCAGCCGAATGCGCAAAGTAAATGCCCAGCGTCATTGCCAGCCATAGCGGAAAATCAAAAAAGCCATCGCGGAAGGCGAGCAAGCCTGCGATGACTCCTGATAATAAAGTGAGTTGCGTCACTGTGGCGCGGGTGGAAATTAACCACTTGGCTACAGCGTCAAAACTGTTCCAAACGTTCACGTCATGTTCTTTGACGGGTTTTTGAATTGCGAAAATCCAGAGTTTTAGATTCATGTTTATTCTCCTGTTTATTCAATGTAAGGGCGGCGCATACGTCGCCCCTACAAAATTATTTATGCGTATATTTTTTATACAAACTCTCCCAGCCCAGCGCCGCGCCCACTCGATAAAAAAATTCCATGCCCAAGCGAAACATCCATTCGGGCGCAAAAGCGGGGCGGGGGAGCGATAGCGCTTCGGCGCGTTTCAACAAATACATAATGCGCGGAATATTCACCAAGCCTCTTTTATCAATAAAGCCGTCTAACGTCAAACCTGCAAAGCATTGCATGGTTGTGTAGTGGTCAAGCCCGGGTTGATATTCCACAATACACACCAACGGTTCGTCCTTATCGTTATAAGCGATATGTTTGATTCCGCGCGGGGCGATTAACGTATCGCCGACTTTTGCAAACTTTTCTTGACCATTGACCTTCGCCCGCATTTCGCCTCTTTCTACGTGGAAGATTTCATCTTGCGCGACGTGGACATGCTCAAACGGGACAAAGCCCCCCGGCGCCACAGTCCATTCCATGATGTACGCTTCGGGTTTGGACGAAATACAGCGAAACGTCTCGCGGGTGATTGGATTGGTGAAAGGTTTGTAAAGGTCAATTGCCATTGGATGATGTCATTGCGAGCCGCGAAGCGGCGAAGCAATCTCACGTTTTAGATTTCTCAAAGTTTCCCACGCATGGAGTTTGCCAATTAGCCCAGCAAGCGGCGCGAGGATTTTCGCGTAGCCAAATGGAGTTAACTCCAGCCAAAACGTAATTTCCGTTCCCTGCTCTCGCCGATTCAAAATATACCCGTCTTTGAAATTCACATAAGGCATTTTCCCGTTCATGCTTAGTTTTTGGTTCGCTACATTTTCTGTAATTTCATATCTCACAGGAATTTTGATTCCAAAATAATTAAGCGTCCCTTCGGCTGTTCCGCCAACTTGAGCAAACTCACCTTGCGATGTCTGCTTCAATGAAACCATGCGCGGAATAAAATGCAAATGGCTTTCTCGTTTGCTCAAAAACGAAAACACGTCTTCAATTGGTTTTTGGACGATGATTTTAGATACGATTTTAGCCATAGCTTATCTCTATAAATTGATGACCGCTGACCGCCGACCGTAGTCTGCCGTCTATCGTCTGCGGTCAAATTAATATATTCAACTTTGCGCCGTTAGCCTTTAGTTCTTTTTCCCTTTAAGAAAAGCCAAATCTCCAAAGAACGTCCAAAAATGACCGACGATTTCTGTCCTAAGCCCGGGCTCGCCGAAAATTTTTGGTAAATCGCCGGCGATGTTGTCGTTGGCTTCTTCAAAGCGATACAAAAACGGACCTAACATTTTTCCATACCATGTATATGGTTTACCAAAATCAATAATGTGCAATTCGCCGCCCGGCTTTAGCACGCGAAACACTTCTTTAGCAGTTTTAATTTTATCGGGCGTTTTCAGGTGATGAATCATAATGCTCGACATCACGCGGTCAAAAGAGGCGTCGGGGTAGGGGAGTTCATTGGTAAAACCAACGTCAAACGTGACCGAGGCGCGTTTTTCTTCCGCTTTTTGCTTGGCAACTTTGAGCATATCGGGGTCGGCGTCTAAACCAAACACTTCCGCATCAGGTTGCGATTCTTTTGCCATAATGGCAAGCGTGCCTGTGCCGCAGCCTAAATCCAAAACTTTATGACCCGCTTGAATGTTGGCTTGTTGAATCAATAAAGCTTTATAGCGCACATCGCGCACGATGTATTTTTGAATGAAATCATAAAAGGGGGTGAGAAAACGAAAACTTAATGCAGGGATATAATCTTGTTTCGTTTGTGACATGCTTGCTCCAGTCAAGAAATTGTAACAAAATTTTTGTGGCGACAAGATTGTATCATATTTCACAAATGAGTAGTATAATTTTATCATCAACAAAGGAGAACTTATGAATATCAATTTTGGCATGTGGCGTAAAGCCTCTTGGCAGTTAATCAAAATGGATGATAAGAAAGAATGGGATGCGCTAGACGTCGTTTCTAAATGGCTGATTGCGACTCGTTCGGCTGTGACGTTGGTCACTGTGTATTCTTGTGTGATTGCGGGCATTCTCGCGGCGCGCGACGGGTATTTTAGTTGGGCGCCGTTCCTCATCGTAACTCTGGGTTTGTTCATCGCTCACGGCACGAATAACATCTTGAACGATTACACCGATTATTCGCGCGGCGTGGATAAAGATAATTATTTCCGTTCGCAATATGGCGTTCACCCGCTTGTGCAAAATTTTTGGGATAAAGCCACTTCCATTCGCTGGTTTATCGTCAGCGGGTTTTTAGCCACGCTTTCGGGAATCTATGCGTTGTATTACACGGGCTTTTCAAGCGTCACCATCATTTTATTTGCCGTCGGCGCTGTGACGTTGCTTGCATACACCTATCCGTTCAAATATTGGGGATTAGGCGAATTTTCTATCTTCCTCATTTGGGGACCGATTTTGATTGGCGGCGTGTATTTTGTGCTATCCGGCGTGTGGAATTGGCAAGTGGCGCTGGCTGGCGTTCCGTTTGGTTTAAGCGTTGCCAGCATCAACGTCGCCAAACATATTGATAAACATGACGACGACAAAGCCAAAGGTGTGGGCACATTCCCTGTGCGTGTGGGCGAGAAGGTCGCCCGCCGCGTGGACCAAATTGCCATCGTCTTAATTTATGCGGTGACATTATTCTTAATTCTCAATGGCTTTTTCACCCCAGTCATGCTCATCGTTTTCCTCGCTTATAAAGAAGCCCTAGCGGTTATCAAAGTTTTGAATCAGCCCAAACCTGCCCAAGCGCCCGAGTTTGCCAAAGCGTTTTGGCCCGTTTGGTTTTCAGGCTTCGCTTTTCAACACAACCGTCAATTTGGCGGATATTTAATTTTAGGTTTGATTGCCGACGCTTTGATAAAAAATTTCTTTCCAACTTTTTGGACAGGGCTATTCTAAAACATGAGAAGTGAAACGTGAGTTTTAATTCACGTTTCACTTCTCACTCATCATTAAATCTGCAATCTCCAACCACGCTTCTTCATTTGCTAAAGTTCCAAATGCAAGTTTCCCGTCTGGCGTGAACGATGCAAATTGATTATCAATCCAGATGACCAATCCTAAGGGCGGATTCGGACTCACCGACGATTCAAACACTTGGACATTATCTACTTTCCAAACCACTCGCTTCGGACTCCATTCAAGTTGGTAACTATGCCATTGCGTTGAATCTACGCTGAGAGCGAACGAATCTTCCGCAATCACTTTGGATAAATATCTGCGGGTTTGTATTTTTCTAAACGGAAACGCCAGCCCAGCCAAAATTAAGTATGGATGAAATTTTGGCGAACGGAAACTTTGGGCAATGAATCCATTGGCGGGATTATCATATTGAAACGATAAATAATTTTCTTCCGATGCGCCGAAAAACCAAGCGGCATTTGGCAAAGTGGGTAAACGGAACTTGTTCCCGCCAAAACCGAGTGACATTCCGAATGGGTCATTCCATAAACCAAATCCCCAAGTTCCAGATAGAGGAAAGGCTGAGGTTCTAGCGCGCATGCTCAAGGTCAAGGAATGATGCGGAAATTTTTTTCGAGAGATTCCAAAGTAATCGTCAATCTGCGCGAAGCGATAAGCAGTCGAATCTCCTGACGGGATTTTTAATACATATCCTTTTTCTGTTTTATTAATGCTTGCGCCTTGTGTTGTTCTTGATTTCATTTTTTATTCACCAACCAAACGCCTAAAATAATCACAACGCCGCCAATAATTGAAGCCCAAGTAATTTTTTCAAATAAAACAAGCGCCGCCACTGCCATACTTGCCGGCGGTTCGAGAAAGAGAAACGCGCCCGATTGCGCGGCGGGCAATTGGCTCAACACATCAAACCATGCGATATATGCCAAACCAGTTGTAAAAATGCCAAGAAAAATCATTGCCCACCAACCGCGCGAATCAAGTTGCGTAATTTCCGTATAATTTTTTCCTGCAACAAACGCAACGGTTGTGATTAACCAGCCTAACGTCATCACCCAAAAAGTTAACCGTGTGGATGGATGCGTTTGAAACCCGCGCCTTGAGAGAATGGAAAACACCGCCCAATTGACAGCGCTAACCAAAATTAAAAAATCCCCAACCGTTCCAAAGTTGCCAAGCGTAACGGAAGCCAAATTGCCTTTGCTGACCACAACCAAAACGCCAAGCATGGCAAGCGCAATGCCTGAAATTTGAATCCATGAAAGTTTTTCTTTTAAGACAACCCATGCCAGCAATGCAATAAACACAGGCGAGGTGGACACTATCCACGCGGTGGTAGTGGCTTGCGAGGTTTGTAAACCGTTAGATTGCAGCCATTGATGGAATGAAATTCCTAAAAAACCCAGCAATGCAAAATATGCCCATTCATTTCCTTTGGGAAAGGCAAACTGCTTTCGCATAAAAACGGCGACCAATAAAATAGGAATGCCGATTGCAAATCGCATCCATACCACTGAAACGGGGGAGATTTGCCCCACCGCAATTTTTGTGGCGATGAACGACGCCCCCCAAACGACGACGGCAAACAAGGCTTCAAGATACACAAAAGTTTTTGATTTTAGCATTCGAGCATTATACCTATGATATGGGCGTTATGCCGCTTTTGCAAACATTTATTTTTTGCCTCTTAATATTCGAAACTCCTTGACATACAAAACTAGGTATACTAAAGGCACATTAATCCTAAAAAACCGGAGAAAACCCATGACCTATCGCATCGAATCTTTAATGTCCGCTCGTTTGTTTGTGGCGCCGCAATATGCCGAAGAACGAATTTATTTTTTGAGCAACCTAACGGGGCATTTGAGTTTGTACGCCATGTTTTATGGCGGCAGTGTGCCAGAGCCGTTATTGCCGCCAAACATTGCGTTGCAAAATCCGCATCTCATTGGCGGGCATTCGTTTTATGTATTCCCTAACTTAAATAAAATTTTAGTGATGATTGATAAAGACGGCGATGAAAATTATCAGCCTATGTTGATTTCGTTAGACGGCGGATTCCCTGAACCTGCTTTTAATAATTTTTTCGCTTCGTATCGCGTTCATCTCGGCGAATGCGACCGCGAAAAAGGCATTGTGTATTTGTTAGCCGAACGGCGCGATAAACCTTTGCAAGAAACCTATCGCGGCGATTTGAAAACAGGCAAGTTAACCAAAATTGCCGAAAGCGAGTGGGGCTATGGCGTTGCGGCGCATGACAAAAATCATAAACAACTTTTAATTAGCACAGGGTATTTGGTAGGCGATTCGGTTTTGTATTTGTGGTCGAATAACCAATTGAACTTGCTGTATGGCAAGCCCATTGAAGAAAGAAAAGCGGGCGAGGTTGCGCCGTTGAATGGGTTGGGCGCTAGCGTATTCGCGCCGAGCGGCAAAGCCGCCATTGTCACATCTTCTGTGTTTGAAGATACCTATAGTTTGGGATATATCCATTTCAAAAAGCCGCAACACATTCAACCGATTCAACTAAAAGGCATAGCGCACAAAGGCATGGGCGAAATGGAAAACGTCTCTCATTTGAAAGATAATCGCTACCTCGTTACATTCAATATTGACGGTTGCTCTTGGGCGTATGAAGGCGCATTTGACGAAAAGAAATTAACCATGCATCTCAAATATGTGTTAGTGGGGCAAGAGCCGTTTGATAGCGGCATGATTGAACGTCTCGATTACGACAAAGTTGAAGATGTGTTTACTTTTTCATTTTCCACCGCCACTTCGCCTACCCAAATTTATTCTATTGAAGGCAAAGCCAGAAATGATTTGTCGTTGCATACCAATGAAAAGATTTTAGGAATTCCTGAATCGCATCTATCAAAAGGAGAAGACGCTTCATTCGCTTCGCACGACGGTTTGCGGGTTTCAGCGCGTTTATATTTGCCTTCGCCCAAACTTGGGTTCAAAGGCGCGCGCCCTGTGGTGTATTACATTCACGGCGGACCGCAAGGGCAAGAACGCCCAGATTTTGCTTGGTTTTCCATGCCGTTGATTCAATTCCTCACGTTACGGGGCTTTGCGGTATTTGTTCCCAACGTGCGCGGCTCAACGGGGTATGGCTTATCTTACACCAAGCACGTGGACCGTGATTGGGGCGGACAAGACCGCCTTGACCATGTTTACGCTATGACAAAGGTTTTGCCCAAAGACAAACGGTTAGACGTCAAACGCGCCGCAGTGGTTGGGCGCTCTTATGGCGGCTATATGACTTTGATGTTGGCGGGGATGCACCCAGAATTATGGAAAGCCTCGTGCGATATGTTTGGTCCGTATGATTTGCTCACATTTTCAGAGCGCATTCCCGAAACATGGAAGCCTTATTTCAAATTAGCGCTCGGCGACCCATCAAAGCCTGAAGAAAAAGATTTTCTTATCCAACGCTCGCCGAAAACGCATTTACATAATATGTCTGCGCCGATGCTGGTGATTCAAGGGCGAAATGACCCAAGAGTGGTAGCGGCAGAGTCGGAAGATTTAGTGAGAGAATTAAAAGCCAAAGGCAAACCAATCGAGTTGCTCGTTTTTGAAGACGAAGGACATGATGTGCTGAAGTATGAAAATCGCGTCGCTTGTTATAATGCCATTACCGATTTCTTCGCCAAACATTTGAATCCGTAGTTGTTGTCAAATTTTATGACCGTAACGATAGACCCTTGACCATAAAACCGTCTATCGTTTACGGTCTACCGTCGTTATGACCATCCCCAGCCTTCTGCTAGGATTAATCATTGCAATATTAGCCGCGGCGCTCTATCATTTCATTCGCGGCGGCAATGGTTTGCGGTTGTCGCTTTTTATAGGGTTAAGTTCGGTCGGTTTTTTCTTGGCGCAATGGCTAGGCGACGCGCTGGCTTGGGGTTTGTACCCTGTCGGCGCGTTAGACATAGGCTTAGGCGTGGTCGGAAGCGCGCTGTTTCTCATTTTCGGAGATTGGCTGATTCGCTCGTAATCTGTCGGTTGTCGGTTTAAGTCAAAAGGCTTATACTTGCGCGGTTCAAAAAATAAAGTAAAGGAAGTATAGAACGTGTCTCATATTGATTTATCGCAAAAAGAAGAAATTGAATTGCAAGCCGAATCGCTCGGCGAAAAAATTGAGTTGATTATTGAAAAAATGCCCGCCCACGAAGTGACGTTGGCGGAAATTATGGGTATTGTCGGCGCGGATAGTTTATTGCTCCTAACCGTCATTCTCTCCTTAATATTTTTAATTCCAGTGTCAATACCTGGGGTTAGCACGGTATTTGGCACAGGAATTTTATTGATAGGCATTACGCGTTTGTTTTCGCGTAAATTATGGTTGCCCAAATTTATTGCGGAGAGAAAACTATCCGCTGAAAAATTGCGCGAAGGGTTTAAGAAGGCTTTGGTTTGGTTTCATCGTTTAGAAAAAATCAGCAAGCCGCATCGTTTAAGCCTCCTAACAACCGCCGGCGCTATGACCGTCCTTGCAAATTTAGCCTTTATTCTTGGCGCTATTTTGTTGATGTTCCCGTTTGGGTTCATTCCATTTAGTAACACTTTGCCCGCTTTAGCATTAATCTTTTTAGCGGTTGGCATGATGCAGCAAGACGGCGGTTTTATTTTGTTGGGTCATATCTCTAACATGGTCACTATGATTTATTTTGCTTTTCTTATCGCTGGCGGCGGTTGGACGATTACCGAATTTATCAAAATGTTAGGCTAAAACGGAACTCGGAAGTTTTACGCTTCCGAGTTTTTATTTATGAAATACATCGCCATATTATTTTTTGTTTTTATAATTGCCGTCATTACTCTTGCGAACTTAAATCAAATCCCAAGATTAGTTAAGAATATATATGATTTCCCCTACGGCGACAAAGCGGGGCATTTTCTTTTATTTGGATTATTAAACTTCTTTGCCGCATTGAGTTTGATTCGCGCGCTTCCAAAACGCGATCCCAAACGGGTGGCTGTACTTACATCTTTGGTTCTTGCTTTTTTCATCGGGGCGGAAGAATTTTCGCAAAAATATTTTTCTAGCCGCACTTTTGATTTGTTAGATTTAACCGCTAGTTACATAGGTTTAATTGTGGGCGGGCGGTTGGCGTTATGTAAAAAATGAGCGCCGCCTTCAAGGCGGCGCTCATTTTGACAATTTAAGGCATCAAGACCAAATGTCCTTCACTATCGTTGATAATTGATTCTTGTTCCCACCACATTGGATAATATTCAACATTCGCCCATAATGGAGCCATATCGTCATAATGCGGGTGATAAGCATGACCAGATTGCCCAGTGGTGTGAACGGTTAGGGAGTTGTTTAAGTTTCCTAAGTCCACAATCATTCTCATAGAAGGCAGCCAGTTGGTTTCGTAGCCATCGCGCACCGACCAACCCGTTGCATTGACAATGGCTTCGCCGCCGCCAGTCGGGAATGGTCCACGATTGAATAAATCTTCAATCAAAAAGATTCCAGATTCGCCCAATGTTCCATTGCGGAAGGTGGAAGCGTGCATGTCGCCCCAATTCCATGCGGCAACATCATTTCCAAATATATCTTCCAATTCAGCCACGCCGTCTGAAAAAGATTTTTTGATAATATCTGGCATGGTTTCAACAATGTCTTCGGTTGTTTTATCGTCCCAAAATGGGTCGTTTGGGTTTTGCGCCATCGTTCGCATAATTTCATTCCAGCGCGAGCCGCCGTCTGGGTAATATCTTTCTTCGGGCATATCGTCGTTGAATGTATTGATTAACAACGCCCGCCAAAAGGCATTAAACACTGCCGCAGGGGTAGAGTCGATTCTGCCTTGATAATCCCAATCGGATAATGTATCAAACGCAATGGCTTCGTTTGGTTTTGCAAATTGCCACTCTAAACTTTGCATGATGGGGATAAATACTTCAGCGTTGGCGTCATACGAATCGCCTTGCATTTGTTGTAGATACGCCATATCAATTTTTGCGGGCGCGTTTTGAATCATGTTCAAAATGCGGTTGGCGCGAAAACCGTAATCCCAATCGTAAGTAATCAAGTATGGGTAATCGCGTGGCGGAACTTGATTATTGGCTGTGACGATATATCCTTCTTCAGGGTTGAAAGTGTATGGCAATTCTTCAAACGGAATAAAACCTATCCATTCGTAATCGTCTGTCCAGCCCGGCACGGGCAATGTGCCGTCTCCATTTTTGCGAATGGGAATATCGCCAGGCATTTGATAGCCGATATTCCCCTCCACGTCGGCATATAAAAGATTTTGTGGCGGCACATGGAAATTCTTCGCGGCTTCACGAAACTCTTCCCAATTTTCGGCTTTGTTAAATCCCCAAATCGCTTCAAAAGGCGTAGAGGGGGCAAGCGCCGTCCACTTTAAGGCAATCACATAATCTTTTGGCAACTCAACGCCTGCGCGTTCTTTGAACGGCACAAATTCTTCGTCGTCGGGCGTGCTTTGATTTTGTAATGGATAATACGAATCTGAGATAACGGGACCGTGACGTGTGCTTCGGATGGTTATCGTCACCGCTTCGCCGCCGACGGGATAGATGGTCTCTTCGTAGGATTCAAACTCTACCCATTCGCCGTTTACCTCATATTGATTCGGGTTTTCTGGGTTTACTTTTTCAATATACAAATCCATCACGTCGGGACCAACGTTTGTAAAACCCCACGCAATTTTGTCGTTGTGACCAATAATCACCCCAGGCACGCCTGCAAACGAAAAACCTGTCGCTTGAAATGGGCAATCATCGTTTTTCTCGATACAATGCAAACCAATCTGATACCAAATCGAAGGCATTTGAATTCCAAGATGTGGGTCGTTGGCTAAATAAGGCGTTCCAGAATCGGTAAACTTGCCGGAAACCGCCCAAGAGTTTGAGCCAATTCCGTCGTTCCAGTCACCAAGTACAAGGTCAAGTAATGAGGCGTTATGTTGAACTGCGTCAAGCGGTAAAGCGGAATAATCAAAATCAATTGCCAAATCCGTTTTGACGTTTGTGTTTCCATCGCCGATTTTGTTAACAATCACGGGGTGGTCTTGCGGGTATTCGGGGAATAGTTGTTTGACTTGTTCAGGCGTAAGCGTTTTGAGCAAAACGGCGCGTTCAATTTCTTCGCCTAAATTGCCGCGTAAGTCCCACGCCATCGCTTTGCCCCATGTTAATGAATTCACAGGAGTCCATTCTTCAATGACATAATCAGGACTCAAAATTGGCAAGCCTAAAATGGCATATTCAAGGCTTAACTCAGTCGCTTCTTTATTGCGAATGTAAGCGTTCACGCCGTCTGTATAGGCTTGTAAGATGGCTTTTGATTCGGGGCTGAGAAGTTCCCACTCGGCTTCGGCGGTTTTTCGCCAGCCTAAAGTTCGTAAGAAAATATCGGTTTCTAATTGACCTGCGCCAAACATTTCGGATAATTCACCCGCGCCGACGTGCCGCCAAAAATCCATTTGCCAGAAGCGGTCTTGCGCGTGAACATATCCTTGCGCGAAAAACAAATCATGCGCGGTGGCGGCGTAAATGTGCGGAATGCCCATTGCATCTCGGTAAATATCCACTTTTGCGTCTAGCCCTGCCAGTTGAATTTCGCCGTCTGTCTGCGGAAAAGATTTTGGCGCAACCGTGTTTGGTAAATAACTTTTGAAATAAAACGCGCCCGACGCCCCCGCAATGACAATAAGTATCAAAACCCCCAATAGAATTCGACCGATAATTTTTTTCATACAGTCTCCAAATTGAGTATGGTATGATGTTTCAAATAAAGTATATCAAAATTTAATCATGCGTAAAAAACGCTTTTTATTGTTTGGTTAACCGTTTTGTTAGCGGCGTTCTTTTTGGGGCGGCTTGCCGCAACGATTTTCATTTTGGTTTTGTTTGTATTCAGTTCGGCGGGGTTTGAGTTATTTTATTTTTGATAGATTTATAAAAATTGATTTAGTAACCGCATATCAAAGAGTTGTATTTTCAATTGGTTTGGGTATGAGGATATTGGGCTTGCTGAGTTTTATCTTTGCAGTTACAGCAGGGCTGGGGAGCGATGGCTTTTGCTGGCTGTGTCGGCGCTCATTTTTTTTGCGTCGCATGGCGTAAATATGCATCTATGACTCGGAAAGCGAGAACCGGCATTTAGCTCCGCGTTTTGACGCATTAAGACAAATGCTGGTTGAAATTGATAAAACTGAAGAATTATGATGCTTTGTATCAGATTCCTTAGCAATTACGGCGCTATTCCTAACAAACGCGGATACCAATACCATAATACATCTGCGGCGGGCTTGCTATGAATAGACGTGGATTTATCTTGCAGAGCCACAGGCATAAAGTAGCCGCGGCTGATAAAGCCAGAAATCCATGGGCGGGCGTTTACGGCGGTGAGCATGGCTTCGTAAATATCGGCTTGGGTTTGCAAATTCAAACTGACCGATGGGTTATCTGTATAGGGCTGAGATAAAGAAGCAAAATCAGCACATGCGCCAGAGCCGCTGGCAACACAGCCTGTCGCCGCGCCTGTGGCAGAGGGGTAGGAAACTGCAAGGATGATGGGCTTGCCTAATAAATTCGCTAATGGGGCGACTTCGTTATCAAGCAATCTGCCCGCTTCATTCGCAAAGTCGGCTTTGGTGGCGGTGGGGCTTTCTGCCAGTTTGGCAGACCATAAAAGATATACGCCGTCCACGTCTTTTAGGAAACTGACGGGCGTTTCAATGTTAGATTTGGTATAAGGCATTGCCCAAAATACCTGCCCTTTGAATCTTGCCCGCACATCTTGGATAATGGCTCTCCATTGCGCTTCTACATCTGCGGGGACGTTGGATGGCTGACCGTCGGGCAGTGTGCCGGCGGGCAAAGCGGGCGACACGGCTTCTCCGCCGAGGATTAAGAATTGCGCGCCCGTTTGCGCGGCAAGGTCGGCATAGTTAACGGCAAAGGCGCGATATTTTGTAAACCATGCTTGCCACCAGGCGGCATCGCGCGGGGCGTTTTGCCAAAATGAAGCGAATGTTGAGGTTGTTGAATCAGGCGTCCCTGTGAAGTGAGGCGTGGGAAAGAGCGCCACGTTTAGCCCTACCGCGCGGGCTTGTGAAATCATAATGGCAGAGTCAATCCATAAGGGGTCTTCGCCGGGCGAAACCGTGAATCTTAAAGGCGAAACGCTGGCATACGTCCAACTGGGCGTGAACACAACCAGATTGGCGCCGATGGCTTTGGCGTTGGCAAAGGTTTGCGGCGCAAAGTATGAAACGTTTGGGCGATAGGTGGATTGATATTCAACGCCCGCCACAAACCCAGCGGCGCGCGGGGTAATGGTTGCGCCCACTAACGAAACAGGTTCTGGGTTTTCAAACCATTTCCACGAATTGACTGTGTCTTGAATATCTTGCCCTAATAAACTGGTGGCGGCGATGCGCCCTTTGGCGCTTAAGCCGGCGGTTTGGTTATCGTCGGCGCTGCCGCATTGACCGTTGCGGCAATAGCGATAGGAAAAATCGCCAAGAAAGTTTAATGGACCATATAATTTATACGCCCAACGGTTGTTGCCGAGTGGCCACATGGGGATAGGCTCCATCCAACCAAAGGTGTTGAATTGAATATAAACAATATCGCCAGGCGGGGTGACGGACGGCACAGTGGTTTCAAATAAAATCGGAGCGGAATTGCGTGTGGCTAACCAAGTGGCGACTGTGTCTTGCAGGGTCACGTCTTGTTCAGGCACAATAAAATCTCGCAACACCCAGCCGCCGTCTGCTTTGTGTTCGGCGTTCCAAAAGCCATCGCCTAAGGTGTATTTATATTGAATATGCGCGCCGACGGGTAAACTTAAGGTAATGGCGTAGCGCCCATCGGGCTGTAAATTCAAAATTGGCATTCTATCGGCAACGGCGCTCATGCCGCCTTGTAAATCGGCAAATGTATTGCCGAGTTGTAAAATATTTCCAGCAATGCGCACAGGCACGCCGGGCGTAGTATCGGCTGGGATGGAAACCAGAAAGGTCACATGCACGAGGCGTGTGGGTTTGATTCGGATATCTACAATCGTTGGGGTTTCGCTGGCAACCACTGCGCCTTGTTGAAACGGCATGTATAAACCGTCTAAACTATACACGGTCAGTTGATGCGTGCCAGTGGGCAAGCCCGTTAATTCAAAGCGACCTAACGAATCGGTGATGTATTGCGCCCCGCCTGCGGCGACTAACACATTCGGCACAGGGGCGTTGGTATCGGCGTTATAAATTTGCCCCAAAATGGTTCCTGTGGGGCGGGTGTAGCTTTTATCTCCCCAATCTGCAATAATATCGCGCACTTCGCTTGGTCCGTTGGCGACGTGCATTCGGTAACGAATGGCGGTGTTGAAGGAGGTGTCTTCAAAAACAATGGAAGCGCCCTGACGAACATAGCGGTATTTAATCGTTCCGTTATAAATAACGGGGATGGTCGCTTCGTATGTTAACGTATCGCGCGCTTTCATAGGGTATTGCGTGGGGTTCAAAGAAAGCCCCGTCACTTCGTCTAACACAACCAACAATAACGTTTCATTGGCTTGAAGCGGCTCGGGCAATGTGGCTATAAATGTGGTTTGGGCAACGGGGTATGGCGTAGAAGTCGGTTGCGCTTGCCCGGGCGCGGGCGTGGGCGGGGTGAGCGTGGGCGGGCTGAATAATGAAAGCGTGCAAGCCTGCCCAACAACGGCAAGCGCAAACGCCGCATGAAGAATACGGCGGGTGATATTTGATTTCCCATTCATCTCTTCTCCTTAAAACCAGAACTTTTGGGACGTTTTTGCTAGACAAAGCGCGCAAGGCAAGCGCGCTCTCTTTGCGCTTCAGACTACGGGTTAGCCTGCTCCTTCGTCTTGAGCGTTTTCTTCAATTTCGGCATGGTTTCGTTTGCGCCCGGCGTAGGCGATGTAGCTGAAACCAATGCTGATAAAGTATAACAAAATCATCGGGAGCATCACCAAACCCATATTCACGGGGTCAACCGTGGGGGTGATGGCGGCGGCGAGAATGGCAATAATGACAACGGCTAACCTCCATTGTTCGGCTAAAATTTGCGGTTTGACCAAGCCCATAGAGGTTAGCACAAAAATCACTAACGGAAATTCAAAGAACAGCCCAATCCAAAACATGATGCCCGTGACGAAGTTGAAATATTCTTTTGCCGTCCAAAATTGGGAAATTTCGGTAAACCCGCCTAAAAAGGGTAAGGCGGCAGGCAACAAAGCATAAAACGTAAACGCCACGCCTGTTAGAAAAAGCAAAGTTGCCAGCGGAATGCCCACTAGCCCTAATTTTTTTTCGCGCGGTTTTAACCCCGGCGCGGCAAAATACCAAATTTCAAACGCAATGTATGGAAACGCCAGCGCCACGCCCACCGACATGGACACGCGCATAAACACGCCAATTTCTTCGGTGACTTGAATGGCTTGTAAATTTTGCAACCCGCCGACCGGCTCTGCTAGAAACGCCATCGCTTCTTGCGCGAACCCAAAAGCGGCGACGACCGTGAGGGTTAACATCAGCGCCGAACGAAGCAGGTGCATTCGTAGCGCTTCCACTTGTTCCCATAAACCTTCGCGGGTATTTTTATCGGTGGCTAAATCGGAGAATACGTCTGCAATGGGGCGTTCTTCCGGCTCTGTATTGAGAAATTGATTAAATTGATACAACGCCCGAAAGGGAAAAGCGACAATATGAAAGATAAGTTTGAACGGAAAAACAATAAAAGCGGCAAGCACGCGAACATAGACGAGGATATCTTGCCCTAGTCTGTAAAAAAAATTACGCATTGGTGGGGCGGTCGCTTTCGCTTTCTTTGGGTTCAGGCGAGATTTTCTGTTCAGCCTGCTGCGCTGAGGTGTCGGAAAACGGTCGAGGCTGACGATTCGGCTTGGGGGTTGCCGCGCTGGTTGAGGTCAAAGAAGAAGCGGATTTTATTTCTTTGCCAATTTCATTTAATTCGGCGTTTGCCTCTCGAATCAATTTGGTTGGCAGTGTGCGAATTTCACGCGAGGTTTGTTGAAATATCTTCCACCCTTCAGAGCGCGAAATATCGCGCAGCCATCTACCAATGGTCTTGCCTGTTTTTTGCATATCTTTGGGACCTAAAACCAGCAAAGCAATGATGAGGACGAAAATAAGTTCGTTAATGCCAATACCTAGAATTTCCATTCGGTTACCTGCTATGCGTTAGCCGCTTTGAGCGAGATGTTCGATTTTATTTTTAATGGCTTGCCTAATTTCGTTTTCATGTTCTACCAGCGTGCCTAATACCCCGTTGACAAAGCGCGAGGCGGAATCGGAGCCGTATATTTTGGCGAGTTCCACCGCTTCGTTAATTGCCACTTTGGTTGGCGTTTCGCGCCAGATGGCAAATTCCCAACATGCCATGCGCAATAAATTTCTATCTATGGCGGCAATTTGGTCGAGGGGCCATTCGGGGGCGTATTTGGCAATGACGTTATCTAATTCTTCGTGCAAGGGGTGCACGCCGAAGATGATTTTTCGGGCAAATTCGGCGTGTTCTTCTAATAGTTCGGTTTCTTCAAGGCGCGTTTTCAGCACATCGCCCGGCAGGTGATTGGATAAATCGGTTTCGTATAAAACTTGCAGAGCAATAGCGCGCGCTCTGGTGCGGGGTTTCATGCTCATTCTGTGTAATCTATATCTTCGATATGAATATTAACTTCGCCGACGTCCATGCCGACCATTTCTTGAATGGCGCGGGCGACGTTTTGTTGCACGTTGCGGCTCACTTCGCGGATGTTGATATCTTGTTTTAAGACGAGGTGTAAGTCAATGAAAGCCACGTTATCTTTTACTTCAATGCGCACGCCGTCTCCAGCGCCGCGTTTGAAGAGGCGATTCACGCCGCCTGCCACGTCGGCAAGGCGGCTTACGCCGGGCGCTTCTAGAGCGGCAAGGCGGGCGATGGTGGTTAATACTTCGGGGGCGACGGTGGTTTTGCCTGCGGTTGTTTCGGTCATAATTTTCTCCAATACCTTGCTTTGCCGTTTTCGGCGCGGGTGGCAATTACATCATTGCCATACCGCCATCTACGCCTAACGCTTGACCAGTGATATATGCGGCTTCGTCGGAGGCGAGGAATGCGGCGGCGTAGGCGATTTCTTCGGGTTTGCCTTTTCTGCCAAGCGGAACTAACTTTAATGCCGCTTCGAGCGTTTCGGGAGTCATGGCGTCTAAAATTTCGGTGTCTATGAAGCCTGGGGCAATGGCGTTTACGGTGATGTTTCTTGCGGCAACTTCGCGGGCGAGGGCTTTGGTGAAGGCAATTTGCCCGCCTTTGGAGGCAGAGTAATTGGTTTGCCCGGGGTTGCCCATTTGCCCTGCCACCGAGGCGATGTTGATAATTCTGCCTGTGCGTTTTCGCATCATGTGTTTGACGGCGGCTTTCGAGCAATTGAAGGTACTTTTGAGGTTTGTGTTAATTACGGCGTCCCAATCGGCTTCGGGCATCATCATAATTAATTGGTCGCGGGTGATGCCTGCGTTGTTCACTAAAATACTTAAGTCGCCAAAGGTATCTATTGTAAATTTGACCAACGCTTCGGCTTGTTTGAAGTCGGAGACATCGGCTTGAAAGGATGCGGCTTTGCCGCCCGCTTCTTTGATTTGGTTGACAACCGCTTCTGCCGCGGCGGGCGATTGATTGTAGTTGACTACGACTGCCGCGCCGCGTTTTGCAAATTCTAGGGCAATGGCGCGACCAATGCCGCGCGAGCCGCCAGTGATTAATGCCACTTTGTTTTCTAATGTGTTCGCCATGTGTTGAATTCCTTTATATGAATTATACACTTGTTGTGTGAGGAAAGACGAAAGATGAAAAAAGTAAGAAGCAGAAAAGCGGGAAGCAGGTAGAGGAAAGTTATTGGGTGAATCTTTTTAACCCTAGCGCCAAGCCTAAACCTCCGCCTAAGGCGATGAGGGCAATGGCAATCACGGCGTCTTGCCAGAAGCGGATGGGGAAGAGGCGAATCAAGGTGTCGGAGTAATAGAATAGCCACGAGTCGCCTTCAAAGAAGACGGCGTGAAAACCTGAAAAGAACGCCCAGAAAATATCGGGGTTGATTAAAATGCCGGCGCCGGCAACGAACGCTAACGATAACGCCAAGCCAATCATCCACCAGCCGCCGCGCTGGAGGGCGAGTAGGTAATTTGAAATCCAGTTGTTTTTATAAAAGAGAATTGCGAAAAGTAAGAGAATGGCGAGGGTGATGTACCAAGTTGTTAGCGAACCTTGTATCACCTTTTTCACGTCTTGCATGTGGCTTAATTCTCTTTCATTGTAAAGGGGAGAGCCGTCGTCAAAGGTTAAGTTGCTGAGGTAGGAAATATCCTCGTCGTTGATTAGATAATTCACTGCGTAGGGCGCCCATGTGAGCCTGTCTTCTTTGGTGAAGCCGTATTCATCGGCTGGGAAGTAGGGCATGTTGTATTCGATGGTGTAGAAGATGGGCGTTAATAGGATGCGTAAGGCTAGACCAATTAGGGCGAGAGGGGTGAGTAACGAAATAAAGTAAGAGAGAATGATAGGAAGTTTCATTGGGTTTTGATATCTTTGCGCTATTCGCGCTAATGGTTTTTACTGCAAAAACTCTAAGCCGCCTTGCAATACAAAACTAACCACCATGTTATTGACAATCCATTCGATGGGGGCGAGGTCGTCGGTGAAGACGGCGGTGGGGGTGTAGCCATCTTGAAGGTTGGTAAATGTAGAGGACATGGTTGTAATGAGCAGCGGGTTTGTATTTGCGTCACCTGCCAAGCGGATTAAATTTGCGGAGAAGTTTTCGGGCGTGGTGGGTTGTTTGGTGGCGAATATCATGGTGTTCAATGTGTTGGGGATATCCATGATGTGAATGGAGGGGAAGATTTGACTCATGGTGGTGGCGAGTCCGTCTATGAGGCGGCGGTCGCCGGGGGTGGAGCCAACGTTGAGGGTCAGCACGCCTGTCTCCGTTAGGTGTGAGGCGCAAATTTCGAAAAATTCGAGCGTGGTCATGTGGGGAGGGATGTAGGGCGGGCGGTAAGCGTCAATGGCGATGATGTCGTATTTTTTGTCGCTTCTATCTAAGCCGAGTCTGCCGTCGCCGATGATGATGTTGAGGTTGGGCAGGTTTAAGCCGAAGTAGGTTTTGCCCACTTCGACAATTTTTTCGTCAATTTCGATGCCGTCAATTTGAATATCTTCGCCGTAGATGGCGGTGGCTTGACGCGCCGCCGTGCCAGCCGCTAAACCGATGATTGCCATGCTTTGCACTTCGTTGGGCGAGCGGTTGGCGTAAAAAAATGGACCAACAGAAAATTGCTCCCAAGGTCCGTTGAAATACATGATTTCGGGGTGGTAAATGGAATGCACGCCTTGACCGTCGTTGAGGCGCAATAAGGTGAAGCCGTTTACTTGTTGCACTTGTATATAGTTGTAAGCGGATTCGCTTTCGTACACTTGACCGTTGTTGTTTTTTAGCGTTGCGTTTGAAAATAAAACGGCGATGAGCAGTAAGGCGATTGGCATCCAAATTAATTTGAGGGTTTCTTTTTGGCTGGCGAAGCGGTATAAGCCGATGAGGGCTACGATGAGTAATATCATGCCGAATAGGGCAAAGGTGAGGCGCGTGCCAATGGTGGGAATGGTGATGAGGGTTGGGATGAATGTGCCAATAAACGAGCCTAAGGTGGAGACGGCGTATATTTGCCCCGAGGTTTGACCTGAGCGGTTGGTATCTTCAATGGATAGGCGGATGGCATACGGGGAGATTGTGCCAAGTAAGGTGACCGGCACGATGAATAAAATTAATACGACGATGAACGACCCCGCCATGATGCCGACGCTTAAGACTTCAAACGCATCGGCGGCGAATTTGAGGACGGGGACGGCGATGTAAGGCACTAGCCCTGTGGTGAACGCCGCCCACGCTAATATGCGATACATGGCTTGCGGGCTTGGGTTTGAGTCTGCCCATTTGCCGCCGAGAAAGTAGCCGAAGGTTAGGTAAATTAACATCAAGCCAATGATGCTTGCCCACACTAAGTTGCTTGTGCCAAATACGTTGCCGATTAATCGCCCGGCAGTGAGTTCTGCGGCGAGGGTGGTCATGCCTGAGATGAAGACCGTGAGAAGAAGGTAGCGTTTCATAGTGTGGGGATTATAAGTGTCGGGTGTGGGGTGTCAAGTTGTTATCAAATTCCGAACCCCCTCACAATTTTACCCGACCTTCACCTCCGCCTCGACAAACGTATTACAATTCACATCAATCTGGAGCCGATATGCACATTCCCAAATACTACCGCGAAGAAGATAAACCAACCATCATCCAATTTCTAAAGCAAAACAACTTTCCTGCCATCGTCTCGCAGGACGGCGAAAAAGTCATCGCCACCCACACGCCTGTTGAGACGGTTGAAAACGAAGACGGCTCGCTGAAAATTTACGGTCACATCAGCCGGGCAAACCCGCAATGGAAAACCTTTGGCGGGCAAGAAGTTCTGCTCATATTTCAAGGCACGCACACATACATCTCACCGCGTTGGTACAACCATATCAACGTGCCGACGTGGAATTACATGATAGTTCACGTTTACGGGAAAATTAAAATTGTAGAAGGCGACGACCTGCGCGCGCTTCTTTCTCGACTTGTAAAGAATCATGAACCCCAAACAGGTTACTCGCTGGAGGCTCTTCCCGAAGCGTTTGTGCGTAAAGAAATGAAAGGCGTAGTCGGGTTTGAAGTGTCTGTCATGCGGATAGACGCGGCGTATAAACTCAGCCAAAACCGAGACGATGAATCCTATCAAACCATTGTGGCTGAATTGCAAAAGCGAGAAGATGTGGATTCAAGGAAGGTGGCGGAGGAGATGAGAAGAAGACGCCAGATTGCTGACGGTGGATGAAGATGTTCAGCGGTCTGTCGCCTACGGCTATTTTTGCTTGACGAATATGGCTTGTGATACTAAAATCACGCTAGTTCTCATTTGCGCCTCCGTGTGGAGGCGTGTTTTTTGAGAATAAAATATATTCATAGGGCGAAGGTAACAGAACTGCCAAGAAGATTTCTGTGAGAGGCGCCCGAGGAGCAAAGTAAGATGGAAAAAGTAATACTCAAAGCCGAAAAACGCAACGTCATCGGCAAGCAAGTCAAAGCCTTAAGGCGGGCAGGGAAACTTCCAGGCGTCATCTATGGCCGCCATGTAGAACCCATTGCCATCTCGTTAGAAGCGCACAGCGCAGGCTTAGCGTTGGCAAAATTAACCTCGTCAAGTTTGGTGACGATTAACTTAGACGGCGCCGACTATCCCGCCCTTGTGCGCGACCGCCAACGCGATTTCATCAAAGGCAACCTCACCCATGTAGATTTTCTCGCCGTAGATTTGAACGAAAAAATCCGCACAATGGTTGGCTTGCACTACATTGGCGTTTCGCCAGCCGTCAAAGACTATAACGGCGTGTTAGTGCATAACCTTGAACAACTCGAAGTGGAATGTTTGCCCACCGATTTGCCCGAACGTATTGACATTGACATTTCAGTCTTGAAACAAATCGGCGACGGCATTCGCGTGCGCGACGTGCGCATCTCCGACAAAGTGACCATCATCACCGACCCCGACGAAATGGTGGCGGTCGTCACCCTCACCAAAGAAGAATCCGCCGAAGAAGCCGCCGCGCCAGGCGCCGAACCCGCCGCCCCCGAACTCAGCGTGGAACGCGGAAAGAAAGAAGACGAAGGCGAAGAAAAGAAATAAAGTTTATGTGCGCAAACAATCCGCCGTACGGCGGGTTGTTTTTTTATTGTCGGTTTCAAAAGGGCGGTTCAAAAGATAATTCTTCATTCATGCGCGCATGAATTTTTAGCGATAACTCACACAGCGCGCGCCTAATCTAGGCAATTAACCCCAGCGTCTTCAAAAAAATCACTGTCATTCTCGCGGTGGCGCCCCACAGCAATTCGCCATCGTATGGGTGGTAGGCAATCACCGAGCGATGAGAGTCGTGCAGGGTAAACTCCCAGTAATTTTTTCTTTCTGCCAGCCACAATAACGGAATGGTAAACACGCGCGCCACTTCTGCGTTTTCAATTTTGAACGCATACGGAAAAGGAATGACGCCTACCACAGGGCGAACGCGAAATTTGCTAATCGTAATCATATCGCTCAAGCGCCCAAGCAAATGAACGTCGAGCGGGTTTACGCCAATCTCTTCGTACGTTTCTCGCAGCGCAGTTTGCTCCGAAGTTTCTCCCTCGTCGCTGGCGCCGCCCGGGAAAGAAACCTGCCCTTTATGCGATTCGACCGTATCGGTGCGCCGCGTGAATAAGATATGCCACTCTTGTTCAAAGCGCATTAATGGAAGTAAAACCGCCGCGCTTCTTAACTGGGTGGATGCCTGAATCTCCAACTCGGCATATCCGTCAGAATCTGTAGCGTTTTTTTCGGCTTGGTAAAGTTTTTGGGCAATGAAATCGAGCGTGATGGCAGGCATATTTTATAAAATACGCCGCCCCGAGAAGGCGGCTTAAGCGAACTATATTTCATCCTCAATGCCAATCACTTCTTTGGCTAATCTTTCGCCGCGTGGGTCGGCGCTGGGAATCATTTTACGCGCAAATATCAAAAAACCCGTATGCGCCACCATTCTATCGGCGGGGCGAATGCGGCTGGGGTTGGTTTTGTAATACCGTAATAATAACTCGCACACTTCTACAAAGGCAAATTGCGTTTTTCGCAACGCGCTTAACATCTTTTCCACTTGATTAAACGTCGGCACAAGCGTACAAAAAAAACCGCCGGGTTTTAATGCCCCGCGCACTTGCTCAATATATTCATGCGGCGTTTGCACGTCCAAAAAAAAGGCGTCTGCGTCGGTTTCGTCGAATCCTTCCGCAATGTCGCGCAGTTTAAAATCCACGCGCGAAGCGAGACCTAACCGTTCTAAATTCTTTTTAGCAAGGTTTTGAAAATCTTGCTTTTGTTCATAAGAAATCACTTTGCCATGTTCGCCTACGGCGGTTGCTAGGGCAATCGTCATCGAGCCAGAGCCTGTGCCTGCTTCCATCACCGTTTGACCAGGCGCAATGCCCATCTGAATTAAGATGTACCCAATATCTTTAGGGTATAAAATTTGCGTATTGCGCGGCAGGTCGTTTAATATATCTGCCAGCGAAGGTTGCAAGATAAAAAACGGCGCGCCGGTGTGGCTAAACACCTGCGAACCCCATGCCTTGCCGATTAGGTCGTCATGCTTCACAATGCCGCGGTGACTGTGAAACGCTTCGCCTGATTTTAAGATAAAGATAAAGTGCTTATGAGTAAGCCCAACCAGTTGAATTAAATCGCCTTCATGGGTCATTGTGTCGTATTTCATAGGTGAAATTGTAGCGCTTGTAGGCGGTCTATACCCGCCGAGTTTTATACGGCATAAAAAGCGTTAGGCGCTTTCTGCAGGCGGGGGAGTATGTTTCAATTTTCTATTCGCGGCAATTAATACAACAAACATGCCGATTCCCAAAATCAATAACCCGCATAACAAAGCGGGAGCAAAGGTGAATAACCACTCAGGTTTGCCAAGCGCTTCGCCAATGGCAGAAATGCCCGTGCCTGCGGCGGCGCCATTCCACATGCCGTGAATTAAGAACGCGGCGAAATACGCCCCAAAGAACCTGCCATATTGTTTTTCTTTAAAAGCGGAGACAATGCCCCAGCCCATAATGCCAGAAAGAGTAATATGCAATAAACTCGTTCCGGCGCGGGCGGTTACAATAGCGCCCCAACTCACCGAAGCGTCGGCGCTGGCGTTCAAACTTTCAAATAGCGCAAATGCCGCGCCGCTTAATAACCCAAGCGCAAACCCCTGCGCGGGCGATTCAATTTGCTTGGCAAACAACCATACCCCCAGCGGTTTAATAAGTTCCTCAATGAGCGGAACAACAACGGCAATGTAGCCAATCCCAACCGCAAGAATTATGGGGTTGGTGAGATACGGCGCCAGCAATTCCAACATCGCCTCCTCGTTTGCAAGGTTAGCGAGTTGTTCCGCCACAAATTTCAATTCGGCAAACGCTTGGGGTTGCGTCACGCCGACGTAAATCGCCGCACCCAGCGTCCCAAAGAGTAAAACGATTATTTCTAAAATAATAATGATTAACGGCGCGGCGGTTAACCCAATGCCAAAAATAGAAAAAAAACGCCAACGCGCGCCCAGCGCTAGCCCGTGCGCGCCCAGAGCGAATATCAGCCACACCGGCGGCACAATGACGAATATAGTCAGCGCGGGTAAAAAGACCCAACTTAAAACTTGATTGTCAAGAAGCGTTATCATCGCACCAACGCCGATGGAAATTATCGTCATGCCAAACGCCGCAAAAATTTGCCAGCTAGAAAACGGAAGTTCAAACGGCGCATCGGCTGATTCTTTATTCCTCATTTTTTCTAACACAAACCACGCGCACAGTATTAATAGCAAACATAAAAAACCAAAAGCAAACGCCATAATCATTTGTTCGGCGGCGTCGTTTGTTTGACCGAACAAACTAATCAATGAACCAAGCGCAAGAACGGCGCTCACTGCCAGCAAAAATAAAACGCTTAATGCCAACGTAATAAACGTAAATGTAGAAGGATAATGAGTTTTAGTTGGCATTATTTTTCTTCAATCGTCACTTTGAGAATCAAATCGCCCGGCGCAAGCGCGCCATATTGCGCGGGGTCGCGCGGGGTTAATTGCTCGGCGACTTCTAACCCGCTAATCACTTGCCCAAAAATCGTATATGCGCCGTTCAAATGCGCGGCGGGCGCAAACGTAATAAAAAACTGACTACCGTTTGTATCAGGTCCAGAATTTGCCATGCCTACCAAACCAGGTTTTGTAAATAATAAATCGCTCACTTCTGTTTTGAAAAAATATCCAGGGTTGCCTCTGCCTGTGCCGCTGGGGTCGCCGGCTTGCGCCACAAAACCGGGAATCACCCGATGAAACGTCACGCCGTCATACCAGCCTTGTCGCGCCAAAAACACAAACGAATTGACCGCCAGCGGGGCTTTATCGGGGAACAGTTGAATCACAATATTTCCTTTTTCCGTTTCAAGCGTAGCGACGTATGTTTTATTTGTATCAATCGTAAACGGCGGACATTCGGTAAATTGTTTTTTGCCTAAAGCAATCATCCCAATTGTATCGCTAATATTCTGATAATCTAACAAATAGAATTGCTCGCCATTGATGAGGATGAGCGGAACAGCCGCAATGCTTAACCGCTTCGCCGCTTCTATACTAGACGCCAACTTGGTCGCCGTTTCTTCGGCTTTCATATCCGCCTCTAATTGATTCGAATTGATGCCCACGCTTGCGGCTTGATTCAACACCCAATTTTCAAATTGGTTTGGGTTTAGATTAACCCATTCGTTATATCGAACAAAGAGCAAATCGTACATTTCCCAAAATTTATCTTGTTCGCCTGCGGCGAGCGCGGCAAGCGTTGCGGCGTCTGATTTATCTAAAATATTACTTAAAGGAAGCGGGCGAAATACAAATCTTAAGTCGCTCCGATTTCTCATCAATTCCGCCACAATGCGCGACATAGCAAAACAACCTTGCGATTGAAAATCGCAATATTCAATTAATGTCACAGGCGCATCGGCGGGTCCGAGCGTAAAATCCGCTTCGCTCACTGGCGGGAATAAATTTGCCGCATTGGGCGTGGAAGTGGGGGCAACCTCTATTTTTGTGCAGGTGTAAGTGGGCGTGGGTGTGTTAGGCAGAATAGGGTTTAACGCAATCGGCTCTTCAATTGTGGGCGTGGCTTGCGTTTGGGCAGAGCAAGCCAGTAGAAAGAATAGGCTGCAAGTTAATAAGATTGAGAAGAAAATAATTTTTTTCATTTTATGCGTTTTATCGCTCCTGCGCGTCGTTTTTTGCTCAAGCCGCCGTCTGCGACGGCGTAGAGAGCAAAAAAATTACTGATTCAACTCTTCCTGTAATTCTTCAAGCGTTGTAAGCCATCGAATGGTTTTGACAAAATCGGCAAGCGATTCGCTTTGTTCGCGCAGGGCGCGCACAGCGGGACCAATCGGGTCTTCGCCAGCCGCGCCGCCGGGCACATCGGCGTACGCGCCGTAAAAGGCAAAATAGGCTTGGTTGATTTTACGCAACAAATACCCGTTTTGCAAAAAAACTTGACGGCGCTCTTCCATATACATTTCGGCTTCTTCAATTTTTCCTTCGGCGAGCAAAGCGTCCACCGTAATGCGGGTGATATACATTTGCTCACGAAAGTCAAATACCGGGCGGGGAATATCGTTGGGGTTGGGAATGTCGAGGGGAACAGAAACAAGTTGCAAGTTAGGAGGCGAAGCGGAAATTCTTTCTGGGTAAAACGTTTCCAGCGTGAGCCTGCCAATTTCATCGCCGGCAATGGAAGCGGTGGTTTCATTGATAGTTCGCGTTTCGGGGCTTTCGTTATACATCAACCCCAATGGCGCAAACATCAAATAATTATGTATCCATTCATGGGCAATCGTGTTGAGAAGCCATTCAAGGTTTGTGGTGCGGGCAATCATTGTGGGGTACACTCCCACTCCGCCAATTGGCACTACCAATGAAGATGTGTTTAATTTTTTATCAATGCTTGTTTCAAGGGCGGCGTGTTCGTCAACGGTTAAGTTTGTGTTGAGAGAAATATTTGCAGTTTGTTCAATACGTTCGCGCGGAGAAATGATTAACGCCCAGGGCAGCGGCGTGGAGTGATACCAAACATTTGGAATCGGTTGCCCTGCCGATGTTAAACCAATTTCGGATAAAACTTGCGTAATTTGACCTTGCAATACCGCTTCAGCCAACGGGGCGAGTTGATTCTGCCGCGTATATAGTTCCTTTAATTCGGCGCGCAAATCGGCTGAGTAGGTTTCTTTGTCTTGAATGTTTGGGTCGGCGTAAATTTGCGAGAGCAGATATTCTTTTTCTAAAACCCATTGCGTGGTTCTTAGATATTCGTCCACAATTTGTTTTTGGGCGGCATGGTCGAGCGTGTATGGCAAATCTACCGAAGCGGCTTGCGCTTTGAGAATGGCGGCGTTTATCATCCATTCGATATAATCAAATTCAATATCGCGCGTGAATGCGCGAATCTTTTCGATGGGGTTGGTCAATGATGGATTGCTATAGCCTGTGACCGATGCAAGGATGAGGAGGATGATAGTCGCTTCTATTCCGCGCGTGATGCGTTGAAATATCATGTATCGGATTATAACAGTGGGGATTAATAGGGCATGAAATAAGCGGTTCTATTAAATAATTGTTAATTCTTCTCAACAAGCAATTCCACTTTTTATGAAGTGAATTAGAATGTTTAATGCTTGTCTTGTAAGGAAACTTCCACAATTTCTCCGCGTATATCTGGCAGAATTGTGTTGTAATAAGAAGACCTTTAGGGTCTAACTAAGCGTATCCTCTGGAGGACTATAAATCAATGAAACAATTTTTTGCAAGGTTTTCTCGCCGCACATGGATAATCGTCGGCGTAGTAACAGCCATTTTATTATGCGTGGTAGTTTCTAGTTTAAATCGCAGGGAAGAACCTCTCTTCCAAACCAGCCCTGCCGAGCGCGGCGATTTGCAAGCCTTTGTGGGCGCCACTGGCACAGTGCGCGCCAAACAAAGCGCCACATTAATTTGGCAAACCAGCGGCATTGTCGAATCGGTGAATGCCGAAATTGGCGACGAGGCGACCAAAGACGCCATCTTAGCCAGTTTGAGCAAAGACTCATTAAATC
Organism: Anaerolineales bacterium; assembly: GCA_034434495.1. Lineage (GTDB taxonomy): Bacteria > Chloroflexota > Anaerolineae > Anaerolineales > Villigracilaceae > Villigracilis. Next base: position 48,832 of record DAOTZE010000029.1, read on the forward strand.
AAAGCATTATTTTGGCAGAAGCCGACTTGGTCAACGCGCAGAAAGAGTTAGATAATTTGCTCAATTCCGACACCGCCTTACTCGAAGCCGAACAAGCCGTAGAAGACGCCGAAGAAGCCTACGAAAAAGCCTACAACTGGCGTATGGAATTAAACGGAAAAATTGACATCAAAGAATACGTGCAAGACCAGTTCGGTAATTTACGATTAAAAGAGTACAGAGGTTATGCCAGCGAAGAAACCATTGCCCAAGCCGATAGAGACTTGGCATTGGCAGAATCAAGGTTAAATGACGCTCGCCGAGAATATGAACGCTTGTTAGCCGGCGAAGACTCTGCTGAGGTTGCCGCCGCCAAAGCGCGCGTTGAAGCCGCAAAAGCGACTCTCAACCAAATGTACTTAATCGCCCCGTTTAACGGCACAATTACCCAAGCCAATTTAGTGGCAGGCGACCAAGTGACCGCCGGCGAAAGCGGCTTCCGTATTGACGACCTCTCTAGTTTATTAGTAGATGTGCAAGTTTCAGAAGTAGATATTAATAGCGTGGAAGTCGGTCAGGCTGCGATTTTAGTTTTCGACGCGATTCTCAACAAAGAATATCATGGCCGTGTGGTGCAAGTAGGGCAAGCGGGCGAAACCATTCAGGGCGTGGTGAGTTTTACCGTCACCGTTGAATTAACCGATGCCGATGAACTCGTCAAACCGGGCATGACAACCGCCGTGAATATCATCGTCGAAGAAGTGGAAGACGTTTTACTCATTCCGAACCGCGCCGTGCGTTTGATAGATGGGCAGCGAGTGGTATATGTGTTACGCGATAACCAACCGCTTCCTATTACGGTGACGCTTGGGGCTTCATCCGATAATTTTTCTGTGCTTGCAAGCGGAGATATTAACGAAGGCGATTTAATCATCTTGAACCCACCCTCCCAATTTGGCGGACCGTTCGGCGGAGGCTAACATGACCGATTGGGTGGTGCAAGTCAAAGATTTGAAAAAAACTTACATCATGGGCGAAATCGAAGTGCAAGCCTTGCGCGGCGTTTCGTTCAACATCAAACGCGGCGAAGTCGTCTCTATTATGGGTCCGTCTGGCTCGGGCAAATCTACCATGATGAATACGCTCGGCTGCTTAGATAGACCGACTTCGGGCGAATACATTTTAGACGGCGAATCCGTCGCCCAAATGAGCGACGACCAACTCGCCAGCGTGCGTAACCGTAAAATTGGGTTTGTCTTTCAAAGTTTCAACTTGCTTTCAAGGCTCACTGCCGTAGGCAATGTAGAACTTCCCCTGCGGTATGCAGGCGTCACCGAAGGAAGACGCGCCAAAGCCCAAGCCGCGTTAGAGGCGGTCGGTCTCAAAGAACGAATGAATCATCGCCCCTATGAATTATCGGGCGGGCAACAACAACGCGTAGCCATTGCCAGAGCCCTCGTCAACGACCCAGCCATCATCATGGCAGACGAGCCGACAGGAAACTTAGATTCTAAAGTCGGCAAAGAGATTATGAATTTATTATTGAATCTCAATCAAGAACGCGGCACAACATTAATCATCGTAACTCACGACCCCACCATTGCCGAACAAACCCAGCGCGTTATCCGTTTGCGCGATGGCGAATTAGACCCCGACTACGACGCACACACAGGCAGGAAGAAATGACCTTTACACAAGCCTTATTAGAAGCTCTTGAAAGTCTGAACGGCAATAAAATGCGTTCGGGCTTAACCGTGCTTGGAATTGTCATTGGCGTTGCCGCAGTGATTGCTATGCTTGCCGTTGGCAACGGCGCGCAGGCTTCTATCACGGGTTCAATTTCAAGCATTGGCACGAACCTATTATTCGTATTTAGCGGCTCGCCCGAAAGCCAGCAGGGACCTGGCGGACCCAGCCGAAGCGGAAACAACATCAAGCCGCTTACCTTAGCCGACGCTAACGCCATCGCAGACCCGCTCGCCGCGCCCTCGGTAGAAATCGTTGCCCCAACTTTAGAAGGCAACGCCTTGCTCACCTTTGCTGGCGAAAATAACACCTCCAGCCTCACCGGCGCCACGCCTGAATATTTTGTTGTGCGTAATTTGCAAATGGCAGAGGGCGAATTTATTAATCAAGAACATCTATTAGGCAGAATGTCGGTCGTGGTGCTTGGACCTGAAGCCGCCATCGCCTTATTTGGTCATGCCGACGGCGTAGTCGGCGAAACGATTCGCATAGAAGGTCAACCGTTTCGCGTGATTGGCGTTTTGGTTGCGCGCGGCGGCGGCGCATTTGGCAGCGAAGATAACAGCGCCTACATTCCCTTTACAACCGCGCAATCGCGCTTAATCAAACGCGGCGCGCGCGATGAAGTGGACGTAATTTACGTCCAAGCCGTTTCTGCCGAAGCCGTGCCGCAAGCCCAAGAAGAAATTGCAAACATCATTCGCCAGCGCCACCGCACCCCAGTCGGCTTCGACGATTTCACCATCTTCACCCAAGCCGACTTTCTAACAATCTTTGAATCCATTACCGGCGTCCTCACCATTTTCCTCGGCGGCATTGCCGGCATTTCATTGCTCGTGGGCGGCATTGGCATTATGAACATTATGCTTGTCTCCGTCACCGAGCGCACCAAAGAAATTGGCTTACGCAAAGCGCTCGGCGCGCGCAAACGCGATATTTTGATTCAATTCCTCACCGAATCGTCTTTACTCAGTTTCATCGGCGGCATCATTGGCATTTTATTCGGCTGGCTCATCGCCTACATTGTTGGGCAAGTCGCCGTTGCTTCTGGCACAAATTTCGTCCCCATCGTCGGCATAGACGCCATTATCCTCTCCACCACGTTTTCCGCCGCCATCGGTTTATTCTTCGGCATTTACCCTGCCAGCCGCGCCGCTAACCTTGAACCTGTTGAAGCGCTTCGGTATGAATAAAAAAATTATCTTTTTCATATTTATCTTCTTAATTGGATGTACGCCTCGCCAAGCGACGACAGATGAAAAACCGCAGACGGCGACTCCCAGCCGTCTGCCGTCTGCAGTTAGCGCTTCAACGCCTCTTCCTACGGCGACCATTGCTTCTACGCCCACGCAGATTCCTACGCCTCAACCTGCTGTGACGATTACAGCCGCCAGCGGCAACCTCTACATCCGCCGCGGACCCGACATGGCGTATAACCGCATCGGCGTTCTGAAACAAGGCGAAAGCGCCGCAGTGATTGGGCAAGACATGCTCTCCCGTTGGGTGCAAATCAAAATCCCCAATTCCGATTCAACGGGTTGGGTTTCTCTGATGACGTCATATTCCCAAATTCAAGGCGACTTGAAAAACGTCCCCCGCTTCACCTTTACCGATTTTCCCAAAGCGGCGTACATCAAAAACTGCACCGAGCATGTTTTATTAGTGATGCCCGGCGAATACTATTTAGAAAATTTATTTACCAATGCGCAATATCTCAATGAAGTGCGTGTGGATTCAGGCGTGTATTCCATTTACGACGTCACTTTACCAGATGAACCTCTAATCCAAACCGTAGATATGCAAGAAGGCGAAACCGCATATATCACCGTGAATGGATTAGGCGAAACGCACAAATGCCCGTAGTTTCCTTCTTCCTCTTAAAAACCGAAACCCAACGCAAATCAACGCGCACGAACGCTATGTTTTGATGAAGTTCATCATGGAATCGCGTTTGCGTTTCATAAATCTGTGTTCATCTGCAGGTTGAAAACATAAATTTCCGAACGCTTCAAAAGAGAAGGTTATTTTAGAATATAATGGCCTAAGAACATGCCACAGGAAACAGAATCAAATATCCCCTAAATCAAGAAGCGGAAAGAAATCAAAGGAGAACATTTCATGTCTGATAAATTCAATCGTTTCAAAGAAATCATCGGCGAAGTTTCGGACTTAAACCGCGCCGCCAGCGTGCTGGGTTGGGACCAGCAAGTAAACATGCCCCCTATGGGCGCAGAAGCGCGCGGGCAACAACTTGCCACGCTTGGCAAAATTGCCCAAGAAAAATTCACAGCAGACGAAGTGGGGCAACTCCTTGAAGATTTGAAAAACGAATATACCGACCCGAACACCGACGAAGGCGCGATGATTCGCGTCGCCGCTCGAAATTATGAAAAAGCCAAACGTGTGCCTGCTTCCTTTGTCGCCGAACAAGCGGTCGCCGCATCAAAAGCCTTTGAAGCGTGGGTAGAAGCCAAAAAGAAATCGGACTTCAAAATCTTTTTACCGTTTTTAGAAAAAAACGTGGAATTGGTAAAGAAATATATTTCCTTCTTCCCACCCGCCGACCATCCTTACGATATACTGCTAGACGATTACGAACCGGGCATGAAAACCGCCGACGTGCAAGAAATTTTTAACAACTTAAGACCCAAACAAGTGGAATTGATTAAAGCCATTGGCGAAGCCAAACAAGTAAAAGATAAATTCTTGCACAAAAAATATAACGAAGAAAAATTATGGAAGTTTAGCGAAAAAATTATCGCCCAATTTGGATATGACTTTAATCGCGGAAGACAAGACAAAGCCCCGCACCCCTTTGAAACCACGTTTAGCGTAAATGACGTTCGGATTACGAATCGCTATGAAGAAAAAAACCCAATGGCGACTTTGTTCAGCGCCATGCACGAATGCGGGCACGCTTTATATGAATTGGGCGTGAACCCCGCTTATGAACGAACGCCGCTGGAAAGCGGAACTTCGCTTGCCATTCACGAATCGCAATCGCGTATGTGGGAAAATTTAGTGGGGCGCTCGCTTCCGTTTTGGGAACACTTTTACCCCGAATTGAAGAAAACCTTTCCCAGTCAATTAGAGGGCGTAAAAGTAAAACAATTTTATAAAGCCATCAATAAAGTTGAACCTTCGCTAATTCGCGTCAACGCCGACGAAGCCACCTACAATTTGCACATCATGCTACGGCTTGAAATTGAAATCGGCATGGTAGATGGGAGCATGCGCATTAAAGATTTGCCCGACATTTGGAATACAAAGATGAAAGAATATCTCGGCATTACGCCGCCCAACGACGCGCAAGGCGTGTTGCAAGATATTCACTGGTCGTATGGCTCAATTGGCTATTTTTCAACTTATGCGCTTGGCAATATCGTCTCGGCGCAATTGTGGGAAAAAATCAAAAAAGACATTAAGAATTTAGACGACCAAATTCGCAAAGGCAAGTTTGAAAAATTGCGCGAATGGTTGCGCGTCAATATCCATCAATACGGTCACAAATACGACCCGCAAGATATTGTGCAAAAGGTGACAGGTTCAAAAATTGATTCCGCCGCGTATGTTCGTTATTTGACGAAAAAATATACTGACATTTATGATTTGTAATTGACCATACATAAACGTCCCGCAGGTTTGGCTTTAGATTTGTTTGACTTTATAAAGCCTGCGGGACGATTTTTATTTGTAAATATGAAAATTAAAATTGTTTTGCTCGCCTCTTTTCTAACGTTTCTACTTGGTTGCACACAGCCAGCAGAGTCTCAGCCTACGCCCTTACCGCCCGATTATTTACCCACTGCCGTCGCATTGACAGGGCAAGCCATGTTTGCTACAGCCGCCGCGCTGACGCCAACTCCCGCGCCCACAGAAACTGCCTCCCCGACGGCGATTGTTGAGGAAATAGCTCCCAGCCCCACCCCTACGTTTGCGGCGGGGTTTACACAGTTCGCTCAGGTGCAGTTTGTGTCTCCCGGTCCGTTATCGAGTTTAGTATCGCCTTTTAATGTTCAAGCCTATGTCGCCGCCGGCGAAAGCGACCGCATACAAGTGGATTTGCTCGGCGAAGATGGGCGCGTGTTACAACGGATTTTGCAAAAGTTAACCAGAAACCCCAAAGGCGTTTTTCAGCGTTTTGAAATTTCGTTTGAAATTCGCGCCGTGAGCGAAATGGGGTATATCCGCATCAGCAGTAAAGACGATTTTGGGAGAATTCAAGTCGTCAATACCATGCCTGTTTTATTGTTTTCAGTCGGCGCAACAACCCTCAACCCGCCAGGCAACATGATTTACGAACGCGTTTCGGTGGATGGTTTGAAAGAGAAAGCGAATTTTTATGCAGGCGAAGTGAGCCTAAGCGGGCGGATTTGGCCCTTTAACGAACAACCGTTTGTGATTGAGTTAATTGGGCAAGATGGCAGACCGCTTTCATCGCGCATCATTAACATGAACGGTATTGATACGCAACCTTTTGAAACCACTTTACCTTACAATGTGAGCGAACCAACCCCTGCGCGTTTGACGTTTCGGCAAGAGAATCCCTTATGGTCGGTGAGCGACCCTGAATATGGAAAATATATATATGTTTATACGGTTGAGGTGATTTTGAATCCATAAGCGTAGATAAACGAAGATTTCCTCGCCCAAGCCGCTGTTTTTTGTTTATCTCTGTTGAATAATTTTTATCTTGCCAAATTAATCTCGAATGGTATAATTCGCACGCTTTGTTTCGGGGCGTGGCTCAGCCCGGTAGAGTGCACGGTTCGGGTCCGTGAGGTCGAGAGTTCAAATCTCTCCGCCCCGACAAGCAATGTTCAGTTTGTGATAGGTCGAGAGTTTCCTTATACAAGGACAAGGCAAATCTCTCCGCCAGAAAAAAACTCCCAGCCCGAGGGAGTTTTTTTATTTGTAGTTTGTAAATTTTGTTACTTGCTATTCTCTTGTTTCTTGCTATACTTTAACCAAACAAATAAATAATTCAATTAAGGAGATGAGCCATGTCCACAGTGCGCGATATGCTTCGGAAAAAAGGTAGTGCGGTATATTTCGTTAAGCCAGACGATACGGTTTATGACGCGCTCGAGAATATGTCCAAACATAATACAGGCGCGGTGTTGGTAATGAGCGGCAATACGGTTGAGGGGATTGTCTCTGAACGAGATTGTGTGCGTAAGGTAGATTTAGCGGGGAAAAACGCAAAGACGACAAAAATCAGCGAAATTATGACGGCAAAAGTTATCGGCGTGGAAGCGAGCCAAGATTTAGAAGAATGTATGAATTTGATGATTGATAATAACATTCGCCACTTGCCTGTATATGATAACGGCAAGTTAATGGGATTAATCTCCGTGCGCGATGTGTTGAAAGAAGTGGTGGATTATCAAAGGTCTTTAATTGTGCAGTTAGAACAATATATAAAAGGTTAAACCTATGCAGGGGCGAAGTCACCTCGCCCCTGCGGTTTACCAATACAATTTTCCTAAATCTACGTTTCCACCACTTAATATCACCCCAACATTCAAACCCGATAAATCAATTTTCTTTTCCCATAACACTGCAATCACGGTTGCGGCGGAGGGTTCGATGATGATTTTTGCCCGTTCCCAAACAAATTTCATAGACTCAATCATGGACGCTTCGCTAACAGTCACAACCTGTTCAACTCGTTCTTGAATGATTGGAAACGTTAAATTTCCAAGTGAAGTTAACAAACCGTCGGCAATGGTCTTTGGGTTTTCAGACGGAATAATCTTTTTCTCTTTCATAGAACGAAAAGCGTCATCCGCCATTTCTGGCTCTGCGGCAAGGACTCGGATACCGCGCTTTGTTTCTGTGGCGGCTATCGCCGTTCCGCTTAATAATCCGCCGCCGCCGACAGGAGCAATGATGACGTCTAAATTGGGAATTTCTTCAAGCAATTCCAAAGTCGCTGTGCCTTGACCAGCAATGACTCTTTCATCGTTATACGGATGAACAACATTTGCTCCGGTTTGATTTTTGATTCTTTCTAAATTACTCTCCCTTGCTTGAAGAGTTGGCTCACAAAATGTGATTTGCCCCCCATACCCAGCCACTGCATCTTTCTTCACTTGTGGCGCATTGTTCGGCATAACGATATAAGCGGGAATCCCGCGCAATTTGGCGGCGAGCGCTAACGCCTGCGCATGATTGCCCGATGAATGCGTGCAAACGCCGCGCTTTGCCTCTTCATCGCTCAATGACCAAACGGCATTGCTTGCCCCGCGAAATTTGAACGCGCCAACTTTTTGGAAGTTCTCGCATTTCATAAACACATGCGCGCCAACTTTTTGATTCAAACTTTCGTTGGTCAAAACGGGCGTGCGATGAATATAAGGTTTAATCCGTTGCGCGGCTTGGCGAATATCTTGAATGGCGACAGTCATAAAATACTCCTGTGTCAGAGATTATAATTGGAAGAAAGAAGAAACATAAAAGAAAAACTCTAAACGCTCAGAGTGTGCGTTCTCTATGGCTAAAAAGGAACAAATGACAGCATTGATTGAAATATCACCCGATTCTGATTTCCCAATTCAAAACTTGCCGTATGGAATTTTTTCTACCAAAGAAAACCCAAGTCCGCGAGTTTGCGCGCGGCTTGGAGATTTTGTAATTGATTTAGCAAAATTGGATGAAGAAAATTTATTTGGCAAACAATACAATTTATTTAATGAATCTTCATTGAATAAATTTATGTCTGCTGGGAGAAATGTTTGGAGAGAAATTCGAGGGCGATTGACTGAGTTGCTAAGCGGCAACAATTCAAAAATCAAAAAAGAAGCGATGCGCTTAATCCAAGATGTGAAATTGCATCTTCCAGTGAATATCGGCGATTACACAGATTTTTATGCGTCGCGCGAACATGCTACCAATGTCGGCACAATGTTTCGCGGAAAAGAAAATGCGCTTATGCCCAATTGGTTGTATTTGCCTGTTGGCTATCATGGTCGCGCCAGTTCGGTTGTTTTATCGGGGACAAATATCATTCGCCCGCGTGGGCAAGTGATAGTAAAAGATTCGCCGCCAGAATTTGCGGCAACGCGCCAATTAGATTTTGAATTGGAGATGGGTTTTTTTGTCGGCAAAGAAAATGCGTTAGGCGAGCCAATCAACGTTGAAAACGCGCGCGAACATATTTTTGGCATGGTGTTGTTGAACGATTGGAGCGCGCGCGATATTCAAGCGTGGGAATATCAACCCTTAGGACCTTTCCTTGCCAAAAATTTTGCCACTTCAATTTCGCCTTGGGTGGTGACGATGGACGCTTTAGATTCATTTCGAGTTCCAACTCCTAAACAAGACCCAACGCCTCTTCCTTACCTTCGGCTTGATTCTCCAACGGGAATTGATATTCATCTTGAAGTTTTTTTACAAAGCGAAACAATGAACGAGCCGCAATTGATTTCACGCTCAAATATGAAATATTTGTATTGGAGCATGGAGCAAATGTTGGCGCATCATACCATCACGGGGTGTAACATGCGCGTTGGCGATTTGTGCGGCACAGGCACAATCAGCGCGCCGTATGAAAACGGATATGGCTCAATGCTCGAATTAACTTGGCGCGGCGAAAGACCGCTCAAACTAGCCAGCGGCGAAGAGAGAAAATTTTTACAAGACGGCGATACGGTGATTATGAAGGGGTATTGTCAGGGAGACGGATATAGAATTGGCTTTGGTGAGGTGGCGGGGAAGATTTTGAAGAGCAGAGAATAGAGAACGGAAAGCAGGCTATATAAAAAGTCCTTGTCAAAAACTGACAAGGACTTTTTATGAAATTATTTTATTTATTAGTCAATAAACTAACAACAAAAATCAATACTGAAGCGCCAAGCACCGCTACGAGCAAACTCCAAAAGTTAAAACCATTGACGCCTTGATAGCCAAAATAATTCATAATGGCGCCGCCTAAAAACGCGCCGACGATGCCGTAAATTACATTGGCGATTCCGTTAATTTTTTTATTCTTGCCCATGATGATGCTGGCAATCCAGCCTGCAATCCCGCCAAAGAATATCCATAAAATCACTTGCATCAAGTCCATGTGTGCCTCCAAATTTTTTTGTAATTATAACTTGAACCTGAATTAATTTATGCGATACGGGGCGCGTTACGCTTTCACGGCAAAGTGAGTTTTATGAGCAGATTCGTTTGCCTTGAAAGATATATCCGCGCCAAAAGCGCGGCGCGCTTCATAAGACAATAAATTAACTTTCAAATTTACTTAACAACTCTTTCAACGCAGACCATTCTTCTTTTGATAACGTCACGCCTTTGCCCATTTTGCTATGGTCTGCAGACCAATCGCGGATGTCGTATTTCGGTTCGCGGTCATTCCAGCTGATTAAGTTGACTTCTTTTGCCCAGCCGCTGGCAGATTTGGATAACACGCCAATCGTTTTAATAATTTCATACTTAATTTCAGACATATTCATTCTCCTTCGCTTTTTGCAAACTAAAATAGTACAACGTCATTAATATCACAAAAAGAAAGGTAAGCATAATCGGAATTGCTTCTAGTGAAATGTTTTGAGCAAGCGCGCCTGCCAAGGCGGGGATTGCCGCCGCGCCCAAACCAGAAGCGCTGATTTGCATTCCAATTGTGTTAGCGGCGTGATGTTCGCCTACGCGCGAACTTGTGCCAGACATGAAGCCTGCAAAAATAGGGGAGAGTGAAAACCCAATAATAGATACTGCAATAATACTGGCGGCGGGGAATGGATTCCACCATAATAAAAGCGCCCCACATAATGCAGATACTTGACCAGCCAAAACCAATTTCTCTATGCCGAAGCGGCGAGTAAGCAAGCCCGCTAAAATTCTACCAAGCGTAAAGGTTGCCCAATAACTTCCAGCCCAGTATCCTGCCACCGCTGTAGAAACATTTCGAGAGAGAGTCAGAAGCGAATAGGTCCACGTTCCGAAAGAGACTTCAACGCCGACATAAATGAAAAAGAGCAGGAGGCTTATCCACACTTTGGGTTGGCGAAGCGTCTCTGAAAGCGGGGTTTGATAATCGGTTAGTTTTTTTTCTTCAGCATGTTCTTTTTTTGCCCACATCGAAATTGTAAAAAAGAAACCTATCGCTAAAAGCAGTTGAGCAATGCCTACGTTTACATAGCCCCATTGCCAGGCGTGATATGCATTTAATCCAACCGTCATAATGATTGGACCTAAAGTAACGCCAATGCCATAACTGGCATGTAGCCATTGCATTAATCCTTCGCCAAAGTTTGAAGCGATGTAGGCGTTTAGCCCTGCGTCAATTGCCCCAGCGCCTAACCCCGCCACCACGCCCAACAAAACCATAACCCACCAAAACGGAGCAAAAGTATAGCCAATTAAACTTACGCTAGTTAGCAAACAACTTAAGGCTAATGTTTTGCCGACGCCTAATTTTGAAATGACTTGACCGCTGAAAAAACTCGAAGTCATATACCCTGCCGTGCTGGCGAATAATAAAATGCCGAGCGCGTCAAGCCGCAGCGAAAAATGTTCTCGAATAGAGGGCCAGGCAATTCCAAGTAAACCATCGGGCAGACCTAATGAGATAAAGGCAAGAAAGGCTAATAAAATTAATCCGATTTTTGAACGATTTGTTTTCAATGTAGATTCCTTTGTAAGAAAATTCGAGACATCTCGACATAAAACAAGGCGACAGTCCTTTAAGAAGCGACTTTCGCCTTGCTAGTGTTTATAGTTTATTTTACGATTATTAAATATATCTGAACACTGAATGAAAACTTACCTTCTAATTGTCGCTTCTCGTTCTGGACCCACGCCAATCCATTTGACAGGCACGCCCGCCGCTTCTTCAATCATCTTCACATAGTTTTGGGCGTTGATAGGTAACTCTTCGAAGGTTTTTGCCTTGCTAATATCTTCGCTCCAGCCTTTGACAGTTTTATAAACTGGCTCAATCTTTTCCAAGTCGTAAGAATCTACATCGGCGTATCGCACGGGGTTGCAACTATATTCATAACGAACGCACACCTGAATTTCGTCTAAGCCGCTTAATACGTCTAGTTTTGTTAAGCATAATTCGGTAACTCCGCTTAACTCAACGGCGGTTTTGACGATTTCTAAATCTAACCAGCCGACTCTTCGAATTCTTCCAGTGGTCGCCGCCACTTCGCCGAACTTTTTATATACTTCGCTTTCGGTATCTTTAATTTCAGTCGGTAAAGGTCCCGCGCCGACTCGCGTGGTGTAGGCTTTGGTCACGCCGATTACATGATGAATATATTTCGGCGGAATGCCTAGCCCAGCCGCGGCGGCGGATGGAATTGTGGTGGAGGCGGTTACAAACGGGTATGTTCCCCAATCGGTGTCTAAAAATGTTCCCATCGCTTGTTCAAGCAAAAAGTTTTTGTTTTGTTTTAAGCCGTCTTGCACCAACGAGAATAATTCTTTGATATATGGCTTTAACTTCAAATAATATTCACGATATTGTTCGCGCGTTTGTGAATATTTTATTTCTTCGCCGCCCAGCGCCGCGATGATTTTATTCTTCAATTCTAATTGCGCGCTTAATCGTTTTTCAAACATGTCGCTTGTAAAATCGCTCCAACGGATTCCGTTGTAACTGACTTTATCGGCAAATACGGGACCAATGCCTCGACGGGTTGTCCCTGTTGCGCCTGCGCCTTTGGCTTCTTCATACAAGCCATCCAAAATTTTGTGATACGGCATAATGATATGCGAACGCGGCGAAATAAACAATCTCCCATCCACGCCTACGCCCGCTTGATTGAGCGTTTCAATTTCATCAATCAACACTTGCGGGTCAATCGCCACGCCGCCGCCGATTAATCCAATTGTATTTTTTGCAAAAATTCCAGACGGCGTTAAGTGAATCTTGAATGTCCCAAATTCATTAATCACCGTATGCCCGGCATTGTTCCCGCCATTAAAGCGCGCCACATAATCGGCGTGTTCCGCCAAATAATCCACCGCTTTACCTTTTCCTTCATCGCCCCATTGCGAACCGATGACTGCTGTTACAGACATAACGACTCCTTGATTAAAATTTCAAATCTGACAATTTTCCCTAACGAAGAACGCGCCTCATTCCCTGACGTGATTTTGTTTATGTTCATTTGGCATTCTCTCATCGTCACGCATTATAATTCGGGCGTTTGAAAATTGGAGAATGAAATGAAAATTTTACAAGAAACCGCTTTGACGTATGACGATGTGTTGCTGGTGCCGCAATATTCGGATGTCGATTCTCGCCGCGCGCTTTCAACCAGAAGCAGATTGACCAAAAAAATTTTTTTGAACGCGCCGATTGTTTCGGCGAATATGGATGTGGTGACCGAAAGCGAAATGGCAATCGCTATGGCGCGCGAAGGGGGGATTGGCATTATTCATCGCTTTATGACGATTGCCGAGCAAGCCCGCCAAATTGAAAAAGTAAAAAAAGCCGAATCGTTTGTGGTGGATAAACCCATTACCTTGACGGATAAAAGTTCTGTGGGCGATGTGAAGCGCGTGGTGGAAGAAACCGATACAGGCGGCATTTTGATTGTTGATGAAAAAGAAAAACTGGTTGGCATTGTCACCACGCGCGATTTGCTTTTTGAAAATGACGACGCCAAAAGCGTCGTGGCTATTATGACAAAAAACGTTATCTCGGCTTCTAAAGATACGTCTTTGAGCGAGGCGGAAAAATTGTTGCATGAACATCGCATCGAAAAATTGCCGCTGGTTGATAAAGAGGGCAAAGTAGCGGGTTTGATTACTTTGAAAGATATTATGAAAGTCATTAAGTACCCAACCGCCACGAAAGATGCAAAAGGGCGTTTGGCGGTGGGCGCGGCAGTAGGCGTGCGCGATAAAGAAATGCGCCGCGTAGAAGCGACCTTAAACGCAGGCGCAGATTGTATTGTAGTGGATATTGCTCATGGCGATTCGCATTTAGAAATTGAGATGATTAAAAATATCCGCAAGCATTTTCCGCAGGCGCAAATTATCGGCGGGAATGTGGCTACGGCTGATGGAACAAAACGATTAATAGACGCAGGCGTGGACGCCGTGAAAGTGGGCGTGGGACCTGGTTCTATTTGTATTACTCGTCAGGTGGCGGGTTCGGGCGTTCCGCAATTGACGGCTGTGATGGAAGCGGCGAAAGCGGCTAAAGAATATGATATTCCTATTATTGCCGATGGGGGCATTCGTTTCCCCGGCGATGTGGCAAAAGCAATTGCCGCCGGCGCAAGCGCAGTGATGATTGGCTCGTTGCTGGCAGGCACCGATGAAAGCCCGGGCATGATGATGACTCGTCGAGGTCATAAATATAAAGCGTCGCGGGGCATGGCTTCGCTTACGGCAAATATTGAAAGAAACAAACGCGAAGGCAATGATTTGACAAAAGAAGAAATTGAAGATTATGTTGCCGAAGGGGTTGAAGCCGCAGTGCCGTATCGCGGCAAAGTGCGCGAAGTGTTAACCCAATTGATTGGCGGTTTACAATCGGGCATGAGTTATAGCGGCGCGCATTCGATTGAAGAATTTCAAGAAAAGGCGGTTTTTGTGCGAATGACCGGCGCAGGCTTGAAAGAGTCTGGTCCGCATGATGTGGAAGTGATTGCTTAATTTTTAAACCACAAAGGCGCAAAGCGTCACAAAAGTTTTTTCTTTGTGTACCTTCGTGACGCTTCGTGGTGAAACGAGGAGAACTGATGACAACAACCAACTGGCTTGAAAAAGATAAAAAACAATTGCATCCCGTCTATCATCCCAAGACTCATGCAAACGCCTTAGTCATTGAGCGCGGCGAAGGCGTGTGGCTTTATACGGCGGATGGTAAAAAAATTTTAGACGGCATGGCGGGTTTGTGGAACGTTAATGTTGGGTATGGGCGGGAAGAACTTGCCAAAGCCGCTTATGACCAAATGCAAAAATTGGCGTTCACATCCAACTTTTCTGGCATGACCAATCTTCCGTCTATTCAATTGGCAGAAAAACTTGCAGGCTTTGCCTATGAAGGTTTGAACACAACGTTCTTCACATCGGGCGGCTCTGAAGCGAACGATTCCGCTTTCAAAATGGCGCGATATTATTGGAAGCGAAAAGGCAAACCGACTAAATATAAAATCATTGCTCGCAAGGGTTCGTATCATGGGGTTACATTAGCCGCCACATTTGCCACAGGGCTTGAAAAATATCATGTCATGTTTGGTCCCGCCATAGATGGCTTTGTTCACATCCCTGCGCCGAATCCCTATCGTTACGAAGGTCAGTTGAAGGGAAATGAAAGCGTAGGTCAAGCCGCCGCTCGAATGTTGGAAGAAGCGATACTGCGAGAAAATCCAGATACTGTGGCGGCGTTCATCGCCGAGCCTGTTATGGGCGTTGGCGGGGTCATCGTGCCGCCTGATGAATACTTCCCATTAATTCGCGCGATTTGCGATAAGTATGAAATTTTATTTATTGCGGATGAAGTCATCACAGGTTTTGGGCGCACAGGCGAATGGTTTGGCTTAAAACATTGGAACGTGAAGCCTGATATTTTATCGTTTGCAAAAGCGATTACCAGCGGATACGCCCAACTCGGCGGGATTCAAATTTCCGATTCGCTTCGCGACACGATTGAAACTGCCACTGAACCTGAAGCCTTTATGCACGGGTATACATATTCTGGTCATGCCATGTCTTGCGCGGTTGGATTAAAGAATTTAGAAATAATGGAAAAAGAAAATTACCCGCAACGCGCCAAAGAATTAGGCAAACGTTTGTTGGCGGGCTTGCAAACCTTAAAAGAATTTTCTTTCGTTGGCGATGTGCGCGGGCTTGGCTTAGTGTGCGGCGTAGAAATCGTTTCAGATAAAGAATCTAAAACGCCAGACCCAGCGCTGACGATGAAAATTTTCAAGGCGGCGCAAGAACACGGTTTGCGAACTCGTCCATTAGGAAATACACTTGCATTTTCTCCTCCGCTTTCCATTAATGAAGAAGAAGTGGATGAAATTGTCAAACGTCTCGGCGCGGCGATGGATGGAATTGCGTAATTCGTAAAGAATATTCACCACAAAGGGCGCTAAGGTACACAAAGTTTTCAACTTTTTTCCTTTGTGACCCTTTGTGGTAAAAAAGAACATGTCAGTTTACTTGCACGATATTCCACTAAATCAAGCGCTGGCAAAGTTTCAAAAAGCCTTGCAAGGCGCTGATTTATGGCGCGTATTAAGTGTTGAGGAAATTCCATTAGACGAAAACGCTTTGGGGCGAGTTACGGCTGAAGCCATTTGGGCAAAGATTTCATCGCCGCATTACCACGCCTCCGCGATGGATGGATTCGCTGTTCGAGCGGAAGATACGATTGGCGCACAACCTTCAAGCCCAATTCAATTACCAATTTCTAATTACCCAATTCCCAATTCCCAATTCCCCAAAGCCCAATATGTTGATACCGGCGACCCATTACCCGATTGGGCGAATGCCGTCATTCCGATTGAAAATGTTGAACCTCTTGATGATAAAGGGCAAATTACGCCAGCCATCCGTCAGCCGTCTGCGGTCAGAATCCGCGCTTCAGTAACTCCATGGAGTCATGTTAGACCATTAGGTGAAGATATTGTTGCAACGCAATTGGTTTTGCCTGCAGGTCATATTCTTAGACCAGTTGATTTAGGCGCCATAGCCGCATCTGGACATCAAACTATCAAAGTTTCTCGCAAACCGAAAGTTGCTATTCTTCCGACAGGCAGTGAACTTGTTCCAATTGGTTCAACATTAAATTCTGGAGATATTCTTGAATATAACTCGCTTGTGCTGGCTTCTCAAATTAAACAAATGGGCGGCGAAGCGACTCGCTTTCCAATTACCAAAGACGATTTTGATTTAATCTGCGAAAAAGTTTTACAGGCAAGCCAAACGCACGATTTGATTTTATTAAACGCAGGTTCATCCGCTGGCGCAGAAGATTTCTCGGCACAAGTGGTTGAGAAGTTAGGAACATTGCTCGTGCATGGCGTGGCTGTAAGGCCAGGGCATCCCGTTATTTTGGGAACAATGCACCGCCAATCACAGACCTCCGTCAGCGGTCAAATGTCGGTAATTCCTATCATCGGCATTCCCGGCTATCCCGTTTCCGCATCCTTAACCGTAGATATATTCGTCGAACCAATTCTCGCCAAATGGCTTGGGCGAAAACAAAACGAATTACAAACAGAAGAAGCGATATTGACGAGAAAAATTGTCTCACCTGCTGGGGATGATGATTTTGTGCGCGTGGCTTTGGGCAAAGTGGGAGATAAATTATTAGCCGCGCCATTATCTCGCGGAGCAGGGGTGATTACATCGCTTGTGCAAGCGGATGGTTTAGCATTAATTCCAAGCGGCGCGCAAGGCATGGATGCCGGCGAAACCATTCAAGTAAAACTATATCGAACAAAGTCTGAAATTGAAAAAACAATTCTTTGTATTGGCTCGCATGACTTAACGCTTGATTTACTGGCGCAATTTTTAGCGGAGAAGAATCGAAGATTGGCTTCGGCAAATGTCGGGTCACAAGGCGGGTTGGTGGCATTGCGTAGAGGCGAAGCGCATTGTGCGGGGTCGCATCTTTTAGACCCACAAACGGGCGAGTTCAATATTTCATATATTCGTCAATACATGCCGAACATAAAAGTTAAAGTAGTGGCGTTGGTAGGGCGAGAGCAAGGCTTGATTGTGCAAAAAGGAAACCCAAAGGGAATCAAAAGTTTGGGCGACCTCGCAACTCAAAGTCAAGAGCGAAGCGTGCGATTTGTGAATCGTCAAAAAGGCTCTGGCACACGCACCTTGCTAGATTATCATTTGAATCGGTT
Source organism: Anaerolineales bacterium (assembly GCA_034434495.1). Taxonomy (GTDB): domain Bacteria; phylum Chloroflexota; class Anaerolineae; order Anaerolineales; family Villigracilaceae; genus Villigracilis. The sequence goes on from DAOTZE010000029.1 coordinate 66,393, forward strand.
AAAAATCCCCCATGAGTACATTGCAGGCTATCATCAAGACGAGTATACTCACCTCGGCGTTGCCACTGCTGTGGCGTCAGGTCGAGCGGATTGCGGATTGGGCATTGCCGCCGCCGCGCAAGCCCTCGATTTAGATTTCATTCCGCTTTTTCAAGAGCGTTATGATTTGGTCATCCCGAAACAATTTGTAGATTTTTTAACGCCTCTCTTCGACGTGTTAACTGATTCGCGTTTTCAGGCATCTATCTCATCTTTGAAAGGTTATGACGTGTCCATGATGGGCGCTATTATTTTGGAGGACGAATGAGCGAAGGTTTAATTATTGACGACAACCGCCAAACGGCAGACGCATTACAACAAATGTTGGGGTTATTAGATTTACCCGCAAAAGTGGCTTATGGTTCAAGCCCTGCGATGTCATTATTAGCGAGTTTTATTCCGCAATTTATTTGCTTAGATATTAATATGCCCGGCGTAGATGGCACAGAAGTTTTGGCGTTCATCCGCCGCGAACCGCGCTTGATGAAAGTGCCGGTGATTGTCATTACGTCCGACGACCAACCTGAAACCCGCCAACAGGTGATGAAAAGCGGCGCACAAGCCATGATTATTAAACCCGTGACGATTGATATGCTCGAAACGGCGTTCAAAAAAGCGGGTGTGATTAGTTAGTATAAAAAACTTCCCGAAGATTGCTAATCTTCGGGAAGTTTACATTAAGGCGCTGGCCACGGAATATCTACAGGCTGAGAATAGCCGTGTTTTTCAACGGTGTAAATCTTTCCGTAAGAAGGCGCGGCGCATCCCGCTTCGTCTCTGACGGTGTAACTGGTTTCGTATTGATTGGGGTAAGAAAACGTCCACCAAATGTAAAAGGTATCTTGGCAAACGAAGGCTTCAATGAAATAGCCCCTGTCGTCGTCGGCGGTCATTTCCACTTGGTCCCAGGTGATGGTCACTTCATCGCCGTTTCGCGTGGCTTGCACATTTTGCGGCGGACCGTACATATTGCTCCCGATGCTCAATAAATTCGGTTCAACTTTTTTGAGCGTAGAAACATCGCCGACTACATCTACCACAGAGGGCGCAACCCAGCAGAAATAATTTAGTTTATCGAACTTGATATAAAGCCATTTACTGTATAGCGCTGTGCCGCGCACTTCGCCCTTATCGCCGGCGTATAAATCTGCCGCGTGGAGATAGGCTACGGAGGGACCGTATCTACAATGGGCTTGTTTATTAACTGTGACGGTTGGAAAAGTAAATTCAGGCGTTAGTGTAATAGTCGGTTCGGGGGTATTGGTAATTGTGGGGGTAAAGGTGGCGGTGGAAGGTAAAGTCGGCTGAGGCGTGGCGGTGACGTAGATAATTTGCGGCGTAAGGGTCGGCGCGGGCGTGGGCGTTTCGGCTGGCATTGGCGAGGCGCAGGCGGTTAATAAAAATACAAATAATGAAATCTTTTTTTTCATTTGAAATTCTCCAACAATGTCGCTACATTATTGCCAAGTTCAGCGTTTGCATAACCGCCTTCCATAATAATAGCGGTGGGCAGATTTAGGCTAGCAATCCTTTTTCCTATTTCGGAAAAACCATTTCTAGTTACTTTGAATTTGCCCAGCGGGTCGCCGTCGAATGTGTCCATGCCTGTTGATAAAACAAGATAATTTGGCGAAAAGTTTTTTATGATTGTAAGCGCCTCATCCAAAGCGATTAAATATTTTGCGTCATCTGTGCCTTTGGGTAGTGGAAAGTTTTTATGAAACCCCGCTCCTGCGCCTGCGCCTGTTTCGTCGGCAAAGCCGGCATAGTGTGGGTATTCAAAATCGGGGTCGCCGTGAATAGAAATCGTTAATACATCGCTTCTTTCATAAAAAATATCTTGCGTGCCGTTGCCCGCGTGGTAATCAATATCAAGCAAGGCGGTTTTCCCTTTTGAAGATAACCAATTTGCGGCGACAGACGCGTTATTGATGAAGCAATATCCGCCTGCATAATCTTTACCTGCATGATGCCCGGGCGGTCTGCATAATGCGAAAGCGGATTTTTTATTTTCAAAAATATAACTTGCGCAACTCAATGCGCAATTTGCAGAAGCAAGCGCGGCTTGATATGTGCCTGCCACAATACATGCCGATAAATCCATCAGGTAATATCCGCCGCGACCATGCAATGATGAAGTTGGACGAGCTTTTCTTCTTAAAGCAAATGTTGCGGGTAGGAAAGCATGAGCCTCAGGCGAAGATGATATTGAGGAATCAGATTCAAGCCACTCGGTCCAGCATGAAGCGAGAAAGTTAATGTAGTCTTTATCATGCACGGCTAAAATCGGGTCGAGTCCAAAATCAGTTGGCTCTATTAAGTTTGCCCAATTCGTTTTGTTTAATGCAAATAAAATTTTATCTATACGGTCTGGATTTTCAAAATACGGCACGCGTTGCCCGCCGTCAAACACTTCAAAGGGCGGGTAATGACTTCGATGGACTTCAGAGTAAAATATATTCATAAAAAAATTTTATCATAGAGGCAGTATGGATTTGTTTGAGACAATTCACAAAAGACAAACGATTAGTAAAGTGAAACCAGACCCTGTGCCGCGCGAGTTAATTGAAAAAATTTTAAGCGCGGCTGTGCAAGCGCCGAATCATTATAAAGTGAGACCGTGGCGTTTTGTGGTGTTGACGGGAGATGGGAGAAAAAAATTAGGCGATGTATTCGCCGCTTCTTTTTTGGAGCGCAACCCTGCTACGCCGCCTGAGGGTTTAGACAAAACCCGAGCCTTGCCGCTGCGCGCGCCTGTTGTAATTGCTGTTGCGGCAGATAAGCCCAGCGAATCAAAAGTAATTGAAATCGAAAATATTTCGGCGGCTTCGGCGGCGGCTTATATTATTTTGTTAGCCGCTTCTGCGTTGGGGTTAGGCGCAATTTGGCGCACGGGTGAATGGGCGCGCGACCCGAAAGTGAAACAGTTTTTAGGTTTTGAAGCCGACCAGCATATTGTTGGTTTTATTTATATGGGTTATCCTGAGGCTACGCCAGAACCCTATCTGAGAGAAGGTTTTGAGGATAGAACAGTTTGGATGGAGTAAGTTAATAGTGAATAGGTAATAGTGAATAGGTAATAGTGAATAGGTAATAGGTAATAGTGAATAGGTAACAGTTAGAATTTAATCTTTATACTTCAACTCGCCTGCTTCAATTGCAATGGGCAGGCGATTTTGTTTGGGTACGAGTGGGCAAGTGGCATAATCTGTGTAGGCGCAGGGCCAGTTTTCAGTACGGTTAAGGTCGAGAATAAAATTTGTTGAGGTAGGTGGAGGGAGATAAATTCTACGCCCGCCGCCATAGGTGGTCTTGGCGTTAGTTTCGTCTGAAAAAAATAACAGCAAATCTTTGTTGCTTTTTTCAACTTCAATCGAGCAATCCACGCCTTTGAATTGAAAATGAACATGACCGAGAAAAATCGCATCTACTGCATTGCCTAGCGCTTCAATTTTCTTGATTTGTTTCGGCGTTTTATAGGGTATATATTTTGCTGGAATTTTATATTCTTCTTTGACGGGATAATATTTCAAGCCGTTAAATTTTTTCTTGTATTCGGATTCTTTATCCCACATGCGGACTAAAAGCCATTCGCCCCGCGCGATAACTTTCATAGTCAATGAACCAATGTGTAGCATATCGGGGTTATCGTCTTGGTCTGTGATTATGATTCTGCTTTCAGGGTTTGGGTTATTAGCTTCAAACGCAATATTCTTTTCAGGGTGAAAAGTCACTTGTCCGTTGTTCAGGGTGAATTTTCCGCAAAACGGCTTTGGAAACGCTGGATGAAAAATTTTATTGCTCTCATCCTTACCAAAAGAGTTATCGCCTTCTTCCAGCCGAAACAACCCGACTAAATTCAGCCAGTGTAGATTATCAGCTTTAATTTTTTCATCTTTTTCTTGACGGAGTTTGAGAATCTTTTTTTGATAAGAGGTTGGCATGTGGAGTGTTTATTTCCTGTGTTGAGGATTTGACCGCTAACTGCAGACGACAGACCATACTTACGGTCAACGGTTCGGCGGTCTGTTGTCAGATATTCTATTTCAATATTTCAATCATAATATCTGGTCTATCTGTCATAATTCCATCCACGCCCCATTCGATGAATTTCCGCATCGTTTCTTCGTCGTTGATTGTCCACGGTTCAACGGCTAAATTTCGTTCATGCGCCGCACGGATAAATGATTCGGTCATTACCGTAATTCCGCTGGATTCTTCGGGGACTTGTAATGAGTAAAATTGCGGCGAGTAAAACCCCGTCAGAAAAACTTTTGAGAGCAAGACAAACGCTGTGGTTTCGTTTTTTGCGCTGGAGGTGGCGACTTCGGGGCATGTTTCTCTAAACGCTTTTATTTTATCGTCATAAAAAGAAGCGACGATAATTTTTTCTTGCATGTTGTATGCGCGAATCATATTACAAAACGGTTCAATCATTGACGCGTTTGATTTTTTAATTTCAATGACCATGCGCTTACCAGGAAATGCCGTAAACGCTTCTTCCAACGTTGGGATTGTGATTCCTTGCCCGCGAAATGGGAAGGTCGCCCCGCCATCGTTTGACCAATCATAACCTGCGTCAAATTGTTTGAGTTCATTTAAGGTCATTGCTTCCACTTCGCCGCTTCCATTGGTGGTTCTGTCAATCGTTTCGTCGTGAATCAAAACCAACACGCCGTCGCTTGTAATGTGTAAATCCATTTCAAGAACGTCCACGCCAAGGTCAACGGCGTTTTGAAACGCAAATAAAGTGTTGCCTGGCCATAGCCCGTCGCCGCCTTGGTGGGCAATAACTAAAGGTTTGGGCGGGGCAGATGCATAATATGGATGAGCAGGCGCAGGCTTAGAAGCGAAGCGGAAGACCAGTAGGGCGCTCAAAACGAAGAGTAGAAAGAATGGCAGTAATTTTTTTCTGTGCATAGTTTAATTTTACCTTTAATCATGATTAAAATGATTTTGCCATAACCCCTTGACATTAACGTTACGGAAACGTTTATAGTGGCGCATACCAGAAAGGAGTTGAGAATCATGTTTACGATTGGCGAATTTTCAAGATTGGCGAGAGTTTCTAAGCGGTTGCTCCGTTATTACGATGAGATTGGTTTGCTAAAGCCTGTGCAGAGCGATACATTTACGGGGTATCGCTATTACAGTGCGGAGCAAATGTCGCAGTTGAATAGAATCCTTGCGTTGAAGGATTTGGGTTTGTCGCTCAACCAGATACAACGGCTATTGAACGACAAAATTACTGCAGACGAAATACAAGGAATGTTGCTTTTGAAGAAAGCCGAAATTGAGAATCAAGTGCGAGACGCCCTACGGCAAATTCAAAGCATTGAAGCGCGTTTAGAGTTTATTCGTAGCGCCGAGAAGGAGGAAGTCTTTAATGTGGTTATGAAGCCTTTCCCTGCCCAGCCTGTTTTAAGCGCGCGCACCACTGTGCCGTCTCCAAAAGAGATTAGCGGGTTATTTGCGAAGATTATTTCTTCTTTGGGTGATAAGCAAGAAGACGGTTTGTTTTTTACGATTATGCACAGCGATGGGATTGATGAAGATGTGGAGGTGGATGTGGAAGCGGGGATAACTATTGCGGCGAAATCTCATGCGCCTGTGAAGGTACAAAACGACCTTACGCTTCGTTTTCGAGAATTACCCGCCGTAGAAAGAATGGCGACGTTTGCTATACAAGGACCCTTTTCGAATTTGATTTTTGGGTATAGCGTTATCGGCGTATGGGCGGAAACAAACGGCTTTCGATTTGCGGGACCTCCGCGCGAGGTGGCTTTACAAGCGCCGCAACGCGCAGACCAAAGCGATGCGGTGTTGGAAATTCAATATCCAGTTGAGCCAATTTCGTAAGGCGTGTGCGATTCTCAAAATTTGCCTTTGGTTCTGGTATAAAATTTTTAAGGAGAAAAAATGAACTTCTACTTAATAGCTAACTTAATTCATATTTTAGGCGCGCTGGGCTTTTTCATTGCCTTGGCGATCGAAACGGTCAGTTTGTTTTATGCTCGCCGTGCAGAAAGCGTCGAACAAACGCTAGAGCGTTTACGCCTCCCAAAGCACATGCAACGATTAGGTCCGCTTTCAATGCTGTTGATTGTTGCATCAGGGATTTATATGACCGTGACTGTGTGGGGCGGCGTGGCGTGGATTATTGTGGCTTTGGTTTCGTTGGCGCTCATGGTGGTTATCGCTTTGAAGTTGGGCGTTCCGCGTATGGCGGCAATTGAAAAGGCATTGGCGGAGCGCCAAGACGTATCTACATTGAAAATTTTGCTTAATGATTGGGCGCTTTGGCTATCGATTGAATTGCGCTTGAGCCTGGCGTTTGGGATTATTTTTTTGATGGCGCTGAAACCAAGTTTAGTTTGGTCTTTAATAATTATTGGCGTTTCGTTAATTGTTGGCGTATTGCTAAGCTTATCTATGAAAAAGCCTAAGGAGGCGGCAAACGCCAGCGCTTCATAAGCGTTTCTTGCGATAAATAACAAAACAGGCAATGCGGCGTATAAAATTTCCGCGTTGCCTGTTTTGTTTCCATTTATAATTTCAGAAAAGGAGTTTTACGCGAATGAGAAACATTTGGTTTATTTTTTTTCTTCTTATGTGTTTGGGCGTTTCGGCTTGCGGCGGCGAAGCGGATACGAATGCCGTTGAACCGATTACGCTGACCCCACCTGCAGAATATGCTAACTTAACGAACCCCTTAGGCGCTGATGCGGCGACGGCAGGCGGCGAAATTTTTCAAGCGAATTGCGCCACTTGTCACGGTTCAGGCGGACATGGAGATGGTCCTGCAGGGGCGGCTTTGAATCCTCCCCCGAAAGATTTGTCTATCTTGCAAGCGCAAGTGAGCGATGGATATTTGTTTTGGCGAATTTCTGAAGGCAGCCCCGGAACGGCGATGGTGGCATGGCGCGGTATTTTAACGGATGAGCAAATTTGGCAATTGACGGCGTATATTCGGACTTTAAAATAAACCTTTTGCCAAGCGCGGCGACGCGAGCGCCAACGACATAGCAAGTAAAAAACGGACGTTTCACACGTCCGTTTTTGTTATCTTTCCTCTAATGCGGCAATGATTTTTTCTGAAAGTTCATCGGGGTGAAAAGGCTTGGTGAGGTAATCGTTTGCGCCAGCCCCAAAGGCCACGGCGCGGCTGTCGCTATCGTCTAACGCGGTGACGATGATGATAGGCGTTCTTTTGAATTGCGGTATCTCGCGTAACATTCTGCAAACGCGAAAGCCGTCTGGTTGCGGCATCATTAAGTCGAGTAAAACTAAATCGGGCGTTTCGGCTTGAGCCGTTTCAATCGCTTTGGAACTGTCATTGACTGTGACGGTTTGATGTCCATCGGCTTTGAGGAGTTTTTCTAACAAGTCTGTGACTAGCTTATCGTCGTCTACCATCAAAATTTTTGCCATACATACACCTAAAATATTTTTATCAATGATACATCAAAATATAAAACCTGCAAGGCAATGAAATTAATATGAAAGTTAAGCCTTGCTTAACGCGGCGTTAATAAGCGCTAGAAACGCTTTTGGGATAATTGGCTTTACAACGAACTCGTTCGCGCCAGCGTTAAACGAGTCGCGTTTGCTGCCTTCATCGCTTAATGCCGATACCATGACTACGGGAATTTTTGCCGTTTTAGGGTCAGACTTTATCAGTTTGCACAATTGAATCCCGTTGATATTTGCCATCATAATATCGAGCAGGATTAAATCGGGTTGAAAAATCTCAATAGCGTTCGTTGCGTTTTTGCTTTCGGTAATGGAAAATGGCTCATGCCCGCTTGTTTTGATGATGCCTTCAAACAGTTTAGTGGTTTCTAAGTCGTCATCCACAATCAGTATTCTTGCCATGAGAGTCTCCAATTCAGTTATTCTTTTTTAGCAAAGTTTCCACTTTATAAGCCAGTTCGTCTAAGTTAAAGGGTTTGGCTAGGTAGTCGTTTGCCCCGAATGTAGTCGCTTTGCTGTTGCTGTTATCTAAGGCGGTGATGATTAAGATTGGCGTTTGGGCAAATTTGGGTTCTTCGCGCAGCATTTTACAAAGGGTAAAACCGTCTGGGTATGGCATCATAATGTCAAGGATAACCAAATCGGGGCGGATGGAATTCGCCGCTTGCATTGCTTTTGAACTGTCATTGACTGTGGTGACGTGATATTTATTTGCCGCCAAAAACCGCCCTAGTAAATTTGTAACCTTTTCGTCATCATCCACAATGAGGATTTTTGCCATAGGGTTTTCCTGAAAACGCCAATTTCAATTTCGCCTATTATACTCGTATTAACTTTGGCTGTATAATTTTATTGAAGTAACCACTTTGTTTTTCAATAGATTTTTCATTTGGAGAATGCATTATGCCCAGAAAAGAACATCATTATTCCACTCGTATTGGGTGGTTGCGCGCCGCTGTGTTAGGCGCAAATGACGGAATCGTTTCGACCGCAAGTTTGGTGGTAGGAGTCGCTGCGGCGAATGCGGCGCGCGGCGATATCTTAATCGCGGGCGTGGCGGGGTTAGTGGCTGGGGCGATGTCTATGGCGGCGGGGGAGTATGTTTCAGTCAGCTCGCAAGCCGATACTGAAAAGGCGGATTTGGCTCGTGAGAAAAAAGAACTTGAAATTAATGACGCAGGCGAGCGCAAGGAATTAACCGAGATTTACATCGAACGCGGACTTGAACCTGCGCTTGCAAAACAAGTGGCTGACCAGTTGATGAAGCATGATGCCTTGATGGCGCACGCGCGCGATGAGCTTGGATTAACCGAAGTTCACACGGCTCGCCCCTTTCAAGCGGCATGGACTTCGGCTTTGTCCTTCGCGTTAGGCGCGGCATTGCCTTTGTTGGCTGTTTTACTTTCACCAAGCAATTTAATTATTCCCATTGTTGTGATTAGTTGTTTATTCTTTTTAGCGGGCATGGGTATGTTGGCGGCAAATACAGGCGGGGCAAATATTTGGGTCGGCGCTTTGCGCGTTACCTTTTGGGGGCTAGTCGCTATGGCGGCAACATTTTTGGTTGGAAGATTGTTTGGGACGAATATAGTTGGTTAAAACATCAAAGCTATTACAAAAGCGACAGTCAACTTTCAGGTGGCTGCCGCTTTTAGTTTCTTAGATATACCTCATTTATATTATGCCAAACCCGAAAGATAACTCGCATAAAAAGGTTTCCATTCCAATTCTTTTTTTGCTTTTGAATTATCACAACCTAAAGAGAACAAATGTTGTGCGCCTTCCATTTGCGGCGCAGTGAGATTTAGTTGGCTAGCAATGTAATTGAACAATACTTTATAGCTAACAGGCTCGTCATCCACAATGTTATAGACGCTTTGCGGAGCGGCATTTTGGATAGCGCAGACAATCGCCTGCGCCATATCTGCCACATGGATTAAAGAAATTAAATCACTTCCATCTTTTGGGATTATCAATTTTCCTTGTTTAGCGAATGCGCGCCATTCGTCTTCACGGTTTGTGCCAAGCCCATAAAAAGAACCGCCGCGCAAAATGCACCAATTTAAGTTTGACGCGCGAACCATTTCTTCCATATCAAAAGCGGATTGGATAAACCTAGCGGGGTTAAGCGGGGTAGTTTCGTTTACAATTTTTTGCCCATGCCCGCCATAAAGTAATGTGATACTTTGTTGAATATATTTTTTGATTTTGTGTTTCACTGAAACTTCAAGCAAATTCTTTGTGCCCTCTCTGCGGATGCGGTCGTTCAAACTCCAATCTTGCGAGCCTGATTTTGGAATCGCTGTGGCGATGTGAATAGCAACTTCGCATCCTTGAATTGCGCTTTCTAAACTGTCCTTATCAAAAATATTTCCAACCGCTGTTTCAATGCCTTGTTCTTGAAAAAAAAGTTTTTGATTTTCACTTCGTACTAACGCTTTGACTTGATGACCATTCTCCACTAATCTTGGGATGGTATGCCTTCCAAGAACCCCGGTAGAACCTACAACGAGAATTTTCATTTACCCCACCATCAACTCATCCACAGCATTGACTAGTTCTCTCAAATTGCCAACCTTCAACACATTATCGCAAAGCGGAGCGTACTTGGGCATATCGCTGTCGCCGTGCCATAAAGTTGGGGGTTCAGGATTCAGCCAAATGGTGCGTGAGGCGCGGCGCGTCATCAACGAGAAAATGTCGAGGCGTGGGTCATAATAATTATTGCGTCCATCTCCAACGATAATTAAAGTCGTGCCGCTGTTCAATGTATCCATGTAACCATCGTTGAAATTTTGCAAAGACCAACCGAGGTCGGTGTTGTAATGTCCGCTGGGCATGCGCCATAAAACCGATTGAATGGCTTCATCGGCGTTTACGCCATTGAACTCGTCGCTAATATATTCGAGATGGTCAATAAATGCGAAGGCGTGCGTTTTGCGAACTTGCCCTTGCAATGCAAACAAAAAACTTAACATCAACTCGGAACAAAAACGCATCGAAGTACTGATGTCGCAAATCACAACAAGTTTTGGTTTTTTGATTCGGTCTTTATGTTTTATTTCCATCGGCACGCCGTGATATTTTAAATTTGCGCGAATGGTAGATTTCGGGTCGAGCGTTCCGCTCTTCATTCTTTTTTGACGCAAAGCAATGCGCGTGCGTAACGCGGCGGCAAGTTTTTTTACTTCGCGTTGTAATATTTTTTTATCCGCATCCGATAGCGCTTGAAACGGGCGATTCATTAGGTTTTCAATATTTTCGCCGCGCGGTTTTTCGCTTAAATTTTCAGCAATGCGTTGCCCCGCAAATTGATTGATTTGCTCTTGCATTCCCTGTAAATTTTGTTGAATCATTTGCCGCATTTGTTCCACGCGGTCGCGGCTCATACCCATTTGTTGTAATTGTTCCATCAACTCTTTCAAGGCTTCACGCACTTCAGGGAACGCCAACGCGCGCATCATCCGTTGCGCCATCCAATTTTGATAATTGAGATTATCTGCCTGATTCAAGCCTACCATTTGAGCCAACGCTTCTAATTCTGACCTTGATAACGGCTCGCCGCTCATCAGCCTTTGCATTCGCTGACGCAGATTCTCCGCAAATTGTTTCATTGCCTCAGCCCACATTTGCGCTTCTTCAGGAGTCATATCGTCGGTAGGGTTTCCGCCCATCATGGGCGGCGCGCCTGTTCCAAAGAATAATGGAAATAATTTTTCAAATGTGGGAATATCTTTTACGTCTTTAATTAAAGTCGCCCGTAATGATAATTTGAATTGCTCTCTATCTTGAATCCCCATAATATCCACAGCCGAAAAAGACTCGGCTGATTCAGCCAACGAAACCCGAACCCCACTTGCTCTTAGCGCTGCAATTAGTTGTAAGATGCGAGATTCCATACTTAAAACCTTTTTGGGACACGGATTTCACTGTTTACACGGATTATTATTTTTTTCAAAAAATCCGTGCCCATTCGTGAAATTCGTGGCATTCAAGAATCTTTCTTAATTTCCAGAAAACCTGCCAAACTCATCATAATTATTCTTCGGTCTTTGTTGTGGCGGGGGAGCATTCAACTGCCGTTTTGCCTTTTGCAAATCTGCTTCATGTTTTAATAAAACAGATAATGTGTCATCCAAAACATCTTTTTCCAAGCTGGATGCATTCAATGCCACCAAAGCATTTGCCCAATCCAATGTCTCGCTAATGGATGGAGATTTCCGCATGTCTGCTTTTCGTAACCGCTGAACAAATTCCACAGCCTGTTGCGCCAACTTGGGGTTTAAATCTGGCACTTTGAGTCTCACAACTGCAAGTTCTTCTTGCAACGTTGGGTAATCAATAAATAAATATAAGCATCTGCGTTTCAACGCTTCGGAAAGTTCGCGTGTGTTGTTAGATGTCAGAATGACAAACGGCTTGTGTTTTGCCGTTAATGTCCCAAGTTCTGGAACAGAGATTTGAAAGTCGCTTAACACTTCCAAAAGAAACGCTTCAAACTCCGCATCGGCGCGGTCAATTTCATCAATTAATAAAACGGTGGGCTGGTCGCTCAAAATTGCTTTCAACAATGGACGTTTCAGCAAAAATCTTTCAGAGAAAAATACATCTTCTTCTTTGGCAAGTTTATCCGCCGCTTCGGATAACGAATCCGCTTTGCCGAGCGTGTCATTTAATTTATCTCGTAGCAATTGCGTATAAAGCAACTGCTTGGAATATTCCCATTCATACAAGGCTTTCGATTCGTCTAACCCTTCGTAGCATTGCAAACGAATCAACTCACGACCTGTGGCATTTGCAATCGCTTTGGCTAATTCCGTTTTGCCCACTCCTGCCGGACCTTCAGTCAGAAGCGGCTTACCCAATTTTTCCGAAAGATACACAATTGTCGCAATCTCATCCGAAGCGATGTATTTTTGTTTCGATAATTCTGTTTTTACATTTGCAGTTGAATCAAAAATGTTTGTCATCATTCACCTTTATAAAAACTATTCACTATTCACTATTCACTATTACCTATTACCTACTTACCTATTTACTGACTACTGATTACTGCCTTCTGCTTACTTTCTTTTAATCCATCTTGGTTGTGTGAGCGTTTCAGGTTTAAGAATATCATCCAATTGCTCTTTCGTTAATAGACCTTTGGCTAGGATAATCTCCGTCACGCTTTTGCCCGTTTCATACGCTTCTTTTGCCACTGCGCTTGCATTTTCATATCCTATAATTGGGTTTAATGCCGTCACAATTCCAATAGACTTATTGAGCATATCAGATAAATGTTCTTTGTTGGCTGTGATTCCTCTCACGCATTTTTCAGCCAGCGTTAAGCAACCGTTCTTCAAATAAATCAAACTATCAAACAAACTGTGGGCAATGATTGGTTCAAAGGCATTCAGTTGTAACTGCCCGCCTTCTGCCGCAAAAGAGACTGTAACGTCATTGCCGATTACCAAAAACGCAATTTGGTTTACCACTTCAGGAATGACGGGATTCACTTTGCCCGGCATAATGCTTGAGCCTGCTTGCGCCGCCGGTAAATTGATTTCATTCAATCCAGTGCGTGGACCTGACGAAAGCAAGCGTAAGTCATTGCATATTTTTGATAACTTAACCGCCACGCGCTTCAAAATACCAGACAGTTGCACAAACGCCCCAACATCTTGCGTCGCCTCGACTAAATTCCCCGCCGTGACGTATTCGATTCCCGTCACTTCGCTTAAATATTTTCTAGCCAAACTTGCATATTCAGGGTGCGCATTGATTCCTGTGCCAATTGCAGTCGCGCCCAAATTAATTTCTTGAATCAGCAATGCGCCTTCGCGCAGACGTTGTTGGTCTTCTTCAAGCATCACCGCGTAGGCGCTAAACTCTTGCCCTAACGTCATTGGCACGGCGTCTTGTAATTGAGTGCGGCCCATTTTCAACACATCTTTGAATTCAATCGCTTTTTCAGCAAATGCGATTCGCAAAACTTCCATTGCTTTGATTAATTCATCAATGTAAAATCGCAACGCCACTTTCATCGCAGTCGGGTACACATCATTCGTGCTTTGACTCATATTCACATCTTCAAGCGGATGTAATTTTTTATAATCCCCCCGCTCAAAACCTAATATTTCTAATCCACGATTGGCGATGACTTCATTGGCATTCATGTTTGTAGATGTGCCCGCGCCACCTTGAATCACATCTACGACAAATTCTTCACATAATTTCCCGTCCATAATTTCTTTACAAGCCGAAACAATCGCATTTGACTTTTTATCTTCTAACAACCCCAACTCATGATTTGCCAATGCACAGGCTTGCTTTACACACGCTAACGCCTTTATAAAGTTTGGATAATTACTAATTGGAATGTTGCTTATCGGAAAATTTTCTAACGCGCGTAAAGTATGCACGCCATAATACACATTTGAAGGTACTTCGCGTTCGCCTAAAAGGTCATGTTCTAAACGAGTTTTCACAAATTGACTCCAAGTTTTTTATAAACATCAAAATTTGCATTTAATTCTTTTTCAAGCGTGAATTGAGTAATTATAGTTTCTCTGGCTGATTTTTGAATTGCTTCTTGATTGCTATTCAGCGCTTCAATTATTTTTTTTGATAACCCATCCACATCATTGACATTTACAAAATGACCGTTTTTTCCATCATCTATGATGTCTGTCATCCCACCGACAGGCGTGGCGATGACAGATTTTCCGCAAGCCATCGCCTCTAAAACGGCATTTGGCATTCCATCTCGGAGTGATGGATGAACGCAGACATCTATCAAAGAATAATAGGCGGGTAAATCTTTGTGGGGGATATTGCCTGTGACGATGATTTGGGTATCGGGATTTGTTATTTGGAATTCGTCAAAGAATTTTTTATCTTCACCTTGCCGCACTTCGCCAACAATAAGTAAAGTAACAGGTTGTTTCTTATTGGCTTGCGCGTAGGCAAGTAGGAGCGTTTGTAAACCTTTTTTCTCTCTCAACTCACCGACAAAACCTACAATTTTTCTTTTTTCTTTCCACTTTCCGCTTTCTATTCCTAACGCCTCCGCTAACATTTCATTTCTTTCCATCGGCTTGAAATGCTCTGTATCAATTCCGTTTGGAATCAAAATAATATCTCTATCAACAAATGCTTTTGCTTTTTTGATTAAAACACTTGCATTGGTTGTGACTGCATTTGCGTTTTGCAAAGCATACATAACCTGTGAAAATTTGCTTGGGTCAAATGCGGCGCGTTCAATATCATTTCCTCGAATGGAAACAACGCTTGGAATATTTAAGTATTTGCCTGCATACGCCGCTACAAAACCTGCCTGTGGGAGAAAATAGGCTTGGATTAAGTCAAAAGATTCTTTTTCGTGTTCGGCAACAATTAATTCAAACCAATTTACTAATGTATCATCCACGCGTTTGTGCGCGCCGAAACGCGTGACGCTGACTCCGTTGGCGTTAAGGGTATGCGTCTCGGAGGCTGGCAGGTTGGGGGTTGGGACGAAGAGGCGAATTTCATATCCCGCATTTGCAAGCAACGTCGCGAGTCTATGAGTCGAAATTGCAAGCCCGCCGATGTCTGGTGTATACTTTTCGGAAAGTAATGCGATTTTCATTTGAGGTGTCTCAATGGCTGAGCAGTGTGAAATGGTAATTGGTTATTTGGTTCCGCATCGTTGCGAAAATCCATCTTTGGGAAAATGCGTAAAGTGTGGGCGCGGTTTTTGTGACGAGCATATCAATCAAAAAAAAGAAGGGCGAGTGTGTTTGGCTTGCGAGCAAGGGTTAGATATGCCTGTGGCTTTGCCAATTGCGGCGGCGCTGTTTACGCCAGCCGATTTAGACGCGTTTGGACGCGCAAGCGCTTTGGATGATAATGATAGTAGTGATGTATTTTCGGATTTGAGTTAACATGTCATTGCGAGGAACGAAGTGACGAAGCAATCTCCTATTTAATCATTAGGTTGCTTCGCCGCAAAGAACAGGAACGCGGCTCGCAACGGCATTATCTTAATATGGTCCAATCGTCTCCCAAATTTTTTTATTCTGTTCAATAAAATCATCGCAACGTTGACAAGGTTTCAATGAAGGTGGGTGCATTTTTAAGCGGATGCGGCGATAGGCGTCGCCTTCCCAAATTTCTTTGAAAGATTGATGAATAATGTTTCCAATCGGCGGAATTTTTTCGCGCGTCATACAACACACATACACATTGCCATTGAAATCAATCAACGTATGAGTCCATGGGGCATAGCAGGGATGTTTATCATAATACCCAAACGCATATCTGCCTGCGCGTCCTAACCTGACCTGCGCCTCGTCTCTGCCAAAGGGAAACGCGTCTTCATCCGACACCATTAAGCCTAAGGCTACAGCGCGTTCTGCAATCTTTGGCGCAATCTCTTCATTGAATAGCGCAATATCCTTTTTACGCATGGATAATATTTCGCCGCAATGGTCATCCACTGGAATTAAGTTAATGCCATCTGCGCCGAGTTCATGAGCAAAATCAGGTAATGAAGCGAGGGTTTGATAATTCGTTCGGCTGACGACCGTATTAATGCGAATGGTCAATTTGCCTTTGTGTTTATAACGATTAAACAATTGCACGGCTTTAACGGTAGATTTGAACGCGCCTTCTACCCCGCGAATCTTTTCGTGCATTTTTCGGTTCGGTGAATCAATTGAAATATTGACGCCGCGCAACCCGCCCTCGACCAGGCGCTTTGCTTTTTCTTTAGTGACTAATGTTCCGTTCGTCGTCATGGTGACTTTGATGCCCAAAGATGAAGCAACTTCTACAAAATCTGGGATGTGCGGTCGGAGCATGGGTTCGCCGCCAGAGATGTGAATTTTTTTTGTTCCCATGTTTGCGAGTTCGGCAATTACTTCTTTGAATCGTTCGGCGGCGACGGGCGGCTCGCGCGTATCGCGCCAGTGATTACACATTTCGCATTTTAAGTTGCACCCGTAAAAGACTTTAATTTTTACATACAAAGGTTTGTACGCGCGCGCATTGAGAACCGCTTGCAGTAATTCGGTTTTTTCATTTGCAACTGTCTCTGGGCTATACATAAATTGATTGTATCACTACAGTTTCTAAAGGTTTACCGCTTCCCTTTCGCCTAAAAAACACGTTCCCAATTCCCTTCATTCTTCTGGTACAATAGCCCCCGCCGTTTCAGCCCGCGCACCCTCTCTGTCTCTAGCGCCTGACTGAAGCGCAATCAAAACAAAAGGAGCAAGTTTAAAATGGTTCGTTTACGTTTACGTCGTATTGGCTTAAAAGGTCAACCCACGTACCGCATTGTGGCGGCGGAAAAAGAAGCCCCACGCGATGGTCGCTTTTTAGAAATTTTGGGAATTTACAACCCCCGCACCAACCCCGCGACAATTAAATTGCACGAAGACCGCATCTATCACTGGATGAAAAACGGCGCCCAACCTTCCGACTCAGTTACGCAGATTCTCAAAGCCGCCGGCACGCTCGAACGCTTTGACCGATTCAAAAAAGGCGAATCGGTTGAAACCTTAGTCAAAGAAGCGCAAGAAGCCGAAGCCAAACGCGCCGCGCCCGTGAAGACGCGAAAAGATTAATCTATCGAGACCCTAAAGATTAATATCCTTTAGGGTCTCATGCGGAATTATTTATGAAGGAACTCATTGAGTATATTGCCAAAGCATTAGTAGAACGCCCAGAAGAAGTGATTGTCAAACAACATGGCGGAAACCGCGCGCGTATTGAACTAAGCGTCGCCAAAGACGACATGGGGCGCGTTATTGGCAAAGGCGGCAAAGTGGCTAACTCCATTCGGGCTTTGCTGCGAGTCGCCGCCGAAAAACAAGGCAAACAAGCCACGTTAGATATATCTGAACCGCAATGACAGAAAAAAAATCAGGCTCGCCGGCGGGCGAGTCGATTTATTTAGCCGTTGGATTTTTACGTCGCCCGCATGGCGTGACGGGGGAGATACTAATGGATTTGCACACCGATTTCCCCGAACGCTTCAAACCCGGACGCAAACTGTATCTTGGACCTCAACATGAATCCGCCACCTTAGGCGGCGTTCGGGCGCACGGCGAGGGCTTGCTTATCAAAATTCGCGGATGCGACACCCCCGAATCCGTTGGCAAATATCGTAACACATGGGTATATGTCAAATCGTCAGAAATCCCCCCATTACCGCACGGTCAAGTGTATAAATATGAACTAATTGGCTTAGAGGTAATAGACGAGGCCGGCAACAAATTAGGAACTCTCACAGAAATTTTAGAAACAGGCGCAAATGACGTTTATGTGGTGCGCGACGCTAAAAAAGAAATTTTACTGCCCGCCATTGCCGATGTGATTTTGAAAATAGATATGGAATCGAAAGTAATGACGGTTCACTTGATAGATGGATTAATTCCATAAATCGCAAATCATAAATCATAATTTGGTTAGGATGGTACAATTTCCAAAAAACGGTTTCCGATTCCTAAACCCATGAATGATAAAAAATATTGGATTGGCTTCAACTTAATCAAAGGCGTTGGCGCCGTGCGGATGCAAAACCTTATCGCCTATTTTGGAGATTTAGAATCCGCTTGGAACGCAAACGTCAATGAATTAATCGAATCGGGCTTGGGGGCAAAGCTGGCGGAAAAAATTGCCGCCGCAAGAAAAGATATAAACTTAGAACAAGTATGGGCGAAGATTGAAGCGCAAGGAATCAAAATCCTCACCTGGGCAGACGCAGAATATCCAAATCGCTTAAGAGAAATTGACCAACCTCCGCCGGTGTTATACATTCGCGGCGAATATTTGCAAGACGATGTATTTGCAGTCGCCCTTGTCGGCACGAGAAAAGTCACCGCGTATGGCAGGCAAGCGACCGAAGAAATCGCTTCTTTCTTAGCCGCAAACGGAATTACGGTCATCAGCGGGCTGGCTCGCGGCGTGGATGCGATTGCCCATCAGAGCGCCTTACAAGCCGGCGGAAGAACTATTGCCGTGTTAGGCAGCGGCGTGGATAAAATTTACCCGCCTGAACATCGCGGGTTGGCGGAACAAATCATCGAGCGCGGCGCGATTGTCAGCGATTATGCAGTCGGCACGCCGCCAGACGCATCGAACTTTCCCCCGCGCAATCGAATCATATCTGGATTATCGCTTGCTGTGGTAGTGATTGAAGCCGCTGAAACTAGCGGGGCGTTAATCACCGCCGAGTTTGCGGCAGAACAAGGCAGAGAAGTTTTTGCAGTGCCGGGTAGTATTTTTGCTCCGCAAAGCAAAGGCGCAAATAAATTAATTCAAAACGGGGCGTTGCCTTTATTATCTCCTGATGATTTAATGCAAGCCTTAGATTTAACCCGCATTGGCGAACAAAAAACCGCCAGAAAAATTTTGCCCGCCGATGAAACCGAAGCCAAAGTATTAAGCCTGTTATCTAGCGAGCCGAGACATGTGGATGAAATTCGCCGCCAAGCGGGGTTGCCCATTGAGAAAATATCCGCCGCGCTGGCGCTAATGGAATTAAAGGGCATGGTTCGGCAGGTTGGCGGTATGAATTATGTTTCGGTGCGAGAAGAAGTCGGAGAGTATAAAGTAAGCGGTAAGTAATTAGCGTCCTTAATGTATTGTGACCGCGCTTTGCGGTGGGCAGTCAGAAATTATTTTTTATGAGGAAGTAATCAGAGTCTATGTCAAACCATAATCATTATGCAGTTATCATGGCGGGCGGGGGCGGCACGCGCTTGTGGCCCGTCTCCAGAAAAGAAACGCCCAAACAGTTACTGCCATTATTGGGTCAAGAGACGTTATTTCAAAGCACGGTAAAGCGCTTGAATAATTTATTCCCGCCTGAGCGAATTTTGGTGGTGACGATTGAAGACCAAGCCCGTGAAATGAAAAAACAAGCCCCCGAAATTCCTGAAGAAAATTATTTAATCGAACCTGCGCCGCGCGGCACAGCCTCTGTTGTGGGGTTGGCGGCGACTGTCTTAAAAAAGCGCGAGCCAAACGCTGTTATGGCAATTTTGCCGTCTGACCATTTTATTCGCAATGTGGATTTGTTTCATTATTTACTAAAAACTGCGTTTGAGGTGGCGGAAAATCAATATTTGGTGACGTTGGGCATTACGCCGACTTCGCCTTCTACGGCGTATGGGTACATTCAGCAAGGCAAACCAGTGGACGGCGAGTATAAATATCCCGTTTATATGGTGAATAAGTTTATTGAAAAACCCAACGAAGAAACCGCTCAAAAACTGCTTCGCTCGGGCGACCATTCGTGGAATAGCGGAATGTTTATTTGGCATGTGGATACGATATTAAGCGAAATTGAAAAACAAATGCCGCAGTTGAGCGGCTCGCTCAAAATGATTGGCGAAGCGTGGGGCACGCCCAAACAAAGCGAAGTTTTGAATCAACATTGGTTTGATTTGAAAACCGAAACCGTTGATTACGGCATTATGGAACAAGCGGAGCAGGTTGCCGTGCTGCCTGCCGGCGGGCTGGGTTGGAGCGATGTCGGCTCGTGGTCTTCTTTATTTGAAGTGTTACTGCCCGATATGAACGGAAACATCGCTACCAACACCAATTTACATCTCGCGCATGACACGCACAATACGTTAGTCTATGGCGGCAACGAACGATTAATCGTCACCATTGGCGTGGACAATATGGTGATTATTGACGCGGGCGACGCTTTGCTCGTTTGTAAAACAGACCAATCGCAACGCGTTAAAGAAGTGGTGGAGCATTTGAAAAAACACCGCCAAGAAAAATTTTTGTAACTTGCCTTACAAAGAGAAAACTCTCCCGCAGGTTTATAAGAACAGTTTTGACCTGAATTGCAAACAACCCTGCGGGACGCGCGCATCAAAACTCTCATTTGCCAAAAAACAAAAACTTGTTGTAGAATGTTGCCATCCCGTAGTCATACGGGATTCATTTTTGTAATACCATTGTAGGGTTGCCCCTGCATGATAAAGAGGATAATGATGGAAGCCTATTGTATGAAATGCAAGACCAAACGAGAAATCAAAGACCCTGTTGCAGGATTTAATGCAAAAGGCTCTGCGATTACGACTGGAACTTGCGAAACATGCGGCACAAAACTATTTCGTATGGGCAAGACCGACGCTCATGCGAACTTAACCCCGCCGCCCAAACCTGAAAAAGTCGAAGTGCGCGAAGGAAAATTAGTGATTGTTGAATCGCCCGCCAAAGCCAAAACCGTGAGCAGGTTTTTAGGCAAAGGATATACCGTGCGCGCTTCGGTAGGGCATGTGCGCGATTTATTGAAATCGCAATTATCGGTGGATGTGGAAAATAATTTTGAACCAAAATACCGCGTGCCAAACGAAAAGAAACCCGTTGTAAAAGAAATTAAGCAACTCGCTAAAAAAGCCGAAGAAATTTATTTAGCGACCGACCCCGACCGCGAAGGCGAGTCGATTTCATGGCATCTTATGGAAGCGGCGGAGATTGACCCCGAAAGAGCCAAGCGTGTGGTCTTTCATGAAATTACGGCGCCCGCCGTAGCGGAGGCGTTTTCGCACCCGCGAAATATTGATATGAATCTCGTCAACGCTCAGCAAGCGCGCCGCGTGTTAGATCGTTTAGTTGGATATAGCATTAGCCCTATTTTGTGGGAAAAAGTTCGCGGGCGGTTATCGGCTGGGCGCGTGCAATCGGTGGCGTTGAAATTAATCGTTGACCGCGAGCGTGAAATTGAAGAGTTCAAACCCGTTGAATATTGGTCTATTCACGCCGAGTTCAAACCTGAAAATTTGAAGTCAAACTTTATCGCTAAACTGGTGAAGATGGACGATAAAGAAGTCGAGTTGCCAAATGAAGAAGCCGTTAAACCGCTTCTTTACGACATGGAAACCGCCGCTTACTCCATTACAAAGGTCAAACGGGGAGAACGACGCCGAAAACCGTTGCCGCCGTTTACCACATCCACGCTTCAGCAAGAGGCTTCGCGTAAATTAGGCTTTACTGCCAAAAGAACCATGGCGCTGGCGCAAGGGTTATATGAAGGGCAAGATGTGGGCGAGGGCGGTTCTACGGGTTTAATTACGTACATGCGCACCGATTCGACCAATGTGTCGGCAATGGCTCAGGCTGAGGCGCGGGAGTATGTATCCGCCAAGTATGGAGGCGATTTTCTCCCTGCAGAACCGCCTGTTTACAAAACAAAGTCTGCCAACGCGCAAGAAGCGCACGAAGCGATTCGTCCCACTTCAGTAATGCGCGACCCTGAAAAAATCAAAGACTTTTTAGAGCCTGCCATGTTTAAGCTGTATCGTTTGATTTGGCAGAGATTCATCGCCTCGCAAATGGAAGCGGCAGTGTTTGATACCCTGCAAGTGGAAGTGAGCGGTAAAACAAGCGCCCATGAATATGTATTACGCGCTTCTGGCTCGGCGGTGAAGTTCCCCGGCTTTTTGGTCGTATATGAAGAAGCCAAAAACGAAGATGTAAAAACAGACGATGAAGAAGACGTGAAAATTCCGGCAGGCGTTGCCGAAGGACAAAAGCAGGAATTGATTCGTTTGATTCCTGAACAACATTTCACTCAGCCGCCGCCGCGATATTCCGAAGCCTCGCTGGTGCAAGCGCTGGAAGAAAATGGCATTGGTCGCCCATCCACTTATGCCCCGACGATTTCAACCATTCAACAACGCGGTTATGTCATCCGCGAAGATAAACGACTAATACCAACCGATATTGGTTTTCAGGTCAATGATTTAATGACGCAATATTTCCCTGAAGTGGTGGATTTGAATTTCACCGCCCACATGGAAGAAGACCTCGATAAAATTGCCGAAGGCAAAATGACATGGGACGCCGCGATTCGTGAATTTTACGAACCGTTTTCAGAAGATGTGAAAAAAGCGCAAGCCGAAATGCCGGTAGTTAAATCGGAGCCGCAACGAATTGGAAGAACCTGCCCCGAAGACGGCGGCGAACTTGTCATTCGGTATGGGCGTTTTGGAAAATTCATCTCCTGCGCTAACTTCCCAACTTGTCGTTACACCGAACCATGGCTTGAAAAAATCGGCATTGCCTGCCCGAAAGACGGCGGCGACTTGGTTGAAAAGAAAACCCGCAAAGGACGTACCTTTTACGGTTGCGCCAATTATCCAAATTGCGATTTCACATCATGGAAAAAGCCCATTGCCAAACCATGCCCCAAATGCAACGGCTTGTTGGTCATTGGCAATAAACGCGAAGCGCAATGCACAAATTGCTCCGAATCTTTCTCGTTGGATGAGATGGTAGCCGAAAGCGTATAAGACAACGCGGCGAGATGCAAACCCTTGCGGCATGTATCTCGCCGTAATTTTATTAACGCGCCTTATACAAAACGTCTCGATGCCTCGCTGAAAAGGACATTGTTGAGCGACAAAGCCTTCGGTAACGACGGTTCAAATAAATATACGAATTCGTAATTTTTTCGCTCGAAATTCCATTGTATAATCGAAGAAAGCAAACCCAAGGAGTCTGTTATGCAGTTTGTCGTCGCCCTATTAAAAAAATTACCCTTTGTGCACATTGGCTTATTCCTCGGCGGGTTAATATTAGGATTACTTTGGGCATGGGTGATAGACCCCGTTGATTTTGTGGATGCAACTCCTGCGTATCTTCGCGCCGATTTACAAGAAGATTATTTACGCATGGCGATTGACTCCTATCGCCTCAACCCCGACCCGAATCTGGCGCTCCAGCGTTGGCAGAATCTTGGCGTGGGCGCTCAGCAAGCCTACCTAAACATTCAAGCCGACCCGAAATATCAAGACCCAGCCGTCA
Organism: Anaerolineales bacterium; assembly: GCA_034434495.1. GTDB lineage: Bacteria > Chloroflexota > Anaerolineae > Anaerolineales > Villigracilaceae > Villigracilis. The sequence goes on from DAOTZE010000029.1 coordinate 89,703, forward strand.
TCAAAAACTTTGGAGATTTAATTACAAGCATTTTAGCCACTACCGGCGGCGGGCAACCAGCGCAAGAAACAAGCGGGCAATCTTCCTTAATGAGCACGGCTTTAATTGCCATTGGCGTTATTTTAGTGTTGGGCGTACTTGCCGCGGCGGGGATGTATCTCTTTCGCTTATTTGGCAAGCGCGGCTCTGGTGAAGCCACCGTTGTCACCCAAGCCGCAGAAATCAGCCGCAGCGCCGCCAAAACCAATTTTGAAGATTTAGGTCTTGCCCCGCCCATCACCCAAACCATGACCACATACTTGCTCGGCGATGACTTATATGATGAATCGTTTAGCATTGACACCCCCGCTGGCGAATTTATGGGCGAGTATGGCGTGGGCGTTTCAGAAATCATCGGCGTTGGCGAACCGAAAAAAGTCACCGCTTTAGAAATTTGGCTATTTGATAAAAACGACATCAAAACCGCCACCAAAGTTTTAATGTCGCGGCATGCCTTTAGCGATATTGGCATTCGCTCGCGCTTAGAGCCAAAAGGCGAATTAGTGCAAGTTGAACCGCAAGCCCAAATTTTGCTCGAAACCGCCACGCTTCAACTACTCGCCACTGTGGTTGACCTTGAATATGGAAAAGGTCCCTTGCCCGATAATAGTTACTTTGAACGCATTACCCTAGAACTAGCGGTGTGGCCCAAGTAAAACAAAAGCGCGAGGGGGTAACCCTCGCGCTTTTGTTTCTTTACTCAATTTTAATAATCTTAAACTTAATCTTTCCGCCGGGGGTTTCGGCTTCGGCAACATCGCCGACCTTTTTATCCAGCAGCGCTTTCCCAATCGGCGATTCGTGCGAAATTTTCCCCTGGCGTGGGTCGGCTTCTGTAGGACCGACAAGGTAATATTGTTCAGGTTCAAACCCTTCTTCTTGAATGGTAACGGTTGAACCAATGGTTACAACGCCGGTGCTTGTTGTTTTTTCAATAATCACCGCATTTCTTAAAATCGCTTCAATTTCTTGAATGCGACCTTCAAGAAAGCCCTGGTCTTCTTTGGCTTTATGATAATCTGCATTTTCCGATAAATCGCCCATTTGAATAGCGGCGCGCAACCTTTGAGCAAGTTCTTCGCGTTTTGGTCCTGTTAATTCGGCGAGTTCGGCTTTGAGCTTCGCTTCACCTTCGGGAGTTAAGTAATTCGGTTGAGACATGGCTTCTCCTTTCTTGCTTGTCTGTCTGATGAATAAATAAGATAGGGGGCGTTTTTTTTACTGATGCCCCCTTTTGAAAACCAAAAGCGCTTACGGTTTTTCAAGGGGATGAAATAACTTTTGATGCTCTTCAACGGCGTAGCGGTCGGTCATACCTGCAATGTAATCGCAAATCGTTCTTTCTAAACCGCGTTTTTCAACAAAAAATTGAACATGCTCTGGGAGCATGGCAGGCTCTTCACGGTAGGCGTGGAATAAATCGGAGATGATTTTCTCCGCTTTCACTTGCATTCTTACCACGCGATAATGGCGGTATAGTTTTGCGTATAAAAAGTCTTTCAACTCACGGTTGCGCCGTTGCATTTCCTCGCTATAGCCGACCACATTAAACTTCAATTTTTGAATATCGGTTGGCGAATTGATTTTATTTTCTTTTAGCCGCGCGTCTGTGGCTTGCACCATATCTGTCACCATAAGACCAACCAAATGCCGAATCATACGGTGGCGTTCCATATCGCTCAGAATCGGTCCGCGCCAGTTGTAGGTTTCTCGCAAAATATTCCACAACGCCACGCCCTCTAACATTTGTGGATTAATCATGCCAGACCGAAGCCCATCGTCAAGGTCATGTGTGGTATAGGCTAATTCATCGGCTACATTAGCGATTTGCGTTTCAAGATTGCCGCGTAAATCGGGATTAAAGTCACGCGCGTCAGAAATGTCATATTCTGATTCGTGTTTCACCATGCCTTCGCGCACTTCCCAAGTAAGGTTCAAACCGGGAAATTCCGGGTACCGTTGCTCAAGTTCGGTCACGATTCGAAGCGACTGTTTGTTATGGTCAAAGCCGCCAAAGTCTTTCATCAATCTCGCTAAAGCCGCTTCGCCCGAGTGACCAAAAGGCGAGTGACCTAAATCATGCGCCAAGCAAATGGCTTCCACTAAATCTTCATTGCCGCCCAAAGCGCGGGCTAACGTTCTCCCAATTTGAGCCACCTCCAATGTATGGGTGAGGCGGGTGCGAAAATGGTCGCCTTCAAAGTTAATAAAAACTTGCGTTTTATATTCTAATCGGCGAAAGGCAGTGGTGTGCAAAATGCGGTCACGGTCGCGTTGAAACGAGGTGCGATACTCAGGTTCGCTATCTAAATAAGCGCGACCTTTCGTATCCTTGCTTCGCATCCCATAAGTCGCAAGGGTTTTCTCTTCAATTTCTTCAAGGCGCTGACGTGTAAAAAACATAATTTGCTTCACCGTCTCGCAAGTTTTGTCCTTAGACAAAAACGTCATTGCAACGTTGATAAAGTCGCAATGACATTTGTGGGGCGAGAGGGAGTCGAACCCTCACGTTGTTACCAACGACAGATTTTAAGTCTGTTGCGTCTGCCGATTCCGCCATCGCCCCGGCAAGAGATATTTTACTATAACTTTTTATCTTATCAACTGATTTTACGCCTCATCCTAACGGTTTATGTTTTGCGAGCGCCTTTGGGCGTTTCGCATGAGGCGATTTATCAATAAAAAACAAACCGTCAATCTGACGATTTGTCTTTTCCTTTGGCGGTCCCGACGGGATTCGAACCCGCGATCTCGGCCTTGACAGGGCCGCATGTTAGGCCACTACACCACGAGACCAACTTGTTAAGCGGGCAGTAGTTTACCATGCCGCGATAAGCATGTCAATATAATGAATTGCTTCTTAATTCCAAATTCAAATATTTCATTTCCGTTTTTGCTTTTATCGCCAAACTTACCGATTTGCAAACCGTGAACTTGACACAATCCCCGCCCTGTTCTAAAATTGCTACATAATTCTATTCTAAAAAAATAACGTCTCAATTTGATGAGACATATAAAAAAATCTCCGGAGGGTTGGCTTGTCTAAAAACCGAACACAACAAATGGTAGACCGCCTGCGCGAATTACAGGCATCCTCACCTGATATTGAAGCCTCCGCTGTTGTAAGCGTGGATGGTTTAAGCATCGCTTCTGCGCTTCCGCAAGGCGTTGAAGAAGACCGTGTATCCGCTATGTCTGCCGCTATGCTATCTTTAGGCGAACGTATCGCAGGAGAATTAGGACGCGGCTCTCTCGAACAAGTGTATATTAAAGGCGTAAAAGGATACGTCGTCCTCATGTCTGTTGGCGAAGAAGCAGTCCTAACCGCTTTAGCGCGCGAACAAGCCAAGTTAGGTCTCATCTTCTTAGATATGCGCCGCGCCGCCGAAGATTTGGCAAAGTTGATTTAGTGGAGAACCTATGAGCCCCATCCAAAAAGCAGGTCTATATTACCCCAATAAATTTGGTCTCATCACCATCAAATCCCTTGAAGAAGTAATGGGCAAAAACGGTCTCAACGCCATTCTCAATCTTGGCGGCTTAGGTCATTACATCGAAAACTACCCGCCCGATAACTTAGATAAAGGGTTCGATTTCGCCGAACTTTCGGCAATCGGCTCCGCATTAGAAGAAATGTACGGTCCGCGCGGAGGGCGAGGTCTTGCCTTGCGCGCTGGACGCGCCACCTTTGCCGATGCCCTGAAAAACTTTGGAGCATTAGCCGGTGCCGCCGACTTAGCCTTTGTCGTCTTACCGCTTCAATCTAAATTGAGAATTGGTCTGCCCGCGTTTGCCAAAATCTTCTCCCAACTTTCAGACCAGCAAACCACCGTCGAAGAGAAAGACACCGAATGGGTGTGGACGATTCACAAATGCCCATGCTGTTGGGGTAGAACTGGCGCCGATAAACCCGTCTGTTTCATCGCCACAGGCTTATTGCAAGAAAGCCTCAAATGGGTTTCGGGCGGCAACGAGTTTCGCGTCAACGAATCCAAATGTATTGCAATGGGCGATTCGGTCTGCGAATTTATTATCCAAAAAGAACCGATTTCATAACCGCAACAAGGGTCTGACATGGCAGACACCAAACCCAAAATCCTCATCGTAGAAGACGACCCTGACGTAGCCGAAATGCTCACGGCGTATTTCCGCTCACAAGAGTACGACGTAGCCACTGTCAATTGGGGAGAAGACGGCGTACGCTCGGCGCAACAATCCCCGCCCGATTTAGCCATTTTAGATATTCGCTTGCCCGATATTGACGGATATGAAGTGGCGCACCGTTTACGAAAAGACCGCCGCACCTCCGACATTCCTATTATCTTCCTCACCGAAAAACGCGACCGTTCCGATAAATTGCAAGGCTTAGAAATCGGCGCGGATGATTACATCACCAAGCCCTTTGATATTCAAGAGTTACGTTTACGAGTCCGCAACGCATTAAGCCGCGTTAGCCAAGGGTCTTTAACGAACCCCGTTACAGGTTTACCCGAAGGCGCTTTGGTGGATGAAAAACTTTCTGAAGCGTTGAGCAAAGAGAATGCCGCTTTGTTGTTTATTTCATTAAACAACATGGACGCCTTCCGTGAAGCGTATGGGTTTGTCGCCTCAGACGACGTCCTGCGCGCCATTAGTTTAATGATTAGCAACACATTGCGCGAGTTTAGCCGCGCCGAAGATTTTCTCGGTCACTTAAGTTCTACCGATTTTATTTTGCTTGTTCCGCCTGCCAATCTTTCTTCCTTAATTGAAAAATTACGCTCGCGGCTAGACCAGTCTATGGAATATTTTTACCCGCTCAAAGACCGCGAGCAAATGTCCAAACAAAAAAACCGACTAAACGCCAAACTCAACAATATTCCTTCCCTTAAAGGCTATAAAGGCGATATCAATCAACTGAAAGCAGAATTGATAAGCCTGAAAATAAAATGAGCGATTCTTCAAATCACCGTCCCGAAGGCTCATTCGGGACGGTTTGCTATTCTGCCCAATGAGCGATAAGATTTAATAAATGTCTAACTTAAAAATTACAGTCGTTACGCCAACTTACAACGAAGCGGAGAACCTTCCTAAATTGGTCTCCGCTTTATTTTCGCTTCCGCTCGATATTCATCTATTGGTTGTGGACGACAACAGCCCCGACGGCACAGGGCAAATTGCAGAAAAACTGGCTAAAGAATACCCAAATAAAATTGAGGTAATGCACCGCCCCGGCAAAATGGGGTTGCGCTCCGCTTATTTGAATGGGTTTCAGAAAATATTGACGAGCAACGCCCAAGCCATTGTCCAAATGGATGCGGATTTTTCTCACGACCCAAACGCCTTAATTGAAATGTCTAACATGCTTGAGGCATACGATGTCGTTTTGGGTTCTCGTTATGTTGCCGGCGGCTCTGTGGATAAAGAATGGCCCCGCTGGCGAAAGGCGTTATCGGCTTTTGGGAATTTTTACGCTCGCGGCATTTTAGGGCTGCCCTTGCACGATGTAACGACAGGATATCGCATGTGGCGCAGCGATACCTTACGGCAAATTCCGTTTGAACATATTTACTCTAACGGATATGTATTTTTAGTAGAGATGATTTATCTAGCGCATTGTTTAGAATTTAAGATTGGCGAAACCCCCATTTATTTTGCCGACAGGCGTTTTGGAAAATCAAAAATGTCTTTCAGAATTCAACTCGAAGCCGCCATACGCGTTTGGCAGGTTTGGTGGAATTATAGAGATATTCGCAAAGCGGGTAAGTTAGCGAGGCTGTAGAACCAAACAAAAAATTCTCCCTACCCAAATATCAACCTATCTGATAAGATACCACCCGCAAGCCGAACCCCCAAAAAGACCTCGGCATTTATTGTCAGGTCTTTTTTATCGCCAATTGCCAAACTTTAATTTCTTATTTCTTAATCATCAAACCTGAAAGTAAACCCAAAATGACCATAGAAAGAACCGACCTTCGTAATATTGCTATTATCGCGCATGTTGACCACGGAAAAACCACGCTGGTGGACGGATTGCTTCGCCAGTCTCATACCTTTCGTGAAAATCAACAAATTGCCGAGCGTGTGATGGACTCAAACGACCTTGAACGTGAACGCGGCATTACCATTCTGGCAAAAAACACCGCCATTTCTTTAGACGACCCCATTACCAAACAAACCGTCAAAATCAATATTGTGGATACGCCCGGCCACGCCGACTTTGGCGGCGAAGTGGAGCGGGTCATGAACATGGTGGACGGCGTGCTTTTGCTCGTTGATGCGGCGGAAGGACCTATGCCGCAAACGCGCTTTGTTTTGAAAAAAGCGCTCGAAATGGGGCATAAAGCCATTGTTGTTATTAATAAGGTAGACCGCAAAGACGCTGAACCTTCACGGGTGCTAAACGAAACCTTTGATTTGTTTATTGAATTAGGCGCAACCGAAGAACAAGCGGAATTCCCCGTCATTTACGCGCAAGCGACAGCAGGCAGAGCGGGTTTTACCCCTGAGGTCGGTCCCGATTTACAACCTCTCTTTGATACCATTCTCAAACATATCCCTGCGCCTAAAGTTGACCCTGACGCTCCATTGCAAATGTTAGTCACCACATTAGGATATGATGATTATCGCGGCGTGACGGCGGTAGGGCGTATTTTTGCCGGCAAAATTAAAGCCAATCAAAAACTTGCCCGCATCAAAATGGATGGGAGCATTTTGCCCGAAACCGCAAAATATCTTTACACCTTCAAAGGCTTAAACAAAATTGAAGTGGCAGAGGCAATGGCGGGCGATATTATTTCCATTGCCGGCTTAGAAGAAATCTCAATTGGCGAAACATTGGCAGACCCCGCCAACCCGGTGGCATTGCCGACGATTAAAGTGGAAGAACCAACGGTGCGTATGACGTTTGGCGTAAATACCTCTCCGTTTGCTGGTAAAGAGGGCAAATGGGGAACGTCTCGCAATTTGCGTGAGCGTTTATTTGATGAACTCCGCACGAATGTCTCTTTGCGCGTGGAAGAAACAGATTCGGCGGAAAACTTTTTGGTGTCGGGGCGCGGCGAATTGCATTTAGGAATCTTAATTGAAACCATGCGGCGTGAAGGTTATGAATTTCAAGTCTCTCGCCCTGAGGTCATTTATCACAAAGCGGACGATGGCGCAATTCTCGAACCGTATGAAGAAGTGCATATTGAAACCAGCAACGAAACGGTTGGGGCGGTCGTTGAAATGCTGGGCGCAAGAAGAGGCAGAATGGTGGATATGCAGGATGCGGGTCAGGGAACGACGCGTATGGTTTACATTGTGCCGACGCGCGGCTTGCTCGGTTTTCGCTATCAATTTCTCACATCAACGCGCGGCGCAGGCGTAATGAACACCATCTTTCACGGGTACGATGAATTGGCGGGCGCGATGAACACTCGCCAAAGCGGCTCGTTAGTGGCTTGGGAGTCTGGCACAACAACCGCATACGCTTTGAAGTCTGCTGAAGAACGCGGCACATTGTTTGTAGGTCCTGGCGTGGAAGTGTATGAAGGCATGGTGGTAGGCGAAAATGCGCGCGCAGGCGATATTGCCGTGAACGTATGTAAGAAAAAACATTTGACGAATATTCGCGCCGCTCGCGGCGATATGGAAATTCGCCTCACGCCTCCGCGACAGATGTCTTTGGATGAGGCGATTGAATACCTAGCCGACGATGAGTTGTTAGAAGTTACGCCTGAAGCCTTCCGCATTCGTAAACGGATTTTGAATACGGAAGAACGCGGCAAACAAACCAAGAAGGCGAAAGAACAGTTTGGCGAAGCCTAATAAACAATCCGAAGTCTCAAAGGCTTCGGATTTATGTTTAACAACTTAAGGTAATTGTTTTGCTGTTTGTATCCCCAACGGCATTAAACGCCACAATATAATACCCGACGCTTTGCCCTGCTAACAATGTAATCGTCTCTGTAAACTCGGCGCTATTGGCTGGTAATTCGGCGACTAATTGATTATTCCGAAAAACGCGATAACCAGATTCGTCGTCTTTATCTGTCCAGCGGATGCTTACCTCCGCTTCATTAGTTGCATAATTGCAAGATACATTCCATTGTTGCAGGCTAACATTTTCAGGCGCGCCTCCTTGCGGTGTGGGCGGCGCAGTGACCGTTGGCACTGCGGCGAGGCTTCCCGATGGCGTCACAAATTCTCCCGCTACCCAGCATGGACCCGCATCCGTCATCACAACCCAATAATTGGGCGGATAAAACCCAATGATTTCCACTGCATCTTGCGGTGTGATTTGTGTAATGCGTTCATAATTGACGCCCGGACCTGTTCGGCAATTGGTTACATCTTCAAAACTCGCAAATGGTTGCCCAGAAGACGATGCATCTGATGTCGCTTGTGTATTATTTATAGTTGGCGCTACGGTTGGGCTTGTCAGTGGAGTTTTGAGCGCCGCTTCGATTGTGAGCGCGGCGGAAGTTTGTATCGCCTCGGCAGCCTGCGGCGAGTTTGAAACAGGTAAATTACAAGATGAAATAAATAATAATGAAATTATAGAAAATAAAACCAAAATTCTCTGCATAAATTCTCCAAAAAATTGGACGCAGATAAACGCCAATAACGCAGTTTTTAATAAACCCGCGTCAATTCTGCGTTATCGGCGTCCAATTAAATTATTCTCCATCCCCTTCGAGCCAAGTTTCCATGTAAGGTTTTTCCATTTCAAGCGCTTGCTTAGTTAAGTGTAATGGGTGGAATGTATCTACCATTACCGCCAATTCTTGCGTTTCTGTTTTTCCGATAGACGCTTCGGTCATCCCAGGTTGTGGACCATGCGGCAAACCAAATGGATGCAAACTAATATCGCTGCGTTCAATGCCTTTGCGGCTCATAAAATTGCCTTCGGCGTAATAAATCACCTCATCCGATTGGATGTTGGAGTGATTATATGGCGCGGGGATTCCTTCGGGATGGTAGTCAAATAAACGTGGAACAAAAGAACAAACCACAAAGTTCCAGCCTTCAAAGGTTTGATGAACCGGCGGCGGTTGGTGGATTCTTCCTGTAATGGGTTCAAAATCTTCTATGTTGAAAATCCAAGGATATAAATAGCCGTCCCAACCGATGACGTCAAACGGATGATGGTCTAAGATATGTTGTGAGATGCGGTCGCGCACTTTGATGCGCACATCAAATTCGCCTTTTTCGGTATGCGTTTCTAATTCTTGCGGCACGCGAATATCTCGTTCGCAATATGGGGCATGTTCAAGCAATTGACCGTAATTATTTCTGTATCGCTTCGGCGGTTCAAGTTGGCTGGGGTTTTCAATTGTGAAAAATTTTGTCTCTTCGTTTAATTCCATTTGCCAAGTTGTGCCGAATGGAATCACAATGTAATCGCCTTTGCGAAACGGCAAATTGCCAAACTGACTTTTCAGCGTGCCGCTGCCGTCGTGTACCCACCAAGTTTCGTAGGCTTGCGAGTTGCGATAAAAATAATCCATTTTGCCTTTTGGCGCGCGCGATACGCCCAGAATCACATCGTTGTTTCCGAGTAGGGGAATGCGTCCTGAAACAGGGTCAGTTCCCAATGGAGTTTGAGCCGTTTGAAAAGCGCGATGTCGTATGGGACCAAAATCTACAAATTCGGGCTTGGCGGGTCCGCAATCGTTTGTCTTTACCACGCGCGGCGGTAAAAAGTGATGATACAAAATGGATTGGAGCGAAGAAAAACCTTCAAGCCCCATTAATTCTTCGCGATACAATTTTCCGTTTGGTTTTTTGAATTGCGTGTGACGTTTGTGAGGGATTTGACCAAGTTTATGATAGAAAGGCATGTGATTCTCCTTGCGGTTAACAAAATTATTTTTCAATAACGATGATAGACGATACCAGCGCGTCTATCATCGTCAACGGCGGTTGAAAATCTTCTGGCTTTGCGTTTTTAACGCGCTCTTGCACAATTTGGAAATAACTTTCAAATTCTTCGTTTGTGGCGAGCGGCGCGTTCACAAGGTCGGCCAAAAATGGGGCGTCTACTACGAACACAACCGAAACAAAAAATTTTTCGTCATTGGTTATGCCCTGATATAAATAATTGGTTTGTGAACTAATTAAGCTTGAAGCGTCAAAAGATTTTGAATTCAAAAAGCGATAACCGTTTCCATTCCGAAACACGCCTTTGGCGAGTTGTCCGTCAATGACCGAAGCCGCGCCGGCTAATTTAGGAAAATCGGAATAGTGGTCTAATTGACCAAGCAACACGGCGAATAAATTATCTATCACTCCCGCTTGCAGCGCGTCAATATCCTCCACGCGAAAAACGCGAATGCCCGCCGCTAAAATATCGTCTCGTTCGCCTGCGTATGATGTAAACAAAATGCGGGCATGTTGGGGGTATGGAAATTCAAGCGACACTTGCGGCTGATACGCCTCAATGAAATCTGCGCGAACGCCTTGCTTAAAATTTTCTGGATAATCAAACCCAATGATGACGTTCATTTCATCAAAGGCGATTAAATTCTCCGCTTCAATATCTAATGTGGGGGTTGGTTCTGCCGTGTCGGCGCTTGCCTCGCTTGGGGGTTGCGTCGGCGTATGAGTGGGCGTGGCGCTGGCGTTACACCCAATAAGTAGCGCAAGCGTACAAACGTAAAACCCCGCCCTCGCAAAGATTGCGACTTTGCGGGCGCTTTGCCAAGCATGGCAGGCGGTTGGGCGGGGGAGAAGCGTGTTCATATCATGCTTTCGGCTCTATAACCACAACGCTTTCTTGTTCATTGGGGTCGTTTCTTGCCACTACGGCAATCACTTCTTCGGTATCGCTCAAGTTAATTGGCTGGTGCGGCAAGTTTGGCGGAATGAATAAGAAATCGCCCGCCTCGTTAATGGTTGAATGTTCTAAGTTGTTTCCGTATTTTGTTTCGGCTTTGCCTTGAATGATATAAATTGCGGTTTCGTAGCCGTCGTGATAATGCGCCACAGCCTTGCCGCCCGGCGGAATCACCACCAGGTGCATACATAAATGCTTTGCGCCAGCCGTGTTGGCAGAGATACCCTCGAAATTCGGCAATTGCTGTTTTGTGATGTGCGTGCCTTGCGGGCGTACTGTAACGATTGTGTTCATTTATAAATTACCGCGTTTTTGTTGTTCTAACTCAATCGACTCAAACAAGGCTTTGAAGTTGCCCTTGCCAAAGCCTTGCGCGCCATGCCGTTGAATGACTTCAATGAACATGGTGGGGCGGTCTTGAATGGGGCGGGTGAAAATTTGCAGTAAGTATCCTTCATCGTCACGGTCAACCAAAATGCCCAGTTCGTGAACCGCTTTCAAATCTTCTTTGATTTTGCCCACGCGGTCTGGCAACATTTCATAATAAGTATCTGGCACGCGCAAAAATTCTACGCCGCGTTTGCGAAGTTCGCTAACGGTTTTTAGAATATCGCCAGTGATGATGGCAATGTGTTGCACGCCGGGGGTGAGGTAGTAATCTAAATATTCTTCAATTTGGCTTTTGCGTTTGCCTTCGGCGGGTTCATTAATGGGGAATTTCACGCGACCATTGCCGTTTTGCATGACTTTGCTCATTAGGGCGGAGTATTCGGTTGAGATGTCTTTATCGTCAAAGTGCAACAATTGACGAAAGCCCATTACCTGATGATAAAAATTCACCCAGTGATTCATTTTGCCTAATTGCACGTTGCCCACCATGTGGTCTATAGCGGCTAAGCCTGTTGATTCGGCTTCATATTGAATGGGTTTATAAGTGGGCGCAAACACGCCTTTATAATCGGCGCGGTCTACAAACACGTGCAACGTTTCGCCATAGGTGTAAATGGCTGAGGTTCTGTAAATTCCAAAGTCGTCTTTTTCTTCGCGCGGCGCCCAAGCGGATTTTCCCCCGCGGCTGGTGGTTTCTTTCCACGCTTTTTCTACATCGTCCACTTCGAGCGAAATCATTTTCACGCCGTCGCCATGCACCATGTGATGAGCGGCTAACGGGCTGGAGGGCGCGTATGGCGCAGAAATAACAAAGCGAGCCTGCCCCGACTCTAACACATACGAAGCAAACTCGCGGTTGCCTGTTTCAAGCCCAGAATATGCCACTGGCTTAAAACCAAACGCCTTCCACCAATAGTACATGGCATGTTTGGCGTTGCCGACGTAAAAATGGACATGGTCAACGGATTTGATTTTGAGGAAGTCCGCTTCCTCGGTCATCGGGCGGGTTTCGGGTTTTTCTTTTGTTACCATTTCTTCTCCTTGTGGTTAAGTTAACGCGATTCTACGATAAAGCCAGTTTGTATGCAATACAAAAAAGCCCCCAAAGTAAGAAACTGTGGAGGTTTTTGAATCAAGGCGTCGCCGTTTGTTTTTTGAGGCGCAGGTCTTTTATCAAAAAGGGCAGGTAGAGCAGGAATAAGATTGAGAATCCGATGAATTCAAGTTGTAAAATGTATAGGGGCCAAGGCGCAAGTAAATCTAACAAAGTTGGGAATTCTGGTTTATGCGCGATAAAGAGATAATTGCCGCCGATGGCTAAGTTCAAAAAGAAGACGGGAATCATGTAAAGATTTGTCCAAATGAACACTCGTTTGAAAGATTGCAGCGTGGGGCGATAGCCTTCTACGACGGTCATATAAATTGGCATGGCGACCAATAAACCGTGCGCTAAAAATGTGTTGAAAGCGCGAAAATGCGGAAACCCATAGCCTGTGATGTCTGGGGTTAATAAGGCTTGCATTGCGCCGCCAATACCGAGAAAATAAGCAAATTCATAAATTGCGTAACTGTTTGTGATGAGCATATACATCGTCAGCCACACAATGACGCTGCACATGTGCAGGGGGAGCATGGTTTGAATAGACCAAATTCCCCAATATGCCGCCCAAGCGTGCCATGCAATTTCATTGAGGAATAAGAGAACGGCGATTGTGACTCGAAACGTTTTTCTTTGCTTTTCGTTCCATTTGTTTTTGAAATACAAAAATGATAGACAAAGGATAACAATTAAACCTAATGCAATTAGGTGACCTGTGCCATACAAATCAAATGGCGCGCCTGTGTAATTGAGCGCAAAATAATGTTCCATATTTGCGTCCTTTCTATTTTACTTTTACAACTTTGCCGCCTGTCATGGTTTGTAAGTCGTCCGTCTTCAATTCAAAAATAGCGTTTGGAGTTCCAGCCGCCGCCCAAATGGTTTCATATTGCAAAAAGTCTTCGTCTAAATAGGTTTCCATCTTTTGTGTGTGACCGATTGGCGGCACGCCTCCAATGGCAAAGCCAGTGACTTCGCGCACAAAATTGGCGTCTGCCCGGGCAATCGGTTCGCCTGCGTAGTCGCTGATTGTTTTTTCGTCAACGCGGTTTGCGCCGCTGGTTAAAACCAAAATCGGCTTTTTACTTTCTTTTCCCATAAATATCAATGACTTAACGATTTGCCCCAATTCACACCCGGCGCGGTCTGCCGCTTCTTGCGCCGTGCGGGTGGATTCGGCGTGTTCAATCACTTGATAGGAATAGCCCATCGAATTTAGTATATCTTGAATTTTTTGCGCGGAGGGAGATAAGTTTGTCATTTTGTAATTATAATCTTAATGCTTTTTGTTTATAATGAATAACGTAATGTAGAAAGTTAGAATAAATTTTGTAAACGCATGTTTGCAAAATTTCAATTTTTAATAGAATGGTCGCCTTGCGAATGTCAATTTTTAAACTCGCTCTTTCCTTTTTTATCAGCGTTCTTCCGCTAAACGCTTGGCGGGCGTTTGGATACAAACTGCTTGGATATCAAATTCACAAATCGAAAATCGGTTTTGGCACATTAATCGCCGTTGATAGTTTTACTATCAGCCGCGCTAAAATCGGGTGGTTCAATCTATTTGTCGGACCGATGAAGGTTTCGATTGCCGAAAATGTTTCGATTGGAAATCAAAATAAATTTATTTGCGGGCGCTGGGTTTTGCAAGAGCAATATCAAAAATTTAATTACACCCGCGCTTTGCAAATTGAAAACTCGGCGTTGATTACTTCTAATCATTATTTTGACGTTGTGGGGACTTTTATTTTAGGAGCAAGGTCGTGGATTGCCGGGGTTGAATCGCAGTTTTGGACGCACGGCGCAGGCGCGCAAAACCGCGCGATAAAAATAGGAAGCGATTGTTACATTGGAAGCGCCGTTCGTTTTGCCCCGGGCGCTTCTATTGCCGATAATTCATTGGTGGCGCTCGGCAGTGTGGTGACAAACCAATTTCACGCCGGCTATGTTTTGATTGGCGGCGCGCCTGCGCGGGTTCTTAAGGAAAATTACAACTGGAAAACGGATGTGGAATAGCCTATGCCAACTCAAGAAGAAATTTACCAAACCGAAGGCGATAAATACGAAGCCTTAATTGCCCGCGAAGATTATCAAGGAAATATTCTCAACGCTTTGAAAGAAATTACGGATTTAGAAAACCGCCTCGTCCTTGACCTTGGAGCGGGTACGGGACGTTTGACCTGTTTACTCGCCCCAATCGTTAAGCATATCCACGCTTTCGATATTTCCGAAGAAATGTTGAGAGTGTGTCGTGAAAAATTATCCAAAACAAATTTATCGAATTGGAAGATTGATGTGGCTGACCATCGCCAATTGCCAATTGACGCTCATTCTGCCAATTTAGCCGTCTCTGGTTGGAGCGTAAGTTATTTAGCCGTGTGGAATAAAGATTCGTGGAGAAGCGAATTAGAGGCTTGGCTGACCGAAATGAAGCGCGTCTTAACCCCGAATAGTTACATTGTTTTATTTGAATCGTTGGGGACGGGAAACGAATCGCCGATTAAGTTGGAGCATCTCAAAGAATTTTACGCTTGGCTCGATGAGGTCGGGTTTCAAAATCAAATTATCCGCACCGATTATAAATTTGAATCCATTCAAGAAGCCGAAGAGTTATCTCGCTTTTTCTTCGGCGATGAGTTGGGCGATAAAGTGGTAAAAAATAATTGGGTGATTTTGCCAGAGTGTACAGGCGTGTGGCGGTTGAAAATCTGACCGCAGACGATAGACGGCTAAAAAGGTCTGCGGTCTATCGTCTGCCGTCGAGTTATGCTTGCGCTTTGAATTTATTCTTAATTGCTAAAACCAAGCCAAGTAAGATTAACAAAATACTGACTCCGGCAAACAACCATTTGATGGCTGTGAAGATAAACAATAGCCAGCCTAAAATCACGGGCTGTGATGGGAAGATGGAAAGCAGTGTGACAATGGTTGCGTTTTCGAGTAAATCAAAAACAAACGCGCCAAGCGTAACAATGTTCCACTTGCGTAAATTGCTGGCGGGCGAAACGCCGCGCTTGAACAGCCATGAGATTAATAGGCTAAAGGCAAAGAAATAAACAATCGGGTAGGCAATATCTGCCGTGAGTTCGACGTTGCGATAAAACACACGTCCACTATCGCCATATCTTTCAATCATCGCAAATGTTTTGTCTGGCGTGGCGAACAACATTAAGTCTAGCGGTTGAATTTGCCCTGTGCCGTCTTGCATTAACCCGCCAATGAATGGCATGACAAAGCCTGCAAAGAACATATCTAATGCAACTAAAATGAGTACAACCCAGCCATTTGCCCATTTGTAAAACTTTTCTGAAATATTGTGTAGCATATTATTGTCTCCAAGTGATGTATTGATATAAAAGAACACAGTTTTATTTCTGAAGTAACGAGTATGTTGGGGTACTTAAGTAATAACGGTGGACGGCAGACCGTAGACCGTCCATTGTTTACCGTCAACGGTCTAATCATTTCATCAATGCTTCGCCGCCCAAAAAAGCGTCTTCGACGCGAGATTTATGTTCGCCGTGCATCGGCATAGATTCCATTTCCGCTAAAGAAAAATATCCAAACGCGGTTGTTTCGTTGCTTAAAGATAATTCGCCTGAAATGATTTCGGCTTCAAAACTTAACACCACCATAAAAACTTTTGTGCCATCATTATAAATGACTAATTGGTCTGGATTGCTATATACGCCGATTAATCGTTTGGCTTTTACTTTCAAGCCGGTTTCTTCAAACACTTCGCGCTCGCACGCTTCTGCGGCAGATTCGCCAGACTCCATTGCGCCGCCGGGTAAGCACCAGCGCCCGTTATCTGCGCGTTGGGTAAGCAAGACTTTTTGGCGCGTTGAATCAAATATCACAGCGCAACAGCCGATGCGAATTTGACCTTGTTTGCCGAGGCGGTTTCCGAATAATACTTGTGACATATTAAATAAAAACGTCCCGCAGGTTTTGTTCACGAATCTAAATGATTCTTATAAGCCTGCGGGACGGTTGCCTTTATTTTATAAACGTGCCGTTTCGTAATTCACGAATCGTTTCTTCTATTTCTTCGCGTGTATTCATGACGAATGGTCCATACGGAACAATCGGTTCTTTGAATGGCGCGCCAGCCATGAGCATGAAACGGACGCTCGCTTCTGTCTTGACTTCAACTTGGTCGCCATCGTCGTTGAATACTGCCATGCTGACCGATTCGACGACTTCGCCTCCAAATTCGCCTGTGCCTTCAAAAACGTATGCGAGGGCGGTGTGTCCGTTGGGGATGGGTAAACTGAATCGGGAACCAGCGGACAGGTTGACATCCATATAAAGAGGCGATGCGGAAATTTCAGTGACAGGTCCGCGAATGCCGTCTATTTCTCCAGCCACGAGTCGAATCTTCACGCCGTCTTTTTCGATTACAGGAATTGCATTCGCGTTAATTTCTTGATAACGCGGTTGACTCATCTTTTGCGCGGCAGGCAAATTGACCCAAAGTTGAAAACCGTAAATGTTTCCGTTTTCACTACGACGCGGCATTTCTTCGTGCAAAATTCCGCGCCCGCTGGTCATCCATTGCACATCGCCTTCGGCGATGACGCCCATGTTGCCGAGACTATCACGATGGCGGACTGTGCCTTCAAGCATGTAGGTAACGGTCTCGATGCCGCGATGCGGATGGGTGGGGAAGCCTTTGATGGGACCTTCGAGCGGGTTGTTGAAGGCGAAATGGTCGAAGAGCAGGAAGGGGTCAAATTTGTTGCTGACGTGCGGACCGAAAGAACGGCGGAGCAATACGCCCGCGCCTTCGATGACGAGGTTTGGTTCGATGATGTGGGAAATGGTTCTGTTTGTCATGTGGTTTGGATGAGGGGAGGAGATGTTTTATTACAAGGCGAAAATTTATTTTTTAACAGGTTTTACAATTTCATTTTCATCCCGCCCTTTGGGCGAAGCGTGGCTTCGGGGCGCAGCCCCACAGCCGAGTTGGATAGCAATTTAGGCGCAAAGCGTTGGTACGCCATGGCTAGGGTCAATTGCATTTCCATCATGGCTAAGTTGTTGCCAATGCAAATGTGCGGTCCTGCGCCAAAAGGATAATAAATATCTTTATTGCGTTTGGACATATTTTCAGGCGTAAAGCGTTCGGGGTCAAACGTTTCGGGGTCGTTCCAATAGGTTGGGTCGTGATGGGTGACATACGGCGTGATAAAAATTAAAGCGCCGGCAGGAATGAAATACCCATCGAGTTCTTGGTCGGTGACGGCTTCGCGCGCGAACAAATACGCAGGCGGATACAAACGCAGAACTTCGTTGATGACTTGCGTTGTGTAAGTTAACTTTGGCAAATCTTCAAGCGTGGGCGTGCGCTGATTTAAGACTTGCGTAATTTCGCCCATTAATTTTGATTCGACGTGCGGATGTTTCGCAATTAGATAAAACGCCCAAGTGAGCGCCATTGCCGAAGTTTCGTGACCGGCGAAAAAGATAGTGATGATTTCATCCCGCACTTGCGCGTCAGACATGCCCAAGCCTGTTTCTGCATCTTTGGCATTGAGCAACATCCCCAGCAAATCGTCTTGCGGGTTTTTCCTTCCTTCGGCAATTAATGGGTAAACAATTTCGTCTAACGCTTTGGCGGCTTTGTTGTAGGCGATATGCTTTGGCAATGGAAACGAAAGCGGAAGTTGAATAAATTGTTGGCTCTTCCACAGCATAAAAGCCGATGCCGTGCGAAAGGCTTCGCCCAATGTTTTGACTTGCGCCTCTGTAATTTTTGCGCTGAACATGGTTTTGATGATGATGGACAAGGTGAGGTTTGTCATTTCATCTTCCATATCAAAGACTTGATGGGCTTGGTTGTATCTTTCCCAGTCGCTTAGGTGTTTTTGAATTACATTCGTCATCGTTTCCGCAAGGGTTGATAACTTTTGGCGATGAAACGCGGGTTGCATAATGCGGCGTTGCTGCAGCCAAAATTCGCCGTCGCTTAAGGGTAAGCCGTTGCCTAATAAAACCCGCCCCGTTTCCACGCTTCTGCCGCGAATGTAATTGTGATGATTGCTTTGCAAAATATGTTTTACATATTCAGGCTTGGTAACCAGCATGTAAGTTTTGTTTAATAACTTGAATTGCACAATTCCGCCATGCTGTTTTGTTAAATCCATGAACATGCCAAGCATGTCTTTGGTCATTTCGGGAATCATGCCGAGAATTGGTCTATGTTTGGGGCTGGGGGCGAGTTTGAGCGGAGCGGCGTTGTCAGTCATAGCGCTTGATATTTTAATTTATGGATGGGGATATGGCAATTGAAAAAGGCTTGCAAAATTGCGCGCCGCGTTTTCAATATACCAAGCATGACGAATGAAATCGCCTCGCTTTTCGCGAGACCTAAACGTGTCTGTGTTCTTTAATTTCACAATACAACAAATTATCGGCGCATCCTTCGCATTCTAGTTGCAAGGTGGCGTGTTGAATGTTGTATTCGTGCGCTAATAGTTCATTGACTCTTTGCTGAATTAAAACGCCTTCCCGAACGGTAATGTCGCTAATGACTATATGGGCGGTGAGCATTCGCAGGTTTTCATTAATGCTCCAAACGTGTAAATCGTGAATATCTTGCACGCCTTCCACTTTGCGAATCTCTTCCACCATTTTGGTCACATCTATATTTTCGGGCGCGCTTTCGAGCAGAATGTGAACGGTTTGTTTGATAATTCCCCAAGCGTTGTATAAAATCAATGCGCCAATCAACACGCTAACGAGAGGGTCGAGCCAATTCCAATTGGTGAATAGAATTATTACGCCGGCAATCACTGCGCCTAGCGTGGATACTACATCGCCCATGAGATGCAAAAACGCGCTGCGTAGATTCAAATCATGTTCGCTTCCTTTTTTGATGAGCAAGGCTGTGCCTAGATTAATGAGAAAGGCAACTCCGCCTACGCCGATTAAGATGGATGTGTTCACCTCAGGCGGATGGAGAAAACGCTGATACGCTTCGTAAAAAATACCGAATGCGATTAATACCAACGTTGTGGAGTTGACCAGCGCGGTGAGAATCCCTGCTCGATGGTAGCCGAATGTTTTCCCTGCATGAGCAGGCTTGAGGGCGAGTCGAAGCGCGTACCAACTTAATCCCAAAGCGATGACATCGGTAAAATTATGCGCGGCGTCGGTGAGCAGCGCCAAACTATTTCCCCAAATGCCAGCGGCGATTTCGATAATCACAAATATTGCAGTAAATCCAAGCGACAGGGCAAGTCGTTTCGTCGTTTGATTGGCGACATCGCCAAAGTGTGAATGAGAATGATTGTGCATGATTTATATTTTCTGTAGAGGCGACCCGCCTAATTTGATTGCTAATACTGAAGGGTTGCCCTTGCGTCTTTACCCGTGTTTGACGTGGTCTAAGCCCATGAGATATAGTTTTTTGACGTGGTCATCGTCGAGCGAATAAAAGACTTGCCTGCCAGATTTTCTGCCGCGAATCAATCGCATCTGCCGCAGCCCGCGCAATTGGTGCGAAACCGCCGATTCGCTCATGCCTGTTTTTTGGGCAATGTCGCTGACGTTCATTTCTTTTTCCAACAAAGTGGAAATGATTCGCACGCGATTTGCGTCGCTTAGGGCGCTGAAGAGTTCGGCAAGTTGAATGGCTTTGAGTTCATTGAGCGTCATAACTTTATTGAATATATGAACAATTATTCATATATTACTGGATTAACGAAACCTTGTCAAGCGGCAAGGTTTCGTTCAACGGTTGGCGTTCCTTGCGGGGGGGACAAGAATGCCAAGGACAGCAGACTCTTGGCGGATCAATCCAATTACAGCAATTTACAGAGTCGCTGAAAGTTCTTTGCGCACTGCCTATTCCTCCGCATATAGGAAGACCGTTAACAACCTGGCACGTGCTTGAAACTACAGTACTGCCCCGCGTCGTGCCGGCGGGACAATCTACCCGGGCCTGCCGGCAACTGCCCCCTCCCCCGCCTCCCCCGCTTGGCGGCTGCCCTTCCCAGTGGCAGTTGTCTTCTTCTATTCGCACTTCATCAAAACCATTAGATGGACATGTGCCTACACAGTTTGAATTGCAATTGCCGGGAAAAGTATCTCCACGACACTGTCCATTAACTAAAACACAACACTCTACCCCACCATTTATACATTGTTGAGAATTTACAGATTTAGGGAAAATGAAAGGAATAGCTGCCAAAAACAAAAAGATTGCAAATTTTCTCACATAAACAGTGTAGATTTTTATTTAGATGAAGTCAATTTTTATCTGATGAATGTCCAGTAGGTATCTGCGTAAAACGAGCCACTTCTAGGAACTCCGCCTTTTGTATAAAGCTGATATTTCATTTTTTCTGAATCCCTATCTTTGTAAATAGTTTCTGAAATAAGCTGTCTGAAAAGATCACTTAACACTTCTGCTGGTGTCCAATTCCATGATTTGTATATATAAGCAGGGTCAATTTGAGTATCTTCAAGCGCTCCGGGGACAACTGCAACACTATAAGTTAGCTGTCCATCTTCACTGGCATAAACTGTTCCACCACCACCCCGATTGGTATCGTCTGCTTTGGCAATATAACTTGAGTAATTTTGGGGTAATTCGTTAACCAATATCACCTCAAATTTAACAGGTAAGTTGAAGTCAACGGTGTATTTATTGAAGCTGGCGTCTGCAATAATCATCTTGCCTCCTGAACGCTTCAGAAATTCTTTCATGAAGTCAATTACTGTTTCGTAATCGGAACTAAGACCGATACCCTCCCATTCGGGGTGATCTTTGATAATGGCTTCATAGATAGCACGGTTACTTTCAAATCCTTTGCTTTTGCTTGTGGCAAATCCCACCTGATTGTGGATCGCATCCCAATAAATCGCATCGCGGTCGGCGTCGGAGCGAAGCTCAAGATTGTAGTCTGGAAGGCTTTCGACAAACTCAATATCGTTTGCGGGGACAAATTCACGAGGCTCCAGGGTGGCGGTTGGTTCGGGTGTGGCTGTGGCTTCGGGAGTGGCTGTGAGAGCGAGGGTTTCTGTTGCAGTCGGGATTGCCGTATGGGTGGAAGAAGGCGCAGCCGTGAGAATGGATTCAGGCGCGGAGCGGGCGCACCCACTGAGGAGTGAAACGAGAGCCGCAGTCAACATGATTTTAGAGTACATGAGCACAATCCTTTCTACTAGTAGGTCATCATGCTCTCTCAAACTTTTTCCGATAGGCGGATTGGGTTAAAACTTACGAAACCGATTATACAACCTCACTTCATCTATGGTCAA
>DAOTZE010000030.1:0-2037 GCA_034434495.1 Anaerolineales bacterium
TGTATTTTTATTGATAACAAAAAATGACTTTTATTTTGATTGAAAACCAAAAAATTAAAAAGCCGGTAGGATGTCTAAATATGTTTTAGAACAATCGCCCCCATAGAATCAGGTAGAATAGCGCTGATGGAGCAATTGAAGATACGCAATTGGCAAATCGCCCAAGCGGCGCAAAATGCGAAAGAGAAATACACCAACCTCTTTGCCGCGGAAGCGGAGATGGGGAAAAGAGCAGTTGTTGTGTTAAATGAACATGGAAACAATTTGAGAGAGACCTATGGTTGCGGCTACACTGCCCAATTAACTTCTGGCAATACGGTGGACGACTTAATTCAAAACCTTCAAAATGGGTATCCGACGAACATTCATATTGCGAGGCCGGTTGACATATTTGATACAAATGGGCATTTAGCATTTTTTGGAGGCTTCCCTCATACATTGACTGTAGTTGGATATGACGCAAATACAGATTATTGGCAACTTTTAGATCCTATTAATCCCAATACTTATACAGAATGGAAAACTAAACAACTTGTTGATAATTGGGGCAGGAAGTTTCTATTCTATCCGCCAAGATTTTCAATGACCACTCTCATTCCAGACACAATTTGTAATCCTCCCGCATCGCCTTCTAATTCAGACGGCAATTTACCTCAACCACAATAGATGAGATAAGCCCATGAACTTAGACATATGAAGAATAAATCCTATAGAAGATTATTATTGTTTGCTTTGATGATAGCGCTTGTCAGTATCAGTTGCGGCTACGCAACTGAAATTCAAGCGCCTGAATCTTTTCCTGATACAGAAATTATATTTACCGCTTCATACGGAATAGGATTCGTGAATGCAGATGGGACCGACACCGAAATTATTGATTTCGCTGTAAAATTAGATGGGGTGAGAGTGCCAAGCCAGCTGGTCACCATAGCCAAACCCGCTATTACTCGCGATAACCTCAAGATAGTTGCGATGATAAATAATAATCATGGTTATTGGTATATGGACGGACCTGATTTATTAATAGTTTGGCAAGTTAATGAACAGCCAATTCCCTGCTCACAATGGGGAAGCCAAAATAAACCTTTGTTAGCGGTTGAGGAAAATCATATCTTTATTGAAACCGATAACGGTATGGCGCTCTACAATATAGACGATTGTGGAACAGATGCGCAACCTATAAAAACATATAAAAATGAAATAGGCGTTTTTTCACCCAATTTGCAATTTATTGCTTCTGTAATAACCGACACTTTGGACCTTCAAAAGAAAACTATTGTAATAAAAGAACGTGAGAGCAAAAGAGAAATAGCCATGTTTGAAGGCGATTTCCCCGCATGGTCTCTCAACAGCAAATATTTAGCCTATACAGGAAAAGATGGTATTTATGTATTAGATGTAACTAGTAAAACTCAGCCAATTCAAGTTTCTGGCTATATCAATCCAGCAGGGGCAATTCACCCAACTTATCAATTAATTAATGACACGCCTCCTCCAGAACCAGCCTGGTCGCCAGACGGAAAATGGCTCGTTTATCACCGCTTAATAAGAGAAGTAAAGGGAATGTCGCTTCCGGATTATTATGCAATTTATAAGCTAAACATCGAAACGGGCGAAGAAATCAAAATCGTTGACGGCGGCATGTATCCGTATTGGAAGTGGCCCGCCGTTAGTACGCCGTAATTTGATTGAGTTGTAGAAAAAAGCATACAAAATGAAAAAAGCGCTATACGGTATCCCTCTATTTTTATCCATCTTAGCCCTCGCCGCAATCCTTCTCTACCCCAATTTCACACTGGCGCTTGGCGTAGTTGCTGTATTGGTCAGCCTTGCCTTCGCGGTGTATAGCATTATCCAAAAACATAGAGGTAAGCCAAGCGCTTATAAAAACATCTTTCGAGAACTAGGCATTTTTGTTATTACGCTTTTGCTGGCGATACTGCTAGGCAGTTGGGCAGGCGGGTTGGTAAATGGGTATGTCAGCCAGTTTTATGGCGCAATGTTCGGTTTGGTATGCGGGTTGGTTATTGCATTTGC